>DHVZ01000045.1 GCA_002412925.1 Anaerolineales bacterium UBA5195 | reverse complement strand
GTGCGCCTTGCTCCGGTTTTTGCATCATGACATCCATAGCTGTTTGATTTCCTTTAGTTAACTCAGCAGAATCAACTAAAGAAATCGAGCAATCTGGGAGTATTGGAAAAATTTCAGAAGCTATAGATAAGATTTCCTCTGGTTCTAAACCTTTTATATCTAGATTGTGTATCATTTGTTCGAGGTCGGTCTTCTCGCTTTTTGAAACCGTCTTACCATTTCGTTCCATATCTCGATAGATTTGAGACAAGAGCTTTATCTTAAGTGGCGCTATTTTTGCGGCGGATGCGAGTTTTAATGCCCCTTCATAATCCATCATAGCAATTAACGCATCAATTTCACTTCCTCCAACGAGTTCGATAGAAAGCGAGTGTAGTTGTGAACTTAATAGGCTGTACTTGAAAACTAGATCCTTTTCCCCTTGGTTTGAAGCAAGTTCGGTAGCAATTCCAAGATATCTTTTTACTCCGCCTAAGCCCTGATTCTCTTTAATACTTGAAAGCAAAAACGATGGAGTAATAAATTCCTGCAATGCTTCAAGATTTTTTGAGAGAAGATAATACTCTGGTAAGAGTTGTTTAGCATCCTTGTCTGAAGGTTTCTTTCGATAATAATCTATTAATGAACTTACAGAAAAATTTTGGAGTTCGGATAATAATTTTTGAGCAATCGACTTGTGCAATTCAGGGTAAAAATTTATATAACCTTGACTATCCTTTGCAATGATTCCTGAACTTAATAACAGATCTTGAATTTGTTGTATGGGAATATCGAGTATTTCGCTAATTGTTTGAATATTTAGGTGGGTTAATGAAAAAGCCAAAATTGCAAGAGGCCTTTTAAGGCTCTCGTTTTTATCGAGTCCTGAAGAACTCCATTGTAATCTTAATAGATTTTCAATTTCTGTTGGTTGAGTTAACAAATCTGCGATAGAAACAGATTTCTCTAATAATAGTTTGCGAATAATATATAAATATCCTGGTATGCCTCCGGAAATTAATTGAAGTGAATTAAGTTCCTTCTGAGTCAAAGATAAGCAAGATTTATTGAAGTAAGTATCTATTTCTAGGCTAGAAAAAGTGTTTGGTTCTATAATTCCGCACTTCTTAAAATTTAATTTGTCAATTCCTAATAGAGAAATACTACCTAAAAATTTAAGATATTTAGGATGATCTGGCAATGGAAGCAAATCACTGATTCTTTCCCCTTCTCTGCCTTTAAAAGCCAAATCTAATCCATCCACTACAAAATAAAAAGTTATATTTCGCTTCCGAGCAATATCTATAACTTTTTGGACTAATTTTTCAAAAACCATCTTTAGCTGTTCAATATCTAGTTGAGCATTATCATATACACTTATTTCAGTTTTTCGATTTTCCCCTGAAACCATATAGTTCATTTGTTGGCATAGGCTCAATAAGAAATTTGTCTGGCGCCATGTCCAGAAATTATCAGTTATAAAATAGCTAAAGGTTACATCACTGTTTTCTTTGGTAAACTCTGAAAGTAATACTGTTTTTCCCGTACCCGAAGCACCTGCTAACATAACTGTTGAAAAACCAGAACAAAATTTTTTCTTTATCTCTCTTAATCTAGAATCAACTGGGATCAAATTGCTTGTCTCAATCTCAGGAAATGTAGAACTCTGTTCGTACAAATTCATTTTTGAAATTGACATATTTATCCCTCACGCTTTTTCGTTTTAACCAGTGTAGCATGTTTTAATCTAGTCGCGGGCAAAAATCAATCATTACAATAAAGATAGTTTACGAAAAAGACCAATAAAAATCGTTCCCGATCTCTCCTTTTAGGGGAAACAAATAGCTCCAATATTTAGGTTAGGCGCGGGTCTTCAGACCCGCGCCTAACCTCCTTAAAAGCAAAAGCCGCGGCGGAACGCCACGGCTTTTTTGTGTACCCGCCAGGCTGGTTTTAGTCGCCGAGCGCGCCGAGACGTTGTTCAGCGTTGAAGAGATCACCGAAGGAACGGTGTTGAGGAGGATGCCCAGGACGATCGCAGTACTCCAGGCGCACATCCAGAGTCGTATTTTCTCTGCAAAAAGGTGCGCGCAATCTGCAGAGTGCGTATAAAATAACCCAGTAAAATAAGATCAACCCTTCCTGTTTTGCACGAATGGGGCCTTATGCCGGAAGATGATTTGCTTCAACAGGCGATTGCAACGGCGCGCACCGGGCGTGAATGGACGGCGCGTGAAATCTTTTGGCGGGTGGTGGAGGCCGAACCGCAAAATGAACTCGCCTGGATGTGGCTGGCTGGCCTGCTGGACGAGGTGGATGAACGGATCGCAGCCTGTCAGACGGTGCTTGAGATCAACCCGGCGAACAACCACGCCCGAAAATACCTTTGCCAACTCCAGGAGGAAAAACACAGGGAAACCGAGAAGGAAAAATGGCGGCAGGACGAGCTTATGGAGCAAGCCCGGGAACTGGTGGCTGCCAACCAACGCGGTCAGGCGCTCACCTTCCTGCACAGTGTCATTCGGGAACTTGCCAAAAGCGCCGAGGCCTGGAGGCTGCTGGCAGAGTTGACCCCCGACCTGGATGAGCAAACCCGCGCCCTCGAGAAAGTCTTGACGCTTCTCCCGGAGGATGTTCAGGCAAAGCAGGAATTGCGCCGCCTGCATCATTTCCAAAACAACCTGTTTGACCTGGCGAAAATGTATGAGGAGCAAGGACAGTTCGACAAGGCCATCGCAACCTATCGCCGCGCTGCGCTCCAGATCAAAGGTGACCGCAAGTGGGATACCATATATTGGAATATCACCCGGCTGGAAGGATTAAAGCTTGAAAAGATCATTTATATTTCCCCCAGGTTTTCGATTGCACGCCTGACCATTGGCCCCTCGCTGCTCTATATTGTGTTGATGTTTATCCAGGTGGGCGTGAATCCGCTGGCGCACCCTGAACCGCTCCTCTGGCTGGGGGCTTTTTGGGCCCTGCTGGGTGGATTTTTGATTGCGGTTGCGAGCGTGCGCTCACGCCAGCGCCTGTGGCTGCTGCTGTTTGACGATGCCGGTTCGGGTGGCAGCCCGGCGGCGCGTTTTGCCATGGCCGCCGCTGGCTGGACTCTGGTGATGCTCCCACATCTCATGCTGGTGTTGAATGCCTATACCCGGATGAATTTACGAACTGGCTGGTAAGCCCTGAGCGATTATGTTTCCGATCAATGATACTGAACCCAACCGTTATGGTTCCTTCCCGCTCATGACGATCACCCTGATTGCGGTTAACACGCTTGTCCTGATTGGGGAAATCTCACTACCTGACCATATTCTCCGGGTGGTATTTCGGGTCTTCGGGTCTACGCCTGCGCTGCTCTGGGCCAGGGAAGGCGCCGGGATGATTTCGACCATCACCTCCATGTTTTTGCATGGCGGGCTGTACCACCTGGCCGGGAATATGCTCTTCCTGTGGGTCTTTGGCCGTCGTGTGGAGGATGCCTGCGGACCGGGGAGATTCCTGCTTTATTACCTGCTCTCTGGCGCCAGCGCAGATTTGATCACCGCCATTGCCCAGCCGCAGGCTTCAATCCCGGGTATTGGGGCGAGCGGCGCGATCTTCGGGGTGATGGGGGCCTATTTCCTGCTTTTCCCGGGCGGGCGCATCCGCACCTTGTGGATAATTTACATCATCCCGGCCTGGCCAAAAATTCGGGCGTTCTGGTTTATCCTTTATTACCTGGTTATCCAGATTCCGCCCGCGCTGAATAGTTACCTGAATGGTGTGCAGTATGGCATTGGCTATTGGGCGCACCTGGGCGGATTTTTCGCCTGCATATTCATCCCCCTGTTCCTCAAGCCCGAGGCTTTTGCGCGCTATCTGAGCAATGTATCAGTGTAGTGGAGACGTGAAAGCTCCAGAGAATTCTTTTTGATTTACCGCCGCGCGCAAGTCAAACGGAACTGCCGTCTGACGGAATTCAGGCTATACTTAATCCAAAATTTTTTCAGAGGCAGTTGGTAATTTCCATCCAGCTTTAGATCAGGGTGCAAGACGATAAGACACGGTGTTAATATGTCCCCAATATTTTCTGAACCTGCCTGATTTTCCTTTTCGGTTCCGCAGTCATTCTCTGGTTTTCAGGTCTGCCCCTGCGCCAACCGGGTATACACGGTTTTTATCGATTTTTTGCCTGGGAGGCCATTTCGGGGCTTTTTGTGCCCAATCTACGATGAGTATGCCGGATATATGAAACGGACAAAGATGTTTATCCCATGGTTGGTATAAAGACTGATGTAAGAAATGCAAATTCCCCATTGTTGTAGAAACAACGGGGAATTTGCATTATTGCTCTTCTATCATTTCCAGAGATAATTGTTCGTGGAATTTCCGTTACTGACCTTTGAGCCATATCTTTCAAATATGCGCGCGAAAATTTTTGAATCGTCCGGGGGCAAATTGGCGATTTGAAAGCCGGCCACATAGAGATTTGGATCAAAAGAATCCTGTTGGCACCAGCGGCTGCGCGCGTTAAAGATCATGGCACCCTTGCGAGAAATTTCTCCCGATAGTTCGATGCGAAAACGAAAATCCGCATCTTGAGGAACGGGCTTAAGCGTTTCCAGCCTGAACCCGCCGGGGCTGATATCGGTCCAATGACCGACCAATTCACCCGTTTTATCATCAAAAGCCAACAGATAGTACGAGAATTTTCGTCTGGTTAGCTGGCGTTGTTCCAACATTTTGCACTCCTTGGCCAATTATTTACGAGTAATATCCCCATAATAGTCTATTTGTGCCAATATTAGCTTAGCACATTTGGATGGGATTTTCAAGAGCGAATTTTTAGAATGAGAATCGGCTCTCGTGGTAATCACCAGAATAACAAAACGAGCGGATCGGCCCCGCTCGTTTTCACCCAACTGCAAACTGATTACTAAAATAAATGGCTGGTTTTCTCTTGTGCCACTCGGTGGCCTGCTCGAAGGCCTGACCTGCCTGCAAGACTTTGGCCTCGTTCCAGGCTCCAGCGACGAGTTGCAAGCCAATCGGCAACCCCTCGGGAGTGAATCCGCACGGAACGGATAAGGCTGGCAGTCCGGTCAAATTAAACGGGGCGGTGAAGCGCGTCAGGCGGCGGGCCTGTTCGAGGGCATCATTCCCAGCGATCAAGAGCGCGGGGATGGGGGTGGCGGGGGTCAGCAGGAGATCATATTTTTCAAAGAAAATTTCCATGCGGCGGCGCATTTCGGTTTGCGTGCGGCGCGCCAGTGAATATTCCGTAGAGGTCAGGGCTGCGCCGGTTTGCAAGCGCTGGCGCACATCCTCGCCAAAGCCGAGCGGGTTTTCAGCCAGCCGCTCTCGATGGAAAGCTGCGCCGTCTGCCTGGACGATTAATCCGTTGGCCAGCGCCGCCTCGCGCAGGAAATTCATTTCGACCGGTTCCACCTGCGCGCCGAGAGACTCGAAGACCTGTGCCGCGGCGCGAACGGCTTCAGAAATGTCGGGATCGGATCCCCAGGCGAAATCTCCCGTCAAAACAGCGATTCGCCAACCCCTGACGCCGCCCTCGAGGTCAGAAAGGTAATCGGCCACGGGAAGATTGGCCGAAGCCGGGTCAAGTTCGTCGTACCCGGCGATGACTTGCAGGAGCATGGCGGCATCTTTGACTGTTCGTGTCAGCGGCCCGGCGTGGTCGAGATTCCAGGAAAGCGGAACGACACCCCGCAGGCTGACCCGTCCATAGGTTGGCTTCAGACCCACGACGCCGCACAAACTGGCCGGGATGCGGATACTGCCGCCCGTATCCGTGCCGATGGCGGCCAGGCACATGCCCGCTGCAACGGCGGCGGCGCTGCCACTGGAGGAGCCGCCGGTGATCCGGGCCGTATCCCAGGGGTTGCGGACTGCGCCATAGTGCGGGTTGACGCCGGTCACGCCCAGGGCAATTTCGTGGGTATTGGTCTTGCCTGCGATGAACGCGCCCGCCGCTTTGAGTTTCTCCACCACCGCCGCGTCGTTTTCAGGGAGGTAATCCTTAAAAAACGTTGTCCCGGCGGTGGTGCGAACGCCTTTTGTTTCGTACAGGTCCTTGATGGCGATGGGGATACCCGATAATGCGCCCTTTGACCGTGTTTCACTCCGCTCAGAGTGGGGAACTGTGATAAAGGCGTTGATCTCAGGGTTGAGCCGCTCAATGGCCTGGAGGCAGGCTGCGGTGAGCCCTGGCGCGGTTAATGTCCCGGCGCGAAGCTGTTCGAGAGCGGAAGAAATGTCTGCGGGCAGGGAAGTCATCTCGCCTTGTCCTAAAACAGTCCGACCACCTTGCCGGTTTTCAGGTCAAGGTCGATGTCAAAGTACGCGGGCCGGGTGGGCAGGCCGGGCATGGTGCGCATGCTGCCGACCAGCGGGTAAATAAAACCGGCACCCACCGAAACGCGGACATCACGGATCGGCACGCGGAAGCCAGTTGGCGCGCCTTTCAAGCTGGGATCGTGGCTGATCGAGAGCTGGGTCTTGGCCATGCAGATTGGCAGGCTGCCGAAACCGAGCCTGGTAAAGCGCTCGATCTGTTCCTCGGCTTCGGGGGAATAATCCACGCCGTCGGCGCCATAGATTTCCTGGCAGATCCGCTCGATTTTTTCCTTGAGAGGCATGTCGAGCGGATAAAGGAATTTAAAGCTGGAGGGTTTGTCGCAAGCCTCGATCACAGCTTTGGCCAATTCGATAGCGCCCTGGCCGCCTTCCATCCAGTGACGGGCGACGACTGCATCCATGGCGCCCGCTTCGATCGCGGCTTTGCGGACGAGTTCCACTTCTGCCGGGGTGTCGTTGGTAAAGGAGTTGACTGCCACGACCACGTTCACGCCAAACTTGAGCGCGTTCTGGATGTGGCGCTCCAGGTTGGGCAGGCCTTTCTCGAGCAGGTCAAGATTCTCTTCGGTATATTCGGGAGCGAGCGGCTTGCCTGCCACCACCTTTGGGCCGCCGCCGTGCATCTTCAGCGCGCGGACGGTGGCGACCAGCACCACCACCTGCGGGATCAGGCCGGAATAGCGGCACTTGATGTCGAAGAACTTTTCCATGCCGATATCTGCGCCAAAACCGGATTCGGTGATGACATAATCGGAGAGCTTAAGGGCAATCTTATCGGCGATAATGGAGGATTGTCCATGCGCGATGTTGGCAAAAGGCCCGGCATGGACCATGGCAGGGGTGCCTTCGAGGGTTTGCATCAGGTTGGGCTTGATGGCATTTTTCATCAGGACGGTCAACGCGCCAGCCACACCCAGGTCTTCGGCTGTGACGGCTTCGCCGTTCAGATCGGCAGCGACAACCATTGCGCCGAGGCGCTCGCGCATATCTGCCAGGCTGGTGGTCAGGGCCAGGATCGCCATGATCTCACTTGCTGCCGAGATGTCGTACCCGGAGCGATGCTCGAAGCCTTTTTCATCGGGGCCGAGGCCGACCTCGATTTCGCGCAGGAAGCGGTCATTGACGTCCGCAACGCGCCGCCAGGCCACCTTGTCGGGGTCGATCTTCAGGCGCGCAAAGCGTGAACGCTCTTCGGGGGTCAACTCGTTTGGGTCGGTTTTCTCAATGCCGAGTTTTTTCAGGCGGCGCAGCATGGTCGGCGCAAACCGGCGGTTGCCTTTCTTATCGGGCGGGCAGAGCGCGTCGAACAACTTGTTGTCATCGGGAGTCTGAGCTTCATGCAGCATGCGCGCATCCAGCGCGGCGGCGCACAGGTTATGCGCCGCGGTGATGGCGTGGACATCCCCGGTCAGATGCAGGTTGAAATCCTCCATTGGGATAACCTGGCTGTAGCCGCCCCCAGCTGCCCCACCCTTGATGCCAAAGGTTGGCCCCTGTGAAGGCTGGCGGATCACGGTCATGACACTTTTTCCCAGGTGCGCACCGAGCGCTTGCGAAAGCCCCACGGTGGTTGTGGTTTTGCCTTCGCCGAGCGGGGTTGGTGTAATGGCAGTCACATCAATGTACTTGCCATCTGGGCGGTCTTTCAAGCGCTCCAGGATTTCGAGCCTGATCTTGGCCATAAAAAGCCCGTATGGCTCCAACTCGCCATCCAGGATGCCCAACTCTTCGGCAACTTCCGCGATCGGTTTCAGGGTGGCGGCCTGCGCAATCTCAATGTCAGATGGCACTGGGTGCCGGAGCTTGAGCGGGGTGGGGGTAAATTTAGCGGGTAGCATGGTTTCTCCTATGAACCTTTGAATGGCGCGGGTCAGTCAAGCTGGATCTCCGTGCCTGAAATTTCACCATTGAGTACTCTTTGGAGGTTTCCCGGCGTTTCGCCCGAAAAGATTTGGGCTGTCAAATCGGGGATTTCTGTCACCAGGGCCAGCATCTGCCGGACTTTGGATTCCATTCCTCCGGTCACGTCCGCGCCGTGCGAAGCGCCCACCCTGGCCTTGACCTCGTCAAAGGAGGCCGGGGTGATTTTTTCGACCCGTTGCTGGCGTTCCGGGAAATCGGCCCAGACCGCTCCTTCGAGGCCTGCCAGCAAAATCCGCTGCGGATGCAGTTCCCGCGCGAGGTGCGCGAACAAGTCCTCGGTCGAAAGGATCGTCCCGCCGCGCAGGGTATCGAAAATCACGTCGCCGTAGATGACCGGCACCAGCCCGGCGGCCAGCGCCGCTTTCAGGGGGGTTAGATCCCAGCTGGAAACTTTGCCGTTGCTGGCGGTCACCGCCGAAACGGGAGCCAGCGCCAGCGACGGCACGCCCGCCGAATGCAGGCTATCCATCACAAAACGGTTCAGGGCCGAGGCCTGGAACCAGACTTCGGCGAAGCCAAACCAGTACCCCCCGCCCCCCTCTGCTCCCCCCATTTTCGACTGAACTTCGTCGAAAATGGGGGGATGGCCGGAGGCCAGGAGGGCGGATTTGGGGCTGTTTCGCCTCGTGCTCTCCGGGGCGGTGCCCGAAGGGCGGTGGGGGTTCCCTTCCCGTGTTTTATACTCTCTCGCCGCCGTATGCCCAAAGGAGCCGGAACCATGCCCTAAAACGAGGGAAAGTCCCGGCTGGGCCTGTTTGGCGGCAAAAATCTGGGCGGCGAGGTCGGCCAGTTTGTCGAGGCGCGGGGTATAGGGCAGGGTCTTATCGGTGATCAATGACCCGCCGAGTTTCAAGAAAACAAGCTCAACCATTCTGTAATTATACCTGCCCGCGCGCGTGAGGTTCGCCGGGGCTGTATGCTATAATTTTTGTAATGGACATCAAGGCCGGCATCAATACCGCAATTTTCCTGGCCCTTCTGGGTCTGGCCCTCAGCCTGTGGATCGGGATACAGTCCATCCGCGCGGGGCGCAAGCTGCTTTATTACCGTTTACGCCAGCAGCGGATTGCTTCTGGCTGGCGCATGATCGCCTTTGCCTTTGGATTGGCCCTGGCAGCCTACCTGATCGGGCGTTACGGCGAGCCAGTGGCCTACTCATTTTACGAGCCTTCGCCCACCCCCAGCCTGACGCCCACCATCACCCTCTCCCCGACGATTACGCTCAGCCCGACCATCACGCTCACGCCGACCATTACTGATACACCCTCCATCACCGATACGCCAACGATTACGCCCACTCCTTCGATGCCGCTCGCGATCGAGATGCAGTTCAAGAGCGAAGTGACGCCCAACCCGGCGGCGCTTTTCAGCCCGCTGGTCTTTGCGCAAGAGATTGACTTGAGAACGTACACGCCCCTCAACCCGGCGACAGTTTTTGTCAACCCAATCCGGCGGGTAGCGGCTATCTTTAGTTATGACAATATGCTGTCCGGAACCCAATGGACGGCGCTCTGGTATCGCGATGGGGAACTGGTTTACTACGAAACAAAACCGTGGGATGGGAATACTGGCGGCTATGGGTTCGCTGAACGTCTCGCTGCGCCCGATGAATGGCTGCCGGGGGAATATGAAGTCCAGATTTTTGTGGGGCTGGAATGGAAGTCGGTCGGCCGTTTTGTGGTTCAGGGCCTGGCAGACACCTCCACGCCCACCATTGCGCCAAGCGCCACCCTGCGCGATACGGAAACTCCTCTGCCCACGCCCAGCGCAACGCGGACGAAGACGCCCCTGCCAACCCAAACGCGCATGCCCACCCGCACCCGCCCGCCGACCGATACTCCCTGGCCGAGCCTGACGCCCACGCCATAGGAATGCTTGAAAATAATTTGCGCGCGTACCGGTAACTTTTGCCGGTACGCGCGTTTTTTATCCTTTCAGCCGGTTTGATCAGACAAGTTTTGGCTGGTCAAACTGAGCAGCCATGGCCCGCGCTAACTGCGCGGCCAGCCTGGCATTGTTCAGCAGAAGCGCCAGGTTTGCGCGCATGGACTTCCCCCGGGTCAATTCATTGACTCTTTTCAACTCATAGGGGGTCACTTGCTGGCCGCTAATCCCCTTTTCGCGGACTTCATTCGAAACCTGTTTGAGGACCGGGGCAATTTCGGCGTTTGCAATCGCAAGTTCTGCGGGGATGGGCTGGCAAACTAGGACGGCTGATTTCAGGCCGATTTCCCAGTGGCTGCGGGCAAACTGCGCCACTTCCTCGGGCGTATCCAGCCTGACGCTGACCGGCAAATCCTTCCCCGGTGAGAAGAATTCAGGGAATTTATCGGTGCCATAGCCCACCACCGGGACACCCAGTGTTTCGAGGTATTCAAGCGTGCCCGGCAAATCGAGAATGGATTTGGCTCCGGCGCAGACGACGATCATCGGGATGGAAGCCAGCGCCTGTAAATCGGTGGAAACGTCGAAACGGGCTTCCTTGTGGACGCCGCCGATCCCGCCGGTGGCAAAGACCCGGATCCCGGCCTGTTCGGCGAGATACATTGTCCCGGCCACGGTGGTGCCGCCGGGGACGCGCTTGACCAGCGCGGTGGCGATATCGCGCAGGCTGACTTTGATGGCGTCATCGGCGTTGGCGATTCGTTCCAACTGCCCGGCGTCGAGGCCCAGCTGGATTTTTCCATCCAGGATGGCAACCGTTGCCGGGATGGCGTTTTCGGAGCGGACAGTTTGTTCCATCTCCTGCGCCAGGGCCAGGTTCTGGGGGCGGGGCAGGCCATGCGTGATCACGGTCGATTCAAGCGCGACAACCGGCAGATTTTGCTGGCGGGCGCGCGCAACCTCAGTGGAGTTGACAAAAGTGGTCTGAAAGTCAGTCATAAGTTCCTTCTTGAGAGAAAACTGCACCGGGAAACCGGTGCAGCCTGATTAGACCGCCAGTTCGTCGTACAACCTTTCGAGCGAGAGACCGGGGAAGACCGTCCCGGGATGGCGCAGGGCCAGCGAGGCGGCAGAAACACCCAGCCGGGCGGCATCGTCAATTTCGATCTCGTTCATCAGCGCGTAAATGACTGCCGCGGTGAGCGCGTCGCCCGCGCCGGTGGGGTCCATCACCTGGGTGCGGATGGCGGAAATGTGCCCGTTGGTTTGCGAGGTGGCATAGCAAACGCCAAATTCGGCCTGGGTGACGAAAACCGTCTCCACGCCCTGGTTGACCAGCGCGCGGGCGGCATTCAGGGCGGCGCCGCGATCATTGGGGTCAAAATGCTGACCAGAAAGTATCCCGGCTTCGGCGCAATTGGGCGAAATCAGTTTGAGCTGGCGCAGGTATGGTTTGAGACGCGGCGCCAGGGATTGGGAAGTGGGGTCGGCGCAAACCGGCAGCTTGTATTTCTGCGCCAGTTTGAAAGCCGTTTTCAGGGCGGTCTCCGGCAGGTTGGCATCCAGGAAAACCAGTCCCGCTTTCTCGAACAGGTCCTCGTTGTAGGCCAGGTAAGATTCTGTCAGCTCGGCCAGGATGCGCATGTCATCGAAGGCGAACTGGCTCCTGCCTTTTTCATCCAGCACGCCCATGTAAAAACCGGTCGGGTACTTATCGGTGGTGAAAACTGCCGATACATCCACCCCGGCCTGGCGGGTGTAGGCCAGGATGTCGTCGCCGATGCGGTCTTTGCCGATGACGGAAAGCAGTTTGACGGGTTGACCAAGCCGGGCCAGGTTTTCGGCCACGTTGCGCGCCACCCCGCCAAAGGAGGTGCGAATCCGCGCCGGGTTGGAAGTCCCCATCTCCAAATCCCCTTGCAGGCGGCCGACCACATCCAGTCCGGAGGCGCCGAGGACGAGGACAAAAACATCAGGGTTCGTGTTAAGTTGTTTGTTCATCCATGATCCATTGAACTATCAGTACTTCACGAAAGTTGGGAGAATTTCCGTTTTTCAAGATGTTTCGTAAACTACTGACTACCTTTTTGAATAGCATAACACAGGAATCCATGGTCTCAGGACTTTGTCCTGGAGGGTTTTTGCAACAGAGATTCCCATCTATTTGCTGGCTGGTTTCGCCACAGCGATAACCACACCGAAAATTTTGTGCTCATCATCCAAGGGAATGGGAGGATAGGTTCTGCTTGTATCTGTGGAATTGGAAAGAAATTGCCTGGCATGACTGTCATATTTCTTAACAAGATATGTCAAATCGCCGGATGGATCCCGGGAAGAGACAATCACAAAGTCATTGTGATTTGCCGATGGCGTTTCATGGAACAAGATAAAGTCATTTTCGTTGAGAGGCGGTGCCCATCCATTCATGCTCAACCCGCGCACTTTGGCCCAGCCATAAGATTCTTGCGGTATCAGGGTCACCTGCCGGTCGCTGGACGTAGTGTGACCCAGGCTGAACAAGTCAAACAGGTGTCCTTCAAGCTCGACCCTGCTGACAAGCGTGGCAGTATTCTCAACCGGATTGATCTGCAATTCGCCATCTGGGCCGGCTGTGACTGTTCCATAAATGGGGAAGGCGAACAGAGACAGATGGGCCTTGTTGTTTGCATTCGGAGGCGCTGCAACCGGCTGATGATTGTGGTCATGCATCGCTGTGGCAGGATGAGGCTTATAGGGCTGCGTCACAAAAGTATCCAACTCGCTTTTGAGAAGCCGGGCCTTGGCCAGTTCATCATAATCATTTGCATGAAAACGGATATAGTTTTCGGTGAGTAATTTAAGAGCTTTTTTATATTCGATCAGCGCCTGATGATTATTGTTGCTCTTATCATAAGCTTTTCCAAGCAAAATCTGTCCGATGATGCTGTTCCAGGTCTCATCTTTGCTGCGAAATTGCTGACTCCCGTTTTCAAGGTTCTTGATCGCGGTATTAATCTCACCCAGGTCGAGGTGCGCGATCCCGGTGATAACCAAACAAGTGCCTTCTTCTTCGCAAGAATAACAATTGGTCTGATCGCGATTCTCACACTGCCGGTTCAAGATGCCTTGGATGACAGCTGTGTTGCCCAAGGATGAGACAACCCAACTTCTCAGGTCGATGATTTCAGGGTCGACGATCTCAAGTTGATCTAGTAAGGTCTTGAAATTGA
This sequence comes from Anaerolineales bacterium UBA5195, assembly GCA_002412925.1. Lineage (GTDB taxonomy): Bacteria > Chloroflexota > Anaerolineae > Anaerolineales > Villigracilaceae > UBA5195. The sequence goes on along the minus strand of DHVZ01000045.1, from coordinate 73,099 downwards.
GTGTCATATGTTCCCTATGAAGACGGTTTTTCAAGCATATTCTGTAATTTCTCCAGTACTTCAAGCGTGTCTTTGGCAAGATTCGCTCGCAGCAACGGATTTCTCAAACTCTCGTCCAGGACGCCCGAGAAGGATAAAAGCAAAGGCTCGATAAAGCGTTCCTTGTCGCCCTCGTTTTCATCCCTGTTGATATTTTTTTCCAGCCCATCGGCAATTGCCAGGATGAGATCACGCTGGGCGTCAGCCCGGGCTTTTTGCTGGGTGCGGATGCTGAGGGCCTTGGCTTTGCCCTCGACGATGGTGGCAATGCTTTGTCTTTCAGCCTTCCAGCGATCTTTCTGGCGGTCTTCCACCTCTTTCGGGATTTCAATTTTTAAAATCTGGAAATCTGTAATGAAAACTCCAAAGCCGTTGGTGGCTTTATTGAGCTTTTCGAAGATTTCCTTGATGGCCTCAGGCGACAGTATCTGCCCCCGCATCCGGTCTGCGATGAACAAATCATCTAACATGCGGCTGCCAACGTAACTCGGAACAATGCCGGTTACCTGTCCCCAGGCGGCGTCGACCCAGGTGAATTCCTCTGGTTCTCCTTCAAATCGTTTGGGCCAACGGAGCGCATAGCGTTCAATGGCTTTCTTGACCGCCTGCGGGTCGTAGGGATACATCAAGCTGGAGGCGGGGTCGTGTTTGGCAGGATCCCCAATACGGCATTCGATTTTGATACTAAATTTGACCTTGATCCCATCCTTGGTCCAGACATCAAAACCAGCCTCCTTCACCTTGGGGCGCAAGTCAACGACATACTTGATCGTCTCAAACCATTCCAAAAAAGGAACCTGGTGACCGGGGCCGACCACGCGCGAGAAACGGTTCCCGCGTTCAAGGTACAGGGCGCAGCCGTCGAAGACGATCGGCATGATCGGTCCGCCCAGGTTGCAGGCCGACCAGGCCGGCCAGTGATCTGGGTTGGCAATCTCGCCGTCTTTGGCGAGGATATATTTAAATTGCGAAAACATGTTCAGCGGCGGAGGCAGCTTGGATTTTCCAAACAGCCGGTTATTGATAATCTTGGAGGGGTCAAGCTCCTCGGGCGGTTGATAGAACTCAACCAGGAAATTGGAGGCCAGGCGAAAAGCGCCATTTAGCATGAGACCGAAAAACAACAAGGGCAGCAAAACAATCAAGATGGCCAGCGGTCCAAGCAATAGGAGCGGGTAAGCGCCAGAGAGAAAAAAGCGCGCCGCGCAAAAACAAGCGTAAGCCAGCGCAACCAGGAATCCCAATAACAATGGCGCCGAAAAATTATTCCCATACTTTTCGGAGTCGTGATGCGCCTGGTCGCGTGTATAGGCTGTTTGCCAATCATCCGGCTTCTCTGGATAGGGGAAATTCCTCATGAGTTCTCCTTCCCCTGGTTTGGAAAAAGCTGCTCTTGCAATTCAGTGTAATAGGTCTGAATCTCATCCATCTCGTTCCCGGCGGGTTGTCTTCGAAGATAAGCCTGGAAAGAACTCAGGAAGCGCATGGCGATGATGTAACGAGGCAGGTCGGGGTGCATTTTCTGGGCTTTCTGTAAACCCTGTGCAATGGAATCCAACAAGATAGATTGGGCATAGGCGCGCGCTTCTTGCTGCGCATATTCTGACTCGGCCTGCGCTTCAGATAAAATCTTCGAGCTTTTTCCGTCCCATTCAGAACCCCAGGTTGCGATTTGCTGTTTTGAGATATCGTCGACCTGGCCTTGTTCGCCCGGAAAATTAAAGTTTACAACGCGGGCGGCGAAGACCAGAACTCCCGCGCTGCGCAAGACAGGGAACGCTTCTTCTTTGATTTCATTTGCAATTCCATCCAGCGCGTTGGCGTACTTTTCATCCCTGGCCGGGCGCCATAATTCATCCAGGTTCTTCTGTGAAAGGACTTTGCGCGCCGTTTTCTCGACAATATTCACCGCCCATTGGTCCCAGTAAATCAGCTGATCTCCCATGGCTGCCTTGGTGCTGGTGACGCCCAGTGTGGCCTGGATGCGTTGGTGAGAAAAAGGAAAACTTCCCAAAGTGTGGGTCGGCTTATCCGCGCCGCGCAAAACGGGATTCATCCGGCGCATTTTTTCATAGGTTTCTTTGTCCCAGGCCTCCGGATCCAACCGGAAGGCTGTAAAAACACGCGCTTTGAAGCTGATCCCATCCTTGCTGACTACGTCGATCTCGTTGGTTCGAAGCTGCAGGCGCAGATCGAAGACCTGGAAAGGCCGCTCCAATTTTCCGGTAAAGGCCACCCCGGGGCCGTCCAAACGTTTGAATTGGGTGCCGCCGGTAATGGCCGCAACCTGGTGGGAGCGTGTCCAGACCAACCCCGGCACGGGGAAATCCCAGGTGAAATCGCCGGGGATGCGCGGCTCAAGTTTATTCCAGGCATGCCCGTCAACGACATAGATCGGGAATTGGATGCCCCAGGCATAAGCAGCCAGGATCATGAAACGCTTCCGCTTTTCAGCGCGATCCTCCGGGTTGGAGGCTGGCAGGATCACATGCGCCAGGTTGTAGAGAGAAAAATAATAGACTGCCAAGACGGGCAGGGTAATGAAAAAGAGACCGATCCAGCGGTTGAATAACAAGCCAATAAAAACGATGGCAATGTGGCCGATGGCAGAATTCAACCAGCGTTTTTCGCCATATTCATGCCCAAAGTAATAAGCTGCGGCCAAAAGCAGGAGCGAGACTTCACCCCAGCGAATAAATGTCAACAGCCAAAGCCAGTCCCGCCAAAGCGCCCCCAACTCGGCGGGAAAATTCAACACCAGGTCAAGTGCCGTCCCATCCCAGGCAAAGAGCAATAAGGCAATGTCTGGGAAACTCCAGATAACCCCGCCGACCAAAGCCAAGATGAACAAAATGAGCGTTTGTGAAAACAAATCCCCCAGGTTGCTTTCTGCCGGGTTTTTGCGTTTCTGCTTATTGTTTTTGTAAACTCCCCTGGCCAGGAAAACAAAGGGGTACTCAAGGAAGAACAACCATCCGCCCCAGAAAAAGACAAGGTCCAACAGAGTATTGGCCGCCTTAAAAACGTCGTATAGCCATTCAAAGTAGACCATGGAATGATCGTCCCTGTTGCGCCCTTTACAAGACTGTGCTAAATTGATGCCAGAATCAGTATATACTTTGGCAGATGGATTTGTCAAGCAAATTTCTGGGGTCTGAACTCCATAAAAGCGTTAGGTAAGCCCACTTTTTGCATCGGAAATCCCATGAAACACTTCAAAGTCGAATTTCACTGCCACACCATCTTTTCGAAGGACAGTCTCACCCGGCCCAAAACGCTGGTGGAGGCGGCCCGCCGTAAGGGCATCGACCGATTAATCGTCACCGACCACAATTCGATTGATGGCGCGCTGGCAGCCAGGCGAATCGCCCCGGAGCTGGTCATCGTTGGCGAGGAGATTATGACCACCCGCGGCGAATTGCTGGCTGCCTTTGTGACGGAGGAAATCCCTTCGGGGTTGGAACCATTCGAGGCCCTCCGCCGCCTGAAAGCGCAGGGAGCCTTTATTAGCGTGTCGCATCCCTTCGACGTGAAGCGCGGCTGGGAGTTGGCGCACCTGCTCGAAATCCTCCCGCTGGTGGATGCCATCGAAACCTTTAACGCCCGCTGCATGGACGGGCGCGACAACCTGACTGCGCAGGAATTTGCCCGCCAGCACGGCCTGGCTGGCACTGTCGGCTCGGATGCGCACACAGCTATGGAACTGGGCCGCGCCACTTTAACGGTGGAAAAGTTTACAGATGCTGAGAGCCTGCGGCGCGTCATCCGTTTGGGTGTGGAAAACGTCCGGCTCTCGTCGCCGCTGATCCACCTGACCTCGCGTTTTGCGTCAACCCTGAAAAGTTTGGGATTGGTCAGCAGGCCCATTCCAGAATAAAAAAACCGGCCCGGATGCACGCATCCGGGCCGGTTTGTGAGGAGTGTTTATTGAATGACAGCTGCGGCGCCGGCAGGTGGTTGAACGGTCTTCTCAGTGTGGTTGGTTTCAACATTCATGATGGCCGGGATGAAAAGCGCTCCTGCACCCATCAGCAGGCAAACCACGCCGCCGAAAATATACCAGGCGCGGATGCCAACCAGGTCCGAGACCGGGCCAGCCACTGCGAGCGAAAGTGGGGTCATGGCCGTGGCCGCGCTGCTGATCAACGACATAACCCGTCCCTGCATTTCGGGTTTGACGGCAGTCTGGATAATGGCATGTAACGGGCCGTTGGTCATCGGATTCATAAAACCCATGAAGGCCATCCCGGCCAGCGCCAGCCAGAACATATTGGCTGGCGTAAACCCGACGGTCACGACACCCAGGCCCAGCCCGATAATCCCTAACATACTGGTCAGCACCCGGCGCTTGAAGCCGCCCCAGACGCTCAACAGCAAGCCGCCAGCAATCATCCCAATCCCCCAGAGCGAATCGGTCAGGCCAAATTCCAGAGCGCCCAGGCCAAAATGCTTCGTGACCAACAACGGCATCAGCGCACCAGTGGGAGTCAGTAGGAAGTTACCCAGGGTCGCCATCAGGAGAATCGCCAGCAGGCCGGGCCAGCGGGCTACGTAGGCAAACCCTTCGCGCACATCCTGCCAGTAGGAAGTGGCATGTTCGCCACTTTCGGTTTGCTGGCGGGCGGGCTGCGGGATGGAGATAAAAACCAGCGGCAGGATCGCCAGCAGCGCGGTAACCACATCGATCATCAAGACACCCTGCGTGGGCAGCAGGCTGATCAAGACGGCACCGGTCGGCGGCGCAATAATGCTGACCAGGCCATGCAAGGTTTGCTGCATCCCGGCGATGCGCGAAAGCTGTTCCTTTGGAACCATCAGCGAGGTGGAAGCCTGCATGGCAGGCCAATGGAAAGCGCCGCCCGCGGAGCGCAGCAACAGGATGAGGTAAATATGCCAGACTTGCACCAGGCCGAATAGAAAAAGCGCGGCCAGGGCGAGAGTTACCAGGGCAATCGCCCCATCGGCGACCATCATGACCAGGCGGCGGTCCCAGCGATCGACCAGTGCGCCGACAAACGGCCCGAGGATGATCTGGGGCAGCATTGCCACCAGCGTGGCAGTTGCCAGGATGGTGGCCGAACCGGTTTGCTGGGTGAGATACCAGACCAGGGCAAACTGCACCAGCGCTGAGCCAAACAGGGAAAACGCCTGACCGGCAAAGATGGTGAAGAATTTACCTTTCCAGTTGGTTTGGAATTCATCGCTGGAAATTTCAGAAATATTCATTCTTATCTCCAAATAATTGATGTTAATTTTAATATTATGTAATAATTTTACATAATATTTTTCTTTTGTCAATAGATAAATTAGTATTACTGGGGCTGGGGCGGTCGATCATCATTAAGTAGTGCTGCCATACAAAAAGACCGAGGGCTTGCGCTCTCGGTCTTTTCTGTATGGCAGGGCTACTTCCCCAGTTTTTTTCTGAAAGCTTCCGTCAGGAGCGGCAGGAAGGTGAACAGGTCGCCTACCACGCCGTAGCGCGCCACCTGGAAAATCGGCGCTTCGGCATCCTTGTTGATGGCGACCACCACCTTTGCGCTGCGGATGCCAACGATATGCTGGATCGCCCCGGAAATGCCCGCCGCGATATACAGGTCTGGCGAGACAACTTTGCCAGTCTGCCCAACCTGGTGCGAATAGGGGACATAGCCCCCGTCGACAGCGGCGCGGCTGGCTCCGACGGCGCCTCCCAGCACTTCGGCTAGTTCAGCAACCAACCCCAGGCCTTTTTTCGCCGTTTCGTTTTCATCCAATCCCAGCGACGGGTTGTTCGACATGCCCCGCCCGCCCGAGACGATCACACTCGCATCGGCCAGGCTGGCGCTGCTGTCACCAGCGGCATAGCCTTCAACAGTTGTCAGCGCATTTGCTTCGGCGGCGACTTTTATCAGCCTGCCGGAGCGGCCAGTTTCGCGCGCCGGGCGTGGGAAGGCTCGTCCGCGTAAAGTGATGAACTGCGGTTTTGCGGCGCAGGTGGCTTTCTCGAACAGCTTGCCCTCGTAGATCGGGCGCGTGGCAATCAGCTGATCGGCCTCGGCTTCCAGTGCGGTGACATCCACCAGCACGCCGGTCTGTAAGTCGATGGCGCACATGGCCGCCAGCTCCTTGGCGCGGAAGGTTGTCGGCAGCAGGATCAGGTCTGGGGTGGAAGCGGCAGCCAGCGCCGTCAAGGTGGAAGCAACGGCTTCGGCGCGGAAATCCGCCAGGGCGGCGTCATCCGCCAGCAGGACTTCATCCGCGCCGAATTCGAAGGCCGCCTGCGCCAAGGCCTCGATGCCGGAACCAAAAACAAGCGCGGTGACGGGGCCAAAGGTTTTGCCCACGCCGATGGCTTCCCAGGAAGCCGAAACAACTTCACCTTTGAAATGGTCAATATAAACCCAGGTTTTCATAGGACTTTCTCCGCCAGGATTTTCTCAACCAGTTTTTCGGCAATTTCTTCGGGGCTGCTGCCGCTGATGATTTCGCATGGGATGTCGCGGCTGGGCGGCTCCATCAGCGCGGTACGGCTGACAACCGCTACCGGGGCGGATATGCCCAGGTCGGCCAGTGTCCAGGTTGGGATTTCGGCCTTGGAGGCCTTGCGGATGCCCATAAACGACGGGTAGCGCGGCTCGCCAATCCCCTGGACGACGCTCAAGACGGCAGGCAGGCTGGCGCTAAGGGTTTGCCTGCCCTCCTCGATAACGCGCTCAACCGTAACCTTGCCGCCCTCGATTTTGATTGAACCGGCCAGCGCGAGCATCGGCCAGCCGAGTATGCGCGCAGTCTGCGCCGTGGTCAGGCCGGTGCCGCTATCCAGGGTCTGGCGGCCAAAAATGACCATTTCCGCGCCGCCGATTTTTTTGACAGCCGCTGCCAGGATGTGCGCCGCGCCTTGCGAGTCAAGTTCGGTCAGCGCCGGGTCGCTGACCAGGATGGCGTGATCGGCGCCCATCGCCAGGGCGTGTTTGAGCGCCTCCTTGGCCGATTCGTTGCCCAGGCAGAGCGCCGTGACCTCCGCCTCCAGCGTTTCCTTTTGCTGAAGCCCGGCTTCGACGGCATACTCGTCAAATGGGTTGATGACCAATGGCGATTCGCCCCATGAAATTTGCCCATTCTGGATAGTTACTTTGGCCTCGGAATCGGGTACTTGTTTGAGACAGACGACAATTTTCAAGGTGTTTCTCCTTCTTGATTGGCAAGCAGGCTCGCGGCGCTTTCTCCCTTACTTCCGCGCCGCCTTGGCCTGTTTGACAATCTCGGCAATCTGGCCGAGGTGGTCATAATCGTGCATTAAGCCGCTTGCAAAACGCGCAATGGCATTCATCGGCTGCGCACCTTCCCGTGGAAGATAAGTATTGTTGAGATGTGGTTGAACAGGCCACAGGTCCAGGCTGGCCAGGCGCATCCGCCGCGACTCCTTGAGCCGCGCGCGGCACTGCGCGATCGAGGTGATCGTTCTCCAGGGTACCTCCCAGCGCGAGCGGCCATGGAATTCAACCCCCCGCGCCAGTTCCGCCGCCAAAAAGGCGGATTCTTCTGATGAAGCTGTGCAGTGGACGATCACGTGGCCCAGGCTCCAGGCCAATTTCCGCTCACCTTCAACGGCAAACGGGTCATCCGCCTTTGGATCGACGGGTTGAAAGATCACATCGGCATCTTCGCAGTTTGTGATCAAGCGCTGGATTTCATCAATCATTTCATTGGTTTCGCGGCGCAGGTCGGCAAAGCTCAAATCTTCGATCAGGTCATTGAACGTAATTTTCTTTTCATGCACAGATTGATAGTCAAGCACGGTTTATTTCCTTATGTCGATAATTATGGAAGCAGTTACAGTTAGGAGATCGAAATCTTGCTCAATAACTTACCTGTTTTCAGGTCGATTTCGCAGGCGTGCCCGCGAACCGAGTAGGTGAGCAGTTTTTCACCCTGGTCATCGAATCTGACGCGCGTATAGAGCACATTTTCCTCGGGTAATTCGGCAAACCAGAGAACCTTGTCATCACTGGAAACACAATACAGATTCGACTTGCCACGCGCGTATCCCACCGGATGTTCCAGGATGACAGTTCCCAGGTTGGTAACGATTTCCTTTTCGATTTTGGTATGCCGCGGCTGATGGTCAGTCATGGGTTTTACACGCTTTCTTTGAGCGAAACTGCTCTGGCTGTGAATTTCTGGTAACGCAAAATGACCGCTGTGAGATAGATTAAAAGGCCAAGATGGAAGATTCCCATCACCCAATGCGGCAGATAACCCAGCCTGAAATCAATCTGCGATAAGATCATCAGGATGAAGATTCCATAAAAACTGGCGCCAAACACCAATAGGGAGCGGGTTTTTGCCGTAAAAATAGGGCTGTAACTTTCCAGGCCCGCTACCGCAACGATGATGTAGGGATAAAAGTGATACAGGTAACGTTCGTGGGTTCCGGTCAGGAATATATTGAATCCCAAGTTCACCAGCGCAAGAAAAAAAATAAAGTTTAGGATCACCTCCCTGTTTAAAAACGTTTCCCTGCCACGCAAATGCTCCTGCAGGAAAAGCAACAGCGAAGACGTAATCAGGCCGACAAAAATGACAAAGAATAACCTGCCTATCCAGAATGGCGTGAAAAATGGGAGATTCGCTGTCAACGGAACATACGCGGAGCTCCACATATCCCGTCCTAAGAACATCCAGAGATTGAACCCGTTGCCAGAAATGATGTCGCCTCGGTAAACCCCCTCCTGCACAATGTAATGCAGGTGGGAGAAATAAGGCGCGGGTAATTTCAAGAAAAGATCCCAGACAGAAACGGTTGCAAGGAAGGCTGCCAGCGCCAGCGCCGAGTGCAGTGTAACCTGTTTCCATGCCCGGGAATAGAACAGAAGATTGGCCGCCACCAACAGACTAATGGAAAACACGCTAAAGAGGGTCAATTGCTTGGTCAGCAAAATGCAGGCCAATAGAATACCTGTGCCAGCCAAGTAGATTCTAAAAGCCGCCCTGGAAGGCCAGCGATCGACATTTCCTTTCACAATCCAGGCCAGCGTGGCCAGGATAAAAAACTGGCTGACCCCATCGATTTGTCCCCAGAGCGCTCCACCCACCCAGGAAGAGATGGAAACACCCATCACCCCGGCCCAGAAAGCCGCTTTTTCAATGGATAGTTTTTTCAAAATCCAGTAAACCAGGAAGACGTTCAGGCCATCTACGAAGGCCAGGAAAAGCCTGAAAACAAAGACCGCCTTTTCGTACCCGAGCTTCTGCAACAGGCCGGTCAGGCCGGTCAGACCTGCCGAGCTGAACAACCCGATGATTGGATAATTACATTCTGGGCAGGTGACATAAATTTCTTGCCAGCCCCGATTCCAGGCCTGACTCCAGGCCCAAAAGGTTTCCAGGTCTTTATGGAAATAGAATCCTGGCAGGGCCATGACTGCAAAGATGGAAAATAAAGAACCGGTTAATAACAGAATGGTGTGGCTGACTGGTTTTGTCATCTCACTCCCTGCACAGGTTTGACGGCAAGTTTTTCATACCTGGGCATAGATACCTACTTTCCGCCCCTTGTAAACAGGGTTTGCCCGAAAACAGGTTGTAAGAGCCGAACTTATCGAAAGCAACTTCCGGCGTTTGAGTTTGTCCGCTTTTAGCGAAAACCGAAATTTTAAGAATTTAGAGAATGGGCTGGTTTGATCGGGCATAGTTTGTCCTTCATAGACCGGTAGCAAATAAGTAAGCACCAATCGAATAGTGCAAAATAGAGATCGCTGTACAAAGGATAAGCGGGAGATTGGGCATTCTTTTGATGCCCATTGCGCAGAAGAGCAACAACGGGACGGTAAAATCGAGCGTGTATCGTGGTCCAAATTGAACCCAACCTGTCCCCATTAATAATAAAATCGGGAGGTTGGTAAGCAAAATTGAAATTAGCAGTGTGATCAGATCCAGTTTCCGATCCTTCTTGAAGTTGACTAAAAACACCCCAGCGAAAATTGGGCTCAACAGAAACAAGGAGCCGCCCATGAGAGTTTCTGGCCGTAAGGGGAGTGGATAAAAGATATATTGGTAATAGAAGTTGATCGGAACATAGTGGATATTGAAATAGCCATATTTTTTGTAATCGGCGATGAAAAACTCTGCCATCTTGTGATAGGATATTCCGACTTCCGTCCAGCTCCCAAAGCGTTGGTAGTTATAGACCAGAAAAAGGACTCCAAGCAGAAAGGGCGGGATCAAGGCGAGTACGGTGTTACGTAAAAGCAGAGGTTTGTCAGCCCAGTGTTTTGAGATCAGATAGACCCCGGGCCAGATCCCTAAAAAAATCAAATGGTTCCTGGTTAACATGGCGCAGGCGATCGCCAGCCCGGTAAAAAAGAAAGCTTTGCTCCCCCGCAAGCTGAGGGCGGCAATATAGGACAGCGCTACAAAACAAAAACCAGTTAGTTGCCCGATGAACCAGACCTGGCCGAGAGGCGCAATAGGAAACTGGACGGTTCCAAAAGCAAAAAAGATAACCAAAATCCCGCGTTGAAAAACGCTCAGGTTGATTAAGCCCTCGTGCTGGGCGAGAGATAACAGGTGCGAGATTAAGGCAACATTTACTGCGCCCAGCGTTAGACAAAAGAGAACATCGCTGAAGGTCACCCCAAAGATGGCCACGAAGGGCATTAAAACTACACCTGGCATGGGGGGCCAGTAGAGATAATGTTTTCCGCCAAAATAGGATAGGTCGTGGAGAATCTTAGGGATTAATCTCAGATGGAGCTGACCGTGCAGAAAGGCATCTGCAAGATAGCTATAGTAGGGGAATTCGCTCACGCGAAACGGAGAGCCTCTGAGGGTGGAGATGCCCAAATAGACGCTGAAGCTGAACAGGAAACTCCAGAGTGGTTGTATGAACAAAATTACAAATTTTTCAAAAAAAGATTTGAGTTTGTCTGCCATCTTGAGAAATTTTTTGTACACTGCGAGAATCTGAAGATATTGGATTGATTATAGCGTCAAATCCCTTCCATCCGGGCGTTTTTAACGTCCGGAATTAGAAGCCTTGGGAAACTTGGTGTTAGCAATTCCCATTATTCTTTTTGGCATATCCGCAAAATCTGCTCTATCTTCTCCCCATTTTCAAACCCGGAAAATGGGGATGCCAAGAACCTCTTTGAGTTGACGAAACTGGCAACCTCATCAGTGTGCGACTTGTAAAATCCGCGCCCAGTGTGTGGGAACCGACTCCACCCGCAATCTACCTCCCGTTATGGAAAAGCTCTCCCCGCTGTTGAGCAAATCCACAAACCGGGTGCCGTCATCCAGTGGCATGGGAAACTCAAACGCCGTTGGCGTTTCTGCCGCGTTGAGCAGGACCAGCACCTGGTCGTCATCCTTTTGTCGGGAAAAGGCCAACTGCTCATGGCTGACAAAGAGCTGGGTGTAGTTCCCGGCTTTCAGCGCCGTGGAACCCTGTCTGATTTGGGCCAACCGGCCGATCGTTTTTTCGAGTCCCGGCTGCGGGGCGTTTTGACGGATGGTTTCCAGGTCAAGGTTTGGCCGCAGGGGCCGGTCGTCCGTCTCAGTGCGTTTTCCTTCCAAGCCCCACTCACTGCCAGAATAAATCGATGGCACACCTGGCATGGTGAACAACAAGGTATAGAGTGGGTATAAATGCGCCGGGTTTGGCAGGTTGCTCGCCACGCGGTTGACATCGTGATTATCGACAAAGTTGTAGAGCGGCAGATTGCGATAAATCCCACCCGCGCCGAACTGGCGGTTGAGGGCATAGGCTATCTCGAAATAATTCTTGTCCACCAGGCTGGAATACAGTCCCTTGTAAACCTCGTAATTTGTGACCGAATCCAGCGTTTTTGGATTGGCCCAGCGCCGGTAATCGCCATGGACGACCTCTCCCATCAGCCAGAAATCAGGCCGCAGACTGCGGCAGAAAGAGCCCAGTTCGCGCTGGAACTGCAAATCCAGGCAATCGGCCACATCCAGGCGAAAACCGTCGATTTCGAAATCCACAATCCACTGCCGAACGGCCAGGAGCAAATGCTCTTTCACCGCTGGCTCGTTGAAATTAAGCGCCACTAGGTCATAGGAGCCGTTCCAGCTTTCATAAGCAAACGGATCGCCATAAGGGCTGTGACCACCGAAATTCAAACCTTTGAACCAGTTCCGATACAAAGAGTTTTCCCGGTTCTGCAAAACATCCCGGAAGGCCCAGAAATCGCGCCCCACGTGGTTGAAAACGCCATCCAGGATAACCCTGATGTTGTTACGGTGCAATTCCTGGACGAGTTCGCGGAGGGTCTCGTTTGTTCCCAGCCGCCGGTCGACCCAGAAATAATCGGCAGTATCGTAACCATGCGCTGTTGATTCAAAAACCGGGCCCAGGTAAAGTGCGTTAACCTGTAAATCGCGCAAATGCCCGATCCAATCCTTGATTTTGTCCAGCCGTGGAACCGCCGTCGAATGGAAATCGTTCTGTTCCGGCGCACCGCAAAACCCCAGTGGGTAGATGTGATAAAAAATCGCGTTTTGTGACCAGTGTTGCTTCATTGCTTCTCCTTGTATGCCTACCAGTAGGTACAATCTTTTGATAAAAAAATGGATCTCCAGAGTTTTCCCGTCTGCCCCGATGGGCGCTTGCCCTGATGCGTTTGCAGGGTACGGGGTGAATAGCACCGCTTTACCACAGAGATTCCCAGAGAGCCAAAAATATGGCTTCAGGAAAAGATTCCGTGCATGAACTGGTGAACAGCTTTGGAGACCAGTTCGGCATCCAGCACGGTGAAATCGTTCAGCCCCAGCGCAATGTAGGTGTTGACCATGCCCAAAAGGGTGGCCGCGTAGGCCTGGTGACGCCCGCGCATGTTCCCATGATCCTGAGCAGCCTTGAGGAACAACCCTTCCAGGATCTGCTGTTGCCGCGCGTTGATGACTGCCACTGCCCTAAAAGAGTCACTGTTGGGGGGGGAGAACCACATCGCCAACTGCATCCGGTAAAAGGAGCGGTTTTTCTGGGCGAAATCGAAATATTCGGCGCATACAGTGGTCAGCGTGGTTTTGACGTCGCCCTGATAATCGGCGGCTTTTTCCAAAGCCATGAAAAGCTCCTCGAAGTGCGTATCGAGCAGGGTTTTCAGCAAGCCGCTTTTGCTGCCAAAATAATGATAGAGCGTCGGTTTTTTCAAACCGGCGGCATCCGCAACTGCCTGCACGCCCACCGCGTCGTACCCGCGCGATGAGAATAGTTCTAACGCGCACTCAAGGAGTTTTAAACGATTGTTTTTCACGCCTCGGAGTATACCAATCGGTACACTGGGTGTCAATGTGCAAAAACCGTTATCAGGTTGACAAATCCCCAATTTAGAGTAAAATACCATCCGCTCAAGCCGAAGTGGCGGAATTGGCAGACGCGCTAGGTTCAGGGCTTAGTTCCTGCAAGGGAGTGAGGGTTCAAGTCCCTCCTTCGGCACACACAAAAACTCGCAGAAATGCGGGTTTTTTGTTGCCAACAGTTTTGCGCTATACCCCACAGCAAGCTTCTGCACTCCAAAGTTCTCAGTGGTAAAATAAGCCCATGAAAATCGGCCCGCTTCAAATCAACCTGCGCCGCCTGAGTGTGTTTATTTCCATCGGGATTTTCCTGGTACTGGTGATGAATTTCAATGTGCGCCTCGAAGAGCTTGCACGCTTGCAGGGCCAGGCTGCCACGGTGCGCGCCCAGGCCACGGCCATCATGGTCACACAAGCGGCCCTGGAGACCCAGGTGGCCATTGCAACCTCCCCGGCCTCTGCCGAAGAATACGCGCGCAACCAGGCACGCATGGCCCAGCCCGGCGACAAGGTTTTCATTGTCTTGCCGGCTCCTGGCTCCACCCCGCAGCCCACCCCTATAGCAACCCCAATCTTGACCGATATGACCAAATGGGATGTCTGGATGATTCTCATCCTTGGCAAATAAAAACCCCTTTGGCAGCAGCCCCAACCGGGGTTTCTTTTTTTATGGACAAAAAACTCTCCCTCTTCCCTGTCAGCACGAAAATTATTGACGATAAATTGACGATTGGCGGATGTGATGTTCGGACCCTGGCCGAACAGTATGGCACGCCACTTTATCTCTACGATCGGGCGGATCTGGACTCAGCCGCTGGTCTGTACCGTCGTTTCCTGGATGAATCCTGGGCCGGGCGCTGGTCGGTTACTTATGCCGGGAAAGCCTTCCTGTGTACTGCCATTGCCCGGTGGGCGCTGGGACAAGGTTTCATCATCGACTGTACCGGCGCGGGCGAGATCGGCATCGCTCTCAAATCAGACCTGCCCAAAGAACACATCCTGGTGCATGGCGTGAACAAGAGCGCAGAAGATTTGCGGGCTGCCATTAAGCATGCCGGGACGATTGTAGTGGATAACCTGTCAGAATTGGGAAGGCTGCAGAAGCTCTGTGCTGAACTGCCGCGCGCCAATATCCCTGAACTGTGGCTGCGCTTCCAGCCTGGCTCGTCGGTGGCGACTCACGCTTATACCCAGACCGGGCACGCGGATAGTAAATTTGGCATGGGCCGGGAAGAGCTGCTCGAAGCGGTCAGGATTTGTCGTCAAAATGACCTGCCGCTGGTGGGGCTGCATTTCCATCAGGGCTCCCAATTCCGCGACCCGGAACCGCTGGGTGATGGCATCGACAGGGCGCTTGACCTTGCCAAAGAGATTGGCTTCAAAGACAACTGGCATCTCTCTCCCGGTGGCGGCTGGGGGGTTGCTTACCACGAAGACGATCTGCCCCAACCGCCGATCGAGTTATACGTGCGCTTTGTGGCAGAAAACATTATGGCAGGGTGCAAAAAGCGCGGGTTGACGCTCCCGCACCTGCACCTGGAGCCTGGCCGCAGCCTGGTGGCGAAGGCTGGGGTGGCGGTCTATCGCGTCGGGACGGTGAAACAGACTGCAGGCAAAACCTGGCTGCTGATCGACGGCGGCATGGCCGACAATCCGCGCCACGCCTTGTATGAGGCGAAATACTCCTGTTTAACGGTGGAAAAGGTTTCGGGGAGTTCGACCCAGGTGGTTTCCATCGCCGGGCCATACTGTGAGAGCGGGGATGTGCTCATCGAGCAGATTCCGCTGCGGGTTGTCGAAGAAAATGAACTGATCGCCATTCCGGTCAGCGGGGCGTATCATTTGAGTATGGCGAGCAATTACAACGGCGCGCGCCGTCCGATGGCCTTGATGCTTGAGGATGGGCAGGCGCATGTCATTCGGGTGCGAGAAACTGTCGAAGATTTAACCCGGCGTGATGATGAATAACGTATAATAATTTTAGCGATATCAGCTGGGCCCAAGGATAGGGTATGTCGAAACCCATCATAGATTTTTTCTTGCTCCCCAGTTCATCTGAAGAAGAAAACCGCCTGCTGAGTTTCTGGTTGAGGCGAATTTTTCTGGTTGCAAGTGGGATTCTTGCGTGCTATACGTTGATTGCCTTCTTCCGAGATCTCACCCCTGAAGTTTACATTTTTATCTGCCTGTACCTGGCCGCCTTTGCGGGGTTGAATTGGATGTTGAATCGGGGGTTTGTGCGCCTGGTCAGCCTGCTGTTTAGTTTGAGTGGGATTCTTGGGCTATTGCTCGCAACCTATTATTTTGGCGGTGTTCGCAGCGCCAGCTATAGTTCTTTGGTGATCGTTATTATCATCTCTGGCATGTTCCTGAGAGGCAGGTTGACAGCGCTAACAACTGCCGCCAGCATCATTGCGGGGTTGTTTTTATTAATCGCTGAGTTGGAGGGTACTTACCAGCCTGGTAATGAATTTTTAACACCTTTCAGCAGTTGGTTCGCCAACGCTTTGATTTTCATTATGGCGGCCACGCTGCTGGGAATTGCCGCCCGACAGGTGCGCAATTCAATGCGCCAGGCGTCCATTGAAATTGCCGAGCGCCGCCGGGTGGAAGGTGAACTGCGCGAAAAAAGCCAGTACCAGGCTGCGCTTCACGAAACAGCGCTGGCTATTCTCAACCGGCGGGAATTATTGCCGCTTTTTGAGTCGATTTTATCCCGGGCAGAAGCTTTGGCTGATACAGAGCATGCTTATATCGATCTGCTCACGCCAGATCATCAAACGGTGCAACAAATTGTGGGGCATGGCGTTTTTAAAGAGATGGATGGAATCATCGTCCCTTCTGGGCAGGGATTGGACGGGCTGGTCCTGGCAACGGGTGAAAGAAAGTCGGTCGACAATTACCAGATGTGGCCCGAGCGTATCCAGGCCTATGCTTCAGCGGGTTTCCAGGCTGTCGCAGCCTTCCCACTGAGCATGCGGGGAGAGGTTGTCGGCATTATCGGCCTGGCCCATACCGAGTTTGGGCGCAGGTTTTCGACAGCCCAGTTGGAGATCTTGGAACAGCTTTCTGAGCTGGCCACACTGGCCATGGAAAATGCGCGCCTGTATCAGGCTGCCCAGGAGGAGTTGGCCGAACGCAAACGAGCGCAAGAGGCTTTATTGCGCTCGGAGGAGAATTTGCGGCTGGCACTGAACGCAGCCCGCATGGGAACCTGGGATTGGGAACTGGCAACTAATCAAATGATCTGGTCAGATGCGGCCTGTGACATTTTTGGGCTGGACGAAATGCAGGCGGTCCAAACCTTTGCCGATTTCATCAATCAGACTGCAGCAGGAGACCGCGAGAAAATCCAGAAGGCCTTCGAAAAGAGCTTGAAAAACCCGGAGACCCCTTTTTCCATCGAGCATCGTGTGATTTGGAAGGATGGGAGTATCCATTGGGCCGAGAGCAAAGGGCAGGTCTATCTCGATGAAAATTACAATCCGCTCAGAATAGCGGGAACGATCACGGATATCACTGTTCGAAAACTGGCTGAGGATTCGATTCGAAAAGCAAACAAACGCCTGGAGCGTGATACGGTCATGCTTAAACGGCGCAGTACCCTGCTCCAGGTCGCGGCTGAAGTCTCCCGCGCTGCCAGCGCCATTCTCGACCCACCGGTGTTGAGCAAAGAAGTGGTTGATATCGTCCGCAAACGGTTTGGGTTGTACTATGTCGGGTTATTCCTGGTGGATGAGAATTTTGAGTTTGCTGTTTTACAGGCCGGCACTGGCAAGGCCGGGCGGGAAATGCTAAAAAACGGTCACAAATTGCCAATCGGAAATACTTCCATGGTCGGCTGGTGCCTCGCAAACCAACGGGCGCGGATTGCCTTGGATGTGGGCGAAGACGCGGTACGCTTTAGCAATCCCTTATTGCCAGGAACGCGCTCTGAACTGGCCCTGCCGCTGATTTCACGCGGCCAGGCGTTGGGCGCATTAGGCATCCAAAGCAACGGGGAAGCCGCTTTTACCCAGGAAGATATCGAGACTTTCCAGACCATGGCTGACCAGTTGGCGAATGCCATCTTGAACGCGCGTCTCTATGAACAGGTGGGAAAAGAATTGGAAGAACGCAAACGCGTAGAAGAAGAAGTCAGGCAATTGAATGCCGACCTGGAAGAGCGCGTACAGTCGCGCACGCAGGATTTGCAGGTTGCCAACCAGGAAATGGAAGCCTTTTCCTATTCCGTGTCGCATGACTTACGTGCACCCCTGCGAGCTATCGACGGCTACAGCCGGATCCTGATGGACGATTTCCATTCAGCGCTGCCTGATGACAGAGTCAATTACCTGAAAAAGATCCGTTGGGCTGCTGCCCAAATGGCGCAGCTGATTGACGATATGCTGAGACTTTCGCGCATCAACCGCGCTGAAATCCGCTTCGATCCGGTCGATTTGAGTGAGCTGGCTCTATCTGTTGTCAACGAACTGCGAAACCAGGAGCCTGAGCGCGTTGTCAGTGTGGAGATTGCGCCTGGTTTGCATCCCTTGGCCGATGAGCGCCTGCTGCGGGTGGCTGTTGAAAACTTGATGAGCAATGCCTGGAAGTTCACCGGGAAAACCGCAGCAGCAAGAATCGAGGTTGGACGGGTCAAAATCGGGGGCAAAGAAGCGTTTTACATCCGCGATAATGGTGTGGGCTTCGACATGGTTTATGCGGGTAAATTATTTGGCGCTTTCCAGCGCCTGCACAGCACGGAGGATTTCCCCGGAACCGGGATTGGGCTGGCGATTGTGCAGCGCGTGATTCACAAACATGGAGGGCGAGTTTGGGCCGAAGCCGAAAAAAACAAAGGTGCGACATTTTACTTCACGCTCTGATCCCCTGGCAAAGACAGTGCCGGGGGATTTTAATAAAACGCTAACTTGACAGTCGCTCATTTGTAACTACAATTGTTACAAATGAATACCAACCATCAATTTGCCGTCTCCATTCACATCCTAACCCTGCTCTCGGCCCTGCCTGGGCAGGCGTTAACCAGCGAGCAAATCGCGGAGAGCGTCAGCACCCACTCGGTCGTCATCCGCCGGATTATGGGACAGCTGCGCAAACAGGGGTTGGTGGAATCGCGCTCCGGCGCGAGCGGCGGCTGGAAGCTCTCCCGCGCGCCGGGTGAAATCCACCTGTGCAGCATCTACGATGCGATTAACCGCGAGAGCCTGCTGGGTGTACACCCCCATCCCAACGCTGACTGCCCGATTGGGGCGCACATCCGGTCTGCGCTGGGGGCAGTTTTCGGTCAGGCTGAGAAGGCCATGCACGATTCCTTGAGCGGGTTTACAGTGGCAGATGTGTTGAGTGAAATTCGGATTCAAACGTCTCCTGACATTTGAATCTCGAAAGCCTGGAGACGTTTGCGTCTCATAAAGGAACAAATGACAACAAAAATGCCTGTTCTGTTCGTCGGGCACGGAAGCCCGATGAATGCCATCGAAGACAACGAATTCAGCCGCGCCTGGGAAACGACGGGTGAAAGCCTGCCCCGCCCCAAGGCCATCCTGACCATCTCGGCGCACTGGGAGACCAGCGGGACAAAAGTCACTGCGATGGAGAAACCCAAGACGATCTATGATTTCTATGGTTTCCCAAAGGAACTATACGAAGTCACCTACCCTGCTCCCGGCTCGCCGGACCTCGTCCAAACGGTGCGAAAAGTCATCAAATTGACCGAAATCCAGCCGGATATGACCTGGGGATTGGATCACGGCACCTGGTCGGTGCTGCACCGCATGTTTCCCAAAGCGGATTTACCGGTCGTCCAGATGTCGCTCGACCGCAGCCAGGGCCCGCAGTATCATTACCAGCTCGGCCAGCAGTTGAAGGAACTGCGCGAGGAGGGCGTGCTGATTGTCAGTTCTGGCAACATCGTCCACAACCTGCGTATGACGGTCTTCGATGACAACCTGAAATTTGACTGGGCTGAGGCCTTTGACGCCAAAGTCAGGCAGTGGATCCTGTCCAACGATCACGATCCCCTAATCGAATACGAAAAGCAGGGACGCGAAGCAGAGCTGGCGATAAACAGCGCCGAACATTACCTGCCGCTGCTCTATACCCTGGGCGTGAAAGATGAAGGCGACCCCGTCAGCTTTTTTGCTGATAAAGTGACTTATGGCGCGATTTCGATGAGGTCGGTGAAGATCGGATAGGCAGTAATCAGTTACCAAGTAATCATTAATCAGTGCTGGAACAGTAGTGGAGCAAAGATGAGCGACTTGAAACTGTTTCGAAAAGAGAAGGATGAGTTTTTCAAAACCAGCCGCCAGTCGCCGCTGTCGATGGAGCAGAAACGTGACTTCACCGGGCTGCGCTATTACCCCGAAAATCCGTCCCTGCGGCTGGAACTCAAGCTGGAGCGTTTCGCCCAGGCCGAACCGGTTGTCCTGCCCACCTCCACCGGTGACGAACAGGACTATTTCCATGTTGGGAAAATTCGTTTTGAAGTGGCCGGGCAGGAAGCCATTTTACAGGTCTACGAGGCGGATTATGGTTTTTTCCTGCCTTTTGCAGACGCTACCGCCCCTGACGACACTTACGGGGCCGGGCGTTATCTCGAACCCCACAACCTGGGCGGCGACCTGCTGGCGGTCGATTTCAACCTGGCCTATAACCCGTACTGCGCCTACAACGAGCGCTGGTCCTGCCCGCTGCCCCCGGCTGCCAACCGGTTGATGGCGCGAATCGAAGCTGGGGAGAAGAAGTTTCATGAGTAGGAAGTAGACAGACCATGCGCCCCTTTGTTTTTATCAACGTTGCCGTCAGCGCGGATGGCAAAATGGATACTTTCGAGCGGAAAAGCTCGTCGATCTCGTCCACGGAGGATAAGACGCGGGTCCTGCGCCTACGCGCGGAGGCGGATGCGGTCATGGTTGGCGGGCAGACACTGCTTGCCGAAAGCCCAAAGCTGACGGTAAAAACCCCGGAACTGCGCGCCGAACGGGTTGCAAAGGGCCTGCCCGAAAACCCGATGAAGGTCGGCGTAGTCAGCAGGGCAGATCTTCGGTTGGATGGCGATTTTATGATGGCCGGCCCGGCGCGCAGGGTGATTTTTACTACTTCACAAACCGCGCCGGAACAGATTAATCTTTTATCTGAACATGGCGCAGAAGTGTACATTCTGGGCGAAAAACGGGTAGACTTGGAAAAAGCGCTGGAGAGGCTCTACCAGCTCGGGGTTCGCCGATTATTGGTCGAGGGCGGGGGCAGGCTCAATTTTGAGTTGCTGCGCCTGGGACTTGTGGATGAGTTATCTGTGTATGTTGCGCCAAAAATTTTCGGCGGGCACTCGGCCCCAACACTAGCAGACGGCGACGGGTTGGTTGAGTCCGCCGCGAAGACGCTGAAGCTGGTGGATGTTCGGGTTCTGGATGAAACTGGCGGCGTTTTGATCCGCTATCAATGTATAAAATAACCATCATCCCCGCCAGGATAGGCGATGGAGAATAGGAAAAAATTATGACAATAGACCATCTGCACCTGCCCATAGAAGAACTGCTCGACGAAAACCGCGCACACGAATGCGATGGCTGCGGTGAAGAACATGTCTGCGTTAAAATTGCGTCGATTGCCGAACTGCCCACCCGTTTTGGTGATTTTCACATCGTGGCGTTCTACAATAACCAGGATGGCAAGGAACATGCCGCCATCGTTAGGGGCGATGTGACCAACAGCGAGGATGTGGTTGTGCGCCTGCACTCCGAGTGTCTCACCGGCGATGCCTTTGGCTCCCTGCGTTGTGACTGTCGCGACCAGCTCGAGGCCGCATTGACCGCCATCGGCAAGCTGGAGAAGGGGATTGTGCTCTACCTGCGCCAGGAAGGGCGAGGGATTGGCTTGACCAACAAAATCCGCGCTTATGGTTTGCAGGATTACGGCATGGACACGGTGGAAGCCAACCTGGCGCTCGGTTTCCGCGACGATGAGCGCGATTATGCCGTGGCGGCGCACATGCTCCAATCGCTAAAGGTCAAATCGATCCGGCTGATGACCAATAATCCCAAGAAAATCAACGATCTGACCAAATACGGCATCCAGGTCAACGGGCGGATTGAGCACATCCTGCCGACCAACCCGTATAATGAATTCTACTTGCGCACCAAGGCTGAGAAATCTGGTCATCTGATCGACCTGAAAGACTTCAAGGGAAAAATTCACCTATCCGAGCAGCTTGACCGCCCGGTGGTCAAGGGCATGAGCCAGGAACAGGTGAAGGCGCTGCACGAATAAACCCGAACCATGAACGATAAGACCGCCGACCGCAGACTTTGGTTTGTGGCGGCGGTTTGTTGTTTATGGTTGGTTTCCCGATATAATCTGACAGGATCCATTTTCAGTAGTTCACAAAACATCTCGGGGATTCTTTCAACTTTCGCCAAGTACTGGTTTTTGATTATTTCTGTCAGGCACGGAGGTTCCTGGTGTATATCTGGATCGTTCAAAAGGCACTCACCCAACGCCTGGCTATTTGGGCCTGGGTTTCGATTGCCCTGGGAGTTCTCTGCTTCCTGCCAGGCAGCGATTTCCGGGTCGGGTTGGCCTTCCAGTTTTTTGGTTGGGCGCTTGCCAGCCTGGCGCTTGGCGGCTTTGGCCATCTCAGCGCCCGGCGTCACCAGGCAAGACTGACTTTGGCAGAGAAAATGGTTGCCGCGCCTGAGGAGACCAGCAAAATGCTTCTCCTGCTTCAGGGCAGCGCCGCCCTGGGTCTGTTATGCCTCCTCGGCGGTCTGGCGTTGGTTGTTTTTATGCAGGCCCACGGCAGCTTTTGGGCTGGCGCCGGAACGGGGATTACTCTTCAAGGGGTTTTCGTTCTATTCTTTAGCCGATACTACGCCCGCAAACTGCGATGATCCAAGCCTTCAACGACCTCCGTTACCCGCGCTCGACTCTCGTCCCCATCATTTTTTGGGTGCTGACGATGATTTCCCTGCCCATGCTTGGCTGGATTTTAGGCGAGGGGTATTTGATCCGCGGTATGTCGTTTGGCGTGCTGATGCAGGCCGCCGCCGTCTTGATTATTCTTTACGTCGCCTGGGGCTGGCAGCGCACCCTGAAAACCTGCGCTGTTGTTGCTGGATTGGCATACCTGGCCGAGTTGCTTGGCAGCAGTACGGGAATCCCGTTTGGAAAATATCACTACACCGAGGTTCTCCAGCCGCAAATCGCGGGCGTGCCGCTCCTGATTCCGCTGGCCTGGCTGATGATGCTGCCACCTGCCTGGGCGATTGCTCAAATCATTGCGCCGCGTTCCAATTCCCGATTTCCAATTTGTCATGTCCTGGTTTCCTCCCTGGCTTTTACCGCCTGGGACCTGTTCCTCGACCCACAGATGGTTGGCTGGGGTTTCTGGGTTTGGGAAATTCCCGGCCAGTATTTTGGCATCCCCTTGAGCAATTACCTGGGTTGGATCATCGTTTCTGCTCTGATTACCTTGGTAGCCAATCCAAAAGATTTGCCGGTTGGCCCGCTTGCCTTGGTTTACGTGCTGACCTGGATCCTGCAAACCATCGGCCAGGGGATTTTCTGGTCGCAGCCAGGCCCAGCCATCGTTGGATTCCTGGGCAGCGGGATGTTTGTCTACCTGGCCTGGAACAATTCGAACCGCAGAAACGTGAGAACATAGAAAATTACAAAAACTTTGCTGTTTGATCGATCCAACAAAATTGGGGGAGAACCGGGTAGAATAGCGTTATGTGGCATCTCACTGTTCGTTCTCCGTTGAATGTGCCGGTTGAATATTGGGTGAAACCGGGGAAGAACACCCTTGGGCGTAAGGCGGACAACCAGATCGTGATTGCCGACGAGTCTGCTTCGCGTCTGCATGCAGAGATTTATTGCCAGAACGACCTGGCGATTATTTACGACCTGGGAAGTACGAATGGGACGTTTGTAAATCGAGAGCTGATCACCAAGCCGCTTGTTTTGCAGCCAGGGGACCAGATTCGGATCGGTCAGCACGTGATTAGCGTTGCCTTTCAAGCAACAGGCGCATCTCCAAACTCTGGGGATGGCCGTTTAAATACCCGAAAGCTCACTCGTGAACTGCTGCTTGAGTCGATTGATCGACATGCTGTTTTTCTGGATGCTGTAGCCAGTCGCCTGACCATCATCCTTGACCTGGAGACAGCCCTGCAAGAAATCGCGGAGATGACGAGGTTGGCAGTCGGAGCCGGGAAATGCGCTGTGGTTCTGGCGGAGCATTTCGACCACCTGGAAGATTCGGAATTACAGAGCTTAATCATCCAGCAAACCATTGAACAGCACTCGATCATGATCATCCCCAACCTGACCTCGCAAGATGACCGGGCCAAGGGCGCTGATCACCAAGCCCTTGCCCCTTCTGTTTTGAGCGTCCCCGTTCTGATTGGGCAGGAGGTGGTTGCCTTGCTCTACGCGTACAAGACCGATCCCACTGCCAGGCCTTTTGACCGGCATGATGTGCAACTGGCGGTGGCAATCAGCCACCAGGCGGCCCTGACCATCCAACGCGCGAAGTTGATTGAAAAGTCCCAAATGTTCGAGCAGTTGGCGATTACTGACAGCCTGACTGGTCTTCATAATCGCCGTCACATTCTCAACCTGGCCGAACTTGAGTTTCAACGCGCCCAGCGTTTTCAACACCCCCTGACAATGCTTGTTCTGGACCTTGATGACCTGAAGCAGATCAATGACACCTATGGGCACCTGGTTGGGGATCAGGCTCTCCAGGCAGTTGCCGAGAACGGCAAGAAAGAACTACGAGAAGTTGATTCGATTGGTCGTTTCGGAGGCGACGAGTTCGTCATCCTGCTGGTGGAGACCGAATTATGCGCAGGCCGCATAGTCGCCGAACGAATTTGCCAAGTTATTTCTGATACGCTGATCAACACACGGTCCGGGCCGTTGAAGATTTCGGTCAGCATTGGGGCGGCGGCGGTGAGCGAGAAAGCCTCCAGCCTGGCTGACCTGCTCGACCAGGCTGATAAAGCCTTGATGATGGCCAAAAAGGCGGGCAAGCACCGGGTAGCGGTCGCTGAATGAGCTGCACAGGTCGATCCAGAGGCATCCTTGCTTCAATTAAAGCTCTCTGGGAATTCCTGTGGTAAGCCCCAAAATGCGGCCTTCTTCACGGAATTTCCTGGAGAGCCTCAATTAATCACCAACGAGATTGTTCTGTTTGTGGCTTCTCGTTTTCAACCCGGCAGCCGTATTTTTCGAGCTGTGCGCGGGTCAGTTCAACCACCTGCTCAAAAGATTCATAATCCATCACCAGCCGCGTGGTCCGCTTGGCCGAAAGCGCCAGCAGGTAGGGTGTTTCCCCGCCCAGCACGCGCGCGCGGGTCACTTTTTCCCATTTGAGTGTCCAGTTCTCGCCCGGCCAGACGCGCCCACTCTGGGAGAGGCCGTTTTCGTCAATTTTCAAGACCGGTTTGCTCAGGAATGGGTCAAGTCCCCTTAGGAGCGCTAACGCCAACGTCACCAGCGCCAGGAACAGGACGGGTGAATAGGTGGTCAGCAGGTCCCAGCCCCGAATTCCCACATAAATACACAAAAAGAACAGGAAGGCGCTTGTGATTTTTTGCCGCGAGGTGGCCTTGCCGGTATACTGAAAAGTGGTCATGTTCGGCTCCTGTTTTTGTTATCGGATATTCAATTGTTGAACTGCGAAGGCGCGACACTTGCACCCGCGCTGCAAGAGCAGGTGAGAAATCTTTATGAAAACTTGGGGCACTTCGCGTTGCACCAGTTTCGCAGAACGATGAACAGTCTGTGAAACGCCGATGATCCGAGTCAGTTATTCCTTCACCCATTATAATCAACAGTTCACGAACCATCTTGGAGAAGCCCAAAATCGGGAATTTTTTTAACTATTTTAGTCTACAGAAATTGGATAGTGCCAGATGTATTAATTTTACATGCGTTATTGATTTCAAGAATTGCAAAACATAAAAAACAAAAGGGCTGCCCGTTTTGCAGACAGCCCTTTGGATCATTGGTTTGTGTGAATGAAAACTACGGCAGGTTCAGACCACAGATTTTGTTCCCCTCCCATCTGAAAAATCCGGCATAAGCGACTCCAAAAAGCGGGATCTGGCTGATCCAGCAACCGCCCGACTCGCCGTTACAGGGCTCCTGGGTCCAGGTGTGAGTCACAAAATCGCTGCAGCTCATTGTCCCAATCAGCTTGAATGTGGAGAAATTATAGATCGGTAAGACGGTCAGCTGGGTGAGTGGAAAATTGGCCTGCGCTGAGATGGCATTTGGGCTGGTCACCACCAGCCGCGCAAAATGGTTCCCACAATAAACGCTGTATTCGGGAAGGCTGACAGCCAGAGTCGAAGCAGTAGTAAAGATCGCCGGAGTATCGGCCAGCGTGTCGTTGATATTCGTATCTGTGCCAAGTTCCCAGTGATATGTGACCGCTGCCGGACCATTGGTTGAAATATTTCCGATCAAATCTAAAGTCACAGGGCGCAAGCAATCCACAAGTTCTGGTAGATTAAGGGTGGTCGTGACACTCGTGACATTGCCCGGTGGAATAGCCGTCGCGGTTGGGGTAGGCGAAGCCGTGCCTGTGGCGGGGTTGACCGAATAATACGTGATGGCATCAAAACTGTTCGGGGTGGTAATCACCAGGCGGGCAGAGTAATTCCCACAGTCCACCTTGTAAGCGCCTTCGTTGATGGTCTGAGTGCCCGCGCTGGTAAATATCAGCACCTGGTCGGCGGTGGTATTGGTCTTATCGCCGCGCATCTCCCAGTGATAGGTGACCGTCGCCGGGCCGTTCGTGGTAATCGTGCCGCTGACTTCCACCGGGTTGGGCTGACCGCAAATATCGGTGCCGAGCTTGAAGACATTGGCCGTCGCGCCAACCACTTTGGGCGGTTCGGCGGTCGTTGTCGGCGTTGCCGGGGCGTACCCAGAGCGGACGATGCGCGGCTGGCCCCAGATGACGCGGTCACCGGTGGCGTAACCGGTGGACAGGATCGTCAGGATAAACTTGACCTTTTTCCCTGCCAGGGAACTCAAGTCTTTGTCAACGCGATAGTAGAGTCCCTCGTTCTTTTCCTTCCATGACCAGAAGGTTGTCACCGGCCCGGTGCCGATCTGGTAATCGAGCTTGAAGGTCACATAGCAGGAAGAAGCGTAGGCGCAGCCCACGATGCCCTGGAAGCGGTCCCCCGCCTGGATAGCGATTTCGGGATAGCGGCCCTTGATATAGCCGTCATATTTATTTTGTGGGAACAGGACCAGACCCATGGCACTGTCGATGGCGCCGTTCTCTAATTTCGGGCTGCCCACCTGAAGGACAAAGCCGCGCGAATCGCCATCGGCCCCCGGGCAGGGAAGCGCGCCCGCGCCGCTCAGCCAGGAGGCGGAACAGGCATTGCTGGCAAAGTCATAGTAAGCGCCCGGCGCGGGCGGGGGGATCGGCGTGGCGTTTGTAACCGGAGTGGTTGTCATAATCGCTGTTGCCGGTGCGGTGGGTGTCGGGCCGCTGGCCGTAGCAGTTGGAACGCTGCCGCCCCCGGCGCGGACAATCTGCGGGTGGCCCCAGAGCGCGAAGTCGTTTGTCGCTGGCCCGGCAGCCAGCAGGGTCAGCGTAAATTTGACTTTCTTCCCGGCCAGCGCGCTGAGGTCCTTGTCCAACCGGTAGGTAAGTCCCTCGTTTTTCTCACTCCACTTCCAGAGGATGACTGGCCCGCCGCTGCCAATCTCATATTCCAGGCGGTAGGTGACGTAACAGGCCTTCCCGTACTCGCAGCCGACCACCGTTTGGAAGCGATCGCCCGGCTGGACAGTGAATTCGGGGTAGGTACCCTGGACATAGCCATTGTACTTATTTTGGGGGACCATCAGGATACCGGGCAGGGGGTCAAGCTTGTTATCCTCGAGCCGGGGGCTTTCGATCCTGGCCGCGTAACCGCGCGCATCGCCGCTGTTCGGGCAAGGCAAGAGGCCCGCTCCGCTGCGCCAGGTTGCGGCGCAAAGATTGGCGGTGAAATCGTAACCCGAGGTCGAAGTGCCGCTATCGACAACATTGATATCGACCCAGAAGGGGGCAGCAGCGTCAGTTCCCATCCCGAAGAAGGTTCCATCGGCTGCCTGCAGCTGCCAATAGCCGCGATAGTGTCCAGCCACGAAGTGCGCCCGCATTGGCACGCTAAGATCGATCGTCTCCCCTGGCTTAACCTCCCTGGGCAGGGGAGAACTGGAGAGATAAGATAATTGGTCGCCTCGGGCAAAGACCAGGTTGTAGGCCGTGCTCCAGGTGCAGGTGCCGATATTTTTGAGGCGCCAGGTTTTGATGAACCCTGCACCTGTGGCGGCGTTGAAGGTGGTCCCATCCGGGATGGTTACGTCGGCCACAAAACCCACCCAGTTGCAGCGGGTTGCCGCGGCAACCTGATAGACGGGAAAAGCGGGGGCAAATTGAAGCAGCAGGGCGGTCAAGACGAACGCCGTAATCATCGCATAAGGCTTGAGTTTCATTCTTTCCTCCCGGTCGAACAAACAAGCAACTACAAGAGATCAGCAGACTTTGCCATCTCTCATTATCCCACTTTCAGGTGTTGTGATGATAACCAATGGATTGCAATGGCACTTCGCTATACGGGGCAAAGGTATCTTTTCAATAATCCGGGGTAATTATTACCGAAGGTGGTTTCGATACGGCGGTGGGAAAGCGCCGCCGCCTACTCAACCACCAATGATTGAGAAGATACGAGCAAAGCGATCTTTATCCAACACTAAGGCAAAACAATCACTGGAGGAGAGAGCGGTCTCAAATCTTCTGCCAGCAGGGTTGGGTGATAATCGGGGCTGGAGGCCAGGTAGAGGGCCGATTGATCGCCCTCGCTGAAAAAGAGCAGGCGCTGGACAAAGTTTGCGCCAGAGACATCTTCATACCAGAATGGATAATTCACTGCTTGTTCCAGCAGGGTAACTGGCGAGGCCATACCCTGACCACCCAGGTGGAGAGCTCCTTTTTCTTCCCAGACCCAGGCGCTTTCATCCAATGCAATGGCCGGGAAACCGCCGCTGCCCTGGTACCAGGCCGGGTTGCCAGACCAGTCAAAGGAGCGGATTTCCAGGCTGCGCTCAGCAGCCACTGAAATGAAGAGCTTCGCCGACAGGTGCCGCACCTTGCGTCCGTTGGGTTCCGGGACGTAGACAGGCGGCAGGTCAGGAATGTCAGGCTCGGGGTAAAGGTACAGGCCGGGTTGTTGAGAAAAATCGCTGCTGATCAGCACCGCCAGCGAACTGGTCGGGCCAACAGCCAGGTCGTCAAAACAGCCTTCGATGAGGGGCTTGATTTCTTTCGTGGCAATTTCCACCAGGCGCAAATCCCTGTAAGGGCAACCGCTGCGGGTAGCGACAAAAAAGGCTTCCCGGCCAGGACGGACCCAGGTAATAAATTCTTCTCCCCAACTTTCGGGGTTGGGCTGGTAGAGCAGTTCGGCTTTGGCTGCGCTGAGATTGGTTGCCCAGACGCCCTCCATCTCAAACCCGGCGCCGGTTCCAAAACACGAGGCGCTGAAATAGACGATGGTTTCACTCCCCGGCAGTCCATGCCAGTGCAGGTCATAGGCCTGGCCGGGTTCGTCACTCAGGCGGGTCAGGCTTTCATCCTGAAGCGAATAAACGTAGACATCCGCTGTCGGGCCATCGATCGAGGCGGTGAAGGCCAGCTTGGAGCCATCCGGTGACCAGGCCAGGCTGTTTCCAATGGTTGCCGCCCGCGCGGCTTCATAATTGGGGTCGCAGACCTCAGCATTGACCTGGGGTTCTGTCGCTGCAGAAGTAAGCGATGTAATCGTCTTGAGCGTGCCTTCTGGCAGGGTGAGAAGTTTTAGGGTCAAGCCTTGCAGGTTGGCCGGGTCGTTGGCTGTGATGTAAGCCAAGTGTGGATTGTTCCGCGCCAGCCCCGCGCTGAGATCAGAGGGGGCCAGGATGCGCTCCGTCGTCAGTTGGGTCAGCCCACTGCCATCGGAATTGATGGCCCAGAGACCGCTTTCGGTGGAAAGCAAAATCCAGGGGCCAGTTTGCGAGAGCGACTCTGCGGCAGGAGCGGGCAGCGTTTCAGTGGGCGCTGGCTGGAGGGGGGCAGAGAGCGGGGGTTTGGTTGTGGGTGCGACGCTTGGCTGAACCGGCTGACAGGCAGTCAGACACAACACGCAAAGAATAAACAGGATGCAAGGTTTGTGTAGATTCATCATGTCACCTTACCTTTGATTGATCATTTCACCATGTAATCCTAGCAGAAACTGTCAGGCAGGGCGGGCTTTGCCCAGATTCAAAAGTGTGGCACCCTGCTGCTCAGAGACGGTTTTCTCGCCGGATATGTTCATGCCGATAGCCTGCCAAGGAACAAGGAGCATTTTTTGGGCAAGATTAATGATCCCGGCTGCGCTGGCGCTGAAGAATTGAATCTCCTGATGATCAGACATCCAGCACAAGAATGCACCGGTGCGTCCCTGAAAAGCACGAATTTCAACGCCATTAAGTGTTTTGGCAGTTTCATCCAGTACTGCCGCCCGCAGGATGAAGTGACCTTCAATCAGCAATAACCCTAAAAACGACCTGACCAGTTCATTCGCAAGTTGTAAAGTTTGGTCAGCGACATCCAAGAGTCCTTTTTGTGAAAGACTGATCAATGCAGATTGATAGGCGTGTTCTTCAAGGGCAGGCAGTTTCAAACTGGCGCGTAGATAAGGGCTGATCCATTGGGAATTCCGCGCAGGCGAGTTCAAGATTTGGATAACCGCATCGAGCGGCAGTCGAACAGGCTGCAAGTCGGGTTCGTCATCGGCGAATGCTTGAAATGCCTGCCTGCGCGCAGCGTCGAAGATCGCCATGAGGAGAAGCCCCTCAGAGCGCGTCAACTTCCAGGAGACGTTCAGCGGGTCCGTCAGCATCGCGCCGATTTGCTCGGAGAGTAACAGGCTGGTTGCATCGACGGCGGGTGGACTCTGCAAACGCAGTTTGTCATCCTGGCTGGAAACTTGCACAACCGGTGCATCTTGTTTATCAGCCACGTAAACCGAAGTATCTATATACATACCGCGGCCATGATAAACCAGCGTTCCCACCGCCCAGGGTTGCGCCAACGTTTGGATAAGAGGCGTTGTGACCGGGGAGAGAATCATGTCTTTTCGCTGCGGCGTTTGATCATGCTCGAGCGCCGCGCGCAGCGCTGCCATGGGAGAAAGAACCGACGGATGAGGAGTGACTTCCTCGATAAGCTCAATAAGATTTTTAGGATTAACGAGAATATCATTCATAAGGATATCCTTAATTTATTGGGGAAAGAGAGTGTTGGGAATCGTTCCCGGATTCCAACCAAGCAACAAAGAGAGTGGGTTATCAAAAACGGGCTTGATAACTTTTTTCTCGAGACCATTTTCGATGTAATCCCCAGCCCCGCTTATTTGTTGGACGCCATTATAGAGAAGGTCTTTAACTTCCTCCGCCGCCCCATCTGCAAGAGGTTGTATGACAGCATTTGGCGTACCGTGTCCAAAAAAATCTCGGAATGGACCGGAAAATCCGCGCGTCAAGTACTTGTTGAGCGGATTAAGTAATTTATCCCCAACTAATTTATCTAAAAGCGCCTTGGCGGTTTTAGCTCGGATTTTATCCAACGTCCCCCGTAAGCCCAAATCATTAAAGTATCCTTCCGACGCTCCACTGGCTATTGCCGTGACAAAAGGAAACGCGGTTGCAATCGTTTTAGCGTGCAACGTGTATCCGGCTATTTGGATAGCTGTGGGCGTGACGCTGCCTGCCACAGCTCCCAACCCGACAATCGCTGTTCCTAGCCCTGCTACAATAGCCCCTGCCGCAATGCCCGTCCAGGTT
Source organism: Anaerolineales bacterium UBA5195 (assembly GCA_002412925.1). GTDB lineage: Bacteria > Chloroflexota > Anaerolineae > Anaerolineales > Villigracilaceae > UBA5195. The sequence continues at coordinate 41,872 of DHVZ01000045.1, read as the reverse complement.
GCGCCTGCGCTCAACGTGTTGAAATAATCAATATTGGCTTGATGGTCGGCGCTGTGACGCTCTTGTAACGCGTTAAGTTCCTCAATCGCTGCGCGGATTTGTTCGGCGCGGCGCGATTTGCCTTGCCGGATTTGTTCTTGCAAGGCGTTATATTCTTCCGATTGATGGAGCTCATCCCGCGCGGCTTTTTGCATGTCACGGTGCGCCTGCCCGCTTTGGACATAATTTCGTTGTTGGTCAAGGTTGGTTTGCAGATGCGCGAGCTCGTCCCGCGTTTTCCAGCCATAAGTATCAGACCATTTAAAGCCCTTCGACAGGAACTCTCGCTCGCGCGCAGCTTGCGACTTGGAAACCATCGTCCCGTCGACAGGGGATGGAACTTTGGGCACAGTCATGCGCCGCGTTTGCGGGTTGTATTCATATCCTTGCTCCAATAATTTGCGCTGATATGCTGCCGCTTCGGGCGAAACAGGTCCGTAGCCGAAGATGGGTGATTTGACCATGCCCGCAGGGATTTGCGACCTGAGGCGCAGCAGGTCGAGCAGTGTCGAAATCCCGGCAACGCCCAGGGCGGGCAGGAGCGCGGCTGGACTTAACAAAGCCAAAAGCCCGAGCAATTCTTCTTCAGAGAAATCCGGCAGGTCGTCTTCCGATATGCTTGGCGGAATGTTTTCAGGCGGCGCGGCTGGCTCTACGTACGGCTGCTCTGGAGCGGGCCGGGCGGGGGCAGGCTGCGCAGATGGCGGATTGAACATGCCTGCCTGTGCCGCCAGTAAGTAGAGGATTTCGGGTTCAGTCTGCGAATCAAATAAGGGGATATGCAAAGTGTGAACGCCGCTAATATTTTGCGATTGATTGGCCCATACTTGGAATATCCAAGGGTATTGAATCCATAAAAACCATTCATCGCGTTGGGGCCATGCTTCCGACATCCCTGCCGATTGAACGTGGATCGTTTGCCGAACATAAACGGCGTTTTCCCCATGAAAGCTTATTGCTTGATGGTCCAAGGCGTCTGTTGAGGCATTATTGTATGCAGGATTAAATATTATTTGATTTGATATAACATCAAAAATTGTGGACAATTTATTTCTTTCCGGTAAATATATTATGTCTATCCTATAACTTACCTGTCCTAACCCATTGTTGACCTGCTGGTCGTCGTATTCAACCGCGCCTGCTACGAAGTAATAGGATCCTTTACCAGAGCTTACTGCGTTAACCAAAAGATCGCCACCAACTGTTTTTATAGGCCCAGCGTCGGTGATCTCGCCGTTATTTGCCTCAAAAACATATTGAGGATTAGACACATATTTCCCGTTAGCCAGGCATGGAATTGACGAGCATACAACGCGTTTTTCCCACCCTTTTTCCTGGGCATACTTTTCCATCACTGTCACAGCCATGCGCGTGACATCTTTCTGCGTCCATTTACCGCCTTGGGGTTGTGGATTGGCAGGCAGCCCGGGCAGCGCGGTGGGCTTGGTGGCAGTAGGTGTTATGGTAGGCGGCTTGGCAGGTGATTTCGCCAGTTCGAGCATGATGTAATATAAGTCTTCAGCCAGGTTAGCAGCTGGAACTTCGGGCAGTTCCAAGCGGTTAATCGTTACCAATGCCCAGTTATCCATCCCCCAAACAAAGCCTTCAATATAATCGCCATCACGGCAAAGAAAAGAGTAAGCGGCCAGCCCGTGAAAGTTTTCTTCCGTAGGACCGCAATTCAACCATTGTTTCATGCTTTCCTGCACCCAGATTTCCCCGCCGTTTTTTCCGTAGCGCGCGCTGACGTCCAACACGCCAGCGGTATTCGTATACGAGTAATTGCTTTGGCGAGCCTTCATATCAACCCAATAACCAGGGTGGGTTTCATCCACCCGCCAGTTTATCGCCTCCATGCCATACGCGTACATCAGCCGATTTAACGCTTGCTTCGGGATATCCGTCTGCGCGCGGGCTGGCGTCCAATACCCCAGGATGGCAAAAGAAAAGACGATGAACAACAGGGTCATCGTCATAACCCGCCGCAAACTTCCAAACAACCAACTGACTACCGATGGCACCAGGGAGAGCAGGGTGCTGATCAGGCCGGTGATGAGGCTGGCGGCCGTTACTCCCAATCCCAGGCTGGCGCTGACAAAACCCACCCCAAAACTGACTCCGCTGGCAACGGCAAAACCCAGCAAACGCATCAGGAGCAATCCCAGGCAGGAGCCGCATCCAAAGCCGGAGGACGCCTTGAATGGTTTGCGCAAATCCCAGCGGCAATGGCTGCAGGTAAAGAACCCTTCAGGGACAGGGTTGCCGCAGCGCAGGCAAAGATAGTAGGTGTCTGGTTGTTGGGGGGTTTCTTTTGGGAGAAAGCGGGGAATAGAGGCTGCCGTGGGCTGCATGTTGACTACCAGAACCTGTCCACAATTCACACACACCTGCGCATTAACAGGATTCTCTCGGCTGCAATGGCTGCATTTCAAAGCAAACCTCCTCAAGCTATGGTTCGCATTTGGGCTTCACACGCAGGGCTTGATAAAATTATACAACCTTCCGGCCATGGAGAATATAAAAATTGCTTGTCAGAATCCTTTCAAAAGGTGTTTTGGTTCAACCCATCATCCACCAGAACGTCAGCGCAAAAATCAGTACCCCACCTAGCAGACCTGCCAGCACATCCAGGACATAGTGTTGCTTGGTAAACAGCGTGGATAGTGCAATCAAAACCGCCCAGATAAGTGTCAGGCTCCCGATCACAGGTCCGCCTACCATGTAGTTTGTTACCACTACCGGCACCGACAGCCCAACGTGCATACTTGGAAAATTGCCGTAGGGTTTGCAGGTCTTTTGAAAGAGATCAAGCATCCAGCCGGAAACGCCCCCTGTGGTCACCTGTTCGACGCGCTCAATCTTGCTGGGAACGGTGGCATGGATCAGGCTGGAAATGACACTGATGGAGACGAAACTGACCAGCATCAAATAAAACTGACGGGCGTCAGACAAAACGAAAAACGGCTGGACAACAAAAATATAGGTGGAAAAATAGACCAGCGCAAAGAACGGCAGGTAGGGAGTTTTCCGGTCCCACTCTGTGCCCAAATCAAGACGGAGGTCATGAGCCACTTGAAGACGGTTGACAAAGAAATAGATCACCAGCCAGCCGAGCAGGGTCAGGGCCAGGATTTGAAGGCGGAAGGTAAGGGATAGGGTCTCGTTCACAGGTTACTCCAGCGTTGCGTAAGACAATTCAGCAAACTGTCCCACAGGGTTGGCTGAACTCTTCGCATGGTTGACGAAAAAGTGCATCCGGTTGAAGAAATTCACTTCGCTCACCCCCGCGTCCGCATCCAGAAAGAGCAGGTTGATCTGCGGATACTTCTCCTGCAAGCGTTTCTGGACGCCCTTGGCGATGACGTGGTTGGCAATACAACCAAAGGGCTGTAAACATAAGACATTATTGACGCCATTGCGCGCAAAGGAGGCAATTTCGCCAGCAATCAGCCAACCTTCGCCGTATTGATGGTTCAGGCTCAAGATTTCCTGCGCGTGCGCAGCCACCTCGTGGATGCTATGATGCGCATGGTAACGAGAGTAGGCTCTCATCACATGGTCGAACTGACGCAGGAAACAACTCATCAACTTTTGCCCGAGGATATCAATTAACCATTTTGTATCACGCTTTTGAACATGGGTCTTGACTGCATGATTGCTGCTGACCAGTCCGCCATCAAAAAATTCAAAGAATGTGGGCATGACCACTTCGAGACCCTGCTCCATCAGCCAACGGGCAACATGGTTGTTAGAGAAAGCATTGTACTTGACATAAATCTCACCGACAATCCCCACCCGCGGAGGCTGCCCGGGGTTCGTTTGAATGGCATTGAAATCCTCCACGGCGCGTTCCAGCCATGCGAGCAGCGCGGTCTTGGTAACAGGGATCGTCCCGTCCATGAACCAGTTGAGGTACTTATCTGCCAGAACCTGCGTCTCGCCTTTATGTTTCTCGCGAACGATCGTCGAGTGATACATCTCCGAGAGCGCATCGTTGAACATCATCCCAATCGCGGCTTTGTAGATGTAATCGCGCCGGTTGAAATCGAAGCCCGGCTGGTCATTCATGCTGGTCAGGCCCAGGTTGGTGGAAAGCGTCACCACCGGCACATTTTCGAAGCCAGCCGCCACCAACGCCTTTTTGATCATAGATGGGTAGCTGGTTGCGCGGCACTGCCCGCCAGTCTGCGAAAAACCGATCGCGGTGCGGCTCAGGTCATAATCGCCAGATTGGAGCGCCTTGACCAAATCTCCGAGCGTGATGATGCCGGGGTAACAAATTTCGTTATTGGTGTATTTCAGCCCCACATCCACCGAAGCGTGATCCGGCTCAGGCAATTGCTTAATCTGGTAACCCAGGTCGATGAACGGACGCACAATCGGCGGGGAGGTGAACGGGGAGAAATCGGGGACGATCAGGGTGCGGACGCGGTCCTCCGGTTGGTAGGATTTCGTCGATTTGCGCGGGATGCGGACACGGGTGGAGTGATGGTCTGCCTGTCGCAGGGATTCCATCATCGAGCGCAGACGCAATTTCGTCGAACCGGCACTCTCGATTTCGTCAATCCTGATGACAGTAGGACGTTTGCCATATTCCGCCAGGATCGCGCGGATTTCGTCGAGCAGGAATGGGTCCGGCCCGCAGCCAAAGGAATTAAGCTGCACCAGTTCGACGTTTTCATGCTGCCCCACCCAGCGTGCAGCGTGGAAATAACGATTCAAGTACTCCCATTGCGTCATGACATACCGGTTATTAAGCGCCTCGCCGGTCATCGGGAGGCAGTCTTCGGTCATCACATCCACGCCGAAATCGGTGAGTAAGTCGGGGACGTTGTGGTTGATGAGCGGGTCAATGTGATAGGGTCGTCCCATCAGCAGGATCAGCGGTCGCCCGCTGGTTTCCGAATCGCGGATGACTTCCGCACCCATCTCAATCACTTGTTGTTTGAACTCGTCCTGCGCCACCCGCGCTTTTTTGAGCGCCTTTTTGATCACGCCAGGCTGGATGCCTAGCCCGCGCAGGTACTTTGTGCAAGCCTTATCCAGCAAATCGTCATCGCGGAAGGTGATCGCGGGCATGTCAAGCGGGATGTTGTGGTTGTGCTGAGGGTCAATCGCCGAGCGGATAACATCCGGGTAGCCAGAGACCACCGGGCAGTTATAGGTATTGTTCGCGTCGGCGAATTCGCTTTTCTCGTAAAAAACCATCGGGTAGAAAATGCGGTCCACCCCGGCCCGAATCAAGTCCATGATATGCCCGCTGACCAGTTTACCGGGAAAACACAGGTTTTCCGACATGATCTGCGCCGCCCCGCCCTGATAGAGCGCATTGCTCGATGGCGCGGAAAGCCGAACTTGGAGCCCACATTCCGTGAATAGTGCGTGCCAGAAGGGGTAGTTCTCAAACATATTCAGTACGCGGGGAATGCCAATCGTAAGGGGATTTCCCTCACCCCAGCTCCTCTCCCTTGGGGAGAGGGGCTTAAGTCCCCTCCCCTTTTGGGTGAGGGCGGAGGGTGAGGGCGAACCATCGCGGTCGAACAACAGCGCATATTTGAGCGCCGGGACACTGACGCCCTTCCGCGAGGTAGTCCCGGTTCCAGCACGGGGCTCGGCTTTCCCACCATTGGAATAGATTTTCTCACAGCGGTTGCCTGAAAAGAAGCTGTTCCCGTTTGGGAAACCGAGCTTTGTGACCGTACAATTATTCTCGCAGCCCCGGCAGCGGATATCATGCCGCCGGTACTCGCCTAACTCGTCCACGCTCTCCAGCCCAATAAACGTGCTTACCCTCTCTCCCTCTGGGAGAGGGCCGAGTTCAAGGGACATCGCCTGCCATGTATCGCGTGCTGTCAGCGCCGCGCCATAGGCGCCCATCAACTCTGCCAAATCCGGGCAGACCACCGGGCGGCCAATCAGTGTTTCCAGCGCTTTCTGCACCGCCGGGTTGCGGAAGGTTCCGCCCTGCACCACAATCTGTTCGCCCAAAATATCCGTATTGGTGATTTTCAAAACCTTATAGAGCGCATTTTTGATGACCGAATAAGCCAGCCCTGCCGAAATATCGTTGATTTTTGCACCTTCGCGCAGCGCCTGTTTGACGCGCGAATTCATAAAGACGGTACAGCGCGTTCCCAGGTTATACGGCGACTCGGCGGTGCAAGCCAGCCCGGCAAAATCTGCCACCCCGTAGCCCATGTTGCGCGCAAACGACTCGATGAACGAGCCACAGCCCGATGAACAGGCCTCGTTGATCTCGATCTTCTGGATTTGCCCGTCTTTGATGAAAATCACCTTCATATCCTGCCCGCCGATATCCAGGATAAAAGTCACCTGCGGATCGAAGGCCTGCGCGGCCCGAAAATGCGCCAGCGTCTCGACCATCCCCTCATCCATGCCAAACGCCGCGCGGATCAAATCCTCCCCGTAACCGGTCACCACACTGCGGGCGATGCGCGGCACCGATCCCCTCCCTGCCTCCCCCACCCCTCTCGTTCCCCCCATTTTCGACGAAGTGCAGTCTAAAATGGGGGGATGTCCGAAGGACAGGGGGGCAAATGCCTCGCGCAACTTCGTTAGCCCGTTTTGTGCCGCTTTGATGGAATTCCCGCCATTACTGGCATAATAGCTGAAGACCACCCGTCCCTGCGCATCAATCAGCACCACCTTGGTGGTTGTCGAGCCCGAATCAATTCCGAGGAAATAATCATCATCAGCGCAATCTGCTACGTCAATTCTTTCAATCCGCTGATTTTTGTGATTCTCAACCCAATCCTGATACTGCTTTGCTGACTCGAACAAAGGCTCATGCCGGTTTACCTGCGCCTGGGCATGGACTTTTTCCTCCGCTAAAGTGTCGATCAACCCCTGAATCGTTCCCGCCCTTCGGCTCACGTTCTGTGCAAGTGCCGCTCCCAACGCTGGCAGCAACTCCGGTGATTCCGCGTTGACCACATCGGTTTCCGACAAGTTCAACACCCTGAGGAACGCCGTTTTCAGCGAGGGCATGAACGTAAACGGCCCGCCGCTAAATAACAAGGTGGGGCGCAGATCCCGCCCACGCGCCAGGGTTGCCAGTGTTTGCAGCACCACCGCATGAAAGACAGACGCGGCTATATCCTCCTTCGGCACCTGGCGGCTGAGCAGATTCTGTAAATCGGTTTTGGCAAAGACCCCGCAGCGCGAGGCCATCGGATAAATAGTGGTAGAACGGCTGGCAAGGCTGTCCAAATCCGAGACGGGCACTCCCAGCAAGGTTGCCATCTCGTCGATGAACGCGCCCGTCCCCCCGGCACACGAACCATTCATGCGGATGTCGGGACGGTACTGCTCATCGAAAAAGATGACTTTCGCATCCTCCCCGCCGATGTCGATCAGCGTCCGCACCTGCGGATAGCGCTGGTGAATCACCTCGGCAGAGGCAACCACCTCCTGAATGAACGGCAGGTCATATTTTTCAGCCACGCCCATCCCGGCAGAACCGGTCACCAGGAACTCGATATTGGCATTGCCAAGTTTTTCCAACGCCTCACACAGGATGGATTGCAGTGTCGCCAGCGTTTCCGTGTTGTGACGACGATAGGCTGAAAAACTGATTTCACCGTTTCGGTCAAGAATGACAACTTTTGCGGTCATCGAACCGATGTCGACCCCCAATCGGTAAGAATAAGTCTTCATAGGTACTCCACGAACAGATTGAGTGCGCCACACCCAGTTGAAAAGGTCCTTTCGCCTGGCATGAACCCGTTCAACAACGATCACCTTTCGGGCTAGGGCAACGCACTTGCAAAAAAATGATTTTCGATTAACGAATCAACAGCTTGTTGATTATCTGCCTTAGTATAGGGATATGGGCGGCGCGCGTCAACAAACAAAACCAGCTTTTCTGATGAATAATAAACATTTTTCTGGAAAATGTTCATTATCTCCAGCCACTTGCGTAGACAAGTATCCAAAAATTAAAAACACAAACAGGCCAACAAGGTTGCTTGACATCCCTTAACGAAAAACAGCCCGGATAGAAAGGGCTGTTTTTCTGCGAGTTGCCCGTCGAACAGAGTTATGGCAAAACATAACCTGTCATGCGCAGCGGTCCATACAACGACAATTTCGACAGGACAATTGCCATCTCATGCGGAGATTCCATGCAACCCTTTTGCAGCCAGGTCTGGATGACGCCAAAATGGGCGGAAAGCGCATAAGAAATCAGGTATTCACTCTTCACCAGGAAGTTTTCGGCTTTTATCCCGGCCAGGAAGCCGAGCTTCAGGTTTTTCTCCACCGTTTGTCTCAGCCGGGTTTGAAAGGCGATGCCGCCTTTCAAACCCAAAATGGCGTGCATTAAGGCGGCATTCTCCTTCAAATATTCGAACAAAACCACCACCACCGGCAGCGGCTTATCCACGCTGTTGAAATCCGCAAAATTCAAGGCATTGGCCCGCAGGATGATTTCTTCGAAATCCCGGATGATATCCGCTTCGGTCTGTTCAAGTAGGTCAAACTTATCCTTGTAATGCAGGTAAAATGTGCCGCGGTTGATATCCGCCCGCTTGGTGATATTGCTCACCGATAACGCCTCGAACCCTTTCTCCTCGATCAAAGCCACCAACGCCGCGCGGATGGCAACTTTGGTACGGGTAATCCGCCGGTCAAGGGAGGCCTCTTCGTTCATCTCTGAAAATTCCCCGCCATATTCCGAATCGCTTCGACACCCATCTGAGCCAACTCGATGTCTTCGGCTTCAGGCAGGCCGCTGACGCCAACCGCGCCAACGACAGCGTTCTCCAGCACAACGGGTAATCCGCCGCCCCAGCCCAGGATTTTCGGGTCACCGTAATAGGCAATCTCAAAACCATTCTGGGGATCACGGGAGGCTTGACCAATATCACGCGAGGCCTTGCGGTCACGCGCTGCGGTATAGGCTTTGTTCGCCGCAATCTGGATCGAGGTAAACGGCGCGCCGTCCACGCGTAGCAGGGCAATCAACTCACCATGCGCATCCGCAACAGCGATGACGGCAGCCTGGCCTCGTTTGAGCATTTCAGCCTGGATAACTTCGATGGCTTTCTGGGCCTCGGCATGGCCGAGTGAACTGATCGTTTGCATATATTCTCCGGGAACATCTGTACAAAGAATTTTATCGAACCATCCCAATTATCACTCACAATTCCCAATCTGGATATAGGGCCTCCCCCGTTGTATGCGGGGCTTACCGCGGAGATTCCCAAAGAGCGAAGCTTCTTGAGGCTTGTAATAAAGACGATATGCAATCCTGTGACGCTTGTTCTATAATATGCTATACTTTAAAATAATATGAATTCGTCACGCGCGTATTGGCCGATATGGACGGATTTCCTGCGCAGGCAGGGGTTGACTGATCTGGCAGCCTGGTTTCTCGAAGCCGGAGGCCCGTTGAATGTTCTGGGTGCGCAGGCGCTTTACCTTGGTCAGCCCTTTGCCCCGGCTTCTGCCAATCAGGGATTGCGCGCGCTGGCAGACTTGTTGGAGCAGGAAGATGAAGCCAGGGCTTTTATCAACTTGCTGAAAGGAAAGCCGCAGTGACCCCCATAGGTTTTGCCGGGCTTGGTATCGTTGGGCTGGTGGCCGTTTTTATGGCGGTATTTGCTTTCATTCACCGGCGCTCCCCATTTTCATTTCGCAATATCCGCGCTTTTTCACGCGTCCGCCGCGCAGCCAGCATGGTTGTCGAGGATGGGACACGCTTGCACGTTTCACTTGGCAGCGCCAGCGTCCTGACCCCGGCAGGCGCCTCTGCGCTGGCTGGCCTGGCATTGTTGCGCCGCCTGGGCGAGATCACCTCCTTGAGCGACTGTCCGCCAGTGGCTACGACCGGCAGCGGGGTGCTCAACTTGCTGGCACAGGATACGCTGCGCTCCGCCCACGAGTCTGTGGCAGTTGACCAACTTTTCGATATGAATCATGCCCGCCTGACCGGCTTGACCCCGCTTTCCTATGCGGCGGGGGTTATGCCTTCCATCCGTGATGAAAATATCTCCACCAATATATTGATTGGGAGCTTTGGCCCGGAAGTTGGCTTGCTGATCGAGGCCGCTGACCGTCAGAACGCTCCAATCATCGCTGCCAGTGAAAGCCTGCCGGCCCAGGCAGTGCTGTATGCCGCCTCCGCCGAACCGCTGATTGGGGAAGAACTGTTCGCCGCGGGGGCCTACGTCCAGGCCGGGGCAACCCACGCTGCCAGCCTGGTGGTGCAAGATCTATTGCGATGGTTGATTATTGCAGCCCTGGTTGCCGGAGCAGTCCTAAAACTGGCAGGTCTTCTGTGAAACGCATATTTTCTGCAGCCAATGCTGTTATCGCCATCAGCGTCGGGATGATTGTCCTGCTCGGATACTTTGTTCCGGCTGTTAATCCGTTCCGATTCATCCTGCTCCAGTGGGCGGTCATCTTGGCCGGGGTTGCGGTGTTTATTGGGATCTGGAATTTGTTTTCGGTCCACCTGCAAAAAATCCGCGAGCGGCGCCCCGGCTCGATCAACAGCCTGATCCTGCTATTTTTTATGCTCATTACGATGACCTTCAGCTTGGTGCCCGGCCTGGAGCCTTTACAAAAAATGATGCTGGATGGCATCATGATTCCTGCCGAAATCAGCCTGATGGCTGTGCTGGCGGTCACATTGCTCTATGCCAGCGTGCGGTTATTACGCGTCCGCGCTGACTGGGCCTCGATTTTGTTCCTGGCAGCGGCACTGCTCATTCTGCTCGGCCTGGGGCCGCTGCCCTATATTGGCCAATTACCCTTCATGAGTGACAAAGTGCGCCCCCTGGTTTCAGATGTCCTGGCTACGGGCGGCGCGCGCGGCATCTTAATCGGAGTGGCGCTGGGCACGCTCACCACCGGTTTGCGCATCCTGTTTGGCGCTGACCGGCCTTACGGGGGGAATTGATGAACACATCGAATTGCCCTTCCTGTGGGAAGCCCAACCCCGATACTGTCGAAATTTGCCAGTATTGTGGAACTGCCCTGAAGCGAAGCGCCACCGAACCCCTGCCCCCCCTGCACCCCGGTGATATGCCGGTAAAAAAGAATACCTCCGACCTGGAACGTACCCTGCCCGGCTGGCTGAGGGATGTGCGCAAGGCCTCCAGTGAAGGGGACAACCAGCTCGCAGCGGAACCAGGCGAGGTGTCTGAACCTGTCGAGCCGGTTGCATTACCGCCAGAAAAACCTGTTCCGCCAAAACAAAAAGCACCCGCCTCCCCGCTCGATTTCCTGGCCGGGTTGTCGCAGGCCAGTGACGACGAAGAAGACACCCCCGACTGGTTGAAAAGCCTCCAAAATAGTATGCCCGCGCCGGTGGAACCTATCCCGGCTCCTGAACCGCCAGCCGAACAACCAGCAGATTGGCTTTCCAGCCTGGAATCGGAAGCCCAATCCAATCAACCGCCTGTGGCAAGCGAGCTAAATTGGGGTTTTGACGATCAGCCAGCCACATACAACTTTGATGAAAACGCCAACGCAGCTTCACAATCTTCCGAAGCTATGCCTGATTGGCTGGCCGCGCTTAAAGCCCAGGATGAGGCCGCCCATCCAACTCAAAAAGACTCAACCTCCACCAGCCAGATAGATGGAGAACAACCTCCAAGCGATGGCACATCCCCCGATTGGCTCTCCAGCCTCGGGGAGATCACCGAAACTGCACCCGAACAAACCCCGACAGACAATGCCTTGGCTGCAGATGCCCCTGATTGGCTTTCCAGCCTCGGGGAGATCACCGAAACTGCACCCGAACAAACCCCGGCAGACAATGCCCTGGCTGCAGATGCCCCCGATTGGCTGGCAAGCCTCGGAGAGATTGCCGAAACTGCGCCTGAACAAACCCCGGCAGACAATGCCCCGGCTGCTGAAGCCCCTGATTGGCTGGCAAGCCTGATGAGCGCTTCTCAGCCCGCAGAACCGGTGGCTGCTGAACCAACTCTCGAAATGGGAACTGTTCCAGGCGAATCCCAACCTGTTGAAAGCGATGCCCCATCCTGGATGATGGATTTGCAAGCCCCGCCCGCCGCCCATGAATCGGATGTTGAAGAAGCCGTTCCGGCAGCTGATGTCCCCGATTGGATCTCTGGTATTCAGGGAGAACAACCCGAACCTGAGAGCCAACCAGCAGATCTTGTCGAACCCGCCCCGGTAACTGGCGAACTGCCATCCTGGCTGGCTGCGGCGATGGGAGAAAAACCTGCAGATCAACCCGAAGAACCACCCAGCCCGCGCAAACCGTTCCAAACAGGCGCGCTGGGAGAACTTGGCCCATTGGATGATGGCGGGGAACTGCCTGATTGGATGTCCAAGCTTGGCGAGTCAATCGAAATCCCGAAACCTGTCGAAATTTCGCAAGAATCGGCGCTTGGCGAGGCGCCGGGTGAAGCAGAATTACCTGTTTCGTTCGAAACAATAGATGCAGTCGCGGCAGCCGACCAGAAAGCAGGAATAACGGCTGAAGACGGGGAACAGGTGGTTCTGCCACCAGAGCCCGCTGCGATTGAACCCGCACCAGACGAGGCGGGAACGCCAGCCCCGCTCCCGGCATACGGCGAAGAACAGAACCTGGATTCCATTCTTTCCCTGGATATGCCAGATTGGCTTTCGGGGTTTACACCAACCGAAGCAGAATTGAGCGATGCGGTCGCCGCTGAAAAACTGACCGAAGACAATCTCCGCCCCGCAGACCTGCCCTCCTGGGTGCAGGCCATGCGTCCGGTGGAAGATGTGATGGGCGAAAGAATTGACGAAGCGGAAGAACAGCAAGTTGAAAGCCACGGCCCCCTGGCCGGTTTGCGCAATGTCTTACCCGTCCAACCGGGCATCCCTGACGTACACAAACCCAAAGTCTATTCGATCAAATTGCAGGTTGATGAAACCCAGCGGGCGCAGGCTGCCCTGCTGGAGAACATCTTGAATTCTGAAAGCACGCCCCAGGCGGTCTCACGGCATCCTGAAGCGCTTATCATTCGTCCGCTGCGTTGGGCAATTGCGGGAGTGCTGTTGGCAGCCGTTTTGCTGGGGGCATTGCTGCAAGATATCGTCGGCAGCCCCGTTTTTCCGGCTCCTGACATGCCCGCCGGTCAGAGCGGAATTGGCGCTTTCAAGGATACGATTGCCGGTTTACCTGATGACGCGACAGTGCTTGTGGTGGTTGATTACCAACCCGGATTTGCCGGAGAGTTGGAACTCGCCGCAGGACCAGTGATCAAACAGTTGATGAGCAAAAATGTGCGTCTGGCATTCATTTCCACCTCACCCATCGGCTCATATCTGGCAGAACGTTTCCTGCAAAAATTTACAGCGCAGTATCCCTACGAATTGGGCGCGCAATATGTCAACCTGGGTTATTTGCCAGGCGGTGCAGGCGGTATCCAAGTCTTTGCTGAACTACCTGGAAAAACTGTTGGGCAAGATTTATTCCTGGGAAATCTATGGGATAAGGATGCGCTCAAAGCCGTGACAATTGAGAATGTCACAAAGCTCTCTTATTTCTCCACGCTGCTCGTGCTGACGGACAATCCTGACACAGGACGCCTGTGGATCGAACAGGCCGAACCATCCCTGCGGCCACAACCAATGCTGATGGTCGTCAGCGCCCAGGCTGAACCAATGATCCGCCCATATCTGGTTTCGGGCCAGTTGAAGGGTTTGTTGGCCGGGCTGGAGGATGGCATACTTTATGAAAACCAGATGACAGGCTCCGGGCAGGCGCGTTCCTCCTGGGATGCCTTCGGGGTGGCTGTCTTCGCCGCCGAACTGCTGATCATGGTTGGCGGGGTCTGGGGCCTGATAGAAGGCGCCCGCACCCGCCGCGCTAAAAAAATGGAACAGGATGAGGCATAAATGCTGGGCGCTATTTCGATAGATTTCATCACTGGTTTGCTCAGCTTCCTGTTCACCCTGCTGATCCTGAGCTACGTGGTCGGCGATAACCCGGCGTTTCGGGCGGCGGTCCACGCATTTGTGGGGGTTTCGACCGGTTATATTGCGGTGGCAGTTTTCCGGCTTGTGATTGTCGAAAAAATGCTCCTGCCGCTGGTCAGTGGGGGGCTGGGCGAACGTATCTTCCTGGCTTTTCCCCTCGTCTTGAGCCTGCTTCTGCTGGGAAAGATGTTTGCTGGCACCGAGTGGGTTGGGCGTCCGGTCGTTGCCTTTCTGGTGGGGGTGGGAACAGCCGCTGCCATCGGCGGGGCTGTTTTGGGAACAATCTTCCCGCAAGTCTTCGCCGCAGCCGGGATGTTTGACACGCAATCCAGCGAGACGGTTGGCGGCTTGGCGACAAACCTGGCAGCCGGATTGTTTGCCCTGATCGGCACTGTCACGACACTGGCATATTTCCAGTTTACGATCCGTGGGAAAAACACCTCCAGTGGAAAACGCGGCTGGTTTGTAGGTTTCTTTGCCCTGCTCGGGCAAGTTTTTATCGTAATCACACTCGGCGCAATTTTCGCCGGGGTGCTGGCAGCCTCGCTGACAGCTTTGGTCGACCGGGTTCAATCGGTCATCGATTTTATTGCCAACTTGATCTTCTAAATCCTTATGCCCACTTCCCTTGTAGAAGGTAATTCCCTGCTGGCAGTCGACATCGGCGCAGTCAACACGCGCGCTGCGTATTTTGATGTGGTCGAAAACGGTTACAGATTCATCGGCATGGGCCAATCACCCACCACCTCTGGCGCGGCTGTGCGCAACGTGATGATTGGTGTGCAGTTGGCTCTCGAAAACCTGCAAACCCTGATTGGCAAACCGCTGATGGATGATGAAGGGCGGCTACTGATCCCATCCCAGCCGGATGGAGCCGGTGTAGACAGCATGGTCACCACCTTGTCCGTTGGCCCGGTCATCAAGACCCTGATCGTTGGATTATTGCCGGATATATCGCTGAAATCCGCTGAGAGCCTGGCCCAAACCACGTATGCGCGCGTAGTAGGCAGCCTCAGTCTGAATGATCGGCGTGATTCTGACGAGCAGGTCGATGTCATTTCGCGCTACAGCCCAGAACTGATCCTGGTTGCAGGCGGGGTAGACGGAGGAGCTTCCCATTCCGTTTCCAAGATGTTGGAGATTATCGGGCTGGGTGCATATCTGCTTCCTGAAGCCAAACGTCCGGCGGTCTTATATGCCGGGAACCAGGCATTGGCACAAGACGCGCAAGCCACGTTGAGCAGCATCGCTTCCATCGTGCAGGTCAGCCCCAATATCCGACCATCGCTGGAAGTTGAAGATCTCGCCCCGGCCCAACGTGAGTTAGCCAGTATGGTGGTCAATATCCGCCAGAAGCAAATGCCAGAGCTTGAGGAAATTCGTACGCTATCTGGTGGCATGGTCATGCCTTCGTCTTACGCGCAGGGACGGATGGTGCGCTTCCTCTCAAGCTATTTTCGCTCCGGGAAGGGCGTTCTGAGCATTGATGTAGGCGCTTCGGCAATCTCGATGGGCGCATCCTTCAGCGGCGATTTGCACCTGAATGTCTTCCCGCAACTGGGGTTGGGCGAGGCGCTGGCTGGTTTGCTCAAGTACACGTCAGTGGATGAAATAGCCCGCTGGCTGCCACTTGACCTGCCCGCCGATGTCGTTCGGAATTATCTCTATCAAAAATCACTTTACCCCGCCTTTATCCCGGCAACGGTTGAAGAATTAGCCATCGAACAGGCCATTGTGCGCCAAAACCTGCAGCTCGCTGCGCGCTGGATGCTCCAGCGCCTGCCAGGACGTTTTCGGCCGCGTACAGGGCTCCTGCCCGCGTTTGAACCCATCCTGGCAGGCGGCGCAGCTGTCACCGGTGCGCCCACCCCGGGCCAGAAACTGCTCATGCTGCTCGACGGTTTGCAGCCAGCCGGGATTGCCACACTGGCTCTTGACCAGAACAACATGCTGGCGATGCTCGGCGCGAGCGCTGAAGCAAACAATATTTTGCCTATCCAGGTCATCGATTCTGGCGCGCTGGCTTATCTTGCAACAGTTATCTCCCCGGTCAGCAATGCCAGTTACGGTACTCCAATCGTGCGCGCCAAGCTGATGCGCGATGATGGCACCGAAATGACTTCTGAAGTGAAAATGGGCAACCTGCAAGTTCTGCCCTTGGAGAACGGCCAGAATGCCCGCCTGCAACTCCGCCCCCTGTTGCGCGCTGACGTGGGACTCGGCCCTGGCCGCGCCGGGGAAGTGGAAGTGATTGGATCATCTTTGGGTATCGTCATCGATGCACGCGGGCGTCCTTTGCGCCTGCCCGCCGAACCCGCCCTACGCCGCGAACTGGCCCAAAAGTGGCTTGAAACCCTGGGAGGTTGAGATGTTAGCCCCCATCACGCATATCCTGCCCCTGACCACGATCATCCGCAAGCGCCTCTTGCCTGTGGACGGGCGCGTCATCGCAAAACTTGATCAAAAAGTCGGCCCAACAGATGTCGTGGCCGAAGCTCTGATTGGACGCAAGCACCTGATTGTGGACGTGGCCAAATTGTTGCGCGTCTCACCTCGCAGTGCGGCGGGTTTCATCAAAGTCAAAAAAGGCCAAAAGGTCGGCAAAGGGGAGCTCATTGCTGAATCAACGGGCCTGTTTGCCCGTGAAGCCAAATCTCCTGAAGACGGGCGCGTGGTGGCGATGGGCGGTGGAAAACTCATCCTCGAGACTGGCGGCTCATCCTTCGAATTGGCGGCGGCAATTCCCGGCGTTGTTACAGAAATCATCCCAGAACGCGGTGTGGTCATTCGCTCGACCGGGTCTGTCGTTCAGGGCCTGTGGGGGAATGGGCGGCTGGAAACCGGTGTCATGGTCAGTGTGATGGAACGCGCTGATGAAATCTTCGCTCCCAACCGGCTGGATGTCAGCATTCGCGGTTCGATCATCCTGGGAGGCTGCGCCGAAGACCCGGCAGTCATCAAAAATGCCATGGAGCTTCCAGTACGCGGATTAATCTTGTCCAGCATGTCTCCGGCATTGTTGCCCCTGGCCTTGCAAGCGGCATTTCCAATTGTTCTCACAGATGGTTTTGGCCGCCGTCCGATGAACTCCATTGCATATAAACTGCTCTCAACCAATATCAAGCGCGATGTTGCCCTGAACGCCGAGGTTTATGATCGTTTAAATGGCACCCGCCCCGAGGTCTTCATTCCCCTGCCGGTCTCCCAGGAACCGCCCGAACTGCGCGAAGTGGAAACTTTCGCGCCCGGTCAGGTTGTACGGGTCATTAATCTGATTGCCCCATCACAGGTTGGCACCCTGATGCAAATGCCTGCAAACCCGGCCACCCTGGCAAATGGTTTGAAGGCCAAGGTCGCCGAAATACGCCTGGAAACTGGCGATGAAATCATTGTTCCACTCACCAATTTGGAAGTGCTGGGGTAAAATATAAGTATAACCAGCGAGGAGAAAAGAATCATGGCCAACACATTCATTTTCGACGATGATGAACCGCAACCCGATAATCTGGGCGCTCCTGAACCCGGATCAACTGACCCCGAACAGCCAGAAGAAGGCGAAGGGAACAATCGCACCTTCCTGATTGCTGCGATTATCCTGGGGGCCATTGTCTTGCTCTCGCTCATCTGTATGGCCGTCCTTGCTGTGGTCTGGCTACCAGGCCAAAATGCGATGCGGGCCGCCACCCAGGAAGCCAATATCGCGGCTTTTACCCAGACAGCTTTTGTTGATCAGCAGACCCAGGAAGCGGCCTTGTTCACGCCGACCCTGCCACCAACCGAAGAGGCCACCCCTGAACCGACCGAAACGCCTGTGGTTGTGTTTGCCACCAGCACGGCTTCCCCGGTTCCATCCAGCGACCCGGCCACGGCTACCGTCCAAGCCTTGCAAACCCAATTGGCCGCGGCGCAAGAAACAACCACTGCCCAGCAAGCGGTTACTTCAGGTACACCCGGCGCAGCTGTCAAATCTGCCGGGACGCCAGGCACGCCTGAGGCCACGGGTACCAGCCAGCTTGCCAAGACCGGTTTTGCCGATGAGGTCGGGCTGCCCGGCCTGTTCATCCTTTCGATTATCCTCGTCGCTGTGATCCTGTTGGCGCGGCGCTTACGCCAGGCACCGCTCTCTCACTAAGGTCTTAAGCTAGAGTAACGCCCGGACAGGTTTCCCCTGTCCGGGCGTTTTCGTTTGCATTCGTCGCTGGCGCTAAACGACGCTTTCGGCCACTTTCTGGCCATAACCGAGCAAATCCTTGACGATTTGCAGCGACCGGCCTTCAGCGTAGACACGCAAAACCGGCTCTGTGCCCGATGGGCGAATCAGCAGCCAGGAATCATCGCTCATGATGTATTTCACGCCATCTGTGGAGGTAATCTCAGCCACTTTCTCTCCGCCGATTTCGGCAGGGGCCTGTTTTACCAGCAGGTCTGTCATTTCTTGTTTCGCGACTGGACGGCTGAGACGCAGGTCGGCGCGTTCGTAAAAAGCGGGGCCAACATCATTCAGTAACTCATCGACCAGTTGGCCGAGAGTCTTTTTCGCCTGGGCAATGATTTCAACCAGCAACAGGCCCATGGCCGGACCATCCCCCTCGGGGATATGTCCTTTGAAAGAGATGCCGCCTGATTCTTCTCCGCCAATGAGCACATCTTCACTCATCATGTAGTCGGCAATGTGGTTGAAACCCACCGGAGTCTCATAAACTTTCAGCCCGTAGCGCTTTGCCAGCCGGTCGATCATCCGGGTGGTGGAGACTGTGCGTACCACGGCGCCGCTCCAGCCGCGCTGTTCCACCAGGTATCGCAGGGAAAGTGCCATGATCTTGTGCGGGTCCACAAAAACCCCGCGCTCATCCATCGCGCCGATGCGGTCAGCGTCGCCATCGGTGGCCAGGCCGAAATTTCCCAGCCCGGCACCCAAGGCGCCGGTCAGGGCCCCCAGGTTTTTGGCAATCGGCTCCGGGTGGACTCCGCCAAAGCCGGGGTTCATCTCACCGCGCACTTCGGCAATCTCACAGCCAGTCCCCTGCAAAAACGAGCGAATAACGCCTCGTCCTGAACCATACATCGAATCAACCACAAAGTGCTGGGGATTTTCAGCAATTACATCCGTATTGATGAGTGTCCGCAAGTGGTCGAAATATGCCGGGAGCGGGTTAAATTTTTGGATTAACCCGGCATCTTTTGCCTGATTGTAGTCCATCAGGTTCGGACCGCGCGCCTGCTCTTCGTTGTCGTTGATATACACTTCCACGCGGCGGCATTGCTCAGGGAGTGCGGAGCCGCCATACGCCGCCTTGAGTTTCACGCCGTTATAACGGGGGGCGTTATGTGAGGCGGTGATCATTACCCCGCCCGCGGCTTTGTGATATTTGACAGCATAAGAAATGGCTGGGGTGGGTGCGTCGGCATGGGCCAGCAGAACCGTGAACCCGTTTGCGGTCAAGACACGAGCGACATCCGTGGCGTAACGGTCCGAGAGAAAACGCGTATCGAAGCCGACAACAAATTTCCTCGGGTCGATATCTGGCGTGGAACTGATGTCCCAATGCTCGGAGGCGGCGGCATCGGCAATCGCCTGCGCAACCATGCGCAGGTTACTGAACGTGAACGTATCTGAAATGACGGCGCGCCAACCGTCGGTACCAAAGTGAATAGGCATGCTAAATCTCCAGACAGAAAGATGTGCGGAAGCCAGCTTCTGCACTCAAGGGATTTTCAAAGCAGAAAATATATTTTTACGGCGAACCAGAGGGAGTTGCGGTGGTAATCAAATTCAATAACACCCACCCGTCGATATCACGCGCAGGCGTTTTGACGATGACGTGGATCCAGGTGCTGCCTTCCAGGATGACTGGCGCGTCACCCAGAATTTCGACCAGATAGCCATTCTCAACAGTGGTGATCGTCTGCCCACCCGGTTTGACACGAATATATACACCGCCAGATTGCGATTGCACCCGTCCATAGACCGGGGTGGGCAACAACGTGGGGCCGGGAGTAAAGCCTTCCGTCGGCGTGGCGGCTGCGGTTGGCGTGGTCGCCCGGCGCGTAGAGGTAGGCGGGATAGCAGCGGGAGTGGGTGTCACCGTCTGTAGGGAAGGCTTGAGGGTCGGGGTTGCAGCTGCCATGATGGGCGTGGTCTCTCCCTGGTCGCCGCGGATATTGATCAGGCTGCATCCCGCCACGATGACCAGCGAAGCCACCACGATACCGGCAGTCAGCAAATATCCCCGAGGCTCCAGTGGGCGGAAACCCATATAGAAAAACACGATCAGGCTGACAATCAGCGAAAGCGCCAGGTGGATCAAGAAGACCAGCCCGGCTTCGGGCCATAAGCCTTGAACACCTGATCCCAGCCCAAAACCGGCAGCGCTGACCGGCAGATAGAGTTCGTAGGCCACCATCAGGCTGGCCAGGGCTGGTTTGTTTTCAGTCTGAATAAAAGCAATCACCAGGATGACCGTTCCAAGAACCAGCAGGAGCAGGTCAGGCCACCACAACCGGGAATGCAAAAAAGCCTGTGACGAGGTGAGCGGTTGGAAGATGCGCGAACCCAGCCCGGCCAGCAGGCCGACCACAAAAACCATGACAAGCGCAGAGATGAATCCGCCAAGTGTCTGACCGAAGAAACGCACTTCCCCAGTGGAGGCAGCCAGGGCAGCTCCCACCCAGGGTGAAACAATTGGCGCAACCAGGATGCCGAGCAATAGGATGGCGGGCATATCGATGATATAACCCAGCCCAAGGATACATCCGGCCAGGAAGGAAAACACGAAGAAATCAAAAGTAGGAGCGGCGCGATAAGCAATCGACTCAAGCCGTTCAGCAAGCTCGCTGGCATCAGGCCGTTCGATGATGCGCTGGCTGCGGCGACGGCGGCGCGGCGCACTTTCCCGGGCCGGTTCATCCTCGAGCGAACGCACAGCCGGGGTGAACTGGCGTTCGCCCAGTTCGCGGTGAAAGGCCGCCACTTCTGCTTCCATATCGGGGAAATCAAATTCTGGCGCGGCCTCTTCCTCGGATGGGAAAGGCGGCACAACTTGTTCCCCAGATAACTCAAATTCAGCGCCTGTCTCCAATGGGTTGGATTCAGGCTGTTCCGATGGCTCTTGGCCATCATTCAGGGAGTTTTCATCTTCAGGAAAGGTCATTTGCGCAAACTCGCAATCAATCGCAAAGGTTTATCGAACAAATCCAGGGCGCTTAAAATATCGGGCATCAGCAAATCGGCCGAGGTCAGGGTTTCAATGGCCAGCCCTTCCTCAGACAGGACGCAGATCCCCAGCGCCGCGGTTTTCAACATCTGGGCATCGTTTGCGCCCTGGCCAATGGCTGCCACGCACTCCGCGCCCAGTTGCCGGATGTAAGCCGCTTTTTGCCCGGCTTCATCACCCTGCCGGATGCGCACGGCTTGCAAATTTAGCAAGTGATCGATGGCTGCCTGCCCGCCATGCGTATCAGCCGTCAGCAGGTGGATCGTCAGCCGATTACGCAGCGCGCCGATGCGCCTGGCGACACCCTCCAATAGTATACCATCCACCGCCAGCGTACCGTTCACATCCATGACAAGATGTTCGAGGATCAGCGCGCCGCGCCCGGGAATCACTAATTCAATCATCTCCCCATTATACAGGCGATAACAAACCGGCGGGAGGGGCTGGAGAAATTTTGGCCAAACCTTGACAGGAAAACAGACAGGGCTATAATACGCCCCAATATATAAAAAAACGTCGATGAGGACGAGTACGCGCGGTACGACGGTTCAGAGAGCAGGCAGCCAGCGGTGTGAGTCCTGCCCGAAACGACAGCGCAGAATGGACCTCGGAGTTGCAGGGCGAAACCTGATAACGGATACCCAAACGGAGACTCGGATGGGATCGGTTCAAAGGAAGTAACCTGCGCCGGAAGCCCCCGTTAGCGGGCGAGGGTATAACTCTCTCGGAGAGCGTACCCAAAAAGAGTGAGGCTGGCCGGATCCCGATGCAACATCGCGGGATTTTTTGTTAAAAAACAGCAGCCTAATTCGGGTGGCACCACGGACTTCGCGTTCGTCCCGTTCAACGGACGAACGCGTTTTTGTTTAACCTGCCAAGGAGGATCTTATGAACCCGCAATCTATAGCTGTTTTGGACGATGTCCGCACGGAGGAGCTGCCTGCTCAAGAACGGGTGGCCGCTGGCGGGGAGTCTGGTCTGGCGCTCTCGGCGGACCAGGTCTACGCCCAACGCCTCGCTGAAATCTCGTTAAACGGCGACGCCGCTTCCCCGATATTTATCCCCTGAAAAATCCACCCATACCCAAACAAGGAGTCTCCCATGACCGACCAAACCCGTTTCTTCCTCAGCCAGAACGACCTGCCGAAATTCTGGTACAACATCCACGCCGACAGCCCCGTCCCGCCCGCCCCGGTGCTGCACCCTGGTACAAAGGAACCGGTCACCCCTGATTTTCTCTCGGTCCTGTTCCCGATGGAACTGATCCTGCAGGAAATCAGCACTGAGCGCTACATTCAGATCCCCGAGGAAGTGCGCGAGATTTACCGGCTTTATCGCCCCACCCCGCTGGTCCGAGCCATACGGCTGGAGAAGGCGCTGGGCACGCCCGCACATATTTACTACAAATACGAAGGCGAATCGCCGGTAGGCAGTCACAAGCCGAACACTGCCATTGCCCAGGCTTTTTACAACAAAGCCGCCGGGACGAAGGCCCTGACGACTGAGACCGGGGCCGGGCAGTGGGGCACCTCGCTGGCGATGGCCTGCAACTTCTTTGGGATCGACCTGGAAGTGTACATGGTCAAGGTCTCGTACAACCAGAAGCCTTACCGCCGCATTTTCATGGAGACCTACGGCGCGCAGGTCTATGCCAGCCCAACGGACCGCACCAATTACGGGCGCTCCCTGCTCGATCTTGACCCTGATAACAATGGTTCGCTGGGGATTGCCATTTCGGAAGCGGTGGAAGTGGCCGCTACCTCGGGCGGAACGAAGAAATACAGCCTGGGCTCGGTGCTCAACCATGTGCTCATGCACCAGACCGTCATCGGCGAAGAAGCCCTGAAGCAGATGGACCTGGCCGGGGAATACCCGGATGTGGTCATCGGCTGCGTGGGCGGCGGCTCGAACTTCGCCGGGATCGCCTACCCGTTCCTGCGCGAGAATCTCAAAAACGGGCAGCGCACCCGCCTGCTGGCCGTTGAACCAACGGCAACCCCCTCCCTGACCAAGGGAGCCTACACCTTCGACTATGGCGATACCGCCCAGATGGCCCCGATTGTCAAGATGCACACCCTCGGCCACACTTTCATGCCGCCGGGCATCCATGCGGGCGGGCTGCGCTATCACGGTATGGCTCCCAGCCTTTCGGCGCTCTATGATGCCGGCCTGGTGGAAGCTATCGCTGTTCAACAAACTGCCACTTTCGAGGCTGCCATTCAGTTCACCAAGACCGAAGGTTTTTTGCCCGCGCCCGAATCGTCACATGCCATCCGCGCGGCCATCGACGAGGCATTGGATGCCAAAGCCAAAGGCGAGAAGCGCACGATCCTGTTCAACCTGTCAGGTCACGGTCACTTCGATATGATGGCCTATCAGTCCTACTTAAACAACGAACTGATCGATTATGAATATCCCACCGGGGCAATCCAGGAAGCCTTGAAGGATTTGCCGCAAGTTGCACTGCCCGCCTGATCAGCTTACAAAAAACCGCCCGCCGGAAGGCGGGCGGTTAAGTTTATTCTGTCGGTTCTTTCTCGCCAAAGACAGCCACAACAATATTCTGGTTCAAAAACCCCGGGTGTCCATTAACTTGAACAGATGGAACGATTTGCCCAATCGTGTACCCGCCAGCCACCGGCACAGCTTCTCCAAGCAGATCCTGAACAGCCTTAAGCTCTGCGCCGCTTTGCGCCTGCAAGAGCATTTGCCAGGCAGTATCGACAAGCACCAGGGCAAAGACCGGTTTGGTGTCACCCAGGGCCAAAAGCGCATCCTGGGTCGCCTGCCTGGCGGTTGCAAGGCAATCAGCCGGGCTGCCAACCATCAAGTAAGCATCGCTGCCATCCCGCAGGCCGCAGTTCATTCGAAAACTGCCATCGGCCTCCACCCTGAGCGGCGCGCGCACCAATAATTCATCACCGTGTTCCTGCTCGAAGCCAAGTGGATAGATCCGGGCCATGTAATTAAGTGGCGGGGAAGCCCATTCACGGGGTTGCTGTCCAAATAATTTGGAGTAAGTTTCAGATGCCGGTTGTCCATCCAGTGTCCGCAGCCAAAACCCGCGTGAGCGAGTTACGCGAAAGTGGCTGCCCACCGGGTGCCAGCCGTGCCCATGGCCAACCCCCACTTTTAAATTTCCTCTCAGAAAAGCAGCCGCCAGGCTGCCCATCCCTGATTGTAAGCCTGCAATCTGAAAGCTATTTGCGCCTTGCGGGTCGCCGCTGGAGAGACCTCCCAAAATCGGCATCCCGGCAGGCAGTGCGGCACAAAACTCTTCGGCATTTCCATTCAAGCCATCGGCAAAAAAGATCACACTTTCAGCGGGGCGCTGTTCATAACCCAATAATTGCGAAATACGTGTGGCGGTTTCTGCGCTGCCCTGGCTGTATGAAGGAAACCAGTGAGTTTCGGCCTGGAGTTCATCCCCGGCAAGCATGGCAACAATCACTGAATGGGAATTGGTGCCCGTCTGCGTCAGCCCGGCTGAGACGCTGAATCCGATCATGGGAACATTCGCCATCAGGCTTGCAGCCCCGTTGATAACCTGTTGATGGTCGTAACGATGCGGAACGATAATCAACCCCAGGGACGGGGAGGCTGCCCCCAGGCTGTTCAGTGCCTGGTGCGCGGCCTGCATGCCTGCTTCGCGAGCATCCAGCGTCTGTGCGTGTCCAACTGCGGCTGTCAATGTCATGATTGTCTCCTTTAGTTCTCAGAGACCTGGAGCGTGATATGGAAGGCAGTTCCCTTGCGGAATTCGCTTTCAAACCAGATGCGCCCACCCTGCATCTCAACCAGACTTTTCGTGATGTTCAATCCCAGGCCAGTGCCGGGTGATTTCCGGGCCTGCTCATCCGGCGAGCGGAAGAACTTCTGGAAAATCTTTTTCTGGTCTTCGGGGCTGATCCCAAACCCGTTATCTTGAACCCACATGTGTATGACCTGGGGTGAGCCTTGCGGATCCCACTGGTTTTCCGCTTTTTCAGCCTGGATGATGATGTGGCCGCCTTCCGGCGTGTATTTATAGGCATTACTTACCAGGTTGACCAAAACCTGCTCTGTGCGAACGCGGTCTGCCCAGATATTGGGCAGGTTTGGTGGCAGGATAACTTCAAGGGTTTGTTGCTTTTCCTCGATCTGCCGCGTGTTCGAACGGACAACCGTCTCCACCAAGTCATAAACATCGATTTCCTTGAATTTCAATTCCATGCGATTAGCTTCAATCTTGGAATTGTCGTTCAAGTCTTCCACGATGGTTTTCATGCGTTCCACATTAGAGCGGATGGTTGCCAGGAATTTTGCCTGGTTTTCATTAACCGGCCCAACCACTCCACTGGCGAGAAGGTCCGTAAAGCCCTTGATGGGCGTCATCGGGTTCTTCAATTCATGTGCCACGAAGGAAACAAATTCGCTCTTGGCGATATTGGCCTGTTGCACTTCGGCATAGAGCTGGGCATTCGAAATGGCAATTGCCGCATGATCCGCAAGACGGTTGAGAAAAGTCAGGGCATCCTGTTGGAAAGCCTCCGGCTTGGTGCTTTCGAGCAGGAACAAGCCAATCGCTTTGGCTTCCCGCCGGATGGGGATAACCAGTTGACTGTGGGCGTCATCGAGGAAAATGCGAGAGGGGTCGGGAGAGTTGAAAACGACCCGCTGCGGAAGCCCCGTTTCGAGGGCTTCTCTCACGGCGGGGTGGTCGAGTGGCAGGTAATCCTCTTTAAAAGCTTCCACTTCTTTGTCATAGCCCTGGTCAGCCATGACGCGGATGCCCTTGGCCTCCACAAAGCCAATTAAACCGGCTTCGCCGTTCGACTGGCGCATGGCCCATTCCAGGGTGATGCGCATGGCACGGCTTTCTTCAAGACTGGCGTTTAACTCGCGGTCAATCCGTTGCATCACCGAAAGTTCTTCCACGCGGGCGGTCAATTCCTGATCGGTTAGGGTGTATAAACGGGCGTTTTCGATGGCCACCGCTGCCTGGCCCGCAAAGGCCGAAAGCAGGTTTTGGTCATCATCATTGAATGGATTCCCGTCCTTTTTATTGATGATTTCGATCACACCGATCACGCGATCCTTGACTTCCATTGGAACAGCCAGAATGGCCCGTGTGATGAAACCGGTCTGTTTATCTGGCGCGGGATTCCAGGTGGTGGTAGAGGCCACATCATTAACAATCACCGGTTTTCGGTTGTTGACAGCTTTGCCGACAAAACCTGTCCCCGGCGGCAGGCGCTGGCCTGCAAGGTTTTGGGCCACAGGCCCAACTGTTACTTGAAAGATAAGTTCATCCGTTTGCGCATCCACCAGGAAAAGGCTGCCCGCCTCGGTATTCAAGATGTCGACCGCACTTTCAAGGATGTTTTTCAGCAGCGGCTGAAGTTCCAGAGTGGAGGTCAACTGGCGGGTAATGACGTTCAGCGATGAGAGCTGCTGGGCGCGACGTTCGGTCTCTTGTAACAGACGCGACTTGACAATCGCCCCCGCGGTTTGATCGGCAATCGATTGAAGTAAATCCAACTGGGCGCTGGTATAAGAAATCGAGGGGTTGTTGGAGGCAACACTTACCACGCCAATTGTCTCCACGCCAGCGTTCAAAGGAACGCCCATCCAGGCATAAATTCCTTTGGTCTGCGGTGTCACCCCCAATACCTGGCACTGGCTGTTAAAATCCTGTGCGAAAATCGGCCTGCGAGAATTGATTACTTCCTGGTCGAGAGTAGTTTTGACAAGCAGCGGGGTATTTTCCCTGGCTGCAATGCGCTCGTCGTTTTCAAGACAAAACGCGTAATATGTAAATTGTCCGGCCTGGTTCAAGAGGGTCAGGTGAAAATCTGAGCTGGGGATGATCTGGGCTGTCTGGGCATAGATCAATTCCAGGATATCATCAAAGTTCAGGGTAATGTTAATACCCTGGGCCACCCGAGAGAGGGCGTTCATCTCGTGGACCCGGCGCTCCATGTTTGTAACAACCTGCGCCCGCTCAAGAGCCACCGCAGCCTGACTGGCCAAAGCTTCGAGAAAAGCGACATCATGGCTGGCATAGTTTTCACCTGAGAGGCGTTCCGCCAGGGAAATCCAACCCACCAGCCGGTCACGCCCGGGCATGGGGATGAAGAGCTGCGTGCCCAATAGCGCCAACCGCCCGCGTTCGGCGCGAACAGATTCGGGCATGCGCTCTTGATCCGCAAAAATAGGCAATAGTTCACGGCGCAGGACTGTGGGCAAGGGACTATTTGCCGTAAAGCGGATGTCGCTTGTCACTTGTCCGGTTTCATCCGCTGTGGCGAGATATTGGTCACTGAGTTGGTCATAGATGTAGATATGGAGCAGGCCAGGCAGCAGGCTGACCGAAATCTGCTCGCGCAGGATGCGCAGGATTTCATTCAGCGCAACAGCATTCGTTAGCTCCCGCGTAAATATCTTCAAGCGATCCTGGTGGGCACCCTCACCACGGAAGAACATGTTATCGATTGATTTTTGCAAATAAATGCGGACCGGGTTGAGCAGCAGGGCCGCCAGGAAGACTCCCAGGCCAATCAAAATTGGGTTATCAGGGCCAATTACCACACCAAGCATCATGCTCGGGCCAAGAACCAGCAAAACATAACCGCCCACAGCCAGGATCGTCAGCACGGTATACAATACGCCACGGCTTAATAAATAATCAGTCCGTAAAAGACGGTACCGTAAGACCGTATAACCCGTTGTCACCGGGAAAATCACCAATGGCAAAAAACCCAGGTAGGGATTGAAATTCATGGTGGAAACAGAGGTCCACAGCAGCCAGATGGTGATCGGGCCAAATCCTAAAATCGTTCCAACCAGGATTGTGCGCGCCTGTTGCCGCACGACGGGTGACGGAGACCAAAAAAGCCGGTAGATTGTTGAGCCAAAAAAGAACAGGGCGGTCAGGCCAACAAAAATATAGCTAAACTTCCATGTCGTCGCATAAACTGTCGGGTTTGAAAAATCAAACAGTGTCGAGAATTGCACAATCGTTAATATAAATGCAATCACATACCCGGACCAACGCAAAAAAGGATAACGTACAACCATGCGGGCTTCTTGAGGAAAAACGAGGGCCAAATGAATAAGCGCAGCGCCCGCCAGGGATACAGATGCAATCCAAAGATAGGTAATAATCAGGTGATTGGTGGTGTAAATATCCAGCAGGCAACCTGCTACAATTGCCCCAGAGCTCGCCAGGATGGAGAAAGCCCGCCCGGCTGTTTCAGAGCGCCTCAGGCCAAAAATCCACAAGCTGACGAACAGGTAGACGATACCGACAAGATAGGGTAAGACAAAATAGCGCATCTGGTCAGCAAAAGGAAAAGCGGTTAAGGGGATGATGTAGGTTTTTTGCTGTCCTTGTTGGTCCACAAACGTGGCTGAAATCTTTTCCCCCACAGAATGGCCTTGGATAAGCGCACTAATCTGACTGAATCTCTTCGGCTGGATGGTTTGGATTGGGTTGTTAGTTGCATCCAGTATGGATAGTGCAGTTAACTGGCTGCCAAACTCCCGCTCCTGGTTGTAAATGGGCCAGGCTTCAGAATTCCCTTCGGGCCCAACGCCATTGGTGACCAGGGTATGTTCAACAAACACACCGATGAACGGCTGTTGAAAGAATTGGATTGCCCAGAAAGGGACAGCTAGCATGGCTAATATAGCAATAGCCTGATAGACCACCACCAGGTATCTGGTAACTTGATCAACCAACCCCATGATCCCGGAATTTTTATTCATAGCGACACTCACCGGTCTGACGTGCTAAATATCCAGGTTGCGGACTTTCTTGGCATGGGTCGTGATAAATTTTTTGCGCGGGGCCACTTCGTCACCCATCAGCATGTCGAAAGTGCGATCAGCTTCTGCGGCATCTTCAACGGTCACCAAAAGCAGCGTGCGGTTTTCGGGATTCATGGTTGTCTCCCAGAGCTGCGCCGGGTTCATTTCACCCAGGCCTTTGTAACGCTGCAAATACGCCTTGTCGCTGTCCAGTCCCATTTCTTTCAGCGTGTTCTCTTTTTCAGCATCCGAATACAGGTAACGGACCTGCTTTTTGTGTTCGATGCGATAAAGGGGAGGCTGGGCGATATAGAGATGTCCATCATCAATCAGGCTGGGCATATAACGGAAGAAAAAGGTCAACAGCAGGGTGCGGATATGGCTGCCGTCTACATCGGCATCGGTCATGATAATGACACGTCCATAGCGCAGGCCTTCGATATCCAGGTTGTCGCCAATTCCCATCCCAAGTGCCGAGATGAGGGCCTTGACTTCGTTATTGCCAAGAATCTTGTCCAACCGGGCGCGTTCGGTGTTCAAAATCTTGCCGCGCAAGGGCAAAATGGCCTGGAAGTGCCGGTCACGGCCCTGTTTGGCCGAACCGCCTGCCGAGTCACCTTCCACGATGTAGAGTTCTGTTTTTGATGAGTCCCGCTCAGAGCAATCGGCCAGCTTCCCCGGCAAGGTCAACGACTCCAGCGCAGATTTTCGGATGACCAGGTCGCGCGCCTTGCGGGCGGCGTCACGCGCGCGTGAAGAAGTGAGACATTTCTGCACGATAGCGCGCGCCGCCTGGGGGTTTTCTTCCAGGAAGGTGCTGAATGTTTCGCCAACCACCTGTGTGACATAGGTCTGCACTTCGGGGTTCATCAACTTCACTTTGGTCTGCGACTCAAACTGCGGGTCGGGGTGCTTGATCGAGACGATCGCAGTCATCCCTTCACGCGTATCATCGCCGGTGAAATTCGGGTCAGAATCCTTCAAAAGCCCGCTTTTGCGCGCATAATCATTGACCACGCGGGTCAATGCCGAACGCAGGCCGGTCATGTGCGTACCGCCATCGACTGTGTTGATCGTATTTGCGAACGAGTAGACTGACTCGGTGAATGCATCTGTATATTGGACGGCGGCTTCGATCCCAATGCCATCCACCTGTTTTTCGGCGAACATGACGGGATGTAAAGTCTCACGGTTGCGGTTCAGGTAGCGCACGAAGGAGCGAATCCCGCCTTCGAAGTAGAAAGTCATCTGACGATCGGCGCGTTCATCCACAAAATGAATGGTCACGCCCCTGGTAACGAACGCCATTTCGCGGAAGCGCTGGATGAGCGTATCAAAGCGATACTCGGGATTGTCTTTAAAAATGGTGGGGTCGAATTTAAACGTGGTGCGCGTTCCATGCAAGCCTTCTTTGGCCTTGCGCAGGAATTTGACCGGTTCCACCGGGTAACCGCGTTCATAGCGTTGAGAGTGGACCTGTCCATCGCGTGTGACTTCGACCTCGCACCATTCAGAGAGCGCGTTCACAGCTGAAACGCCCACGCCATGCAAACCGCCAGAGACTTTGTAGCCGCCGCCGCCGAACTTGCCACCCGCATGGAGCACGGTCATAACTACCTGGAGCGCAGAGATCTTTTTCTCCGGGTGAATATCCACCGGGATACCGCGCCCGTTATCTTCAACGGTCACCGAGCTATCGGGGTGGATGATGATCTCGATCCGATCACAAGTTCCAGCGAGTGCTTCGTCGATGGAATTATCCACGACTTCGTAAACGAGATGGTGCAGGGCCTTTTGGTCTGTGCCCCCCACGTACATGCCAGGGCGGCGTCGAACGGCTTCAAGACCTTCCAGTACTTGAATGCTGGTTGCATCGTAGTTAGCAGGTGTTGTCACGAAAAATCCTCCAACCCCGGGCAATACCGGGGCCATAATTTCAGGCTTGCGCCGATGAAGTTGTCTTCTGCGCCTTGAGCCACTGCAAGATAGACTCAACCCATGCGTTTAAATCACGATAGTAAATAAAGCTGGCTGCCAGCAAGCTGGTGGAAACAAAAGCGTGTCCAAGGATGCCAATGCCCGTCATCCAGGAATCTGAGGGGGGAATGCGCCAGAGCATATCCATGCCCTGGCTGATCAGTAGAGTCAGCATCGCAAACCAGCCCAGCGGAGGCAGACCATAGCGCAACAAACGAAGACTGCTGCCAATGGAGGTAAACACATTTTGGGCGCTGGCAAAGATGCCATGGAACGAGAAAAAGACCGTCAGCAGGCCCCACGAAATTGGCACAACTAGCAAAAATACCAGAATGGTGCGCACCAGGCTATTGAGCAGACTCAGCAGCCATAGAAAAATGAGCAACGGCAGGTTGGCGAGGGTAAAAAACACCAGCCACATTCCAGAGAGTAAGATGCCGTGCAACAAGGAATGGAAAAGTCCTGGGGCTTTTTCCAATTTTAAAGCAACTCGTGAGACGGCTCGAAAATACAGGCTTCCGGCCAACCAGCCCAAAAAGGTCAATCCCAGCACAATTGCAAAGGCCATCAGCCAATGAGACACTTCAATCCCAATCCGTTCACCGAGCGGAGATAGAATTGACATTTTGGTTGTCATCAAGCTAAAAACACCCAAAGGGAAGGTTCGGAAGGCGGCGAACAGGTTAAAGCTATTTGCAAAATCAGTCAATGCCAGTCCAATTTCCCTGGACTGTTCAGCCGAGGCCTGCGCCTGGATCTCCGGCAACAATTCCATCAGGGGCGCAAACAATGTGTCTGCTTTCAACCGCGGGCCAAGCCACAAGAATAAATCCAAGCATGCAGGGATTAGGATGACAGTCACGTTGCTGGCAATGGCATTAAAGCCATTAACCAATGCATTAATCGCTCCCGGCGGCGGTGGTAACGGCGGGAGTTGAGGGTTGCGAGATTCCATAGTCACCTGATTCTACCACAGGCAGGATTTTTAGCCCGATAACGAAGCCATAACAAACCGCCACGGTTTGTGCGCCCTTCCCCTCCCTGACAGGGACAGGTACAATGAAAACATGCCAGAAGAACATCGTCACATGCCCGATTCCAATCGGTTGAGTGTCTTGATTGCGGTTGTCTTACTTGCATATGCTCTTGCGCATTTGATCGAGACGCAGCGCTATGCTCTTAATCTCAATCTAATGGGGATTGTGATTGCAGTCCCCTTGAATTTGACTGTTGCGGCGACCTTGATGGCTGCCGGGTTGACTGCAGCAGGTATGGATTGGCTTTTACGCGGGCATCCACACTTTGAAGGCGAGAATACTTTCCAGCACTGGATTCTGCCATCCCTGACTGCTTTTGTGCTTGGCGTACCGCTGTACAACTTGTCATTTGGTCCGGCCTGGTGGTTGAGTTTTGGTCTCGGAGGGGTTTTGCTGCTGCTGGTTTTTCTGGCTGAATATATTGCCCTCGACGCTTCGGATGTTCGCCACCCAGCGGCCTCTGCAGGACTGGTTGCGCTTTCATATGCGCTTTTCCTGATCCTGGCCACGACCCTATCCCTTGCAGCGGGACGCCTTGTGCTGATCGCGTTGGCAGTCTTCCCGGCTGCGGGGTTGGTTGCCCTGCGCGCCTTGCACTTGCGCACGCGGGAATGGAAATTTGCCTGGGCGATTGGCATCGCCATTATCCTGACGCAACTCGCCGCTGCGCTGCATTACTGGCCGGTGACGCCAATCCAGTATGGATTGTTGTTGCTGGGACCTCTGTATGCGCTGACAGAACTGGCGCTGAACCTGAGTGATGAAATTTCACCGCGCCGGGCCGGTATCGAAGCCGCCATCGAACTGGTTGTCTTCTGGGCTGCAGCTTTCTTACTCCGAGGATAAGCATGGAAGATCATTTGTTGGCACTGAGGCGCGAACACCTTTTTACGATGAAGCACCATGTCAATAACGAGGCGCCGCTCGAGGCCTGTGGTTTACTGGGAGGTAAAAACGGGGCCGTGGAGGTTGTTTTGCCGGTCAAAAATGCCGCGGGGAGCCGGGTTCGTTTCCAGATGGATCCCAAAGCGCAATTAAGGGCTATCGAGCAAATCGAATCTGAAGGGTTAGAAATCGTCGCAATTTTCCATTCCCACCCAAAAGGCCCGTCAGTGCCGTCTCCCACGGATATCGCAGAGGCATCTTACCGGGTGGTGAACATCATCTGGTCAAAAGTGGGACGCCGCTGGCAAGCGCGCGGTTTTTGGATTGAGGCAGGTCATGCGGCAGAGGTACCGCTGACGGTGATTGATGTGTAACTTCGTACCTGTTTTTGTGTTTTCGAACATAGACCCATTGGAGGCGCGAGGATGCAACTTTTAATTGATATCGGTTTAGTTCTCTTAGGATACCTGATCGGCTCGATTCCATCCGGGCTGATTATTGTTAAATTAAAAACCGGGAAAGATATTCGCCAGGTGGAAAGCGGCCGCACCGGCGGGACAAATGCCATGCGCGCAGCCGGATTCTGGGCCGGGCTTTTGACGGCGCTGATGGACATCTTAAAAGGGGCGATAGCCGTCTGGCTGGCGCAATGGCTCAGCCCAGCCAGTCAATGGGTGCATATCCTGGCCCCAATTGGCGCCATCCTTGGCCATAACTATTCCCTGTATTTGCCAGAATATGACGAAAAGGGCCGTTTCAAACGTCTGCGCGGAGGAGCTGGAGGCGCCCCAGCCTTGGGTGGCGCGATTGGGTTATGGATACCTTCAGTGCTGATCATCTTGCCGCTGGGGGCGCTGGTGTTTTTTACCCTGGGATACGCTTCTGTGACTACCCTCAGCGTGGCATTTTTTGCCATCCTGGTCTTCAGCCTGCGACTGGCGCTGGGCGCTTCCGAAGCTAATTGGAGCGGTATCTTCTACGGTGTGATTGCAGGGGCATTGCTTACCTGGGCGTTGAGACCAAATATAAAAAAGTTGTTGAATGGCACCGAACGGGTGGTCAGCGTCAGCCTTCACGGGCGACTCAAGGCAAAACAAGAACAGCGTGAGGCGTCTGATGCAATCGAAGACGTGGAATAGCATAGTCTCTGGAAACAAAAACCGGCTCACAATGAGCCGGTTTTTGTTTCCAGAGGGTTACTCTTCAACATTGAGATTGTCTTTGTTTTCAAGCATTTGCCGGTAAAGGGCGCGCAGGTTGCGCCTGTGAAGCGACTCGGCAAGACCGCCCAGGTATACGCGACTCTTGCCACACTCCTCAATGCCAACTTCATCGAGATATTCCAGGGGCGACTTACGTTTAATCGCCACGCGTACCGCCTTACGGATTGCTGAAAGATATGCCAGGTTTTCTTTTACTGCCGCATCAATCTCCCCGCGCAAAATAATGTCACCATGTCCTTGGACAATATTCTCGAGCCCCATGCGGCCAATTTTCTTGATGGAAGCTGCCAGCTCGTCAAGGTCTCCATCGACAATATATGGCATGGGCATGAAAGCATCACTGGCAAACAAGATGCGGTCTTCCTCAACCAGAACAGAGATGCCATCGGCGCTGTGGCCCTTCACCGAAGAAAGAATCAGGTTCTTCTTGCCAACGCGCAAGGTCAGTTCGCCATCGCTAAATGTCAGGTGTGGGAGGACAATTTTGACCTGCCGCAGGGCATTATTTTGCTTTTTGGCGGTTTCGAGCGAGGGAGTGCCTTTTTCGCGCATCCATTCCCGGCACAGGGAGTGAGCTACGATTGTGGCGCCAGGGAAGAAACAGTTTCCCCAGGTGTGATCGGCATGGTAATGGGTGTTGATCACATAGCGGACTTGCAGTCCAAGCTCGTGCTCAACAAACTCGCGCATGATTAAAGTCTCTTCAGGGGTGGCCAGCGTATCGATCACGATTGCCCATTGAGGTCCAGCAATCACCCCTGCAGTAACCTGCGCGTATAGTTCGCTTTGAAACCAGAAAACATTCTCGGAGACACGTTCGCGATGCATAGGAATCCTTATTCAAGAAGATAGCCTATAGATAGCACAAACGCGAGTCAAAATCAAGGACAAATTTTGTTTTTGGCACACGAATACGCCAAAAACCGCCCCAAATCAAGTTTTGGGGCGGTTAGGTATTCTATGCTTGGGGTCGTCCGTGCTTTTGTGCAAGTCCTAAAAGGTCAACAGGCTTAATCTTCGTCGGGATAATTTCCCAAGATGGCCTCGATCTTATCGAGCACGTCATCGTTCAGTTTTTCCAGCGCTTCGGCAGCATCCAGGTTATCCTGTAGCTGGTTTAAATTGGTGGCGCCTGTGATCACGCTGCTGACTTCTTTGCGGCGCAACAACCAGGCGATTGCCAGTTGAGCGGTTGTAATATCCATTTCAGTCGCCAAGTTCGTCAACTCGCGGACAATCGCCACACGTTCGGGGGTAATCCGGTCACGGATCCAGGCCATGCTTTCCATGGAGGCACGACTGCCTTCGGGGATGCCATCGTTATATTTGCCGGTCAAAATGCCGTAGTATAGCGGGCTCCAGGTTGTGAGACCCAATCCGTACTCTTTGCAGAGCGAAGAGAGCTCCATTTCCACGCGGCGACGATGGAACATATTGTATTGAGGTTGTTCCATGGATGGTGGCATAAGATGATGTTGGGTGGCAATGGAAAAAGCTGTTGAGACTTGCCAGGCTCGCCACTCAGACGTACCCCAGTATAGAATTTTACCTTGACGCACCAGCGCATCCAGCGTAAAGACAATCTCGTCAATGGGAGTATCCGGGTCGAAGCGATGGCAAAAATAAAGGTCGATGTAATCGGTGCCAAGGCGCTTGAGGGAGCCATTCACAGATTCGATAATGTGTTTACGGGAAAGCCCACGTCCGTTCGGACCTGGCATGGTGGGCCAAAATACCTTTGACGAGATGACAAGTGCTTCGCGCGGCATGCTCTTGAGGGCTTTGCCCATCACAAGTTCAGCTTGTCCGTTGGCATAAATATCGGCATTATCAAAGAAGTTGACGCCAGCATCATAGGCAGCCTGGATCAGATCAATGGATGTGTTTTCATCTATTTGTGAACCGAATGTGACCCACGCGCCGAGCGAAATTTCGCTGATTTTCAGGCCTGAACGACCTAACCGTCGATAATGCATCTTACCTCCTGCTCAAGGGGAAACATCCACTACACTTCCAAAAGTATTTACGCTAAGCGCCCATTGGGAGCCTGGTTGGAATTGAACGAACAAAGCCGCATCGGTGGTTATGAATTGCTTAATACCATCTCTGGTGTCGAAATCTACGCTGTACTCTTCAATGCGCTTGCCTTCGCGCTGTCCACTGACAAGGTTCACTTGCGGCCAATAAGGCTGTAAATCAGCGCCTTGCGCCACAGCTTGATCTGTCTTTTGCCATTCCAAAGCCTTGTATTTGCAGTAGTCAGCATAGACTTCATAGTAACAGGTTTCAACAACCTGGGCAGAACCGTTACCCTGGTCCACGTATTCCGTTGAACAAACTTCTTTGGCGCCCGGCGCAGGGTCATCCTGGCGGTTGCGGTATTTTTCATAACAAGAAAAGGCTTCTGAGCCAGCGGGAACCCGGTCGCGCCAGGTTTCCTTGGTCACCTCGCGCTGTGCCTCAATGTCAATTATCCGCTGCCATCGAGTGCTCTGCACTGTGCCACTCAGGGATGTAGTTCGAAAGAACAGAAAACCGACAACCAGACAGCACAAGGCCAGGATAGCGACCACAGGAAGCGCCATCCAAGGGCGCAGGGAAGCAGATTTCGCACCCGGAGCCGGTGTCACCGTTTGAGTTGGCGGATTTGCCCCCCTCAACGAAGCGCCGCAAGCCTGACAGATTCCGCTCCCCGCCGGGTTGACGGTGGCGCAACCAGGGCATTTTATTTCTGCTCCGACGGCCACTGGCTCGCCCATGAGCACTTTCCCGCTTTCGCGCCTGACCCCTTCTTTCAGCTCGCCGCCACACTGGATGCAAACCTGCGCATCAGCCGTATTGCGCGTATTGCAGTATGGACAATGAAGATCCGCACCTTTTTTAGCCGCAGACACTTTCTGCGCATCGTCGATCAGGTCACGTTTTTGCCCAAGCTCAAATTCTACATTCGCAGGCTGGGGCGAACCACAGGTCCCGCACGATTTCAGCGTCCCGGGATTTTTGTTATTGCAGTTTGGGCAGGACCACTCTAATTCGACATAACCAACAGTTTTCCGGGTCATGGAGCAGCTCGTCATTATTCAATCGTGATTTTTACGGTAAACATACAAAAAATGTTATTGGTCTTCAGCGAGCGCAAGCCCCAGACTGACCTGTAGTTACCAGGTTTTGCCGGGGTCAAAACCGAGATAATTGCCTTGACATCCTGGCCAGGCTTGACATCCTTGATGAAATTGTATTGTTTTTCCACACCAATTTTATTACCTTCAATCCAGGCAATCACAACACTGTTATCCCATGTTTTTGGGCCGGTGTTGATCAATGTCCACGAAACCTTCCACAAGCTGCGCGCTGGCAGAACCGCCCAATTTGCGGGAGATTTTGTAACAAGCCTGCACCGATAATCCCCACGCTCGTTGCTAGCGCCTTCAACCGGGTCTGGAGGTTCAGCTGTTGGCTGCACTGTGACGGAGGGGGGTACCGGTGTGGAAGTTTCAAAATACCCGAATGGCGTCTCAGTCGCGGTCGATGTGGCGCTAGGTAGCGGTGTTATGCTTGGAAAAGGTGTCAACGTGATTGTAGGCGTGTCAGTCGCAAGGAACGGGACCGCAGTATGGGTGGCTGTAGGCACAGCCGTCAGGGTTTGCGCGTTTCCTGTCTGGGCCAAGTCAGGCGTAAGCGTGACCGGTACAGAGGCCGGTGCTGGCAAGGTCACCAAGCAGGCCGACGTTACCAGCACCATAGCCAATGCAAGCATAACAAAAGCTTTTGACTTGTTCATTGCCCATCCAGCAGGATCATGAGCATGGTCCACTTACTACTTAGAAACACCTATGGTTAGGGTAACCCTGCAAAAGGCATTTCTCCCTGAGTAAAGACCCCAAGTGGTGCTGTAAATGCCCTGTGTCTTGGGAGCTTCCATATCAACAACCAGTGTAGCTCTCTTGCCGCGATGGATGTCCCCAGGCAACCCAAACGTACTGCCGCGAGTTTGCATTTTTGCCCCGCCCATATACTTGAAAGGAACCCAATTGGCATACCAAATGCGGGTACCGGTATTCTGGACAGTCCACTTCATATCAAAATACTGGCGTGTCTTCATTTTGGTGTAATCCTTGGGGCTTTGTTTGACCAACGCGCAGGCGTAATCAGAGGCCGCGGGGGCACTTTCGACGCTCATCGTGATCAACGGAGCAGTCATACTTATCGGCGCAAGCAGCGACATGCCGCTCGCAGCATCCAGAAAGGCCTGGACTGGGGATGTGACCAGCACAGTCTGGCCGGTTTGCGCGGCAACAGGCTGGGCTGCAAAGGGAACCATGGCTCCCACAAACAGAGCCAGTGCTATGGCAATTGAGAATACTCGGATAGTTTTCATTTTTACTCCTTTACAGGTTTCCCGGCAGGGCAGAGACAAGTCAATCTGGAGGCTGCTTGCCTGTGCCCTATCTTTCGGGATGGATTAGTCTGCAGAATCGTCGGAACCGATGCCCAACGGTTTCCACTTGCTTTCGTCCCTGAGACGGTGCTGGCCGCCGCCACGATTGTGTAAATCATCGAAACCTTCGGGCTTAATAAACAGGGCATCGCCATCCAGCAAGCCAGTTATGCCAGTCTGCCCAGGTTCCATGCGTTTGTTCTGACAGGCTTTGCAGGTTTTTGGATCGTGCGATTTATACTCAGTCGGTTCTTCGTAGGTGGTGATATATCCTTCGTAGTTACGCAAAATAACCTTGTGATCCGAGGAACTGACCTGGTAATTGGGCATGACCGGGATTTTCCCGCCGCCGCCAGGCGCATCAACGATGTACTGCGGCACCGCATATCCTGATGTATGCCCGCGCAAGCCTTCGATAATCTCGATGCCCTTTGCCACCGGGGTACGGAAGTGTCCAACGCCTTCGACCAGGTCGCACTGGTAGAGATAGTATGGGCGCACACGGATGCGAACAAGTTTTTGGACCAGGTCGCGTTGAATATGGACACAGTCGTTCACACCCGCCAGCAAAACCGACTGGTTGCCCAACTGGATGCCCACCCGGCTGAGACGGTCTGTGGCCGCTTCCAGTTCTGCAGAAATCTCGTTTGGGTGGTTAACGTGGATATTCAACCACAGCGGGTGATACTTACCCAGCATATCACAAAGTTCCTGCGTTATGCGCTGAGGCATGAAAACTGGCACACGCGAGCCGATCCGGATGATCTCAACATGCGGGATTTCACGCAGGCGGCCGAGCAGCTCTTCCAGGATTTTCGGGGCCAGCACCAGCGGGTCGCCGCCAGAAAGCAGCACATCGCGCACCTGCGGGGTGTTTTTGATGTACTCGATCTGCATCTCGAATTCTTGGCGGTTGAAGGTCTGGCCAGGATCGCCGACAATGCGCGAACGGGTGCAGTAACGGCAGTAAGACGCGCACTGGGTTGTCACCAGCATCAGCACTCGGTCCGGGTAACGGTGGACAAGCCCGGGCACAGGTGAGTGACGATCCTCGGCCAGCGAATCTTCCATCATGGCGGTAAAAGATTGCATTTCATCGGCCAACGGGATGATCTGCTTGCGGATAGGGTCTTCGGCGTCGTTTGGGTCGATCAAGGAGATGAAGTAGGGCGTCACATCCACGCGGAACAGACCGCTGGTGTTGAGCGCTTTGCGTTCGCTCTCGCTCAGCCTTAATACTTTTTCGATATCTTCGGTGCTATTCAGACGATTGCTTAATTGCCAGCGCCAGTCATTCCATTTCTCTTCGGGTACATCCTGGTAAATTGGAGCGCGTTTTGAAACAAAGGGTTGTGACATTTTATCCTCCGGGGAATTATTAAATGGGAATACGTCTAAAGTCGATTAAAAGCATGTATACCGGATTCGAACGAAGGGAGGGTCGTGATCTGGCCGGAAAAACCCTGCAAAATGACAGGTTATCAATACCATAAAGGTATTGTAAGATGAAACAGGATGAGGGTCAATAATCAATTCGTCGCAACAATTTAACACAATGAATTTTCGCACTGGTTTTCAACTGCCACAGAATCCCCACAACTGCAAACCTCAGGCAGTCGATGATACAGAAAAACGCCGCGAAAACCCGCAGCGCTTTTCCCTATTACTCACCCCTGATTTCTTTATTCACTGGGATGCAAAGTCGTTCACGGTCAGATTGCCATTGACCGTATTGCGTCCGCTCTTTTTGGCCTGGTACAGGCGCTGATCGGCTGCTTTGAACAGGCATTCGGATGTCTGGCCATCTTCGGGGTAGTAGGCGATCCCGGCGCTGAAGGAAAGAAAGAGTGGCGGGTCGCCAGGCAGCGGTGTCAGGCGGGCCAGGTCCATCAGACGCTGCACCAAGGCCGGGCCGCGCTCGGAGTTGACACCTTGCAAGATCAGGACGAATTCGTCGCCACCGTAGCGGAAAAACAGGTCCGTTGTACGCAATTCGACCACGATCCGGCGGACAAATTCAACTAACATATGGTCGCCGCGCGCGTGACCGTACTGGTCGTTGATCTCTTTAAAATGATCCAGGTCGATAAAAGCCAGTGCAAAGTTGTACTGGTAACGCTCGGCGCGGGCCATTTCTTCTTCCAAACGGCTGTCGAGCGCCTGGCGTGAGAGCGCACCGGTTAAGTGGTCATAGTTTCCGGAGCTGTATTCAGCCGGTTTGACTTCCCGCAAGCGTGCACTGAGCAAGCGCATGATTTCCAGGCTGACATCGGGGATGTGGGCCAGAATTTCCTGGAATTTCTCCTTGCACAGGTAGCGCAAGCGCGTGGGCTGGATAGCGGCCACGGAGGCGGTGCGCGAAATATTTTCAAGCAAGGCGATCTCCCCAACCACATGCCCAGGGTAACGGAAGGTCAGCAGGGTTGGGTTGCTCAATTTCCCCTGCAGAATGGCTAGCGAGCCTGATTCAATCCAGTACAGGTTTTCGCCCGGGTCGCCCTGCTCGAAGATGATCTCCCCCGGGCTGGCTGTTCGCTCCTCGCCAAAACGCCCCAGGAATTCCTTCAGGGCGACCGTAAACGGTGAAGCGCCCGGCGTGGGGTTAGCGTTTTGCAACTGGTTATACACAGCTTGCAATTTGGCGAGGACAGGGCGGGAGAGAAAGTGAGCGGTTTTCATGGACTGGTTCCCAGCAGGCAGGTACAGGATGTTGGGATTTTAACATAAAAAAGAGGCTATTCCGTTTTGAGTGGGAAAAGCTTAAACACAAGAGCACAGAGGGGGAAAACACCTTGATTTCATGGGTTTTCCTTCGAGACCTTCGTGTCCTTTGTGTTTAAAAAAGGTTTTCCGGTAAAAGAAAAAGAGCCAAAAGAGTTTTGGGCTTCTGATAAAGCTGTTAGGGTGGTTATTCCCAATTCGATAAAAAAAGCGCTGCGGAAACCCGCAGCACTTTTCTGTTAGAGCTGTTTCTTAAGTGTTTTTGAGTCTCAAACTATTGCACTTTTGACAAAACATACAATCAGTACTGCCCAAACATCGGGCTTCTGCAAGAAGGTTTGTGATCTACTGACAATAGTTGGACGAAGTTTCTTGATTTGGCAATTTTTAGTACAGCCAATTTTAGCAAAATTGTATTGATCACAGAGAGCCTGAACGCTGCAGGTTACATAAGCAATGAGTTCAAAAGCACCGCGCACAAATGGGCAAGGGATTTTGTTGTACAATCATTCTATCATTTGCGATGAAAAAAGAAACTATCCTTCCTATAGTAGCCTTCGGCGTTTTTTCAACTGTCTTCTGTACATTGGCGAAAATCGAAAA
>DHVZ01000023.1:48475-76653 GCA_002412925.1 Anaerolineales bacterium UBA5195 | reverse complement strand
CGATGCGGCACTTGGCCATGACCGGGATGGTGACAGCCTCCATGATGTGCAGGATCATATCCGGATCGCTCATCCGGGCCACGCCGCCGTCCGCGCGAATATCGGCGGGAACGCGCTCGAGAGCCATTACCGCGCAGGCTCCGGCCTCTTCGGCGATCCGGGCTTGTTCGGGGTTGACCACATCCATGATCACGCCGCCCTTGAGCATTTGGGCCAGGCCGCGTTTGATTGCCACAGTTCCAGTTTCTTTTTTCATTTTTACCTCTTTCTAAAATATCTGGTGGTTGAGTAGCCGGTGCTTTTCCGGCGTATCGAAAACGCCTTGATGAATATTTCTTGATAAGTTGGTCTCGATATGGCGAAAGAGCATCGCCTACTCGATCAAGCGGGCAAAAATCTGCTCCAGTCCTTTCGAAAGTAAATCTATTTCATCTTTTCCTATGACCAATGCGGGGTCAAATCGCAACAGGTTGCCCACCGGGCTGAAACCTGCCAGGAAACCCTTCTCCAGCAGTGCAAAATAGGCTGTGGTGGCCGAAAAGCTGGCATGTGGCTGGAAGGCCAATCCCAAGAGCATGCCTCGTCCGCGGGCTTCCTTGACGATCTCGTATTTCTCCTCGAGCCATTTCAACCCTTCCAGGAAATACAGACCTGTTTGATTGCCTTTTTCAACCCAATTTTCTTCGCGAAAAATGGCGATGACTTCCTTGGCGATAGCGCAGCCCAGGGGATCGTTTTGATGTGATTGGACATAATAGAACCCGCCATGCTCCAATTTTTCGGCAAGCTCCTGTTGCATGGCAATCGCGCTGACCGGGTATCCGTTTCCCAGGCCTTTGCCGATGGACACAATGTCAGGTTGATAGTCATAATGCTGGAAGCCAAACCACTTCCCTGTACGGCCCAGGCCAGTGGTGATCTCATTTGCGATCAGCAGCCCGCCCTCTTGTTTGACTCGCCGGGCGAGCAACTGAACAAGTTCCTTTGGCGGAAACCGGACAAAGGCCGACCCGCTCCCGCCCGGTTCAAAGACGAAAGCGCCGATCTTCTCAAAAGGGATTTCATTCAAGCGTTCAAGCTGCTCTGCTTCGGTGGAGGCGCTCCAATCGAACAGGCACCATTCATCTGCACTTTTTCTACCCGCAGAACCGTAAGCCGCGAGATAAGAATTCGAGAAGGTCAGGAGTAAATGCTTCCCTGTGATGCGCCTGGCAGCCTGCACGGCAAATTCAACCGCCTCACTGCCTGAACTCAGGAAGACGCATTTCCCGTCATTCATGCCAACAATCTCGAGAACAGCGGTCGCCGCATCTTCGGCAAGACGATTGGGGTAATATGTGCCCAGGTGGACGACCTGTTTAATTTGCGCTTCCATGACCTGATTGATCCGTGGATGGCTGTGACCGAGGGCAGTACTCCAACAGCCTGATTCAAAATCGAGATACTCTTTCCCTTGCTCATCGTAGAGATGGCAACCCTGTCCTCGAATGAAATCGGTTTTCGTGATTTTGTGAGACTGCAAGAGGTGTTCCATTGATTTACTCCGCTGCGGCAACTTCAATCTTTTTTGGGGACTCGCTTTGAGTCTGGCTGGCCAGCCAACCCTCGTAAATTCGCAGGAAGACCACCCCCGAAAGAATCATCAAACTGCCGCCGATCTGGATGCCCGTCAGGCGTTCGCCGAACATGAAATAGGCAATTGCGGCGGTAAAAGCCGGTTCAAGGGTCACAACCAGGTTGGCAACGCTGGAAGGCAGGTAGCCCAGGCTCATGTTGTAGAGTCCAAACCCGGCCAGCGTCGGCCCGGCGGCCAGCAGGAACAAGACGCCCCAGCCAGCCAGCGCATTTCCCAGCCAGAGCAGGTCGGCGGGGTGGGCGGCGGTGCCGGGGAAGGGTTTGACCGGCAGCAGGTTGAAAATCAGCAGGAAAACGGCGGCAAAGCCAAAGGTGTACAACAAAGTCGTCCAGGAGTTTAATCCGCGTTGGGCGGCCGAACGGCCCAATAGACTATACACCGCGTAGCACAGGCCGGAAAGAATGCCGGTGACGATTCCGGCTAGGTTCGAGTTCCAGACGGCCGGATCGTATGCGCCAGCCACCAACACACAGCCGCCCAGGCTGAGGGCCACGGCCAGCAGCTTGGCCCAATCCAGGCGTTCTTTCAGGAACCACCAGCCGAGCAGGGCGGTGAACCCGGCGGAGCAGTAGGCCAGCACGGTCGAGACGGCGGCCCCGTTCAAGACGACGGAGGTGGTCCACAGGGAATTGAAGATGGCCAGGACAAAGCCATAGATGCCCAAATAAAGCAAATCTTGCCGTTTGATTCGCAGTAAGACAGGGCGCAGCCAGGCCAGGATCGGGAACAAGGTCAGCGCCACGAAACTGTCGCGCCAGAAGGCCAGCACCAGGGCGGGGATCTGGTAGGTCTGGGTCAGGTGGCGGATCAGGATGGCGGTGGTGGACAAAATGACAGCGCTGGCCAGGGCAATGCTGTAGCCGCGGGTCAGGTTTGAAGACTTGGCTGTTGGTATTTTCATGGTCTTATTTTAGGAAGGAATTGGTCTGTCGTGTAGGGTCAATAATGGGGAATGTCGATGCGTCCAATTTAATGGATTGCTCAAAAGTTTCAAGAATTGACCCTGTTGACCGTTTCATTGTAAGGTTATACTG
The DNA here is from genome assembly GCA_002412925.1 of Anaerolineales bacterium UBA5195. Lineage (GTDB taxonomy): Bacteria > Chloroflexota > Anaerolineae > Anaerolineales > Villigracilaceae > UBA5195. The sequence goes on along the minus strand of DHVZ01000023.1, from coordinate 73,983 downwards.
TGCGGGTCAATAACCAGGAGAGAATTATGCGCATTCCACTTGATCGCCAAAGCGCCAGCCCCCTTTACCAGCAGATTGGGTCTTACCTGCGTCGGGGTATTCTTTCAGGGAGCCTGGCGCCTGAGACACGTTTGCCTGCTATTCGCCAGCTCGCCCAGTCCCTGGGCGTCAACCGTATCACGATCGAAACAGCTTATGCTGATTTGGAAGCGGATGGCCTGATTTATACGCGGGTAGGGAGCGGAACGTATATCCTGGCCCCCGATTCACTGGCGCCTCTTCCCAGGGGTATTGTCGGTGCGCCCTGGCCGTTCTGGCAGCAGGAGCTTCAGATCCAGACAGGGAAAATCAGCGCTTTGCCCGATGAAATCCTCCGGGCTGCCGGTCATCCGCATCCGATTTCTTTTGCTGGCGGTATCGGCGATTCCCATCTCTACCCGGCCAGGGATTTTCGCAAGGTCATCCAGGCGGTCTTGCGTCAAGACGGAGTCGAGGCCCTGAATTACGGCGAACTCAACGGGTATGCGCCTCTGCGCGGCACGATTGCGCATGTCCTGGCCAGCCAGGGTATCCAGGTCCTGCCCGAGAATATCCTGATCACCGCCGGGTCACAGCAGGCCCTGGCGCTGGTTTCGCAAATCCTGCTCAGGGCGGGGGATGTCATCCTGGTCGAAAGCCCCACCTACAGCACCGCGCTGGAACTCTTCCGCGCCCTCCAACTGAAAATCATCGGCATCCCGGTCGATCAGAATGGGATGCAGGTCGATCAACTGGAAAAATTGCTTCAGCTTCACCACCCGAAGCTGATTTACACCATCCCTAACTTCCACAACCCGACCGGAACCTGTTTAAGTGGGCAGCGCCGCCGCCAGTTAATCGCCCTGGCTGACCGTTACAACGTGCCGGTTCTGGAAGATGACTTTGTAGGGGATTTGCGTTACGATGGGCGCGCCCAACCAGCCCTTAAGGCGCTTGACCCGGGGGGCAGGGTCATTTACATCAGCACATTTTCCAAAATGCTGATGCCTGGTTTGCGGGTGGGATTTGTCGCAGCGGATGGGCCGTTCTACGATAGCCTGGTCAGTTACAAACGCGTCAACGACCTGGCAACTTCCAATTTGATCCAGCATGCTTTGGAGGCTTATGTTACGGTTGGGCGTTACCAGGCCCACCTGCGCCGTTCCTGCCAGCTTTACCGCAAGCGGCGTGATGCCATGCTCCTGGCGGTTAACCGTTACCTGCCTGCAAGCGTGCAGGCGAACCCGCCGCAGGGAGGTTTGTTCATCTGGCTTTGCCTGCCTGCTGGGCTTTCAGCAGAAAAATTATTACCCCTGGCTTGTCAGTTGGGTGTCAATTTTATGCCCGGCAACAATTTCTTCCCCGATGGTCAGGGCGGAGACTCATGCCTGCGCTTGAATTTTGTTTTCCAGCCGCCTGATGGAATTGATGAGGGGATTAAACGCCTGGGGCAAGCCATGAAACGACTCTCTGTGAAATAGAAAAAGCCCCGTTTCGTGGATGAAACGGGGCTTTGGTAACCTTTTACTCGATTTTTAGAATTTTCAAACTGGTTGTTCCGCCCGGTGTTTCGGCTTTGACCAGATCTCCAACCCGGTGACCCATTAACGCGCGCCCAAAGGGGGATTCATTCGAGATTTTCCCGGCGCGCGGGTCGGCTTCCTTGGCCCCCACGATAAAGAAGACCTCCGGCTCGAAATCATCTTCCTGGACGGTGACGCGATTGCCGACCGAGACGATATCCTTGCTGGCGGTTCCACCGGCGACGATGATGGCATTGCTCAGGGTGTATTCCAGTTCCTGGATGCGGCCCTCAAGGAAGCCCTGGTCTTCCTTGGCTTTGTGGTAATCCGCGTTTTCAGATAAGTCGCCCATCTGGATAGCATCGCGCAAGCGTGCAGCCAGCGCCTCGCGCTGGGGACCTTTCAGATCGGCCACTTCGAGCTTTAGTTTTTCCGCACCTTCGGCGGTGAGATAGATTGGTTCAGACATGGTTTCCTCCTTCAGGGACGTTTGCCTGTTCCGGCGCTGGCACACGTCAAGACTGCAAAAACGCAAAACTCCGGGTGATGGATTGACCTTCAGCCCGGAGTTGATAAACAGGGAAAAGAAGGTCAGGGTTTTAAGAACGGATCGAACAGGCGCTGGTGTTCTTCGATGGCAAAACGGTCGGTCATGCCAGCAATGTAGTCGCAGATGGTGCGTTCAAGCCCGCGAACATCCACGATTTTTTGGAACTGGGTGGGCAGCATGGCTGGCTCGTTGTGGTAGGCGTCGAACAGGCTTTTGATGATGTTTTCGGCTTTGACCTGCATGCGGACGACCCGGTAATGGCGATAGAGCTTCTGGTAAAGGAAATCTTTCAGTTCGCGGTTGCGCCGCTGCATATCTTCACTGTAACCGATCACGTTGTAATTCAATTTTTGCAAATCCAGCGCAGATTTGGCGCCGCTTTCCCGCAGCCGCCGGTCGGTGGCCTGCACCATGTCGGTTACCATCAGACCCACCAGGTGGCGGATCATGCGGTGGCGTTCCATGTCGTCCAGCGTGGGGCCGCGCCAGTTGAAGGTTTCCTTCAGGATTTCCCAGAGCGCGATGCCGTCAAGAATTTGCGGATTGATCATCCCGGAACGCAGGCCGTCGTCGAGGTCGTGGGTGGTGTAGGCCAATTCATCGGCCACGTTGGCGATCTGGGTTTCGAGGTTGCCGCGCAGTTCGGGGTTCAGGTCGCGCGCGTCTGAAACATCGTATTCTGATTCGTGTTTGACAATCCCTTCGCGCACTTCCCAGGTCAGGTTCAGACCGGGGAATTCCGGGTAGCGCTGTTCGAGTTCGGTCACGATCCGGTAAGACTGCTTGTTGTGGTCGAAGCCGCCGTAATCTTTCATCAGCCGCGAGAGCGCGATCTCGCCGGAATGCCCAAAGGGGGAGTGGCCGAGGTCATGCGCCAGGCAGATGGCCTCCACCAGGTCCTCGTTTGCGCCGAGGGCGCGGGCCAAGGTACGTCCGATCTGGGCCACTTCGAGAGTGTGGGTCAGCCGTGTCCTGAAATAATCGCCTTCATAGTTGATGAAGACCTGCGTCTTATATTCCAGGCGGCGGAAGGCGGTAGTATGCAGGATGCGGTCTCGGTCGCGCTGGAAGGCGGTGCGATATTCCGGTTCGCCATCCAGGTAGGCGCGGCCTTTGGTGTTTTTGCTGCGCATTCCGTAAGGCGCCAGGGCATTGTCTTCGAGTTCTTCGAGCGTGGCGCGGTCGAAGTACATTTTTCTACCTCTCAGATGAAATGACCTCGGAGGTCTGATGAGTGGGGCGAGTGGGGGTCGAACCCACACAGTATCTCTACCGGCGGATTTTAAGTCCGCTGCGTCTGCCTATTCCGCCATCGCCCCGGAAATTTATACTTTCTAAGTAGGTTGTAATTGTAACGCAAGTGGGCTTTACGTCAAGTCGCTGCTTTGAGTATGTGTGACCAATTGGGTGAGAGCTTGCCAGAAGAAGGTGAATAATGTTATCTGTTGGGTCGCCGGCTTTCCCGTAAAAATATGCGATAATATTATCGATTGCATCAAGAGCTAAACTTTTCGAGTCGGAAAACGACTTGTATCGAGCAAGCCAATTTAGAAAATCGCCCCGTACTTTTCGAGTTGATTTTCTGTTCAGGAGGCGTTGTGAACGACGAATCTCAAAAGCCTGCTCAAGACCTCAATAAGATTGATTTTCCTGACAGCCTGTTTGGTGAAAATCAGAATGTTGAACCTTCCAAGTTGATAATACCTGCACCGCCGTTCAGGGAGTCGAATTCCAGGCGCGACCTAGGGATTGTGCTGGGGGTTGTTGCCATCCTCTGCTGCCTGGTTGTTGCTCTCAGCATGGGAGGTTTTTACTTGATCAACGAAAATAGCCGCGTTCAGGATGCGCAAAATACTGCCACAGCCGAAGTGATTGCCCAAGCGGTGGCAACGAATCGATCCTACGCCACGGGCACAGCCATCGCCGTGGGCACACAGTCACAAGCGACTGCGATTGCGCAGGCCACGCTTGATGCCAATGCGACTGCTACTGCGGCAGTTGCACAGGCAACCCAGAATGCCCGTTCGACTGCCACGGTCAGCGCGCGACAAACAGAGCGCGCCAATTACCCACTTATCGAAACGTTCGAGAACAACAAGAAGGCCTGGTACACCGGAGAAAAAGATGGGGAGTTCTTTGCCGGGAAAAGATTGATTGAAAATGGCGCTTATCGCTGGGAAATTGATGTTGTAAAACAGACTTTTGTTGCCTGGGCAAATTACGAATCACAAGAGGCCTTGGGTGATTTCGATGTGTACGTGGATGGAATCCTAAAGGTGGGTGACCCGGAAAATTATTGCTACGGTTTTTTGTTTCGCGAATCGCCCGAGGGTTTTGATGAGGGTGCCTATACCTTCGAAGTCTGTGAAGGTGGCTCGTTCTCGGTTAGCTACTACACCAAAGAGAATGGCTGGGAGCAAATTTCAGGCTGGTTAACCAGCGAGGCCATCCAGGCTGGTGACTGGAACACGCTGGAAATCAGCGCGCGTGGCAGGCATTTTGTCTTCACCGTCAACGAGGTGCAAATCTTCGAAATGGAGGATGATCGCCAGCCGACAGGTTATCTCTCGCTTCTCATCGATGTTCTTGAAGAAGCTCCGGGGACCATCTGGTTCGATAACTTCGGCTTGCAAACCCGCTGACCTTTCCTCGCACACGCAAAATCCCTGACCAGCATGGAGATGTTTTGGTTTTGTGGAAAACCGGCTCTATTCATCAAAGACAATTATCAAATCTGCACCAGCTGTTTCAAAAGACTGCCAGCGTTTCTGCTAGGATGGGCGCTTCTTGGTAAAGGTATAATCGGCCCATGCTTTCTACCCTGCGGCGCGCCTTGGGCTTTACCCGCCATTCTTACTGGTTGTTCAGTTCTTTCCTGCTCACCTGCCTGCTAATTATCTACATTTGGTGGCCGCTGATGGACGAGTACCTGGGCTATATCCGTCTCTACCAGCAAGCCGGGTATCCCTGGTACAGTCTCGTCGATTGGCTGCTGCTGGGGATTTTCGCCTTTATGTCGCTGACTATCATGGCCCGCGCCGACCTGAAAGTGGACGGGCTGATCGTCTTCGTTGGCCTGTTTGGCGGATTGGTGATCGAAAGCTGGGGCACGCAGACCAATCTCTGGCACTATTACACCGCGGAACGACCGCCGTTGTGGATTATCCCGGCCTGGCCGATTGCCAGCCTGAGTATCGACCGCCTGACCCGCGCCCTGCACTGGTCGACCGTAAAACTGGGTGATGGTTTCTTCCGGGCTGCTTACTGGATCACCTTCCTGGGTTTTTACACCCTGATGCTCTGGTTTGTGGCCCCCACGTTTGACAAATCCTACACCCTGGCCTCGCTGGTTATCTGCGGCCTGATGATCCTGACCCCGCCGGATAAACGGATGGCTTTGCTTGTTTTCTTGGCCGGTTCTGCGCTCGGCTATTTCCTCGAGCGTTGGGGCACCACCCGCGAATGCTGGACGTATTACACCAACGAAACGCCGCCAGTCTTTGCAGTCCTGGCCCACGGCATGGCTGCAGTTGCTTTCTGGCGGACGGGGTTGCTGGTTCAGATGGCCGCCGCCTCTTTCTTGAAAAAAAATTCATTGGAGCAAAACCGCCCGTATGATAGCCTCTCTTGACCGCCGCAAAGCCATCCTGTTCCTTTTGATTGCCGCCGTGCTCTGGAGCACGAGCGGCATCTTTCTCAAGATTCTGAACTGGCAGCCAATTGCGGTGCTGGCCGGACGCAGTCTCTTTTCGAGCCTGGTTTTCCTGGTTTATTTGCGCCGCATCCCTTTGCGTTTTACGCGCTGGCAGTGGGTGGCTGCGCTCAGTTCCGTATTAACCCAATTCCTGTATATCACTGCTATCCAGATGACGACCGCCGCCAACGCGATTTTCCTGCAATATACGGCCCCGGTATATATTCTTTTATTGGGCTACTGGTTTTTGCGAGAGAAACCCTCCCGCGCAGACTGGGTGGCCATGCTGGTCATTTTTGCCGGGTTGGGATTATTCTTTGGTGACAGCCTCAGCCCGGGTGGCTTTGCAGGTAACCTGCTGGCGATCATCAGCGGTATGACGATGGCCCTGATGACGGTCGCCATGCGCGCCCAAAAAGATGGCACGCCTGCAGAGAGTTTCCTGCTGGCAAACCTGCTCGGCGTGCTGCTGGGTGGTTACTATGTTTTCCAGCAACCCTGGACAGTATCTAATTGGGCAGTGGTCGGCTATCTGGGGATTTTCCAGATTGGTCTGGCCTTCCTGTTTTATTCCATTGCCATCAAGGTTATCCCAGCCCTTGAAACGACCCTGATTGGCACGCTCGAACCGATCCTGAACCCGGTCTGGGTTTTTCTATTTGTCGGTGAAAGGCCCGGTCCTATGGCCCTGCTCGGAGCGCTGATCGTATTGGTGGGCGTGACGATTAGTTCGATTGCCAGCGCGAGGGCTGAATAAAGGGAGAAAATCTACCCATATTCCTATATTTAAACTCACAGAAATGATGTAAACTTAATTACTACAACCACACACTTCCAGGTGAGTTATGAAAACAGAGCAACCATCCAAGGGCCTGACACTGGTCTGTAATGATTTAGGTGAAGTTGACCAGATCATCCAAGATGATCTGGGCCTGCCGCCAATTGAGAGCGGGCCTGGGAAAACAGTTTTTTCCCGTTTAGCCGATCGCGCCAGCCAGGCAAAAGCGCGCGCTTTCCTGGCTGACCTGCGGATCTCTCAGAAAGTTATTGATCGAGAATTTTCTCTTCAAACTACCAATGGGGTGGTCGATGCTTATTTTGCGGGCGTCAAATCAGATGACCAGTTCGTCATTGTGGGTGCAGAAACGCCTGACCACCGCGATAAACTTTTTGCCGAAGTGCTCTCGGTTGTTAGCGAGCAGGAACCAAAAAAGCACCGGCCGGCTTCCGAACGTCTTTCCCCCCCAAAAAGCCCATCCGAAGTCGAAAAATCGCTCGGCAAGTTGGAAAAGCCGGATCAAGAGCTTGTCCAAAAACATGTAGAGCTTGAAAAACTCCGACAGGATTTCTATGAGCTTGCCATCAGCGATTCCCTGACCGGTCTTTATAATCGCCGCCACTTTCTGAAGCGGATGCGGGAAGAACTTCTTGAAGCAGACCGTTATAAGCGTTCACCTGTTTTCCTGGTGGTGGATATCGACCATTTTGGAGCCATTAACGAAAATTATGGCTTCGGAATCGGGGATGAAATCATCCGCACAGTGGGGGAACTTACCCGGGGCCTGCTGCGCAATGTTGACCTGGTCGGGCGGCTTGGCGGCGACGAATTTGGCGCGCTCCTGCACGAAAACACCCTCGCCAGCAGCGTCCTCACGGCCAAACGCTTGCAGAAAAAGCTGGCTGGCGTCGCCATGGAAATTGACGGGAAAAATATTCAAATTACCGTCTCGATTGCCTTGATTTACATCGGAGCGAACAAAACTAACCTCGAAAAACTGCTCAAACAGGCTGAAAAACAGCTTCAGAAAGCCAAAGATAGCGGTGGAAATCAGATCATTCTGGATTAATCTTTTTTTAACGAATACCTAACTTTTGTCAGTTCGCTGAAGGTTTAGTATTGTGGCCTAATGCAAGATTGGTTCCAGACGATGGCCTGGTTGCCGGGGGCGAGACAGGCGCAAGTTGGGTTGGTAAAACTTATCTCCAACTTGTCTAATCAAAGTATAATGCAACGAATTTAATTTGGAATCTGTTTGGTAGGAGGTGCTCATTATGGAAATCCTATTTGGTATTATCGCTGCCCTGGTGTTGTTGATTGTACTGGCTTTGGCTTTTGAATTTCGCGTTCGCCAGCCCGATACGCTGGTTTTATATGAAGCGGATGGCAAGATTGCCCTCCGCCGCGGACTGTTCTACCCGCGCCATTTCAGCCTGTCGATTAAACGCTCCACCCATCCCATCCAGCTAAAGGTTGAGGCGACCGCGGCCGGCAACCTGGGCGTGAACGTCAAACTGGTCGGCTCGGTGGCCCCGGCCCTGGATAACATCCAGATGCTGGTACGCGTTGGCGGCTGGAGCAGTGAAGCGATCGCCCGCGCCGCCGAAGAAACCAGCATCCGGCTGGAAGGTCTCGTCAAGGAATATGCTGAACAGGCTGAAATCCAGGCGCTTTCCTCCTCAGGCCTGGTCGCTTATTTGAACGAACATGCCGCCGAGTTCAAGGAACAGTTTGGGGTCGAGTTGATCTCCCTGGCTGTCCATTCGATGGAACCGGCTGATTCTGAGATTGCGGATGCCCTGCGCCAGCAGGAACAGGCCCGCCTGCTCGAACAAACCGAACTGCTGAATAACCAGGCGCGTGTCTCGGCGGCCAAGGCCAAATATCAGGCCGATGAAGAAATCGCCGAAATGGAACACACCCTGGAGTTGAAGAAGTCGATGCTCAAGAAGGCCCTGCTCGAACAGGAAAATGCCCTGGCCCAAAAACGTCTGGAAGATGAACTGACCCGTAACCGCCTGCGCCTGGGCTTTGAAAAGGAAGAGTTGGAAATTCTCAAGAACAACCCTGAACTACTGGTGCTGACCCCGCAGGCTGCCCGCCTGGCCGAAGCCAGCCAGGGTTTGAAGAATGCCCGCACGGTCATTTCGCTTTCCCCGCAAGATTTGGCCGGTTCGGAACTGTTTGACCTGTTCCAGAACATGCTCAACAAGGCGCTGGAAGCTAAAAAATCCAAGAAAAATGAATAATGCCGCAGTCTGACCCCCTGGCTTTTTTCCGCCTGAAGCAGATTCGGGTGGCCCGGGTTTCAGAGATCAGCGAGGCCACCGCTGCCGCGCCGGTTCCCGCCGAGGAACGGGTCAATTTTCATATTGGCAATCCGCTCCAGGATGTCAAACTCTCATCCGCCTTCCTGCGGATCGCGCTGGGGATCGACGTCCGTCGCCAGGATCTGGCCGACGCCGATGCTGATGTCCTGCTCGAGCACCTGGGCTGGAACGCCGCTGACAAGCCCAAGCTGGAATTCCTGATTCGCACCATCCAAAAAAGCTCACCTTACATGCCGCGCGGCGGTTACAACCGCAAGACCCCGCACGCGCTGGTGCAAGCTTTCCGCAAGTGGCTCGAGAATCAGCAAGAGCCTTTGCAGTACGACATGGGTGAGAAATCTGGCAAGCGCGAAATTATCCTGGCTTCGGGGGGCATCAACGAGACCTTGCGCGTGATCTTTTCTGCCGTTTCCAACTATTTGCAGATTACGCCCGCGCGAGTCTTGTGTTACCGCTACGAATTCCCGCAACCGTTCAGCGATATTCCCAACATCCAGATCGAACCGCTCTCGGGCGATGAGCGGCTGGCGCGCATCGAAGTGGAACAGTGGCTGGCCGGGCAGCCAGGTGTCCCGACCTTCCTGGTCGTGGGCGGCCCGTTGAAAGAAGAAACCCGCCGCAAACTGCGCTTGCTGAGCATTGAATCTCCCCTGTTTTTTATTGAAGCAAATAACGCGCTTAATCAGCATTCGCTGGCGCGTGAAGCCAAGCTGGTCCAGCGCGTCATCCGCCTGCTGACCCCGGCTATTTTTGCCCCGCGCCTGGATTCGCTTTCGACCGTCTTTGTGATTGGCAACGCCGATTTCCTGGGCGTGATTGAAAATGTGCAATTCCAGTTAAAAGGCACGCCATCAGCCTCCGAAGTCGAATTTTTGAACTTCCTGCTCGATCAGAACCTGGCAAATCTTGAAACGGAAACCCCGACAGAAATCTTCGCAGACAAAGCCTGGTTGGATGAGTGGGGAGAAATCAGCGCTGCCGAAACAACCCTTTCGCGGCTGGCCTCGCGGGTCGGCACGCGTCTCGACAGCCTGATGCAGAACAATAACCAAACCCTGGGCCGCGCCCTGGATGCAATCGATGAGAAGACCGATCAGATCACCAGAATTATGCAGGAGCGCTGGAAAACCGGCCAGATCGACGAATTCGCGGGTGTAGACAGCCTGGCGCTGCTCAACCAACTGATTGAAAATGCCCATAAACCCGTCTGGCGGCAAACCCTGCAACGCAGTTTCTTAAGTGTTTTTGCCCGTCACCAGCCCCAATACATCCCGGAAGCCTGCCAGGTGACGAGTGGTTCCTCGCGCACAGCGCTGGGCTTGCTGGGTTTTCACTGCGGCCTGACCGATGTCCTGTTCCCGGACTTGAGCTGGTCTTACGAGCAATGCTTCCCGAACGTGCATGTCGTCCCGCTAACCCGCGACCTGGCGCTGGATGTGGACGCCATGATCGCCAGGCTCAGGCAGCTTTGTCAGGCCGACCCGCACTGGCCGGAGCACGGCGCGGTGGCGATTAACAACCCGCACAACGCCACCGGGCGCATTTTCGCCGAAGAAGATGTCAGCCGGTTAATGACCTACTGCCTGCAGCACAAGATCTATGTCATCGATGACCTGGCCTACCAGAACGTCGCCCCCGTGGACGGCCTGCCCGTTATCAAAACCGCGCGCCAGATCGCGATCGACCTGGTGCGCAGCGGCACCCTGGATGAAGAAGACGCCAATCGCGTGATCAGCGTCCACTCGATGTCCAAGACCGACTGCCTGGCCGGGGCGCGCCTATCGGTAGTGGAGATCCGCGAAACGGAACTGCGCGAAAAATTCCGCAGCCTGAACGATCTGATCGAGCCAAACCTGGTCGCGATTTTCATCGTCTACCTGTTTTATCGCGGGCCGCTGGAAGGCGCGCGCACCTACTGGCGCATGCGCAACGCGATTTTCAAGGAACGCACCGAGGCGCTGATCTCTGCCTCCGAAAACCTGCCCCCCGACCGCAATCCGTTCGGGCTGACGATCATCCCCCCATCTGGCAGCATGTATCCGCTCCTGCACGTGGAGCATCTGCCAAACGGACTCTCGCTCGACTGGCTGGCATCCTCACTGGCCCGGCGCGGGATCGGCCTGCTGCCGCTGGCAACCTTTGCCCGCACCGAAGAGGGCTTCGATACCGGCCGCCGCACCTTCCGCCTGACCCTGGGTGGCGTCGACCCTGCCGAGATCATGCAGGTCAAAGCCCGGCGTCTCTTGATCGACCTGAACCGCATGATCGCCGAGGAAGATGCGCGTTACAACCGCAAACAACTCACCTTCCAGCTTCCAGCCAGCGAAAACGGGGATGTGGCCGCCCGCTTGCAGCAATGGGACGAGATCACCCGCCAGATTTCCCATCCATTCGAGAACGGCCGCGCTTTCCAGGCCCTGACCAGCCTGCCGGTGGTGGACGGGGTGCGCCTGCGAAACGACTTCGTTAAAAACTACCTTCCCGAACGCCTGGACGCTTTCCGCACCCGGCTCGAAGAGCGGGCTTTCATCAGCGATGAAATGATGCGGCGGGCCGCAACCGGCAGCGGCAACTGGCTCGCGGAGCGGTTGCAGCGCGAATTTATGAAGGATTCGCTCGCGCACCGCCAGGAATTGTTCCACCTGCGCAACTATGACCGCACGGTTCACCCGACCCAAAAATATTCACTGCAAGCCGAAATGACCTTCGATGCCATCCTGCGGGCTCTGATTGCCAAACAAGCGGTAGCGCCTGTTTTGATTGAAAAAGCCGGGCAGGAAGTGTTGATGGAATTCCTGGGGACAAACGTCAGCATCAATTCTCAACTCGAAGCCGACGAAATCCTGGTTGACTTGGATACGCTCGCCGCCAGTGAGGGCTACGCCGCACTCTTTACTGAGAACAGCCTGCGCCCCTTCCTGTCGTTCTGGAGCGACTGGGACGGCAGCAACCGCCCGTCCGGCCAGGGACATCGCTTGATGGCCGCCGCCGTGATGGAGAACGTCCGGCGCATGGCGCAGATCCTGAACCTGCTCCACAAAGCCGACTCACACATCCAGATCTCCCCCGACCTGCTGGTGGAAATTGACCGCCTGCCGCAGCGCAGCCGCAGTTTCACCCAACTGCTGAACAAAATCACCCAGTTAACCCACGAACTGGAGCAAAAATATCGCGGCATCCTGCCTGTCTCACTGGATGGCAACCGCATCCAGCATCTCGCGGCGCAACTGCACCTGCGACCCGATCCGGTCCGCGACCTGTGGAAACACAATGACCGGCATGAACAGGAAATGCGCGCCCTGCGCGAACAGCGCCGCGCCATGCTCGAAACCTATTTTGCGCTGAACAAGAAACTGCGCAAGCAACTGCATACGCTCATTCCAGACATCCAGGCCAATCGGGCGGTGGAACCGCTTTTGCGCGAAGTGGTCGGTTACAGCGACATCTTGCAGCGCATGGTGATTACACCGCGCATTCACCAGGGCATGATCACTGCCCGCGACCAGTTTGCAATTGAGACGACTGCCTTCAACATGCAGGAAATCAACGCCATCGCCGGGAAATATGGCAACCCCGGCATGACCCTGGGACTGCAAATCAGCATGTCTTCCAAACCCGAAGCGCTGATCGCCCTTGACCGGAAAATGAGCACCCAGACAGAGCAGGCCCGCCGCGAACACCCGGACGCGGAACTGCCCTCGATCTGGTTAATCCCCCTCTTTGAAGATCTCGAAGCGGTGACAAACATCCCGACCTATCTCGACCGCGTCTGGGACTACGCCACCCAGAGCCGCCACACCGAGCAGACACCCCAAAATCGCTTTGAAGAGGTGCTGGCAGAAGTTTTTATCGCCGGTTCCGATTTGAGCCAGCAGATCAGCCAGGCCAACGGCGCCTTCCAATATATCAAAACCAAGTACAACGTCCAGACCTGGCTGGCGGAACACGGCGTGGCCGAAGCGATCCGGGTCAAGCTGGGCAGCGGCGAACCAATGCAGCGCCAGGGCGGTTACTATTCGCACGTCGCCGGGCAGCCGGCTTTTATCAATCTTGAAAACCAGCGCCGCCGCCTGGGGCGAAACCTGCCGCCCGCGGCCCAGAAGAGCACCGCCTATGCCGTTACGCCTCTGCAAGGGGTCTTCCTGGGCGGCGATTTGCGCACCTTCCAGAGCAGCCTGGCCGAACACATGCGCTTTTTGCCGGTACGCGACCTGGCGAACCTGCTTTACCACGTCCGCGAATCGCAGCAGATACACCGCGAAAACCTGCTGCGGGCCGCCGAAACCCTGACCGAAAGCCGCCTGGGAGTCAAAAGCCGCGGCGCGCAGGAACTCGAACGCCTGACGGTCGGAATGCCCGAAGCGCTCTACGAGGGTTTCCTGGCAGAATTGACCGAACACTTCCGCCATATTCTCTACGGCAGGCCGGAAGATGTCTTCGGTATTCACATCGTTTCGTACTTTATCGGGCGCTCCATTCCGCAATTACGTGACCGCCCCACCTCGCGCCGCAGGGCCGTTTCGGGCCTTGACCGGGGCCAGCAAATCGTCGCCAATGTGGCCGAGATGATCCCGCTCTCGAAGCAGGGCAGCATGTTACGGGCGATTGCCCACAACCAGTCGCAGACCAGCGTGCTGGGAATCAACCAACTGACCACCGGCCTGTTCCGCGCCCTGGAATACTACGCCCAGAAAACCTTCCCCCTGGCCGAACGCGACAGCCTGATCGCCGAACGTCTTTTACCGCGCCTGCCAATTTATGAAATCCTGAATACCCTGCGCATTTACCAGGACTGGCGCGGCGACGTGACCCGGTGCATCGAACCCGCTTTCCCGGCCGGGAATTCGTCCTTTGTGGCCCTGCGCGAAGACCATGACGCCATGCTGCGCTTCCTGCCCATCTTTCAGCAGGAACTCCTGCGGCGGCATGGACTGAACGTCAGCGATTTTGTCGAGAACGGCGTCTTCATCCCCGACCTGCTGCCGACCCTGCGTCCTGACCTGGCGGTTTTGATGCAGGAAAACCTGTTCAACACCGATCTCGACCAAATGCTGGAACATGCCAATGGGAAAATCGACCCGGGCTGGCAAAAGCAGGTCACACAGCAGCTTCAGTTACCCGAACAGGTCCGTTACTGGCGCTCGGTCATCTGGGATTTGATGGGCGATTCAATCTACCAGCGCGTGCAGAGTTTCACCGAACTGGCAACGGCCCTCAACTCGGTCTCACCAACCCGCTCCCCCGGCGCCGCAGGCGCGGCGCGCGGACAAAAACTGCCCTCGGCGCTGGCCGGTTTCCTGCGCTCGGCGCGTGTGGATGATGAAATGCGCCAGTTCCTGGTCGGCGCGGTGGAACAATTGAGCAACATCACCGAGGGCAGCCTCGAAGTGCCGGTCAGTATCATCCGCGCCATCAACGATGTGGAACGGATCGCAATGATCGAAGAAAGCGCCATGCCCGCCGAAAACCAGGCCGCACTGCGCTGCTGCGTTTTGCAAATCGCTCGCCTGGCGGGAGAGAATGGGTAATTGGGTGAGACGGGGTGAAATTCAAAACTGACTGGAACCATACTGCAAGAATTGTGCTACAGTAATAGTGAAAGGGAGAGGGGAGTTCCCGCCTGATTCGCAAGGAGGTTGGTATGAGTACAGCTGACAGGCATCGCTTGCATAACATCTTGCTGGCCGACGATGGTTCCTTAAATTCGCGCCCTGCGGTCCAACTTCTGGCAGATTTACCGCATGACCGGGAGTGCGTGATCACCGCTTTGCGTGTCTTCACGCCGCTTGAAGCCGCGGAATACGCGACCGTGGAAGCGGAAACCGAAAAAACGAAGAACCTGCTCAAAAGCCGCCACCTTCACTTCCACTCAGAAATGCTGCTGGGATACCCATCCGAAAAGATTATCGAATATGCCAGGGAACATAACCCCGACCTGATTGTGATGGGCGCCAAAGGTGCAGGATTACTGGATGGACTGTTGGGCAGTGTGGCGGCTAATGTGGTACATTCCGGGCGCTGGCCGGTGCTGATTGCCCGCCAGCCATACCGGGGGCTGAAACGAATTTTGTTGGTGACAGATGGTTCGCCAGCCAGCCAGTACACCTGTGATTTTCTGGGGGAGTTCCAGTTGCCGGCAGAAGCCAATCTGGAAGTGTTGCATGTGCTCCCGCCCATTCGTACGGCGTATATCGTTGAACCCTATGGTGTCTCGGCCATCGCCATCTCGCCGGAAGACGAAGCCCGGATTCGCCATGACGAGGAATTCAAAGGGAAGCTCATGCTCGATAACGTCAGGGAGTCTCTGGCAGAACATGGCTTATCAGCCAGCACTGTCCTTTTGCGCGGAGAAGCGGTGACGGAAATTATCAAATATGCGCGCGAGCAGGAGTGCGATCTGATTGTCTGCGGTTCACGCGGGGCCGGGAATCTGACTGGCTGGCTGCTGGGCAGCGTTTCGCGGGAACTTGTCTTGCGCGCGCCCTGTTCGGTGCTGGTTGTGCGAAGCGTGCTGTAGCCAAAAATAAAGAAGCCCCGAATTTTCGGGGCTTCTTGGTTAATTGGTAACCGGTTTTGTCTGCCAGTCCTTGACTATAAAAGGGCTGTACAAGATGAGACAGGTCACCAGGGCGATCACCTCCAGCCAGGGAATGTACCAGGGCCAGGCAGGTAACAAATCCATGATGGTGGCCATGGGCGGCTTGCCGTTGATCATCAGGTAATTGCTGCCGATGGCGAGATTAACGAAATAAATGCTGACCATGTAAATGTTTGCGATTACAAAAATCCGCGCGATCGACTTCCAGGTTGGACGGAGACCTTCCACTGTGGTCATGTAGATTCCCGCTGTCATCAGCAGGCCATGCGAGAAAAAAGTCTGGAAGTAGCGGAAGTGTGGGAAGCCATAGATGCCTACATCGGGAGTCAGCAAAGCCTGCAGCGCGCCGCCAATCCCCAGGAAATAGACAAACTCGTAGATGGAAAAATTCTTGAAAATCAGCATGAAGCCTGTCAGCCAGATGAGCACGCTGCACATGTGCAAGGGCAGCATGGTCTGTATGTTCCAGGTGCCGATGACCAGGTTCCAGACATGCCAGGACGATTCGGCGATCCACAGGATGATGGCAAGCGTCCAACGCACTTTGCCGCGGGTGACTTCACTTGCGCCTCGAAAACGCAATAACCACAGGTTGAGCAGAACGATGACCAAGAGCGTCTCGAGGTGGGCAGCTCCAAACAGCACAAACGGCGCGCCAGTGTAATCTTTGATGAAATATTGTCCGAGATCCATGATCGCTCCTTGGGCTGGAATGGCAATCGGTCAGTTAAGCGGCGGGCAGGCGGCGGTGCAGCCAGTTCCGCAACCATTTTGTATTGTATTATAAGATTATTCTAAGGTAAAATTCTTCTAATATCCGTAAGTTTGCCTATGTTTTTGTGTTTAGGGGAGTTGGGATGCTCAACCGCGATACCAACGGTCGGTTGGCTGGTGAAAAAAGTTCGACAAAGGACACCAAAAAAATCCGCAACTTGTTCCAGGGGTTTGTGGAACGAGTTAGTGTGGGTATTTCTGTTACCGACGAGGAAGGCCGGATCATTTTTTGGAACCCGGCGATGGAACGGACAACTGGTCTTTGCGTGGATGACGTGCTGGGAGTTTACATTTGGGATCTGCATTTCAGCCTATTACCGCCCGGAATGAAAACTCCCGAGGTTCTTGACTCCCTGCGGGAAAAATTCCTTCCATTCCTGGAGGCCGGTATTTTTGATGAGCGGGGACACAAGCTGGAGCTTAATTTCACTCATCATGAAGGTGTTCAGTTCGTAGCCCAGGGGATTATTTTCACCATTCCAACCGCAAAGGGATATTGCCTGCTTAGCGTTTTATATGACGATGCGATGCGTTTTCCCACCAGGGAAGTCCCAAAGACCAGCGAGGAAAAATTCCGCAATGTGGTAGAACAGGCCGGGGATGGGATCGTGGTGCTCGATGAGCAAGAATTGATCCTGGAATGGAATGACGGCTGTGAGAAAATTTCTGGCGTTGGACGTGAGCAGGCCCTGGGGATGCCATTGACGGACCTGTTGCCCGAATTGTTTCAAGGGCCAGAGTGGGCGCTGTCAACGCCAGAGTCGACGCTCCATCACCAGATGTTGCGTTATCTGGGCCTTATTGCCCGAACAGGGTTACCTCGCGTCATCGAGGGCGTTATCCATCATAGCAGCGGCAGGCGGAAGTGGATTCAGGCGGTTACTTTCCCCATTCGGGTTGGCGATACACTGCTATTTGGCGTCATCGCGCGCGATATCACTACTATGAAGCAAAACGAGGAGCGCCTGCAGCACTACAACCGGCAATTGGAGACTTTGCGCCAGGCCGGGTTGGATATTTCTTCTGAGCTGGGGCTGGATGCGCTGATCTGGATGATTGCGCCGCGGGCGGTGGAATTGCTCAATGGAACAGCCATGGCGCTGTATTTACACAATATTGAAAAGGATATCTTGGAACTGGCAATCAGCCTGGGTGACAACCAGCCGGAGATGGAGAAGTTTATCCAGCGCGGCGCGGGCCTGGCGGGGCGGGTTTGGGAGACGGGTAAATCTGTTCTGCTGGAAGATTTTCACACCGGTCGGACTGCCGATTTGTCGAAATCCTACTGGGGGAAAGTGGCGGGCACTCCGTTGATCTGGGGTAATCAATTCCTGGGAGTGGTTTTTGTGTTTTCTGATCAAAATTTTTATGAAAGTGATTTGAAGATCCTGGAGCTGTTCGGCTCACATGCGGCGGCGGCTATTCACAACGCCCGCCTGCACCAGGAATTGAGTCAATTGGCGGTAACTGATTCACTCACCGGTATTTACAACCGCCGTCATTTTTTTGAAATGGCCGAGAAAGAATTCCATCAGGCTGTGCGTTATAAACGTTCTTTCTCGGTCATCATGTTTGACCTGGATTTGTTCAAGGAAGTAAATGATACGTTTGGGCATGCGCGCGGGGACGAAATTCTTCAGATAACAGTGCGTCGATGCGCTGCGCAAATGCGCGAGGCGGATATCCTTGGGCGTTACGGGGGTGAAGAATTCGTGATCGCTTTACCCGAGACGAATGCCCATGATGCCGTAGCCACGGCTGAACGCTTGCGCCTGGAATTAGCTTCCCGGCCAGTAGAATCTGAAGCCATGCCAGCCCTGGTCACAGCCAGTTTTGGCGTCGCCACACTGACAGGCGATGCGCCTGACCTGCTTAACCTGCTTAACCGCGCCGACGTTGCGCTTTACCACGCCAAGCAGGCGGGGCGTAACAGGGTCGTGTTGTGGGAAGTAGATTTTCATAACGAAATTCCTTTTCCCTGATTTTTTATCCTAACATTTTTTCAGGGTTCTCTTAAAGTCGAAACCTCACCGCCAAGCCCGCCAAGTTTTTACAAAGAACGCCAAGAAAACCTCAAGAATCTTGGCGCCCTGACTGTCTTAGCTGTGTGTCAGCTTTGCAGTCCACAGAAAAAACCGGAAATTTGATATTCTTGCGTGCAAAGCACGCAAGAATATCAAATTTCCGACCCTTCTCAACCTCTGGTGTGCGGTACGCCATGCCAGTTAGACAAACAGGGGTCTTGGCGGTAAAACTGCGCTGACTTTAAGAAAGTCGTGAACATTTTTTATCCTAACCTTGACGCCACCCACTGGCTATGCTAAAATACCGTCCGCTCAACTACTGGTCCCGTGGTGTAGCGGCTAACATGCGGCCCTGTCAAGGCCGAGATCGCGGGTTCGAACCCCGTCGGGGCCGCTGTTACAAATGCCTTTCCCTGTGAATGGCAACAGCGCGCTAATTGGCTCCACGCCTAACAAAACGCTGTCCCGTACGTAGACTGTTTCGGCCGCAATCCGAAACAGTCTTTTTTTGCTTAAAGCGGTAAGCAGATCCCATGCAACGATTACTCGCCGCATGTGTGTTACCGATGATATGATAGCATCTTGTCCATTTTCTTGCAAGCCTTTTTCGAGACTTTCATACCGAATTTGCTCAACCTCGAGCTCGGCTTTGGAAAACTGCCCGGCCAGATACAAATCTCTGGCTCGATTGTACCGGATTTGCGCCTGCTCGAGGGCGTTTTGTTGATCCTTGAACTGGTTAAAGACGGCTTCATTCTCCAGGGTTTGGCGCAGCCAGTTCAAGAACTGGGTTTCAATCTCGATGGCCTTCACGGTGCGTTGGGGGCATTCCGCCAGCTTTTCCAGTTGGGTTGAATCACGGTAGTAATGGTTATTGCCGGTCCCATCACTCGACCCACGCATGGTTCCGCCACAGTAGCCACAGCGCAGAATCCCGGAGAGCAGATAATCACGGGTAACTGTACCTTTCTTTACCCGGGGTGTCGTTCCCAATACTCGACGCTGTTCCTGAACTTTCTCGAATAGTTCAGGTTCGATCAAGATCGGATGTTGGCCAGGGAAGATCGACTGCGGATGCCGGTCGGCATGCGTTCCATCCGGGAGTGGGCCATAGTAGGTGATCACCCCGGTGTAAAACGGATTGGTGAGAAAACTCCTGACCAGATCTTTTTGGACGGGACCCGGTTGGTTACGCCCCGGAGTACCGCGCGAGCGCGGTCGCAAGCCGTTCTCATCCAGGGATAACCTGGCAAGCCGTACCGCAATTTTGGCATCGGATTCACGCCCACTTGCATACCAGGCATAGACCTTACGAATAACCTGACTTTCGATGGGGTGGAGCATGAGATGTTTGCTGTCGCCTAAATCCGGTTGGCCAGCATTGGGGCAATATCCCGGCCCGTTTGGTTCTTTGCAAATGGAGCAAGCGCCGCGACAGTAGCCAAAAGGCGGATTGCCATTCCACAAGCCATCGCGGGCTCGCTGGAGTTTGCCTTTGCGGGTTTCCTGCTGCAAATTCTGGATGTAAATCTCGGCCAGGGTACCCAGAACGGTCAGGGTGAGCTTGCCCCAGATCGAGGTGAAATCCAGACGTTCCTGCACCGAAACGAAGGAAACATTGGCATCGTTGAGTTGGTCGAGGGCGGTGAGCAGGCCGCGCAGGTGTCGGTAGAAGCGGTCGAGCTTATCCACCACGACCACCTCGAATTTGCCAGCCTGGGCATCACGCAACAACTGGATCAGCGCCGGGCGCTGGCTGTCCTTCTTGGCCGAGATGCCGGCATCGGTGTAGAGTTCCACCAATTCCCAGCCCTGGGCCTGGACATGCTGCCGGATATTGGTCTCCTGCGCAGCCAGGCTGAAACCATCCACCTGTTCACGCATCGAGACACGCCGGTATCCGGCGGCGCGCAAGATAAGATTGTGCATAAAAAGACCTCCTGTTGGGGAAAGTGTATAATGGCCTTGCATGGGTCATTGATACAATTCTAGCCTATCCTCGAAGGAGTGTTTTATGCCGCCTCGAAAACCAGTTTCCCCACGCAGCGGGGAAGTTGTTGAGTCAATTGCCAGACTCAAACGCGCTGCCCGGGAAAAACCATATGATCCACAGCCGTTGCTGGCCCGCCTGCAAACTTTGATGGATGAACGCAATCTGAGCATGCGTTTTACAGCGATGCAGGCCGGGCTGGATCACCAGGCGAATCGACGCATACAGGTAGGCGAACGCCCGGATATGGTCTCCTGCATTTTGATGGCGGACTTGTTCGAGGTCAATCCGAACGAGTTCTTGCAGTTGGCAGGCTGGCCAACGCTGAAGGTTTTTGATATCAAATCTGTGCGAGTGGACAACCTGCCTCCCGAAGCGGTGGATGTAGCCCTGGATATTGCCAAAATACCAGATCCCGGAACGCGCAAGCAAGTGGCTGAGGCGGTGCGGGTTTTGCTGAAAAAATACTTCACCGAATAATGCAGTTGTAAAGGTTCAAGTTCCCAGTGAGCGTCCATCAGGACGCTCGTTTTTTTATGCTTGAAGAAGGCCATCCTCGGGCAAACCAAGCAGTTCCCCGAAGGGTTCATGCGCCAGAGCGCGGCGTAAGGTACCATTGTGGTCGAAGTATAGGCCAGCGAAGAGGGTACCGAGCAAGAACCGCTTTTCGCCGTTGTTCAACAACCTCCAGCTTTCGGCAAAGGAGTGCAGGAGCGGCGAGATTTCCTGGGCATCCGGGCGAGCGGAGGGCTTCAAGCGATCCAGGCGCTGGGTGATGAAACGGGCTTGCTGCTCGTACTCGGCGGTCGAGATGTGCCCGGCCAGATGCAGTTCCTTGTAGCGTTTGAGCGACTGGCGCAGGTTATAGCCCTCGCGCTCGAACTCGGTCAGGCCTTCGTCGGTCAGGTAATAGGCCAGAATGGCTTCATGCCAGTCTGACGGAATCACCAGGCGCGACATGAGTGCATCCACCTGGGCTTCCAGTTTCTCGGCCCGCAAGCTGGCGTGGCGGTCGGCCAGGGTGGCGTCCCGCTCGCTAAAGGCCAGGTTGACACCGGCAACCCGTGGCTGTTTCTTGGGTGGGCGCTTGAGGGCGCTGTCATGGAGATAGGCGCAGCGATAATACCCTGCGCCATTCCCGCCGGTGGAGCCGCGCAAGGTGTATTCCTGTCCGGTGGCAGAAAAACACTCCCAGCAGCGCCCGATCCCACTCAACACGTAGATATTCTTTTGCTTGCCCGCCGTGGTGGGGCTGGATGCTTTTTGGCGGCGCAAATCGCCAGCTGCCTGCCAAATGCCGACCGGAATCAGGGCTTCGTGCTGGCCTGGATGCAGCTCCAGAATTTCGCGCGAGTTCCCGGCCACATGCGGGGCCGGGATGTTCTCAGGGTGCTCGACATCATCCTCGGTGTCGAATTCCGGGCGCGGGTAGCGGGCAATCAGGCCGGCAGAGAAGGGGTTTTCCAGGATGGCGCGAATGCTGTCGCGGCTGAAGTCAGGCGCTTTCATGGGGGCTCTCCAGGGTTTTGCGGGGGCGGAAGCGGACCTGGCTGCCATCTGGCAGGGGAATCCGGGTGGTGTTGAGGTAGGCAGCGATCTCGCGATGGCTGAAGCCTTGCAGGTACAGGTCAAAGATGAGCGGAATGACGTGCTGGTCAATGGGGTGGGGGACTGCCAGTTTGCCGCGCTGACTCTCAGGGCGATCCGGTCCGCCAAACAGTGGACAATACCCCTGGCCGTTGGCATCCGTGCAGGTGGTGCAGAGACCATTGCAGTAGCCGAGCGGCAGGTGGCCAAGGTGCAGCCCGTTGCGGCGGCGGGCGTCCAGGCCGGTGCGGGTATTGCCGCTGGTCTGGTGCAGGTAGGATTCGGCCATGTGGCCAAGCACAGCCAGTACCAGGCGACCCCACCAGGTGGTGGTGTCAATCTGCTCCGTGACCGAAACCAGCTTGACTTTGTGCTTCTTGAGCAGGCGGGTGAACTCGAGCAGGGATTGCAGGTTACGGTACAGGCGATCCAGGCGATGGATGACGACCACATCCACCTTGCCGGCTTTGATGTCGCGAAGCATATCCTGCAGGCCCTGGCGCTTGCTGTTCTTGCCGGTGCGGTCCGGGTCGGCATAGGTAAGGATGTTTTGCGCGCCGTGGCTGCGGGCGTAGTCTTCGGCGTGGTCGGGCTGGGTTTCCATCGAGTAACCTGGGTTGCGCGGGTCAAAGACTGAAACACGCGAATAGACGGCCCAGGTTTCACCGCTGCGCAAGCCACTCAGAATGTTCTCGATGGGAGCGAGCAGCTCACCCAGGCTGGTGGGGGCCTTGAATTCAGGTTTATCCAGCAGTGGCATGGCGAGGCTCCTGGGAGGTTGGTTGGCAGGCTTTCTTTTTCAGGCGGCGGAAGGCGCGCGCCAGTTCACGCGCAAAGGCGTCGATGCGTTCTTGTTGAGAGGTTGATTGCGGTTTCATGGCAACTCCAGGGCGGGATGTGCGCGAACGGCCGCGTGGTAAAATCGGCGTTCGCAGCGAATTCAATGCGCACATTTTGGCACTTTTTTGGATTTGTCACCCCCGCGATGTGATTTGATGTCGTCACCTGACGTGATTACTTATGCCAACCCCACGAACCCAGCCTCCGGAAGTCATTGCCTTTGAAAAGTTGTTGCGCTTCCTGCGCGCTGACTCAAAAAATGCCAGTTGGAGCCAGGTTGAGATCCCTGTTTTCCTGAAAGCCTTAATGCGCCACCATTCATTGGTAGACTGGCAGAAGCGCAGTTCGGTGCGCGCTGCTTTTCTTGGTGTAATTCTCTCGGCCCTGGCAGATTTGTTCAAGACTGCCAGCCTGGAGGCCATCCCGGCGCTCTTGAGTATCTGGATCTATTATGTTGTGCCGCTCTACTTTGGCGCGGAGCACGCCGAATACGCGGATCTCGAGCCAGCCATGAAATCTGAGGAGCTGGCCGCTGAAATTGCCCAGGCGCTCGAATTGCCAGAGAAGCGCCGCATCCAGCAGGCGCAGCAGCGGATTGGTATCCTGGGGCACGAAACGATTTCCCGCCTAAAAAATGACGGCCTGACTCTCTGGGTGGAGCGGCTCGAGCAGACTCACCGGGAGGTGGCCCACCGTTTCACAGAGCATCTCCCTATCCTGAGCGCAGACTATGTTCCCCGTGAGCAGTTTCAGCATCAATTGGACGAGCTGGTGGCCAGCGAGGCGCGCGGCCTGGTGGCGCTGACCGGCAAACACGGCGCAGGCAAGACCCTGCTGGCCCTGGCCTGGGCCAGGCAACAGGCCGAGGCGCTCACCTTCTCGGATGGCATTTACTTTATTCGGGCGGGTTATTTTGCGGACCGCCAACATTGGCTGGGGAATGTATTGAAATCTGACACGAAACGCACCCTGGCGGTGATTGATAATCCCCTCGATGAGCAGACGGTGGAGTGGCTGGCCGGTCTGGCAACGATCAAAAGCCTGATCGTGGTCACTACCCGTATGGAAACCTGGCTGCGCGGGCGGTGTGCTGCCAGGCGGATATTGCGATTGACCAGGTTGGAGCCGGAAGAAGGCTGGGCGCTGTTGGCTGGCCATTATGAACCAGGTGAGACGGATGTGGTTGAAAGAGTCGCTAATTTGCTGGCCTGGGATCCGCAGGCCCTGGCCATCCTACGCCCCCTGGGTGTCGCGATGGGGTGGGAAAGCGTATTGAATCGCTTGCGGGCGAACCTATACAGTCCGCTCCAAATCTCTGAGAGCAAGCTCGATGAGCACACCTTGAGGGCGCTGGATTTCTCCTATGAGCAGATGAACCTGGATCAGCATCAGGTTTGCCATGCCCTGGCTGGGGTGGGACTGGTCTCCTCCTTCAATGAGCAGGCAGCGCAGTTTGTCACCGGCCAGACCGAGAACCAGGTGCACCGGGTCCTGGCCGATCTGGTGCAGATGAATATTTTACAGACTACGAGCGAATCTGAATTCCCCGGTCATCGTTTCCAAATGCACTGGAATGTCTGGCGTTATTTCGAGTACAAAAATGGGAACCAGGTCCGCATAAACTTCGAGCATTATCCAGATTTGTGCTACTCCCCGAAAATCTGGTGGAAAGCCACTCTGCCTGGCCGGGAAACCTTGCTACAGGCGTTAGGGGATCCCATGAGTTGGGCGGTGTCTGCCCAAGCTGCGCCGGGAAAATCACTGCTTGAACGGGTTTTTACCCTGCGTTATGCGGATGTGCTGAATAATTATGTGCTCAGGAATTCGGTGATCTTGCCGTTTGAAGTGCTGGCGACAGCCAGAAGTCTGCAGATGCGCAGTGCGCGGTTAATTTCCATTTGGCAGGCTCTCTGGCTGGTTTTGGTTTCGATGATTGTCATGGCCATCAGCCAGGCTTTTGGACAGGGCGCGCTGGCTTCATTGGCGATGTTGTTCCTGGTCAACCTCCTCCTGGGGTGGTTGATCTTTGCCCCGCATTTGTTGAATTATTATCGTTTCTTGAAGCGATACATGGGGTAGGTGGTGTTCAGGCAAAATTCCGGGGTTTGAGCGGGAAACAAATCTTCCGCAATTGGCATCGCCAAATTCAAAGCTTACCGTGCTACCACCAGCCTCACCGAGCGCTTTGATGAAGGTGTCGCGGATCTCATCCACGAACAGGGCCTGACCAAGGGCGGTGCCGTAGGCGAGCGGCTCGAACCGGAATTTGGCGAGCGCGGGAATATCAAGCGTGAGCATCCCTTCGCGGCGCAGGGGCAGGAATCCGCCCGGGCGGGTCAGGGCGGCGATGACGGGATAGCCGCTGTCGGTCTTTGCGCTGGAGGGTCAGTTCGAGGGTGGGCATGGGATTCCTTTACGGCCACCAGGTGGTTATATCGTGGATGGCTTCGTAGATTTCGCGTGGAGTATCTTCGGTGCCGATGTGAATAATAACAGGCATAAGGGCGGCGATGTCGGAGAATAGATTTTCGCGTGTGCGGTGGGAGAGTTCAACTAAAGAAGTTTCCAACAAGAAATAAATATCTTCTGGTAAAAGACCTATCATCGAATGCGCCAACTTATTCAATGCACCGGCTCGAACTCTTTCATGCTTTATTGCCCATGCCGCATGCAGCGCTTCTTTTGTCACTTTAGGCCGGCGCGTTACCAGTGCACTCAATACCCGGGCACGAAATTCTTCATCTTGCATCGCTCTCGCCGTTGCTAGCACATCTTCTAGTTCTTCTTCTGGCAGGCGCGGCA
>DHVZ01000023.1:0-48435 GCA_002412925.1 Anaerolineales bacterium UBA5195 | reverse complement strand
AAACCCTTCACCTTGCATCGCTCTCAGCGCTGCCAGCACGTCATCGAGTTTTCCTTCAGGTAAGTATTGTGCCAATGCACTCAATACGTGGGCGCGACCATCCTCATCCTGTATATCCCATGCGGCTGTCAACATTTGCCGCAGCCCTTCTTCAGATAGGCACTGTACCGATACGCTCAACAGGCTGGCGCGAGACCATTCATCTCGGATCTCTTGTGCCGCTACCAACGCTTCACCTGCCAAACTCGGTATGCGCTGCGCCAAGTCACTCAAGATGATAGCGCGATACTTTTCATCATCTATTGATCGTACCGTTTCTAGTGCTTCATCTGCCACATTCGGTAGGCGCTGTGCTAGGACGCCCAATACACTCGCACGAGACCCTTCATCTTGGATTGCTCGCGCCACTGCCAAAACATCCTCCAGTTTTTCTTTCGGCACGTACTGAGCCACAGTGCTCAACACCTCTGCGCGAAAGTATTCAAACTTTACCGCCTGCGCAACTGCCAACGCTTCGCCTGCCACATTCGGCAGGCGCTGAGCCAATACGCTCAATAAGCCCACACGAGACTTTTCATCCTCTATAACCCGCGTTGCATCCAATGCTTCACCTGCCAAGTCCGGCAAGCGCTGAGCCAACGCACTCAACACTTTGGTACGAGACCAATTACCTTTCATCGCGCGCGCATGTTCTAGCAAAAGTCCCAATTCTCTTTCCGGCAGGCGCTGTACCAGAACGCTCAGCACGTTCGCGCGAGACCCTTCAGCCTGTATCGTTTGAGCCATTGCCAGCACATCCCCCAGTTTCCCTTCAGGTACGTATTGTGCTAGCGAGCTCAACACACGAGCCTGACCCATACTAATCTGTATCAACTGCGCCGCTGTTAACGCTTCACCTGTCAAGTCTGGCAGGCGCTGCACCAGCGCGCTCAACACGCTTGCGCGTTGTTCATCATGCTGCATTGCCCTCGCAGTTGTTAGAATTGTTCCTAGTTCTTCTACTGGCAGACGTTGTGCCAGCTCACGCAATACGGGGGCACGGAACACTTCATCTTCTATCACCTGAGCCGCTGCCAGCACCTGCCAGAGAAAAAACTCTGGCAGGTGCTGCGCCAGCGTTCTCAACACACGGGCACGGGACCTTTCATTGTGTATCGCCCGCGCTGTAACCAACGCTTCACTTGCAACTCCTGGCAACCGAGACGCAAGCGCGCTCAACAAGCAGGCACGAAACTTTTCATCCTGCATTGCTCTCGCAGCTGTCAGAATTGTTCCTAGTTCTTCTACTGGCAAACGTTGTGCCAGCTCACTCAACACGTTCATGCGAGGTTCTTCGTTCTGTATCGCCTGCGCCGCCGCCATCGCTTCGCCGATCAGCTCTGGCAAGCGTTGTACCAGAAAGCTCAACCCAATTGCACGAGCCTCTTCATCCTGAAGTGCTCGTACCAGTGACGATGTTTCTGGTACTTGTTCGTCACTCAAACTCGGTATCAGCGTGCGAATCGCCAGAGATTGTTGTTCAGACTCTGTCATTTGGCGGAGATAAACCCCAGTTTGGGGTAAAGTCCATAGCCCCGCATGCACTAAGATTGGGATTAGCTCAACAGGGATGTTGCTCACCAGGCTATGAAGGCTGGCTTCGATCAACGCGCAGCGGATTTGTTGACCCAGATAAGGAGCTTTGTCGTTATTATTAATCGCCAGATAATCAAACACTTTACTCTGATTCCACACCCGTTGGACATCTTGCGAATATCCACCGTATGCGCCTTCAACCGTGAACCAGGCCTGCGCCCACTGCTGGTGGTGAATGAGCGGCAACCATTTTTCGATAGGTTGTTCGGCTCGTTCTAGGTGCGCTGCATAATTACTCACGACATAGTACAGGGCTTCTTTTTTTTTAGTAGCATCGCGACTGCCATTGATGAATTCTTGCAAGGTGTGTTCACCCCAATCCAGGAAGCGTTTTTCCCACTGCATCTGTTCGGTTTCGGTCAGGGTTTCCCAGAAATAGTATCCCAGTTTGGGATGGCTGAATACATAACCTTGGACTTGGTTGTCGCCAATGACAAATCGCTTCAACACATCCAGCGCATCAACAACATAGTCAGTCTCAAGTTCGGGGGCGAGTGCTTTCAAATCTTCGATAAAAAGAGGGCCTAACGCTCCAGCCAGCAAACTACGCACTGTGCGCACGTGTTGTTCCAGCCAGGGTTTCTGCCTGCCCCACAGTTTTTTTTGGTCATCCCACCAGCGGTCGAAGTAACCTTTGTAACCAGGCCGGATACCGGCCAGGTCTTCGGGTTTCAGGCGGGTGACTTCCTCGCCTTTGGTCCACAGGTCGCCCACATACAGCCCCACCAGCAGCGGGTCGCCTTCACTCAGGCGGTACAACTCGGCCACGATATCCACGTTGCGGCTAAGTTCATCCAGCGGGCAGCCCATCTTGAGCAGCACATCCGCCACCCCGGCGCGGTCGAGTGGGGTAAGGGAGGGCGCGGAGGCCAGTCCGCTGCGTTCCCAGTTCAGGCGGCGCAGCCAGGGGGTTGAATTCGCGTCCCCGGCCAGGAAACGCGCTGAAACGATAACTCGCACCCCGGCGGGCAGTTCGACAGGCATGAAATCAGCCTTGATGCGCCAATCGGCGGCTTCGTCCAGGCCGTCCAGCACCACCAGCAGCGTCCGCCCGTTGGCGAGCGGCTTGGAGAGATAATCACTGACCAGCCCGCGATAGACGGCGGTGGAAGTCTCCGGACTGGCGGGAACATCATCGCCGTGCAGGAAGGCCAGCCGGGCGGCCAGCGCGGCGTAAAAGACGCGCTCCATGTTGGTCCCAAAGCGGATGGAGACCGGCATAAACGTCAGCGCCAGGTCTTCGCGCGCTTTCAAGCTATCCAGCCAACGAACGAGCAGGGCGGATTTGCCCCGTCCGGCCGGGGCGGCCAGCAGGAGATAGGGGGTTGTGTCCGCCAGCCAGGTATCGAGCATGTGCAGGGCTTCGTCCCGTCCGCCAAAGGGGACGGGGTGCGCATCCGTGCCCAGGTATTCGGTCAGAAAATTCTGGATGCGCTGGTCGTAGTCGTAGGGCAGCAGGTTGATGCCCTCGACGATGGGGTTGTGGCGAGGTAGGATGGGGGTCGGGGGTTTGAGTTGGGGGCAGACTTGCCAGATGGTTTCGGTGGGGGTGGCAAAAGTAGTTAACCCATTTCGCCCAAGTTCGGTGTGGCCTTTGGTAATCATCCCGACAATCACACCGCGTTTTTCATCGAGAACCGGTGCGCCGCTCATACCGCGATTGGCCTGGGCCGCCTGGAGTTGAAGCAATTTGTGTTCGGGAAGATAGCCATCGATAGTGCCACGGGCGATAATCCCCTGCACATCGGCGGCGGTGGCATAGCCGAAAGAATAAAATGGATTGCCCGCCCGGCAGTCTGTTGCCGAAGCTAGGCGCAGGGGGATGGCGCCCTCCGGTACGGATTCGAGTTGTAGGAAGGCCAAATCCCCGTGGATAATCTCCCGCCAGAACTCGGGGAGGATGCGTGCGTTGATTTTGGCTGTCTGCCCGGCGAACTGCACCTGTAGAGTATCGCCCTCGATCGCATCCGCCGCCGCGATGACATGCGCGCAGGTCACGCCCAGGTGTTCGGAAACCAGGAAACCGGTGCCGACGATCGCGTTAGCTTGATTCAGGACTGCAAAGATGCCCGCTGTAATCTCCAAGACCACTCCCGTTTTACTTGACGCCGAGATTGAGGAGGATGGCCCAGATGGCCAGCAGGGTGCTGAGGACGAAGACTGTCAGCCCGCTCCAGATGAAGCGTTTGCGATAGGCAAGGTTCTTTTCAAGCGCTTGCTCGATCTCTTCGATCAGATCCAACGAGAACCTGCCGGAGATGGGCAGATAGCCCAGAGTGAACAGGATAGCAGCCAGCAGGAAACCGATCGCCGGGGTGGCAATCGTCACGCCGCCCGCGGAGCCCAGGACAAATTTCTCGGGCAGGAGGAAGGTCAGGAGGCCCAGGTAAAGCGGGATCGCGCCGGTGCTGGTGCCGATCATCGATTTACAGAACTCGCGCCCGGTGGTGATCGAATCGAGCAGGATGGCTTTGCCCGCCTCGTAGAGCGCTTTGCTGTGTGGGGAAATCACGCCGATCTGC
This sequence comes from Anaerolineales bacterium UBA5195, assembly GCA_002412925.1. Taxonomy (GTDB): domain Bacteria; phylum Chloroflexota; class Anaerolineae; order Anaerolineales; family Villigracilaceae; genus UBA5195. Next base: position 44,278 of record DHVZ01000023.1, on the reverse strand, counting down.
TGCACTTCCACAGTGGTATCGGCTTTCATTGGACTCGGCTCCTCGTCGAGCAGGCCTTCGACGGCAATCGAAACGATCTTGTTTTTGGGGTCATCTTGTAACACCACCAGCCCCTCGAACTCCGTCCCGGTTTTGGGACAGGTGAACAACCTGCGCATACGTTTCTCTGTGGGCGTATCTGTCTCGGAGACGCCAAACATGTAAGAGGAGCGGATGACGGCCAGGCTATACTTATGGGCCTTGCCGCAGGCCGGACATTTGGGGATTTCAAAGAATGCGTTGGATTTTTCCATAGTGTTCCCTTTTCCCGAAAGCTTACTTCGCCACCGCCAGCCGTACAGCTGGATCGCCGATAAAAGTGTAGTTGCGCGCATCATGATTGGATGTCCACCACCAGGCGATCTTGAACTCATCCTGATGCTCGCTGGTGGTTGAGTCGAGTTCCTCGGTCAGCGCAGTAGAGATCTCGCCATAACGCATCCCGAAGTAGTCGGTCGCAGCCCCAGCCGGTTTGCCGCTCATCAGCGCGGAGAGCATGCTCCGAAAAGTTTCGACATCCGCCACAGCCGCGTCATCGCCCCACAGGAAGGAATAGCCCCAGGCCCGGTCAACGTGGGCATAGACGCCCAGCGCGCCACCCCTAGGATGTGAGAGCAGTTTGAGCGGCAATCGGGATATGAAAGCATAGGGTGCAATTACCTTTTCTTGGCCGAACATATCTCGGTAAAAGTTGTCGGCGCGCGGACTGCCGGCCCCGAAGCAGGCAAAAAAGAAGGCCAGCGTCCCGGCGACATCCGCATCGGATGGGATATCATCGGCAGAGAAGTAGTACTGCTCGGAGATGCGTCCGCCGGTGTAGCCGGTGAAATCTTGGCAGAGCAGGGCACCCGTTTGCGGCAGCAGGCGGGTGTCGTTCAGGCTGAACCCCAGGCCGTGACTGGCGGTAAAGAGCAGTGCCGGGGTCCCGGCGCCGCCTAGCAACCCGGAGAGCGCCGACTTGGTCGCCTGGGCGGGTTCGACCAGGCGGACATTCCAATCCGGGTGTTTGGCAGTCATTTTCTCGGCCAGTGGGCTGACCAGGCTGGTGGAACTGAAGCCGGTGGCCGGGTCGTGGGAGGGGCCAAAGAAGACGACGTTTTTCGAGCGGGTGATCTCTCCCTTTTCGGCTTGAACAACGCTTTGGGCATACATGGCGTAGTATTCCAGCCGGTCGAAGTGGATGCGCCCAACGCCGTATTGCAGGTCGAGCTGGTATTGAAAGCTGAAAGGAATCTCTTCGGGCGAGCCGACGATCAGCAGGTAGAAGGGCACCCCGCTTTCCGGGTTGGCCGCCCCGGCCCCACGTCCGAAGCGCTTGAGAAAGTCGTTCTTGGATTCGCCTGCCCGGTAGCCGCGTTCCTGGCCGATGAATTCGAAGTACAAGCGGCCAGCCTGTTCGCGGCGCAAGTCTAGCAGGGGGCTGAGCGCTTCCTTGAGCGCGGCTACCTGATTTTCCGGCAGGCTGGCTGGAAAGATGACACCCCACCCAGCCTGGGCCAGGTCAGCGATATCAACGCCTTCTCCTACGCCAAAATGATTTTTGTTGCGCTGATCCTGGGCGCGGCGCAGTTTGGCCTCGCGCAGTTCCTCTGCCGAGAGCCGCTTCTGGTGGGCGATTTTGGCGAGTTGTTCAGTGGTCAGTTGGAAATCGTCCAGCGCCTGGCCGGTGGAGCCGTTGAGGCCGTTGAGAAAGATGGGTTGGGGCATAGTGGTTGTGCCTACTTTGCAAAGGAATTATGGTGTGGGGTAGCCGTTGGCTCAGGCTCAATTGGTAAATTAGGGGCAGGGCCAACCGCCAAGTAGGCAACGCATCGCAGATATTTTGCTGCCACTTAGCGCGAGTTGGTTCTCACTCGCCGTAATGCCCATTGAATACCCAGGAGCAATAAGTGTAAAGCAAGCCCAGTGAGCGAAACCCAAAACGCTACTAGTCCAGCTGTAAAGATATAATTCGCAGTTTCATTTTGAAACACAAATAAACCTACTAAAACAAGCACAGGGCTAAGCGCAAATCCAAATGCTAATGCAATTTTCACCAACCCTGCGCGTTTGAACAACAACCGAAAGAACGTACCAGTCAAACCAAGAGAAAGCACTACTAACCCAGATGCTATCATCCAATAAACTATTACGCCTGTATGTGCTGATACTTCATAGCCTATCCAAGCTAACCCAATTCCGCATCCAAGTACAATTACTTTTATCAGATTAGAATCTGTGAAAGGTAACCATAGTACCAGCCATAACAAACCAAGTACTAATAAAACTCCTCCTAGTGCGAGTAAACGACCTGGCCAAGTCAACCATATGAAGCGGGTTGGTAAGAAATATCCCTGTTCATCTATTGTGCTAATATGTCCCAATTGGTTATTATAAATGAGCATTTCTGGGGTAAGTATAGCCAATTTCCAATCAATTAAACTCGGAAATTGGATATCTTCTACCCACAAATTTGGACAAGTTGGCTGGTAAGTACGTATTACGCCAAAGACACTAACCCACTCATCAACCAATAGATTTCGCAAGGCTAAGTCGCAGGGTTGATTGGTTAATTTGGATGCAAATACTTTTACTTTACCATCCAAAGACCCGGATGCCAGCCGCCCGTCTGATGACCAAGCCAGGCTAGTTACGGCAGATGAATACTTGTTAATAATTCGAATAGGTCGACTGTTAGTTAAATCCCATATAATGATTTTTCCATTACTATACCCAGATGCCAGTCGACCGTCTGTTGACCAGGCAACGCTGTTTGCCCCTCCTTCATTCCCGTTCAAAATCTGTGATGCTCGACTACTCGATAAATCCCAAATAATGATTTTGCCATCCGTAGATGCGGATGCCAATCGTCCTTTTGCTGACCATGACACACATCTAATGGAATCTTTATGCCCGCGCAAGATCTTTGCGGGCTTTCCGGTAAGGAGATCCCAAACGATGACATTGTAATCTTCATCTGATAAACGGGGTTGTAAATAACTCCCTCCATTTCCAGATGCCAGTTGTCCTGTAGGTGACCAAGCTACACTATTAACAAAACCCCAATGCCCTCTCAGTATCTGAACTGGTTTACCACTATCTAAGTCCCATACGATAACTGTGCCATCATAAGACCCTGAGGCTAATCGCCCGTCCCTCGACCAGGCTATGCTAGTTATGCCAGCCATACGTTCATCATGATCGTAAACACTCAAAGTCTTAGTAGGGGTGCCGCTGACTATATCCCAAATGACAATCTTACCATTTGAAGTTCCAAGTGCAAGCCGTCCATCAGGAGACCAGGCAACACTATAAACTCCTTCTGTTTGTCCAAGCTTTGTTGGTGCAGGTACGCGAGTGTTCAAATTCCAGATAATTGCTGACTCCAGAGGAGATGAGTTATCTGCATTTCCCATTGCACCAGATGCTAGTTGTCCGCTTGGGGACCAAGCGACACTTATTACACTCGTGAAATGTCCGTTCAGAATACGAATAGGAACACCACCGACAAAATCCCATATAGTGATTGTAAAATTATCCTCGCTTTTTGAAGAGGAAAATAAGTTGTCACCCGATGACCGGCTGAAATCATAAGTCCCTGCTGCCAATCGCCCATCTGTCGACCAAGCAAGAGATCCTGATATCCGCATTTTCCCGCGTAAAGTCTGGGATGGTTGGCCTCTGTCTACATCCCAGATGATGACCTTGCTAATACCCAAGGGGTGTTGCTCATCCCACCCACCTAATGCAAGCTGCCCATCCAGTGACCAGGCTACGGAAATCACCTCGAAGCCTTGTTCGCTGATAGTTTTGAGGGGCTGACCACTGGTTGTATCCCAGATAATAGTCTCAGAACGAAAAGATGCGGATGCCAAGCCTCCGTCAGGCGACCAAGCTACGCTTGCCACATCATTTGTATGCCCACGTAAAATCTGGGTTGGTTGGCTGTTGGCTAGATTCCAGATGATAACCGTCTTGTCTGCTGAACCAGAAGCCAGGCGACCATCTTTTGACCAAGCCACACTTGTCACACCACCCGTGTGCCCACGCATTATTTGGGCAGGTTGGCCGCTGGTCAAATTCCAGATGATAATCGTTTTATCTGCTGAACTGGAAGCCAGCCGGCCATCGGGTGACCATGCAACACTTGTTACAGGCTCTGTATGCTCGTGCAGAATTTGGGCGGGTTGACCTTTGACCAAATCCCAGATGATAACCGTCTTGTCTGCTGAGCCGGAAGCCAATTGTCCATTTGGTGACCATGCCACACTTGTCACACCACCCTTATGCCCATGCATTATCTGGGAAGGCTGGCTACTGGTCAAATTCCAAATAATTACTGTACCATCATAAGAACCTGATGCCAAACGCCCATCTGCCGACCACGCCACGCTCGAAACGAAATCCTTGTGTCCGCGCAATATTTTTCCCAAAACATCTATTGCATTAGTCGCGTCGTCGAGCAAGTCACGCGCTTCAATTACATCTGCCAGTTTTTGAGCTTGCAGGGCAAGGATGATTGCATTAAATGGATCTTTTTCTGCCAGAGCATTTCGCCCCAGCACTGTCACACGCCGTGCATCAGCTATTTGGAATAACTGCAATGAAGCCACCAAAGCTCCTATGATCAGAACGATCAAAACTGTTAGCCCCATAATAAATTTACGTGCGCGGCGGGACGCACGAGATTCTATATTAGCACGTTGAAGTTGCTCATTTGCAATCTTTTGCAATGATTCGATGTCGTGGAGCTGGCGCTTTTTCCTTTCCGCCCGCTCTCTAGCTCTGAATTCTACACACGTGGCCAAATAAGCCAGTTCACTAGATGTAAATTTAAAGTAAGAATTCTTACTCAAAGTAAGCACATCATCCAACCGACCACCGCGATGGATAAGCAAATCGGCGTTTGTGGGCGCGGCGCTCCATGCCTTAGCTGCATCGCTGACACCTTCGCGCAGGCGCAGGTTGTCGCGGTCGTCGTTGAGCCAGGCGCGCAGGCGCTCCCAGTGGCGGATGAGGGCTTCGTGGGCCACTTCCACTTCGTCGCCGGTGACAACTACCAGCCGGGCATCGGCTAGTTGTTTGATGAGCAAGGTTGTCGCGGCGGGGTCGCTATCAGCGGGGATCAAGTCGCGGAGCAGGACACGGCGGCGGGTGTCTCGCCCATCGGCGCTCTCATCCAGGCGGGTCAGGCGCAGGAAAATATCGCGCAGGCGCTCTTTCTCAAAATCCGAACAGCGCGCGTAAACCGCCTCGGCGGTAGAGGCAATCGCCTGTTTGACGCCGCCAAAGGCGCGGTACTCCTCGGCCCGCAGCCAGCGCCCGTGACGGCGCGTCCACAGCGTCCACAGGGCGTGCTGGAGCAGCGGCATCGCGCCCGGCTCGCCCAAAACATCGTCGAGCATCTGCTGGCTCAGGTCGGACTCAAAATGCAGCCCGGCGCAACCGGCCTGGCCCTCCATCGCCCGGCGCAGTTCGGCCTCGTCCATCGGGGGGATGATTTCTTGGTGGTTCTGGACTTCCTCTTTGAGCGACTTGAAGGGGGCCACCTCGCCGAGGAAGTCGGCCCGCAGGGTGATGACCACCCGTATCTTTTTTGATTGTTCCAACAGGCGGGAGATGAATTCCGAACGCTGCTCCCGCGCGGATAGGGTGAATAGTTCCTCGAACTGGTCGACGACTAAGAGTTGGGGGCCTGCTTGAAGGGCTTTATCCAGTTCCGCTAACGGTTCCGCGCCGGGGCGGAAAACGGCATAGGGAACGTTGAGCGCCGGTATCAGCCCGGCCATCACCAGCGAGGATTTGCCTGAACCGGAGGCTCCCAGGACGGCCAGGAAGTTGTGCTCGTTCAGTTTCTGGACGAGTTTCCTGCTCAGCGCCTCGCGGCCAAAGAAATGGTCGGCGTCCTCCGGGCGGAAGGATTCCAGGCCACGGAAGGGCGAGCGCGAGTCGTAGGAAGGTATGGGTTCATCTTTGCACAACGCAGGAAAAGACAGGTCGAGCACTTCCAGGCTCAGGCTGTTGAGTTGGTCGAGGGTCTCTTTGCGTTCTGCCCGGCTGGATTCGGACAGGGATTTGGAATCCGCTCCCAGCGTGGAACGCAGGCGGCGGGTGAGCGTGTCGCGCAAACTGTCCATGACAGGAGCGCGCTCGGGCAGGGATTGCGCCAGTTTGGCGAGACCAAATTCCAGTTCTTTGTCCGTCAAAGCGCGCTCGGAGTTGTCATCAAAGAGCGGGCGGTCGCCGAGACGGCTGAAAATGGCGGGGACGGTCAGGTCGTGCGCGTCTTGCAGCCCGGCGAGGGACTGGGCCAGGGCCAGGTCGGGCTGGCCCTGCTGGTAGAGATGGGCGTAAAAGGGCGCGGCGATGGCCCCAGCGGTAGCAATGCTGACGCGGTCGGTCATGGCGAGCACGGCGGGCAGGCCAAGTTCGCGGACGAGACGCCCGGCGAGCGAGCCGAGGCCGTTCTGGGGCAGGGCATTCTCGCAGGCAGAGATGAAGGCGAAGTGCGGCAGGCGCGCCAGGCTACCCAGACGGTCGAGCAGGTCAGTGGCGGGGGTGGGGCCGCCTTTTGAATCTTTTGGAAAATAGAGAATGGTTTCGCCGTTCTGGTTGACCGCGCCGTGGCAAACCAGGTGCAGGAGGGTGTAGGGCGTGGCGGTTAGTTTGTCACACAGAGCGTTTAGGGTCGGGTTATCGAGAACATCACAGGGGATGTCGCCGAGAGCGGCTTGGACACTGGCAGTCGTGGCAGCGACATCGAAAGAGTCGAGTTTGTAGTCGCCGGAGAGCGACTCTGGCCCGGCGACGAGCACCAGAGCGCGCAGGTCGCGGCGTCCGAGGGCGGGGAAGTGGGCCGAGGCGGGCGAGGGGATAGAAAGCGAGAAGGGTGTGTTCTGCTGGCTGGCGAGGAAGCGCCAGCGGCCATCGCAGGGCGCGGCCAGACGGTGCCAATCGAGGGCGCGCAGGTCGGGGGCTTCGATGGAGAGCAGCACGCGCAGGGGTTCACTGCCAGTCAGCCCTTCGCGGAAGGTGTCGCGGATGTTGTCCACGAACAGGGCCTGGCCGAGGGCCGTGCCATAGGCGAGCGGGTCGTATTGCAACTCGGTGAGCGCGTCGGGCCTGCCCCGCGTGAACTCCGCGGGGTCGAGATTGAACATTCCTTCGCGGCGCAGGGGCAGGAATCCGCCTGGGCGGGTCAGGGCGGCGACGACCGGGTAGCCGCTGTCGGTCTTGCGCTGGAGGGTCAGTTCGAGGGTGGGCATGGGGAGTCCTTATTACTCGTATTTACTAATTCCACCATTTGGAAACATCTTGCACCGCCTGCAGGATTTCGCGATCTATTTCTTCGGAACCACACATGATAAGAAGGGGTAATAAGGCGGAAATATCGGAGAAAAAATTAGAACGTGTACGATGAGACAGTGTAGATATAGCTGTCTCCAAACTTGAATAGCATTCTTCAACACGAATATTCCGAATTTGATGCGCAAGTATGCTCAATAACCAGTATCGTATCGCCCCAGACTCAATTTCTAGCCCTGCATCCAGCGCTTCGACTGCCACTTCCGGTATTCTCTGGGCCAAGTCTTTTAAAATAATTGCACGTGATCCTCCCTTATTGTCAATCGCTCGTGTTGCTTCAAGAGCTTCTCTTGTAATTTCTGGTAGATACTTTGCCAAATTACTTAACGCTTGGGCGCGCTTTTTTTTATTATTTATCGCTCGCGCTGCATCAGTTGCTTCACCTGTCAATTCTGGTAAGATCTGTGCTAAAGCGACTAACGCGTTGGCACGATTTATTTGATTTTGCATCGCTCGCGCAGCGTCCAGCGCTTCTATCACAACTTTCGGCATACGTTGAGCCAGAATAACCAATAATTTTGTTCGATTACCTTCGTTTTCTATCGTTCGCGCTATTTCCAGCACCTGCCCTAGGCATTCTTTTGGCAAACGCTGAGCCAAAGCGTTCAATGCCCTAACACGATCTTCTTCTCTCTTTATCGTTAGCGCCATTTCTAGCACCTGCCCCAAGCATTCTTCTGGCAAATGCTGAGCCAGGGTTTCCAATAAATTGCCTGATATTCCATACTTAAAAGCTCGCGCCATTTCAAACGCATGCACTAATTCTTCTTTGCGGAGATGTCTCACGAGGTCGCTCAGCACATTTTCACGTTGCAATTCGAATTGTATCGCTTGCACCGCCTCAATTGCTTCTCCTGTTAATTCAGGTAAGCGCTGTGCTAAGGCAACTAACGTTTCAGCCCGATTATTTTCATTAACAACCGCTCTCGCTAATTCTAAAACCTGCCTCAAGTTTTCTTGTGGGAGATATCTCGCCAAGTAGTTCAATGCGGTTCCGCGTTTCCTTTCGTTCTTTACCGCCAGTGCTGCTTCAATTGCATCACCTGTCGCTTCTGGTAATCGTTGTGCCAAGCTGCTCAATAACTTGACACGGTCCAATTCATCGTTAATAGCGCATGCCGCTTCTAATGCTTCTTCTGTCACTTTTGGCCAATGTTGTGCCAAATTGACTAACACATCAGCACGTTTACCTTTATCTTGTATTGCCCGTATTGTTTCAAGCGCTTCCATCATCACTTCTGGCATTCGTGGCGCAAGAATACTCAAAACATTGGCACGGTCTTCTACCCGCTTTATCTTTCGTGCCGATTCCAAAATCGGCGCCAGATTTTCTTCTGGCATGTTTTGTGCTAAATCACTCAATGCGTTGGCATGTGTCATTACATTTTGTATCGCCTGCACAGCCTCAATTGCTTCTCGTGTTACTTCAGGTAAGCGACGCACCAAATTAGCTAACACATAAACACGGTTTTCATTCTTCATCGCCCTTGCCATCTCGAAAACCTGCTCTAAGTTCTCCTTAGGAATATCTCTCGCTAACGCGGTCAATACCCATGATCGTGGCATTTCAGCCGTAATCTTCCTCACTTCTTTCAACATCTCCACTAGTTGTCCATTCGACATTCCGTTTGCCAGATCACATAAACATCTGGCACGTTCATCTTCATTCTTTATCGCTCGCATAACTTCAAAAGCTTCACCCATCACTTCTGGCATACGTTGGGCTAGAATACTCAAAACTTGGACTCGAGCTTCTTCCAACTTTAATGCGCGCGTCATTTCTAAGATCGACATCAAATATTCTTCTGGTGCATGACTTGCCAAGAGGCTCAACGCCCAAGCGCGTTCCCGGTCGTTCTCTATCTCACGTGCCAACAACGTTTCAAGCGCTTCTCTGGTCACTTCTGGGAGTCGCTGTACCAGGGCGCCCAGCACTTCAGCCCGTGCTCCTGCATACTGTATTGCCCGAGCTGCATCATAAGCCTCTTTAACTTGACGATTAGTCAAATGTGGAAGCAGGGCAATAATTGTTCTAGCTTGTTGATACGAATCTGGCATCTGACGAATAAAAACCCAGGTTTGTGGCAGTGTCCATAAGTTGTTTTTCACTAATAAAACAACAAGCTTAGATGGGATATTTTCCATGAGGCTGTGCAGGCTGGCTTCGACAAGAGCACACCGAATATGCACGCCAAGATAGGGGGCTTTGCTTATCCTATCGACAGACCGCCGGTCAAACAATTTACATCTTTCCCACACCCGCCGAACATCTTGTAAATAGCCACCATAGTCTCCTTCCACCGTGAACCAGGCCTGAGCCCATTGCTGGTTGTGAATGAGTGGCAGCCATTTTTCGATAGGTTGCTGTGCCCGTGCCAGGTGCGCAGTGTAGTTGCGCATCACATAAACAGGAACTTCGGCTTTTTTCCTAGGGTCACGCTTGCCCTCAATAAATTCTTGTAGAGTCTGTTCGCCCCAGTCTAGGAAGTGCACTTCCACCTGCACCTGTTCGGTTGGGGTCAAGGCATCCCAAAAATACTGCCCTAATTTGGGATGGCTGAAGGTGTAGCCCTGGGTCTGGTTATCACCAATAATGAAACGCTGCAAAACATCCAGCGCATCAGCAATGTAATCGGATTCTAGTTTAGGGTCGAGTGTGTGAAAATCGGCCAAAAACAATGCCCCTATTGCGCCGGCTAGCAAGTTACGCACTGCGCGCACATGCCGTTCCAGCCAAGGCTTATCCTTTCCCCACAATTTTTTCTGATCATTCCACCAGCGGTCAAAGTAACCTTTGTAACCGGGTTGGATGCCTGCCAGGTCTTCGAGTTTTAGGAGCGAGACTTTGGCGCCTTTTGACCAGAGATCGCCCACATACAACCCCACGAGTAACGGATCGCCTGCACTCAGGCGGAACAACTCAGCGACGATGTCCACTTTGCGGCTAAGTTCATCCAGTGGGCAGCCCATCTTGAGCAGCACATCTGCCACTCCGGCTCGGTCGAGCGGGAAAAGGGATGGAGCGGATGCTAATCCGTTGCGCTCCCAGTTCAGGCGGCACAGCCAGGGGATTGAATCCGCGTCTCCGGCCAGGAAACGCGCCGAAACCACCACCCGCACCCCGGTGGGCAGTTCGGATGGCATGAAGTCCGCTCCGGCCTGCCAGTCAGCGGCTTCGTCCAGGCCATCCAGCACCACCAGCAGCGTCCGCCCATTGGCGAGCGGCTTGGAGAGATAATCGCTGACCAGTCCGCGATAGACGGCGGTGGAAGTCTCCGGGCTGGCGGGGATATCGTTGCCGTGCAGGTGAGCCAGCCGGGCGGCCAGGGCGGCGTAAAAGACGCGCTCCATGTTGGTGCCAAAGCGGATGCTTACCGGCACAAAGGCCAGCGCTAAATCTTCACGCGCTTTCAAACTGTCCAGCCAGCGGACAAGCAGGGCGGATTTGCCCCGTCCAGCCGGGGCGGCCAACAGGAGATAGGGAGTAGTCTCTGCCAACCATGCTTCGAGCATATGCAAAGCCTCGTCGCGCCCGCCAAAGGGGACGGGGTGCTGGTCGCTGCCCAGGTACTCGGTCAGAAAGTTCTGGATGCGCTGGTCGTAGTCGTAGGGCAGCAGGTTAATCCCCTCGACGATGGGGTTGCGGCGGGGCAGGACGGGAGTCGGCGGTTTGAGTTGGGGGCAAACCTGCCAGATGGTTTCAGTGGGGGTGGCGAAAGTTGTTTCGGCATTGCGGCCTGTGCCTGAGTGACCCTTGGCGATCATCCCCACTACTACACCGCGCTTGTCATCATAAATCGGCGCGCCGCTGTGGCCGTGATTGGCTTCGTGCATCCGAAACTGGATGAGATTGCCTTCCTGCTTGAGCGTGATAAAAGTCCCCAGGCCGCCAATCCCCTGCTCATCCGCAGCGATGGCGTATCCGAAGGAATACAGGTCATTTTTGAGCTGGCTCTCGCTGGCGCGTCCCATGCGTAATGGAAAGACCCCACTTGGTACTTCGTCTATTTGCAGAATAGCAACATCAAACTTGCTGGCACCGCTCCAGAACTCTGGCAATACACGTGCATTGATTTTTTCATTCCGCCCGGTGAACTGCACCTGGATGGTATCGCCCTCGATAGACTCGGCGTCGGTGATCACGTGGGCGCAGGTCACGGCCAGGTTCCTGGCAACGAGGAAACCTGTCCCAACGGTCTTGCCGTTGGGGTTGAGAATGCGCAGGGTGCTCGGTTCGATCGGGTGCGGCATGGGTGGGGTCTCCCCAAAGTCGTATAGGAATAGTGTACAAAAAAGCGATGGGCTGAGTCAAATGAATAAAGTCATCATTAGAGGCTTTTTGTCACCGGACTCCCCAGGTCCGCACTGTGCTATCCGCGCCACCTGAGACCAGGTAGATTCCATCCGGCGAAAATGCCAGGTGCTCGATTGCCCCGCGGTGTCCGCTCAGGGTGGCGAGCACGCGCATCTCCTCCAGGTCAACCAGCAAAATCTTTCCATCGGCCAGGCCAACCGCCACGAGTGTGGAAGTTGGATTGATTGCCAGGCTGATTCCGGGTACCTCCTTGCCAAGTTCCAGGCTTTTGGTGAGCTGGTCATCGGACAGGTTGCGCAGAACCAGCTCATAGGGGACATTCCCGGAAGCCTGAACAGCGCCAGCCCATTGTCCATCCGGGCTGAAGACGGCCTGGAAAATATTACTGCCTCTCCAGTCGAAAGAGAAGATTTCATCGCCTGTTTCCAAATCATAGGCAGTGATTGGTTGCGACTGATCGTACAAGGAAGTCAACATCTGTTTCCCATTCGGGCTGAGCGCAATTTTCTGGGCGTTGCTGCCCCAAAATTGCTGGAGCAAACGTTTGTTGGATGTATCGTAGTACCAGATACCGCCCGCGCCAGCCGTCACCAGGCGGGTGCCATCCGCGCTGAAAGCCGCGGCATAAAACTGGCGGAAGGCTTGACCTTCCCAGTAATATTCCACAAATGGCGTCTCGGCTTCACCTTCCAGGGTCTTTTTGAACTGGCCTGTCCTGGCATCCCAAATGGAGACCTGGAATGGATTGTAGACAGCCAGCCAGTCGCCGGCCGGGCTGGCCGCCAGGATTTTTCCGCTGCTGATCCGGGTGGCCTGGACGAGACTTCCATCCCTGGGTCGGAGCACCCAATTGGTCCCCGTACCCCAGATTGAGAGCAGTCCATCCTGCCGAAACAACAGCCCGCCCAGCTCCCCAAGGTGTCCATCCAATCTGGTCAATAACTTTCCTGAGGCCACCTCCCACAGGGCAAGCGTGCCGTCCTGATCCGTGGACAGGAGAGTCCTGCCATCTGGGCTAAAACGAAGCTGGCGAACCGGGCTGGACAGACCCTTGAAATCGCGCAACTTTTGATGAGTCTTGCGTTGGTAAAGCTGCAACTGGTTTTCGCTGGTGCCGAGCGCAACCAGTTCGTTGTTGGGGCTAAGGGCAACTGCGGTGACCGTCTGGGTGTAAATATTCAGATTGTCATTGATTTCGACTTTGTAAAGTTGGATTTGGTCCGGCGGAAGGCCCGGGCGGAGGTCCCAGATCCAGGCCGAGCCCCCGGCTGCCCCGGTGATGAAGCGCCCATCTTGGCTAAAGGACAGATCGGTAATGTCGTTGTCCGGCCCACCCAGGGCGTTGACGATAGCTCCCGTCCGGATGTTCCAAACGCGGGCCGAGTCATCATACCTGCCATAGCCGGTCTTGATAGCAGCGACCAGGTTGCCATCCGAACTAAAAACAGGCGAATAGAAATTGAAAGAGTAAGATGGGAAGGTAATCACCGAGGTATTACTCTGGATATCCCAGATTTGCAATTTGTGATCCGGGTTTGGATAAGCCAGGTAATTGCCATCCGGGCTGAGAGCTGCCCGGCCATTACCCTCCAGGTCTGCCAGAACTTTGCCAGCGGAATCCCACACATAGATATGTCCATTGGCTTCTCCCGCCGAAAGCAGGCGCCCATCAGGCAAGGCAATGGCATCATAATTCCAACCATCGTTTTTTACCTGGGAGGTTGCAGTCAAGGTTGAGGTTTTTGGTTCGAAAGCGTATTTGGAGATCCCCAGGGAACCTGCCACAAGGATGGAATTGCCGGATGGATCCCAGGCCACCTGCTCAACGGCGCCCTGCCCAAACCGGGCTTGTTCCTCCAGCTTGCTGGCATTGGACGGCATAATCGCGGTGATAGCGCTACTTCCGCTTTTGGGGGAGGCAGTCGCTGTGGGTTGGGGTGTGACAGTCGGCCAGGCGATAACGACCGGGGTGGCGGTCGGATGCGGGTTGAAATCCGGAACAGCGCTACTCGGGGAGAGCTGCATGATTTTGCTGACGTCCCAGAGTAGCGCTTTTCCTTCTCCTTCTGTGGCCAGGCGCAAATTATCGGGGCTGAGCGCCAGCCCGGTCATTCCAACACCTTCCAGGCTGGTCTGATAAACCAATTGCCCCGAATCTGTTTTCCAGAAGTAGATTTTGCCATCGTTTTGCGCCAGCAAAAGACTACCATCCGGGCTAAAACGGAGGGGTTCATTTTCAGCCGAAGGCATATTAAGTTCGAGCGTTTCCCCACTTTTGAGATTCCAGAGTTCAATCCAGGAACTTCCATCCGTTCCAGCATTGTTGCGCGCAAAGAAAGGCCCGTTCAAGGTGACAGCGCTGTAAACGTTGGGATCAACCTCCGGGAGAGTTACCTGCTTGATCAAACTACCCGAACTGATGTCCCAGACTTGAGCGCCCCGGTTACGATTCAAGACCGCATAGAGATGTTTCCCATCGGCTGAAAATGAGAGCTGGGTGGCATATTGGCCTTCTGGATTGACCAGTGTGGTGACCTTTTTCGCCTCAGCCAATTGCCAAATCTCGATCAGATTGTCATTGCCAAAGACCAGGGATCGGCTATCCGGGGAGAAAGCCAGCCCTTGTTCGGCGATCGCGCTGCTACCGCGCGCCGGCCCAAGCTCGGTATCGCCGATGCCGTACATGACCGTGCCTCCGCTGAGAAAATCGCTTTTTTGCAAGAAAACCCGGCTGTCGGTTTCCAAATCCCAGGCGAGGATTTCATCGCAATCGGTGGTCACGGCCAGTTTCTTTCCATCCGGGCTGAAGACGAGCCCGCGGATGTTACCGCCCTGTGGATTTTCCAGGAATTTGAGCAGTTTCTGGGTGGAGACATCCCACAAGAGCACATTCTGGCTGGCCAGGGCCAGGGTCTTTCCATCCGGGCTGAAGGTGACCGAGCTGAAGATAGTTCCACCCTGGGTGGAGTAACCCCGTTGAGATTGGCGGACTTCAAACGGGTCAGGCGTGCTGACGGGGGTTGGGGCTTCCGTAATTTGGCCGCTCTGCAAGTCCACGACTTGATCGGGTTGTTCGGCAATGCCAACGGTGAGCGACTTTCCATCCGCAGAAAAGCTGACGTCAAAAATATCATTCGGGAAGCCGGTCAACACCCGTACTGGCTTGCCGGTCGCCGGGCTCCAGAGCCGTACGGTGCCATCGCTGCTGCCAGAGGCCAGCAACCTGCCATCGGGGCTGAAGGCGACCGCGTTAACGATCGCGGCATGACCATCCAAGATATAGCGGGTTTTGCCGGTCTGCAGATCCCAAACATAGACGCGTTTGTCGTTGTGTCCGGCTGCCACCAGCTTGCCATTCGGGCTGATGGCTGGCGGGCTCATGACGTGGTAACGTCCTTCCAATAAGGTGGGGAAAAAGCCTTCCTCGCCATAATGATCACCAACCCCCTGGCGAGTGGCAACACTCCAGAGACCGATGGATTCATAGGGCCCGCCGGTGGTTCGGTCTGCGATGCCATAGGCCAGATACTGACTGTCGTTGGTAAAGGTATAACCGAACGCGGAACCCATTCCACCGGAGACCCCACCCAAGATTTCTTTGGTTTGCAGATCCACGATTTGAGCGCCCATGTACGTGTCGGCCACCACGATCCTTCCATTGGGACTAAAAACCAACTGTCCGGTTGTCTGTCCGATTGCATTTCCCATTTCTAGCTTACCCAGTTGTTCAAAAGTAGAAACGTCGAACCAGGCCAGGTTATCACCATCCATAAAGGCAGCGATTTTGCCGTCAGGCGAATAGTAGACTCGTGAACTGATGCCTTTCCCCAATTCCGCAACCTTGGGAATCTCGACCTCGACGATTACCCGGGTGGGGGTGGGCGTAGGAATTAAGGTGGGGGTGGGGCGGGCTAGCCGGGTGGTTTTGGACTCGCGGTCGATCTTCCAATGCTGGATGGCGCTATCTTCTTTGACGATTAAAAGACCATTTCCATCCTGGTCAAAAACCAGGCCGTTAATCCGCGAGGACAGGTGTTCTTCCTTGGAGAGCGGCTGCCCGGTCCAGGCATCCCAAAGCTCCAGCCCTTCCCCGGCGATGGCCAGTAACTGGCCATCCGGGCTGAAGGCCAGCCGGTTAATTGTGTTTTGGGTTGTTTCCAAGGTAAACAGGATTTGGCTGGTAGCCAGGTCTGATATTTTCACGCTGTTGCCACCGCTCAGCGCCAAATACCTGCTATCCGGGCTGAGGGCAACTTTTGCATCGGAATAATTCCCAAACTCACGCAATTTTTTACCTGTCTTCACCTCCAGAATGGCGGATCGATATCCACCCAAGACCAGTTTGTTCCCATCCGGGCTAAACGCCAGGGTTTCAAAGCGAAGATTTTCGTTTCCTTCAATTGAGTTAAGATCGAGAACGGTTTCCCCAGATTTGACCTCCCGGATTTGCAGCTTGCAGTAGTCACGATATTCTCCACCATAGACAACCGTTTTTCCATCCGGACTGAAAGCGATGGCAGAGAGAGTGGTGCAGTTAAAAAAGCCATCAGACAAAGATTGGCCAGTTTCCGCATCGACCATCTTGAGCGAGAGATTGTCACTGTATTTTGACATGGGTATTTGACTGGGGGAGCCTATGGCAAAAGCCAGGATCTTCCCATCCGGACTGAAGCTCATGGGTTGGTTGCCTTCCACCGAATACAAGAGCTTTCCACTCTGGGTGTCTCTCACCTGGATGAGCCGATTCCTCCCTGCTTCGGCTACCAGGCGGCCATCTGGACTGAACTGAACATTGGCTCCGATGGAATATTGGTCAAAGTTTTTGACCGCTTTGTAGGTGGATAAATCCCAGAGTTGCGCTACACCCGTCCAACGCCCGATGATCGAAATGAGTTGGCTGCCATCCGGGCTGAGCGCTAGCGTATCAACCCTATCATAATCGGCCAATATGGTTTTGACGATTTTCCTGGCAGACATATCCCAGATTTCGATGCGTTTATCGCCGCCTAAAATGATTTTCCCTTGGGTTAGATTGACCGCGACGTCATAAATATCTGAGCGCGACATTTCGTATTCGTCTTTCAGGGCTCCGGTTGCGAGATCCCAAAAACGGAGATGAGAAGTATAGTCAAAGCCTCCCCCGCCTTCTCGATAAGTATCTAAAACGCTGATCGTAATAAAACGATTGTCTGTGGCGTCAAAGAATACAGACTGTAAATCCTCCTTCAGTTCTATTGAAGGATATATAAGCTCACGACTGGTTAAATCTCTGACAAAAATTTGCCGGCTGGTGGCAGCCAGCAAGATATTTCCTGGTTGATTGAATGCGGCGGTAACGATGCTATTTCCATGCCCTGGAAACGTATCCAGCAAGTTTCCACTCGTTACATCCAGAATGTAGATTGTTTGGTAATCCGCAATAGCCAGTTTTTGGCTGTCGCTGCTAAAACACAGGATCTGACCGGAACCGTACCCCCATTGGAGGCCGCCGCCGATAAAGGAGTGGGCCTTGCGTTTTTGAGATAGATCCCAGATTTGTACTGCTCCGTCCTTTAGAGCGATAGCCAGGAGGCGACTATCCGGGCTGAATTTGACCCCTTGGTTGGGCTGCCCGGTATCGAACGAGTCGATCACTTTCAGCGTTTTGGAGTCATATAGATCAACTTGTAGCGAGGTGCCCATCGCAAAGGTCTGTCCATCGGGTGACCAGTCGGCAGCCTGGGCAATGCCCTGACCAATGCTTTTCTCCAATGAAAGCTGGTAGGAAGCCTTTTCAGGCCTGGCGGTCGGTGAAAGGGTGGGGGTTGGCGTGCTGGGAACAGGTGTTATGCCAGAACAGCCAATAATAATCAAGATGAACAAAAGCAAAAATAGCCAGAAGCCTTTGCGGGCCAGTCGCGCAACGTCAAGTCTGATTCCCATGCTGTTCCTCCCGAGATCTCGAAATATATTCAAGTATAGCCTCGAAAATTTCTGAGTGCACAACCGCATGTAACTCAATTACATTTGACAGCGGAGATTTTGCAGAATGGAAGCATTTTGGAGCGGTTTGGGGTCGATTATGGAACAAAAAAGAGTACACTTAAAAGGTACGTATATCATTTGACGCAGCTATTCATTTCCAATACACTTAACTTTGTATTAGGCAAGTTGAACAAATCGCTGATTACGCTGATCCTGCCGGGGTGTTATGGAATTTCAAAAAAGTGTTGTTGCCATCTTTGATACCAAAAATAATATTGTCGGCACGGGATTTGTGGCCAGGGAGAATTTGATTCTGACCTGTGCGCATGTAGTAGAGCAGGCCACGGCGGGATTGGACGAGCGCGTGACTATCCGTTTTTCTGACAATTCAAGAGCCGAAGCAATGGTTGATCAACGTTTCTTCAGCCCCAGTTATGAGAAGGATGTGGCGCTCCTGCGTGTGGACTCGCTGCCGCCGGGTATTCCGCCCCTGCCGCTTGGCAATGCTGCCGGCAGCGCCGGGCATGATTTTTACGCCTACGGGTACGCCATTGTGGCCGATGTGCAGGGAATTGGCGCACGTGGCAAAATCGTGGATATTGTGGACAGTGGCCGCCTGGCACAGTTGACTTCCCAAGAACCTGATCACGGCATGAGTGGTGGACCGGTACTGGATGAGCAGCGACGGGTAGTAATTGGGATGGTGGTGAAGGGGAAAAATCAGGCGAATGAAGATAAAAGTCTCCGAAATATTTACACCACCTTTGCCACATCGACCGAAGTTATCCGCGATCTATGCCCTGAACTCCAGCTTACCGAAATCTGTCCCTACCGCAGCCTGGATGTATTCAACGAAGAAGATGCACTGTTTTTCTTTGGACGCGAGAGGGTGGTGCAAAAACTGCTCGACAGCCTGAAACGTGAGCCGCGCTTCCTGGCGGTACTGGGACCATCGGGGAGCGGGAAATCATCAGTGGTGCGGGCGGGATTGATCTCGGCGCTGCGCCAGGGCAAAGTGCCAGGCAGCCAGAAATGGGATGTTGTTACTATTCGCCCTGCAAATGATCCCTTTGAACAGATGGCAAACACAGGGTTTATCAATCCAAAAGTAGGGCTGGAAAGTTCTGTAAAATCCTGGCTGGCAGACAGACCGGATAAAACGCGCCTGATGTTGTTTATTGATCAATTCGAAGAAGTGTTGGTTTCCACCCCAAAAGATGTTCGTCAAAAATTTATTACTGAATTGGCACAGTTGCTGGACGCACCTTTAGCAATTACGGTGGTTCTGAGCCTGCGCGATGACTTTTACAGCCGCTTCTTGCATGATGCCGCTGCATTGTCAGGCTGGTTGGAACGCGGATTGATAAATACCCCGCTCGTATTGGAACAAGATGACTTGCGGGCTATGATTGTTGAACCGGCCAACTCCGTTGGGCTTACCTTTGATGAAGGTTTAGCAGATGTAATTATCACAGATGCTTGCGAAACCGACCGCTCGAAAGGTCTGGCACGCAGTACAATTTTGCCATTGTTGGAATTTGCGCTGACGCAATTATGGGAACTGCGCAAAGATGGCCGATTGACTCACGACGCCTACAAAAATATTGGAGGAACAACCGGCAGCCTTTCGCAATGGGCTGACCGAGTATATTATGAGTTTGGCCCGAATGAACGAAAACTAACGGAACAGATTTTTTGTAGGTTAGTACATCTTGGGGACGAAAAAGAACAAATTCCCGATACACGGCGAGTAATTCCGATTAATGAATTGGTAGTTGGACGTAAAAAGGGTAACGATGAGCAGGTTGTCGGAACGTTGGTGCAAGCGCGATTGCTATCAGCGCATAGAGAATACCAAACGGGTCAACAATTTGTAGAAATTATCCATGATGCTTTGCTGAGAGAATGGAAACTTCTGGATAAATGGATAGATGATTTCCGGCATCGAGAGCAAATCGCGCGTGAAAAGCGAAGGAGATTGGTTGTTTTCGGTTTGTCGATTGGTTTGGTTGTAATGATAGCCCTTGCCGTTGCTGCCCTTTTACAGCGAAACGAGGCCCTGCGCCAGGCCCAAATCGCCCTGGCCCACCAGCTGGTAGCACAGGCTGAAACCATTAATGCGACGAGAAACTCGAAGCAGATGATTGCTGTTCTGCTTGCTATTAGATCTATGCAAATAATTCCATCTAGCGATGCATCACAGGTTCTATTGAACAATACCGCGGCACATTGGGTTTTCCGCACTACTCAAGATGGTGTAGTGCGGTGTGTTGCCTTTAGCCAGGATGGGAAATATGTAGTTTCAGGCGGGGGAAACACTTTACTCGTACAGGACGCAGCCACCGGTAGAGAGATTGTTCGGATGAAGCACGAAGATCTGGTGTATTCAGTTGCTTTCAGCCCAGATAGCAGGTATATCGTCTCGGGGAGTCGTGACAGGACTGTCCGAATATGGGATGCTGTGAACGGGAATGAAATTGCCAGATTGAGCCAGGACGGCGCGGTAAATTCGGTCACCTTTAGCCCGGATGGAAAATATGTTGCTGCGGGTGCAGAGCAAATTATCCGTATTTGGAAGGCATCGACTGGCACGGAGGTCACCCGAATGAAAATCAATACGGGGCCCATATTTTCTGTTGTTTACAGCCGAGATGGAAAATATCTAGTCTCAGGTGACAACAAAAATGCTCGGGTATGGGATGCTACGATTGGCAAAGAAATCTCCCGAATGAAGTTTGACAAACCAGTACATACAGTTGCCATAAGTCCAGATGGAGTTCGCGTAGTCTCCGGAAGTGATGATTATTCAGTGCGCGTGTGGGATGCGGCAACCGGCAAAGCGCAAGCTCGGGCGGTTCACACAGGTGCAGTAACTTCTGTCGCCTTTAGCCCTGATGGAAAATATGTGGCATCAGGAAGTCGTGATGAAACGGCCCGCGTATGGGATGCAGAAAGTGGAGGAGAAATAGCTCGTATGACCCACGATGGCAGTGTATTTTTTATCGCTTTTAGCCCTGATGGTAAATATGTAGTTTCAGGGAGCAGCGACAAAACAGCCCGTGTGTGGGATGCAATTTATGGTGATGAACTCGCCCGGATGACCCACGGTAGTCAGGTGTATGCGGCTGCCTTTAGCCCGGACGGGAAATATGTTGTTTCAGGTGGTGATGATAATTTGGTAAGGGTTTGGGAAACAATCACGAGCGCGGAAATCACTCGGATGGCCCATGCTGGCAGGGTTTACTCAGTTGCCTTCAGCAAAGATGGGAAATACGCAGCATCTGGAAGCAGCGACCATACAGCTCGTGTGAGGAATATCAGGGATGATATTGAGATCTTTCGAGTGCTTCACGATGATACTGTTTATTCAGTTTCCTTCAGCAGAGACGGGAAGTATGTAGCCTCTGGTGGGGGGCACAATATCATAGTAATGGATGTCGCAACAGGAAAAGAGATCGCGCGCATGACCCATGAAGACTTGGTGAATTCAATTGATTTCAGTCCGGACGGAAAGTACCTGGTTTCAGGTAGCTACGACTTCACTGCGCGAGTATGGGACCTATCAACTGGTATGGAAATAGCCCGGATGAAGCATGATGATAAAGTAGAGTCTGTTAAATTTAGCCCGGATAGTAGATCTGTGGCTTCGGGCAGCTTTGATCATACCGTTCGTGTATGGGAAGGCCTGTCCGGCAAGGAAATTGCTCGTATGGCTCATGATAGTCAGGTCTACTGCGTTGCCTTCAGTCCGGATGGACTTTATCTCGTTTCTGGTGATGCAAAAGTAGCCCAAGTATGGGATGCAATGACGGGTAGTAAAATATCTCAAACTGTACATACAAATTTTGTTTATTCAGTTGCCTTTAGCCCAAATGGCAAAAATATCGTTTCCGGTGGTGGGCATATTGTCAAAGTGTGGGAGGTTTTGACTGGCAAGGAAATTGTCAACCTAAACCATGATGGAGTGGTAAATTCTGTGGCGTTTAGCCCAGATAGCAAATATGTGGTTTCAGGGGACGACAAAGCAGCTCGAGTGTGGGATGCAATAAGTGGCAAGGAAATCGCACGAATGTCCCATAATAACTTGGTCAAATCTGCTGCATTTAGCCCCGATGGCAAGTATGTGATTTCAGGTGGAGTTGATAGAACTGCTCGTGTTTGGCCTTGGAGACCAGAAGACTTGATCATGAATACATGTGCTAATTTGACGCGTAACTTAATGATCGGTGAATGGAAATTATATTTTGGCGAAGAACCTTATCAGGCTATTTGTCCAAACCTGCCCATCGAATCTGAACCAAGTGAGATCCCAACCCCATAACCCCATGCCCTATTTCCAATTCTCTCACTCAAGTTCTCCTGTACAATCATTCCATATAGAAGTTTTCTGGTTTAGTAAGGCGAGTAAAGAATGAACATTCGAGACAGTATTGTTGCGGTACTTAATGGAAATGGTAAAGTCATCGGGACAGGTTTTCTTGCCAGCGAAACCCTGATCTTGACCTGCGCACATGTGGTTATGGCAGCGGATGCCATCGATGGAGATACCGTTCAGGTGCGTTTCGATGGGCGGACGGAAAAACTGAATGCCCTGGTTGTGCCTGAATACTGGCGGGATGTTGATAAAGGCGATGTTGCCGTTTTGCGTTTGGAAAATGTGCCAGATGGCGTTTCACCCCTGCCATTGGGCAACGCCGCTGGCAGCGCCGGACATGACTTTTACGCCTACGGCTATGCCACCGTGACCGATGTGCAAGGGATTGGCGCGCGCGGCAAAATCGTGGGCATTGTGGACAATGGGCGCCTGGTGCAGTTGAGTTCCCAAGAGCCTGATCACGGCATGAGCGGTGGACCGGTTTTGGATGAGCAGCGCCGTGTTGTGATTGGGATGGTAACAAAGGGGAAAGGGCTGCTAGAAAAAGAACAGAATTCGCGCAATATCCAGACCACCTTTGCCACCTCGGTTGAAGTTATTCGTGAAGTAAGCCCAAATCTCTGGTTGACGGAGATATGCCCTTACCGTAGCCTGGATGTGTTCAACGAAGAAGATGCGCCGTTTTTCTTTGGACGCGAAAAGGTGGTGCAAAAACTGATTGATAGCCTGAAACGCGAGCCGCGTTTCTTGGCGGTGATGGGGCCTTCGGGCAGCGGTAAATCCTCAGTGGTGCGAGCGGGATTGATACCGGCGCTGCGCCAGGGCAAAGTGCCAGGCAGCCAGAAATGGGAGATTGTTATCATTCGCCCGGCGAATGATCCGTTTGAGCAGTTAGCGGGCGTAGGTTTTATCAACCCGCAAGGGGGCTTGGAAAGTGCTGTAAAAACCTGGCTGGCAGATCGCCAAGATAAAACTCGTTTGGTGTTATTCATTGACCAGTTTGAAGAAGTTCTGGTTTCCGCTCCTAAAGATATTCGGCAAAAGTTTATCGCTGAATTGGCGCAGTTGCTGGATGCCCCTCTTGCAATTACGGTGGTTTTGAGTTTGCGAGATGATTTCTACAGCCGGTTTTTGCACGATGCAACTGTATTAGCAGAATGGTTGGAACGTGGATTGGTGAATATCCCACCCGTTTTGGAACAAGATGAATTGGAGGCAATGATTGTTGAGCCTGCTAAATCTGTAGGGCTTACTTTTGATGAGGGTTTAGTGGATGTTATCATTACCGATGCCTGTGAAACCGACCGTTCAAAGGGTTTGGCGCGCAGCACAATATTGCCTTTGTTAGAATTTACATTAACACGATTATGGGAATTGCGAAGAAATGGGCGATTAACTCATGAAAACTACAGGAATATTGGAGGATTATCGGGTAGTATTGCTCAATCAGCTGATTTCGCATATTACACTTTTGACTCTAGAGAGCAAGAAATTAGTAGACGAATATTTCTATCGTTGATCCGGTTTGGAGATGAGGCACGAGGCATACCAACTACCCGTTCCAAGCGATCTTTAGATGATATAGCTATCGATGATAACAGTCGAAAATTAGTAAATATGCTTGCTAATTTTCGACTAATAACTTTAGAGAGAACCCCTTCCGGGCAGATAACACTTGAAATTGCTCACGAGGCTTTATTGCAGAATTGGGCAATACTGAGGAATTGGCTAGATCAAGATGTGATTTTTCTTAATTGGCGGGAAAACTTTAATTCAAGATTTATGTTCTGGGAAAATACAGGTCATGATCGTAGTGCCCTTTTATCAGGAACATTTTTGAAACAATCCAGCTATTGGCTTAAAGAACGCTCAAATGATTTGCGTCCTAACGAAATAGGATTTATAAGACTTAGCGCGGACCTTACAAATAGACAGCTACTCTCTCAGATAGCGCGGGGTGTGTTGACTGTGGCCACGATTATTCTAGTAATTATAGAATCGGTTTTGGTACAGAATTTAAGAAGACAACAATCTAGTGTAAATCTTGTTCCAGTAATTACTTTATTGCCAACAAGGCCAATCTCAATTCCATCAGTAATCATTGCACCTACACCTGCTTCAACGAATTTCGCCGCGGTAACGCTAACATCCGCTCCTTCGACTCTTACTCCAATCGCAACAGATTCTTTTCCTTTTGAAACCATTGTCCACGAAAACATAAAAGATACTGGTTCCCGGATAGTTTCTAGCCTGCTGAGTATTTTATCCATCTATGCAACAAGCATTTTAGCCTTGCTATTTTTAGCTTCAAAGCGCGGAAGCGTTATTTTTTCCCGCTCATTTTTAGCATCCTTAATAGCAAAACCTCTCATGATTGTTCCTCAGTTATTTGGTTGGCTATTATTTATTGGTTACCCTGAACGACTTCTAATGCAAAAGGATGTTACGAATGCCGGACACAATAAGTTTTTTGGCATTCCTATAAGAAATCAAAATACTAATAAGGTTCTGATCTCAAGGTCCGGTAGTGAATTAATATCTTGCGTGAGTGAATCGTTGGGGCCACAGTGTCCAATAATCGTGACTGGTGTTGGCGGAGCGGGAAAAACAACCCTATTGGCTAGATTTGCCTTTTTAGCAATAAAGAATGAACTCCCAGATTCTCTAAAAGGTTATAAGCCAATTTTTATTAGACCTGCATTTTACGAAAAAGATTTCCTTGACGCTATTGCAGCTACGCTACGAGAAAGGGACAAAGTTGCAGTTGATAGTGCAATTGTTCAAAGTCAATTAGAGGCTGGCAAGTATTTAGTTCTTTTTGACGCTGTTTCCGAAGTTAAAGTGAGCAGCCAGGGTGCATTGGAAGAAATCATCAAAGTGGCAACCAATGCGGATTATCAGAATTGTCGTTTTATTATATCGACACGCCCGATTCTTGATTTGCCGAATGATGTAATAGTTTTTGATTTAGAGCCTTTAACGCCAGATTTGGTTAACAATTTATTGCCACAATATCTTACTGATCGAGAGAGTATTGAATTTGCAAAAAAACAGATCCAATATTTCGGAAAAAAGCCAATTGTGCCTTTGCTTTTGTATATGATCCTTTCGCAAAGTGAAATTAGCGGGATTAGCAGAACTAGAGCGAGCCTATTCGAGCAGTATTTTCGGCAATTGTTGGCCATAAAAAGCCAACTCAATTGGGATGGCTGGAACTTCATACTAGGATTGATAACCAGTTGGTCAATGCTAGATACTGGAGAAAGAGGCTCTGGATTTGATCATGAGCTTTTAATAGAAAAAATGAGTACATGGAAAGAAAAAGGCTATACGTTAATATCTAAATCTGAAACATTTTATGGGTTGAAGTTTGCTTCTGAACGTGAAATTCTAGAAAAGCTCCAGTCCGCCGGTATAGTCAGGAAAGAATGGATATATTGGTATTTTGCTCATGATGCTTTCGAGGAGTTTTTTGCTGCAATACAATTAATCAGTATTCAAATCCGTAAAGATTGGCCAGATTTACCAATGTGGCACTTAACCCACGAACAAGAAAAATCGTTCTTAGGCGTAATGGAATTTGTTCATGAAATTTTATTGGATATGGGTATAGAAGGAGAGAAAATTAGGAAGAAAATCTTAGCGAAAGAAGTTTCTGAGTTATGGAAAAATCAACTCAAACAGAAATAGCGTGAGAATGTAGTTAAATCTATGCCCCCTACCCCCGAATCTCTCGCCCGAGAAAATATTGATGCCCAGTTGGCCGCTTGCGGCTGGGTGGTGCAAGACCGCGCCCGGATGAATTTGTATGCGGGACGCGGAATCGCTGTGCGCGAGTTTCCGTTGCAGATGAATACTGAGCAAGGTCGAAGTACAGGTTTTGCAGATTACCTGCTGTTCGTGGACAGGAAGGCCGTCGGGGTGGTGGAGGCCAAGGCGGAGGGGGTGACGCTTTCAGGGGTGGCGGAGCAGGCGGGGCAGTATTCGATTGGGTTGCCGGCGAATATCCCACATGTGACGTTGCCGCTGCCGTTTTTGTATGAAAGCACCGGGGTGGAGACCTTGTTCAGGGATGAGCGCGACCCGCAGCCCAGGTCAAGGCGGGTGTTTACCTTCCACAGGCCGGAGACGCTGGCGGATTGGTTGGATATCGGGGTAGGGGCGACCCGTCAAGATTTGCAGAGCGATTCTGATAGATCCGGGTGGGTCGCCCCTACAACGTTGCGCGCCCGGTTTCAACAATATCCCCCGTTGAACACGACCGGATTGTGGGATGCGCAGATCGAGGCGATTAACAATCTCGAAGCCTCGCTGGCAGTGGATAAGCCGCGGGCGCTGATCCAGATGGCGACCGGTTCGGGGAAGACGTTTACCGCCGTCAGTTTCATTTACCGGATGTTGAAGTTCGGCAAGGCCAGGCGGGTGCTGTTCCTGGTGGATCGCGCCAACCTGGGGCGGCAGACGCTCAAGGAGTTCCAGGCCTATACCACGCCCGATGACGGGCGCAAGTTCACCGAGTTATATAACGTCCAGTTTTTGCAGGGCAATGCCATAGACCCGGTCAACCGGGTGGTGGTGACGACCATCCAGCGTTTGTTTTCGATGCTGAAGGGCGAAGAAGCCTTCGACGCGGAAAACGAAGAAGGGTCATTGTTCGACCTGGGCGGCGCGCTCGACACCGAAAAGCCCAAGGAAGTGCGCTACAACCCCAAAATCCCGATCGAGACCTTCGATATCATCGTCACCGATGAGTGCCACCGCTCGATTTACAACCTGTGGCGGCAGGTATTGGAGTATTTCGACGCGCACCTGATCGGGCTGACCGCCACGCCCAGCAAGCAGACCTTCGGTTTTTTCAACCAAAATCTTGTCATGGAGTACAGCCGTCTGCGGGCGGTGGCGGATAAGGTCAACGTGGATGGCGAGGTCTATCGCATTCGGACGCAGATTGGCACGAGCGGCTCGAAGGTGGAGGCCGGGTTCTGGGTGGGCAAGCGCGAGAAACTGACCCGCCGTGAGCGCTGGGAGCAATTGGACGAAGACCTGACCTACGAGGCGGGCCAACTCGACCGCGAGGTGGTCAGCGAGGGGCAGATTCGCACCGTCATCCGTACCTACCGCGACCGGCTGGCGGGCGAAATCTTTCCGGGTCGCACGGAAGTGCCCAAGACGCTGATTTTTGCCAAGGATGACAGCCACGCCGAAGACATCGTGCGGATTGTGCGCGAGGAGTTCGGCAAGGGCGATGCCTTTTGCCAGAAAATCACCTATCGCGCCACCGGCACGCCGCCCGAGACGCTGATCGCCAACTTTCGCAACAGTTATTATCCGCGCGTGGCGGTGACGGTGGATATGATCGCCACGGGCACCGACATCAAGCCGCTGGAGGCGTTACTGTTCATGCGTCAGGTGCGCAGCCGGGTGCTGTTTGAGCAAATGCTGGGGCGCGGGACGCGCGTGATCAACCCCAACGACCTGCAAGCCGTGACGCCCGATGCGCGCGTCAAAGATCGCTTTGTGATCGTGGACGCGGTGGGGATCGTGGAGCAGGAGAAAATTGATACGCAAACCCTGGAGCGCAAACGCTCGCAGTCGCTGCGTCAGTTGCTCGAAGCGGTGGCGCTGGGGGTGCAGGATGATGATACGCTCTCGTCGCTGGCGGGGCGGCTGGTGAAGCTGGATCGGAAGTTGACGGAGGCCGATCGGAACAGGATTTACCAATTGACAGAGAACATGTCAATTGGCACTGCGCAGGCTCCGGGTGCTCGGCTGGGTCCTGGGGAAATTGCCCAGGGGATTCTGACCGCCCTGGAGCCGGATTCCGCTATGGAGGCCCAGGCCAGCTTCGATTTTTCCCAAATGATCGAGCAGGCCATCCTGCCGCTGGCGGCCAACCCCGACCTGCGGGCGCTGCTGGCGGAAATCCACGAGCGCAACGAGCAGACGCTGGACACGGTCAGCGTGGATGTGCTGACCGAGGCCGGTTTTGCGCCGGAGGATAGCGAGAAGGCGCGCGCGACGGTGGAGTCGTTTAGGGCGTTTCTTGAGCAGCATAAGGATGAGATTACGGCTCTGCAGATTATTTTTTCCATTCCAAAGAGCTTAACCACAAAGGACACAACCCCGCTAAAGAACGCGGGGCAAGCGAGCACGAAGGAAGTTCAAGAGCAAAACCTTAGTGACCTTGGTGTCCGCTCGTCCCCGATAGGGGATCGTGGTAAAAAGGTTTTGACTTTCGCGGCCATCAAGGAACTGGCCGCCATCCTGGAGCAGCCGCCGCACACGTGGACGACGGAGCGGCTGTGGCGGGCGTACGCGCAGTTGGAGCGCGACCGGGTGCGCGGGGCGAATGAGCGCCGGGTGCTGGCCGACCTGGTTTCGCTGGTGCGCCATGCGCTGCAGTTGGACGAGGAACTGGTGCCGTACCCCGAGCGGGTGGCGGCGCGATACCGCGAATGGCTCGCGGCGCAAGAGCGCGACTTTACGCCCGAACAGCGCTGGTGGCTGGATCGGATCGCCGAGCACATTGGCGTGAACCTGGCGGTGCGCCCCGAAGATTTGTCGGTGGGCGAGTTTTACAACAAAGGCGGGCAGTTTGCGGCGTTAAAATTGTTTGGCGAAGCCCTGCCGGGGCTGCTGGATGAGTTGAATTTGGTGTTGGGAGAGTAGTGAACAGTGATCAGTGATCAGTAAGCAGTGACCCCCTTCGGGGACTTCGCAGTGGCCAGTTAGCGGTAAAATAGAAAGTGGAAAGGAGTAACGGTATGACTGTTTATACGGAAGTTGTCAGCAAAGTAAAACGCATGTCGCAAGCCGAAAAACTGGCGCTGTTGCGTGTGCTGGCGGATTCTCTGACCCAGGAAGCCCCGAAGGCCAAGCGCAAACATACGCTGAAATCTTTATATGGCGCTTTGCGCCCCAAAGATGGGCGCATTCCGACGGATGATGAACTCAAGCAGGACTACACCAATTACCTGGCAGAGAAATACAAATGATACGCGCCCTGCTGGATACCAATATCATCCTGGATGCCCTGTTTGCGCGCGAGCCGTTTGGCGAACAAGCCGCCGCAATTTGGCAAGCGCATGAGGACGAGCGTTTCACAGGTTATTTGTGCGCAATCACCCCTGTGAATGTCTTTTATGTTGCGCGAAAAGAAGTCCAGCGCAAACAAGCCCTGCGGATGATGAACGATTTGATGGATACCTTTGAAATCAGCCCGGTCAACCGGGAGGTTTTACGGGCCGCTTTGCAATTGGAGACGAAAGATTTCGAAGACGCTGTCCAGATTGCCAGCGCACAGGCCGAAGAACTGGATTTTATTATTACACGGGATGTCAAAGATTACGAAAAATCGCCGGTGAAAGCCCTGACCCCGGCGGAGTTTGTGGCGCAACTGGGCTAAAAGAGCAGACGCAGCAGGCTTCCGAAGTCAACCCGGCTTCGGAAGCCTTTTTTGCCGAACACATCGGCGTGAACCTGGCCGTGCGCCCCGAAGATTTGTCGGTGGGCGAGTTTTACAACAAGGGCGGGCAGTTTGCGGCACGTAAATTATTTGGCGAGGCCCTGCCGAGGCTGCTGGATGAATTAAACGCTGGTTTGGGTGAATGACCGTCGGGGCGCAGCGGCGCGATATGGATGCGTGATCCCCTGTCGGGGCGCAGCGCCGCTGCGCCCGTACTTTTATGGAGAATGGTAAATGGGAATTGGTAATTTGCCGGATGGATGGACATTTCAACCTTTAGAAACCGTTCTTGGTGATGGTAATCTATTCGTTGATGGTGATTGGGTTGAGAGCAAAGACCAAGACCCTAATGGTGATGTTCGTTTGATTCAACTTGCTGATATAGGTGATGGCTCTTATCGCAACCGTTCTGACCGATTTTTGACGTATGAAAAGGCCATTGAATTGGGTTGTACTTTTTTGGAAAAGGGAGACTTATTAGTTGCTCGCATGCCTGATCCATTAGGGCGAGCATGTATTTTCCCTGGTGATTCAAAAAAGGCTGTAACTGTTGTTGATGTATGTGTGATCAGAACTAATCAAGTTAGCCATCGTTGGCTAATGCACGCAATAAATTCGCCACAATTTCGAGCAGATGTCGAAAGTTTACAAAGTGGTTCCACGCGCAAAAGAATTTCGAGAAAAAATTTAGAGAAAGTTGGATTGCCGGTTCCCCCACTGCCCGAACAGGAGCGGATTGTCGCCAAAATCGAAGAACTGTTTACGCAGTTGGAGGCGGGCGCGGCGGCGCTCAAGCGCGTGCGGGCGGGGCTGAAACGGTACAAAGCGTCCGTGCTGAAGGCGGCATGTGAAGGCAGATTGTTGAATGATGAAGGCAGAATTGAGAATGACGGCGAACTGCCAGATGGATGGCGCTGGACTACGGTTGGCGAAATTGGGGAAATAAGCGGTGGTCTTACAAAGAATAGTAAACGTGATATTCTGCCAAAGAAACTGCCATATCTCAGAGTTGCGAATGTTTATGCCAATGAACTTCGGCTGGATAAAATTTCTGAAATTGGCATTGAAGAAAACGAAATTCAGCGAACGTTATTGAAAGATGGGGATTTGCTGGTAGTTGAAGGCAATGGAAGTGCAGACCAAATTGGACGTGTGGCACTTTGGAATGGCAGCATTTCACCTTGCTTGCACCAAAACCACATTATTAAAGTCCGCTTTGAGCCAAAAGAAGTTGCTGAATATGTGCTTTATTGGTTGCTTTCAGATGGTGGCAGAGAACAAATAACACGCGTCGCCAGTTCAACATCTGGTCTTTATACTTTGAGTTTATCAAAAGTCGCCAATCTGAAAGTTCCCCTGCCCCCGCTGGCCGAACAGCGGCGGATTGTGGCGGAGGTGGAGCGGCGGCTGTCGGTGGCACAGGAGGTCGAGTCCGTGGTGGCGGCGTCCGTGGCGCGGGCGGGGCGGCTGAGGCAGTCGGTGCTTAAGTCCGCGTTTGAGGGAAAATATTAATTGGAGAAACTATGAAAATAAAAAATTGGAGCTTAGTTCAATTCATATCTGCTGTGTCACTAGGTTTACTGCTTGGTAGTTATGCATCTGCTGCCAACTTAAACATTCAGTTTTCTATTACTCAGCAACCTGTTTATTTTGGTTTGATAGCAACCTTAATTTGTGCGGAAATTATTGCATTAGCTATCCCTGGATTTGAAAAACCACAGTCAAAAATATTTCAATTGATACTCACTCCTTTTTTGGTTTTTTTTGCAACGATACTATTTGTTGAGATAATACTAGGAGGATTTGTCTGGCTTCTTGATAAATATGCCAATTGGTTTATGTATGGTTATGAACAATATCGAATTTTTGATACTAGTATCAGGTATGGATATGTTGCATTAGCATATCTATCTGTGTGGGCTTTTCCTTCTTTTACAATCGCAATTATATTTGCGGCTGTAACAAATGTTATTGATGATAAGGAAGCTGGGCCAGTTACTGTTGTTACTTGGACATTACTATTTTTTTCAACTTCCGTTTTTATTTTGGTTTATTTGCTATCTGATAAGCACCTCCATGCTTACCCTATTTTAGGTTTTTTATTTGGGTTGCTAATTTTTTGGGCTATCAAAATACTAAAAATATTATTCAAGCTAGGCTTAGCGTGGAATATCGTAAAGTCTGAATTGAAATTTGTTGTAGGCTTTTGGGATAAATGGAAAAAAACAAAGAAATGGTTGAAAACACCAGCAATAACAATACTTATTGCCGTAATGGGTCTCAGTATTTGCATCAATATCATAATTAATTCGAGTCTGGCAATTTCTGAGATATCATTGATTTGGTCTTTGGCGGGCTATCTACTAACAGTTGTTGCTCTCGCTTTTGTATGGCCAAAATCTAATGATTATCTCAACTTTCCATCTCTCGAACGAGTCGTCTGGATCATTTTCATTCCTCTTGTCTTTTGTTTTCTCCCTTCAGTAATCTGGTTTACGTTAGGTTTTGGCACAATACAGCTATTAAGGTTTACTGGCCATAATTCTCTGAGCGATATGGTTTCATTTGGCATTACAACTATGATCATCACTTCCCCCTGGTGGTTATTTAATTATTATTTGAGCTTTCGAATTAGCAACAAGCTTAATATACTGAAGAAACATGATTGGGGAAAATTAAGTCTAGCCATCTTATTTCAATCTTTAATAGTTTTTGTTTGGAGTATAAGAATTGATCCGATCTTGCACCTAATACAAGGAGTAGTTTCGGGCTTAATTGTATTTTTGTTTATTATGGTAATAAAGATATCTATGGGTATTTTGGATCGAATTAGATCAATAAATTACCCAACCGAATCTGGGAACAATCAGTCACAGGCACCATATTTATTTTCAAATGATTTTAGAGATGATCTCTACAGAATTCCCTTGCAACCATATTTTAGATTTTTGCATGAACCGATCTCGTTCGACGAAACCGAAGCAACCAGTAATAAAATTTTAGAATCAAGATTTGTAGGGAGAGACAAAGAGTTACGTGAAATGATCCAAAGAATTTTGTTATCAGATGGGGGGGCATTTCTTATTACCGGATATAGAGGTGTTGGTAAAACATCTTTTGTAAACCGAGTCATTCATGAAATCAAACAAAATCTTCCCTGGTTGCAAAACAAAATTGGAGAGATGGATGTTTTAGATATCCACTTAAACTTAGCCCGACCTGTTACCGCGGGCGAACTTATGCATTATATTATACGAAGTCTCTATTTCCGATTAAGTGAAAAGGGGATTTTTAACTATTTAGATAAAACCCAACAGGAAGAATTGCTCTTGGCCTATCAGAGAACTTCAGCTAATTTCACTCGTAAATTAGGATTAGCGACCGAAAGCCAAATGGGGATTAGCGATTTGTCTTTTGCAAACCAAATTATGGGCTTCATTCCTAAATTTTCAGCATTGTCTAAGAAAACGCGAACAGAAGATATGGATTTCTCTTTTCTCGCCTATGATGACAAATCTGCCGAATATGATCTAATTTCCTTATCCAGAAAGCTAAGAAGAGGGTATACCAAGAGGCAAAATCATATAAAAAATTTCCTAAGTCGAACGAAAGAGGCAACTAGTACAAAAGTCCAACTGAAGATCATATTCATATTTGATGAATTAGATAAGTTAGATGAGTACAAAACAAAAGAGGGGCAGCCAATAATTGACGAGATACTAAACACACTTAAAAATTTATTTTCAGCATCAGGTATTACCTTTATCTTTATAGCAGGAAAAGATTTACATGAAAGATGGCTGGAGGATGTTGGCAAAGGGGATAGCGTCTATGAAAGTGTTTTTGCATACAATAAATATTTGCCTGCAATGTGGTCAGATATTGATGATATTTGCAAGAGTCTTATCATGCTTGAAACCAGAACAGGGTCAATAAACCAGCGGAGTCAAGAAGCATATCGACCCTTTATCAAATATATTACATTCAGGGGCAGGGGTGTGCCGAGAAGAATAATAAGAACATTTAATCAACATGTTAAATGGGATGGAATTAATCCATTTTTGGCATTTTCAAAGGCAGATATTCGCCGGTTTAAGTTCTATTCTGGTTTACAAGATGCTTTGGAAGCAGGGAATAAAGATATTTTTGGGAATCCCAGCGAAGAGAATCAAG
Source organism: Anaerolineales bacterium UBA5195 (assembly GCA_002412925.1). Taxonomy (GTDB): domain Bacteria; phylum Chloroflexota; class Anaerolineae; order Anaerolineales; family Villigracilaceae; genus UBA5195. The sequence continues at coordinate 10,603 of DHVZ01000023.1, read as the reverse complement.
GAGAAACCCAAGATAAGCGTAGATTGGGTGTTTATTACTTGCTTGATTGGGTTTTTCGGCAAGGGGATAGAATATTCACACAACGAGATGCAATTGTTGCCGCAAGAAAATTGAGTTCAAAAATTGCACTGACTGATGACTATACAGAAAACTTAATTAACTTATTGTTGGATAATTTACTAACTTATGAGTATTTGGAACTTATTGAATATCAGGCTGACCGAGTTTTGATACAACAATCAAATTCTGTGCCTGAGAAAGAATATAAAATTCCTAGAAGACGCTTATTAGAGCTTGGGAATTCAACAATAAATTTTGATGATGAGTTTGGTAGTGTTAAACTCAAGAACGAGGTTGCAGATTTCTCCCAATATCAATTGCATGAATTAATTGGACAGGGGGGAATGTCTGAAGTTTTCAGGGCGTGGGATCCCAATTTTCAGAGATTTGTTGCAATAAAAATTCTCAGATTAGTGAATGAGAAGTTGTTGATTAGATTCATGCGGGAGGGGAAAATTCTTAATCAATTAAGACATCCAAATATTGTCAAGTTTTATGATTATGGACAATTAGATGAGAAAGCTTTTCTAGTCTTAGAATATATTGATGGCGTTGAGTTAAAAAGAGTGATGAGCTTAAGAAAAATTTTTGATCTCCAATCATCTTTGACAATAATGACCCCGATTCTAAGTGCGGTTTCTTATCTACACAATTTGGGAATTATCCGGCTAGACCTTAAGCCAAGTAACATTCTGCTTGATCGTTGGGGACGCATCGTCTTAATTGACTTAGGAATTGCGAAGAAGATCATGGACGAATCAGACACATCGGATATCACAGGAGAAGGACAGATTATTGGTACGCCAATGTATATGTCCCCTGAACAAGCTATGGGGAATTCTGTAGATGGCCGCGCCGATATTTATTCTATAGGTGTGATTCTTTATCAATTGTTTACGGGTTCACTACCTTATCCTGATAAGGATACCCCTATGCAATTAATATTATCAATTGCTAACACCCCGCCCATACCCCCAACAAGAATAAATCCAAATATTCCCTTTAGAATGGAAAATATTATCCTAAAGTGTTTGGAAAAAAAACCTTCTGATCGCTTCTCAACAATTATCGATTTAGTAGAAGCATTACCGTCTTATCACCCAGTTGATCTAACAACCTTGGTGCAGGGTGTTACGGGCGAGATAGAAAAAGAGCTAATTCGTGAGGATGAACAAACTATGGAAAAGTTTGAGTCCAAGGATGATGTTTTGCCTAATCAAATGTCGCAACCAATACTAGCGAGTTACTATCCTAGTACTAGTTCCCCAAAGAATGAGTATTCTGCTGATTTTATCGAACGTGCAAGAAATATAACTGAAGTTGGTACATGCTTGATTGTAGAAGATAAAGAAAATAACAAGGAAGCAGTTTATTCTCTTGTAGGAAGAAGTAGATTATCTGTGGGCCGGAGCGCCGACAATGATGTAATTCTTAACACAGAAAAGGTGTCGAGATATCATTCGGTTTTGGAATTAAGAGGTCGAAGTTGGTTTATTAAGGATTTGAATTCGGCAAATGGCACTTTTGTTAATAATAATCCAGTGCAAGAAAATGAATTACAGGATTTAGATGTGATAATTATCGGTGATACCAACTGTTTATTTCGTCAATGAGAAGACTGTATCTTAGGAATATGTTCAACTAACCTTGATTTGAAAACATGAATAATAGATCATCCACCATCATCGAGTGTGTCTGGAGTTATTGTAGCATCCTGCGAGACAACGGCATCTTCTCCCCCTATGGGGATGGTATCGAGTCCGTGGTGGTGGCGTCCGTGGCGCGGGCGGGGCGGTTGAGGCAGTCGGTGCTCAAGTCCGCGTTTGAGGGGAGGTTGGGATGATTTTTGACTCTCCAAAAATGATCGAATTGCGTGAAAAATATCGGGACTTGCCAAACTATGAAGTTCCCGAAGTAGTTTTTCTTGATAGGCATGAAGGCTATTCTGGTGAAAGACTGCTTTTGGAAAGCTTGTTTACCCGAGTAAGTCCAGAAAAACAAAAAGATTGGTTGGGAAGGTTTGTAAATGATTTGCCAGAGCAGCATATTGGCGTCTGGTTTGAAATCATGCTTTATGGCTGGCTAATTGAGCACTTTAGTGTAACAGTTGAACCAGAGATATTAGGGAATTTCCCCGACTTTGTGTTGAATGTCCCAGGTTGTCAGTTAGCAATTGAAGCAAAGGCTTTTTTGAAACCGCCCGAAGAACGAGAAAAGAAGCGGAAATTTAACCGAATATGGTCAGCGCTTTCAAGTATTCAAAAACCGTTTTCAGTAAATTTGAAAATCAAGAAGTTGGGTAAACCAATTGTTGTAGCTGAATTTGTCAAAATAGTTAGTCTATGGTTAGATACGAAGCCTGAAGATGGATTTGCATATGATGATGCTATTGGAAATAGCCTCAATCTAACTGCAACACTAAGAACATCATTGAAAAAAGTTGGAGTAGTTAGCTCTGAAGGGTTTTGGGTAAATCCCGATATTTTAAAAACACCGCTTAGCAAAAAGGCAGAGCAACATAAAGCCTTGAGGAAGGCGGGATTTCCATATGTGATCGCTATTTTTTTAGAGCCGTCTCACTTGTCAGCAGAAGAAGTATCTGAGGCTTGGTTAGGTAGAACGACGATTGTCTACGACCCTGATACAGAAAAAGTAGTTGAAGAGAAAGTAGATCAATCGGGTATTCATTATTTTGGCCGTGAGATACGACATAAAAGTGTCACAGGCACCCTTGTTTTTAAAATAGGGTATGACAACACTAAGAATTCGAGATACCTGCAATCTTGGTATGTTCAAAATCCCTATGCAAATGTCGAGATTGATCCGAAAATTTTCCCCATAGAATCGAAATTCATAGTTATTGGGCATGACGATGAAATGTTTGAAATGAAATGGGTCCGATAGAGATGATAGAACTGTCATTTCACCTTACTGTTTGGCAGTTGCCGATGTCGCAAGAGATTGAGTCCGTGATGGCGGCATCCGTGGCGCGGGCATCCAAGCTGAGGCAGTCGGTGCTCAAGTCCGCGTTTGAGGGAAAACTCGCGTAAATTTATTCATCGAAGCAAAGAGGAGCAAATATGAAAGCATTCGCGCGAATCACAGCCGTTATTTTTATAATATTGGGCGTGCTGATTATCCTTGGGGCCGTCGGGTTCGTTTTTTCTGGTTTTGGTCAACCGGAAAAACCATCTGCGCCCAGCATTATCCCCGATATGACAGGTTTGATCGTTCTGGCAAGGGTTTTGGGCGGTGGTGCGATTGGCTTACAGGGTTTGTTTCTGGCAGCTCTTGGGCAGGGTCTTTGGTTGCTGGCTGGTGTTTACGAGCAAACCCAGCGAACAAGCGATGCGTTATCCGCATTGATGCGACGGAACAGCCAGCCCAAGCAGTGATATTGATGCAGGGATGCTCGTTGAAGTAATTGAGAATTATGTAGGAGGTCGGCATGTGTAATCCGAATTGGACGGCCTGGGAATGTATTTTGACAGTCTATCTCATTCAATTGCTATTTATTGGCATTGGGTTAATTCTTGGAATAATCAGCCTGATTTCAAGGGATATTGCCTCAATATTGGTAAACCAGAAACCTTTTTTGAAAATCAAGGACTTTGAATTTAATCCCCAAATGCCTCGCAAAATGCGGTTAGGCATGCAATATGTTGGGGTTGGCTTGATTTTCGCAGGGGTTATTTGGATTGTGACTGCTGAGCTTTTTTCTCCTTTGATTTTAAGATTGAACTCGACAGCACAGGAAAATAATGCGCCAAGAGTGGTTTCTTCCCTAAGCGGCGTATCACTTGTTAGTATGAAATATGCATCAGGGGGCTGGAATCCACACCAGGTTGATTTGCTGACAGCCACTGCGGTTGGCATTCCGGCTGGTACAACTTTCCCACTCAAGTTTTTTGAAATTACTGTCTTTGCACCGCCTGAATTGGCCGGATTTAAAGTCTGGGCTGAATTTCTCGCGAATGGCAAAGAAAATATTGGCGAAACGCCCGTCGCCATTCTGCAACCCGGCTTAACTTCTCTTGAGAGTGTCAAGATTGTAGATGATTACCGGTTTCTCGGTGAGAGCACGGGTAAATATGCCAGCGATTCCTGGGATGTTCTGAAAAGCTGGGAAACAATCGATGTCAGATTGAACTATCAAGGTCCGGCAGGCCAGGAAGGCTCAACCATTTGGCCCATAAAACTCAACCAAATGGGCGGAACGGCCTGGTGGAATTCTCCGCCTGATGTCAATATTGTTGCAGTCGTTTATTCTGTGAGTGATGGCTTCCAACAGGTTCTGGACTTGCGCCGGGAACCAAATCCTGTGATTAATGCCAAAGCGGGTGACTGGATCACCATTCATTCAGTCTGGTATAAAGCCAACTCGAACAATAAAAATAACCAGAGTATGTTCATTGGCGGAAGCCTGAATACTGGGCAGCAGGAAATTGAGAACAAGTCTTCGGAGATGGTGGTCATTCGCGAGGGCACACATCGTTTTGAGAACTTTAATTCGATGACCTGGGTGGTGCCTTCTGAGATCCAGCAATTGGGGTTAATTGCTATTCGAAGTGATGATACCGTTTTGGATGGTTATGTCATCGAAATCAGCGATATTGAAAAATCCGGGCTGGTTAGCGCGCAAAAAAGTATTGTCTGGCCGTTTGAGCAGTTTGCATATCTGGATTTTGAAGAACCATCTGAAACATCGCAATGGGCTTTTGGTTGGGGCGATGGCAGCCTGGCTACCTTTGTAGTATCCAATAAAATGGCTTTTTCTGGAAACAGCTCTTTGGCCATCTCTGTTTCAAGCCCAAATCAACAATCCTTTATTCTTTACGACCAGCCATTAAAAGCACGGTTGATTATTGGTCAAGTCTACTGGCCGCAGCAAACAGGCATCAACATCAAGTGGGCCAGAGTATGTTTTATTGAAAAGCCCAACGATATCTGTACGAGTATTACCCCTGAAAAATTTGACCAGTGGCAGGTTTTTGTTTTGGATATTTCCAGAGCCTTGGGCGAATCCGTAGATGAAATTAAGGCTTCTAAATTCTATTTTAACGGGGAAGTAGTTGGTGCATCATCCAGCCAACCTTATATATTTTATATTGATGGAATTCAGATTTATCAGACAGATACTGATTAGGAAAATGATGTCTACTCAATCCTCCACCATCGTCCAGCGCGTCTGGAACTACTGCAACGTCTTGCGCGACGACGGCATCTCCTATGGCGATTATGTCGAGCAGCTCACCTATCTCATCTTCCTGAAAATGGATGATGAGAACGCCCAATTTAACAAGCCCAGCTCCATCCCAGCGGAACTGCGCTGGCGGACCCTGTTCAAAAAAGAAGGCGAAATCCTGGATGGTGAGCCGCTCGAAGCGCACTACATCCACATTCTCACGGCGCTGGGCAAACAACCCGGACTGATTGGTGTCATTTTCCGCAAAGCCCAGAATCGCATCCAGAACCCGGCCCGCCTGCGCCGCCTGATCGACCTGATCGACAGCGAAAACTGGGGCGGGCTGGATGTCGATATCAAGAGCGAAATCTACGAAGGCCTGCTCGAAAAGAATGCTCAAGATGTGAAAGGTGGCGCCGGCCAGTATTTCACTCCCCGCGCGCTGATCAAAGCGATTGTGGATGTTATGCGCCCCAAGCCGGGCGACACCATCGCCGACCCGGCAGCCGGCACCGGCGGCTTTTTACTGCGCACTTACGACTACATCACCGAAACCTACAAACCGCTCGACTACGACCAGTGGAACCATCTGCGCCACAAAGCCCTGCACGGCTGGGAAATTGTCGATAACACCGCCCGCCTGTGCGTGATGAACCTGTACCTGCACGGGATCGGGTTGGAAAGTCTGGAAACACCCATCCGGGTGGAAGACAGCCTGGCCAAGAAGCCTGGTTCCAGCTTCAGCATGGTACTCTCGAACCCGCCCTTTGGCAAGAAATCCAGCATCACGACCGTTACCGACGCGGGCGAGTCCAAACGCGAGTCCACGGTGATCGAGCGCGATGATTTCTGGGCCTCCACCAGCAACAAACAACTCAACTTCGTCCAGCACATCGTCAAAATGCTCGAAATCAACGGGCGGGCGGCAGTCGTCGTGCCTGATAACGTCCTGTTCGAAGGCGGCGCAGGCGAGACAATTCGCAAGAACCTGCTCCAGGAGTGCGATCTGCACACCCTGCTGCGCCTGCCGACTGGCATTTTTTATGCCCAGGGTGTCAAAGCCAACGTCTTGTTCTTCGATCGCCGTACCGGGGGCGAGATCGCCTCAACCGAAAAACTGTGGATCTACGATCTGCGCACCAATCTGAACTTCACGCTCAAAACCAACACGCTCGACCGGGCAGATTTGGACGATTTCGTCAAGTGTTATCACCCTGAAAACCGCCACGAACGCACCGAAACCTGGTCAGCCGAAAACCCCGAAGGCCGCTGGCGCGTTTTTGCCTACGATGAGCTGGTTGCCCGCGATAAGGTCAACCTCGACATCTTCTGGCTGCGTGACGAATCCCTCGAGGATTCTGCCAACCTGCCCGATCCTGACATTCTGGCCGCGGAGATCATCGAGGATTTGAAGTCTGCGCTGGAGCAGTTTGAAGGGATTGCGCTGGATCTGGGTGAGGATGTCGCGTAAGAGATAGGCAAAATTTGCAGAAAAATGTTTTCACCTTCACTGAATACGATTCAAGAACGATCCAGTCTGATTTGGGTTGGGGGTTGAATGATCCACGCCTGGACCAGTTAGAGCGGCTTAACAATTCATCAGGAAATACGTTATTTACAGTGGGGCGCAAAACCATCAAAGCCTCCCAGTATGTCGGCCTGGTGCGCCTGGGCGATACCACCCTGCAAATTCTGCCCAAGATCGCAGCTAAAGGCGATTTTGACAAACCGGAAGACTCGCCTGAATATCAGGAGGCAGTGCACAGCGCGATGCGTAACATGTTGGTGATGCTGAGTGTCGCCTGCGATTTACCCTTGCGTGCCCAAGACTCAGCCCAACTGCATACAGAAGCCGGCGACTGGCTGGAAATATTGACCCGCCTATTTGCGCTTGAACTGCACCGCCAGTTCAAGGCTGGTTTGCCACATGCCTATGTCACCATCGAAGACCGCCTGCCGGTTATCCGGGGCAGCTGGTTGATCGGGAAGCAGCTCGCCCATCATTCTTATGATCGTATGCGCTTTGATGTTTCCTATGATGAGTTTTCGCCCGATACACCGTTGAACCGGATCTTTTCCCTGACAGTCGATACACTCTGGCATCTTACGCAAGATCCTTATAACCGCCGACTGCTGCTGGATTTGCGCGATTGGCTTGTGGACTGTAAACCGAACCACGAAACTTTACAAAGCGATCTGTCCACAGTGCATTTCACCCGGCTGAATGAGCGTTTCCATCCGGCTTTTAACCTGGCGAGGTTGTTCTGGGAGCAGCGCCTGGTGCAGCTTTCCACAGGCAGTCTGCCTGCCTTCGCGTTTGTCTTCGATATGAACCGCCTGTTTCAGGATTTTATCGCGCACTTCTTGAAGCGCCATCGCAAGAGCATTTTACAGGGAGTCTGGCAGGATGGAAACATCCTATTGCAGGCCCAGGGACAGAGAGTCCACCTCGCAGAACGAACTATTCCAGGACAAGTGACTGGCAAGGCGGTTTTTCCGTTGATCCCGGATATCCTGCTCCTCTCCCCCATTGGTCCATCCTACCTAATCGCTGATACCAAATACAAGCGCCTTGATCTCAAAAAAGCAGATGGCGGGGTCGCAGAAGGGGATGCTTACCAAATGTTAGCCTATGCTCGCAAGTGGAATTGTTCCGATGTTTTGTTACTCTACCCATCATCCAGCTCATACCCAACGCAATTCACCTTGCATACCAGCGGCGCAAACGATGTCAGAATTCGAGTGGTCGAACTGAATTTACATCAGCCCTTGGAGAATCCGGCTGGTCTCATCAACGAACTGCAACTGGCTTTTACGCCGGACTGGTAAAGGAGAAACTATGGCACGCAACCCTGACTACGAACCTTTATATAATGCCTATCAAGACTTTGCCCAACTATGCCTGGTTGAAGACCGATCGCTGCTCTGGCCGGATCGTGCATTGTGGACGCCGGCCAATGTGTCGGTACTCAGGCACGCCTTGATTGATGCTCCTGAAATGGGAAGTGAATCCTTCGAAGCGAAGTTGATTATTCAAATGTCAGGACTATCGTCAGATGTATGGGGTCTGCTGGCTGATGCCTATTACTTATATTGCCTGGTACCGGAAACCAAAAACATTAAAGCAGAAACCAAGTACGCGGGCATCGTAAGTTTAGCCCAAAAAGGAAATTTGCCAATTCCGGATGAACATGATATGGTTTGGAAAGCTTTGGCTCCAGGCTTCTGCCATCCTGGGATGCGCTATATGCAAAAGTATCGTCAATTCTGGCTTATTTTTGTTTTTGCTGAACAAGTGAAGCAAGCACCCGATCGTCAAACACTGTTGAAAGATCGCCATGCGCTGCAAAATGCGCTGGACGCCAGCCTGGAGAAGATCCTAATACCAGCTAATCGTGGTACTGATATGCGTCACGCCTTGCTTTACCTGGCCTTTCCTGATTATTACGAACGAATAGTGTCAACCGGGAATAAAAAGAGCATTGTCGCAAGTTTCAAAGATCGGTTGCCAGGTGCTGTGCCGACAGATGTCGACGATGCGATCTATCAAATCTACCAGGTGTTGGAGAAAGATGAGACACTGCCCAAACCATTGGATTTCTATCATCCCCAGATCAAACCATTGTGGAAGAACATCATTCCGACATTACCAGTGGTACAACAAGTAAAAGAAACTGTCCCAGTTTTTACAACTTCAGGACCGGCGCTGGATATGCTCAGCCTGTTCAAATTCACTAAGAATGTCATTATTTACGGTCCTCCTGGAACTGGCAAAACATTTATTGCCAATCAGGTTGCCAAAGAGTTGGTCAAAAAGCAGCTAGAAGCGCCAGTCCCTGAGACTATACGTTTGCAAAACGCCGCTGAGGCCAATACTTTCTATGATTTATTGGCGCTGGGCATGTACCGATCAGGTAAAGAGAAACACTATAACGTCAAGGAGATACAGGAACTGCCCTTAGTACAGGCTCGTTTCACTATTCGCCCGGTTAAAAATCCAAAAGAGAATATTTGGGCTTACTTACAAAGTCACACTGCTCTCGAGAGTAAAACAGTTAATGTGGGGAATAAGGCAGAGCCCTACTTGTTCGACAAAGATGGCGACAGCCGTTGGTATTTGACTGCGGCTGGACAAAATTATGTTATACAAAATTTGGGCGAAGCATTGGCCCTGCTTAAACAACCTGCAAAAGAAGCGAGCAAGGCCGAAGACTTTATCACTCGGGTCGCTTTCCACCAATCTTATGCCTATGAGGATTTTGTGGAAGGTTTCAGGCCGGTTGGCGCAAATGAAATAGAGGTTGTGCCAGGTAAGTTTCGCGAGGTCTGTGCCCAAGCGGCCGGTAACCCAGAAGCAAATTATGTGCTTATTATCGACGAGATCAACCGGGGCAATATTTCTAAAATCTTTGGTGAATTGATTACTTTGTTGGAAGACGATAAACGCGATGGTCAGCCCGCTTCATTCCCCGTTGAACTGGCTTATAGTCACGTGAAGTTTATTGTGCCTGGTAACTTGTATATCATTGGCACAATGAATACTGCCGACCGTAGTATTGCTTTGCTGGATGTTGCTTTGCGGCGTAGATTTTCCTTTTATGAGCTTTTACCGGATCCAGAGCTTTTGCAGGGGCAGCTCATTGAAAGCGAGGATGGCGACCAGGTGGATTTAGGGAAAATGCTCCGGGGATTAAATGAGCGCATATGCAAAGAATTGGGCGCAGATTACCAGATCGGACACAGCTACTTGATGAAGGTAAACTCATTGGCTGGTCTCGAGTTTGCTTGGAATAACCAGATACTGCCCTTGCTGCGAGAGTATTTCTACAGCCAACCGGAACGGCTTCAAGATATCCTTGAGCCATATCTCAAAGGACTGGAAAATAGCACCGATTTACACCGAGAAGGCAGCGATCTGGTTATTGCATTAAATGAGCTAGCAAAATGACAGTTCATTCTATAAACACATCCATCTTTGATGATAAGGACACAGAATTCATCGATGTTCTGACGTCCGTGATGGAGTTAAGCACCGAGCAATGAAACGCATCTACGTCCCTACCACATCCCCCGATGACTGGCGCAAGCTCCTGGCCGACCCGGAAAAACACTGGAAACCCAAATTTTCTGCCTGGGAACTTGCACACTGTTGGGAATACGCCAAAGGTTTCCCGGCATCCTTTCAAGCCATGTTTGCCGGTTCTGAAATCCCGGCTTTGCAAAAGCTGGAACTGCTGTTTGCCATTCCCGAATATCGGGTAGGCATGCCGGGTGGTGGGCATGCGTCTCAAAATGATCTCTTCATCCTTGCCAAAGCAACGGATGGCAACTTGGTTGCGGATTCTGGTGAAATCGCAC
>DHVZ01000055.1 GCA_002412925.1 Anaerolineales bacterium UBA5195 | reverse complement strand
ATACTTTCGACAGCCTCGAACAACTGGCCGCGCTGATTCAGTCGAGGCAGTGACCAGTTTTCAGTATCCGGTTTGCAAGCCCTGAGCGAAGTACGAAGTCGAAGGGCAGTATCCGGTAACCATTCTGCATTCATCCTTCTGATTTCTGACTTTCCTCATGCCCACTCTGCCTCACCTGATACAACAAAATCTGCGTAGCAATCCTGAAAAGACCGCCATCGTCATCCAGCATGCCGGGCAGGATGATATTTCCATTTCATATCACGATCTGGTCAGGGATTCTTACCGCTATGCCCGCGCCTACCAACGTGCAGGCATTCGGCCTGGTGAAGTGGTCATTCTGATTTTGCAGCACGGCGCGGACCTGATCTTTTCGTTCTGGGGCGCGATCTTATACGGCGCGATCCCCTCGATCATGCCTTTTCTGACCGAGAAACTTTCCCCGGAGCGTTACCGCGCCGACCTTTCGGCCTTGCTTTCGGTCACACAACCGGCGGCCATTGTTTCCACCCCCGAATTCGAGCCGGAAGTGCGGGCTGCGCTGCAAGCTGGTGGGTCGGTGCGAACCGTCTTGCTGACCAGTCAGCTCGGCGCAGATGAAGCCCCGGATTTTGACCAGCTCCCCAGCCTGACGCGCGACCCGGAAGAGATTGTTCTGCTCCAGCACTCCTCCGGTACGACCGGCCTGCAAAAGGGAGTCGCGCTCTCGCACCGCGCCGTTCTCAACCAACTGGCGGCATATCGCCAGTCGATCGATCTGCGTGAGACAGATGTGATTGTCTCGTGGCTGCCGCTTTATCACGACATGGGGCTGATTGCCGGGTTCCTGATGCCTGTCCTGAGTGCCAATACCCTGGTGCTGATGTCGCCTTTTGACTGGGTGCGCGCGCCGTATAAGCTGATGCAATCGATCAGCAAATATCACGGCACACTGGCCTGGCTGCCGAATTTTTCTTATAACTTTTGCGCCCAGAAGATTCGCGAGCGAGATATGGCAGGCGTGGACTTGTCGGGCCTGCGCGTGCTGACCAATTGTTCCGAGCCGGTCAAGTGGGAGAGTCACCAGGCGTTTTATGAAAAGTTCAAGAATTACGGCCTGCGCGAGGAAACCCTGAATTGCAGTTACGCCATGGCCGAGAATGTCTTTGGCGTCACCCAGACCCCGCCTGGCACGCTGCCAAAGGTGGACGAGATCGACCGCGAAGCGTATATCAATCAGCGGGTCGCGCGTGAACCGTTGGCGGGCAAAGCCGTCCTGAAGATGATGTCGTCGGGACGGGCCTTGCCCAACACCCGCATCCGCATCTTTGACGAAAAAGGAAAAGAGCTGCCCGACCGGGTGATCGGTGAGATCGCCCTGCAAAGCGATTGCATGTTGACTGCTTATTACAACCGGCCCGATGCCACCGAAAAGGCCCTGCGCGATGGCTGGTACCTGACCGGTGACTACGGCTACAGCCTGGACGGTGAGATTTTTGTCTCAGGGCGCAAAAAGGATATGATCATCGTCGGCGGCAAGAATGTTTACCCGCAAGATCTCGAGTCGCTGGCCTACGAAGTGCCGGGGATTCATGCCGGGCGGGCGGTGGCCTTCGGCATCGAAGATGAAAAAGCCGGAACCGAGGAAGTGGTCATCGTGGCCGAGGTCGATTCTGACGATGAGATGGAGCGCCAGCATATCGCCGATGCCTTGCGGCGGCACGTCAGCCAGAATTCGGTGATCGCCCTGCGCCACGTCCACCTGGTTGGGCCGAAATGGATCGTGAAAACGTCCAGCGGTAAAACGGCCCGCTCTGCCAACCGCGAGAAATTTTTACAAGAGCTAACCGCGTAGGGCGGATTGCCAATTCGTCATTTTATTTCATCCCAGGTAAACTCTTTGTAATCGCTTGTCATTTCGAGTGACAGCGACATCGTGCCCGTAGGGTAGAAATCTTAACCGCCGTGCAGAAGATTTCTCACCGCTACGCGGTTCGAAATGACAATCAAAACAGGACTCATAGATAGAAACACTATGCCCACTTCGCCCATTTACACCAAAACCATCATCATCCCACCCAATGCCATTGACGAGAATGGACATGTCAACAATGTTGTCTACGTTCAGTGGATGCAGGATATTGCCGTGGAACATTATGCCAGCGCGGGCGGCGTGACCGCCCAGGGAGAGAATGCCACCTGGGTGGTGCGCGAACATAAGGTCGAGTATTTGCGGCCAGCTTTTGCCGGGCAGGAAGTCGAGATTCGCACCTGGGTTGAGGATGCGCGCCGGGTGCGTTCGCTCAGAAAGTATGAATTCGTCAGGACGGCAGACGCCAGCCTGCTGGTGCGCGGCGAAACCGACTGGGTCTTTGTCGATACCGGCACCGGCCGGCCGCTGCCGATCCCTGCCGCGGTGATCGAGTTGCTGTCCCCTCGCAAACGGCTTTCATAGACAAAAAATCGCCGTGTCTGGCTTTGACAGCCAAGCACGGCGATTTTTTGTTTGTCAGGATGTATTACAAGATTTTCAACCCGGCGGGGACGCCGGTCAGATCGTAGGCCATCGCCCCGGTAACGCGGATCGGGACGATCTCGCCAACCGGCAGTTCGCCCTCGACCAGCACCAGGCCGTCGATTTCGGGCGCATCGCGGTAGGAACGCCCGATCGAGATGCCGTCATTGTAGCCTTCGACCAGCACATCCAGGGTTTTGCCGACATACGATTGATTGATTTGCAGGGAGATACCCTGTTGCAGTTCCATCAACCGGTTCCAGCGCTGCTCCTTGACCTCGGCAGGCACCGGGTCGCCGAGTGGCTCGGATGTTGTACCCGGCTCGAAGGAGAATTTGAACGTCCCGACCCGGTCGAAGCGGGTCTGTTCTACGAAATCGTACAGCGCCTGGTACTCTTCGTCCGTTTCGCCGGGATAGCCGACGATAAACGTGGTGCGGATGGCCAGCCGCTGGGGTTTGTCGTTGAAAGCGGTCCGCATCTTGTCGAGGGTTTTGTGAACCCACTCGATATTGGACGGGCGCTTCATGCGGTAGAGTGTCTTGGGGTCGGCATGCTGCAAGGGGATGTCCAGATAGGGCAAGACCTGCTTGCGGCTGGCCATGACCTCGATCAAACGGTCGGTGACGTAGCCGGGATAAGCGTACATGATGCGGATCCAGTCCATGTCCGGCACGGAATCGGTCAATAGCTCGATCAGCACGGCCAGCCCGTCTTTTAAGCCCAGGTCGTGGCCGTAGTCGGTGGTGTCCTGCGCAATCAGGATCAACTCGCGCACGCCGTTATCGCGCAAGACTTTGGCCTCGTGGATGATACTCTCAATCGGGCGGCTGACTGCTGTGCCTTTGATGAGCGGGATGGNNCATCGGCCACTTTCAGGTAGGCGCTTGTCCCGGCGACCGAGACGCGCAACGTGTCGCCTTCGTCGCGGCCAACGGTCGGGGCTTCGGGCAGGTGGTAGAGTGTGCCAGGGTGCGGAGTCTGGCGCAGTTGTTTGACAACTTGCACAATGTCCATCCAGCGCCGGGTGCCGAGCACACCGTCGATGCCGGGGACCTTCTGGGCCA
>DHVZ01000033.1 GCA_002412925.1 Anaerolineales bacterium UBA5195 | reverse complement strand
TGGACGATTTCACCAGAATACGCAGATGGCCCGGGCGAAAGAAAACACCCCGCCCGGAAGTAAGTTCATCATTCTGACGGGGGAAACACAGATGATGCGCGACCCAATCCAGGAGTGGTTCCCGGCGCTGACCGAGCGCACCAGCCAGACCACCCTGCAGGGACGCGAGTGGCTCTGGGGCGAGAAATTTATCGAGTCGCTTGTGACGTATCAGGGATTGAAAAACTGCCTTGCGCAAGACCTGGCCTGCCCCGATCGGCAAGCGAAGGCCCTAGAGATATCCTTTGACTACCTTTACCTGAAAAAAGAACAAGCTCACGGGTTATTGAGTGAAATGGAACGGGCGGCTGAATACCATTCCATTTACCAGAACGAGGGAGTTGCCGTTTTTGCCATCCAGCCTTGAATGTGGGCAAACAATACTTTTACGGGGCATTTGAAATACTATTCCGGGGAGTGGTCATAAACAAGATCAGCACCAGCAAAAACCAGATAAAAGTCTCGTTTTCGAAAAAATAGCTCAGGCTGATGTTGATAAATAGAATGTGAATCAGCACAAAAAGCGGGAAAAAGGAGGTTAAATCGCGCCCTTGAAGGGCAACTTGAATGGCACGCCAAAATCCGGTCGCCAAGATTGCCAGGAGCAAAAGCAAGCCTGAGACGCCAAGACCCAGCAGAATATCAAGATAGCCATTATCCGACACCCTAACAGGATATTTCCAGCCAACAACAGCTTGAACGGCTTGCATAATTCCATTTTGTTGCCAAAACGCCCCAAAACCATATCCAAAAAACGGACGCTCTACAAAATACGCCTTCAATAAGTGCAACCACATCGGCACGCGCCCGGTCATGTTCGCGGTGCGATTGAACAACCCGAAGACAAACTCAAGATTTGTAACCGGCAATAAAATCACGAACATGATAAGACCAAGTAGTAGCCAATATGCCCGGCGAGGGACGAGATGCCCCCAAAAAAGCCAGAATAACACGGCAAAAAAAAGTCCAGTCTGGAGGACAAAAATAACCAACCCGGAAGCCGAATCGCTCAAAATTGCCAATACTCCGCAGATCACAAGCATAGCCGCTGAAAGGGTCTTTTGCACGCGGGAGTACTGCTGACGAGGAGAGAAAAGAATCACCAAATAGGCAATATAGCCAAGCGCCATTGTCGCTCCAAGATAGATCTTATGCCAAAAAACTCCGTGCCAAAGGCCCGTGTAGGGCCACTCAGGATGAATGGCAAGTTCCGGATAGAAAACTCCAAGAAACAAGCTTGCCAGAGCAAAAGCGCCGGCTGTCAGGGCTATAAAGATCACCAGGCTGCGGGAGGAAAACCGCATTCCAAAATAAGCCGCAATCAATGTAACAAAAAAAACCAGTAAAACCCGGTAGATCGTGGCAAGCAAAGATACTGTCCAGATTAGAGACAATAGCGCGAGACATACGAAGGTCACAACAATCCAATTGTCTCGCCAGGCAAGCCAAAATGCTTTCTCGCCATTTTTCAAACGGATGCGCCAGAGTATTATTAATCCAATAGCAACTAATATCTTGAGTTGTAACTCTGGCGAACCGCTATACTCGTTGTACATATAGAACCAGGTAAAGATAGTCAAATGAGTCAAATAGACCATTAAGGCAAGGAACAATCCATCAATCGATTTAATAATACTTTGTTGAGGCATAAAGGTCTTCCTTTATCAACGCTGACTATTTGCTTAACAGCACAGCCCGGCAAAGATTAAATCTCAGTTTACTGTTCAGGGGTAACAGGAATGAACAAAACCGCAACCATCCACAACCAGACAAACGACTCTGTCTCCAAAAACAAGCTAAAGCTGATATTCGCGACGAAAGCAAACAGCATAAACACGAACGGGAAATAACCGATCAAGGTGCGCTGCGCAAGCGCATATCTTAAAGAACGAACCCCCGCCAGGATAAACACCCACAGAAAAAAGCCCAACCCGATGACGCCAACATGCAAAAGAATATCGATAAAGCCATTGTCTCCAATCGCCAACGCATATGCCCAACCGACAGCCCGACTCATCCCATCTGAAAAAGAAGCCATTGACCAGATGGCGCCAAAACCATATCCAAACCAGGGGTTGGGGCCAATAACATTCTTGAATAAATACGCCCACATTGGAATTCTACCGGTCAGCGAACTGGTGCGGTTGAGCAAGCCAAAGACAAAATCTAAATTCGCCGCAACCAATCCCACTCCAATCAAGAATAGTCCCAGGATACCCAGATAATGAATTCTTTTCAGCCGCTGGTAGAGCTTAAGCCAAGAAACCAGCGTGGCAATCAAGAAATTCAATATCAGGGTGATCAGAATCCCGGCGGCTGAATCTGCCAAGTAGACGAGCAAGAGTGACAGAAGGTAAAGAGCGCCATCCGCGCCAGCCAGCAAGCGGTTTGTTCGCCAGCCTGAAATCACCCGGATTAAAAATACAGCATTCGCCAAGGCCAGGAGGCTGCCGAGGTGATTCTTGTGCCAGTAAATCCCACGCCAGGCCCCATCATATGGCGAAAAGAGCATAATGCCTATTTCGGGCAGCAGCAGGGCGAAGGCAATACTCAAGAACAATAATATGCCGCCAAACCAGCCTAACAAGTCGAGCCAGCGCGTCACATGAAGGCGAAAGCCGATAAAAGAACCCAGCAAAGAAGCCGTTACTAAAATCAATACTTTGTAAGCAGAGATGAGCGGCGCGATCGACCAAAAGATTGAAAAGAAGGCGGCCAGGATAAAAGCCAGCAAAAAGGACTGCCTTTTCCACGCCAGATAATATTCCTTAAGCAGCTTTCTCTGTTTCAGATCATAAAAAACCACAACCGCTGAAAATGCCCACAACAAACTATTGACCACAACCAGGGACTTCAAAAGAATCCCATCCGGCTCATGAATGGCGGTCAACCAGGCAAAGAACCACAGGCCGACCGCAGGTAAATTGGCCAGGAACAGAACAAAAACCAGAAAACCCTCTGAAACTCTGGGCCTGAAAACATGCTTGCGAATCGAGAACCCGTTCAATAGGAGCCCCTGCCAATCAGCACAACCCAAATCGTCCGGACGATGATTTGGATGTCCAGCCAGATGGAATAATTCTGGATATAGTACAGGTCGTCTTCGGTGTGCAGGTGCATCGGGCGGTCGCTGCGGCCATTGACCTGCCACCAGCCCGTCAGGCCGGGCGGGACGGCAAAGCGTTTGCGCTGCCAGGGCTGGTATTTCTCGACCAGGTAGGGCATTTCAGGGCGCGGGCCAACGATGCTCATCGTCCCGGCCAGGATGTTAAAAATCTGGGGCAGTTCATCCAGGCTGAAACGGCGCAGGAAGCGGCCCGCCCGGGTGACCCGCGGATCATTTTTGGACTTGTGGATCAAATTTCCATTTTCATCTTGCTGTTCGACCAGGCTGCGCAGCGCCTCGGCATTTTTGAGCATCGTCCTGAACTTGAGCATTTCAAAGACCCGGCCATTCTCCCCGACTCTTTTTTGCCGAAAAATAACCGGGTGACCATCTTCGAGCAGAATCACGAGGGCGGCCAAAGCCATGAGCGGGGCAGCCAAGATCATCCCGGCCCCGCCCAGAAGCAGGTCAAAGACCCGTTTCAACATGCGCTGGTAATCGTCGATGGCCGAGGCGCGCAAATCGAGCATCGGAATCCCGGCGAAGTCTTCAATGGCTGTCTTGTAGAGCGCCAGGTCAAAGAAGCCGAGCGCCACCCAGATCTGGACCGGGGCCTCCTCCAGGGATTGAACCAGGTTCCCCATTTCGTGATAAGCCGAGTAGGGCAGGGCGATGACCACGTCGCTGATTTCATGCCGGGCCACGATTTCCCGAATCTCCGCTTTGCCCCCGAGCAAATGTAAATCGCCGCCTTCACGGTCATCGACAAAACCGACCAGCAGGAAGCTGGCGCTGCCCGTTTTTTCGATTTGCGCCCGAATGCTCTGGCCGAGGGGCCCATCGCCAACAATCAGCAGGCGGCGCAGGCGGTCAGGGGAATCCTTCTGGGCGCGAAAATACCAGCGCGCCAGGCTGCGCCAGGAAAGCGAAAGGAGATAGGTCAAAACGATATAGACAACAAACAGGGCGCGCGAAACCTGCCGGTAGGAAAAATAGAGGACTCCCGCCGCCGAGATGGAGGCGATGAACATGGCGAGCGAAAGCGCCGCAAATTCATCGACCACCCGCAGGTATTTTTTGCCATCGTAAATGGACAGCGCAGCATAAATAACCAGCCAGAGCAGTGGAAAGAGCAGATAAAGGGCCGCGGGAAGCCTGAACGAAGCCGGGATCGGCTCGAGAAAAGACAGCCCGTTCAGCCAGGGACGGGAAGCCTCAGAAAACCAGAGGCTGAACAGGACAGCCAGGCCATCCAGGAACATCGAAAACAGGGCGAAGTTGACAGAAAAGCGTCTGAGCATATTTTTATCTGGGATGTAAAAATCCAAGCAAGTCGGCCATTGCGAGAAAAACGAAGCGCGGATTATGATACAGGTAGCGCCGCCAAAGGCGTTTAGGCTCCTGGATAAGGCGGAAAAGCCACTCCAGGCCCAGCTTTTGAAGGATGAGCGGAGACTGGCGCTTGATCCCGGCATGAAAATCAAAGGCGGCACCCACGCCCAGCATCACCGCGGGGATTTTCCCTTTGTGTTCCGCCATCCAGGTTTCCTGCTTCGGGCAGCCCAGCCCGACAAACAGGATCCGCGCACCCGATTTGACAATTTCAGCCGTGACCTGGGTTGATTCTAATTCATTGAGCGCCCGAAAAGGAGGGCTAAAGGCATAAACCACCTTCAAGCCGGGGAACCGCTCTTCCAGGCGGGCGATAAGCAGCTCCAGGGTCTGCGGGGCTGAACCATAAAAACCAACCGGAATCTGCTCCCTGGCGGCCTGCTCCAAAACATGCAGCATGAGCGTCGGGCCATAGACGCGGGTCTGGCCCTTCGCGCCCTTCAGGCGCAGCATCCAGACCAGCGGCATCCCATCCGGGGTCACCAAATCAGCCTGGTTGAGCACATCACGATATTGGACAGAATCGTATGCTTCCATCAGCATGTGAACATTGGCAGCGCAGATAGTGCGGCTTTCCCCTCGCATTGACCAATCAAGAACATTCCGCGTTGCCTCAGAATAGCTGGTTAAGTTTACGCAGGTGCCGATGATTGACATCATTTCAAGCTCACCAGACCCTCATATATTCCAATCAAAGTTTGGTAACACTGATTCTCTGTAAACCGTTCCCGATAAGAATCTAGGCCCTGCATACCCATTTTACTTGCCTCAGCAGGATGACGCCACATCCATTCTGCTTTCTCTGCCAAATCCCAGGCATTCCCTGGTTCAAAAAGCAATCCGGTTTCCTTATCGGGGACCAGTTCTGGCACAACCCCAATATTTGAGGCAACCACTGGCACACATCTTGAATAAGACTCAATGATAACCATCCCAAATGTCTCATAATAGCCTTCTGACGGCATGATTAAAAACCGAGCATTACCGATCAAGTTTGATAATCCCTGCTCGTCCAAGCGTCTTATAAATTCGATCTTATCCATATCTTGTTGCTTTACAAATCCTCTTGCCCATTCTTCCAAACGCCCTTCCCCACGTATTTTTAACGGAAAATCCAATTGACACCAGGCTTCCAGAAGAGTCTTGATCCCTTTTTCAGGATCAAGACGACCGATAAACAATGCATACTCTCCATCTTTTTTCGGAAAAACCGGCATAGGTGTTTCTTGAACAAAATGAGGCAGAACCACGATTTTCTTAGCGGGAAATCCGGCTTGCACAAACAGATTGCGGTAAAAATGAGTTGAACACAAAAAAGAATCCACCTTGGTTCGCCAGGTACCCAACCAATGATGGAGCGCCACCATCGAGGCGACTACGGCTGTATGCAAACGAGAGGCATGGTAACAGGCATGCAAAACGCCTGGCCAGGCTGGAACCTTCCCTAGACAATCAAGACATAGATTTCCATTGCGATAAAATGTCGAGGCCGGGCAGATCAATCTTTGATTATCGAGCGTTTGCACGACCGGGAGATTTAATTCCTGGCAGGCATAATAAACGGAAGGAGAGATTAATGGGAAAGTATTGTGAAAATGAACAATATCAGGTTGGTTTTTGTAAAGGAACTGCTGAAACTTTTGATAAGAGGGGCGCGACCAGAGCGTTTGCAACGCAACTGCCGCCTGATTCATCCCTTCAATTTTTTGATTGTATTCAAGATATTCGATAACTTCATGCCCATTTGCGCGCAAGAGAGCCGACTCGGCTCGAAAAACAGTATCTTCTCCACCAGGTTGAGTGTAATAACTGTGAACTTTTAGAATCCTCATGAAAATCACCGGTCTATCGCTAAATGATTTGAGTGTGACTAAAGCTGGTTGGTATCGAAGCGTTCGACCAGGTCAAGCCGGGTGGGCTTGAGCGTTGAGCCATACAATTCTCGATGGCGTCGTGCACGGCGGAGGGCGTGAAAATCTTCCCAGTCGTTGTTCTCGTTCACGGCGCGCAAAGCCAAGACAGCTTCAACGCCTGCCACGGTCCAACGCATACCTGACAATTCCATGCGATCTTTGACCAGATGACGGCAAGTGCCTTCGATCATACCTGTGCCGATGGGCCAGCCTCGGCGCAAGTATTCGGCATAGTCCATGTAGGGCAGATTGCGTTGAAAGTAACTTGCCACTCCACGCAAGGTTTTGGCAGCTTGACTATTCTCGGCCAGAGAAGCGGCTTTGTTTTCCAGCATTTGGATGACAGCCGGGGTCTGGCTGGACAAGAGTTGCAGGGTTTGCGCCTCAACCCATTCTGCGCGGTAAGGGTCGGTCTCGCCGTACAGGGCTGTACCAGCCTTCCAAAGATATTCCACAGCGTGGATGATATCCAAGACAAGCTGAAATCCTGGCAGGCGGGCCAACATCCGTCTTTGCAAAGGTTCTGCTCCATCGGTGAGGGCCACGTGCTGGGAGATGTGTTGACCGTCTCGACGCAGGACCCATTTGGCCAAACGTTTGAGGGCTGGGTCTTTACCTCGCAAACTGGCGAAAATTTGCTTATGGTGAGGTGCTGGACGTTTTGCAGCTGGCTCTTCCCGCCTGAAGAGTGCATTCAGCACTTCTCGCGGAGTACGGAGATAAGGTTCGATCGTATAGACGGCGGTGGCAATGGCTTCTTTTTTCTGGGTTTTCTTGTCTCCTTTACCACGACGCACTTTGACCTCCAACTCACGACCTACCAGCGGCACTCCTTTCCCATCGGCCTGGGCAACCAGGATTGGGCCTTCTTCCGTAATCGGGAAAGCGGCTTTCTGGGTATAAAATGCCTTGACTGTCTGGCTGTCTTCTGCCACCCGGTTCTCTAAAGCCAATTCAGACAACTTCAAATCCAGCAACCGACCCAGCACCTGCAACCCTTTGTCATAGGCTCCTTCCACGCCCAGCAACTCAGCATTCTCCATTAACATATCCGAGTAACAATGTTCTGGCAGACTTAAGGCCTCATCCATTGGAAAGCATCCGCGCCCTCCCCAAGCGTAGAAGTAGGCACGCTCCAACCGCAGCTTGCCAAATATCGAAAAGTAGTCCCGCTCTTTCTGCGAATGATACGCCAAGACCGTTTGGTCACTTTTCACCAGCAGTGCATGCGATTCGCTTTCGGCGCGCTTCATCACAAACAATCGCAACAACTGGTAGCCCAGATGTAAGACTTGTCGAAACAGACTGCGCTCCATTTGATCCATCGTTGCCGTTTGCGCCTGCGGCCCAACCACGAACGCCAGCAAACGCTCAAATTCATCCCGCAGTTGCGGTATCATTTGACTGGAGTTGAAAGTCATGGCACACCTCCTGAGACGAATGTTTTCTCCAAACAATATCATCCCAGAAGCTTGCCCCTCTTTCAACTCCTCCTTTCTCTTACCAACCGGTTTTAGTCACACTCAAATCATTTAAGCTTGGTGCCTGTGATTTGGGAATAATCTCTTTCCAGTAAAGATTTTTTCCCAATTGAGAAAAAACTCCAGAAAAAACTCGCAATTGGACCAATGCTAAATAGAAAAAATAATAACCCCGGCACTTTTTTCTTCGTCAATAAATGGAATGACCGGCCATTCGAATAAAGGCATAAATTGAACTTTTTAGCAATCTCCTTGAGAGATTCTTCCGAATAGAGAGCAATATGTTGACCTGTGTCCAGGGTGTAATACCACCAATTCCCAGGTGAAGGATAACGGGTTGGAACAAGGGTAGTACTAAACAAAATATTATCCGAATACAACAACATCTTTTGTATTTCGCTAAGCGGATCTTCAAGATGCTCGAAAACTTCAAAGGCTGTAACCAAATGATAGTCTTCGCTATCTTTACTTTCAAAACCGCGAGAAAATTGATTCACTGTATAGCGATCTTGCCAGAAGAAATCAAAGCTCTTATCACGCATCAGGCGCACAAACATGCCATTACCGCCGCCATAATCCAGAAAGCGGGATTTTGAATCAAAAAACGCGGAAATCATGACTGCTGTTATATTGGCAACCTTCATATTTCTTCCGATCAAACCGATATCACTTCGCGCAATGGTTTCAGAATAGGCTTCAGAAAGCCAGTATGGCTTTTCGGTTTGGATAAAACCACAATGAGCGCACCGAAAGTATTCAACTTGATGTTTCTGTAAAACTAAAGCGGTCCCAATAGAAGTTACGGGTGAAGTGCAAATTTTACATATCATGTTATCGTTTTCCCATAAGGGTCAAGTGAACCTTCTCTTGGTCAGTCTATTGAGGCCATGTCGCAAAAGATAATCCCAGTCTCCCTGATATGCCAGGTAAGCATATCGACGAGCTTTTGCCAGCACAATGGCAGGTAAAAAACACCATGATGGCAACCCGCTCCATCTACCCAGAAAACGACGCCGGATGAACCAGGGATCTTTTTGTAAATTCTCAGTTTTCCCAGAAAACGTTAATGAACCGGTATGATTCCGATAAGCGGCAAGCGCACGGTGAATAAAAAAAGGATGCGCCTGACGCGCCAGCCGAAAAATTAAGTCAACATCATAGTTCAACTCATAAAAATTAATTCCTCCAGCTTGTTCCCACAAACTGCGTCGAAAAAATGCGGCATGATTTTGAAAAGGCATTCCTCCAAAAAGGTCCAGTGGATAATAGATGGGAATATGGCGCAATTCATCGATCTGCTGACTATTTTCATCGATAATCTTTATATTCCCATATACCAGATCCACTTCGGGCCGTTCTTGAAAGATACGCATCACCTGCGCAAACACATTCGGCTCATAATAATCATCCGCATTCTGCCACGCAACCACATCGCCGCTGGCGCGAGCAAAACCCTTTTGCAGGGCATAGCGGAGATCTTTATCTGGCTCACTCACCCAATAGGCAATATGCCTTTCATATTCGCGAATAATTTCAACACTGCCATCCTGGCTGGCGCCATCAATGACGATATGTTCAACGTTGTTGTAATCTTGGTTAATAACCGAAAGAATGGTCTGTTCCAGAAAACGGCCATGATTGTAGGAAGGAGTAACGATAGATAGTTTCAGTAATTCAGACATGGGGGTCAGACATACCTGAGATTCTGAAAAATTCCATCTGCCTGCAAATGTCTTCCCGACACGCCACGCAAACCACCTGTCATCCCCACTAATCGAAAGCCCAAATTTCGCATCTGGCAGTAAACATCATCAAAAAGTGGGCCACCCTCATAGAGTGAGAGAAAACTCATTTCCAGAATCACAAAAGCTGCATGTGTAATTACGGTTGATCCCCCATCCAGAACATGAGTCTCATACCCTTGCACATCAATTTTCATGACATCCGGTAGCGGGAGTTGCTTTTCTCGCACAAAATCATCCAAGCGAACGATTTGAATTTTTTCCGGCTGGTCTTCATAGGTGGCATAGGGCTGCTCTTCTTTATGCAAGGGAAGCATTTTCAATAATGAGCTGGAGTCGCGGGAGTCGACTGTCACCCAGATAGTCGACTCAGCATTTTCTGCTCCAACCGCAACATTATGCCGTTCAATTTGAGGATATTGTCGCGTATGCTCCGTCAATTCCGCAAATGCGGACGGGATAGGTTCAAAAGCATGAACAGACTGAACATTACATAACTTGGCCAAACAAGCACTAAACACGCCGCTCGCTGCACCAATATCATAAACGATCAAATTGTCACCGATTAATGCCGATCTAAATTCGAGAAAGAACACCTGCTCATAATATGCCAATGCCTTGCGGAAGTGAACCCCTGTCTCGCGTATTCTCCAAAGAGTATAGGCGCGTTCATGCCAATGATGAATGATAGAACCTAATTTTTTAATGGAATTTCCCATAATAACCTTATATCGTTTGAGATAAAAACTAGGAAGGCATTAATCGAGCAATCGCTTCGATGGTCTGTTGCTGACATCTCGCCCAACTGAACTGACGAGCATGAATAATCCCCTGCGCAACTCGAATATGGCGCTCGGCATCTGACAGAGCCGCCATGCGCAACAATGCTTCAGCGATAGAATCTACAGAAAGAGGATCAAAATACAATGCCGTATCCCCGGCAACTTCAGGAATAGAGGCAGCATTAGAGGCAGTCACCAGTGTACCGGATGCGAGGGCTTCCAAAACCGGCAAACCAAATCCCTCATATACAGATGGATATACAAAGGCTGTTGCGCCTGCATAACTATCGCGCAATTCAGTTTCATTAACCGCAAGCCGCAAATCCACGTTGTTCTCAATATTATAACGGCGTATTAAGGCAGTTTCCTCTATAGTAAATCTGTTTGTATGATCAGGCGAAATAACCCGCAAATTAAAATCCTTTGCGAGTCCAGCCTCCCCAAATGCTCGCAGTGCGCGTTCAAAATTTTTATATTCCACCCGACTGCCGACATATAAGAAATAAGGTTTACCCACACGACTCGGTATCCGAGATACGTCAAAAAAGAACTCATCAACGCCAAGCCAGATAAATATAATTTTAGCTGGATCTACATGGGGGTAACAAGTAATAATATCATGCGCTGTGCTTTGGCTAATAGCAATCAAGAGCGTGGCATTCTCAATACAACGTCTTTTTTCATCAATAAAGGCTTGAACATCTCTTGTCCGCCGAAATTTTAGTTCATAAATCATGTCATAAACCGTAAAGACTTGAGCCGCAGTTGTGCGAACATTTCCGAAATAAGGGCTATAGTAGATAGCAGCCGGCCTCTGCCCAACTGTCCAACTTGCCAGAAAATAATCCAACCATCTCATGCCTCTAAAATTGAGCGGCAAGGCGTGAATATGCCTGGCCGAACCATAATTACGCATCTGGGGTGAGTAAATAGTAGCCTGTCCGCCAAAATAAGAAATTAAACCATCGCTAATATGCCGGAAATAACGCGCCACGCCACCCGGCGCGCCAAGGGATGGGATATTGTCATAGATAAAAATGCTAGAAGATGCCATATGATTCGATATAAACTCCAACCTAGCTTAGATTTTTCCCCGTCAGCGCCACATAATCAGATGGCAAAAATGATTGATGGGCAAGTCGCTTATACAATATAAAATTCACCAACATTGAAATTTTACCGCGAGATACGAATTCGAATAATGTTCGAGATAGTTTTTTATCCGTTAGCAGGTGGAATGAGCGCTGATTAGAATATAGATTTAGGTTTAGCTTTTGAGCAAGGACCTTCAACGACTGAAGCGTATAAAGCGATATATGCTGTCCATGATCCAGACTGTAATACCACCACGCTTCCAACGCTGGCGAAGGTACAGGAACCAAAAAGGTGGTGAATAGAATACTGCGCGAATAAAGCATCATTTGCTGGATTTCGTTTAATGGGTTGACCAGATGTTCAAAGACCTCAAACGCCGTCAGCAATTCATAGGGATAATTGCCCGCCTCATCCGCCTCAAATCCCTGCGCAAATAGGTTTGGCGCGTATTTATCATTGCGATAAAAATCCATCCCGTGATCGCGCATCAGCCGCACGAACAAGCCATACCCACCGCCATAATCAACAAAGCGCGCATTACAATCAAAAAAAGTCAGAATAGTTGCAGACGTCAACCCGGTCATGGCAAGGTTTCTGCCCACGAGCCCAATATCATTACGCGCGATAGCCTCTGAATATGACTCTTCCAGCCAATAGGGTTCTTCGGTTTGAATAAAACCGCAGTATTCACAGTGATAATACTGAACCAAATATTTTTTCAGAACCAGCGCTTTAGCCCAAGCTGAACTGGGGCATTCGCAAATTTTACAAAGCATTGCGCCATCCTCCCATATAGCGATAAAACCAACGCAAGATTTTTCCCACAATGCGCCTGATCAAACCCGGCATCCTAAAAAACAAGTTGCTGACCTGCTTATCGGCGTCAATCTCCCGTATAAATGATCGTGGAGCAACAAGGGGAAACACCATGGCCGCAGTCGGCATATTTGCCAAAACGGAAACACCGGTTGTATGAGTGGAATCCGAGCCAAAGCCGATATTAGAGACCAAATTTACATTCGGCACAATAGAGAAAGACCTCCGCAGCAGGCAGGCAAATGCCCATTGAAAATCCCAGGTATCAATCTTGCCTAAGTAAACTTCATCCCATTTTGTTTTCCAAAATCTTCTTTCTGCTGGACTAGTAAAATCACGCAAGAGCACTTCCCGGCTTTCAACATCCGCCCACTGCCTCATCTGAACATCATAATGTTGCCATGCCCTCCGCCACGAAGCCCAACCCCAGACATGGGCATAGCGAGAAAAATAATAAC
This sequence comes from Anaerolineales bacterium UBA5195, assembly GCA_002412925.1. Lineage (GTDB taxonomy): Bacteria > Chloroflexota > Anaerolineae > Anaerolineales > Villigracilaceae > UBA5195. The sequence continues at coordinate 90,063 of DHVZ01000033.1, read as the reverse complement.
TGGATTTGCCCCGCTGATGTCCAAATTGAAAGTTATCTCCGCTAATATGCATTATCCGTTCATCATCCCTATATTTCTCTAATAGTTCTTCGCAAAATCGGAAAAACGTCGGATGAGGCAGGCAATCATCTTCCAGGATTATCACTTCTTCCACAGTTTGAAAGACCCAGTCCAAGCCACTGGAGATACGCCGCTTGCAACCCAAATTTATCTCTGAATAATTTTTGAGCACTTCGCATGGCCAATTCACCATCTCTATCACTGCACGAGCAGCGGCAACCTTCCCGGCTTCATCGGGATGATTGCCGCGGGGTCCATCAGCCACCACCAATAACATGGGGGGACGTGCTCGGCGAATCGCTTCAAATACCCTCGCGGTGGTTCTGGATCGATTGAAAATCAGGAAAGCGATTGGTGTTTGCATCTGTTAACTAATCACTTATCTAGCCTAACAAATCACAGCCTTGGCGAACAGCAATAATGTTTTGATAGGCATATATTTCACAAAATGGGGGAGTGTAAGGATCTAGCAACAAATAACCGTCCGGAACCATTCTATAGAATTTATAACTAGGTAAGAGATTATAGAAATCTTTAAAAAATACTTTGCTGATAACATTCATCTCATTAAACTCAAAATGAATAATATCGATAGCCTTATCGGCAATCATCTTGCGACAACCCTTTAATACACTTAACTCATTACCTTCTGTATCAATTTTGAGAAGATCAACATGAGCAACCTTCTTGTTCTTCAAGAAAGAATCTAATGTTACGACCCGGACATCCCATTCAGTTGATGCAGAACCATGGCTTTTTTCAATCACATCTTTATATAAAGATGCATGTTGGGAGCCCTCTAAGTTATCTTTATAATCATATAATTTCAGATTACCGATCTTATCGCTACAAGCCAGATTGAAAGCCAGATAGCCATACTTTGACGCCTCTTTCAGAAGTCGCTCATAAGTTATTGGATGTGGCTCAAATGCATATATTTTTGCATTTCGAGAAAGGCTTTTAATCCTGCTTGAATAAGAGCCAATATTTGCGCCAACATCGACGATGGTAAACTCATTTAAATGATTCTTATCAGCCAGAAGATGTTGCAAAAAATAATCTTCTCCACTCATCCGATCATTTTCATAATTCAAAATACCCAGACCGATTAAACCGAGTGTGAAAACAAATCGGTTTAATCGATAGAAACGTTTTTTTAGAAAAAGAGCGCGATAAATGTTTATAATCAAACTACTTGGACTCATTTTTAAAATCACCTTAACCTAATTCGGCATAAAAGGACTCGATTTGGCAGTCATTTTCGGGCTTCTACATAAATTGATATATTCTGTCTCGCTTCTTGATCCATACTCGGGTCAAAATCTCTCAACTGAACATCCCGGAAACCCATATCACGAAGAAGGACAAGGATATTTTCATCATCAAACATATATTGATGTTGGCCATCCATATAAAAAACATAGTTCACATAATCAATTCTACATTTATATGAAAGCCCAAAATCATATTGACAATATTTCTTATAATCAAATTCATCTGGATGAAAATAGGCGTTCAAAAATATCCTAGCATCAGGGACAACCAAACTAAGCACCCCATTGGGTTTTAGAGAACGATAACAATCTGAAAGAAGAGAAACTAATTCTCGATATTGAAAATGCTCAAATACATGTTCGGAGTAAATTAAATCTAGAGATTCATTAGGAAATGGAAGGCCTAATCTAAAATCAAATGGATAATCCGCCTTGATACTCAGGTCAGAAGTAATGAAGTCTTTTTTCTTTTCTGAAGCTCCTGCACCAATTTCTAATTTATTAACCTTTTGTTTATAAAAAAACAATTTCGCTTTCGTTGAGCCAATAACCACAAATGCAAGAAATTTGATGTCTCGATAAAGACTTCGAAATATAGAAAAAAATCTTTTAAGCACGCTTTTCTCCTTCTATTGACATTCATGTAAATTGATTAAGACCGTCTCGCAGTTTTGACGGGCAAGTGAGTGTATTACCCAGAAACCTGCTGGGCATTTTTCTCATGCAAAAATTAACCAACTTTGGTAAAGGTCAATAGTACCGCAACTTTATAAAGATGTCGGGGAATCGGTTCTCTTTCAAGGAGAAAATGTTCAAAACAGCCCTACAGCTTAAGGTCGTTGCGGCACTAGTCTGGTTTTTCAACAAGCTTATTCGTGCCGTATACTTTATTGAAACTCAGGGAGCTCGATATAAGTATCTTAATAAGAACAGAGACTTCATTTGTAATAAAAATATTCGTCGTGATCGTTTGTCAATGACATTTGCCAGACAACCGGAAACAGCATAGGCAGCCACTGTGGCAATTGCAGCCCCTAACCCCGCATAAAGTGGCAATAACAAGATATTTAAGCTTATATTAATAAGCGCTCCAATTAGCGTCCTTATCATAGCCAATTTAGTCAAACCTTCCGTGATGTCCCAAGGGGATTGCGCCACTCCTAAAAACACAAAAAGAGCCGCCCAAATATGAATAGCTAGGATTGGTCCTGCACCAACATAATCATCCGCATACAAGATGCGGATAATAAAATCGGACAAAAAGGTCATCGGGATAGCGATTACAAGCGCTATCCCTGTCATCAGATCAAACAATTTTTGAAGTCTGTTATAGTATTTGGTCTCATCAATTTTCTTTGCTTCGATAATCGAAGGAAACACTGACGAAGTGATTGCCATCGGAATAAAATACCACAGCTCCGAAACACGTGTGGCGGCCGCATAGATGCCAACGGCCCGATCCCCAGCCATTTCACCTAACATAACTATGTCAATTTTTATATATAGCATGATCGCCATGCCAGATATCATCAGAGGCCAGCTATTTTTCAACAAAAGTTTGGCGCGAGGAAAATTAAAACGCCATAATTTTAATCGTTGCTCTTTTAGGAAACGATAGGCAACAAGCAGACCTATCGCCCCTAAAATAATCTCTATAGAAACAGCTAGGACAAATGCGATGAGCGGAGCGTGCATTTGAATCAATACAACTCGAATCAGCGCGACAAGTATAAATACAATATTTCTTGCCCACACCGAATATTTGGATTGAACTTGAGATTGAAACCAAAAGTCAATTACGTCAAAAGATTGGAATACTGTAGCTACAGCAATAATTCCCACGATCCATTGAGTCAAGCAATTGCTGGGGTGAAGGATGTAAATTGCCGAAATTGCTAGCAATATTGTTACTCCACTGCCCAAAAGTTTCAAAATAAAAGCTGTGCCTAGTGTTTCATATTTACAAGAGGGATCACGGACAATATCACGTATGACAATGTTATCCAGCCCCAAGTTAGCAACCGTACTGAATAAAGCCACAAAAGCAATCGCATAATTGAAGAGACCGAACTGATCTGGCCCAAGATAACGAGCAACCCATACACCAATAAATATGCCGACCCCCATGCGCAAAACACGATCAAATGAAAGCCAGCCAATATTCATGATAATGCGCTTTAGATTAGAGTGGCTGTTCAGGCTATCATAAATAATGGAAGGCAAGAATCTTCTACTTTTGCTCATTTATCAAATCCAGATAAAACGGTAACGCTCCCAGGATGGTATGCAAATATTTCGGCGCGATATTACCATCGACATCGATGACTGCAAAATTGAAAGCTATCTCTCTTTTCACTTTTAGATCCAGGTTATTCGTGCCCGGCGAAACAAATGTCATTGTAGCAAAAAAAACAATAAATTACATGGCAAGTTTATCAGCTCTGATGATTGCAATGTGACGATCTAGCCTCCATGTTTCAGTCAGAAAAATTAAACTTCCTGATACTTTCAGGAAAAGTATCAGGAAGTTTTGAAAAGAAAAGACCAGTTAAGCCGTAGGACTTACTTAAAATCCGCCAAATCTCAACTCTACTCTACTGTCAGTTGTTTCATCGGAGCCTTGGAGCGCATGATCGCCCAGATGGTGGCCGAAAGCAGGGCCACAGCAATCACAACGACAACCAGGTTGAGGCTGCCATCGGCGTTCTGGATCGGGTACTTGACGATGATCGGGGCGGCCAGCAGGGAGACCAGGTTGGCAACCTTAATCATCGGGTTGAGGGCCGGGCCGGCGGTGTCTTTCATCGGATCGCCGACGGTATCGCCGACCACGCTCGCCTTGTGACGCTCGGAGCCCTTGCCGGTGTTATTGACCAGGTCGCGCGGTTCATCTTCGATCGATTTCTTGGCGTTATCCCAGGCCCCGCCCGCATTGGACAGGAAAACCGCCAGCAATTGGCCAGAGAGGATGATCCCGACCAGGAAGCCACCCAGGGCCTCGACTTGCAGCACCAGGCCAACCACGAGCGGCATCAGCACCGAAATGGTCGCCAGCGGAACCAGTTCCTTCTGGGCCGAAGCAGTCGAAATGCTGACCACGCGGGCATAATCGGGGGCGACGGTGCCTTCCATGATTCCAGGGAGTTTGAACTGGCGGCGAACTTCATCCACGATCTGGCCTGCGGCGCGGCTGACAGCGCGAATCGAGAGCGAGGAGAACAACCAGGGCAAGGCGCCGCCCAGGAGCAGGCCGACGAAAACCCGGGTATCTGAAACGCGGATCGAGTCCATCACCACCGCGCCCAACTGGGCCTGCACCCGGCCCACATCCGTAATATAAGAAGCAAAGAGCGAGACCGCCGCGATGACAGCCGAGGCAATCGCCACGCCCTTGGTGATGGCCTTGGTGGTATTGCCAACCGCATCCAGGTCTGCCATGATCTGGCGGGCATTCCTGGTGTTTTCGTCATTCAGATTTTGCCAGGCCATTTCACCGATGCCATTGGCATTGTCAGAAATGGGGCCAAAGGAATCCATCGCCACGTTGTTGCCGGTGTGGCTGAGCATACCGATACCGATCATGGCAATCGCATAGAGAACGTACTGGGTGCCATCACCGTGATAGAGCAAAATCCCGGCGATAAAGCTGATCACAATCACCACCAGCGCCCAAACGCTGGATTCCATCCCCACTGATAGGCCCGAAAGAATGGTGGTCGCCGGGCCGGTATTGGTGGACGCGACGATCTCTTTGACCGGGGCTTTTCTGGTGGAGGTGAAGTAGGAAGTCAGCGGGTTGAAGGCCACGGCCAAACCCACGCCCACGGCGGTCAGGGCTGCGAGGCGCCAGTCATGGGCATAATTCAGCGCAAGGATGAAGGAAATTACGATGGTGAAAATGCTCGAGACTTCGTAAGAGCGGAACATCGACTCTTCGGCATCATGAGCGCGGCCAATCAACGGCAGGTTGACCTTTTCCCAAATCGGCACGGTGAAGGTCCCGATAATGGACGAGATCACGCCGACAGCGCGGATGATGAGCGGGAAGACGATCCACTTCAGCTCGCCGGTCGCGGCCACCAGGGCCAGGCCGAGGATCAAACCTGAAACAATCGTCACTTCGTAGGACTCGAAGATGTCTGCCGCCATACCGGCGCAGTCACCGACGTTGTCACCCACCAGGTCAGCGATCACAGCCGCGTTGCGGGGGTCGTCTTCAGGGATGTCCTTTTCAACCTTGCCGACCAGGTCAGCGCCGACATCCGCCGCCTTGGTATAGATACCGCCGCCCACGCGCATGAAGAGCGCAATCAGGGTTCCGCCAAAGCCAAATCCGAGCAAAGCATCTGGGGCAGCTTTACCGAAAATAATGAAGATGACGGTGCCGCCCAACAGGCCGAGACCATCGGTCAACATCCCGGTGTAGGTGCCGGCATAGTAAGCGATCGAGAGGGCTTCATTGAAGCCGCGCCGCGAAGCGGAGGCAACCCGCACATTGGCCTGGACGGCCATGCGCATGCCCCACTGACCGACGATCAACGAGAAGGACGCACCCATGATAAATGCGATCGTGCGTCCAACTGCGATGATAAAGGTGATCCCTTGCTCGCCAAAGGCTGCAAATTCTTCGCGGGCCTCATGGCTCGGCGGAACCACATAAACACTCAAGAACATGACCACCGTCAAACCAACAATCAAAGGCAAAATGGTCTTCAATTGCTGGCTCAGGTAAGAATCGGCGCCGATGCGGATGGCGTTCCAAACCTCCTGCATTTTCTCGGTGCCCTGGTCTTTCTTGAGCACGGTGCTGCGCAGCCACCAAGCATAGACCAGGCTGATAAAGGCGGCCACTAAAACCATAATAATAGCAACCTGCTCAAAGCCGTTCAGGCCATGGCGGCTACCAAGCCAAAGTAGATCGATCATACAACCTCCAGGTGAAACAGATTTTTTGAAACAGAAGAGTTCATACCCCCGGTCACAAATTGCGCGCTCCCGCGAAGAAAAAGCGAAATTTGTGACCGCGAGGGTATAAAAACACCCTCTGATGCCAGGGGAATTTCGTGGCTATTGTACCTAATACCACAAGGTACGTCTAGTGCCCATCTTAAAGTGCCCAACTTAAAGAAAAATCAGATCGTCAAAGCCCCAAAAGGGCAAAAATACCAGCCCGAAGGGCTTCCTTGTACTGAGGCAGGCTTTAGTGCGCCGAATAATGCCAAAAAAGCGCAATTTGCAGCAACACACATCGCAGGCCTCGACAAAAAGTTACCGGTCTTCCCTGCCGGTTTTCGTGCTTTAACCCTGGTTGCCGGTTAAGGTTACGTTTCCCACCACCCTGACCGGAGGCCAGTGCAGGCAAAAACCCTCGCCCTGCCCTCTCCCACGGGAGAGGGGAAAGACTATCCGGTGAAAAAGCGTCAAAATTGAAAGACCACTTTTCCCGAGCACGGCCTCAGAAAAAACCGCAGGTTCTTTTGGATGTTTTCCACCCTGGGATCATGGGCCGAATCCTTAACGTTTCATTAGAGTTTGTTTCCCCTCTTGACTTTGCCTTTTGATATGTTGTAAAGTAATACTCGGCTGAACCTTTCCTTTGGCACCGCCGCCTACCGGCTGCTGTGCCTTTTGTTTCGCCAATTTCCATCACAAGGAGATTGCATGATTCGAGTCACCGAATTATCCAAATATTTTGGGGCCAGGCTGGCCGTTGATACCATCAGTTTCGAAGCGCGCCAGGGAGAAATCCTGGGCTTCCTGGGGCCAAATGGCGCGGGGAAGACCACCACCATGCGCATGCTGACCGGCTATCTGCCGCCCTCCGGCGGGTCGGCCACCATTGCCGGGTTTGAGATTGTCAAAGAGTCTCTTGAAGTTCGCAAACGGGTGGGATACCTGCCAGAAACCGTCCCCCTGTATACCGACATGACCATCTTCGATTACCTGAAGTTCATGGCCGACTTGCGTCATTTGCCGAATGCCGAAGATGCCATCCTGGCAACCCTGGAAATGGTCGGGATGCTTGACCGGGCCGAAGGCTACATTGGGAACCTGTCGAAAGGCATGCGCCAGCGAGTCGGGCTGGCCCAGGCGCTCCTGCATCAACCCGAAGTCCTGATCCTGGACGAGCCCACCATCGGACTGGACCCGGCCCAAATCATCGAAGTTCGCAAATTGATCCGTGAAATCGGCAAGGAACGGACGGTTTTGCTCTCCACCCACATCCTGTCGGAAGCCCAGCAGATTTGCGACCGGATCCTGATCATCAACAAAGGAAAAATCGTCGCCGAGGACACGCCAGAGAACCTGCAAGCCAGGCTGACGGGGGCGGAACGGGTCCAACTCAGGGTGCGCGGCGAGGCCGATGAACTTGCCAGCAAAATCTCCAAACTGAAGGGCATCCAGGAGGTCAAAACCCGAAGCGAAGGCTTGCTGGAATTCCAGTTTGCCCCTGGCAAAGACCTGCGTCCGGAAGTTGCCCGTTTGGCCGTGAGTGAAAAATTCGACCTGCTCGAAATGCGTCCCATCAACCTCAGCCTTGAGGAAATCTTCCTGGAACTGACCCGCGAAGAATTTCCGGCAGAAGCGGAGTAATCCTATGCGGAATATTTGGACAATTGCCAAACGTGAATTTAATAATTATTTCTCGAGCCCGGTTGCCTATGCGGTTGCCCTGCTCTTCCTGGGGATCGTCGGAATCATCTTCGTGCTCAACCTGATGGTGCTCTCGAACAACCCCTACGGATATATGGATGCCCCCGATGTGCGCATGATCACCGGGCCGATGGCCTTCATGCTCATGCTGGCAACCCCCGCGCTAACCATGCGCCTGCTGGCCGATGAGGTTCGGATGGGCACAATGGAACTCTTGCTGACTGCGCCGCTGCGCGATTACGAGCTGGTCGTCGGCAAGTGGCTGGGAGCCTTCCTGTTCAACCTGGTTCTGATTGGCATCTCGCTGGTTTTCCCAATCATGCTCAACCAAATGGTCAAGCCAGGCATCGACCAAATGCAGATGATTGCGGCATACCTGGGCGTCATCCTGGTGGCGGCCTCCCTCTTGGGCCTGGGGGTGGGCATCTCGGCCATCTTCGATAACCAGATCGCCGCCTTCTTCACAACCCTGGTTGTGTTCGTGGTTCTCTGGTGGTTGATTGGGGCGCCAGCCAATATCCTGCCCAGCGGCGGCGAAGTGTTTGCATACCTCGACATGAGCGGCCAGCTTTACAATAACTTTAACGAAGGCATCCTCAAGCTTTCGAGCATTGTCTATTTCCTGAGCCTGACCAGCCTGGGGCTTTTCATCGGCGCCACGGCGGTCGAAATTCGGAGGTGGCGCTAATGAACACCGACCTGCGTCGTTTTGCGCCCTTTGGACTGGTTTTATCGCTCCTGGCGGTTCTGGCTTTCCTGGGCCTTATCCTGGTAAAAGCGCTGGCCGCTGCCAGGCTTTTCCAACTGCCCGACCCGCAACTGCTCGAGCGCGGCATGTGGATCAGCCTGAGTGTTTTTGTGCTCGGTCTGGCGCTTGCCGTTCTCTTTGACCCAGAACACGCCAGGAAATTCCTGGTCGGCCGCCAGGTGCAGTATGGCAGCAACGCCATCATCATGCTCCTGGCATTCCTGGGGATTCTCTTCTTCGTCAACCTGCTGGCCTATCAAAACCCTAAAAGCTGGGATTTGACAGAAGACCAGGCCAATACACTGGCCCCTGAGACCGTTGAGCTTCTCAAAAACCTCCCTGGCGCGGTGGTGGCAAAAGCTTACTATTCCCCACAACTGGATACCGCCTCGGCGCGGAAAACGCTCGAGCACTTCAAGCAATTCGGGGGCGCCAATTTCGACTACGAGTTTATCGATCCGATTTCCAACCCGGTAGCTGCCCAACAGGATGGCATCTCCCGCGATGGAACCACCGTGCTTCACATGGCGGGGAACAAGCAAGAAGTCAGCCTGCTCGATGAAGAAGGGCTGGCCTCGGCGATTGTAAAAGTTACAAACCCCATGCAGCTAGCGGTGTATTTTACGACCGGACACGGCGAAGCGGACCTTGAACAATCTGGTGAGGCTGCCTATACCCTGGTAAAACGCACCCTCGAAAATAAAAATTACACCGTCAAGACCCTGAATACCGGGAATGCTGGCAAAGTTCCCGATGACGCCAAGGCGGTTGTGATCGCCGGGCTGCAGCTCCCGCTAACCCAAGATGAAGTCAAACTGCTCGAGACCTACCTCGAGAACGGCGGGGCGCTGATCGTCATGCAAGACCCGCTGCCATTAACCAAATTTGGAGAGGCGCCCAACACCCTCGATGGCCTGCTGGAGAAATGGGGCATTGCATTCGAAAACAATGTACTGCTAGACCCGAGCGCCAACCCGCCCCTGCTGGTCTACGCAGATCCGTTGAGCTACGGCCAGCACCCGGTCACAGCCAAAATGCGCGGGGTTAATTCGCGCTTTTTCACGGCGCAATCCCTCAAGGCTGATACCGCCCCGCAAGGAGTCATCCTTACGCCTCTGGCCCAATCCTACCCGGATGCCTGGGGAGAGACCGATCTGGCTTCGATTGAAAACAACGATGTTTCCTTCGACCAGGCGAAAGACCACCCAGGCCCATTGACGCTGGCGGTTGCAGCTGAAAACTACGCCACCAAAGGACGGCTGGTCGTCTTTGGAGACTCCGAATTCGCCGCTGATTCACTCTACCAGCGGGGTAACGGGGATATCCTGGTCAACGCCATCGATTGGGCTACGCAGCAAGAAAACCTGATCAGCCTGACTCCCAAAAACAATACGCTGCGCACATTCAACCCGCCGGGAACCCTGGGCTTGATCGGTGCCATCCTGACCTCCATCTGCATCATCCCACTGCTGGTCATCGCAGGGGGCCTTGCCGCCTGGTACTCACGACGCAGGAGAGGTTAGGCGATGCGGCGCTCCACGCTTGTGCTGCTGGTTTTGCTGGCAGCCCTCGGGCTTTTGTACTGGTATCTGCAAAGGCCGGGAAATGTAATCAAACAGGCGCTTGCAACCAGTACCGCAACTGCGCCGCCCGTTCTTCCAAACCTGGTCAAGCCAGACCAGGGGCCGGTTAGCCAGATTGCTGTCCAGGATGCTGACGGTAAAACAGTGGTCTTGAGGCAGGCTGGCGGGATCTGGCTTGTCACTGCAGGTGAGGAGGCCCCGGCCAACCAGGAGTTCGCCGAATCAGTTGCCCAGAGTGTACTGGCCCTGCGGGTGGTGACCAGGTTGGAAAATTCGTCCGACCTGGCAGGGATGGGATTGACACCCCCGGCCTACACCGTCTCGCTGGTCCTCGCGGATGGCTCGCCCTACACCTTCAAGGTCGGTGCTCCGACCGCGACCCAGAGCGGCTACTACGTCCAGGCCGGCGATGGCAGCCTGGTGGTCATCGATAAGTATGCGCTGGATACCCTGGCAACCCTGGTGATCGAACCGCCATTCCTGCAAACGACCACCCCGTCGCCCGCTCCAGCGACAGAAACACCCATCCCGACGGTTTTACCGGAGACCACGCCTGAGCCCGGCGTGACGCCAACAACAAAACCCTGAGTTTTTTGCCTGCAATCCACAGCTATCGCAATATCTCGGAGAAACCCGATTTTGGGTGGATGGTGGCTTGCGCTCACCACCCACCCAAAATCGGAAATTCTTCCAACTTTTGTGAAGCACTAAAACTAACAGCTCTGCAAGATTTACTCTGGGTATTGAATTAACTCCCGAAAGAGAGTATTCTGTTTTTGACCTTATGAATAATAGACAGGAAAAACGAATGGATGAACCTCTATTGATCGTGGAAGAGGAAGAAGAATATTCCCCCATCGCCCGCTTGATTGAATTGGGCCGGCAAAAATCTTATGTAACTCTCGATGATATCCTGCACTTCTTCCCTGAAGCGGAGCAGGATGTGGAACAACTTGAGGAAGCCTTTGCGGCCTTGCTCAGCGCAGGCATCCCTTTTGTTGAGGATGTTTCGACCACCGAGCCGAGCGAAGATGAACTGGCAATCGCCGAGGAACCAGCCGAGGCCGAACCGGCGCTCGACCTGGACGATTACCTCGCCAATATTGACACTGACGACACTATCGGTCTGTACCTCAAGGAGGTCAGCCGCGTTCCCTTGTTGACCGCCGAAGAAGAGGTGGAACTGGCCCAGCGCATCGAGCGCGGACGGATCGCCCGCGAAGAACTCGCCAAGGGGAATGCCAGCCCGCGCCGCCGCCAGGAACTGCGCATGTTGATCGAGGACGGCTGGGCCGCCCGCGAACACCTGATCACGGCCAACAGCCGCCTGGTGATTTCGGTTGCCAAGAAATACATGGGGCGCGGCGTGCCTTTCCTCGACCTGATCCAGGAAGGCAATATCGGCCTGATCCGCGCCACCAAGAAATTCGACTATCGGCGCGGTCACAAGTTTTCCACCTACGCCACCTGGTGGATTCGCCAGGCGGTCACCCGCGCCATCGCCGACCAGGGACGGACCATCCGTGTGCCGGTGCATATGGGCGATCAAATCAACAAACTCCTGCGCGTCCAGCACCAATTGACCCAGCGGCTGGGGCGTGAACCCTCGGTGGAAGAATTGGCCAATGCGTTGGAAGTGCCGCCCAAGAAGGTCGAGAACATGATCCAGGTGGCGCGCCGCCCGCTTTCACTGGAAACGCCAACCGACGACGAAGAGGATTCAGTCCTCGGCGACTTCATCGAAGACGACGAAGCCGCCCCGCCCGACGACACGGCGACTTACAACCTGCTGCGCGAACACCTGGCAGAGGTGCTCAACAGCCTGCCGCCGCGCGAAGTGCGCATTTTGCAGCTGCGTTACGGCCTGCTCGATGGCCAGGCTTATACTCTTGAAGAAGTGGGCCGCAAAATGGGCGTCACCCGCGAACGCGTCCGCCAGATCGAAGCCCAGGCCCTCAGCCGCCTGCGCCACCCGTCGGTCCGCAGGAAACTGCGGGACTATCTCGGCGAATAATTAAAATGTCGATGTCCCGGCAGTTCAACTGCCGGGACTATCGTTTAAAATAGGGAAGGCTGTTGATTTTCCCGATTGGAATTACGTGACCAGGCCACGCCAGGCAAGCGCAGAACAGTTTTTTTGCAAGCCCTTCAGACAATCATCCCTGGACAAAGTTGAGGACGAAGGATGCAATCCATTTCAAGCCTTACTGCGCCATTTGACCGCTTCGGCAAAAACGACAAGGGCAACCTTATTTTCCTGACCTTGCTCTGGTTCATCGCGGTCTTGCTGGTCAATCCTTCTGGGGAATTTCCGCTCAATGATGATTGGGTCCACGCCCGGGCGGTCAGGACGCTCCTTGAAACAGGGCAGTTCACGCTGGCGGGAGGCCATTCCAGTTCGAACCTGGTTGCGCTGGTCTATTGGGGGGCCTTATTTTGCCTGCCCTTTGGCTTTTCCTTTACAGCCCTGCGCCTATCCACGCTGGTTTTGGGGCTGGTGGGTGTCTTAATTGTCTACGGGTTGATCAGGGAAATGACGCCAAACCGGCCAATTGCGCTTTTAGGCGCCCTCATCATTGCATTAAATCCAATTTATTTTGGGCTTTCCAACACCTATATGACCGATGTTCCTTTTTTTACCGCAATCATGCTGGGGTTTTATTTTTTTATCAGGGGGCAGCAGCAAGAGCAAACCAGGTGGGTTGTCTTTGGCTATGCCTGGGTATATCTCAGTATCCTGATTCGGCAACTGGGGGTTGTCTTTCCCGTGGCATTTGGATGCGCTTACCTGGCGCGAAAGGGAGTTAGTAAACTTAATCTAATTAAGGCGCTGGCGCCGGCCCTGCTGGGAATTGCACTGAACAGCTTTTATGCACTCTGGCTTGAATGGAGCCAGCGCACCTCACCCATTCTGAATCTAAAATTCAGCCTCATGCAGGAGCTGGTTTTCTCAAAAAACCATGGCCTGCTTCTGCGCAACTTCAGTTCCAACCTGCTCATTTCCATCGTTTTCATCAGCCTGTTTGCCTCCATCCTGCTGATTCCCTTGTTTCTTCGCAGGCTGAAGACAATGCCGGTCTCTGAGAAGAGATTGGTCCTCGTTGTCATTCTGGTGCTTTTCCTGGTATTGTCATTGTCACTAACCGTAAACCAGATTGACATTCCCCTGACGGGAGGCGCAGGCCATATCCTGGCCGATTTTGGGATCGGCCCAATCACACTTCACGACACCCTGGTTCAGAATATTAACTATCCAGAGATCCCCCCTGCCTTAAAAGCCCTCTGGTTTTTTCTAAAGATGATCGCCGCGTTCACGGCCACCCTGTTCATTTACTACTTTTTTATCGCGCCGATCCTGCAAATCTCAAAAAAAAGAAGCGCCGGTAGCTCTGAGTGGCTCACGATTTTACTGCTCAGCGCCATCAGTCTGTATTTATTGCCGATGGTCCTGTACGGTTTTTTTGACCGTTATCTGCTCCCGCTTTTCCCGTTATTCATTCTGTTTGTCATCCAGGCAGAACCCTGGGGGAGCCAGACCTTTTTTAATCATAAAATTGTCTTTCCCATCATTCTGGTTGGCCTGATCGGGATGGGAATTTTCACGGTTGGCGCCACGCATGACTACCTGGCCTGGAATCGCACAAGATGGCAGGCTTTGAATAATCTCCTGCAGGAAGGCAGATCCCCGCGCGAGATCGATGGCGGCTATGAGTTCAATGGTTGGTATCTCTACGATCCCAATGATTTTTATTCAATTACCAATACGCCCAATCCCGCAAAACCCGAACAATCCAGATGGTTCGTTGACCAGGATACTTACCTGCTCACGCTTGGCCCTCTGAAAAAATTCGAAGTGCTTACCCGATACCCGGTCGATCGCTGGCTTCCTTTCAGTCCGGAATTCATTTCTGTCTTGCGCAGGCAAGCCATCCCGCAGCCATCCCAGTGAGTCTATTGATGAAACGTTACCTGCTCCCCCGCTTTCAAGATATCCTCTTTCTGGGCATTTTTGCCGCTGCCCTGATACTCGGCCCGCGCATGCTTAACCAGGATGGCGACCTGCCGCGCCATCTGGCAATTGGCCGTTATGTCCTGGCCGGAAACCTGCCGCCGGTCAACGATATTTTCTCGCACACTGTCCCCGGGGCGCCGTTTGCGCCGCACAAATGGCTTTCAGGCGTGCTGTTTTACCTGGCCGATCTCGTTTTCGATGAACGGGGCCTGGTCATTCTTTCAGCAACAGCCCTGGCAGCGACGTTTACGATCATCTATACTCAAAGTGTTTCCCGCGCAGGGGTCAGGCTTCCCGTTTTTTTCCTCGTTGCCTGGGGAGCGGCTCTCACCTCCCTGCATTGGATTGTCCGCCCGCATATCTTCACCATGCTTTTATTTGCTCTCTGGCTGGTATGGACCGATGCGCTGGCACACGGCAGGAAAGTGCGCCTCTGGTATTTTCCGGCGCTGATGTTGGTCTGGAATAATATTCACGGCGAATATATTTCAGGGCTTTTGGTAACCGGGGCATACCTGGCCGGCTGGGTCTGGGGTTTCCTGTTCAACCGCGAGGCAGCCCCCATCCAAACGGGGAAACGCCTGGGGATGGCGGCAGGCTGGTCAGTGCTGGTTACGCTCTTGAATCCGATTAGCGTGCGGGCCTGGGGCACCGTCACGGGTTGGCTGGGCAACGAATATTTAATGTCGCATACTGACGAAACCATCCCGCCCGATTTTGCAAACCCGAAATTCCTGGTTCTGCTGGCTTTTTTCGCATTTTCGCTTTTCCTGCTCGCCATGAAACGGGAGAAACTCTCCGCCGGGCAGGCCATCACCCTGGCAATTTTCTCGGCGCTCACGCTGCTCTCGGCGCGAAACATCCACTTTTACGGGGTGGCAGCGCCTTATTTACTGGCAACCACGCTGACGGGCAGCCTGGCCGTGCCGCTGGTTAAACGGTATGAGTCACTTTTCGCGGCCATCGAATCGCGTTTATCGGGATTCGCCTGGCCGCTTTTAACTGTAATCCTGGGAATTTTTGCGCTGGCAGCCACGCCACTGGGACAGGCGCAGCGTTTTTCCCCGGCTTTTTTCCCGGTGGAGGCGGTCAAATGGCTGCAAACGCATCCGCAGGCAGGTGAGATGTTCAATCCTTTTGATTGGGGCGGCTACTTGAGTTTGAAACTGCCAGAAAAGAAAGTTTTTATCGACAGCCAGGGCGATGTTTACGGCGAGGCCTTTATCCGCAAATATGAGCGGGTCATCACGCTGGCGCCCGGCTGGCAAGGGATTTTAGACGCGTATGAAGTCCGCTGGGCCCTGGTGAATGCCGATTGGCCGCTGGCGGGCGCGCTGGCCGCCGAAGGCTGGCAGGAAATCTATCGAGACAGTACAGCAGTGGTTTATAAGCGCTAATCACCCAGAACAAAATCGCGGAGATGGCAATGCAGAAAAAAACAGGGCTGTTTGCAAGCGGGGTCGTTCTTTTCGCCACGCTGATTGGGGGCGCAATCCGGATTCAGGCAGTTTTGGCTTCCCCCGCCCCCCTCAACGATGGCGGGCTGTTTTACGCGTTGAGCATGGATCTCGTGAAAAACAATTTTGCGCTTCCCGCAGTCTCCTCATACAATCTTGCCGAAATCCCGTTTGCCTACCCTCCCCTGGCTTTTTATCTCACCGGAATTCTTCACGCGCTTTTGGGCGTCAGCCTGTTTGATCTTGTCAGGATTTTGCCTGCCGTAGTCAGCACCCTGACCATTCCCGCCTTTTACCTGATGGCCAGGGAACTTTCAAGAACTCGTGAAACTGCGGGATATGCCACCCTGGCCTTTGCCCTGCTGCCGAGGGCCTTCGATTGGGTCATCATGGGCGGTGGAATCACCCGTTCTTTCGGGCTTTTGTTTGCCATCCTGGCCTTATGGCAGGCAAAGCGCTATTTTAACCAGCACTTGCTCAAGAACCTGGCTGGACTAATAATTTTCAGTATCCTTATTGTCTATGCGCATCCTGAAGCGGCCGTTCATACCGCGATTGGCGGGTTATTGCTTTACCTGTTTTTTGACCGTTCCCGAAAGGGATTTTTCTCCCTTTTGGCCTGCGCCGCCGTTATCCTGGCGTCGACCGCCCCCTGGTGGGGATTGGTGCTTGCCCGGCATGGTCTGGCTCCCTTCGAAGCTGCCCGCGCCGCCGCGGGGCAGGATTCTTACAACCCGCTTGTCGGCCTGATCATCTTCTTCCGCTTTTCCTTCAGCGACGAGCCTTTCCTGAGCCTGTTCGCCGTTTTGGGGCTGGTCGGTTTCTTTGGGCTGCTCTTCGACAAAAAAGCTTTTTTCCCTGCCTGGATCTTTGGCGCACACTTGATCGAACCGCGCGGCGGGACGCTTTACATGATGCTCCCGCTGGCTTGTTCGGCTGGATACGCGTTGGATCAAATGCTCCTGCCTGTCCTGGGGATGAAACTCTCGGATGGCGCGCTGCCAAAATTCAAGACCCAGATAACCGCTTACAGTTTTTTGGCTTTCATCCTGTTGTATGGAATTTTTTCCGCTGATTATGTTGCAGAAAAAGTACGCTCAACTTCCCTGACAACCGGCGATCTGGAGACGTTTCGCTGGGTGGACGAGCAGATCCCTGCCGGGAGCCGCTTTGCCATTCTCACCGGGACAGAACCTTTGCGCGATTCTACTTCAGAGTGGTTTCCAGCCCTGAACAGACAGATCAGCGTTGCGACAGTCTTTGGCTATGAATGGCTCAATGACGGAAATTTTGCGCGGCGGGTGGAAAATTACAAATCCTTGCAAGCCTGCCGCAGCCAGGAGGCCGCCTGCCTGGAGGCATGGTCAAAAACAACCGGTTTGGAATTCGACTATGTCTATCTTCGTAAAGAAGCCGGCCTAATTGCGCCATTAATTCTCTTTTTGAACCGGGAAGCAAATTACCAGCTGCTGTATGAAACACCAGGCGCGGCGATCTTCAAAAGACGCTGAAACAAAAAACTGGGTTTTCAGGGTTTCCAAAGAATCAAAAAACTTCCGGTCAGCCGGAAGTTTTTTGATCAAACTCAGTCGTCACACCAGCGCATCCACCACCAGGGCCAGGAACAGGAACATCAGGTACATACTCGAGTAACGGTACATCGTCCAGGCGACTTTATTGCCCGACACTTTGTAGACGCGCCAGGCAAAATAGAGCAGCAGCCCGCCAAGGATCGCCGCCGAAACGAGATAAACCAGCCCGGTATAGTTGAATATCGGGAGCAGGAAGGTCACAGCGACCAGTTCGAGGGTGTAAATCAGGACTTGTTTGCGGGCTTCAGCCTCGCCGCGAATGACCGGCAGCATCGGTACGCCCGCTTTTTCATAATCCTTGCGGCGCACAATCGCCAGCGCCCAGAAATGCGGCGGAGTCCACATGAAGACGATCAGGAACAGTATCCAGGCCGGGATGGAGAGAGAACCCGTTGCCGCAGCCCAGCCAACCAGCGGAGGGATGGCTCCCGCCCCGCCGCCGATGACGATATTCTGAACGGTCGCTTTTTTTAGCCAGAGACTGTACAGGAAAACGTAGTAGAAAATCCCGGCCAGGGAGAGGAAGGCCGCCAATAAATTGACGTAACCTGCCAGGATGTAAAAACTGGCAATACAGAGCGCCAACCCGAAGGACAGCCCTTCGGCGGGGGTCATCCGCCCGGCAGCCAGCGGGCGCCTGGCAGTGCGCTGCATGTTTTTATCGAGGTCACGGTCGATGTACTGGTTGACCGCGCCGGAACCACCCGCGGCCAGCGCGCCGCCCAGGAGTGTCCAGAAGGCGATGGAAAGCGAAGGCCAGGCTTTGCCGCCCGCCACCATTCCGGCCAGGGTCGTCACCAGCAGGAGCAGGACAATGATCGGCTTGGTCAGGGTCAGGAAATCCTTCAAGCGCTGGCGCAGATCCAGGGGCGGGAATGCCACGGCCTCCCTGGCGTAAAAACCCGCGGCCAGCACCAGCCCTGCCAGCGCCACCCACAGCGCAACGGCTGTCAGCGAGTGCATCACCGTCAAATAGACCAGAAAACCCCGGACAACTTGAATTGCGCCCACAAAAGCCTGGGCAAAGAACAGAACCGCCGTCAGCGTGGTAAGGGGCAGGAGCAGGCGATGATCCCGCTGGGCGCGCCAGGCCTCGAAAAGCAGAGCCAGCACCAGCACGGCGCTCAACCCTACAGTCAAACGGTGAAAGAGCTGCGCCCATCCCGCGACGCCAATCGGCACACAAACCGGCCAGGCGGCGCAGGCGGCGCTATTCCCATCCAGGGCCACTAAGCGCCCGCCAACGGTCAACAGGAAGACCGCCAGGAGAGTCAGGAGCGTCAGCCTGGCAAAAGAGGTCGTGAGGGAAAATTTCATTTTTGATCCTTTTGGAGTACAGGGGCTGATTGCTGGCTGTCAACCGGCGAGCCGCCCAACTCCATCTGCCGTAGAAAAAACGGGTAACCCACAAACAAAAGCGCGGCGAAGCTGAACCACTGCAAAGCATAACCCATGTGCGGGCCTTCGGTGACTTCAATCACCGGCTGGGATGGATAAGGCGGCGCAGTCAGAGCCGGGTCGGGGTCGGGCTGGATAAAAGCCGAGGCTAACGGATACGGGACCTGGCGGGAAATTCTTTCGACGTTAACCAGGTTCCAAAAATCAAGGCGAGACTGCCCTTCAGGGTCAGGAACACCCCCCAGCCCTGGTTCCGTTTGCCCAAGGCGGATGATTCCGCCCAGGGTGACGTCTTCCAGCTGGTCATATTTACGCCAATCTGATGGACTGGCATTCCCGGCTGCGGGAATCCAGCCGCGCGCCACCAGGATTGCAGTGTTATCGGCAAAGACGAGCGGTGTCAGTAGGAGGAATCCAGGCTCGCCGTCGTGGAACTGGTTGCGAAGCACCACCTGGTTGATCGGATCATACCTACCGGTGACAAAGATGGTGCGGTATTCCATCAGCGTCAGGTCTGCCAGTGGGGCAGATTCAAGGATCAGGGGAGAGGTCAGGGTGGCTTCAAGATAGCGCTCGTTAAAGGCGCGGCGCTGTTCAAGCCGGTCCAGTTGCCAGATCCCCAGGCGAACGCAGACCAGGGTTCCCGCCACAACCAACAGGGTTGTCAAAATCCAGCGGCGGCTCAGCATGGCGCGGAGAAGTGTCATGGCTGCGCCCTTGGCTTCAAAGGCCAGATGATCAAGCTGTACATCCCCAGCATCAGGCCAAGGGGGATTCCGGCAATCAAAATACCGTATAAGCGCGTTCCCGAGGTAACCGGCTCCTGCACATCCAGGCCAAAGACTTGGCCCGATTGGAAAGAGCAGTTATAGGCATAATTATTCGCGTCGCTCAAGGTCAGGCTGGCAGAAGCGCCGGAGGGGATGAATAACGGACCGAGACGGTGATCGACCACGTCCAGGTTTTTGACCACGAAAGTATCCCCGGCCACAAAAACCATGTTCTCCGGGATGGTGGGGTTCGGCTCGCCCCTGGCAATCCGATCAGCCGTTCCAGCGGGAATGACCAGCTCGATACGGCCCGGTCCGCGCCCGGCTTCACTCTTCAAAAAGATGAAGGTGAATTCATTGATGCCAATTGCGCCAATCAGACCCAGCACGATGCAAATCAGAAAACGCTGGACGGCCAAACGAGTCATATTTTCCTTAACCTGTCGGGGCGGCGGATTGCGCCGCACCTGCCATGATTTATGCCAACCGCCCGATCAGGTAGAGCGCCGGATAAAAGAAAATCCAGACGACATCGATAAAGTGCCAGTAAACCGTTGCAGCTTCCACGGCCCAATGTTTTTCAGCAGTATAGAGGCCCCGGCGGCCGTTATTCAGGATAATCCCGAGGAAAATGATACCAGTCAGAACGTGGAAGGCATGCATCCCGGTCAGCATGAAGAAGACGGCGCTGGCGGCGCTATCGGCCACAGAAAAGGGTGCGTGCTGCCATTCCACGCCAACCACGCCAGCCAGGAAACCAATTCCAAGCAGCATGGTCAAGGCAGTATTCAGCAGGAAACCTTTTTGATTGCCCAGATTCAGATGGGTCTCGGCGCGGTTCATGAAAAAACTGGAGACCAGCAAAACTGCTGTCACTGCCAAGCCGAGGTATTGATCCAGGTCCGGGCGCGTCAGGCCGAGCAAGTTAAAGCGTGTGACCAGCAAGCCTGCGAACAGGAAAGCATCCGAAAGAATAAAAAGCCAGAAGCCCAGGCGGTTGGTCGCCAGTTTCCAGGGCTCGCTGTGCTGGTCGGTTTCTGTCTCAGGCTCGGCGAGCTTGTAAATGTGCATGTAATAGTACATGACCAGGCCAGCCTTGACGATCGCCACAACCGTCAGCATGGCCAAAGATTGGTTGGTAATGGCAATGAAGAACTCCACAAAGGTCAGGAAGGCCAAAAAGATGAAAATAACCAAACCCTGGTTGAGAGAACTGGAATGTTTTTCGTGTGTCACGTTGTGCCTCCGCGCTATTGCATCTTGACGTAGACGGAACCTGGCAGGCCGTAATCATACGGTTCGCCAACCACTTCGAGCTCGTGGTCGTAATTATGGGCCGGCATGGGTGAAGGCACCTGCCATTCCGGGGAGCGCGAGTTCCAGACGTTCCCAATGGCTTGCTCGTCAGATTTGAGTGTGCGATAAATGTTGTAGAAGAAAAGCAGCACCCCGGCGGCAATCGCGAAGGCTGAAATCGTCATGGCGATATGCCAGGGATCAAAGCCGAGGGCCGGGTCATAGTCGGCTATCCGGCGGCGCATCCCCAAAAGACCGACGCGCATCATAAAGAGCGTCAAAATCAAGAAGGAGGGCGTCATCAGCCAGAAATGCCATTTGCCAAGAGTCTCATTCAGGCGTTTGCCAGTGGCCTTCGGGAACCAGTAATAGAGCGCCGCAAAGAAGGGAAAGATATAACCGCCAAACATCGTATCGTGGAAATGGCCGACGATAAAGTAGGTATCGGTCAGGTGCAAATCCGTCGAGACGGTGGCGTTCGGGGGGCCGGTCAGGCCGCCGAGCAGGAAGACGACGATCCCGCCCAAGACAAAGAGCATCGGCGCGGGAATGTTACGTTGGAGCTTGCCCTGCCAGAGAGTCGCCACCCACGAGAAAAATTTGACGCCGGTCGGGACAGAGACCAGCAGCGTGCTGTACATGAAGGGCACGCGCAGATATTCGTTCATCCCCGAAGCAAACATGTGGTGCGCCCAAACCAGGAAACCCACCAGCGCAATCCCAAGGGATGACATCGCCACCCACTTGTAGCCAAACAAGGGCTTGCGGACAAAAACCGGGAGCAGTTCGCTGATCACCCCCAGCCCCGGCAGGACAAAAACATAGACCACCGGGTGCGAGTAAAACCAGAACAAGTGCTGGAACAGGATCGGGTTGCCGCCCTTCGCCAGGTCAAAAAAGGGCATCCCAAAAACGCGCTGGAAAAGCACCAGCTGAAAGGCCAATCCAATCATCTGCGTGGCGGTCAGAGAAATAATCGAGGTCGCCACCGCTGCCCAGACGAAAATCGGCATTTTAAAGGCGGTCATGCCCCTGGCGCGCATCCGCAGGACAGTTACGATCAAATTCAAGGCGCCCAAAATGGATGACCAGCCCGCAACCCAGATCCCGACGAAAAACATCGACATTCCCAGCGGGGCGCGCACCGAAAGGGGCGGATAACCCGTCCAACCGGTATCAAAGCCTCCCAGGGCGAGGCTGGAAAGCAATACAACCGCCGCGGGGATTGAAATCCAAAAAGAAAAGGCGTTCAAGCGCGGGAAAGCCATATCCTGCGCCCCAATCAACATTGGGACGAGGTAGTTAATCACCCCGGCAATCCCCAGCAGGATCGAGACGATCATGACCATCCCATGCAGACTCATCAAGGAATTGTAGAGCTGGAGCGAGATTAATTGCAGGCCCGCTTGGGATAATTCGGTACGGAAGACCAGCGCAAACAAACCGCCCACGCTGAGCAGGAACAAGGAAGTGACAGTGTACTGAATCCCGATCACTTTATGATCGAGCGAGACGCCAAAATATTTCTGCCAACCAGGCTGGTCGGCGTGATGATCGGGGGTTGACTGCCCCATGGCCCACTTGGTCCAATCGGTCAACGCGCCCACACCCGCCAGGAAGGTGATCGAACCCAGCAGGGCACCAAAGACCCAGGCGGGTTCGGTGAAACCGAAGGTAGTCAGATCAAAAGCTTTCAAGCCCAACAGCACCCGGCCCAGGGTGAAGACCAGCGCGCCGCCCACCGTCCCAGCCACCTGCCAGAGCAGGCCACGCACCACCCCGCGATATCCCGCCAGGGCGTGTAAAAACCCAACGATACCGGCCAGCGTGCCCAACAGCCAGGATGGCAAATCCAGGAAGTAACTGACTTCAAATCTTCCGGTGGTCAAGGTGTGCAGGAGCACACCGACCAGCGTCCCGGCCACCTGTCCAATCAGGAAGAATAACAAGGCGGCGCCCAGGCCGCGCGAAGGGTTTTTATTCATCCAAGGCTCCTATTTGAGGGTTTCGATAAAAGCAACCAGATCTGCAACTTGGGCGTCCGTCAGGTACCCAAAATTCGGCATGGCATTGACCGGATAGCCTTCGACCGTTTTGGCAATCGGAAGTGTGATCGACTCAGCCAGGTAATCCTGGTTAGCCGTCACAGTTGAACCATCGGCCAGCTTGCGGGCGGAACCTGCCAGGCCCTTCCAGGTTGGCCCAACGCCTTTGGAGCCATCCAGTGAATGACAGGCTTTACAGCCGCTTTCCTGATAGAGCTTCTCGCCTCGGGTCGCATCCGGTTTTCCGGCGCTGGCGAGGGCTTCGGCCTTGGCCGCTTCAGCGCGGATGTTGACCCACTGGTCATAATCTGCCTGGCTGACGACGACCACTGGCGATTCCATGTAAGCATGGGAGGCACCACAAATTTCCGCGCAGCGGACTTTGTATTCACCCACGAGCGAGGGGGTAATCCGGTACTCTTCGACACGGCCCGGAACAATATCCTGTTTCACCCGGAACTCAGGCACCCAGAAGGAGTGCAAAACATCCTGGCTTTCCATCTTGAGCACCACCTGTTGATCAACAGGCAGGTAGAGCTGGTTGGAAACAAAACCTTGAGGGTACTCGAAGCGCCAGCCCCATTGAAATGCGACCACTTTGACTTCGAGTGCCTGCGGGTCAACGATCCGTACCTGGCGCAGGTTGTCCGCCCCGATGATCCCCAGCGCAATCACGATCAAAAGCGGGATGGCGGTCCAGGTAATTTCCAGGCCGGTATTCCCCTCAATGTGTTCCGCGTCTGTTTCATCGCCGTCTTTGCGGCGAAAAACCACCAGGCTGTAGACCAGCGGGACCATGATCAGCGCAAAGAAAAACGCAATCAGTTTCAATTCCAGGTCGAAAAGCCAGTCGATGGGTGCAGATTGGGCGCTGGCGGCCACGGGTAAAAGGCCGATGGCATCCAGTCCAAGATAGGTCAGCACGGCTACAATCACAACCAGTACAGCGATCAGCACAAAATGACGGGCATTTTGCATCAGTTTCTCTCCTTACACTCGATCTGGATTTTCATTCCAGGGATCATTAAGCCAATTTTCTGCCTGCGCAGAAGTTAACGTTCGCCGATCGTAGACCACCACCTGGCCCGATTCTTGCAAAGAAACCAGCATGACCTGCATCGGGGCTTTCCCGGCCACAAAATGATTGAGAAACTCGTCGCGATTGATGGTCTTATCGTCGAAATCGACAATCACCAGGTCAGGAAAATGCGTTTCCAGCGCAGAGAGCGCTTCAGCCATGGCAGTTGGCAGCCCAACAATCGAGGCCTTCGCACCCCAACGCTCAGCATACATCCTGCGCAAGCCTTCGCGGAACAAAGGATTGGCAGAAACAATCAGGACACGATGGGGACTGCGGGAGGCATGGGTCATGGCAAAGTCTCAGATTAAAGTAAGATGAAACATGATTAATTTACCAAATTATCTCCGCTTTGTCATCGACAGGCGCGAGAACTTAGGGGGATTTCGAATCAAAAAGCGGGTGATTTTGAAATCACCCGCCATGGAAGGCTAATAGAAAACTAAATCAAATCCATCTGCGCCGCCCGGGCTACAGCCTCGGCGCGATTACTAACTTCCATTTTTTCGAGAATATGCCGGATATGGGTCTTGACGGTGTTTTCAGAGATAAACAAACCGCTGGCAATATGGGCAGTGGTTTGTCCGCGCGCCAGGCATTTCAAGACTTCCACCTCCCGATCGCTCAACAGGCCGCGGCTGCGGTCGGTTTGCGAACGGCGGACAGCCTGTAAGACCCTGGCCGTCACCTCGGGCGACAAAACCGAATGCCCCGCGGCCACTTGGAGGATCGTGCTATGGAGCATTTCCGGCTCGGTATTTTTGAGGACATAGCCATTGGCCCCGGTCACAATCGCGCTGATCAAGTCATCGTCATTTTGCGAAATCGTCAGCATGAGCACTTTTTGGTCAGGCTGTGTTTTCCGAATGGCGGCGAGCGCCTGGATGCCATCCATGACCGGCATATTAATATCCAGCAGGACAACATCCGGTTTGATCCGCTCGATCAGTGGCAGGGCCTCCTGACCATTGGCGGCCTCACCAGCCACCAGGAAATCGGGCATCTCTTCGAGTAAACCCACCAATCCACGCCGAAAAAGGGCGTGATCATCGACAACCACCAGCTTGATCCGGCTCATAACTCCTCCTTGACCTTCATGGGCAGACGCAGGGAGACCAGTGTGCCACTGCCCGGCTGGCTGGCAATCTGGAAATCTGCCCCAATACTCTCGGCCCGCTCACGCATCCCAATCAATCCATAACGGGATTGAGCGGCGACAGCTTCAGGGGAAAAACCGTAGCCGTCATCCCGAATTTCGATCAGCACAAAACCATCAGCTTCCTGCCCGCGGATTGAGACCCGCTGCGCCCTGGCATGTTTACGGATATTGCTGAGCGCTTCCTGCACGATGCGCATCAATTGGGCCTGGAGGTTGACGGGATACTCAACCGACAACTCAAAAGCGGATAAATCGACCGCCAGCCCCGTCGCCTGCTCAAAATCTGCGGCAGACTGTCTGACCCAGGCGTACAAGCTGGTCGATGGGATACGCCGAAGATTGTCAATCGCCTGCCGGGCGTCGATATAAGCGTCAGACAGGGTACGGTAACTGGCCTGCAAACTGGCCGTTAAACGCTCTGTCTCACCCTGGGCCAGGTAGGTCTGCATTTGCGAAGACTGGATTTTCAAAAAAGCCAGGGTCTGCGCGAGGCCATCGTGAATTTCGCGCGCCAGGCGGGTGCGCTCTTCCACAACGGCTTGATATTCAACCTGTACCAACAAGCGCGCATTTTGGATTAACAAGGCTGCCTGTCCGGCCAGGGTTTCCAGCAGGGCCTGGTGACGCTGGGCGAAAGCCTGGGCAGAGTTCGAACCCAAAACCAACACCCCGAGCGGTTCATCCCCGCGCCAGACCAGCGGAACTGCCAACAAGGACTTCCATTTTTCCTGTTTCTTCAGGGCGGCGTTTTCGAGAGCCAGGGTTTGCCCTGAAGTCAGAACGCTTTTCCAGATTCCTTCCAGAAATGGCTGGTCAGGCATCGCGCCGCCAGCGTTGGGATCGTTTTTAGCGCAGGAAAAAAGCTGAGGCGCAGGTTTGAGTTGGCGGGGGATTCCGCCCGGGATGTAAAGCAATGCAAAATCCACCTCCAGGGCGCGTTGGATATTTTCCAGCAAGCTGTTTAGTAAAATGGCCAGGTCAGATTTGGGCGAGGTTTCGGCTTGAAGGTACAAAAGAGCCGCAATTTCCTGGTCGCGGCTGCGCAGGCCTTCCAGGGCAACCCCGGCGGCCGCCAGGCTCTCGGTAAAAAAGCGCCGCGCCTCAGGCTCTGGCCGGGTCTCATGGTCGAAATAAATGTTTACCACGCCAACTGTCCGTCCGCCGCTCTGAAGCGGGAAACAGACAACATAAGCCAGCTGGGTGACCTCGCGCGGTAACAGGATGCAGCCCGAGGCGCTTTCCAAAGTCTGGCAGACTTTGCAAGCCTGGCGTGTTTCGGGCTGCGAGAGGCGCTTTGACCAAAACTGGACAGCCGCATTCGGCACATTTCCATGCGTTAATGCCGGGAGCGATTGCCCCCACTCATCAAAGGGCGTAAAGGATGCGCCCATCGCTCGCAAGGTTTCGGCCCCGATCTCGAGGACATCTTCGAGAATTCCTTTTTCAGAGCGCGCCTCGAGGAGTTTGCGTTGGAGACCGAGCGCAGCCTGGGCGCGGCCTTGCGCCTGTCCCAATTGGAGCAGGGCCTCTGCCAGTTGCCGGCCACCAGCCGCCTGCCGCTGCACAAGCCGGAGCCAAAATTCCAACCCGATGCTCAGCAGGGCGGCGGTCAGAAAAGCCGCCAAACCCGCGGGCCAAGACAGCCAGCCAGCGCCAATCCGCAGGTAGAATCCGAAAATCACAAACAGCGCCGCAAAGGTAACCCACCTCACTCGCACGAGTTCCCGGTCAGACATGGCGGGTAAATTACTCCTTCAGTTCAGCCAGGATTTCAGCGCTGTGTTCAGAGGGCTTGACATTTGCAAAGACTTTTTTGATTTTTCCATCGGGCGAAATCAAGAAAGTCGTGCGCAAAATGCCCAGATACTCACGCCCCATGAACTTCTTTGGTCCCCAAACGCCGTAAGCTTCAGAAACAAGGTGCTCTTCATCAGCCAACAGCGGAAAAGGAAGTTGAAATTTCTGCTTGAATTTGGCATGTGATTTCGATGAGTCGGGGCTGACTCCCAAAATAGTCACCCCGGCTTCAACGTAAGCCGAATAATCATCCCGGAAATTACAGGCTTCTGTGGTGCAACCGGGAGTATCGTCTTTCGGGTAAAAATACAGGATTACGCTTTGGCCGCGGTAGTCAGACAGGCGGCGGGGAATGCCGCCATCATCAACCAGCGTAAAATCAGGAGCGGGGCTTCCAACTGAAACTGACATTCGATTCCATCCTTTTGGTTATTATAATCATTACTGTATGAAAGTTGAAAGAATTTCCGATTTTGGGTGCGCCGGGCTCTCGGAGAAATTTCGCGAACTACTGATCACATCATTGCTCCGAAGATGAGAACGATAAAGCCCCGCGGCTGGCAGCCTGGGGGCTTGAATTTGAAGACCAGTCTGTCCCTGGCTAAATCAGCCGCACTTTTTTCAGGGCCAGTTCAAGGGCATCGACTGTTACTGGCTTTACCAGGAAATCGCGGGCGCCATTTTTCAGTGCCTGATCTTTTGTTTGAGGTTGGTCATCTGAGGTGCAAACAAAAACCGGCACATCTGCCAGTCGCGGCTCACGGGAAACATAACTCAAAATCTCAAAGCCGCTTACCCCGGGCATATTAATATCCAAAAAAACCATATCCGGCTTTTCGTGCCCCAAAATCGACATTCCAGGGCCCGGCCCATAGGCGGCCCGCGCCTGGATGCCAAGCGCCCTGAGGACCCGCACCATCGAATCGGCTGTTGAGCGGTTGTCGTCGATCACCAAAGCATTATGCATTATTAATCTCCTCAATCAAAGCACCCATACAATCAGTATCATACCCCGGTAATGCTCGAACAGCATTTTTAAATGCTTGCGATTTGAGCAAGTCGAAGAGCGGGGCCAGTAATTCACTCTCAGCAAACAACCGCGGGATAATCAAATCGTAACGCTCCTGAAAAAGCGGGATAAAGTCAAGCTCCAACGCCTGGGCCGCCGCGGGGATGCCCATCCCGCAATCGGCGCGGCCTGAAGACACCGCCGCCGCCACGCCCAGGTGGGTGTACTCCTCGTCATCGTACCCTCTGACCTGCGCGGCGTCTATCCCCATTAAGTTCAGGTGGTAATCGAAAAGGACTCGCGTCCCCGCGCCGCGCTGCCGATTAATGAACGCTATTTTACCTCCGGCCAGGTCCTGCAAGGATTTGACTCCCCGCGGATTGCCTGGCCGAACCATCAACCCCTGCTCCCTGTGAACCAGGCCAACAACCTTCACGGGCACACCTGGCAGGTATTCGCGGACGTAGCGCAGGTTGTAATCGCCAGTCTGCGGGTCGAGCAGGTGTGAACCCGCCAGGTGCGCCTCGCCGCGCCGCAGGGCCACCAAACCAGCCTGCGAGCCAACGTTGGCCGAAACCAGACGGCGATCTTTTTCTGAAAGAAACTGCGCCAGCAAATCGAGAATGACATCGTGCGAACCAATGCAAAAAATTGTCTGTTTGATTTCATCGAGCGAACGCATTAAGCGCACGTTGACGAGGTCGCCCGCTTCCACGCCTTGTACGCCCCTGGGAAGCACCACCAGGCCATCGGCGCGCACCAGCGAGGTGATGACGCCCGCCCCGCGCGCAATCGGCGCAGCCAGCATCTTCTCGCCCACCTGGCCGACCACCACGCGGATAAAGTCATCATCCCCGGCCGGGGAAACTGTTTTGCGGGTGATCTGCGCCTGCATGACAGGCAGTTCCAGCGGACGGCGGCCCAGCCATCTGGCAATCAGCGGCTCGACGAAAATATCAACCGTCAGCGCGGCAGAAACGGGATAGCCGGGAACGCCGATAATCGGGATCTTGTCATTGCGAGGGCGCTCTTTGCCCGAAGCAATCACCCAGGCGCCAGAAGATTGCTCACCTGCCCTTGCTGGCGGCGCAAGGGTCGTTGCCGCAGATCGGCTCCTCGCAATGACACCCAGGATAACCGGATGTCCCGGCCTGACCGCCACGCCGTGTACCAACAGCGTGCCAAGTTTCTCAACCACGCGCGAGGAAAAATCCTCGCTGCCAGCTGATGAACCAGCATTCAGCAGAACCAGGTCGCAAGTTTGGGCGGCTTCGGCCACGCGCGCGCAAATCGCGTCAAAATCATCCATCGTGATCGGGAAATGGACTGGTTCGGCGCCCATCGCCTGAACCTGGGCGGCCATGACCAGCGAGTTGTAATCCAGGATGTCGCCTCGGCGCAATTCCGACCCGATCGGGACAAGTTCCGTCCCGGTGGGCAGAATCCCCACCCGGGGGCGGCGCGCCACCGAAACGGAAATATGTCCGGAGGCGGCAATCGCGCCCAGGTCATAGGGGCGCAAAACGTGTCCAGTCGGGAGCACGAGCTGGGTGGCGACAATGTCCTCCCCCAACGGGCGGACGTGGCTCCAGGGTACGACCGAGGCCCGCAGGCGGATTGAGTCCGGCTGCCGGACATTCGCCGCAATCTGCCCGACGGAATCCAACGGCTCGACGTTTTCAATCGGAATGACCGCGTTTGCCCAATCTGGCAGCGGGTCGCCGGTATCGACATATTGCGCAAGCGCAGACGATGGACGGTGGACGGTGGACAGCGAAACCACTTCTAGAGTTATGGGAGTAGAAGGCATGGCCCCAGCGGTATCCTCGGCGCGGACGGCGAAACCGTCCATCGCGCTGGCGTGGTAATGCGGCGAGGATTTCAGCGCCCAGATCGGTTCAGCCAACACACGGCCTAAAACATTTTCGTCAAGGGCGAGCGTTTCGGAGCCCAGTAAGCCCCATAACCCGGCCTCACGCAGGGCCAGTTCGAGACGCGCTTTTGCATCGGCAAGGGGAAGATCGTGAAGGTAGACAGACATATTTTTATTATAACGAGCTTCTGGAAAATTCTTGTACAATTGAACACAAATTGATATACTCATTCAGTGAGTATAAATGACTAATCATCCTCAACCACACCACATTGGCACGCTTTCGCCTGAAATGGCGCTGCTCGGTCTGTTGTATGGCGAGCCGAGCCACGGTTATGACCTGCACCGCAAGGTGGTCACCGATCTCGGCCAGGTTTGGCATCTCAGCCAGAGTCAAGCTTACGCTATATTGAAGCGGCTCGAAGCGCGGGGGGATATTTCAATCGAGGAAGTCCCCCAGGAAAAGCTGCCTCCCCGCCAGTTGTTACAGATGACTCCCCAGGGCCGCAAACGCTTTCTAGATTGGCTGGACGCCCCCAGCGGTGGCAGCACCCGCGCCATCCGCATGGAGTTCGTGACGCGGCTATATTTTCTTAGCATGTACATGCCGCAAAAACTCACGCAAGCCTTTGTTACACAAAGGGCCGAGGCCGAAAAACATATCCAACGGCTGGAGAAAATGCGAGCCGAACTGCCCGACGAGCAAATCTATAATCGCATGAGTTTGGAACTGCGCCTGGAGCAGTTGAAAACCACGCTTGAGTGGCTGGATGAGTGCCAGCTACTATTCCATCACAGTTAAATTCCATCCATAGGAGTACCGAACGCATGAAACCCTTTTGGGTAATATTCATTGCTTTCCTGGTTGCTTGCAATCCAACGCAAACAGCCGCGCCAATAGAAAAACTCACTTCTCCCGCTGTTCCGGAAGCTTCGGCGTCTGTGGAAATTCAAGTTGCGGCTGCGGCGGATTTGCAGTTTGCATTCACCGAAATTGCCGCGAATTTTGAACAGCAGACCGGGAACAAGGTTACCCTGATTTTTGGCTCAACCGGTCAGTTGGCCCAACAGATTGAGAATGGCGCACCCTATGACCTTTTTGCCGCTGCCAATCGTTCCTATGTTGATGAGCTGGCAATGAAAAACCGCATTCTTCCCAAAAGCATTGAATTGTATGCGCGTGGAAGGATCGTCCTGGCAGTCAACCGGCTTTCTGGAGTTTCGGCAACAACACTGAACGATCTGCTCTCCCCCAAGATTAAACATATCGCCATTGCCAACCCGGAACATGCGCCTTACGGTCTGGCCGCCAAACAGGCCTTCGAAAAATTGGGGCTATGGGAGGCGCTCAAAGATAAAGTGGTTTTTGGAGAAAACATTCGCCAGGCACTCCAATATGTTCAGACTGGCGATGCCGAAGCAGGCATTGTCTCGCTCTCGGTGGCCGATGTGCCAGAAATTACCTGGACTTTGATTGATGACACTTTCCATCAACCCATCGATCAGGCACTGGGTGTGGTTTCTGGCTCCCCGCATCAAGACATTACGCGCCAGTTTGCAGCCTTTATCAACGGGGAAATCGGACGCCCAATCATGCGCAAATATGGATTTGTCTTGCCCGGAGAAACAATTGTCCAATCCGCACCATAGCGAGGTGTATTTTGCACCCTTTTTTATTGTCAATTTGGGTGGCGGCCTGGGCAGGAGCAATTGCACTCATCATCGGTACGATCATCGCCTGGGGTTTGGTTCAATCCCGCTCCCCCAGAAAATGGATGGTCGAGGCGCTGGTAATTACCCCCCTGATCCTGCCGCCCACCCTGCTGGGCTATTACTTGCTAGTTCTATTGGGACAACGCGGCCTGGGCCCGGTCATCGAACAGTGGTTCGGGTTTCGCTTTGTCTTTTCTGTGCAGGGAGCAATTTTGGCGGCAACCATCACCGCCCTACCCCTGGTCACTCAGGCTGTCCAGGCCAGTCTCGGTGATGTAGGACACCAGGTTAAGGATGCAGCGCGCGTGGACGGGGCTGCTGAATGGCAAGTTTTCCTGTTCGTGAGCCTGCCGCTGGCCTGGAGGGGAATTCTCGCCGGTGCCATTCTGGGGTTTTTGCGAGCCATGGGCGATTTTGGCGCAACGCTGATGATTGCAGGAAACATCCCCGGGCGCACACAAACCATCGCCATGGCAATTTATGATGCCACACAAGCCAACGACATGACGCGCGCAAACGAATACGCGCTGCTGCTTTCTTTCATAGCTTTCGGGATGCTCTTTCTGGCGATGAAATTACGCCAAAAGGTCGATTCTTAGTTGAAACGCGGTCATCAGGGCATTAAAAAGACTTCGACAATTTCCCCGGCGCTCAAGCCGGTGGCGTCAGACGGGATTTTGACCAAGCCATCAGCGGCGGCGAGGCTGAAAATCAGGTTGGATTTGCCGAAGATGGGTTCCGCCAGCCAGCCCCTATCAACTTTTTCCCCCTCACCCCCGGCCCCTCTCCCCTGCGGGGAGAGGGGAGTTAGACGGACGGGTTGCCAGTCTTCGCGGCCGGCCTGCGAAGCCAGATTAACTGTCAATTTGGCTTTCACCGAAGGCTTTGGCTTGCCAGCGGGGATTCCCAGCAGTTTCTCAATCACCGGCACAACAAATAAATAGCCATTGACCAGCGCGCTAACCGGGTTGCCGGGCAGGCCAATCACGGCCTTGCCATTGCAGACCCCCAGAATGGTCGGTTTACCAGGGCGGGTGTTGATGCCATGAACTAAAACACCGGGCGCGCCGAGGGCGGCAATCACCTCAGCAGTCATGTCACGGGTGCTGGCAGAGGAACCGGCAGTAATCACAACCAAATCACACTCGTTCAGGGCTTTCATCGCTGTCGTCTTCAGAGTGTCAAAACTGTCAGAGACGATGCCATAGAGCACCGGCTCCCCGCCCGATTGGGTCACCAGCGCCGCGAGAGTGTAAGAATTGACATCGCGAACTTGTCCAGGCTGCGGGGTTTGCCCAGGCGGGACAACTTCGTCGCCAGATGAAATCAATCCAATTTTTACCCTTTTGGCTACCCGCAACCCGGATATGCCCAGGGCCATCAAACCACCGATTTCGGCGGGACGCAGGCGAGTTCCTCTTGAGATGACCACCTGCGCCTCGGCCACATCCTCGCCAATACGGATGACGTTCTCCCCCTCCGCCACGGCGCGCTGGATTTCGATCTCACCGGCGCGGGCGGGTTGGGTGTATTCCAGCATAACCACGGCATCCGCGCCAGGAGGCAGCATCCCGCCGGTATGGATCAAAGCGCATTGCGCGGAACCGATTGTCAGCGCGGGAGCCGCGCCCATCGGGACCTCGCCAACAAGGGTCAGATAACCTGGCAGCGTGTCGCTGGCTCCGTAAGTGTCGCGAGCGCGGACGGCGTAGCCATCCACCGTCGAGCGGGGAAAGGCCGGGAGCGGATGCGGCGCAACCACATCCTCGGCAGTCACACGGCCGAGGGCAGAATCTGTCCCGCTGGCCTGCGAGGCAGGCGTCGGGGCGGGAAGTGTGGCAAGCAGCAAGGCCCGGGCTTCGTCAGGCGGCAAAAGAGTCAGGAATTCAGGCATGGGGTTAGGTCAAAAGCCAAAATCAGCGCAGCCAGAAGGCGAGGGTGATCAAGTAGGCAGTCAAACCGAAGACGGAAGTCGCAGTAGCGATAAAAGCGGGCCAAAGCGGTTTGGCACCCTCCGCGATGTTTCGTAAGGTAAAGATCTGATAAGCAGCCAATGGCAGGGTAAGTAATGCGGGCCAGATCAGACCAAAGGGCACGCCCAAAAAAGGGATGGCTGCCAGGAAAAGAAAAGCTATCACCAAGAGGGAGTTGTGGATTGGCACAGCGCGCTGCCAGCCAAGACTGATTAAAAGGCTGCGGCGTTCGTATCTCAGGTCGTCGGCATAAGCGGAAAAGTTGACGGCGATGAAGTAGGAAAGCGCAACCAGGAAGATGGGAAACGTAAAAAGTGTCAGCAGGCGGTGGAGATCATGCGCGTGAAGCAAAAAGGCGAGGCTGGGTGTCAGGCTGGCAATCAGAATGGCGAGGGAGAGTTCGCCCAGGCCGCGATTAACCAGACGCAGAGGCGGAACAGCATTGGACAGCGCCAGCAAGACAAATCCGGCCAAAAGCAGGGAAGTGTCAACGCGCAAAAAACCGCCGCGCTGGAGCAGGAAGATCAGGATCCCGGCCACCGCCAGGAACGTCAGGCTGACAACGAGCAGCAGCGAACGCAATTCCTCGCGCTCCCTGGGAATTTCGCCAGGAATTATTGGCTCGTTGAAAGGCCGAAAATATTCCGTTAACAGACTGGAAGCAGCCAGCAAGAAAAGAACGATGATGCCGCCCAAATACTGCGGCTCAGGCAAAAGTGTGGCCCCCAAGTAACGTGCCAGGCCGAGACCGAGGCCGTACGTGAGCAAGGCGAGCAGCAATTGGATGGGGCGGGCCAGCCGAACGAGGTGGCGAATTTGATTCATAGAATTTTGCGCAAGTCACGTAAATGGATTTGATTGTGCCGGTAGACCATCTTGACCATTTCTGCGAGAGTCGCCTGGCCCAAGAATGGATGCCGGCCCCGCTTTTCGAGGTCGGCTTCGTTTAACCTGACGACCCAGGCAGTCATTTCGGCGCGGACCGCGATAAATTGTTCAAGCAGTTCGGCAGGCGTGAGTTCCCGAGTCTTTTCCTGTTGGCTGGCATTATAGCGGTCGATGTCGAAATCATCGGGAGCGCCAGAACCGCCAGCCTGGATGTTGGCGAAGATTTGGATAAAACCTTTTTCGGCAGTGACATAATGGGCCAGCACATTACGAACAGCCCAGGTCTCGCCTTCGGTATAGACTTCGGCAGTCCATTGTTCGGCAGTCAAGGAGGCAAAGAAGGCGGCAGTTTTCTCGCCCTCAGTTTTCAGACGCTCGGCGAGGAAGGTGGGGGTTTCAGGCATGGGGTTCTCCACAGTTTACCCTTCGGTGAACACTCAGGGTTACTCGACCATCTCTCATAACAACGAATAACCGCCATCGACAACGATGGTCTGACCGGTAATATACTCGTTTTTGAGTAAGAATTCCAGCGTGGAAGTGATTTCGCCGAGGCTTGCAGGGCGAGGGATGGGCAGCCGTTTGACCAGCCGCTCCCACTCTTCGGAAGGAAGATTGCCAGAAGTGAGGACGAGGCCAGGGGCAATTGCATTAACACGCACTTTCGGGGCGAATGCGCGCGCCTGGATCTTTGTGAGCGCCTCCAGCCCGGCTTTGCTGACGGTATAGGCAGGGAAACCTGTCCAGGTTTTTTGAGCGGCAATGTCAGAAATGTTGACGATCAGGCCGCCAGCTTCCATCCGCCTATAAGCCCGCTGCGCCAGCAGGAAGGGGGCGCGTAAGTTGAGATCGAGGGCGGCATCAAAATCGTTGGCAGAAATTGTCCGCGCATCGGCGCGAGGCATGATCGCCGCAGAATTGACGAGAACAGAGAAACGGGAAAGCAGGGCTGAGTGGTGAGCAAGAGTATCGTCTATAGATTCAAATAAACTATGAATTTGGGATTCTTGTGCCAAATCAGCTTGAAAGAGAAAGGCGGGGAAACCCAGCGCGCGAATTTCGTCAGCGGCCGCTGAGGCTTCAGCGCCAGAGGAATTATAGTGTAACGCCAGCGCGTATCCCTGGCGAGCCAGTGATAGGGCAAAAGCTTTACCAAGTCGATGGGCGGCGCCGGTAACGAGGGCAAGAGGGAAAGATTCTG
Organism: Anaerolineales bacterium UBA5195; assembly: GCA_002412925.1. Lineage (GTDB taxonomy): Bacteria > Chloroflexota > Anaerolineae > Anaerolineales > Villigracilaceae > UBA5195. Next base: position 54,483 of record DHVZ01000033.1, on the reverse strand, counting down.
GCATGTGTCTATTTTGCCACAAAAACATTATAGGGGCGAAGCAGCCCCCATGAAACCCGGGATGAGGCTTCGCCGCTGCAGATAATCGCCAAAAGAGGTTATTTCCTGAAAAAATTCGAAACAAAGAACCAGATATTCGCCGGGCGTTCGGCCAGACGCCGCATAAAGTACGGATACCAATGCGTGCCGAACGGGACATAAACCCGCACCGGGTAGCCCTCCTTGCAGAGTTCTTCCTGTAAATCACGGCGGATGCCATACAACATCTGGAATTCAACGCCGCTTTTCGGCAGGCCGACTTTCTCTGCATAGGATTTGGCAAAGGCAATCCGTTTCTCGTCGTGCGAAGCAATTGCCGGGATGGGCGGTATGCGCCCGTCCTGACTGAGTTCCGTTTTGTGGGCCAGCGAAGCGTCGATCAGGATTGAGGTTAGCGTGTCATAGTTGGCATCCACGTCGGTTTTTTTAGGGTAAGCCAGTTCGGGAGGTTCCTTGTAAGCGCCTTTAACCAGACGGAAAGTTGTGCCAATCTCGGTCAGTTTGCGCGTGTCGGCTTCGGCGCGATAGAGATACGATTGAACAGCCATGCCCACCGTCTTAACGGTGAATCCCTGTTCAAGCATCTCGTGGAAGAAATTTATTGTTTGATCGGTATAGGGTGTATCTTCAATATCGATGCGGACGAAATTGCCATGCTTCTTGGCGCTTTCCAGGATACGGGATAGATTTTCCCGGCAGACTTCATCGTCCATGCCCATCCCGATCTGCGTCAGCTTGATCGATACATTCGAGCGCACCCCCGCCTGCTGGATGGCATCCAGCACGGCGATAATCCCGTCTGCGGCGCCGTTGGCTTCATCAGCGGTGGTGGTATGTTCTCCGAGTTGGTCAAGAGTTGCGTTGATACCCTTCGCATTCAGGCTTCTCACCGCCTGGATAGCAGACTCAATCGTCGTACCAGCGATGAACCGCGAGGCAACCTTCCAGGCGAGACTCCAGCCAGTAACCAATTGTTGAGCCCAACCTGCTTTGGAAAGGTAAATCAGGAAAGAACGGAACATAAGGACCTCTGTTGTGGTTTGAAGTCAGGCTAAGGATTGCGAGACATCCTCATTCTAACATCCAAATTCAAAGTTTGAAAATTCTAATCTCAGCAGTTCACGAAACATCTCAGAGAAGCCAATTTTCACGAAATACTGAATATGTTATACTTTTGTGCGTCTCATGAATAAACAATCCCTGACACCACAACCAGGTGAAAAATGAATCGTTTCGCCAAATTTTCCTGGACCGTCTTGGGCTGGACCGTGCTTGTCATCCTGTGGGGAGCCGTTGTGCGGGCGACTGGCTCGGGAGCCGGATGCGGCAGTCACTGGCCAAGCTGCAACGGCGCAATCATCCCTACTGCAGAACGTATCCAGACTGTCATCGAATTCACCCATCGCATGATGAGCGGCGGGGCCATGATTTTAGTGCTGGTGCTTCTCATCTGGGGGCTGCGCAACTATCCCAAAGGCAGCCATCAGCGCATCGGGTTCGTTGGCGCAGCGATCTTCATCATTATCGAAGCGCTGCTCGGCGCTGGGCTGGTGCTGTTCAAACTGGTCGAAGAGAACTCGTCCATTTTTCGTGCCGTGGCAGTCTCCCTGCACCTGCTCAATACATTTATCCTGCTGGCTTTCCTGGCGCTCAATGCCTGGTGGGCATCGGGTGGCAAGCGGGTCACGCTCAAAAATCGCGGTGGTTTGCCCCTGATGTTTGCCATCGGCCTGGCAGGGATTGCAATCGTTGGGATGAGCGGGGCCATCACGGCCCTGGGGGATACCCTCTTCCCGTCAACCTCGCTGACCCAGACCCTGGCAGAACAATCCGCCCCGGGAGCGCACTTCCTGGTTCGATTAAGAATTTACCACCCGATCATTGCCGTCCTCGCCGGGGTTTACGCGCTCTACCTCGTCAGGTACTTGTTCGATCAAGTCAAGAGCCGGACAGGCAAACAGTTGGGTCTTCTCCTTGGTACGTTGATCGTCATCCAGGCAGCCGCTGGGATCGCCAATGTGTTGCTTTTGGCGCCGGTCTGGATGCAGCTCGTCCACTTGCTCCTGGCTGATTTGATCTGGATATCCTATATCCTGCTGGCCGGAGACACTTTCTCCCTAGAAGACCAAATCGAGGCAATTTGAGAATCGTTCGCGATACTTCCTTCATCTTGCGCTGGGTTTCGCTGATCTTTATCGCTGCCGCCATCGTCTTGACGATGATTGCGCTGACAACCTATTCGCGTGAACGCGGCAGTTATCCCGCAGGAATGACGATTGCCGGGGTACCTGTCGGCGATGTCAATCCACAAACCGCAGCCCAGCGCCTCTTGCAAACCTACAACACCCCGATAGAACTCCAGTATGCCGGGGCAAATATTCACATGGATCCGGCAGTAGCAAGCTTTCAAATTGACACAGAGTCGATGCTTGCCGCAGCCGATTTACAGCGCACCGGAAGATCGTTTTGGGGCGGTTTCTGGGACTTCCTGTGGAACCGGCAGACCGGGACAACCAATGTTCCCCTCATCGCCACATGGAATGAAGACCGCTTGCGCGTCTATCTCAAAGAAGAAATTGCTTCACGGTACGACCAACCTGCCATCGCCGCTGCGCCCCAACCCGGGAAAACAACTTTCGCGCCCGGTTCACCCGGCCAGGAATTGAATATGGAGCGCGCCGTTGCGCTGATCGAAGATGCGCTCAGATCGCCGACAAACCGGACGGTTGCGCTGACCTCGCAACGCACCAACCCGGGACGACCCCAGTTAAAAAACCTGGAAATCTTGATCAAACAAATCGTGGACCTGACTCCCTTCGATGGATTGTTGGGCATCTACATGCGCGACTTGCAAACCGGCGACGAGATGCACTTTGCTTACAACCAGAATAGCGACATTCCTGTCGATCCGGATATTGCCTTTACCGCCTCCAGCACCATCAAAATCCCAATCCTGATTTCCGCCTACAACCACCTCGGGCCTGATCTGGATCAATCAACGCAGGACCTGGTGCTGGAAATGATCACCAAGTCTGAAAATCCAGCTTCAGATGCACTCATGTATCGGATAGACAGTGTGCGCGGCCCGCTGATCGTTTCTGAGGATATGAAAGCCCTTGGCCTCAATAACACCTTCATCGGGGGGTACTTTTGCAGCCCTGAAAACCCATGCCCGCTATTGCAAAAATTCGATACCCCGGCCAACCTGCGCACCGATGTATCTGCGAACCCGGATATCTATAACCAGGTCACTTCATCAGATATCGGCGCATTGCTGACCGATCTTTACCAGTGCGCCCAAAACGGCGGCGGTGGCCTCGTGGCTGCTTTCCCAACCAAGATGAACCAGGTTGTCTGCCAGCAAATCATTGAATACCTGAAAAGAGATAGAATCGGCGTTCTCATCGAAGCCGGGATTCCTGACGGCACCCAAATCGCGCACAAACACGGGTGGATTAGCGGCACGAGCGGAATCATCCAGAACTTCAGTGACGCCGCGATTATTTACACGCCAGGGGGCAACTACGTCCTGACAATTTATGTCTATCATCCGATCCAGGCAGTCTGGGAGCCGATTTCCAGCATGATCGCCCAAATTTCCGAGGCGGTTTATAACTACTATAACCCAAGCAAGTAAGCGTGACAGTCCCCGGCCCTCAGTTGCCCGGCATTGACCCTGCCGGGCTATTACTTTAATCCAAGTTGCTACCTTATCGCGAGGAGTTACCCCCGCCCCGATTTTTATGATTTTTAACCCGGGCAGTTTCCCATCCCCCGGCGGGAGAGGGCAGGGTGAGGGTTTTGCCCGTAAAACGAAATCCATTTGGAAGATAACAACACTATTAATCAGTATTTCACGAAAGTTGAAAGGATTTTCGATTTTGGGTGTGCGAGATATTACGTGAACTGCTGATAATAAAACTGTCCAGATTGTCAGACACATTCTGCACTTTCAACGTGTATAATTCTATCAATGAGCCTAGCCCTGCAACTTTACCGTTTGCAACAAATCGACAGCCGCCTTAACCAGGTCACAACACGCCTGTCAGCCATTCAGGCATTGCTGGAAAACAACGCTGAACTTCAGGCTGCCCGGCAAATCCTGGAATCCGCCAGAACGGAGCAGCATGAGGCTGAAAAAGTGCTCAAAACAGCCGAGTACACGGCCAACAGTCAGCGTGTCAAACTCGAGCAGGTCGAATCCAGCCTGTACAGCGGGAAAATCCAAAACCCCAAAGAGTTACAGGATTTACAAAATGAGATTGCCGCACTAAAGCGTCACCTTGCCATTCTGGAGGACAATCAACTCGAAGCCATGCTGGCCGCCGAGGCGGCAAACGCAAAGCTGGCAGAAGCCCAGGAAGACCTGCAAGTGACCCACGGAAAGGTGATCGGCGAAAATGCGGCTCTCCAGACCGAGCAAAATTCCCTGCAAAAAGAATCTGACAACCTGAACGCCCAACGTCTCGCCGTACTGCCCGTCATCAGTGCAGATGTGCTGGAGTTGTACGATTCCCTGCGTCAGAAACGCTCCGGGATGGCTGTTTCACAGGTTATCGAAAATTCCTGTGATACCTGCGGCTCATCCCTGACACCGGGATATGCCCAATCAGTCAGAACCTCCGCGCAACTGGTTCATTGTCCGATGTGCGGCAGAATTCTATATTCGAACTAACGTTTTCCAAGTCCCCAGGTTCAAGTCGCACCCCCAGAGGCTCTCATGCGCCTTAATTTCCATTTCGATACCATCTCATTTTTCATCGGTATGGCAATCGCCACCATCATTTGGTGGGCCATCACATTGTCGCGTCCCTTGATTGATCAGTTGTTGGAAGCTCAACGGGCAAAACGAAAAGAACGCGCCCTGCAGGCGAGTTCAGGCCTGGAAGAGACACATCGGAAAATCGTTTACAAACAGACACAGGGACTGCACCTGGCTGCATCGCTCTTTGCACTGGACGAAATTGCCATGCCGACTCTCTTGCTGGCACCCCCGGCTTTTAGTGAACCAAAAAGCCCCATCCCGCATCAAGACATCGTCGAAAAGGCTCTGCCGTATTTACCCACCTATCCAGAATTGGGGGCGGTCTACAACGCGCCAACCTTAACCATCCACGAAGCGCTCTCGGGCGGGATGCAAATCGTCATCACCGGCCAACCCGGAACGGGAAAAACCAGCGCGCTGGCGCACCTGGCCGCCCAGATCGTCAACCGCGCCCCCGAAGTATCAACTCTCCACCAGTCCATTCCATTTTTTATCCACGTCGCTGACTTGGGATTGCCGCTCAATAACCCGCAAAAACCGGAAGACTTCCTGGCTCCCATCGCCGAAAAACTATCTCAATCTGCGGGTGTCTTCGACGCACCGCGCATTCCCGGATTCGTGCAATATGCCTTCACCAGCGGCCGCGCCCTACTGTTATTGGATGGTGTGGACGAACTCCCCCAGGCCGCTATCCAGGAAGTGACCACCTTCCTGCGGGTGGTCCTGCGGCAATTCCCCAAAACGCGGGTCGTCACCACGGGCGCACCCGAGCACGTGGATGGCATCCTGTCACTTGGTTTTGCGGCGCTGGCGATCATGCCTTGGGCGGCGGAGCAACAAACCAATTATCTAAAAAAATGGTCCGCATTATGGCAAAAATACGTCGCCATGGAAGCCTGGGCGCAGACCACCAGCACGGCACTGGACCCAATCCTGGTTGAGCGCTGGCTCTCAACCGATAATTTTGGCCTGACCCCGCTGGAATACACCCTCAAAATTTGGAGCGCTTTCGCTGGGGATGCGCGCGGCGCGCGACCGGTGGACGCCATCGATGCCCACATCCGGCGCCTGACGCCCGCCAACATCCCCGAAGAAGCGCTATATATCGTCGGTGTGCAGGCCAGCATGAACGGACTTCCCATTTTCGACAGCCGGCATGCCCGAGACTGGACCAAATCGTTTGAACCCCTGGAAACCGCCGAAGCGATGGCTGTTGAGGCTGTGACCCTGCCAGACGAGACTCCGCCTGTCGGAGCCGTGGCAGTTGAAGGGGAGACCGCCGCCCCAGCCGTCGATGCAAAGAAAGACTCAAAGAAGAGTACTGAACAACCAGTGCAGGCGGCAAGTTCCAGCCTGATTTCTAAACTGACCGTTTCGGGTTTGCTGGCCGCTCATGGCGGAAGCCGGGTGCGGTTTTCGCATCCCGTTTTCATGGGCTACCTGGCCGGGAAGGGATTGGCTGGCACCAACGCCGCCGAGACAATTCTCCAACAACCTGCCTGGGCAGGCCAAACCTCCACACTGCGTTATATGGCCGCTTTCGGCGACGCAACCAAAATTGTCAACGAGCTGCTGGCGCTGGAAGACCACGTTTTAATGCGCCCCAGGCTGACCACTGCGCGCCTGCTGCGCGATGCCCCGCGAAATGCACCCTGGCGCGGAAGTGTCATGGCTACCCTGGTGCAGGTGCTCCAAAACGAGGACAATCCGCTTGGCCTGCGCGGACAGGCACTGGCGGCCTTTGCCTTAAGCGGAGATCCCAGCGTGGACGCGCTCTTCCGCCAGTTGATGCTGGCTCCATCGAACGACCTGCGCAGGCTGGCCGCGCTCGGTTCGGGTGTCACGCGGGATGGAAAAGCGGTGGACGCGCTGATCAGCCTGGCTGCCAATTCGACCGGGCCTACCCAACAGGCAGCCTGCCTGGCCCTGGTACGGATTGGCTCCAACCAGGCGCTGGAGGCCGTTGCGACAGCTCTCTTGCAAGGCGACGAGCAGTTGCGCGTCGTTGCCGCCGAGGCCCTGGCGAATCACCCCACGGAAGGCCGCGAAGCCCTGCGCGAAGGGATTACCAGTAAAGATATTCTGATGCGCCGCGCCATCGTTTTTGGCCTGGCGCGCATCCCTGAGCCCTGGGCAACCGAATTGCTCGAAAAAGTTCAGGTGGAGGATGAGCAATGGGCTGTTCGAAACGTAGCGGTTGAGATGCTCGAAGCCCGCCAGCAACCCGACCCACACGTTCCCGTGCGCCTGAAGGCCGCAGCCGATACACCCTGGTTGATCGAACTGGCCGGGAAATACGGCATGGGGATCATTCCCGGCCAACCCGCCACCGATGTTTTCATGCTGGCGCTCAAAGACGAAAACGAGGAATATCGCCAGGCAGCGCTCAAATATTTACGCTATACGCCGAGCGACGGCGTGCTGGCTGCCCTGTATCCGCACTTATATGGCATTGACGCAGAACTCAAGGAAGAAGTCTACCGGGTGCTTTCAGACATGGCGCTCGGCGGCACGCCCCTGCCCGACCCAAAACAATTCGGCCTGGGTTAAAACTTGGGCTTCGGGATTTCCCGTGAATAGTGCCACATTTTGGAGATTCCCAAAGAGCTAAAAACTGGGTTGAATTTTTACGAGGAAACCATGCTGATCACAAATGCTACACTCGTTACCTGGGAAAAACCGAACCGGGTTTTGCCGGGCTGGGGAATTTATATTGCTGACGGGAAAATAGCCGATCTGGGGCCGGATTCCGTCCTGCGCGAACGCTTCCCGCACGCCTCGCTGGTTAACGCGCATGGACAACTGGTCCTACCCGGGAACATCTGTGCGCACACCCATTTCTACGGCGCATTCTCACGCGGAATGGCCATTCCTGGCGAGGCGCCAGCCAATTTTGCCCAAATCCTGGAAAAGCTCTGGTGGCCGCTCGATAAATCCCTAAACGCCGAGGATGTCCGTTATTCGGCTTTGCTCTGTCTCATGGATGCCATCCGGCATGGCACGACAACCCTGATCGACCACCACGCCTCGCCCAACTTCATCGATGGTTCACTGGATGTCATCGCCGAAGCGGTGGAGCAGGCCGGAGTACGCGCCTCGCTGTGCTATGAAGTGACCGACCGCGACGGCCCTGAAAAAACCAGGGCTGGAATTGCCGAAAATGCGCGTTTTATCAAGAAGGCAAAAAGCCAACTCCTTGGCGCAGCTTTCGGACTGCACGCCTGCCTGACGCTTTCAGATGAGACTCTTGATTTGTGCCGCGCCGCCGTTGAAGATGAAGTTGGTTTCCACACCCATCTCTCTGAAAGCCAGGATGACGGTTTCGCCGTGCAACAAAAATCCGGGATGCGCCCGACGCACTGGCTTAAACAACACGGGATCCTTGGTCCGCACAGTATCGCCGCCCACTGCATCCACGTGGATGAGAGCGAGATGGAGGTCCTCGCCGAAAGCGGCACCTGGGTCACCCACCAGCCGCGCTCGAACATGAACAACGCGGTTGGCGTTTCTCCGGTTGAGCAGATGCTCGGCAAAGGCATCAAAGTCTGCCTGGGCAACGATGGATTCTCGAACGCCATGTGGGAAGAATGGAAAACCGCCTACCTTGTCCATAAACTGCACCATGGCGATCCGCGCCGGATGGGCGGTGACACCATCACCGATCTGGCGATTTATAACAACGCCGCCCTGGCCAATCTGTTTTTTCCAGTGGAAGTGGGCGTGCTTAAACCCGGCGCCGCTGCCGATTTGATCTTTGTCGATTACGACCCACCCACCCCTTTGTCAGATGGGAACCTGCCCTGGCACATTCTGTTTGGCTTCCGCGACAGCCTGGTCACAACCACGATCGTCGCCGGGAAAGTACTGATGCAAGACCGCCAATTGCTGACCCTGGACGAAAAGGAAATCGCGGCCAAATCACGCGAGCTGGCAACCAAGACCTGGAAACGCTATCAGGAAAGATTTTAGCTGCTCAAGAGTGTGGTGGCCCGCCACCGCTAATATAAAAATCGCGGGAGCAAGCTTCCACTTCCAAAACACCCAAGTCAAAAAAGAGGAAAAATGTCTGATCTGTTAATGACCATCGCCGTGCTCGGCGGAACCGGAAAAGAAGGCAAGGGACTGGCTTTTCGCTGGGCCAAAGCTGGTTACAAAGTCATCATCGGCTCGAGGGTAGCTGAAAAAGCCCAGGCTGTCGCAGCCGAATTGACCGAAATGCTGGATGGAAAAGGAGCAGTCGAAGGGCTGGAAAATCTGGCCGCCGCGCAAAAAGCTGATCTCGCGGTGCTGACGGTTCCATATAGCGCGCATAAGGATACCCTGGAAACCGTCAAAGAAGCTTTACAGGGAAAAATCCTGGTCGACGTGACCGTGCCGCTCGTCCCGCCGAAGGTGATCAAAGTGCAGATGCCCCCGGCCGGTTCCGCGGCGCAAGAGGCCCGCGAGGTGCTGGGCGCAGGCGTGGAAGTAGTGGACGCCTTCCAGAACATCGCTTTCGAACACCTGATGCATGGCGAAGCAATACCCTGTGACGTATTGGTGACAGGTTCGTCCAAAGAAGCCCGCCAGGAAGTCCTTAAGCTCGTCGAAGCCGCCGGGCTGACCGGTTGGGATGCCGGCCCGATTGAAAACTCCGTTGTTGTTGAAGGCCTGACCAGTTTGTTGATTTACATGAATAAGCAATACAGTTCAACCAGCGCAGGCATAAAAATCACGGGATTAAAATAATCTGCGGACAAATTTTGCAACCGTTAACCATCACCCCTCTCGCTGACATCCCTTTCATCCGCCCGGACGACAACCTGGCGGATATTCTTCTAGCTGCCCTTCAGAAAACTGGTATCGCGCTCGAAAACGGCGACATCCTCGTCCTGGCGCAAAAAATAGTCAGCAAGGCTGAAAACCGGTTGGTCAACCTCGCGACCGTGACGCCTTCACCGGCTGCTTTGGAGTTATCTGATAAAAGCGGCAAAGATCCCCGTCTGGCGGAATTGATCTTGCGCGAAAGCAATGAAATTCTCCGCACGCGGATGGGGTCGGTGATTGTCGAGCACAGGCTCGGTTTTATCTGCGCCAATGCGGGCATCGATCACTCCAACGTCGCCGGGGACGGCAATGAGTCCGAAGAATGGGTGCTGCTGCTCCCGGAAAACCCCGACCAATCTGCCGCTGAAATCCGCGAAAAACTGGAAGCAGCCAGCGGAAAAAGTCTCGGCGTGTTGATCATCGACTCGCATGGTCGCGCCTGGCGGATCGGGACAGTCGGCGTTGCCATCGGCCTTTCCGGGCTGCCCGGGTTGATCGATGAGCGTGGCTGGAAAGACCTTTTCGGGTACGCACTGCAAATTACCATCCTTGGCGCGGCTGATGAACTCGCCGCCGCCGCTTCGCTCGCCATGGGTCAGGCCGCCGAGGGGAGGCCCGCTGTCCATGTGCGCGGGTTCCCCTATCCGCTAGGCGAGGGGAAGCTTAAGGAAATCCTGCGCCCCAAAGACCAGGATCTGTTCCGCTGATGCATGGTTTATTTTCACTTCTCGACCAAGCCCACGAAACCCTTGTCTACCAGATCTGGCAAGAGTTGGAACAGTCTTGCGGGCTGACAGGCGTCAAGATCACACCCTTTCCACACTTTTCATGGCTGATTGCCGAGGATTTCGATTGGCCCAACCTGGAAATCGTCCTGAAAGAAATTACCGCCGAAATTCATCCCTTCACAATCCAGACAACCGGAGTATCAATCTTTACCGGTGAAAACCCGGTCGTCTACATTCCGCTTGTCCGCACCGGCGAACTCAGCCGCATCCATAAAACACTCTGGGATAGAACCACCCCACTCGGAACAGATGTCAGCCCGTATTATGCACCGTCATTCTGGATGCCGCACATCACCATCGGGTTTGGCGATGTCACCCATGAAAACCTGCCTTGCCTGTTAAAATTATTATCCGCCCGTTCTTTCAACTGGAAAATAGAAATCGATAATCTCACCGTCGGTTTTCAAAGCGCAGGAACAGCCGCTGTCATCTCAAACCGCTATGAATTTAAACGCTGATCCCAAATTTTGGGCCACCCTTGAAACCCTGTTAAGCACTCACAAACTGGTCATAGATCGGCCCAGCGGCGCGGCGCATCCACGTTACCCCGATCTCATTTACCCGCTGGATTACGGCTATATCGAAGGCACGACTGCCGGGGATGGCGACGGGATAGATCTTTGGATTGGCTCCCTGGGGGGCACGGCACTAACGGGAATCTTATGCACTTTTGATACAGTTAAGCGCGACGCTGAGATCAAGCTTTTGGCAGGCTGCACCGAACAGGATGTTGCAACCATCCTGCATTTCTACAGCAGCTTTATGCGCACCCTGTACATCCCCAAGCCATAGGAGAACCCAATGCAAAACATCCCCGATTCCCATCAAGACTTATTGACTGATGAAAAGAAAGCCTTTGTTTACCTCGCCACATTGATGAAAGATGGCAGCCCCCAGGTTACCCCGGTCTGGTTCAATACGGACGGCAATTATCTTCTCATCAACTCTGCCGAAGGCCGCATCAAAGACAAAAACATGCGCGCCCGCCCGCAGGTTGCGCTGGTGATCGCCGACCCGGTCAATCCATACCGCTACCTGCAAATCCGCGGCAGGATGGTCGAGTACACTTTGGAGGGCGCCGAAGAGCATATCGACATTTTGAACCTGAAATATCACGGCAATCCCAATTATCCCAACCACAAGCCCGAACAGCACCGCGTGATTTACAAAATCTTGCCCGAAAAAGTGGATGCCCACTAACTTGCACGAATTCCTCCGTTCGCGCCGGTCGATCCGGCGCTTTCAGTCACAGGCCGTGGACAGGGAAACGTTGACCCGCATCCTCGCGACAGCGACTCGCGCACCATCAGCCCACAACCGCCAGCCCTGGCGTTTTGCCGTTCTGACTCAGCCGCAGCCGAAATCCCGTTTAAGTGAATTTCTCGGCGCTGAATTCCGCCGCGACCTCGCCTCCGACGGACTCCCGGAAGCCGAGATTCAGTCTCGCCTGAAGCGTTCCAAAAGCCGCATTGTTGATGCGCCCGTCGTCATCATCCTGTGCATGGACGCCAGCGAGATGGATGTTTACCCGGACGAAAAACGCTCCGGCGCCGAGCAAACGATGGCGATCCAATCCGTGGCCGCTGCCGGGTTGCAACTCCAGCTTGCTGCCCACGCCGAAGGGCTGGGTTCTGTCTGGACCTGCGGACCGCTCTTTTCGCCGAAAACCGTCAAGGCTGCGCTGGATTTACCAGAAAGCTGGGAACCGCAGGCCATGTTTTTTATCGGGTATCCAGCGGAAGAACCGAGAAAAAAAGAGTTGAAAACGTTAGATGAGGTCACGCAATGGATGTAGCTTGTGGAAAATAGCTTAAAGATTGTTGCTCTTGCGGGCGGGGTTGGCGGAGCCAAACTGGCTGACGGGCTGGCCCGCTGCCTGCCACCCCAAAACCTGACCGTTATCGTCAATACCGGCGATGATTTCGAGCACTGGGGCCTGAAAATCTGTCCCGACCTGGATACGGTCTGCTACACGCTGGCTGGTCTCGCCAATCCTGAAACCGGCTGGGGCCGGACCGGGGAAAGCTGGCAGGTTTTCGACCACCTCCGTCAGCTTGGCGGCGCAGACTGGTTCCACATTGGCGATAAGGACCTCGCCACACACCTCGAGCGTACCCGCCGTCTGAAAGCCGGTCAACCACTCTCGCAGGTGGTGCGAGATTTTTGCCGCACCTGGGGTGTTGGCGCAACCGTCCTGCCGATGACAGATCAGTCCGTGGCCACAATTGTGCAGACCGTCGAGTTTGGGGAACTGCCTTTCCAGGAATATTTCGTCCACCAGCGCTGCGAGCCAACAGTCAAAGGCTTTCGCTTCGACGGAATTGAAATCGCGCAACCTGCCCCAGGTGTGGTCGAAGCCATCCATGCAGCAGATGCCCTCGTTTTTTGTCCAAGCAATCCGTGGGTGAGTATTGATCCGATATTGCGCACTCTCACCCCCTACCCCTCTCTCTCAAAGGGAGAGGGGCGAAAAGTGGTGGCTGTCAGCCCGATCATCGGCGGGCAAACGGTAAAGGGCCCGGCAGCGAAGATGTTCGCAGAGCTGGGAATGGAACCTTCCGCCTTGGCGGTGGCAAAGCATTACAGGGAGTCCATTTCAGGATTCGTTCTGGACACAGTGGACGCCCATCTAGCAGATGAGATCCAAAAGCTCGGAATCCGCCCGCTCGTCACCAAGACCCTGATGAAATCTTTGGAAGACCGTCAACATCTGGCCGAAGATGTGCTAAACTTTATAGTGAGAATTGTATGACAATTTGGGCCATCGTCCCGGTTAAACCATTGCGGCTAGGTAAGTCTCGGCTTTCAGGCGTGCTTTCTGATGATGAGCGCGCCGTGCTCAACCGCATGTTTTTGGAACAAACGCTGGATATTTTGCGCACAACTCCAATCGTGACGCAAACGCTGGTTGTGAGCCGCGACCCGGCCGCACTGGCAATTGCGCGTGAATTCGGCGCGCGGACAGTACTGGAAGACGGCAACCCCAATCTGAACAGCGCTCTCAACCGCGCCACCATGCTGGTAAAAAACTACGCAGGTCGCGGGGTGCTGGTCCTGCCAGCCGACCTGCCGCTTTTAACCCAAGGAGATTTGGTTGAATTTTTTGATCACGTTTGCGAACCACCCTGCATGGTCATCACGCCAGACCGGCACATGGATGGAACAAATGCCTTGCTGATGGCCCCCGGAGGGCTGGTTCCTTATGCTTTTGGACCTGGATCGTTTACCCGGCATTGCAACCATGCAAAAAGCATCGGCGCCAAGCTCGATATTGTTAGGAATGACCGGATAGAATTGGACCTAGACACGCCCGATGACCTGGCTTTGCTGAAACAAATCGAACAATCAAAACCATAAGGAGATAAACCATGGCTCGTGTTGCCCTCTACCTGCAAGATTCTCATGATTTGCGCGATGGATTGGATTACGTCAGGTATGCCGAAGAGAAAGGCTTCGAGGCTGTCTGGCAGGCTGAATCGCGGCTGGTGCGCGATGCGATTGTGCCAATGGCAGCCTACGCCGCAGTCACCAAAAAACTCAAGGTAGGTTCCGGAGTGATCAATAACTGGACACGCAATATTGGCCTGTTGGCGGCCACGTACCTGACGCTGGACGACCTGGCCCCCGGCCGCATCATCTGCGGCATCGGCGCCTGGTGGGACCCGCTTGCCAAAAATGTCGGCATCGACCGCAAGAAACCGCTGACAGCCATGAAAGAAACCGTTCAGATCATGCGCCGCCTGCTCAACATGGAACGCGTGACCTTCGATGGCGAGTTTATTCATGTCAACGCCATCGAGTTGGATGTGGTACATGGCCGCCGCGAGCCGCGTGATGTGCCGATCATGATCGGCGCAACCGGCGACTTGATGATGGAAATGACCGGTGAAATCGCCGACGGCGCTGTCCTGAATTATTGCGTGGCGCCTGAATACAATGACAAGGCCCTGGAATTGCTCGACAAAGGCGCCAAAAAGGCCGGGCGTAGCGTCGCCGACCTGGACCGCCCACAGTTGATTGTCTGTTCGGTGGATGAAGACCACGATAAAGCCATCGAAACAACCAAGATGCTGCTTTGCCAGTATATGGCTCAACAGCCGCATATCGCCAAAGCCAGTGGTGTTTCTGATGAAGTTGTCCATGAAATCCAGTCGATTTTGGGCTGGCCCGCCACCAAGGAACAAATCAATCAGGCCAAGCACCTGGTTCCTGATTTCCTGGTAGAAAAGATTACCGCTTCAGGCACGCCCGCAGAAGCCCGCGCAAAAGTGGAAGAATACACCAAGCGCGGCTGCACCTGTCCGATCCTGTATGCAGCCGGCGGGAATGTAAAACTATTGATTGATAGCTTCGCGCAGGTATGACTTCAGGAAATTACCGTTCTCGTAAAATATCCGAACTACCAGCGCCAGCAGCGTCTCTACTGGCGCTGGTAGTATCACTTATCACCAGTGGCGCGCTGATCGTCTTCACCCGACTTGAGCACGTCAACAACACCACTGTGGCACTCATCTTTCTTATCCCGGTGGGGTTTTGCGCCAGCCTGTGGGGGTTATTCCCAGGCATCGCCGCGGCCATCGTTTCATTCTTGTCCTTCAACTTCTTTTTTATCCCAGACCTGTACACCTTCCAGGTCAAACAGACTGAAGACTTGATCATCCTGGCCGCCTTTCTGGGGGTTGCATTCGTGATCAGCGAACTGGCTGGGCGTGTGCGGCAAAACCTGGCAATCGCCACTGCGCGAGAACACGAGGCCATCCGTCTGTACGAATTTAGCACCCTGCTGGCTGGGTCAGCGGATGAGCACGCTGCTGCACGCGCTCTGCTGGACAAAATTGACCAAGCGCTGCGCCCCAAACGTACCGAAATCCTGATCGAAAACTCCCCGAAGCCGGTCTTCCTGGCCAAAGGCCTCTCCCTGCCCGAAAACGAGCCCGCCAAGCCCCTCGTCTTGCCGCTGCAAACCGCGCGCGGACTGATCGGCGAAATCCGTCTGTGGAGCAATGAGCCTGTCCAGGTAGCGGAAGAACGCCTGTTAAAAATTTTTACCGGTCAGAGCGTCATGGCGATCGAACGGATGCGGCTGGGCGAAAGTGCGCGAAAAACCAAAATCCTGGAAGAAAGCGACCGGCTGAAATCCTCCTTGCTGTCATCCGTCTCGCACGAATTGCGCTCGCCTTTGGCGGCGATCAAGGCCTCGGTTTCCAGCTTACGGTCCGGCGAAGTGGAATGGGAGAGCGAAGCGCGTACCGAACTGCTGGCGACCGTTGAAGAGGAGATTGACCATCTCAACGTGCTGGTTGGCAACCTGCTGGATATGTCGCGCATCGAAGCGGGAGCGCTCATACCGCAGCAAAAACCCGATATGCTGGCAGAAATCGTTGGCGCAGTAACCGGGCGTATGCACCCGCAGACCCAGAATCATCAAATTATCGTAGATATCCCCGAGGATCTGCCGCTGATTAATGTGGATTATGTCCAGATGCAGCAGGTTTTCACGAACCTGCTGACCAACAGCTTGAAATATTCACCGCCCGGATCGACGATCAGGATCACCGCCAAACCAAAGGATGAGCAGTTTTTGCTGGTCACCCTTTCGAACCAAAGCCTGCCTGTCCCAGAAACCGACCTGGAGCGAATTTTTGACAAGTTTTACCGCCTCAACCCCTCCACGCGGGTGACAGGCTCCGGGCTGGGACTTTCGATTTGCAAAGGGATGATCGAGGCGCATGGGGGTACAATCTGGGCAGCGAACCTCGCAGATGGGTTGGCTTTCAATTTCACACTGCCCATCATTTCACACACATGACCAATCCCACCCACATCCTTGTCATTGACGATGAACCGCAGATTCTGCGGGCGCTGAAAACGATTTTGACCGCCAAGCAATTCCACGTCAGCACAGCCATGCGCGGCGAGGAAGGACTGGCCATCGCCGCCGCCGAACAACCGGATTTGATCATCCTGGACATGTCCCTGCCAGACATGGAAGGGATTCAGGTTTGTAAGGAAATCCGCGAGTGGACCCAGACCCCGATCATCATCTTATCGGTACGTGAAAGCGAAAAGGACAAAGTGGCAGCTCTCGACGCCGGCGCCGATGATTACCTGACCAAACCCTTCGGGATCGAGGAGTTACTGGCGCGGGTCAGGGTGGCCCTCCGCCACAAGAGTCAAGTCGCAGGAGGCGTCAAGTACACAATTGTCCGCGCGGGCCAGATTGAAGTCGACTTGGCAGGGTTCGTCGCAAAACGCGCTAACGTCGAAGTTTCCCTGACTGCGACTGAATTTAAACTGCTGGCTTATCTCGCCAGTCACGCCGGGCGGGTGCTGACGCATCAGATGATTTTGTCGAACGTTTGGGACCCGGCCGAGGCAGATAAGGTTGAGTACCTGCGCGTCTATATGCGCCAGCTGCGAAAAAAGCTGGAGGATGACCCGGATCAACCCAAAGTACTGCTGACCGAGCCAGGTATTGGCTATCGGTTCATGACAAGCGATTAACTTGGAAATTTATATGCTAAAAGGCGCCTTGTGGGCGTCTTTTTTTATTTTTCACTTATGTGCTCAACGAAAATTTTTATGCAATTTTTCTCTCTCCGGTCTACAATTTCAAGCAGGATCGCCGGTATGACCAAAATCAAACCTTTCTTCAAGCTTGTCGTCGTGGGATTACCGTTGGCTTCCATCCTTGGAGCTTCGTTGCTCCCATTGCACAACGCTGGCAGGCATCTCCTGGTTTTTTTTACGTTGCTCTGGTTCATGATTTTTATTTTGTTCAATTCGCCGGGAAAGTAAAAGACTGCCTCTTGCTTTCAAATTTGAATGCCGGTGACGGGTATTTTTATTTTTTCTTAATGTCGAAGGGGATAAAATTTGTGGCAATTTTATGATGGGGGGTTATCATTCTTGGTTGGAGAGAAAAAACCTCATGTTATTTGCCATTGGATTAATGGTTGTGTTTGTGGCGCTGGCCTTCAAAGCTGCGCCGAGAGAAAAACAAGAAGATGCGCATGTGCATGGTGCCGGTCAGGTTGGATTACTGGCAGCCATCGCGCTTTTCGGCGTGGACTACTTTACATCGTATTATTATGCCACCGGTGAAATGCTGCATGCCCTGCATCCTTATGGGCTGGAACATTCTGCCTACGCAGCGGTGGCCGTCATTAGCATTGCAAACCTGGTGTTTGGCGGGTTGTATATGTATTCCTTGGGGGTTTTCAACGAAGGCGGTGGTTCATTCACGGCGGCCATGCGCTACCTGGGGCCATCCTTGAGCCTGATTGTGGCTGTCATCTTGTTGCAGGATTACATTTTCACCATCGTGGTCTCAACGCTTTCGGGAGTCGACCAGCTGCTTTCGCTCCAGCAAGCCGGAGGCATCGCCTGGCATTGGCACTTCATGATCGGTGCAGCCATGGTCGGCGTCACCTGGTTTATCACCATCCGCGGGCGCGGCGAATCAGCGCAGGTGGTCTTTACTGGTCTGGGTATCTTCGTATTTTTGACCATCACCATGGTAATTGGCCTTCTGGTTGCAAAAGCAAACCAGGTCCCGGCCCTGCCAACAGAAACGACCACCCAGGTCACCACCATCTGGCAAGCCTTGTTCCACATGCTGGCTGCCTCCATGAAGGGCCTGGTGGCCCTGACCGGCCTGGAGGCCATGTCCAACGGTATCCAGTTTGTGATTGATGAAGATGCAGGCTTTGTTAAATGGGGGCGAAGAACCCTGCCAAAGTTGGAAAAACTTTGGCGCTTTTACAGCGGAAAATCAGGCATCGGGCGGGCTGTGCAGACATCCTTCTTGTTCTATGGTGCCCTCACCACGCTGGTGCTGACCTATTTTGCCATCCATTTTCAGGCTTTTGACGGCGTAGAAGGCCGGAGTCTGGTCGGTAACCTGGCTTTTATCGGATTTACAACCATCCCCGGCGGCATCATCCTGTTTTGGGCTTACCAAATCTTGGCCGTTGGTCTGCTGACCGCCGCCTCGATGACCGCTTTCCAGGATTTGCAAGCCATCACTTGGCGCAATGTAGCCATTGGCGAACTACCAGAAGTGGTGGTCTACCGCAATCCGATGGGAACCTTTACGCGCCCTGTCACTGCCGCCGCGATCATGGCTGTTTTCATCCAATTCCTGGTGCGGGGCAATACCAGCGCCGCTGTGCCTTACTACGGCGTGGGCGTTTTCATGCCCATCGCCGTGATGGGGCTCGCCATGCGGCAGCATGTTAAGCGGCAGCTTACTGGACGATCGCGCAGGTGGGGACTGATCGGAACCACTTTTGCGACCGCGCTTTCGACATTCATTTTTGTCGGCCAGATTGTCACCAAGTGGAATGAAGGCGGCTGGGTCGTCTTAATCGTCTTCTCGCTTTTAATCCTGATGGCGCACCTGATCCTGCTTTCCCCGGCAGGCTACCGCGACCCACAAGGCATCCACCGCGTGATCCGCGAAAAATCACGAATTCAGGGTTCGATGGGCAATATCGTCGAGTGGCAGTCGCTCAGGATGCAGGAATATCGTTATGCCTTATTGATGGGTGTGGCGCATTTTTTCGCAATCTTTGGCATTTTAAAACCCGCACGTTTTGAAGAGTTGCCTGTGCCGCCCAAATCTGGCGACTTCGAAGATGCCCTTAATCACAGCGAGCACCACAATTTTCTGGAACAATATCTTGATAATGAGCCCAAACCCGAACCGCGTTTAGGCGGCGCCCTCAATGAAGCGGGCAAAGTCAAGACAGTGGCACTTTGATTCGCCCACATCCCTCTCCAGGTCCCCTCCCGCTGCAATCGGGGAGGGGACGATTTGTGGTAAGATTTGCTGGTTGTATTTTCAAAAAAGGATGGTCTCATGACCGAACCCCTCTCCCCCGTCAGCCGCTTGCGCGAAGAATTCAGCGAAAAACAGGCTCTCTTTAACGCCCAACCCGGAATTATCCGACGTTTCATCGAGGCGCAGGCTCGCCAGATTGCCGAAGCATTGATCGAGCATCAGCCGCAGGTCAGGTTTTCCCTGCCAGATCGAATCATTGCAGAACTACCGCAGATCAACCAACCCGCGACCATCACCCTCCCGGCTGCTTCCCGCGAACAGAGCGTTGGCGGCTTCCGCAAACGTTTGCTGCACCAGGATGTGAGAGACGAACTCCGCCGACGATTGAACGAACTGGAGCAATCTCCAGACCATGCGATTTCGACCAGCGCAGGATTGTTACGCTATGCGGCCGCCATCCATCTGGTCCACAACATGCTACCTTCCGGGCGCACCGTCACCTATCAACCTGAAAATGACGAAGAAATCCCCACCATCCCAACTGAAGACCTTGAACCAGAATCCGCCATCACGCAAGCCAGCGATGCCATTGCCGAGGAAGGCAAAGCGGATGAGGGACGCGGCGACTTGCAAGTCCCCTTTGTCCCAGCGGCACGCAGGTTTTACCTGCCGCAGTGGGTATCCTTCGACGACAGCGGAAAACTGCTGGTCGGGTCGGTAAAAGAGGCCGAGTCCCACGTTGCTTCGATGGAGCGCTATGTGACCATCCTGCATGCGGCTTCCTCCCTGGCTCCTTATATCATCGCCGATGAAGAGTACCAGAAAAAGCGATATGGCATGTTGGGCCAGTTAGTCAACCAGGGCCGGGCGTTGGCGCGCTACAAGACACAGGATATCATCCACACCATCAAGGAACGCGCCAACTCCGGAAACCTGAATCGGGGACTCAGTCTGAGCCTGCCCTATTACAACGATCAAGAGCTGAAGATGGATCTGACCACCTTTGAGGTCATTCCGGCCGGGAGGATCATGTTTGTTCCGGCTTTTGTGGTTCGGGCTGCGCGCGAGGAGGCCGCCAAGCGCGTTCAGGATACCCGTTTCAGCCCGTCCACTCGTAAACATTTAATGGCCGAATTGCAGATGCTGGAAGATGCTTTTTTTCAACCAGACTAGCACGTTAACATTTGACAGGTAAAAACTCATGCCGATATTTTCTATTTTGTTGTTAGCAGTCATCATCTATCTTTCATGGCGAGCCGCCCCGCGCGAACGACAGGAAGATGCACATGTGCATGGCGCCGGTCAGGTTGGCCTGCTGGCAGCGCTGGCGCTGTTCGGCGTAGACTATTTCACATCCTACTACTACGCCACCGGCGAAATGCTGCACGCTTTGCACCCTTACGGCCTCGATCACCTGGCCTACTATGCAATTCTAATCATCGCCCTGGCCAATATCACCTTCGGTTTCTTGTACATGTACTTCCTGGGGGTATTCAAGGAAGGCGGTGGTTCTTTCGCAGCTGCCATCCGCTACCTCGGCCCGGCAATCGGGCTGATCGTGGCGGTTGTTTTATTACAAGACTATGTCTTTACCATTGTTGTTTCCACCCTATCAGGCGCTGACCAACTTCTTTCGTTGGGCCAGGCGGGCGGCATCGCCTGGTACTGGCATTTTCTCATCGGCGCGGCGATGGTGATCGCAACCTGGTACATCACTATTCGCGGACGCGGCGAATCTGCGCAGGTGGTTTTTACAGGCCTGGGTATTTTCGTCCTATTAACCCTCACCATGGCAGTGGGACTATTCATTGCAAAAGCAACGAATGTCGCGCCACTGCCCCGCACTGAAGAAATAATAACCACGGGGTCATCACTCTGGAGTGCACTTTTCCACCTCGTGGCGGCTTCGATGAAAGGGCTGGTGGCGCTCACCGGCCTGGAAGCGATGGCAGATGGCGTCCAGTTCGTAATCAATGAGGACCCGGGTTTTGTCAAATGGGGCAAAAAACGCCTGTCCAAGCTATCTTGGCTATGGCGCTATTACAGCGGAAAAACCGGTATCGGACGTGTTGTGCAAACCTCCTTCCTGTTTTACGGTGCGATCACCACCCTTTTTCTGACCTATTTTGCCATTCACTTCCAGGCGTATGACGGTGTGCAAGGCCGCAGCCTGGTGGGCAACCTGGCTTTTATCGGTTTCACGGCTATCTCAGAACAGGGAGGCGTTATCCTATTCTGGGCCTACCAGATCCTGGCTGTCGGTTTGCTGACCGCCGCCTCGATGACCGCCTTCCAGGATTTGCAGGCCATCACCTGGCGCAATGTTGCGATTGGAGAAATCCCTGAAATAGTCGTCTATCGCAATCCCAAGGGAACCTTCACTCGGCCTGTCACCGCTGCGGCCCTGGCGGCCATCATCATCCAATTCCTGGTGCGCGGCAATACCAGCACCGCCATTCCGTTTTATGGCGTGGGCGTCTTCCTGCCCATCACCATTATGGGATTGGCCATGCGCAAACACGTCAAGGACCATCTCACCGGCCGCGCCAGGACTTGGGGTTTAATCGGCACCAGTTTCTCAACCATGTTTTCTGCGCTGATCCTGGTAGGTCAGATTGTCACCAAATGGAACGAAGGAGGTTGGGTGGTATTGCTTACAATGGCTGTGCTGATCCTGATCAGCATGATCATCCTCGTCTCCCCGGCCGGTTACCGTGACCCTGAAGATATCCATCGCATTATCCGTGAAAAATCGCGTGTTGAGGGAGCCATGGGCAACATGGTGGAGTGGCAATCGCTGAAAATGCAGGAGTACCGCTACAGAGTATTGACAGCCGTGGCTGATTTCATGGCAATCTTTGGAATTATGAAACCCCTCAGCGTCGAAACTTCCATCCCTGCCCCTGCCGGGGAATATGAAGACGCCATGAAACAAACCGGCAGGAAAACTTACCTGCAACAATATCTCGAAAGCCAGCCAAAATCCGCTCCCCGCGTGGGCGGCGCACCAAAAGAAACCGTCCCCGAAGACGAAGAGAAAAAGTAAAATCAACGGGAGACTCTCACCAGTCTCCCGTTGATTTCATTCCCATGGCTTCCGAACCAATCTACAGCCTGCGTATCCAAGATGTTTTTCAGGCGCTGGAAACAGCGCCTGAAGGGCTATCCACCGACGAGGCGCTGGCCCGCAAAGTACTTTATGGAGAAAATCGCCTTTCGGAACAGCATAAAGATCCTGTTTGGGCAAAACTCCTGGTCCATTTGATGCACCCACAGGCCGCCATCCTGGCAGCGGCAGCCATCCTGGCATTTATCGCCAGGGATTATGTGCTGGGAATCGTCATCGTGATTTTGACGAGTGCAAACGCCTTTTTCTCCTTCTGGCGCGAATACCGGGCCGAGAAAGCAGTCGAAAAACTCCAGGAAATCCTGCCAGCCTACGCCCGTGTCCTGCGCGATGGCAAGGATGAGCATCTTCCCGCAAAGGATGTCGTTCCCGGCGACATTCTGATCCTCGAAGAAGGCGACAACATCTCTGCCGATGCGCGGGTGGTGGAAGAATACGGCCTGCGCACAAACAATTCCACGCTGACGGGCGAATCCATCCCTGCCCGCAAAGTATCCGATGCGTGTTACCAGCAGGGAATCAGCGAGTTGGAACAGCCCAACCTGATATTTGCAGGCACTTCTGTGGCTTCAGGCACAGGGCGGGCGGTTGTCTTCGGAACCGGCATGCTGACCCAGTTTGGCCGCATCGCCAGACTGACCCAATCCGTCAAAGAAGAACCCAGCCCATTCTATAAGGAGCTGCGCCAGGTTACCAAGGTGATCACCCTTGTGGCCTTTGGGATCGGCGCCATCGTCCTGGCAGTTGGATACACCACCGACATTGGCCTGACTGCCAACGAGTTGCTGCTCTTCACCCTGGGGATCATTGTCGCCGCCATCCCTGAAGGCCTGCCAGCCACCCTGACCCTTTCCCTCGCGGCTGCCGTCCAACGACTGACAGTCAAAGGGGTCCTCGCCAAGAAACTGACCATTGTCGAGACGCTTGGAACCGTATCCGTTATCTGTTCAGATAAAAGCGGCACGCTCACCCAAAATCAAATGACAGTGCGGGAAATTTGGACCTCGCGACAAAAAATAAAACTTTCTGGGATAGGCTACGAACCCAGGGGAGAGTTCTCGCCAGCGCCAACCGGCCAGCCCTGGGAAGAAAGCCTGTTAGCGCTGCTCGAAGCCGCCGCCTGCTGTAACAATGCGCGCATCAACCCGCCTACGCCTGAGCATCCGGTCTGGAGCAGCCTGGGCGACCAAACCGAAGCGGCCATGAAGATCGCGGCTCTCAAAGCGCAGTTGAATGAAAAAGCGCTCAGCCTCCTCTACCCGCGCGTACATGAAATCCCCTTTGACGCGCGCCGCAAACGGATGACCACCATCCATCGCGAATTGCACGAGGAGGTGGCCTTTGTCAAAGGCGCCCCGCGTGAAGTCTTGCAGCTTTGCACCCAAATTCAAATTGAAAACGAAGTTGCGCCCCTTACAAACGAATTGCGCGCTGAAATTATGGCTGCCAATGATGAATATGCGCGCAACGCCCTGCGCGTGCTGGCTGTGGCCCGCCGCGAAATCCCCACCAGGTCTGGCCCATATACAGCCGAAAACATCGAACGCGACTTAATTTTTCTGGGCTTGCTTTCCATGATGGACCCACCCAGGCCGGAAGTGGAAGCTGCGATCAAGACCTGCCGAGAAGCAGGGATTCGAATTGTGATGATCACCGGCGACTACGGCCTGACCGCAGAATCGCTGGCCAGGCGCGTGGGCATGCTGAGAACGCCTAATCCGCGTATCATCACAGGCGCCGAACTTGACGAAATGAGTGATCTGGAACTGGAAAAGGCGCTGGAGCAGGAAGTCCTTTTAGCACGCATGGCGCCCGAACACAAAATGCGCCTTGTCTCTGCGTTCCAGGCGCGGGGAGATGTTGTCGCTGTCACCGGGGACGGCGTAAACGACGCCCCGGCCTTGCGAAAAGCAGATGTCGGAATAGCCATGGGAATTGTCGGAACAGATGTCGCCAAAGAGGCTGCCGATATCATCCTGACCAACGACAACTTTGGCGCAATCGTCTCGGCGATTGAAGAAGGCCGCGCCATTTACGATAATGTTCGCAAGTTCGTCACTTACATTTTCTCCAGCAATGTGCCAGAAATCATGCCCTTTGTCGTGACCTCCAGCTTTGTGCAAATTCCACTGGCGCTGAAGGTTCGCCAGATCCTGGCCATCGACCTGGGTACTGACTTGCTCCCGGCGCTGGCCCTGGGTATGGAAAAACCAGAGCCCGATGTGATGTCGCATCCACCTCGCTCGCGAGGGGTACGCTTGATCGATAATGGCCTGTTGCTGCGCTCTTTCCTCTGGCTCGGAATGATAGAGGCTGGCTTATGCTATATCGGCTTCTTATCTGTATACCTGTTTTCCGGTAACTGGCACGTCTTACACCTGCCAATTGCCCCACCTCCGTTCCCCGACCTTTTCAGGCTGACACTCACTGAGCCGGAAGCCCGCGCCATGGCGATTACCGTCTTCCATGCCGGGGTCGTGCTCGCGCAAGTAGGCAACGCTTTTGCCTGCCGCTCTGAAAAATTACGCAACGTTCGCCTGGGTTGGCTGAGTAACCGTTTTCTGCTGCTGGGCGTCCTGGTGGAACTGCTCGGCATCTGGTCGATTATCAACTATGACTTCCTGGCGGTCCACTTTGACCACGTCCATATCCCCTATCGCTATTGGTTGGGGCTGGCATTTTTCCCGTTAATCCTGTACAGTATTGAATGGATTCGCAAGCAAATCGTGCGCTTTCTGGAGGCGCGCGCGCATCAAAATTAACAACTCGCCTTGCGCAAAATGTCCCAAAGGTCCCACTGAAAGACCTGGTTTTACCAAATATCTTCGGGACGGTGCGTAACATCAGTAGGAAAAGGAGGCCGGTATGATGAAAATAATTGTCATGGGTTGTGGACGTGTTGGCTCGCAGGTGAGCCTATTGCTGGCTGAAAGGGGCTACAACGTAACCGTCATCGATCATCGCGACGCCGATGCGGCGCTTCGCCTCGGCGCTGGCTTCAAGGGCAGGGTCATCAATGGTCTCGGCTTTGACGAGAAAGTCCTCCTTGAAGCCGGAATCAAAGAGGCCGATGCCTTTGTTGCGGCAAGTTCAAGCGACAATGCCAATATTGTGGGAGCGCGCATTGCAAAGATTATTTTCAAGGTCCCCAATGTGGTCGCGCGCCTGTTCGACCCGCACCGCGCAGAAATCTATCAGCGGCTGGGGTTGAAGACCATTTCCACAACAACCATGGGCGCCGAGCGCATCTATGAAATGGTCACCCACTCAGAAATGGATATAACCCATAACTTCGGTCACGGGGAAGTCTCGATGATCGCCATAGAAATACCCTATCACCTGGCCGGACGCACTGTTCGCGACTTATCCATCCCCGGGGAATTCATTATTGTCTCCATCACCCGCGATCAAAAGGCCTTTTTGCCATCGGCAGGCACAGAATTTCGTGAAGGCGATATCCTCCATCTGGCGGCGCAATCCTCCGCCCTCTCGCGTCTGCAAGATATGTTGGGACTATAAAGGAGGCAGGTTATGTACGTGATTATTGTTGGTGGTGGTAATACTGGCTCCCATTTAGCCCGAATCCTCCTGAACGAAGGGCATCTCGTCAGGATCATTGAAGAGCGCCCGGCGTTGCTCGAAAAACTAAGGACAGAGTTACCCGCTGATACCCTTATCGCAGGAGATGGCAGCGCTCCGACCATCCTGGAGCAAGCCGGAGTTGAGAAAGCGCTCGTTCTTGCAGCCGTCACCGGCAGCGACGAGACCAACCTGGTGATCACTTCGCTGGCACGTTTCGAATTCAATGTTCCGCGCATCATTGCCAGGGTCAATAATCCCAAAAACGCCTGGTTATTCACCCCAGAGATGGGCGTGGATGTCGCCCTGAACCAGGCGAATATCCTGGCCCACCTCGTGGCTGAAGAAATGTCCCTGGGCGACATGATGACCCTGCTCAAGCTAAAAAAGGGAGAATACTCCCTGGTCGAGGAAAAAGTCTATCCTACGGCGCAGGTCTGCGGAAAATTGCTAAAAGATGTGAATCTGCCTGACGAATGCTCCATCGTGGCCATTATCCGCAACCACCAGTTAATCATCCCGCATGGCACTACCCAATTCGAAGCCTACGACGAAGTATTGGCCCTGGTCCATAGGAACAACCTCTCCGGGTTTGCGGTCTTGCTGGCTCCGCCACGGCCCATCGAAAGAAAGTAGCCAGCAAAGCGTGGTTGGCCTCTACGACCAGGAAAATTCGTCACAGACAAGACCAGCTGAAGAATTAAACAAACCGAGGTTGACACGGGCCATAAACCCGTTATAATTGACATGAGAGCGCTCCCATTATTAATCATTGGAAGAGCGCTTTTTCACGCAGAGAAATGAGAGCGCTCCCAAATCCATGGCCCTGACCCTTGAAGATATCGCCCGTTTAAGCAACGTCTCGCGTTCAACGGTTTCGCGCGTCATCAACGGGGACGAAAAAGTCCGCGAGGACACCCGCCAACGGGTATTGGATGTGATCCAACAGAATAATTTCCACCCCAACATGGCGGCGCGCCGACTCGCTGCCGGGCGGACAAACGTGATCGGCCTGGTCATCCCCGCCGGGGTGGGCGCAATTTTTAACGATCCTTATTTTTCCCAACTGATCCAGGGCGTTTCGGGGGCCTGCAACATGAAGGAGTATTCCATCATGCTCTGGCTGGCAGAACCGGAATATGAACGCCGCATGATTCGTCAGATCGTCAGCAACGGCACAGTTGACGGGGTAGTTGTCTCATCAACAGTGATGGATGACCCAATTGTCATTTCCCTGAAAAGCAGCAACATTCCTTTTATTTTAATCGGCCACCACCCTTCCATCGAAGTTAATTCTGTGGACATCGATAACATCCAGGCAGCCAAACAAGCCACCCTGCACCTGATCAATTACGGGCGCAAACGCCTAGCAACCATTAATGGACCTCAAAACCAGATGGCCGGACATGGCCGCGCCTACGGATTCAGGTTGGCGCTGCAAGAAAAAGAGCAGGTCTTCGATGCTGCACTTTCAGCGGATGGCGATTTTACCGAGGCGAGTGGATATTTCGCCATGCAGCAGTTGCTCCCAGCCCACCCAGATGCCGTCTTCGCAGCCAACGATATGATGGCCGCTGGCGCATTGCGCGCCATCCGCGAAGCCGGGTTGAAAGTTCCAGAAGACATTGCGCTGGTGGGGTTCGACGATATCCCAATGGCAGCCCAGCTTGATCCGTCGTTGACAACCATTCGCCAGCCGATTAAACGCCTTGGCCGCCTGGCCGTGGAAACATTGATCGAAGCCATCCATCATCCAGAAACACTACCTCGCCGCATCATTTTGCAACCTGAATTGATAATCCGCGCCTCCTGCGGAGCTAAATAACTGTGAATCAGACCACTCTCTAGATCTCAAAAAAGGCTGACTATAATGACCAACATCGAAAAAATTATCGAACAAATGACCCTGGACGAGAAAATTTCCCTGCTGGCCGGAGCAGATATGTGGCACACTGTTCCTGTCAAACGGCTGGGCATTCCGACCATAAAGGTGACCGACGGCCCGAATGGCGGGCGCGGAGCCCAGGGCAACATGGGCCCCGGCTCGGTCGCCACGCCGGTAGGAGTGGCGCTGGGCGCCACCTGGAATCGGGAATTGGTTGAACAGGTCGGCAAAGTCCTGGCTGATGAAGTCAAACTCAAGGGCGCGCACATCCTGCTCGCGCCGACGGTCAATCTTCATCGCTCACCGATTGCCGGGCGTAATTTCGAGTGCTATTCCGAAGACCCCTATTTGAGCGGCGAGATAGCCACCGCTTACATCAACGGCCTGCAAAAGAACGGCGCCGGTGCGTGCATCAAGCACTTCGTCTGCAACGACCAGGAATTTGAGCGCATGTCGATGAGTTCTGAAGTCGAAGAGCGCCCATTACGTGAGCTTTACCTGGAGCCGTTCCGTAAAGCCATCAAGAATGCGAAACCCTGGGCGGTCATGTCAGCATACAACCGCGTGCGCGGCACATTTGCCAGCGAAAACGATTACACCTTGAAGACCATCCTAAAAGAGGAATGGGACTTTGAGGGGATTGTCATGTCAGACTGGTACGGCACCTATACAGATAACGTTCCCGCGGGCGGATTGGATCTGGAAATGCCCGGCCCGGCCCGCTGGATGAGCGCAGAAAAGGTCAAGGCGGCGCTGGCTGCGGGCACGCTGACCGAAGCCGGAGTCAATGACAAGATCAGTCGCTTACTCAAGGTGATGGAAAAAGCTGGGCTGCCTGTCCCGTGCTCTCCAGCAGAGTTCGAGAATCCCGTACTCCAACCCGAACGCGGCGAGGATCGCCCTGCGCATCGTGAGATCATCCGTGAGGCAGCCGGGGAAGCCATCGTCCTGCTCAAAAATGATAAAAACCTCCTGCCGCTGGAAGGCGTGAAAACCATCGCGGTGATCGGCGAAAGTGCGCGTTGGGCGCAAATCCTGGGCGGCGGCAGCTCAGCCGTTACGCCGCATTACGTGGTCTCGCCTCTCGAAGGAATCCGCTCACGAGCCGGGAAACAGGCCTCGGTGGAGTATGCTCCAGGGTGCTTCATCCACCGCACCATGCCCGCTCCTGAGGCTGAGTTGTTATCCACCACCGATGGCCAGCCCGGCCTGTTCGTCGAAATCTTTGATCATCTCGATTTCTCCGGTCAACCGGCCTTTACCCAGGTCAATAAAACCGTTCAGTTTGGCTGGTTCAGCGATTGCGTGCCGAACGTGAACCAGGCGCGTTTTGCAGTGCGTTTGAGCGGTTTCTTTACCCCCAAAGAAAGCGGCAGGCATACCTTTGGGCTGGGGACTGTCGGCCGCGGGCGGATGTACATCGAAGGGCAAGAAGTGATCGACAACTGGGTTGAACCTGCTCCCTACGGGCAAAAAACTGTCGAGTTGGAAATGACCGCCGGGCAGAAATATGCCATCAAGGTGGAATACAACTGGGACGGCGACCCGCTCTGGCGTTCGCTCTCGGTCAGCCACATGCCGCCGCACGCCGCCGATTTGATCGCCGAAGCGGTGGAACTCGCCAAGCGCTCGGACGTGGTCGTTCTTCTTGCCGGGTTGACCGGGGAGTGGGAAGCGGAAGGTTTTGACCGGGTCGATATGAAGCTGCCCGGCGAGCAGGATGAGCTGATCGCAAAAGTGGCCGCCGCCAACCCAAAGACGGTCGTGATACTGAATGTCGGCTCGCCAGTGGAAATGCCGTGGATCGATAACGTGGCGGGCGTGGTGCAATTGTGGTACGACAGCCAGGAACAGGGCAATGCGCTGGCCGACGTTCTCTTTGGCGATGTAACACCCTCTGGGAAACTGCCGACGACCTTCCCGGTGCGCTTGCAGGATAATCCATCCTATCTCAACTTTCCCGGCGAAAACGGAAAGGTCTTTTACGGCGAAGGGCTGTTCGTGGGCTATCGCTACTACGAAAAGAAAGAAATTGCGCCGTTGTTTCCCTTTGGATATGGCCTTTCATACACGACTTTCGCCTACAGCGGCTTACAGGTGGCAGAAACTTTTAAGGCCGAAGACAGCCTGACGGTCAGCGTGAAAATCAAAAATACCGGCAAGCGCGCGGGTAAGGAAATCGTCCAGGTTTATGTCCGCGACGTCCGCTCAAGCCTGGTGCGTCCCGAAAAGGAACTGAAGGCTTTTGCAAAGGTGGAACTCCAACCGGGCGAAAGCAAAACCGTTGAGTTCCAACTGGACCAGGAAGCCTTCTGGTTTTACGATCCCGCGCGTGGAGGCTGGGTGACCGAACCCGGTGAATTTGAAATCCTGGTCGGCGCTTCAAGCCGCGACATCCGCCTGAAGGCCATAACCGCCCTGGCTGCGCCGCCGATCCGCCGCGACGCCCGCCTGCACACCGGGCTGAAGCTGCGCGTTATTCTCGACGACCCCGCCGGATATGCCGCGTTCGCCAAACACTTCCGCGAATGGATCAAAGCTCCCGACCTCCAGCACGTGCTGGAAATGACCATCGACCAGATCGCCGCCTTTGCGCCCAATATTGTCACACCAGAAAAACTGCAAGCGCTGGTTGAAGATTTGGCCAAGGCCTAGAAAAGTAAATCCGTAAACGAGGAGACATGTATTTAGAGAAGCAGGCTTTTCCTTGTGAACTTGTCATCCAGTCTCCTTGTTACTACTCTACAAAAACATCTCGAGAAATGAGGCACGCATGCGCTACGGACACTTTGACGACACGAACAGAGAATACGTTATCACCCATCCCGACACCCCCCTGCCCTGGATCAATTACCTGGGCAGCGAAGCGTATTTTGGCTTAATCTCCAATACGGCCGGGGGATATTCTTTCTACAAAGATGCCCGCTTGCGCCGCCTGACACGCTATCGCTACAACAACGCCCCGCTTGATATGGGCGGGCGCTACATTTACTTGCGCGATAATGACGCTGGCAAGAAAACCACCATTTCGCGCCCCTACTGGTCTCCAACCTGGATGCCGACGCGTGACAAGCTCGACGAGTACGAATGCCGCCACGGGCAGGGTTACACCACCATTCGTTCGGTGGCGCATAAGATCGAGTCCCAGATCCGCTACTTTGTTCCGCTGGGGGAAAATCTCGAAATCTGGGAGTTGACCGTCACCAACCGGCGCGACAAACCAGCCGACCTGTCGGTTTTCTCGGCGATCGAGTTCTGCCTGTGGGACGCCAATGACGACGCCACTAACTTCCAGCGCAATTTCTCTACCGCCCAGATGGAAATTGTAGACAGGGTCATCTATCACAAAACCGAATATCGCGAGCGGCGCAACCACTTCGCCTACTTCGCCTGCTCTGAAGAACTGGATGGCTACGATACTCAGCGCGAGGCCTTTTTAGGCCCATACCGGGGTTGGGATTCGCCGCTGGCCGTCGAAAAAGGCGTTTCGGGCGAGTCTGAGGCGCATGGCTGGCAGCCGATTGGTTCACACCACATCCGGATTGAACTTAAAGCCGGGGAATCCAGGAAGATCATTTTCTTGCTGGGATATCATGAAAACCCCAGCGATAAGAAATTCGATCCGGCAGATTCCCAAATCATCAACAAAGAAACCGTTCTGCCGATCATCACAAAGTATCTCAAACCCGCCAACGTTAACAAAGCCTTTGCCGCCCTGAAGGTCCATTGGGACAACCTGCTTGGAAAGTTACAGGTAACCACACCCGATGAACACACTAACCGGATGGTCAATATCTGGAATGCTTACCAGTGCATGGTGACCTTTAATCTGAGCCGCTCGGCATCCTACTTCGAGAGCGGTATCGGGCGCGGGATGGGCTTCCGCGACTCGACCCAGGATTTGCTGGGTTTCGTCCACATGATTCCCGAAAGAGCGCGCGAGCGGATTCTCGACCTGGCAGCCACCCAACTAAAAAACGGCGGCGCCTTCCACCAGTACCAACCACTGACAAAACGTGGCAACAACGACGTCGGCTCCGGTTTTAACGACGACCCGGCCTGGCTCGTGCTCGGCGTGGCGGCTTACATCAAGGAGAGCGGGGATTGGACGATTCTGGATGCGCGGGTGCAGTATGAAAACGACCCCGGCAGTGAAACGCCGCTCTATGAGCACCTCCAGCGCGCCATCCAGTACACGCTCGATCGGCTGGGCCCCAACGGCCTGCCGCTGATTGGCCGCGCTGACTGGAACGACTGCCTGAACCTGAACTGCTTCTCCGACACACCGGGGCAATCCTTCCAGACTACAACCAACAAAGCTGGTACAGTCGCCGAAAGCGTCTTTATCGCGGGATTGTTTGTGCTGACTTGCCAAGAGATGGAACAGCTCGCAAAACATGTTGAAAGTCAAAAGTCAAACGTTATGGCGACTTTCGACTTTCAACCTTCGACAACTTACAGCACCGCAGCTGCTGAGATGGAAAAGACTGTCTGGAAAGCTGGTTGGGATGGGGCCTGGTTCCGACGCGCCTATGATGATTTTGGGCATGCGCTCGGTTCAAAGGAAAATGCGGAAGGCAGGATTTTCATCGAGCCGCAGGGCATCTGCATCCTGGCCGGGTTGGGCCTGGAGAATGGCAATGCCATTAAGGCACTCGATTCAGTCGGCAAACACCTGGCAACCAAGCATGGGATCGTTTTGCAGCAACCCGCCTTCAGCAAATACTACCTGCATCTGGGCGAAATTTCGTCATACCCGCCCGGCTACAAGGAAAATGCCGGGATCTTCTGCCATACCAACCCCTGGATCATGATTGCCGAGACAATGGTCGGGCGGGGGGATAAGGCCTACGATTATTATTTACGGATCAACCCTTCGGCGCGGGAAGGAATCAGCGAGATTCACCGCTGCGAACCTTACGTCTACGCGCAGATGATCGCAGGCAGGGACGCGGCCACCCACGGTGAAGCCAAGAACTCCTGGCTCTCCGGCACTGCCGCTTGGAACTATGTCGCCATCACGCAGGCCATCCTGGGGATCAAACCAGCCTATGACGGGCTGGAGATCTCGCCGGTTATGCCAACCGCCTGGAATAGCTTCGAAATGGTCCGTGAATTCCGGGGGGTACGTTACGCCATCTCGATTAAGCGGGAAGGGCCGGGAACGGATATCCACCTGGAAGTGGATGACAAGCCTGTTGCCGGGAACGTCATCCCCCTGCCAAAAGCAGGAACCAAAGAAGTGACCGTCAAAGTCACGCTTGGCTGACGATCTGTTCTCTGGCGATTTCTCTTTAGGAAAAACTGGCGCTGAAGCGCCCCACCTTTCTCCTGAATACGGATTGGAAAGAAAATGACGAACTACGGCTACTTTGATGACAATCGGCGTGAATACGTCATTACCAACCCGCGGACACCGATCAAGTGGATCAATTACATTGGCACACTGGCTTTCGGAGGCTTTATCGACCAGACCGGCGGAGCGTTGATCTGCAAAAACGATCCAACCTTTAACCGCATCACCAAATACCTGCAACAAGCGCCCGCTTCGGATTTCAAGGGCGAAACGCTTTACATTAAAATCAAGCGCCCAAAAAACGCAATCCTGTTTTCACCATTCTACGTGCCGACACTGCATCAATACGATCGTTATGTTTGCCGCGTTGGATTGGGTTATACGCGCATCATCAGCGAAGCCTACGGATTGCGCTGCGAAGTGACAATTTTCGTTCCACAGAACGAAGCACGCGAAGTGCGCGAAATCAAAATCACCAATATTTCCCCAGAACCGCTCACGGTGGATGCTATCCCAGTGGTGGAATATACCCACCCGGATGCGCTCAAGCAATTCACCAACGCCGATTGGATTCCGCAGACGATGCAGTCGCAAGCCATCCGGGATGATAAATTCACAGCTCTGATCCAGTATCCTTTCATGTTCAAGGATACAAAGATCAACTATTTCACTTCGAATTTACCGGCCTCTTCGTTTGAGACCGACCGCAAGAATTTCCTGGGCGCAAACGAGTATGGAACCTGGGCCAATCCCCTCAGCCTGCAAGCGGATGAATTGAGCAATACCGAGGCCCAGCGCGGGGATAATATTGCGGCGCTCTTGCATCACCTGGACGCGATCCAACCCGGTGAGACGCGCTGGCTGGTAACCCAGTTGGGTCAGGATGCCACTTTCGAAACCGCCAGGGCTGGCATTGACAAATTCCGCAAACTTGAAGCCGTGGATGCCGCGCTTGCAGAGATCAAGGTTTTCTGGGACGTGTATCTCGGAACCCTGCAAGTCGAAACGCCCGATGCGGCCATGAACAGCATCTTGAACATCCACAATCCCCACCAGTGCTATATCACCAAGACCTGGTCGCGATATTTATCGTATTACCAACTCGGGCTCGGCGCGCGCGGGATCGGCATCCGCGATTCATCGCAGGATGTGCTGGCCGTTATAGCCGCGCTGCCCGAGGAAAGCAAAACTTTCCTGAAAACCCTGCTATCTTTCCAGAAACGAAACGGCTCAGCCCTGCACCAGTTCAACCCGCTGACCATGGAAGGTTCGGAAGGCGATGCGCTCGAACGCGAGGACCGTCCACATTATTACAGCGACGATCACCTGTGGAGCATTTTGGGAATTGCGGCCTATCTCAAAGAAACCGGGGACTTTGCCTTACTGGATGAAGTCGTCCCGTTTTACGACAAGGATAAAGCCGGACAGGCGCTCGAATCTGCCCCGGTGCTGGAGCACATTCAACGCGCTTTGAATTTCACCCGGAACGATACCGGCAAACACAGCCTACCGCTTTTGGGTTTCGCCGATTGGAACGACACCATCAACCTGCCGACTGGCGCGGAATCGATGTTCACGGCGCATCTCTATGGGCGCGCGCTGAACGAATTCATCGCGCTGCTCGAGCACCTCGACCAGGAATCTGCCGCAGACGAGTATCGCCAGGCTTACGACGAGATGAAAGCGCGGGTTGAGGCCTGCGCCTGGGATGGGGACTGGTACGTGATGTATTTCGATCACGACGGCTCACCGCTCGGGTCGCATAAAAACGAGAAGGGCCAGATCCATCTAAACGGCCAATCCTGGGCGGTGCTCTCCGGTTTCGCCGCGCCCGAGCGCGCCCGCCAAGCTATGGACTCCGTTTACGGAAAACTCAACACCAAGTACGGGATTAAACTCTCCGCGCCCGGCTATAACGGCTTCGACCCGAAAGTTGGCGGCGTGACCACCTATCCGCCCGGCGCAAAGGAAAATGGCGGGATTTTCCTGCATCCCAATCCGTGGGCAATGATCGCAGAGACCCTGCTCGGGAACGGCGAACGGGCCTACGAATACTACGCCCAGATCAACCCGGCAGGCAAAAACGAGCAGGTCGACCTGTACGAGAGCGAACCGTATGTTTACCCCCAAAACATTCTGGGCGATGAACATCCGCAGTTTGGGCTGGCGCGCAACGCCTGGCTCTCCGGGACGGCTTCGTGGACTTACCAGGCCGGGACGCAATATATCCTGGGGATCCGCGCCGAATACAACGGCCTGCGGGTTGACCCGTGTATCCCATCCGCCTGGGAGGGCTTCAAGGTGGCGCGCAAGTTCCGGGGGAGTCAGCTGCGGATCACTGTCCATAACGAAAAACGCGTTAGCAAGGGCGTGGTCAAAATGAGGGTGGATGGTCAGGAAGTCTCTGGAAACTTAATCCCATTGTTGCCAGTGGGCGAACATTACATCGAAGTCTGGATGGGCTAACCATGAACAAAAAACTGCTCGAAATCCACGAATTTACCGGGATCGGCTACAAACCCCTGGTCGACTACGGCACCTGGCGCGTGGCGATCCTGCGTTACATCGACGAACTCATCCCTGGGCGGATCGAACGTGTCGAACGCCACAACAAAACCGACGAGGTCTTTGTGCTTCTGGAGGGTCAGGCGGTTTTGTTCTTGGCAGAGGGCGACCCGGAGGTGGTTGCGCTTTATCCGCAGGTGCTGGAACCGCTGAAAATGTATCATGTCAAACGCGGCGCCTGGCATGTGGTCGTTTTAAGCCGCGGCGCCAGCCTCCTGCTGGTCGAAAACCGGGATACAAGTACGGGCAACAGCGATTACGCTCCCCTGTGCTCCGAATTGCGCAAATTGTTAGTCGAAACCGCAGTCCGTGAAATCCCTGAATGGCAGGGTTAGTGAGGCAGGAAAGGTCAACATAGGGCAAATAATGGAAATCTCAAAACAGAACCTTTATGCCGGCGACAGCGTGTTGATTTTCCATCCAGGCGAAGTCAGTGGTGAGTATCTGCGCCTCGGCGGGGAAACGTATTATTGCATCCGGAACTATGACCGGATGCAGCCATTTTTCATCAGCCTCGTCAGCAGTTCAGACCACTGGATTTTTATTTCCAGCACGGGCGGCCTGACCGCCGGGCGCGCAAACGCAGAATCGGCTTTATTCCCATACTATCCCGATGACCGGGTGACAGAAAATTGTACCAACACCGGGCATATCTCCGTGTTGTGCGTCACGCGCGGGGAAATCGCCTCGCTCTGGGAGCCCTTCTCAAATCGTTATACCGGTCTGTATCGCCTGGAACGCAACCTGTATAAAAACGTCGCCGGTAACAAGCTGATCTTCGAAGAAATCAATCACAACCTCGGACTGACCTATCGTTACGCCTGGCGCACCAGCGAGAAGTATGGCTTTGTCAAAACTACCTGGTTGAAAAACGATTCAAGCACAGCCTGCTCCATCAGCCTGCTCGATGGGCTCCAAAATCTGCTCCCCTACGGGGCTACGACGGCCCTCCAGACCACCTTCAGCAACCTGCTGAACGCCTATAAACGCAACGAACTGGAGCCTGAAAGCGGCCTCGGAATCTTCACGCTGAGTTCCACGCTGACCGACCTGGCCGAACCAAGCGAATCACTCAAGGCCACAACTGTCTGGCAAACTGGGCTGGATCAGCCGCTCCACCTGCTGTCCACCCAGCAACTGGAAGCTTTCCGCTGCGGCCTGGAAATCAGTCAGGAAACAGACATGCGCGGCTTCCGCGGCGCCTATCTCGTCCATACCAACCTGGAACTGGCCGCGGGGAGCGAAAAAGAATGGAGCCTGGTGGCAGATGTCAACCAGGACGGCAGTCAGGCGGCAGCAATCATCCAAGCGCTTCAAACCAGCCGACAAGACTTGTCCACAGACCTGGAGCGAGAGATTGAAAAAAGCAGCCTCGACCTGCAAAAAATCGTCGCCCAGGCCGACGGGTTGCAGGTTTCCGCTGATGAGTTGAGCACGGCGCACCATTTTGCAAATGTGCTCTTTAACATCATGCGCGGCGGGATTTTTGCCGAGAATTACACGGTTGAGCGCGATGACTTGCTCGATTTTTTCAACCTCCGCAACCGAACCGTCCTGCAAAAGCAAGCCTATTTCTTTGCCAGCCTGCCTGAAAAAGTTACTTATAACGAGCTTCTCAAGCTGGCGGCCTCGACCGACTCTGCCGATCTGGAGCGCTTGAGCCACGAATATCTGCCGCTGACCTTCAGCCGCCGCCACGGCGACCCGAGCCGCCCCTGGAACAAGTTCTCGATCAACGTCAAAAAACCGGATGGCTCGCAACGGCTGGATTACCAGGGCAACTGGCGGGACATTTTCCAGAACTGGGAGCCGCTGGCCTGGTCGTATCCCGAGTTCGCCGAAGGGATGATCTGCAAATTTCTGAACGCCACCACCGCGGATGGATACAACCCCTATCGGGTCACGCGCGAGGGGGTCGAGTGGGAAGCCCCAGCCCCGCACGACCCCTGGGCCAATATCGGCTATTGGGGTGATCACCAGATCGTCTATCTCGAAAAACTGCTCGAAATCTCTCACAAATTCCATCCCGGCCGCTTACATGAATTATTGACCCGCCGTATTTTCAGTCACGCCAATGTTCCCTACCGGATCAAGCCCTACGAGGCACTGCTGGAAGATGCCTACAACACGATCGAATTCGATTGGGATCTAGAAAAGCGGATCGAAGCCGAGATCCAAGAAATTGGGACGGATGCCAAGCTGTTGCGAAATGCCCAGGGACAGGTTTTCCACGTCAACCTCGTGGAGAAATTACTGACCCTGCTGCTGGCCAAGCTGGTCAATTTCGTCCCCGAGGGCGGGATCTGGATGAACACCCAGCGCCCGGAGTGGAACGATGCCAACAACGCACTGGTCGGCAAAGGGCTTTCGGTGGTCACGCTCGGCTACCTGCGCCGCATGCTTGTCTTTTTCGAACAGATTCTGGCCGATGGCGAGCTGACTCCAAGCATCACTTGTGAGGTCGCTGACTTTTTCGGAGCGATCAATCTCATCTTGACAGAAAATACCGCCTGCCTGGAAAAATCCTTCAGCGACGAACAACGCCGCCAGTTGATGGACAGCCTCGGGCAAGCTGGCAGCGCTTACCGCGCAAATTACTACCGAAACGGGTTCTCGGGCGAATTCACCAGCCTCGATAAAAACATCCTCCTGGCCTTCCTGGGGCTGGCGCGGAAATATGTCGAGCACTCGCTAAAAACCAACCTCCGCCCGGATAACCTGTACCACGCCTACAACATCCTCCACCTTGCGAAGGGCCAGGCCTCCATCGGTCACCTGGACGAAATGCTCGAAGGGCAGGTCTCCATCCTTTCATCTGGGTTGTTATCCAGCGCCAAAGCCCTGGACTTGCTCCACAGCCTGCGTCAGTCCCGCCTATACCGCGCTGACCAGCACAGCTATATCCTGTACCCCAACCGAGACTTGCCCGGCTTCCTGCGCAAAAACTGTCTCGATGAAAGCCAGATTGCGGAGTTAGCCCTGGTTGCCAAGTTGGTCGAACAAAACAATCATACGCTGATCAGCCGGGATGTGAATGGCGCGTATCACTTCAACGGCAGTTTCAAGAATGCCCGGGATGTCAAAAAAGCCCTGACCGAATTGCGTCAGACCGCAGACTATCGCGAATTAATTGAGGCCGAATCTGACAAAGTTTTGGACTTATTCGAACGCCACTTCAACCACCAGGCTTTCACTGGCCGCTCCGGGACCTTTTTTGCCTACGAAGGGCTCGGCAGCCTCTACTGGCACATGGTTTCCAAGCTGCTCCTGGCGGTACAGGAAATTTATTTCCACGCCGCTGAGAATGGCGAGGCCGAGGTCCAGGAACTCGCGGCAGCCTATGCTGACATCCGCTATGGACTTGGTTATCACAAGCCGCCGGAAGTCTACGGCGCGTTCCCGACTGACCCGTATTCCCATACGCCTGCCGGACAGGGCGCCAAACAGCCCGGCATGACCGGCCAGGTCAAGGAAGAAATCCTGACCCGGCTGGGTGAACTGGGTTTATTTGTGGAAAATGGCGCCATCCGCTTCAATCCAACCCTGTTGCAAGCCGCCGAACTCAACAGCGAACCAGACGCTTTAAACTATATCGATGTCACCGGTCAGGAAAAAACCATCGAACTATTTTTCGGGTCAGTGGCCTTCACCTTCTGCCAGGTTCCGGTCATCATCTACTCCGGCGCGGAGAGAAAACTCCTGGTTCGGTACACCAACGGCAGCCAGGAAGAAATGCCCGGCAACGTGCTCACAGCAGAAATCAGCCGGCACATTTTCGAGCGCGACAACCAGGTCGAGCAAATCATTTATCAAACGAAAACGGCGGCAATCAATTGAAATCAAACAAAGCGAGAAAACATGAGCAAAACTAAACTCTTGAGCTTCCCCGAAAACTTCATCTGGGGCGCGGCAACTGCTTCCTATCAAATCGAAGGCGGCTGGGAAGAGGCTGGCAAAGGCGAGTCCACCTGGGACCGTTTCACTCATACACCGGGGAAAATCTTCGAGAACCACACCGGCGATGTGGCCTGCGACCACTATCACCATTGGAAGGAAGATGTGGCCCTGATGAAGCAGCTCGGGCTGAAAGCCTATCGCTTCTCGATTGGCTGGCCGCGCATCCTGCCCACCGGGCGCGGAAAGGTCAACGAGCCTGGAATAGACTTTTACAGCCAATTGGTTGACGAACTTCTGAAAGCAGGGATCACCCCCTTCGTGACCCTCAACCACTGGGACATTCCCCAGGCCTTGGAGACTGAAGGCGGCTGGGCGGTTCGTTCCACCGCCGAGGCTTTTGTCGAATATACAGACGTTATCTCTCGCGCCCTTGGCGACCGCGTCAAGCACTGGATCACGCACAACGAACCAGCCGTTGTGGCCTGGCTGGGCTACTCGATGGGCCTCCACGCGCCAGGGCTGGAAGATTATGCGCTCGGTATCCGCGCCTCCCACAACCTGCTACTTTCTCACGGTTGGGCCGTCCCGGTCATCCGCCGCAACAGCCCCGCCGCAGAAGTGGGGATCACGCTCAACTCATCCTGGATTGTACCCGCCTCCAACAGCGCCGCCGACCGCAATGCTGCCCGGTATGCCGATGGGATGCGGACCCGCTGGTTCTTTGACCCACTTTATGGTCAGAACTATCCGGCCGATATGGTTGCCGACTTTGCCGCCATGGGCGTGCTGCCCAACGGCCCCGATTTTGTCCAGCCCGGCGATATGCAGGCCATCGCTGTCCCAACCGATTTCATCGGCCTGAATTACTATTCCCGGAACATCATCCGCGCCGAGGTTCCAGGGAATGACCCGCAAACGGTTTTTCCAAAGGAAAAGACTCCGGAAAACTTCACCGATGTTGATTGGGAAATCTACCCGGACGGGCTTTTCGGGCTGCTCTCCCGAGTCTATTTCAACTACCAGCCCGTCAAAATATACATCACCGAAAACGGCGCCAGTTATGCCGATGGCCCGGATGCCAATGGCCGCGTGGCCGATATCCATCGCTTGAATTATCTCAAACGCCATTTCGCTGCCGCGCAGCGCGCCATCCAAGCCGGGATACCGCTGGCCGGGTATTTCGTCTGGTCACTGATGGACAATTTCGAGTGGGCCAAAGGCTACGAAAAACGCTTCGGCATCGTTTGGGTCGATTACCAGACTCAGCAGCGCCTCCCCAAAGATAGCGCACTGTGGTACAAAGGCGTTATCGAAAGAAACGCCTTGGAAGTGGATTAACCTGAAAAGCGCAGGGTGTCAGTCGAAATTAATTTCGACTGACACCCTGCAAACGTTTTTTGAACAACGGTGTTATGCAACAGCGAAAACCATCACCGAAAAGGAAAATCCATGAACAACGCGCGTATTATCCAACCCAACTCCAAAATGTGCTTTATTTGCGGACTTGAAAACCCGGTCGGGCTCAAGCTGCGCATCTACCAGATTGAACCGGGGGTGATCGAAACGACTTACATCGCCCCGGAGCATTTTCAGGGCTATCCGGGCGTGCTGCATGGCGGGATTGTCGCCACGATCCTCGACGAAATCAGCGGGCGCGCACAGATGGGCGATCCGTCCGCGCCCCGTTTCATGTTTACCGCAAAGCTGGAAGTGAAATACCGCAAAAATGTCCCCACGGGGAAACCCCTAAAAATTATCGGCAAGGCGGGCAAGTCGAAAGGGAAAATGGCCGAAGGCTGGGCCGGGATTTATGACGAGGAGGGCAGGCTGCTCGCCGAGGCCAATACACTCCTGATCAATGTCCCCGAAGAGCTGCTGGATAGCGCCAACCTGGAAGAATTGGGCTGGAAGGTCTACCCTGATTAAAAAAGTACCCGATTTTTGGGTGTGTGGCAGGCATACGCCCGCCACACACCCAAAAATCGAACTTCTTTTCTTATCTCGTGATCTATTGATTATTCATACACCAGCGTTTCGCGCACCGCCAGCCGCGAGGCGCGCCAGGCAGGGAAGGCGCTGGCCAGGACTGCAAGCAGCGAGATTCCCAGCAGCCAGACAAGAGAACCAGTCCACGAAAAAACGGCCTCCAACGGCGATTGGAAAATCGAGACACCCACGCCATAATCAAGCACATACGTAATCGGAATGGAAAACACCACGCCCAGCGCCCAGCTCAAAAGCCCGATGACCAACCCTTCGATGATGACAATTTTCTGTATATCGCCGTCAGACGCGCCAATCGCGCGCATCACACCGATCTCACGCGTGCGTTCCATCACGTTCAGGCTCATCGTACTCGTCAAGCCCAAACCACCCACCACGGCAATCAAGCCAGCCATGACCAGCATATTGTAGATCAGCACATCAGTCTGCGCTTTTTGCTGTTGGTACCATTTTGCGGCAGTCTGTACATAAGCAACCCCAATTTTGCGTTGTTTGAGCAATCTCTGCAATTCTTCAGAAATCGTGTTTTGGGAGGCTGCATCTTTATCGTAGGTGATCGCGCGCAATTCGTAAATCTGTTTCGGCATGCCAACCTGGTAGCTCAGGTATTCGTAATTGGTATACACCAATGGCGGGGTCACATTGCCAGGCATCCGGTAAAAGCCAATGATTTGCCATCTTGATTTTTTCCCGTCGACCTTGGCCGTCACCCAATCCCCGATCTTTAAGTCAGGGCGTATTTTCTGGAGGTGGTTGCCAATCACAATCACGTTCTTGTCACCGGGGATCAGCCAGCGGCCCGCAACCATCGAAGGGCGGATCAGGGTCGAATCAGAGGGCGGCGCGACAAAAGCAATATCATCTTCCTTGTCGGTCTCCAGGCCAATCAGCTTGGCATTCGTCACCAGCCAGCCTTCGACACTTTCAACCCCCGGAACCGCCATCGCCACCGATTTAACCGTTTCGAAATGATAGTTGCGGGTCAGCGAGACGTTGATATCCGCCAGGAAATAGCCCTGGATATCCTTCATGACCTGGTCGAAGCTCGCCCAGAGATTGAAAACCGCGATAAAAATCGCTCCACCCAGCACAAGGGTGAAAATGGTCAGCGAGACGCGCGCCTTGCGACGGAAAGCATTCCGCAGGGAGAGTAGTACCGGGCGCGCAATGAAATCCACCCGGGATTCTTTCGTTGCCGCTTGGGAACTGCCGCCCAGCCCGTAGCTGCTCAACGCCTCGCGGACAGAAATCCGCAAACCATTGAGCATCGGCAGCAAGGCCGCAGCCAAAGGGGTCAGGAAACCCACCAGGGCTTGCAAGAGAATCACATCCGGGTAGGTGGTAGAGGGACTCAGGTCAAAATTTAGATAAGCAGACATCCCCGCCATGAACACGGAAGCGCCCGCCTGTGAAAGCGGCACAGAGATCAAGACCGCCAGCCCGCCGAAACTCAGGATCAGGGCCAGGTACATCGGGAAAATCTGCCAGGAATCGGCGCCTATCGCCTTCATCACGCCAATTTGACGGGTTTGTTGCGACATCAGGGCCACAATCGTGTTGACAATCAGGAAGCCGCTCAAGACCACGGTCATCCAGCCAAACAGCCCCAGGATAAAGACCACTCCCTGGGTAATTTCCCAGGCAAAGTGATGACCAGGGTTGAACATGAAAACACTGCTGACGGTCACGCCGCCGTCGTCCATCCGGTCGGTAATTTTTTTGACAACGCTGGAAACATGCACCCGGTCGGTCTGTTTTTCAGAGACGCTGACCAACAACTGATTATATTTTGTGCCGCCTTCCATCCATTCAGCGGTTTCAAGGGTCACAAAGGCCTGGATGACACCCGACATGCCATACGGGAAACCGGTGACATCATGCACATACCCTGCAAAACGCAGGGTGCGCTTGTTCCCGCCTGGCAATTCCACCTCGATCATTTGACCCGGTTGGAGACCAACCTGGTTGGCCGAGCGGTCAAAAATGACATCATGCAATCCCAGAGGAGGGAAAGTTCCATTCGGTTCGGCTGTCTTCAACAGATCCACCCGAACACCTTGAATGGATTTGATTCCGGTCACCTGAATATTGACGCTCTGCCCGTCAGGCTTGACCCATTTGGAAATTAATTGGATCCGCCCTTCAACGCCATCCACACCCGGAACATCCCTAAGCGAGCGCACCCAAGACTCATCCAGTGGATAAGCCGAGATTTTCGCTTCTGAGGGGTTTGCCGATAAGAAGTCAGCATCCAGGTCGTGACTGAGCATCCGCGACATGTT
Source organism: Anaerolineales bacterium UBA5195 (assembly GCA_002412925.1). GTDB lineage: Bacteria > Chloroflexota > Anaerolineae > Anaerolineales > Villigracilaceae > UBA5195. The sequence continues at coordinate 10,665 of DHVZ01000033.1, read as the reverse complement.
GTTAACCAACCCAACCGAAAAAACGCCCACCAGGATGGTCAAAACCATCAAGGTCGTCCGAGTCTTGTTACCCCAGATGTCCGTCCAGACTTTGCGCCAGCGCGTTAACATCATCACTTAGTCTCCCAAGACAGCCCGGTTTTGGGCGCGGCGCTCATCTGCGACCCGTTCCAGAACTTCGCGGGTGGCATTCGATTCTTCGAGCAGCGCATTCATCGTCTGGTAATCCAATTTGTAAACTTCGACCGGGGTCATTTCGGAGGCGCGTACGGAGGCCGAACGACGCTTGCCGTGCAGTAACTGCATCTCACCGAAATATTGGCCTGGTTTGAGTTGGCCTACCACCACATCTGAAGACTTGGCGCGCTGGAGGATAATTTCCACCGTGCCCGAGGCGACGATGTAAAAGTCGTTGCCCATCGCATCCTGCTGGACAATGATCGTGCCAGGCTCGTGTTGTTCCAGGTGAGCCTTGCGCGAGGCGCGCAAAAGCTGGGCTGGCGTCAGCGAGGGCAAGGCTCGCGCCACATACTCATTGACGATTTCGCCGTCCGCGATCAGGGCGGTGCGGTGGGTCCGTTTTGCCAGGGCGCTGTCATGCGTGACGATGATGATCGTTTTTCCTTGCGCCACCAGCTCGTTGAACAGTTCAAAAACCGACTCGGCTGTTTTGGAGTCCAGGTTGCCGGTCGGTTCGTCGGCGATGACCACTGGCGGATCATTCGCCAGCGCCCGGGCAATCGCCACCCGCTGCTGCTGGCCGCCCGAGAGCGCCAGCGGCAGCTTGTAGGCATGGTCAGCCAAACCCACCAGGTCCAAAAGGTGGATGGCGCGTTCTTTGCGTTCGGAAGACGGAATCTTGCCGCCGAAATCCATCGCCAGCAAAATATTTTCCAGGATGGAAAGCGTGGGGAGCAGTTGGAAGAACTGGAAGACAATCCCCATATTGCGTCCGCGCCAGCGCGCCATCTGACTTTCGCTCATCTTATGCAAGGGGGTGCCATTCACCCAAACTTCGCCGCTGGTCGGGCGGTCGATACCGGTGATCATATTCAAGAGAGTGGTCTTGCCGCTCCCCGATTTACCAATAATGCTGATGAATTCACCCGCCTGGAAGCTCAAATCGACGCCCTTCAGTACCGGATAATCCCCGGCGGCAGTTTGGTAAGCCTTATCTACCCCGCGCAACTCAATCAGCGGGTGTTCTTCAAGCGCTTCATCTGTTGAAGTTTCAAAAATACTAAAAAAGGGAAGTGTGATCATCAGACCTCGAAATAAAAAGCAGAATTATTCAGCGCAAAAACACAGTATACGTTATCTTTACGCATGAGACTTTAAAAAGTTTCCGCTGGCTATATTAATCGAAAAGCCGGGAAACAACCTATCCAATTGCTAACAATCAACCACCATCTAAAAATAAGCCTGCCAATTCCGAATTGCCCCCGCCAGCGCGAACGCCAAACGACTCGCATCCTGTATAATAAGGTTGTCAGACACATTTTCAATTCCCCCATGGAGAGACCATGATTACAAACTACTTCCGACCCGAGACCCTTGAAGCAGCCCTGGCACTCCTCGCCCAGCCCGACACCCGCCCGCTCGGCGGTGGAACCTGGCTGAACCAGCCGCAACAGGAAGATTTCGCGGTCGTGGATTTGCAGGCCCTCGGACTGAACCAGATCCACAAGGCCGGGAATAACCTGGAAATTGACGCCTGCGTCACTCTCCAGCAGTTAATCGAATCCGCTGACTGCCCCGCAGCCCTGACCCAGGCCATCAAACTGGAATCTGCCCTGAACATTCGCAACGCCGCGACGGTGGCTGGCGCACTGGTAACCTGCGATGGCCGCTCACCGTTTGCCACGGCCATGTTGGCGCTGGATGTGCATTTGACCGTGGAGCATGGCCCACAGGTCAAGGACGGTCAGTCGTCCACGGTTCATGGTTTGGTGGAATATCTAACTGTGCCTCCGAAAGGCTTGATCACCAAACTCACCATTCCGCTTAACACCAGGCTGGCCTTCGAGAGCGTCGCCCGCTCCCCGATGGATCGGCCGATCGTCTGCGCCGCCGTCGCCCAGTGGTCCGCCGGGCGCACCCGCCTGGCCCTCGGCGGCTACGGTCAAAGCCCCCTGCTTGCCATGGACGGCGTCGAACCCGGCGGGATCGACGCTGCGATCAACTCGGCGCAAGCTGCCGCCAAGAACGCCTTCCACGAAGCTGGCGACGAATGGGCCTCCGCCGAATACCGCGCGGACGTGGCCGCCACGCTGGCGAAACGCTGTCTTGAAGCCAATCGGCAGGAAGGCTAAAACCGGAAGACTGGATGAAGAAGCTTCACCTCGCGCTGGCGGCTTTACTGATCATTTTCCTGGCCGGGTGCGCCTTGCATTATGCCCGAGGCACCTATTTCTTCACCCCTGGTCGTGATTTCCAATACGCGGGCGTGGATGATGCTTATATCACATTCAGGTATGGCTGGAACCTGGCGCAATTCGGAACCCTGAGTTGGAACGAATCCGGGTTCCGCCGGACTGAGGGTTTCACCAACCCGCTCTGGGTCCTGCTCAGCGCGGCTTGGGCGCTGGCAAAACAAAAAGACTGGCTCTATCCGGGCGTCACCGCAACTTCCGTGCTGCTGACAGGCTCCCTGCTCTTCTTCCTGGGCAAAATAATAAACCGCAAGACCCGGTCAAGCGCCGGGCTGGCTGGTGTTCTCCTGGTGGCCGCCAGCCCGGTTTTCTGGCTGCATACCACTTCAGGCCTGGAATCAGGCCTGTTCGGAGCGGTCATCGGCATTCTTGCATACCTGGGCGTTTTTAACGACGAAGAAAACCCCACCCCGGCCTGGCTCTTCAGGCTCTTTGCTTTTACAGCGGTTTTACTCAGGTCAGACGGCTTCGTCTACCTGCTGGTGTTGACGATTGCCCTGCTGGTTGTCAAAAATAGAGCCTGGAAAGCGATCTCCTTTGGCGGCGCAAGCGGGCTGATCCTCTTATTCGGATGGCGGCTCTGGAGTTTCGGGCAAATTTTCCCGAATACGGCTGCCGCGAAGTTGAATTTTGGCCTCGCCGACCGGATCATCCCCGGCCTGCTCGCCCTGCTCCAGACGCTGCCCGGCATCCTGATTCTCCTGCTCGTCGGGTGTTTTGGCCTGCTGAAGCTGCCGCGCCAAAAACAAATCCCGTCGGTTTTGATCCTGGCTGGCTGGGTCGCCTATTATGTCTACATTGGCGGCGATTTCTTTGTCGAGCGGCACCTGCTTGGCGTCATGGTCTTCTCGGCAGGGCTGTCAGCCGCTTTTTTTGAGCAGATCAGCCAGGAGAAGCCCTGGAAATTTGCGCTCGCAACCCTGGTTTTGGCTGCCGCCCTGTTTATGCCTCTGTCTTACGACATGCGCTTCTCATATTTCAAGGAAAAACACCCGGACGCCTGGATCCTGCTGGGAAAGGAAATCGCCAAAGACCGGGAAAAATATGGAATTATCGTCACCTTCCCCGCCGGGAAAATTCCCTTCTTCGCGGGCGGCGACTTTATCGACGAGTTGGGCCTGAACGACCCATACCTGGCAACCCTCAAACGGGATCATTTCATCCCCGGCCACGCCGCCGGGAGCCACGCAGAGGCCGTCCAGATTGCCAGGGCCAGCGGAAAAACTTACACCACCTTCGCATTTTCCTTCATGCTGACGCCCGAAAATATCGATGATCTACTGCTTTGGGTTAATAACATTTCCCCAGAAAACGGCGTGCAGCATGAGCCCACCGCAGCGCAGAAACAAATTCTCTTATCGAACAGGAATTCTTTTGAATATACGCTGATTTTTCAAGGCGAGAAGTAAGCCCTCTCCCCGACACGGAGAGGAGACCTCGGCAATAGTACCCATTCCCGGAGCCCCTCATGTCTTTCACCCTTACCCAGTCCCGCACCATCCCCGAAATCAACGCCACCGGCAAACTTTTTATCCATGATAAAACCGGCGCGCGCGTGCTCTCCATCGTCAACAACGACGAAAACAAAGTCTTTGGAATCACCTTCCGCACCCCGCCCGCCGACAGCACCGGCATCGCCCATATCATGGAACACTCCGTCCTGTGCGGCTCGCGCAAATACCCGGTCAAGGAACCCTTTGTCGAAATCCTGAAAGGCTCGCTCCAGACCTTCGTGAATGCCTTTACCTTTCCCGATAAAACCTGCTACCCGCTGGCCAGCCAAAACCTGAAGGATTTCTACAACCTCGTGGATGTCTACCTCGACGCGGTCTTTTATCCGCTCATCCCCGAACAAACCCTGGCCCAGGAAGGCTGGCATTACGAAATCGACGCGCCTGAGGCGCCATTGACCCTCAAGGGCGTGGTTTTCAATGAGATGAAAGGCGCTTACTCCTCGCCCGATGACCTGCTCGGCGATAAATCACGCGCTTCGCTCTTCCCGGGTCACACCTACGGCCTCGATTCCGGCGGCGACCCGCTCGCCATCCCCGACCTGACCTACGCGGCCTTCAAAACCTTCCACGAGACCTACTACCACCCGTCAAATGCCTACATCTACTTCTACGGTGACGACCCCGAGGCTGAACGCCTGTCCATTCTCGATACCTGGCTGAAGGATTTTGACAAAAAAGCCGTCGACTCGGCCATTCCCCTCCAGCCCAAATTCGAGGCCCCAAAAAAGCTGACGTATCCTTACGATTCGGGCGACTCGGCCGACGCCAAGGCTTACCTGACCTTGAACTGGCTGCTGCCGCCAAGCGTGGATCTTCAGACGACCCTGAGCCTGTCCCTGCTGACCCACATCCTGCTCGCCACCCCGGCCTCGCCCCTCAAAAAGGCGCTGATCGAATCGGGGCTGGGCGAAGACATCACCGGCGGCTTCGAGGAACAACTGCGGCAGACGACCTTCTCCGCCGGGTTGAAAGGCGTCCAGCCGGAAAATCTCGACCAGGTTGAGAAGCTGATTCTTGAGACCCTCGCCAGCCTGGCGAGAGAAGGCCTCGACCCCGAAACTGTCGCCGCCAGCCTGAACACGGTCGAGTTTGCCCTGCGCGAACGCAATACCGGGCGCTTCCCGCGCGGCCTGGCGCTGATGCTCGGCGCCCTGACGACCTGGCTCTACGATGGCGACCCGCTTGAAGCCCTGGCCTTCGAAGCGCCGCTGGCCGCCATCAAAGACGCCCTCCGCGCCCCGCGCTATTTCGAGAACCTGATTCAAAAGCATCTCCTCGATAACCCCCACCGCACCACCGTCACCCTGATCCCCGACCCCGCGGAAGGCCAGCGCCGCGCAGCCCTCGAAACCGAACGGCTGGAAAAAATCAAATCCGCGCTGAACGCTGACGAAATCCAGGAAATCATCACCCAGGCTGCCGAACTCAAGCGGCGCCAGGAAACCCCCGACAGCCCCGAGGCGCTGGCAACCATCCCTGCGCTCAAACTGTCGGATATCGATAAAGCTATCCGCACTATTCCCATCCAGATGGTTGGAAACGAGGGTCGAGCAGCCGACGCTCCTTCGGCGTATCGAGACCCGGGATCGATAGTTTCGACACCTGCACTTGCATCCGGTGCAAGTGTACGGGCGGAAGAACACCGCCCTACTCAACCAACTTCTATGCTCCATACCCCGCCCATCTTGCACCACGACCTGTTCACCAACAACATTCTCTACCTCGACCTGGGTTTTGACCTGCACGCCCTCCCGCAGGAACTGCTGCCCTACGCCGGGCTGTTTGGCCGCCTGCTGCTCGAAATGGGCACCGAAAAGGACGATTTTGTCAAACTGACCCAGCGCATCGGGCGCGACACGGGCGGCCTCCGCGCCGCCTCGCTCACCTCGGCCAGATACGGGGAGTCGGGTTCGGCGGCCTGGCTCTTTTTACGGGGCAAGGCCGTCGCTTCGTCCCCCGCCGCTTTGCTGAAGATCCTGAAAGAAATCCTGCTGACCGCCCGCTTCGACAACCGCGAACGCTTCAAGCAGATTGTCCTCGAGGAAAAATCCGGCCTGGAAGCGGGCCTGGTTCCCGGCGGGCACGGCGTGGTCAACCGCCGCCTGCGCGCCCATTTCAACGAAGCCGATTGGATTGCCGAGCAAATCGGCGGGATCACACAGCTCATTTTCCTGCGCGAAGTGGCCGATCTGCTTGAAAAGGATTGGTCAGCCGTTCTCGCAAAGCTGGAAGCCGTCCGCGCCGCGCTGATCCACCAGGGCAACCTGCTGGCCAACGTGACGCTGGACGCCGCCAACTGGCAGGTTTTCGAACCGCAACTGGAAGCCTTTCTGGATGAATTGAGGGCCGCCGATCCCAAGCTGGAAGTCAAGCTCCCGGCCTGGAGCTTTCCGGCGGCGGCGCGCAGCGAAGGGCTGACCATCCCGGCGCAGGTCAATTTCGTCGGCAAGGGCGCGGACCTGTACAAACTGGGCTACCAGCTGCACGGCTCGGTGCAGGTCATCAACAATTATCTCGGCACCACCTGGCTCTGGGAAAAAATCCGCGTCCAGGGCGGCGCGTATGGCGGTTTCAGCGCCTTCGACCAGCATTCGGGGGTTTACACCTTCCTCTCGTACCGCGACCCGAACCTGCTCGCCAGCCTGGACAATTACGACGCCACCGCCGGGTTCCTGCGCGCCCTCGAACTTTCGGACGAGGAATTGACCAAAGCGATCATCGGCACGATCGGCGACCTGGACGCCTACCAACTGCCGGACGCCAAAGGCTGGACTTCGCTGACCCGCGCCCTGCTCGGCCTGACCGACGCCCGCCGCCAGCAGTTCCGCGACGAAGTATTGGGCACGACCCTCAAGGATTTCAAGGCTTTTGGCGAGACGCTCGCCGAAGCGGCGAAACACGGCGAAATCGTTGTGCTTGGTTCAGCGGAGGCAATCGAGAAGGCCAACCAGGAACGGGCCGGGCTGTTGGAAGTGAAGAAGGTGCTCTAGGTTTATATCACGGAGAAAAACTGGATGATTTTGCAACCGATTCCGCCCACACTGGCCCCTTTTTTGCAGGAGTATGACCTCGCCCGGCTGAGTCCTGAAAAAGACGCGCATACTCTCATCGAGCGTACCCTGCAATATGGCAATCGCGCCGAACTGCGCTGGCTGTTCCAGACCTATCCTCACAGCCAAATCCGCGGGTGGGTGGAACACTTCGGGCAAGAAAAACTACCGGAACCACACCGCACCTTTTGGCGTTTGATGCTGGAGATCAAAAAGTGAGCCACCTTTTTTGGAACACCGTCTCAGGAGAGATGCGCACGATTCTGGTGCGTTTTTTCCAAAGCCAGATGGCCGAACACTTTTACCTGGCAGGCGGCACAGCGCTGGCGCTTCAAATTGGGCATCGCCAATCAGCAGACTTGGATCTCTTCTCTCCAACCCTGGACATTCCAACCAGTCGAAAACAACTGGAAGCGGCGCTCGCGCCTGGCGGATACACACTGGCTGATTCCGCCTGGGGCAATCTGGTCTATCTCGTTCAGGGAGTACGGATTGGCTTCTATGGGTATGGATTTCCGCTGGTCAGGCCATTGGTGGAAGTTGAAGAGGCGCGGCTGGCATCCATCGAAGATATTGCCCTGATGAAATTAGATGCATTACTCTCGCGCGCGGCGCGCAAGGATTTTTACGATTTGTACTTTATCTGCAAAAACATCCCCTTGCAACAAATATTTCAAAAAGCGCCGCAAAAATACACTTCCATTCGCGATTTTGAAGCGCAAACAGTAAAGCGGCTGGTGTACTTTGAGAGCGCGGAAAATGACAGCGACCCGGTTTTATTACGCCCTGTTGCCTGGCAGACGGTAAAAGATTATTTTATCGGGCAGGCCAAAGAAATCGAACAGGGTTGGCTCAAATGAGTCTGCCCCTCAACACCCTCCTGCAAGGCGACTGCGCCGAAGTCCTCGTATCACTCCCTGAGAACTCGGTCGATTTGATTTTTGCCGACCCGCCCTACAACCTGCAACTGCAAAACGACCTCTACCGGCCGAACATGACCAAGGTCGATGCGGTCGATGATCCCTGGGACAAATTTGCCAGCTTCGAGGATTATGACAAATTTACTCGCGGCTGGCTGACTGCCTGCCGAAGAGTTTTAAAAGACACCGGCACACTTTGGGTGATCGGTTCTTACCACAATATTTACCGGGTGGGTACAATTTTGCAAGATTTAGGCTATTGGACCCTGAACGATGTGGTTTGGGTCAAAACAAATCCCATGCCAAACTTCAGGGGCGTGCGTTTCACCAATGCGCATGAAACCTTATTATGGGTCCAAAAGAAGCAGGGCGCGAAATACACCTTCAACCATCATGCCATGAAAGGCTTGAATGATGACTTGCAGATGCGTTCAGATTGGATCATTCCGATTTGCAGCGGAAAAGAACGCGTAAAAATTAACGGCGAGAAAGCTCATTCCACCCAAAAACCCGAAGCTCTGCTTTATCGAGTTATTTTATCTAGTTCCAATCCGGGTGATGTGGTTCTTGACCCGTTTTTTGGCAGCGGCACGACCGGCGCAGTCGCCAAGAAACTGAATCGTCACTGGATTGGGATTGAACGGGATGACACCTATATTAAGGTTGCTGCAGAAAGAATCAACGCCATCCAATCCAATCTTATTTCTGAGACTTTTATTTTTGAAAGTCAAAAGAAGAAGGCTGAACCGCGCATTCCATTTGGCGCATTAATCGAAAATGGCTTCTTGCAAATTGGACAGAGCCTCTATTTTGAAGCTGAAATTGAGGTTTCGGCAACCATTCTTGCCAACGGGCATCTCCGCTATCACGATCTTGAAGGTTCAATTCACAAAGTGGGCGGGGCAATTCAAAATGCTCCCTGTAACGGTTGGGTTCATTGGTATTACAAAGATGAAAAAGGAAATTTTATTCTGATTGACGAATTAAGAGATAAATTCAGGGCCGAATCGGCAAATCCAAACCAGGAAAACTGATGGCCGCTATGCGGCCTTCAGGAATGGTTACGCCGCCGTCTGAAAACCGAACTACCCGGGGGTGGTTTTGTTTTTTCCGAAGTATCGGCCTATCAAAACGCCCACTGGCGCAGCAACCAACAAACTGACAACGATCACTGCGATCAGTCCAATGGCCGCGCAAATCCCCAGCCAGAGAAACGTCCAGGCGATGGGGTCTTCTTTGACAACTTCTCCCTGCGCATTCACGCATTCCAAAACGTAGGCGGTCGCGGGCCGGTCAACACCATTTTCATCGCGCATGGTGGTCTGATACGAATCAACCCGCGGAGTCGTCTCTGGCGGACAGATATACGGCGCGGTGGTGCGCACAGCCAGGTCGGTGGTCGAGGTAAAAGAGCCAATTGCGATGGCAACCGGCAAAAGACAAGAACTTGTCAAACAGAGTACGATCAGCCAAACGATGCAGCCTGAGGCTGTTCCTGTGGTCACTGACTTCATGGCAGTCTCCTCTTATTTTGGCTCTTTGGGAATCTCCGCGGCAGGATCTCGCATTTTGGGGTGTGAGCGTGCGTACGCATGCTCACCTGCACTGTCCCAAACACAACGTGATGCGGTGTCACGGAATACCCTGCTTTTGACCAATAATAACCCAAAAACGATAAAAAATCGCGGAATTCAGCAAATCTAAAGATGCCAATTCGCCAAAGTTTATCCATGAATCCGATTTACCTGTGAATTACCTGGGGCTTAGCGTTCGCAGTGCCGAGCCAGGCGTGAGCAGAAAATAAAAATCCGCTATAATAGATTTGTCTGACATAATGAACAGGAGACTGCCATGAACCTCACCCTGCATATCAACGGAACGGACAACACCCTCAACTGCCCGCCGCACACCAGTTTGCTTACGGCTATCCGCAGTTTAGGTTTTCATTCGGTCAAATTTGGCGACGAGCAGGGTCTGACCGGCGCGGACACGGTCATTTTTGACGGCAAACCGGTCAACGCCGGGCTGCTGCTGGCCGCCCAGGCGGAAGGTCATAAACTCGCCACGCTTGAAGCGCTCGGCGAACACCCCGAACAGGGCTGGCGCAAAACGGACGGACTGCATCCGCTCCAAAAAGCCTTCATCGAAAGCGGCGCCATCCAGTGCGGATACTGCACCCCGGCCCAGATTTTGGCTGCCAAAGCCCTGCTCGACCAGCACCCGAATCCGAGCGAGGCCGAAATCCGCGAGGCGCTGGCGGGGGTGCTCTGTCGTTGTACGGGGTATCTGAAACCGGTGCAGGCTGTCAGCAAGGCAGCGGCGATTCTCAGGGGGGAAAGTCAAGAAAAAATTGGAGAGTGGCTAGTTGTCGATCAGCCCACCAGTGATAACGCGCCAGCCAACACTGCTGAATCATTCACCACGACTCGCACCACCCCCAAAGTCATCGTCTCCCCGGAGACCAAACCGTACCAGACCGTTGGAAAACCAGAAATCAAGGTCGATGCTGTCAAACTGGCGCAGGGCAAACCGGCCTTCGCCGCCGACATCGAACCGCGCGCCCTGCTGCACGCCAAAGTGCTGCGCTCGCCGCACGCCCATGCCCTGATCAAACGAATCGACGCATCCAAAGCGCGCGCGCTGCCTGGCGTAGCCGCCGTGCTGACCTGGCAAGACGTTCCGCGCGTGGTATATTCCACCGCCGGGCAGTCTGACCCAATCCCCGGGCCGCTGGATTGCTTCTCGCTCG
>DHVZ01000041.1 GCA_002412925.1 Anaerolineales bacterium UBA5195 | reverse complement strand
TGTTAAAACTGTCCGGTAGTCAATACACTTTATGAACATTTTGAGCAAGAGCAACAAAACTCGACTTTGCATCGAGGTCATCCTTTTGATTACGAAATGAAAGCGCTGATCTTTTTCTTTACGCTGATGCAGGTTCGGCGGATCAAAGGTTTCAAAACTCAATGGCGCTGGCTTACTCAACATCCGGAAGTGGTGATTTGGCTTGGTTTTGAAACAGTACCGGTGCGCACAACGCTTTCACGGCGTTACAAAACTCTTTATCCGGTGCTGTAAGCCTTGATTGCCTATCTTGGCCAATGGGCAGAAACACTCAGCACGGAAATCGATTTCGTTTTTCCTCACTGCCTTGAGCTGAGTCCTTTTTGCACAATGCTCAAATAAATAACGCAATAGCGCATAACTTGCTATTTTGGAACAAAGCCTTTGGAACCGCTAAGGCCGCAAAGACCGCGAAGGTTTTGAAATTCAGGTCAGGCAAGCATCATGCCTGGTAAAAATGCGTTTCTCCAGGCATTTGGGCAAAAAATCCGCTCTCCGAAACCTATTTTCAGCAGCAATGAAAAGAATAAGAAAAGGTCTTTCCTGATTGTTTTCGAACACTGAGTATTCAACATAAGCAGACAGCCTTGCTCTTTGTGAGCAAGGCTGTCTGCTTGAAAAAAATCCGTATTCTAATTTTTACCCGCCGAGCCTCTATTGGTTTTGTGGCATTGGGTAAAATAAATATCTGCTGGTTCTATTTCTCCCAATCACTCAACCAGCGCACTTGCCCTGGCCACTCTTCCGCTTTTGTCGAAACCAACAGCTTATCCAAAGCTTTCAACAATTCCGGCATGGCCTTTTGTGGAGAAAGGATAATGCCGCCATGCTGTGGATACCGCTGCGCCAATGGCATAAAGTCACGAATGTTGAAGGTAAAAATGCAACGTCCCTGCGCTGTTGCCCCAAGCAGCTGCTGTTCATCCATAGCGTCTAATGGCATCCAGGAATTTGGCGTACGAGTGACATCGTGACCTCGCTGAAGCAAAGCCTCAACTAAAGCCACATTCGATGTGTCGGCATCCAAATGCAGGCGCAGTTTAGCCATGCCCTTGTTCCTGTTCGCTTTCATAACGAATGTTAGCGTCGATTTCCGGGCGATGGGCAGAATAAAAAGCCAGCGCATCCCGAATCTGTGAAACTTCCAACTGGTATTGTGCAGCCACTTCTTCAGGACTGACTTTTAGTTGTTCCACAGCAACCGCAATTGTCTGAACCCGAATTCCGGTTCCACGCAATACTGGAGTAACCCAGCCAGATGCACCACGGCGGTAGGTGATACCGGGAAATTCAGGATCGTCCAGTTGGCCACGCAGGGCCGCCACTTTCTCAGAAACTGACCACATAATAAATTGATTGAGCGAAACACCTTGCTTGGACGCCAGTTCTTCGGCTTCGCGTTTCAGGTTAAAAGGTAAGTTCAGGGCATAACGAGTCATATTTTGCGCTCCTTGTTCACTATATTATATCATATACGACATCAATAAGCTCTGCGCCTTCGGGTCTGGACATATTTTATGGTTTAACGAGGAGGCTTTCGAATTATATTAAAATATAACAGGCTATTGGGCCGGGATGGACTTCTTCATAACTGCTGGATGATGGCTTGCTACGAAAGCCCAAACCATATGCGAATTGCGCGTTTCTTGTTTCTCCAGATGTGCGGCTTATAATTGGAATGCAATAAAATAAACACTTAGCATCTACATAAACGTCGAGCGAACCAATGAAACTACGAAAAATAGAGACTATCGCACTCGAACCCACTGACCGAGTCACTGATGAGGGATTGAGAAATGGTAGATAAATCTGTTATCAGTCCAATAGATTATGCTTGCACCCCAATATGATACTGATCTTTGAATAGCCCCCAATACCAGACAGCTGGCCGGTTGGGGGCAGTATAAGTCATCCGATTAATCACAATGGCAGAATCGCCAGGGTTGGATTCCAAAAGGCGAGCTTCTTCCTCATTTATCATATGCGCTTCAATTTCGATCTCCGCGCGCAACAAAGGATACTCCGATGAGCCGACCAACAAATCATGGATTGAACCAACTTTGGTGAGATCCTCATTCACCAGGGATGGCAATATATCCAGGTTCAGGAAACGCTCAGAGTACGAAGCAACCTGGGTCCCAATCCGTTTACGCCGGGCGATATGGATCAGCATGGATCCAGGGGAAAGTTTGAGCTTTTCAGCAATATCCAGAGGGGCAGGGATGGTTTCCTGAGCCAGGATTTCATATTTGGCCGCCAGCTCCGCAGGTTCAAGGGGAGATAAAAAGTGAAATGGCACAGCGTTTGGGTGCAGAGCGCGCACAAAGGATCCGACCCCATGTTCGGTTTCGATTAGCCGTTCGGTCTCCAATTGGGCAATGGCTTTCCGCACTGTTCCACGGCTCAACCCGTAAGTGTTAATAAGATCCTCTTCGGATGGAATGCGCTCGCCTGGGGCAATTTCCCCTTTTAGAATCTGGTTGCGCAGGATGATCAGTAGCTGACGGTATTTGGGAATTGCACCGGAGACAATGCCGGCTGATTTCTGCAACATTTTTCGCTCCTGTTTCTGATTGACAAGAGTATTATATCAAGTTATTATACATATATACTCGTACATACGAGTATATATGTTCGCCTTTCCGACTTTCACCTCGGTACCTCCATGAACCCTAACCCCGAAACATTTTTAAAAATCCTGGACCCGGAAGATACTTCGACCGGCGGCGGTTCTGCCTCGGCGCTGGCAGGGGCTATGGCCGGGTCCTTGCTGTCAATGGCCTGTCTGCTCTCTACCAAAGAGTCAAACGAGCTTGGAACATTTTTCCGCGAGAAAGCCACCCTGGCCAAGGAACTTTCCGAGCGACTGCTTGCCGGAGGCCAGGAAGATACCGAGGTTTTCCAGGCGGTCCGCAGCGCCTATCGTTTGCCCAAGGAACCGCAAGCTGAACGTGAAACCCGTCAGCAGGCCATCCAGGCGGCCTGGTTCGATGCGACGCGGGTGCCAATGGATAATGCTGCTCATTGCCTGCAAGTTACCCGGCTGGGGATCGAATTGGCGGATCGCATTAACCCCAATGTGCGCTCTGACCTGAACTGTGCAATTTTGTTGGCGCGCGCCGGGACGCTGGGCTGCCTGGAAAATGTCGCCATTAATCTCCCCAACCTGAAAAACCCGACGCTGGCTTCGCAATTAGCGCAGCAAGCGGAGAGCTTGCGCGAGCAATTGGAGTCTCTCGCGGCAAATGATCAAGCAGTTCCCTAATCCTTCCCGATGTGAGGAAAAACGATGAAAAAAGTGCTTTTATGCGAACCCAATATCAGCGAGGGGCTTGACCTGGCCCTGGTCGATGAAGTGCTCGCTCAGGTCCGGCAGTTCCCCGAAATCAAGATCCTGGATGTCTCCTCGGATGCTGACCATAACCGATCCGTTTTTACCTACATGGGAGAGCCGCAGGTGGTGCTCCAGGCTACAAAAGCTTTGGCGCAAACAGCCCTGGAGCGGATTGATATGCGCCAGCATCACGGTTCCCATCCGCGCATGGGAGCGGTGGATGTTGCGCCATTTATCCCGGTCCGCGGGATGGAAATTGCGGAGGCGGTCGAAATCTCGCGCGAGTTCGGGCGGTTTATCGGCAGCCTGGGCGTACCGGTCTACTATTATGAGGCAGCCGCCCTGCGGCCTGAACGCGAAAAACTACCCGATATTCGCAAAGGTCAATATGAAGCCCTGGAAGCCAAACTAAAGGACCCGGCCTGGGCGCCCGACGAAGGCCCGGCTATCTTCAATGCCAAGGCTGGCGGGTTGGTCACCGGGGTCCGTTTTCCCCTGGTTGCCTTCAATGTAAACCTCCACACCACCGACGTGACGATTGCCGAGCGGATCGCCAAAGCCGTCCGGCACATCAACGGCGGGTTCCGTTATGTGCGGGCGATGGGGCTGGCGCTTGAAGACAAAGGCCAGGTGCAGGTCTCGATGAACCTGGTGAATTACTCCAAAACACCGCTTCCCCGTGTACTGGAGGCCGTCCGCGCCGAGGCCCGGCGCTACGGCGTGCTGATTGCCGGGACCGAACTGGTCGGCCCGGTGCCAATGGAGGCGCTCGAAGAAGTCTTGAAATACTATCTTCAAGCGCATGAATTCAAAATGGATCAAATCATTGAGAATGCCCTGTTGGATTGACCCTGTATTCGCAAAAGGAGAGCAAAAATGAAACCCGAAATTCTTTATTCCGTCAAAGCCCAACGCGGTCCCACCCTGCGCTGCAAGGGTTGGAAACAGGAATCGTTGCTGCGCATGCTCGAAAACAACATGGAAAATGCCGAGGCCCCGGAAAGACTGGTCATTTATGGTGGCATCGGGAAATGCGCTCGCAACTGGGAGAGCTACCACGCCATTGTCCAGTCACTCAAAGAGTTGGAAAATAACGAGACGCTGGTTGTCCAATCGGGCATGCCGGTGGCCATTTTCAAAACCCATCGCCTGGCGCCCAGGGTGGTGATGGCCAACACCAACATCATGAAGGCCACCTGGGAAACTTTTTATGATCTACAGGACAAGAACCTGACCATGTTCGCCCAATATACCGCCGGACCCTGGGAATATATCGGCACCCAGGGCGTGATCCAGGGCACGTTTGAGACCCTGGGCGCGATTGCCGAGCAACATTTTGGCGGATCGTTGGTTGGCAAAATCTACTTGACGGCTGGCCTCGGCGGGATGGGCCGCAACCAACCGCGCGCGATGACCATGCTGGGCGGCGTTTGCCTGGTGGTGGATGCCAACCCGCTCATCATCCAGCGGGCTTTGGACCGTGGCTTCCTGGATGCGCAGGCCGCTTCACTCGAAGAAGCCATTCAGATGGCTGAAAAAGCCAGGGCTGATAAAAAACCGCTGGGGGTCGGCATTTGCGGAAACGCCGCAGATTTATTCCCCCAGGCCTTCGAAATGGGCTGGACGCCGGATATTGTTTCCGAGATGTGCCCCTGCCATGACCCGCTTTCCTATATCCCTGCCGGATACAGCCCCGAAGAAGCGACTGCCTTGCGCACCACGGATCGGACCCGGTATTGGGAAGTGGCGCGCGAATCGATGAAGCGCCAACTGGCGGCGATGAACGCCTTCTTCCACAAGGGCGTCCAGGTTTTTGAGTATGGCACCAGCATCCGCAAGGAATGCCGCGATGCTGGGATGCCCGTCAAAGAAGCGATGACGATCCCCGGTTTTGTGGCCGCCTACATCCGCCCGTTGTTCATGCTGGGCCGCGGCCCATTCCGTTGGACCTGTCTTTCGGGTGAGGCCAGCGATCTGGCCAGGATCGACGATCTGGTTTTGGAAATGTTCCCCCATGATAAAACCACGGTCAAGTGGATCCAACTGGCGCGCAAATTTTTGCCCATCGAAGCTCTTCCCGCCCGGGTCTGCTACCTGGGTTTTGGCGAGCGCCGCGCCCTGGCGCTGAAGATCAATCAGATGATCCGCAGCGGTGAACTGGCTGGTCCGGTGGGCTTTTCGCGCGATAACCTGGATTCCGGTTCGATTGTCAACCCAACCTTCGAATCTGAAAACATGAAGGACGGTGGTGACCTGATTTCCGACTGGCCTTACCTGAATGCCCTGCTGAATGTCGCCGGGATGGCCGACCTGGTGGCGATCCAGGCCAACTATTCGATGGGCGAGGCGGTTCATACCGGCGTGACCATGATCGCCGATGGCAGCGAAGAAGCCGACCTGCGCCTGGACGCCTGCATGGCGACTGATTCGGGAATTGGTGTTGTCCGCCATGCCCAGGCAGGGTATGAAATCTCGCGCCAGGTTTGCGAGGGAAAAGGCCCATTGACCCAGGAAAAGATCAAAATCCCGCTCTGGTGGTCACCCGAAGCGACGTTTGGACCGGATGAGGACGCTGTCGACCGGTTAGCGCCGCACAGCAAAAACGACTGACGCCATGACCAGCCCCAGGGTTGACCTGATTCTCAGCGGAGCCAGCCAGGTGCTGACTTGCGCTTCCACGGCTGGCGATCCATTGGGTCGCCAGCCTGGGGCGGCGATTGCCATTCAAGGCGAAAAAATCGCGGCGATTGCGCCCCTGGCAGAATTGGAACGTGAATTTGATCTGTCAGCCGCCCGAAGGATTGATCTGACCGGGAAAATTGTGGCCCCTGGTTTTGTTGACTGCCACACTCACCTGGTCTTTGGTGGGACGCGGGCCCAGGAATACGCCGCGCGTATGACTCGCACGGCCCAGGAAGTGGCCGCCCTGGGGATTCCGACCGGCATCCAGGCGACCGTCAGGATGACAGGGGACAGCGGCCCAGAGGCTCTCCATGAAAGTGCCCGCGAGCGACTGCACCGTATGTTGCGCTGCGGCACAACCACTCTGGAAAGCAAGAGCGGGTACGGGCTGAGTGTCGAAAAGGAACTTGAGCTTCTGCAAGTCAATCGGAAGCTTCAGAACAGTCAGCCAATGGATATTGTCAGCACCTTCCTGGGCGCCCACGATTTTCCCCCGGAAATCCCGCGGGAACAATATCTGGAAAGCTTGATCCATGAAATGATCCCGCAGGCAGCCGCTGAAGGGCTGGCGGAGTTCTGCGATGTATACTGCGATAACGGGTACTATACCGTTGCAGAATCCCGGCGCATCTTGGAAACGGGTCTGCGCCACGGTTTGAAGCCAAAGATCCATGTGGATGCCTATTCCAATCTCGGCGGCTGCGCAATGGCGGCTGATTTGAAAGCCGTCTCCGCTGACCACCTGAACTTTACGACCGGGCCGGAAATCGAACAATTGGCAAGTGCGGGGGTGGTTGGGGTGGTCATGCCCGGTCTGGATTTCGCTGTTCGCCATCCCAAGCCTTTCAATGCCCGCTTGATGCTGGACAAAGGCTTGACTGTGGCGCTGGCAACCGATTTCTGCCCGGGCTGCTGGCTGGAATCGATGCAGTTGGTGATGCAGTTGGCCTGCCGCTTGTACCAATTCTCTCCCGCAGAAGCCCTCCTGGCTGCAACGGTGAACGCTGCCGGGGCAGTTGGGCTGAACGATCGGGGCACACTGGAAGCGGGCCAATTGGCTGATCTGCAAGTCTGGGATTTGCCAACCTTCGAAGACCTGATTTATCGGCTGGGGAATAATGCAATCGCGCTGGTTGTCAAACGCGGCCAGATCGTTTATTCGCAAGAGGTGGAGCGATGATTGAATTAACCGGACAAAGTTTGACAATCGAACAATTGGTGGCCGTGGCGCGCGGACATGAGAAAGTGGCTCCCTTGGGAGAGGAGGTTTGCCAGCGGATGCAGCGCAGCCAGGCCTGGGTGATAAATTCAATTAGTCAGCCGGGTAAAATTATTTACGGAGTCAATACTGGTTTTGGCTCGCTGGCTGACCAGCAAATCAGCGCTACGGATGCTCGCAAGCTATCGCGCAACCTGATTGTCTTGTGTGTTTGTGGTGTGGGCAAGCCTCTCCCAGAAGACGTGGTCCGTGGGATGATGCTGATCCGCGCCAACATGTTGGCCAAAGGCCATTCAGGAGTGCGCCCCGTGGTCGCTCAAACCTTGATTAATATGCTGAACGCCGGGATTACCCCGTTGGTGCCCGAAAAAGGCTCGCTCGGGGCCAGCGGCGACCTGGCGCCCTTGGCGCACATCGCCACAGTCATGACCCGTGACCTGGAAGAGGGTGACGGCGGGTACAGCGGTAAGGCCACCTACCAGGGAGAGCTGCTGGAAGGCGCTGAAGCCATGCGCCGGGCCGGGCTCGAGCGCCTGGTGCTGGAAGCCAAAGAGGGGTTGGCGCTCTCGAATGGGATCGATTTTATGGCTGCCTGCGGCGCGCTTGCCATTGACGAGGCGGAGAACCTGCTGCGCCATGCGCAGATCGGGGCTGGGCTGTGCCTGGAGGCGCTCTTGGGTCTTTCAGCCGCCTTCGATCCCGCCCTGCATGCCGTCAGTGGTCAACCCGGTCAACAAAAAGTGGCCGCCAATCTGCTGGCCTTGTGCAAAGGCAGCCAATTGCTCGATTCCCTGCCCAGCAAAGTGCAGGATGCCTACAGCCTGCGCTGTATTCCCCAGGTTTTGGGACCGGTCATGGATACGATCGCCTTCGTCCGCCAGCGGTTTTCCGCTGCGATCAATGCGGCCACCGATAACCCGTTGATTTTTCCGGTCGAGGGTCAAGATGATGAACTGAGAGCGATTTCAGGCGGGAATTTTCACGGGCAAGGTCCGGCGATGTGGCTGGATTTCCTCGGAATTGCCATGTCCGAAGTGGCCAATCTTGCCGAAAGACGCATCTTCCGCCTGTTGACCCCCGAGCTCAATCATGGTTTACCGGCCATGCTGGTGCCGACCAGCGGCCTGGACGGCGGTTTGATGATGGTCCAATACACAGCTGCAGCCCTGGTGTCCGACAACAAGACCCTGGCCCACCCCGATAGCGTTGATTCGATCCCTTCCTGCGCCAACCAGGAGGATCATGTCAGCATGGGTGCCAATGCCGCCCGGCATGCGCTGGAAATTTTAGAAAACGTCCGCCATGTGCTGGCCATTGAAATGCTGACTGCTGCCCAGGCGATTGACTTGCGAGCGCAGGGAGTCGACAACTTGGGCCAGGGCACAGCCAGGGCCTATGCCGCTCTTCGTCAATCAGTTTCATTCCTGGAGCACGATCGCGAAACCTCCTCTGACATGGAGATTTTATCGGCGCTAATCCAGGGTGGGCAATTGGTTAGAGAGATTTCCGAAGTGATGGTGTTGGAGTAGCCAAGTCGATTGATCTATCCTCTGGCAAAGGCCTGATGAATTCGATCCAGATTGGAAATTAAATACTTGGCCCGTATGCGCATGATCACGCATCCAGGCAGTCCCACTTGCGAGAAGTCTTCACGAGATTTCGACACAGGCCCAGACCGGGGCCGTGGTGTAGACCGCTGCATTTTCGCTCACGAGGGTCACTTCGGCGGTGTACAGGAAATCCCCATCCTGCCGTCCTGCGGGCGTAGCAACGTTCAAAACATCGCGGTCTACAAGTACTCTGCGCTGGGCTGCGTTCAGGCGAAACGGCGCAGAAATCTTGACAGTCTTACAAGTTGTAGTATTATTAGCTCGCATGTTCTGTACTCCTGACCGCCCCATTCGCAGTGGGGCGGTCAATTTTTTACCGGGCCTCTCATCCCGGCGAGTCCTCGCTGTGGTGCAGGCAGAGAAAACGAAAACGGGCGCTGCCCTGGAGAAATCCAGAGACAGCGCCCGTTTTGGGTTGATGAATAACTGTATCGGTATCAGGTGGCGGTCACCTCCACTGGTGATATGCCAAGAAAGTCCGCCAACCAGGCTTTGAGAGCCGAGACAGGCAGGACAATCAAGGTGTAGCGGGAACCGCTCGCAGTGGTAACGAAATAACCGCTACCAGAACCCAGGAGCGTGTGGGCAACCTGGCTTTCTTCGAGCATCACAATCCGGTTAGTTCGGATCGTACGGCCTGTTTCAAGCAATCCGTGAACAGGTTTATTGAGGATGGGAGGAATAAAAGTATAGATGGTGGTGTTGGGCATAGGCTTGTCCTTTGAGTTGAAAGATGGAATGGGAAAAGCCCAGCGTGAGCCGGGCTTTGGGAGGGGGGAAAGTGGGTTGTGGGGGTGAATAACTGGCTAGATTATAGAAAAGATCGGGAAAATCGTCAAACCGCGTAGGCGGCATTTCTTTTATAATCGCTCCAGCTTATTCGATGGGATGGTACACATGAAAGACCTGGATCGGTATCGTGGTTGTTTGCTTGGGCTGGCGGTGGGGGACGCCATCGGCACGGCGGTGGAATTCAAGGCGCGCGGCAGTTTCCCGCCCGTCACCGATCTGGTTGGCGGCGGAAACTTTAATCTCAAGCCTGGCCAGTGGACGGATGACACTTCGATGGCCTTATGCCTGGCTGAGAGCCTGGTGGAAAAGAACGGCTTCGATGCGCATGATCAGATGAACCGTTACTTGAACTGGTACGAAACCGGCTACCTGTCCAGCACCGGGACATGTTTCGACATCGGCAACGCCACGAGACAAGCGCTGGAGAAATTCAAGGCCACCGGCAAGCCGATGAGCGGGTCGAGCCATCCATCCTGTGCTGGCAATGGTTCACTGATGCGCCTGGCTCCGGTTCCCATGTTCTATGCGCCTAGCAAGGCCAAAGCCAGATTATATGCCGGCAAGAGTTCGCGCACCACCCACGGCGCAAAGGAATGTGTGGAGGCCTGCACACTCTTTGCCGAGATGCTCATCTCGGCGCTGGCAGGGATGGACAAAGAGACGATCTTGTTTGAGAGTAGTGTAGCGGGAATCGTATCGGAAAAAATCCTGGCCGTTGCCCGAGGCGAGTACAAAGACAAAACTGCGCAGCACATCCGGGGCAACGGTTATGTCGCGGATGCGCTCGAAGCGGCGTTGTGGTGCTTTTGGACGACCGATACGTTTTCAGAAGCAGTGCTTGAAGCAGCCAACCTGGGCGATGACGCCGATACAACTGCCGCAATTTGCGGGCAGGTGGCCGGGGCCTATTACGGTCAATCCGGCATCCCTATCCCCTGGCTGGAAAAGCTCCACCTGCGTGAGAAAATCATCGACCTGGCTGAAAGATTGGCGGGGTAATGGCCAAACCCCAAAAAGGCGGCACATCCAAAGATGGCCGCCTTTTTGATTGCTATTCACCGGTCCGAAAAATTTCGCCCCTGTTTACAGAAATTGATATAAAACTCGTGTTTCCTGATAAAAAAGAGCCTTTCCTGGACTAAAATGAACCTGCCAAACAGCCGATCTGTGTCGGTGTGGTTAGCCGGGCCTCTTGCTACAAATTGCTTGGATTGGAGATTATATGCCCCATCTTTTCGAGCCCCTGACGATCAAGGGTCTCACCTTACGGAACCGTATCGGCGTTTCGCCGATGTGCATGTACAGCTACACCGATGGCTTTTCCAACGACTGGCAGCTCATTCACCTGGCGGCCCGCGCCGTGGGTGGAGCCGGGCTGGTGATTGCGGAAGCCACCGCCGTTGACCCCCTCGGCCGCATCAGCCCCTATGATGTCGGGATCTGGTCAGACGCGCACATCGAACCGCTGGCGCGCGTGACCCACGCCATCAAAGAAAATGGCGCGGTGGCTGGCATTCAAATTGCCCACGCTGGCCGGAAGGCCGGCTCCAAACGACCCTGGGAGACCGGGGAACCACAAAGGCCCGGCTGGCAGGGAGTGGCTCCCAGCCCGATCGCTTTCAATCCGGAGTCCCTGGTTCCATATGAGTTAAGTTTGAAAGAAATCCAGAATCTTCAGGCTGCCTTCCGCGCCGGGGCCGAGCGGGCCCTGGCCGCCGGCTTTGAATGGCTTGAACTGCATGCGGCGCACGGCTACCTGATCCACAGCTTCTATTCACCGCTCTCGAACCAACGCAAGGACGAATATGGCGGGAGTTTCGAGAACCGCATCCGCTTCCTCCTGGAAACCGTCCGCGCTGTTCGCCCGGTCTGGCCCGAGCGCCTGCCGCTAACCGTGCGCATTTCAGGCACCGACTGGGTGGAGGGTGGTTGGAATATTGAGGATTCCGTCGAGCTGGCCCGGCACTTGAAAACAGAAGGAGTGGATCTGATCGATTGCTCTTCGGGCGGGAGTGTACCCAATGCCAAAGTTCCGGTGGGAGCGGGTTACCAAGTTCCAATCTCGGAAGCAGTCCGGCACGGTGCAAGTATTCAGACTGCCGCCGTCGGCCTGATCACTGCTCCGGAGCAGGCGGATGAGATCATTCGCAACGGGCGGGCTGACCTGGTGCTCCTGGGCCGCGAAATGCTGCGCGATCCGTATTGGGCGCTGCACGCCGCGCAGGCGCTCAAACAACCCGCGCCGGTCCCGCCGCAGTACCTGCGCGCTTTCTAAAAGCTTTTAGGCAACAAAAAAATCCGCCAACGTTCGGGCGGATTTTTTTGTTGTTCAATCCTCAGGCTTTTTAGATTACACACTGGACTTTCGGCACGATTTTACGCACGGGCAGAGACATCCACTTGATTTCCAGCTCCGCTCAGAGCATGGAAATCTTTTTTTTGGGGGGGCGCAAATTCACCGGGGCTTAATGACACAGTGCCGATACCCCTCGATACACTTTCGTATCATCGCGCCCATGAGCGAATCCTACACCTCCAAACGTGAACGCTGGCAGAAGCAGCTCGACGCCCTGCCTGAGTCTCTGCGCGGTCATATCTCCCTGCGCAATGTCGAAGCCGTCTCGGCCCTTTCCCCCCAGGCTCAGGAGACACTGGCCCAGGCCATCCAGGCCGGCTTGACCCGCCTGCCGCGTGCCATCGAATGCCTGCGCGCTAACCCGCAGGCGACTGTGGCGGAACTCCTCGAGCGTGCCCCCGCCTCCCCGCTGGCTTTTGCGCTGGCCGTCCGGCAGTTCGAACAATCTGCGCGCAAAGAACTGGCCGACCCGGTTCAGTCCTGCTACCCCGACATGCCGCGCCAGTCAGCCGAAGCGCTGAGCGCATCCGAGGCCTTGGCGGAAATCTTGCAAGTCATGTCGGCCCAGGCCTGCCTGTTTGCCTCCCCCCACCTGCACTCTGATTTTGTTGTCGTCATTTTTCACGGTTGCTTGCGCCAGGCGCTGGAACGCCTTGAAGCGCACCTGGCAAGCAACCCCGCCTTTCAACAGGCCGTCTCACAGAGCGGCCTGAATCTTGATTCCTTGGAGGTTACCAATGCTTAAACGTTTGATGGGCACCGGCATCAATCTGGTCGTGCTCGCCGTCTCAATCGGTGTCTTCTTGCTGGCTTTCATCCTGCTCAATGCGCTGGGCGCGGCCCAACGCCCGCCCACTGTCAAGGTCTTGTCCGCCACCCGCGACCTATCCATCGGCGAGGTGATTACCGCCGATACGCTCGCCGAGAAAACGGTTTTCAAGGATGACAATGCCGAGCTTTACATCCCGGCTGAGGAAGCCGAAGGAGTAGTGGGCGGGATTGTCGCCCAGCCGATCTTTGCCGGCCAACCGGTCTTCCGCACAGCGCTGGTGGCCAAGGCCGCCGAAGACACGCGCCTCTCGGCCGTACTGGCAAAGTATCCAGGTTATTCATTATTTCCCCTGCCGTTGGATGCGATGAACCTGGTTGCGCCCGAGGCGGCTTCGTTCCTGCCCGGCGATCTGGTGGGCGTGACAGTCGTGATCGCTTCGCGCCCGCAGGCGCAATCCACCCCAACCCCGCTGCCCCAAATGTCCATTCCGGTGGATCAGCCGTTGACCGCAACCGCCACCCCCGCGCCCGAGGATCTCACCAAGGCTGAAGCGCTGGGGCGCATCTTTCCCCCGCTGGCCAAAGACATCTTCCCGATGGGTGTGCGGGTGATCGCCATCCAGGGCCTGCCCGTCCAGACCACGGACAAAGCCGGGGCCGATTCATCCGCCACCACTTTCAACGATTTCTCGCAAACTCACATGCTGATCCTGCTGGTGCCCAACGAAGCCCGCGAGGAGCTTTCCCTGGCGCTCCAGCAGGGTGACAAGCTGATTGTTTCCTTGATGGCGCGCGGCGATGACGAGCCCTCGGCCGGCTTCACCTACTGGGATTTCGAGGATCTGTTCAAGGCCGACCGCGAACAATCCATCGGGGGAGGCCAGTAATGCAAGTCCTACTCTTGGGCGCCGGGACCGTTACTTCCCGGCTCGGCCTGCTCTTTGCCGAACAGGGCCACAGCGTTGTGGCGCAGATGGCCGCCTTCACGCCCCAGCACATCGACCTGTTCGACTTCCGCGCCATCGTGGTGGTCTCACCAGAGTCGTCGATTTCACCGGAAAGTCTGGTCAAAGCCGCCGAGCGCGGC
The DNA here is from genome assembly GCA_002412925.1 of Anaerolineales bacterium UBA5195. Classification (GTDB taxonomy): domain Bacteria; phylum Chloroflexota; class Anaerolineae; order Anaerolineales; family Villigracilaceae; genus UBA5195. Next base: position 87,205 of record DHVZ01000041.1, on the reverse strand, counting down.
AAGTTGATCTTCGTCGTGGCAGGCGTCGGAGATGGCATGTCTTCCTGGGCCAACGGCGCGGGCGTCCCAGCCGTCGCTTATCCTCCATCAGATGTAGACACCAACAAGCTGCTCGAGGAAATGCGCCGGGCAGAGGCCGGCAACCTGGCCGCCGATGACCAGTACCGCCGGGCAGTCTTGGGCAGCGATATGTCGGCCCGCATTCAGTCCGGGATGGCCATTCGCAAAATAGCGATCACCTCACCCAAAGGTGGAACCGGGAAAACCACCGTGGCCGTCAACCTGGCGGTGGCCTTAGCGTTATCGGGCATCACCACCTATCTGGTGGACGCGGATGGCAACGCCGGCGCGCTCTCGTATCACCTGCGCCTGGAGCGGGTCAACACCACCCTGATCGGCCTGCTCCGCCGTGAGCTGGCAGCGCGCAAGGAAACCCATGCCATGAGCACGATTGCCAATGGCGCTGCTTACTTGAACGCCTTCACGACCTTGGAAAACCTGCCGACGTTGAAAGTGCTGCCAGGTCTTGTCACCGACGATCTGGGCGATGAAGTCCTTCAGCAGGAGGACCGGGTCGAGCAAGTCATCAACGGATTGTACGAAGCCGGCGTCTCTGCAGGGGGCGTGGTGATCATGGATGTCGGCATCAACCCGGCGCATGTCGTTCACCGCGCAGCGCTCAAAGCCGCAGAAGGCATCGCCATCGTGATCAAGCCGGAAATTCCGGATCTGGCCGAGACCCGGCGCTGGATTGCCAGGATGATCAACTCCCTGGCGAACGTGGTTGGCAAGAGTAGCGCGCATGAGTTCGTGGGCTCGCGCGTCAAGCTCTGCTACAACCAGGTGGTCGGGGATGGCTTCAAGTCCGCCCACAAAATGCTCCAGCAGGCCCTGGCTGAAGACAAGATTGAACTGGCGCTCATCCCGAATGGCATCCTGCCAAACGTTGATCCGCGCCTGACGGCCCAGGCGGTCAACAGCGACCGCCGGGAGGATATCCTGATCTGGCGCTACCGCAAAGAAAAACTGGAAGAACTCGGTCCCTTTGCCGACGCCCTTTTGGGCTTTGCGGCGCACTTCGTTCCGGCAGTCCGCGAGGGCGCTTCCCGCGTGGGTCTCCTACCGCCGGCAGCGAAAAAGCGTTCCTGGTTTGGAAAATAATCATGTTCGATATTGCCGGAAAAACCCTGAAGCCCACCACTGATCAGCGTTCAGGCGCTGAGTCCGAACGCTGGTGGAATCTCCTGGCCGAGGAAGGCCGTGCCAGGAAGGCCACCGAAGCGCGGCAAAAATCGCTCTCATCCACCGACCTCGAAGCGCTGGCCAGGCAGGTCTTTGAAGACCTGCGCCTGAAGGTAGTCGAGGCCGGCTTCCGTTTGCCGGAGGAGTTCAGCCTGCGTTTGATCGGCGAACTCTCCGGAATGGGGCCACTCCTGGCACTGATTGCCCGATCCGACATCGAAGATATTGCCATCAACCTGGGGCACATCTATGTCTACACTACCGCCAATGGCTGGGGCCATGCTGGGGTGGCTCCCGAGGGTATCGGGGATGCCCTGCGGGTGATGATGGACCGCGCCGGCCAGCGCGCGCCCACCCCGGATTATCCCATCGCCGATGCCATGCTGCAGGTCATGGTTCCGATCCAGGATGGCAGTGTCCGCCGTAAGGGCGTGCGGATCAACTATGTCATGGCCCCCGCCTCGCCTTACGGTGACACCATCACCCTGCGCGTCTCGAACTACCGCACGGAGGCAGACATTGAAAAAGGCAGCCTGGCGCTTTTGTGCCAGAACCGCCTGCCTCCCATCCCGCGCCCGAAATTCCAGGCGCAGGATTTCCCGCGCGGCAACGGCATCTTGACGCCAGAAGCCGCCAATTACCTGCTGGGCGTGATGGTGCAGGGCGGGACGCTGGTCATCGCCGGCGCGACCGGTTCAGGCAAAACCTTTGTCGGCCAGCGGATTTTGCAGGAAATGCTGGATTACTACCCAAGGGGAGCCATCCGGTTGTTCATCGTGGAAGACTCGAACGAAATCATCCTCAACGGCTGGAACGGCGATGCCAAAAGCGATACCGGCAACATCGTCTACACCGTGACGAGACCCGAGATTCGCGGCGGCCCGCCGCCTGTCACCATGTACGACCTGATCCGGGCAGCCCTCCGTTCCCGCCCACATGGAGTCGTGATCGGCGAAGCGCGTGGGGCGGAAGCCTGGGAATTGATCCGGGCCGCTGCCACCGGGCACGGGCATTCGGCTTTCACCATCCACGCCACCAGCGCCGAGCATGTCTGGCCGCGTTTTCTGCAGGTGGTGCAGGCCCATCCCGATGCGGCGCGCATGTCCGAATCGCAGATTGCTCAGTCCTTTGCGGAGGCGATCACCGCGGCTGTCTATATTGAGCGCAATCCGCAGTCCGGGCAGGTCGTGCGTGAAATTGTGGAAGTCTCTGCCGTAGTGGAGCGTACTGCGGGCCGGCCTTCCTTTTCGCCCCTGTTCAAGTTTGACCCTTCCAAGGGTCTGGTTCCCACCGGCAACCGTCCTATGCGCCCGGGCTTTCGGGCCTCAGATTTGGATTTGCCAGAGAGTATTTTTAGAGCCTTATGAAAAAGCAGAAAATCGAAGTTGGCACCACCCACCAGTTTGTGTTGGTACGGGGATTTTGCCAGATAGACAATCATGATGCACTGGTTGGTGCCGATGGCACGAAGCGCCTGTTTGCCGAACTCTTTGCCGACCCGGACCGCCCTGATGTACGCCCCCAAGAGGTCTACCAGGTTGTTCTAACATCGATGCAACCGGGCTGGACTTTGCGCCTGCTCCAGACTTTCTGGCCTGACCCAGGGCCGCGCCTGGCCTTTCAGCGTCAGGCACAAGGCTGGCAGAAGCCGGCTTCAGACGGGCTGGATATTTTGTATCAGGGGTTGCTGCTCTCCACCGAGCAGTTTCCTCTACCGTTTGGACGCCGGACGATCCTGGAATTTGTATTTCCAGGGGATGAAGGCATAGCCTGGTGGGAAGGGTTGGGAGGCTTATGCCAGGGGTTTGGGGTGCATATTTCTTATCAATCCGCCCCGGAAATTCAAGCCTTACTTAAATGGGTATTTGCCCCTTCGATTGCTTGATTTCAACGTGTTGCATATTATTGTTTTCAAAGTTTTCTGTTTGCAGATAGATCGCGGGTTCGAACCCCGGTCGGGGCCGCCATAGGTAAATTCGGCGGTACAGAACTCCTGAGAGAACCAAATTCTCTCAGGAGTTCTGCTTTTTATGTAAGTTTTGTGAGACTTTCTATTGATTTTGTACCAAAAAGGCGTTCATCGATGGGCGCCTTTTTGTTTTAATCCTTGCCGGGCTCAATTTTTGTTAAAAAATGGATCGCGGTCTCGATGACATGGCGTCGGTTGGTGGGCCGCGATTTGGAAGATGACAGGATTGAAAGAACTCTCGAACCTCTTGTATGAGACGGCGATACTAATGATTATTTTCGGTTCCATCGTTCTCTCTTGTTCCTGTTGTGCCTAACTTCACTTATGCGGTCAAGTATCATCTGCCTTATCACACCACTGTGATAACCACTTTTTCATAATACCGGAAAGCCTCTGCAGTCTTGTATAAAGGATAACATCCATCGATCACAGGAACAACCTTCTCGGATTCAAGGAGCTCTTTCATAAAGATCAAATCCTTTTGGCATTGCACCAACGACACGACATACACTTTCCATCCCTCGTTCCTGGAAATTCTTCCTCCCTTGCTCCCCGCCTGGAAGAGTTGACGCATGGAACCTCCCGCAACAACATAGATTCCACTAGGACTTAATGCACGCAGATAATCTGAAATCGGATGATATCCGTTCGCAGCCAGAATCAGGTCATAGCGTTGCCCGTTTCGGGTGAAATCTTCTTTGGTGTAGTCAATGATATGGTCTGCTCCAATCGAACGTACCATGTCCAGATTCCTCGTACTGCATACCGCTGTGACTTCTGTCCCAAAAGATTTGGCAATCTGCACGGCAAACATTCCGACACCGCCCGACGTGCCTTGAACCAACACCTTTTGCCCTGGCTGAATTTTTCCTTTGTCGCGCAGACCTTTGTTGCTCAACAAGCACTTACCGGTGCAAATAGCACCCTTTGGAACGCGGCAGAAGATATCGATCCAAAGGTCAAAGCAATTTCTCGGTTGGTTGCCGGCTGGGCAATGACCGAACTACCAAATTAGATCCAAAACCCGGCGAATAATGCGGAAATCAAACGTGAATTAAAGCTCTTTCAAAGGTCCCTGATGACGTTCCGCTAACATCGGTTCAATCTTGAATCAGAAGTGCATTTCTCTCGAAGAAACGATAGCGACAAGAGTCAGGAAAGAAAAAACGTCCGGCTTTTGTCTTGGGAGGTGGATGATCACGCGGCGCAATGCAACCTATTTCTTTGAGGAGCTTACCCTCGGCCAAACACGGGATTTCAGTACCCATCTTCAGTCGACGACAAGTAAATTTCAATATTAATTTGGGAGGACGGGATTGGCTTGCTTGCAGCGCTCCAGGACTCTCGTTGGCAGGATGTTTGTCGTACAGCAAAAAACACACCGGTGTTTGAAGCTGGAGTGCAATTTGCCTTATGCGATTTGCCCGTTCAACCAGATGACCAAATCGCCGTCCCAGGGGTCATGTTCACGCTGGAGGGCAATGGCCCAGTCACCGTCATGGCTGTTTGGAACAAAGGCTATGCAGAACCAATTTATCTTATGACCAATTTTGACCTACCTGATGAAGCCTGGCACTGATATAAAAACGCTTCCAAATTGGAACTTTCTTTGGCGACCAGAAAAGTCGTGGTTTTTAACCTGCACAAAAGTCACCTTGCTGACCCAAGCCGTCTGACAAAACTGATGATTGCTGCTTGCCTGGCTTATCTCTGGATCATCTACCTCGGCATGACAGCCTTGCAAACCAATCACGACAAACTCATTCACCGTACTGACCGTTCGGACTGGAGCATTTTTCGCATGGGCTTGGCTTTTCTCGACTATTGCCTGAGCCATGATTTGCCCTTGCCTGTCTCGTTTTGCCTGCTCAACATTAAATCTGTCCGGTGCTCAAAGGGAGGATAGAGAGCCATACTCCATAGTAATTTATTACATCCTTCACATTCCCGGGGTGACATTCATCCTGTTCTCGTGAAAAATATTGACAACGCTACAGAATATTGATAAAATTTTCATTAACTGAAATAAATATCAATCCCCTCTTTCTGTTTAGATAAAAATTCAGTTCTGCCAAAATGGTTAGTTTTCCGAAAAGTGTTATCCAATCTTAGCTAGGTCCTTTAGTGGGCTGATATCGAGGTCAAATCAAATTATGAATTCTACGCCCTTACTTCAAATTGCTATGGATTACATCTCTTTGCCGAAGGCGTTGGCAATGGCGGTCCAGGTTGCTCCGGAAGTAGATATTATCGAAATCGGTACGCCACTCTGCAAAGCGGCTGGGCTTGATGCAATCCGATCCATGCGAGAAATTTGTCCTGACAAAATTATCCTGGCTGATTTCAAGACGCCGGACGTCGGCGGACTTGAGGCGGCCATGGCTTTTGACGCCGGCGCCGATATGCTGACAGTGATCGGCGGCGCGGCGCTGGCTACAGTCGAGCAAGCACTCACAGTAGCTCGCCAACGCGGCAAGGAAATGTTAATGGAACTCACTGGCGTCCGCGATAACGAAATCCTGGTACGGGCAGCAGAATGGCGCAAAATCGGCGTTGAGCGTCTTGTTTATCACCGCGAATGGGATGCCCAATCAGCCGGCCGTATGTGGGCTGAATCGGACAAGGTTACCATTCGCAAGCTGATCGACATGGGTTTCAAGCTCACTATCACCGGCGGGATGACCATGGAACTTCTGCCCTTTTTTGCCGACCTGCCGGTGTCTGTTTTGATCTGTGGGCGCGGCATCCGTGAGGCGGCTGACCCTCGCGCCGCTGCTCACGAAATGCGCCTGGCCCTGGCCGAATTATGGTCAGGAACCTCCCCCAGTGCCCGTCAATCATCGCCCTCCGCAACCTCGACTGCCTCTTCCATCGCCGAGCTATCGGTCAAAGCGATTCGTTGGGGTGTGAGCGAAATGGGTTTGTTGCTGGTTGCGGACGGACGTGATTGCCCAGGCTGCGACTCTCCCCAGCGTTTCTGTCTGGGTCCCCAGACAGAAATCCAGTGTCCAGGCAATTTGCGTTCCACAGATGTTGTGCGCAGTCTGGGGCAAATTGTGAATGCGAACGGGGCTTTTGGCGCGGTTTCAGAGAGCGCATTTTTCCTTGACCCAACCCAGTTGAGCGATCTTTCGCGCAACCGGGTGATTGACTTGTTGAACGCCACCGGGACAGCCCTGCGAAATTTAGGGTATCCGGTTGATACCAACGCGGGCATTAAAGCCGCGAATCAAGTGTTTGGAATCTCTTAGGAGGTAAGGATATCTATGGCTACTTCACGTTTGCAAATCACTGCACTGGGAATGGTCGAAACAAAAGGATTGGTGGCCTCGATCGAGGCGGCTGACGCGATGACGAAGGTGGCCCATGTGCGCCTGGTCTGCCAGGAAGAGATCGGCGGCGGGTACATCACCATCATGGTTCGCGGCGAAGTCGGCGCGGTGCAGGCCTCGGTGGATGCCGGTGTCGCGGCTGCCAAGCGGTCAGGGGAACTGGTAGCTGCACACGTCATCGCCCGGCCCCATCCGGTCGTCGAAAAGCTGCTTCACCAGGGCCCGGCCAAGGTCGTGCGGGCGCTGGCCAACCTGCCCGCTGAACGCTAGGCACAGGATCAAGGCGAGGAAAAATGGAACTCAGGACATATATACTCATCGATTCGATGCAGCCCCAATATGCGGCGCTGACCGGCATGCTTCTTAAAGGAGATGTCCCCGTGGAAGGCATGGCTGAATTGTTCGTCGAGCTGGCGCCTGCCAGTGAGGTTTACGAATTCCTGGATGTGGCTCTCAAAACGACCGATGTTCGGCCAGGAACTTTGAGTGTGGAGCGGGAATTTGGCAGCCTCGAAATCCACGCGCCTTTCCAGGAAGCCGTGCGCGTAGCCGGACAGGCGGCGCTGGCCCGTTTCAACCTCTCTGAGCATGACCGCCGCAAGCCCGAAATCGCCTCCATCAAAATGATAACCAATGTGGATGCCTACGAGGCCCAACTGGTAAACCAGTCCAGCCGTGGTGGGTTGTTGCTGCGCGGCCAGACTTTGTGCGTGCTCGAAGTTGCGCCGGCCTCTTACGTGATGCTGGCTGCGAACGAAGCCGAAAAAGCGGCTCATATTACGCTGGTTCACTACCAGTCCTCTGGCCGTTTCGGGCGTCTCTACCTTTCAGGCAGCGAGTCTGAAGTCAAGGTGGCGCGCGAAGCAGCTGTTCAGGCGATCAATAGTTTGAGCGGCCAGGGCAAGTAAACCCCGCTGGAGGTGTCTTGGTGAAATACATTTGTACGGATGATATCGAAAACCTGGCCGCGCAGGGGAAAAAAGAATTGGTTGTGGATGAGAACATGGTCCTGATGGATTTGGCGCGCGATATGGCCCGTCAAATGGGGATTGCCATTGTGGACGGTTCCCGCCCTGCGCCAGCCAAAGCAACCCCTCCGTCTGCCCCTTCAGTCCCGGTCACGGCAGCCTCACCGGTTGCACCTGCACCATCTGCGCGCGATACGGCGGCCAAGCTGAGTGCCAAACCGAGTGGCTGCCAGCACGGCCCGTTGCCGGTCGTTGCGGCTCGGCAGGAGCAGCAAAAAATCCACTCGGGTTCGGACGGAGTGGTCGATCAACTGGTTGAACTTGTCAGGCAATCCACCGGAAAGCGCTCCGGAAACTGATCGTCTGATACGCGCTAGGAGATAAAATGATTGTCGCTAAAGTTGTGGGTTTGGCAGTTGCCTCCCTTAAACACGAAACACTAAAAACAACCAAATTGCTGCTCGTTCAATCTGCAGGTCCCAGCGGTAACCCTGCGGGTGAACTCATTTTGGCAGTCGACCTGGTCGGCGCGGGCGAAGGCGAACTCGTTGTTGTGAGCCAGGGCAGTTCGGCGCGTGCGGTCACCGGCCAGAATTCATCGCCGATTGACGCAGCAATTGTTGGTATTCTCGACTCCCTGCGATTTGAGGGAGTCATTTCCTATAGGAAGGAATAAAAAGCCATGGCAAAAACAAACGAGAGTCAAACCCTTATTCAAGCATCGGAAGATGAGCTGGATCCTGGGATGCGGGCGTTGGGAATGATCGAGACGCGCGGACTGGTGGCGTGCATCGAGGCAGCTGACGCCATGATCAAGGCCTCGAATATCACATTGCTCGATCTACGCGCCATTGGTGCCGGTTATATGACCGTCATGGTGCGCGGCGATGTCGGCGCGGTGCGGACGGCCATCGAAGCGGGTTCGCAAGCTGCGCGCCGTTTGGGCGAGGTAGTATCGGTGCGGATTTTGCCCAGCCCTCACCTCGACCTCGAAAATTTGCTGCCTGTGTCGCTATAAGTAAAAGAGTGAGGCATACGTGAGCACACGATCCAAGGTATCGGCAACCTCCCTCAAGAATAAGAAACGTAAAGGCCAAAAGATCACCTTGCTGACGGCCTACGATTCTCCGATGGCGGAATTCATCAATGCTGCCGGTGTGGACGTGGTGTTGGTCAGCGATGCTGTGGGTACGGTGGGCCTCGGCCGGTCGGAAGCGGTCTCGGTGAGTGTGGAAGAGATGATCTATCACACGCAAGCCGTAGCGCGCGGGGCAGGAAGTGCCATGGTGGTGACCACGCTGCCGTTTGGCGCATACGAGACTGTGGAGCAGGCTGTCATCACCGGCGTCCGGCTGATGAAAGAGGGCCACGCTGATGGGGTTCACATGGAAGGAACCGCCGCCGATGCGCCCAAAGTGAAAGCCCTGGTGCATGCCGGTGTGCCGGTGTTAGGGCACTTGGGAGTCACCAAGCAGAAGATCGTGCGTACTGGGGCGATCCAGACCCAGGGCCGGACGGCAGTCAGCGCAGCAGTGGTTGTGGCTGACGCCGTAGCACTGGCTGAGGCGGGCGCCTTTGGGTTGATTCTCGAGTGTATCCCCGACCGGTTGGGGGCGATTGTCACCCGCAGCCTGGATGTTCCCACGATTGGGATTGGGGCCGGGCCAGCGTGTGACGGTCAGGCGCTGGTAACGCAGGACATGCTGGGTATGTTCAAAGAATTGTCGCCGCGTTTTCTTAAAGTGTACCTGGATCTGACACAAATTATTGTGACGGCATTGACTCAGTTCCGCACGGAAGTGGAACAGGGTCAATATCCTGGTCCAGAGCACTGTTACGCAATCGAGGATGAAGAACTGGGCAAGCTGTTGTCCCAGTTGCGAAAAGGAACAATCTAAGAAACAAAAAGAAATGGAGGCACTAACTTATGGCTGAGTCTCTGAAAGGAAAAGTTGCGGTCATCACGGGCGTTGGTTCCGGGTTCGGGAAGGCTACGGCAGAATTGTTTGCCAAAACCGATCAGGTGAGCCTGGTCTTGATTGACTACAACAAGCAGGCCCTCGAGGCCACTGCCAAGGCCTGTAAAGAATCCGGCTCGAAGGTCGTTGCTCTGGCAAGTGATGTGACCAAGTCTGAGGCTTTCGAGAATGCGTTAAAAGAAACGCTCGACAACTTCGGCAAAGTGGATTTTCTCATCAATTATGCAGGCGGCGCGCTCAAAGTAGCCCCCATCGAAGAGATGGATGATGAAATCAACCGCCGCATCATTGACCTGAATCTCACCAGCGCCATCATGAGCTGTCGCACCTTTACCCCGCAGTTCAAGAAACAGGGCTTTGGCAAGATCATCAACGTGTCGAGCGCCTGCGACCGCCGCTCCTGGCCAGGATGGTCAATTTATTCTGCCGCCAAAGCTGGTCTCAATTCCTTCACAAGGTGCTTGTACACGGAATTACGCCCTCATGGCATCGCTGTCACGCTCCTTGTGCCGGGAGGCTCCAATACTGGCTTCCAGACTGCAGCATCCGGGGTCGCCAAATTTGAATGGGAAGAGGAACTTGCCGTGCGCCCCGAACACTTTGCCGACATGGTATACCAGACCTGCGCGCTCACAAAAGGCGGCTGTGTTACCGAGCTGGTGCTGTATGGGCTGGCGCAGGATGTGAGTGGTTACTAACCGAGGGGAGATATAAGAGATTTAGAGTCCCGAGGATTTCGCGCATCGCTGCAAACTTTTTGAAGTGAGCGAAATATCCATCTCGGGTGAAGGAAGGTGACACGAACGAATATACTGACTGAGCAGCCCTGTGTCGCGCCAGACCGGCTAATAACCAATAAATGGACATGCCAGTCAACTGCGATGAACCAACCGTTTCCTTTTCTCATAACGTAGTAGAGGAGAAATCTCAAATGAAAAAGACCCTGTTTGCTCTCTTGAGCCTGCTGGTACTCACCAGCCTGCTTTTGTCCGCCTGCGGATCTCCCGCGACGGCTACCCAAGCCCCGGCTGCGCAAGAACCCGCTGCCAAGTCCATGAAGATCGCGTTCTTCGTGTCTGACCTGAGTAACGTCTTCCACCAAGCTCAGTTTGCCGAAGCGAAAAAATATGCCAAAGAGAAGTACAACGCTGAAGTATTTGCGTTTGATGGCAAGTCTGATAGCGCCGTTATGACCCAGAATGTTGACCAGGTTCTGGCGCAGGGTATGGATGCCGCCACCATGCAAATCTGGGATGCAGAAGCCGCTAAACCCGGTGTGCTTGCAGCTCTGGACAAGGGCATCATCATGACCTCGTTCTTCAGCCCGCTGGCGGATACCGGCATTCCGACCGCCCGCAGTGACGAAAAAGGTATTTCGTTTGCGATGGGTGCCGAGATGGCCAAGCAGTGGAAGGCCGCTCATCCCGATAAGCCCATTGTGATGGTGCAGGTGGGTTGGCCGAACCACACCGAAGTGAAATCCGGGCGTACCGATCCCTTTGTGCAAGGCGTGCTCTCTGTTGATCCGACAGCCAAAGACCTCGGCTGCCAGGATGCCAGCAAGGGTCCTGATGCTGCCAAACAGATCGTCACCGACCTGATGACCACCCACCCCGAAGTCAATCTCATCTACTCCGAAGCTTCCAATCTGACCGTTGGCACGATGGCGGCTCTGAACCAGGCCGGACGTGGCAAGATGGACAATGGCAAACCGCTGACCGAGATTGTTGCCAGTGTGGACTTCGACGAAGTCGAGATGAAACTCGTCTACGATCCGAATAGCTCGCTCAAGCTCTCCATGGGTCTGCCCCCGGTTGAGACCGCCCGCGGCCGCATCGACCTGATCATGGACATCGCGAACGGCAAGACCGCGATGACCTCGCAGCCCGCCCAGGAGTTCTTCTACAAAGCCTACAACGTCTCCTTCTGGACGATGCCACGCGCTGACGCCGTGGTCTGGTTGAACTCCCAGTTCGGGACCAACGTCAAGTAGTACTGTTCGAAGAAGATAAATTTGAAAAGACGGGAGGGGGGCCGGGGCTTTCCTCCCGTCAAGTTCAAGGAGTTTATGCATGGAACCGACAGAGAATGTGCTGGAGATCAAGGACCTTGTGAAGGATTTCCCGGGTGTGCGGGCGGTCAACAATGTCAGCTTCGACATAAAGCGGAATACCATTCACTGCCTGGTTGGGGAAAATGGCGCGGGGAAATCCACCCTGATCAAGATCCTGACTGGCGCTTATACACGGACGAGCGGACAGATTTTGCTGAATGGCGAAGAATATAACCCGCACAGCACCCGCGACGCGAAGCAAAAAGGAATCAGCACCCTGTTCCAGGAGCTGAACGTGGTGGACCAACTCACTGTCGAGGAAAATCTCTCCTTGGGAATGGAGGATACAACATTCGGGTTCTTGAGAAAGACAGACAAAATCAACAGGATGGTCAGCGTGATGCACAACATCGAGCCGTCCATCAAGCCAGGGCAGTTGGTCTCAACCCTGAGCGTGGCAAAGAAACAGATTGTGGAGATCGCCAAAGCAGTCGCTGCGGAGTCGAACATCATCATCATGGATGAGCCGACGGCTGCGATCTCTGAGAGTGAAATTGCGCGATTATTTTCTATTATTAAAAACCTACGTGAGAACAATGTCACTGTCATCTACATCTCCCACAGGCTTGACGAGATCTTCGAGCTCGGAGACTACGTGACAGTCATGCGAGATGGCAAACACATTGATACGAAACCCGTAGCGCAGATCCAGGATCGGTCGGAACTGATCAAGATGATGATCGGTAAAACAGTGTTTGAACAGTACACGCCCCGGGAAGGTGATTGCCAGGATATCATTCTTCAGGTTAAGAACCTTTCCAACCACAGGCTGAACGACATTTCCTTCGATGTGCATGCAGGGGAGATCGTCGGTTTCTACGGACTGGTGGGCGCCGGAAAAACTGAGCTTGCCCGAGCTATTTACGGTGTCGATAAGTACGAAGGAGAAATCATCTTCAAAGGCAAGAAACTCAAACCAGCTCCGGATAAGGCTATCGCCGCGGGTATCGCCTTGGTGCCCGAGGAACGAAGAAGCCAGGGGCTGTTCACCATACTAACCATACGGGGCAACATCCCTGTGATGAACATGAGAAAGATATCCCGCAACGGGTTCATCAATGCGACAACGGAACGAAACATCACGCTTGAATACGTTGACAAGCTGAAGATCTCTACCAGCAGCATTGAAAAGGAGGCTGCCAAGCTCTCCGGCGGCAACCAGCAAAAGGTGGTTCTCTCCAAGTGTCTCTTCGCAAATGCAGATCTGCTTATGATGGATGAGCCAACACGCGGCATCGATGTGGGTGCAAAGAGCGAGATTTATAGTCTTATCCGCCAGCTTTCCAAGGAAGGGAAAACAATCATGCTCTTCTCCTCGGAGCTGCCCGAAATCATGAATATTTGCGACATCATCTACCTGCTGTATGACGGGAGCCTGAAGACTACGTTACGGAACGACTGCGACTGCGACAGCGAAAAGATCCTCCATATTGTCACAGGAGGAGAATAAGCATGGAAACCAAACAACCTCAGAAATTATTGCTCGGCGGCAAGATGAGCGATGAGTCGTTCATCACCCTGTTCATGGTCGGCGTGCTCGTCATCGTGTTCGGCATCGCTAGTGTCATCGTGCCGAACTTCTTCCAGCCCCAGAGCATGCTTAACCTGATCACAAACAACTGGTTTATCATTATTCTGGGAATCGGCGTCACGTTCGTGTTGATAACCGGAAATTTCGACATGTCGGTGGGCGGTAACATCGCCTTGACCGGCGTACTTTCCGTGTATTTCTGCCAGGGGGTAAATGTATCCCAGAACGACTTGGCCAACGGGTTGGGATTGCCTTATGTCGTTGCGGTTGCGCTGGCCCTGCTTTGTGCCATGGGTCTCGGCGCAATTAATGCTTTTTTCATTGCCAAACTGAAGGTGCCTTCCATCATCGTCACACTCGGCACGGCGATGCTGGCGCGCGGTACAGCCCAGGTCATTACCCAGGGCGCGCAGCGGAACACCAGCCTGCCTGACGCCTTCGGAGTGTTAGGGAGCATGGGAATTCCAGGAACATCCATTCGGCTCTCGCTGCTGGTCATGCTTGCCCTGATCATCCTTGCGTTCATATTCGAGAAGAAGACGGTTTTTGCGAGGCGTATCTACCTGATTGGGGCGAATCCCGAGGCCGCCCGACTCTCAGGTATCAACGTGACCAAATATCTTACTGCACTCTACATCCTTAGCGCCCTGCTCGCTGGCATCACAGGTATTCTCCTGGCATCCGAGTTCAAAGCCGGGGTTTCGAGTCGGGCACTGGGATACGAGTTCGATGCACTGGTCGTCTCTCTCCTGGGAGGGGTCAGCATTGCAGGCGGGTTTGGATCTGTGTTGGGGATGTTTGTCGGTGCTATCATTCTTTCGGTTGTGACATCCTCCGCCACCGGTCTCCTGTTATCACCCGACTGGCAATTCACCCTCAAGGCTGTCGTCACTTTCATCGCCATTCTTGCCCAGCGTTTCGCCCTGGATAAAAGGAAAGGCTGAGAATGCGCGGCATAACTGGTGAGCATTTTCAGAGGAGCAACTGACGTGGATACCATAAAAAAAGATTCACTCCGACTGCAACTAGACCGATCGGCAGTGTTGAGATCAAACATCAAACGATATTATATTTACGTTGTGCTGGCGCTGATCGTGTTCGTTTTCAGCGTAGTGAAACTGGATCAGGGCAGTCTGTTTGACCGAGGTCAATTCCTTAACCCCGATAGCATCATCAATCTGTTGCGCAGCGCTGTGCCCATTCTGACGGTGAGCGCCGCATTCACCCTGCTGATGATCTCAGGCTACATTGACCTGTCGGTCGGAAGCGCTATGAGCCTGAGCGCCGTGGTGTTCTCCTGGATGATTCTGAACGGGTTCAGCTTCCTGCCTGCTCTCTTTATTACCGCGATCGTGGGAAGCGGGCTGGGGTTCATCAATGGTTATCTGGTCATGAAGCTGCGCATCACGCCCGTGATTGCGACGCTGGTGACGTTGAGCCTGTTCAAGGGCATTGCGTTGCTGATTGTGCCAGACGGCCTCTCGGCGATCAAGGGCAGCGCCGACAAGCCCATGCCCGCCTTTATCAACTTCTATGCGCGCAAAGATGTTTTTCTCGGATTGCCAGCGGCGTTCTGGGTTGCGGTGCTCTTGATTATCATTTTGATCATCGTCCAGAGAAAAACGATCCTGGGCAAATACGCCACGGCCATTGGCGGAAATCGCCTCGCTGCAGAACTGTCAGGGATTAACACGGTCAAGATCGTGTGGCTCTTATACATCATCGTTGGAATTTTCGCAGCCCTGGCCGGCACAGCGCGTGCCAGCTATATGTCCCTGGGAGACCCTCTCTCGGGCGACGGCATGGAGACGGACTGCATCATCGCTGTATTGCTGGGAGGGACAGCATTCTCTGGTGGCGAGGGCTCGGTCGCAAAGACCATCATCGGCGCCCTCATTATCGTATGTGTGACGATTGGTTTGATGACCGTCATCCCGGCCTATTGGCAGACCGTAGCCAAGGGCAGCGTCCTCGTCGCCGCCGTCGTCCTCAACCACTTGCTGGTGCGGGAAAAGATTAAAGCTTGATCGGAGTTGCCATCATGTTCAAGATGCCCGTTGGTCTCTATGAAAAAGCATTGCCTGCTGCCCTGTCTTGGGAAGAACGCTTGGCAGCGGCTGGCCAGGCCGGTTACGACTTCATCGAAATCTCGATTGACGAGAGTGATGAGCGTCTGGCCCGGCTGGACTGGTCGTCCTCTGAGCGTGCGGCCTTGCGCCGTTCCATTGCCGACACCGGTGTGCGCATTATGACCATGTGCTTGAGCGGCCATCGTAAATACCCACTTGGCAGCCACTCGCCAGAACTCCGCCGGCAAGGGCAAGAAATCTTGCGCAAAGCGATCGATTTTGCGGGAGAGATTGGCCTGCGCGTCGTTCAGGTCATGGGATATGACGTCTTTTACGAAACGAGCGACAATGAGACGGGAGCGAACTTTATCGACAGCCTCCAACTCGGCGCGCATTTGGCCGGTCAGGCCGGGGTGATGTTGGGCCTCGAAAACCTGGATACCCCGTTTGTGGAAAACCTGAGCAAAGCCCTGGCCATCATCCGCGAAATCGACTCGCCCTGGCTGCGCCTGTATCCAGATATTGGCAATCTCGCCGCAGCCGGGTGTTACCCGCCTGATGAGATTGCCCTGGCCAAAAAACAAATCCTGGGAATTCACGTCAAGGACGCTTTGCCGCGGGTTATTCGCGGGGTGCCTTTTGGAGAGGGAATTGTGCCTTTTCAAGAGACTTTCCAGGCGCTGGCGCAAACGGGCTTTTGGGGCCTGCTGGGCGTTGAGATTTGGGGGCAAATGCATGCCGAGCAGGACCCCATCGCTGCTGTTGCTGCCGCTCGCAATTATGTCGATGGGTTGGTAGCCGAAGCCTGGCCAGATGCTCACCCATTTGGCTTCCCAGAGTCGGAACAAGCCACTTCCAGCCAATGATGTCCAGTTCTGCCGATATAATGGCGGTTGTCGAAGCACAGCCCCAATCCTGGGGATCGAGCGCCATCTTATACTAGGGACAGGTGACAGCCATGCCTACATACGAAACGATTCGCCTCATCAATCTGGTTTTGAACCTTTATTATGTGGAAGAACTGACGCAGTCGGAGATTGCGCATCGCTTGGGACTCTCCACAGCAAAGGTCAACCGCCTGCTTCAGCATGGGCGTGAGCAGGGATATGTCAATATCACCATTCGGACGCCATTTCAACAATTGTTTGACCTCGAAGCTCGCCTGGAGGCTGTCTTTGGAATACAAGACGCAATTGTCATTCCGGCTGTGTCAGAGAGCGGCAGTTCACCATTGAATGACCTTGGGGCGATGGCGGCAGACTTTTTGCTGGCGCATCTGCGGGATGGGGATGTGTTGGCCATCACTCCCGGTACAACCATCCAAGCCGTTGCCCAGGCGCTTGAGGCCACACGCCCTTACCAGGTTGAGGTTGTCCCAATTCTTGGCGCGGTCCAAGGGCAAATCGAATCAGATATGAACTATTTGGCGACTAACCTGGCTGAACGGCTGGGCGGTAAGGCCTACCAACTCCACGCGCCAGCTTTTGTCGACAGCCGGGAACATTGTGAACTACTCAGTTCGATGGGGCCGGTCAAAGAAATTCTCGAGATTGCCCGCCGCGCAAGCATTGCGCTTCTGGGAGTTGGCACAGTGGATGCGGAGGCCTCGCGTTTTGTCCAGTTCACAGCCTTGTCCGCTGATGACTTGAAACAGATCGCTGATGGTTGTGGGGGCGTGGGCGAAATCGCGGCCCATGTCTATAACCTCGAAGGTCAACCCTGTGGCCAGGAATATGCCGAGCGAGTCATCGGATTGACCCTTCCCGAAATTCGCAATATTCCTTTCAGGATCGGTGTGGCCGCGACAGCCGCCAAAGCGCTGCCCATTTACGGCGCGCTGCGCGGTGGCTACCTGCATGCGCTCATTACCGATGAGGCAGCCGCGCGCGGAATTTTGGGGCTTTTTGATCAAAACTTTCGAAAAAAATCATAAAAGATTGGAGAGCCATCATGCTTTTAGAAAAACTTCGTGAAATTGTCTGGAAATGCAACCTGGAATTGCCCAAAAATGGCCTGGTCAAGATGACCAGCGGCAATGTCAGTGGTCGTGACCCGGAAACCGGCCTGGTCGTCATCAAACCAAGCGGTTATAGCTTTGAAGAACTGACGCCTGCACATATGGTGGTGGTGGGCCCAGATGGTCGAGTTGTCGAAGGGGATCTCGAGCCCTCGACGGATACGGATACACACCTGTACGTCTACCAGAATCGCCCCGATATTTTTGGCATGGTGCATACCCATTCGCCCTATGCCAGCAGCTTTGCCGTGTTGGGGCAGCCAATTCCGGCTTGCCTGACGGCCTCTGCAATGCTAGGCGGCGAAATCCCCTTGGGCGGATACGCCCCAATCGGTGGGGCAGATATTGGTCAGGAAATTATCAATAAAATCGGACGGGCGCTGGCTATCATCATGCAAAACCATGGTGTCTTTACCATCGGTTCGTCAGCGCAGGAAGCCACCAAAATGGCAATCGAAGTTGAAGAAATTGCCAAGATCACGCACCTGGCGATGCTACGCGGGCAACCAATTCTGCTTGCACCGGATCAGGTCGATTACATGGTGAACTTGTATCGGAATGATTACGGACAAAGATAATATGGATACGGAATTTTGTGAGGTTGATATGACTGTTAAAAGCAAGGTTGATAAGGTTGCTACACCCAATAGTCAGCACCTGCTGAAGGAATTGCCGCATGAAAAGCTGGCCTGGATGTTGCAACGGATGTGCGAAATCCGCTACTTTGAAGAAAAAGCAGAGGATCTGTATGTGCGCGGGTTGGTGCATGGCACCATGCACCTTTCGATTGGACAAGAAGCCGGTTCTGTCGGCAGCATTGCGACGTTGCGGCCCGAAGATTTGATCATTCATCATCATCGGGGCCACGGCCATACGATTGCCAAGGGCGCTAATCTCACGACGATGATGGCCGAGTTCCTGGGGAAGGAAACGGGTTATTGCCGTGGGCGAGGCGGCTCGATGCATATTGCCGATATTCCTGGAGGCAACCTGGGCGCCACGGGTGTCGTTGGAGGCGGGATTCCCACGTCCGTCGGCATCGCACTGGCGTTGCAAATGCGCCGCTCGACGCAAGTTCTTTTGTCTTACTTTGGCGACGGGGCTTCGAACGAAGGTGAGTTCCACGAATCTTTGAATATGGCCTCCACCTGGAAGCTGCCGGTGGTGTTTATCTGCGATAACAATCAGTACGGCATGTCGATGCATGTCTCGAAAGTCACGAACATCAAAAATATTTCCGAGCGCGCTGCCAGCTATGGTATTCCGGGCATAACCGTTGACGGTAATGATGTACTGGCAGTTTATGAAGCGGTTACACAAGCCGTAGCGTATGCACGCGCTGGAAATGGCCCCTCGCTCATCGATTGTCTGAGTTACCGCTGGCGCGGGCATTCCAAAAGCGACCGCAATCTCTACCGGACACATGAGGAGATAGAAGAATGGAAACGCAAATGCCCCATTCGGCGCTTCAAGCAGGTTCTGGTCGATGGTGTTGTCATGACCGGCGACGAGGTTGAGGCTATCGATCAGGCAGCCAAAGCGGCGATTGATCGCGCTGCCGAGGAAGCGCAAACTTTTCCTGAACCGTTGCCAGAGAATATGGAAGACGAGGTATATGCGCTATGAGTACCGAAAATAATCGCGAACTCACGTATTTGGAAGCCGTGCGCGAGGCGATGGTTCAGGAGATGCGCCGTGATCAAGAGGTCTTCCTCATCGGAGAGGATGTTGGCACGTATGGCGGCGCCTTTGGCGTAAGCAAAGGCATGCTCGAAGAGTTTGGTTCCGAGCGGGTGCGTGATACTCCCATCTCGGAAGCGGCAATTGCGGGAGCCGCCACAGGCGCGGCCTTGATGGGCATGCGGCCGATTATGGAGATCATGTTTATGGATTTCCTGACGATTTCGATGAATCAGTTGGTGAACGCGGCTGCCAAAATGCGCTTCATGTTTGGCGGCAAGTGCAGCATCCCGATGGTCATCCGCGCTCCATCCGGTTCCGGTACCGGCGCAGCCGCGCAGCATTCGCAGAGCCTGGAAGCCTGGTTTGTGAATGTGCCGGGCATCAAGGTCGTGGCACCTTCCAGCCCGCAGGATGCCAAAGGATTGCTGGTCACTGCCATTCGGGATAACAACCCGGTCCTGTTCATGGAACACAAGCTGCTCTACCGGATGAAAGGACCGGTGCCGGAAGAATCCTATAGCATTCCCCTGCAATCGGCGGAAGTCAAGCGCCAAGGCCGCGACCTGACCATTGTGGCTTACTCGATCATGGTGCCCCGCGCCCTCGAGGCAGCCGAAAAGTTGGCGGCCGAAGGCATTGAGGTCGAAGTGGTCGATCCGCGCTGCTTGAAACCCCTCGATACTGAAACGATCATCCGCTCGGTCTCCAAGACTGGCCGGGTACTGATCATCCATGAAGCGCCGATTACAGGCGGCTTTGGCGGAGAACTGGCGGCCGTGATTGCCGGGAGCGAAGCTTTTGATTATCTGGATGCGCCTATTCGTCGCCTGGCCGGGCTGAATGTCCCCATTCCATACAACCGGAATCTTGAACGGGCGGCTGTGCCCCAGGTTGAAGACATTATCGCTGCGGCGCGAGCATTGGCCCAGGAAGGAAAGTAGCCATGGCAACCGAAGTCATCATGCCCAAAGTCGATATGGTCATGGAAACCGGCACCTTTGTGGAATGGCTCACCAAGGAAGGCGGTCAGGTTAACAAAGGCGACCCGCTCTTCGTCATCACCACCGATAAAGCCGCCATCGAAGTCGAAGCGCCGGCGGATGGTATCCTGGTTGGCGCTACAGCCAAAGCCGATGATGTCATCCCGGTTACCGAAGTGATCGCTTACATCCTCGCCCCTGGTGAAGCGCTACCCACCAAAGCGGCGCTCCAGCCGGTGGCTGTTGCCGCTGCGCTTGCTTTGGACAAAGTCGAGACTGTAGAACCGGCGAAAGCAGTTGCCAGGGCGTCTGAACCGGGCAAGGTGCGTGCCACGCCGGTTGCGCGGAGAATGGCCGAAACGCAGGGGATTGATTTGTCGAAAGTCGCTGGTCGCGGGCCGCAAGGCCGCATCCACAAAGCGGATATATTGGTCTTCCAGGAATCCCGGACATCTGTGGAGCCTCCTGGCGTTCCAGCGGCGGCCCCGGCTGGCTCATCCACGCCGATTCCGCTGCCGGATGCCCGTCAGAAGCAGGTCATACCGTTGTCTGGGCCGCGCAAGATTATCTCCGAACGGATGGCGTACAGCGCGTTTACCGCGCCGCACATCAACCTGTCCTTGCGGGTGGATATGACCGAGGTCATTCGCCTGCGCGAGCGGGTGCTGGAACCGATCCAGGCCCAGACTGGGCAGCGCGTCTCCTATACAGCCATTCTGGCGCGCGCGGTGGCCACAGTTCTGCCAAGACACCCTTACCTGAACGCTTCGCTCTCCGCTGGCAACATCATTCTCTGGGAAGATATTCACCTGGGCATTGCCACCAGCGTGGATGAGAACCTGATTGTACCGGTCATTCGCGAGGCGCAAAGCCGGAGCCTGGGGCAGCTCGTCACCACCCTGGCCGACCTGACCGAGCGCGCCCGCAACCGCCGCCTGAAGCCAACCGAAATGTCTGGCGGCACCTTTACCATTTCGAACCTGGGCATGTTTGGTATCGAATCATTCAACGCCATCATTAATCCGCCAGAAGCGGCCATCCTGGCTGTGGGCAAAATGGTAGATACGCCGGTGGTTCATGACGGTCAAATTGTGCTGCGCCCGCTGATGGAAGTGACCGCTTGTGCCGACCATCGCATCGCGGATGGCGCCAGCGTGGCGCGCTTTCTGGCGGATCTCAAGACCACGCTCGAAAACCCGTATCTGCTGATCTAGTGTAAATTCCTCCGCGCATTTTCATTTTGATAGAGAATGATCATGAAAATGACGATTTTCATCCTATTGCTCGCCGTGGTTTTGAACGCCTGCGCCCCGGTCGTTACCCCGATGCCGACGGCCATGCCTAACCCGCCAACAGGCACCCCTATACCGCCGACGGCTGTGCCTACCCAAGACCCCAAGGTGCTAGTTGCCGAAATCGATGCTCTGGTGAAGGAAAATTACCAGAAAGGCGTTTACGATGGTTCGGTTCTGGTGGCACGCGATGGTCAGGTGATTCTGAGCCAGGGCTATGGCTTCGCCGACCGTGAGAAGAAAATCCCAAATACGCCACAGACCAAATTCCGGATCGCCAGCATCACCAAACAATTCACGGCTATGGCCATCTTGCTGTTGCAGCAGCAGGGCAAGCTCAACGTTGACGATAACCTTTGCAACTGCATCACCAATTGCCCAGAAATTTTCAAGCCGGTAAAAATTCGTCACCTGCTCTCGCACTCATCCGGTATTCCCAATGCCACACAATATTCTCTGCCAGGCGACCAGATGATTCCTAAATCGGCCACGCTGTATTTCCAGCCCGGCGAACAATTCGAGTATTCGAATGTGGGGTACGACCTGCTCAGAAGGATCATCGAAATCGTGTCCGGGCAATCCTATGCGAGTTTCCTCAAGCAGAACATCTTCGAGCTGTTGGGAATGTCGAATACCGGCGTGGATGACATGAGACAGACTGACCTGGCAAAAGGGTACTCCAATGCCGAGGGAGATATCGCCTTACAGCCGGTCTGGGGAGTGTATTCGATCTATTCCACCGTGGAGGATTTGTATCTCTGGGACCAAGCTTTGTACACGGATAAACTCTTGCCGCAGTCTGCGGTCGATGTCATATTCACGCCCCAGGCGGCGGTTCCAGACGGGAAGTATTATGGCTTTGATGGCAGCACCGGTTGGAGTTACGGCTTCGGCTGGTTCATCGCCCCCCAAGAGTTGGGATATGTAATCCATGGTGGCGTATACCCGGGCTATAGAACTGAAATTCGCCGTTACATGGATGATAAAACCGTCATCATCCTGTTAACAAACCACGAAGCAGTTGCGCTATACCCTACTGCAGAGGCAATTGCTGAAAAACTGTTTGGAAGTAGAAAGTGATCATGCCTTCGTTAACTGATATCACCCACCTCATCATTGATATGGATGGCGTTCTCTACCGGGGCGACCAACCCATGCCCCGCCTGCGCGAATTCTTCGCTTTCCTGCGCGAGCGTCCCATCCCTTTTATTCTGGCGACGAATAACTCGACCCGCACGCCCCAGGAATACGCAGACAAGCTGGCAGGAATGGGTGTGGTGGTCTCTCCTGCTGAAATCCTGGTTTCGGGCCAAGCCACGGCGCGCTTCCTGGCGCGTGAATATCCAAAGGGCACACGCGTCCACGTTTTTGGGATGCCGGCCCTCAAACAGGCCATGACCGACGAAGGCTTCATCCTGGCCGATGACGAGGTTCAATTGGTGGTCGCCAGCATGGATCGGGGCGTCACCTATGAAAAACTCAAGCGGGCTACCCTGCTGATTCGCGGCGGCGCTCGTTTCATCGCCACCAATCTCGACCCAACCAATCCGTCCGAAGAAGGTCTGCTGCCGGGCACTGGTTCGATGATTGCCGCCCTCGCCACTGCTTCTGAAACCAGGCCCACCGCCATTGGCAAGCCGGAGCCGACCATGTACCACCTGGCGATGGAACAGATGAGCGCCCGCCCCGAGACGACCGCTGCCATCGGCGACCGTGTCGATACCGATATTCTTGGCGGGAAAAAGGCCGGTCTGATCACCATCTGCGTCTTATCGGGTTCATCAGAGCGCGCCGAGGCCGAGGCCATTGGAACGGATCTAATTTTTGACGATATCGCGCATTTATTGGAAACCTGGAATCGCCAGGCGTAAGTCGAATTTATTCAATTAATATTTGTGTAAAGCTCGCACGGGTGCTGAAAATGGATTATCTCGCCGGTATAGACCTGGGATCGACAAGCCTCAAATGTGTAATCTATGATTTGACAGGTAATGTCGTTTCCTGTGCTGCCCGGCCAACGGAGCGCTGCAATCCTTACCTCGATCACCCCGAATGGACGGTTTGGCAACCGGAGCAAATTTGGGGCAGCATTGCGGCAGCCATCAAAGAAGCGGTTGCCAAATTGGGCGATCCCCGCCGCATCAAAGCCGTGGCCGTAACAGGGATGGGCATGGACGGTGTTCCCATTGATGAGCAGGGTAACTGGCTTTATCCCTTCATTAGTTGGCATGACCCGCGCACTGAAGCGCAACTACGCTGGTGGGAGAGCCAGATCGGCGCGGAATGGAATTTCCGGGTTGGCGGAAATACCTTGTGGCGATTTAGCACGGCCTTGCGGCTTTTATGGATGGCCGAACACGAGCCTGGGATTCTGGCCCGCACCGACAAGTGGCTGTTGATTGAAGATTTCCTGAATTTCATGCTGTGTGGCCGCCGGGCGACCGATTACAGCATGGCCTCCTGCACGCTCCTGTTCGACCAGCTTAAACGGGACTGGTCGGAGGAAATCCTATCCCAGGCTGGCATCGAGCACCGCTTGTTGTGTGAAGCGCTCCCCAGCGGTACGCCCCTGGGGGATGTAACGGCTGCGGCAGCGGAAGCCACCGGGCTTCCTGTGGGGACGCCGGTCATTCTGGGCGGGCACGATTATTTGTGCGGTGCGCTGCCGGTGGGAGCCTTTAAGCCCGGGGTTGTGCTGGATGTGACCGGAACCTGGGAGATTGTCCTGGCTGCGATCCCTGCGCCGATCCTGACCCCCGAGGTGCATAAATTGGGCGTGACCGTTGAAACCCATGTCGCGCGCGACACCTATGCGGTTTGGGGTGGGGCGGTTGCCTCGAACATGCTTGAGTGGTACCGCAAAGAATACGGCTTCGAAGCCCAACTACGCGCCGAAAAAGAGGGTGGGGTCGATTGGGATTATCTCATGGCAGAAGCCTCCGCCTCGCCCGCCGGGGCCAGGGGCGCCATGTTCCTGCCGCATATGTCTGCCGCAGGCTGCCCCGTTGTTGATGCCCGCTCATTGGGCGCGTTTGTCGGGTTGAGCAATTTTGTCCAGCGCGGTGACATGCTCCGGGCAATCATCGAGGGGTTGGACTATCAGTTTTTTGATATTGTCACGGCGCTTAAAACAGGCTTGGGAATCAGTCCAGACCGGCTCGTAGCGGTGGGCGGCGCCACGCACAATTCGTTCTGGATGCAGAACAAGGCCGATATTACCGGTTTGCCGATCGATGTTCCCAAAGTGGAAGAAGCCACACCTCTTGGCGCGGCCATCCTGGCAGGGATTGGGATCGGCTTATACCGGAACGAACAGGATGCCTTCGAACACGTTTACAAACCGGGCAAGACTTACTATCCAGACCCGCAATTGGCCCCCGGGTACGCCGAATGGTATCAAATCTACAAACAACTTTATCCGGTTCTCAAGCCGGTCAGTCATCAGCTTTACGATCAGTTCAGAGTCTAACAAAGGAGTCCGTGCGATGAACGAACCAAAACAACTTGTATCGGCGCAAAATCGGTTGGGGGAAACCCCGATCTGGGAACCTGAGGAAAATGCCTTGTATTGGGTTGACTGGGGTGGATTGCCAACCTGCCGGTTTGAGCCTGAGACCGGCAAATTTACAGCCTATCCAGTGACTGTTCCAGTGACATCTCTGGCGCGCCGGGCTTCGGGCGGCTGGGTTGCCATCGCTCAGAACGGGCTGTATGGTTGGGAACCGAAAATCAATCAGTACAAGCTGATCTATGGCCCGGCAAGGCCAGATAAACCGGAGATTTGTTACAACGATGCCGCAGTGGACCGGCAGGGACGTTTGCTGGTAAGCACAGTCAACATGAATGACCCGTTTTTGCCGGAGGGGTCTCTATACCGATTGGACCCCAACGGCTCCCTCCACGAACTCGATACGGGCTATGCCACTGCGAATGGGATTGGTCTCAGTCCGGACGGCAAAACAGTCTACGTGTCCGACCAGCGTCACCGCCAGATCATTGTCCTTGACTATGACATTGCCACGGGTTTCACCAGCAATCGCCGGATTTTTGCGCGTTTATCAGAAGAAGACGGAATGCCTGACGGCCTGATTGTGGATGCCGAAGGCTTTGTCTGGAATGGACACTGGGATGGGTGGAAGCTCACGCGTTACGCCCCCGATGGCAAGATCGAGTGTCAGATTCGTTTCCCCATCCAGCATGTCATCTCGTTTGCATTTGGCGGCAAGAATCTGGATGAGCTTTTTGTCACGACGGCCTCGTGGGGTTTTGGTGAATATGAACGCAAACAGCAACCTTGGGCAGGCGATTTGTTCCGCATCAAAACGGATGTCAAAGGGTTGATCGAACCCGCGTTTGCGGGATAGCGAAGTTGAAGGAGACTTTATGAAATATCTGACTTTGGCAGAAATTTTGCAGCCGTGTGTAGGGCAAAACTGGGCTGTAGGCGCGTATGACACCTGTAATCTGGAGATCACGCGAGCGATTGTCGAGGCATCTGCGGCTGATCAGGCTCCCGCCATTATCATGATCTACCCGCATCATACACCACAGGAAGAATGGCCTACTTTGTTACGCATTATCGAAATGGAAGTCGAACGCACGCGTATTCCGGCTGCATTGGTGCTTGACCATGCCAAGACGCTTGACCAGATTGAAGCTGCGCTCGAATTGGGCTTCTCTGGGGTGATGATTGATGCGTCACAAGCGCCGTTGGAGCAAAATATCACGCTCACCCGTCAGGCAGTTGAACTCGCTCATGCCTGTGGCGCTTCGGTCGAGGCCGAGTTGGGGCATGTCGGGCAAGGAGACGATCTGGTCAGTGGGGATCAGTATAAGGCGCATCTGACGCGCGTGGATGAGGCCAGGCGTTTTGTCGCTGAAACCGGCGTGGATGCGCTGGCGGTCTCGATTGGCACGCTGCATGGCTTGTACCGCGGCAAACCCCAGCTCGATTTCGAGCGCATCGCCCAGCTGCGCGCCGCCTGCCCGATACCGCTTGTCTTGCACGGTGGGTCAGATACGCCTGACCAGGATCTGCGGCGCGCCATCGAAATCGGGATTGACAAGATCAATATCTGGACCGATGTGCGCATTCCCTTTTTGCGGGCTTTGAAACAGGCGCTGGGAGGTCCCATCGAAAAGACCGAAGTGAATGAGGCTTTTGAGGCGGCGCGGGCGGCGGGAAGTGCAGTCATTCGCCAAAAGAACCAGTTGTTAGGCTCGGCTGGCAAAGCCACACGCTACAGATAAAAGCGGTTAACGGAGGAAAACATGGGCCAGTATCTTTTGGGCATTGATAACGGCAGTACGGTCTCGAAAGCTGCGCTCTTTGATCTAAAAGGCAAGGAAATCGCAGTTGCAAGCTGCAAAGCGGATACGGAGTACCCGCATCCGGGCTGGACAGAACGCAGTATGGAAATGCTGTGGCAGAGCACAGCCAGCGCCATCCGCGCCGTATTGGCCAAGTCGGGTATCCGGCCAGAAGAAATCGCCGGGATTGGCAATACCGGGCACGGTAACGGCGTCTATCTATTGGACAAACAGGGGCAGCCGCTGCGGAACGGCATCCAATCTATGGATTCGCGCGCCGCTGCCGTTTTGGCAGAATGGAACCAGCGCAGCCTCCACGAACAGGTATTCCCGTTTACGATCCAGTCTTTCTGGCCCGCGCAGCCGAACGCGCTGCTGGCCTGGCTCAAACAGCATGAGCCGCAGAATTACGAACGTCTCGGCGCCATTTTGATGGTCAAGGACTATGTCAAGTACCGTCTGACTGGTGAGATCACGGGCGATTACACTGACATGAGCGCCACCAGTTTGATGGATGTTCGCAACAAATGCTACTCCCGCGAGCTGATGGCGCTGTATGATCTTTCCGAAGCCTATGAGGCCCTGCCGGCTCTCAAGCATAGCAGTGAAGTCGTCGGCCTGGTGACACCTGCCACAGCCCAGGAGACCGGGCTGGCAGCCGGGACGCCCGTCGTTGGCGGTATGTTCGACGTGGATGCCAGCGCAATCGGCGCCGGGGCGGTTAATCCGAACCAGGCCTGCCTGGTGATGGGCAGTTGGAGCATCAACGAGGTCATTACCCGCGACCCGATTGTCGATCCTGGGCTGTTCATGACGACCCTCTTTGCTGAACCCGGCCTGTATCTTACGGTTGAAGGCAGCGCCACATCGGCTACCAACCTGGAATGGTTTGTAAACCAGTGCTGCGGCGACGAGCGCGCTGAAGCCAGGCAACGAGGAATTTCGGTCTATGATGTGTGTAATGAAGAGGTTGCCAGCCTGGCCCCGGGCAGCACAAATATTATTTTCCACCCGTTCTTGTATGGTTCAAATGTACAGCCAACCGCGCGCGCTGGATTTTACGGCGTGGCGGGTTGGCACACGCGGGCTCACTTGCTCCGGGCCTTGTACGAGGGCGTCGTGTTCGGTCACCTGAGTCATATTGAGAAGCTGCGCACGGCTGGAGGCCAAATCAACACCGCGCGGCTGACCGGTGGCGGTTCGCGCAGTGCGGTTTGGTCGCAGATGTTTGCCGATACGATCCAGGTTCCGATGGAAGTCTCGGATGGGAACGAGTTGGGCGCGCGCGGAGCGGCGCTGTCCGCTGGCATCGGTGCGGGTATCTATCGCAACTATGCCGAGGCTGTTCAGGAGGCTGTATCGGTCGTCCGTATTCATGAACCGAATTCAGCCAACACGCCGCTCTACCTGGCACGCTATGCCGAATATCAGCGGTTGACGCGCATAATGAGCGAGCCGTGGGAAGCGCTGAATAAACTCGATTGAGGCAATGTAGAAACTGTGACTGTGACCAATGATTCGATTGAAGTTACGCCTGAAAAGATCCTGGCAGAGGTAGCGGCTTGTGTGCGCCAGGTATCAGCCGAAAGCCTGACCCAGGGTGCAGAACTGATGGAATTTTCCCCCCGAATCTTTGTCGCTGGAGCCGGGCGGAGCGGCCTATGTATGCGGGCCTTGGGTATGCGGCTCATGCACCTGGGCAAAACTGTCCATGTTGTTGGTGAAATTACCACGCCGAGCGTCGTAGTGGAAGACTTGCTGATTATCGGGTCAGGTTCGGGTCGTACCGCCAGCCTGCTGACGATGGCCGGGCAGGCCCGAAACCGGGGCGCAAAAATCCTGCTCTTCACAACCGATGCAACCTCACCCTTAGCTGAATTGGCCGATCAGCAAGTCATCATTCCAGCGCCATCTTTCAGAATGGCTGATGGGGTTCGCGGCTTCATGTCGTTCCAGCCTCTGGGTACTCTGTTCGAACAAGCTCTTCTTATTTTGGGCGATTGGCTCATCTTAAGGTTGATGCAGCGAACCGGAGTTGATGCAGCGCAGATGTTTGAACGCCATGCCAATCTGGAATAGGGGTGGTGGGCGCGAACCAACATCGTCATCTACCCGACAATATTACTAATCTGTCAGACCGCGAGCAGCAGGCCAGATTTTCCAAAGGAGATAAGCCCATGGTTGAAATGACTTCGGAAGAGCGCGTCTTGCGCGTGCTTCAGCGGCAGGAGCCGGATCGTGTACCGCATTTCGAATGGGTAGTGGATCGTCGGGTTCGGGAGGCTCTTTACCCGGGTTGCAAAAGCCATACTGATTTTGCCGTGCAGATGGGGCATGATGCTGTCATCGTTGATCCGATTTTCAGGAAGGAAAAGATTAGTGCGAATCGCTGGCTCAGTGAGTGGGGATACGTTACTCAGGATACCAATGAAGAGCATGGCGTTGAAGTGGAATCGCCGATCAAGACGCTGGCTGATTTTGAACGTTTTACCCCGCCAGATCCACATGTGCCCGAACGGTTTACTGCCGTGGAGGCGGCTGTGCAAAAATACCAGGGAGATAAAGCTGTCATTGTCCATCTGAACGATGTTTTTTCGCTTCCGCGCTATCTCATGGGAATGAAAGAATTGCTTATGGCTATTGTGTCCAAGCCCGAACTGATCAGGGCTTTGGTAGAGATGTCGGTGACGGTCAATCTCGAACTGGCGAAGGAAGTGGTAGCTCGCGGGGCGAAAATCGTCTACACCGGCGATGACTACGCCTACAACCAAGGACCGCTCATGTCGCCTAAGCACTTCCGTGAGTTCTTTTATCCTGGTCTTTGCCGTGTTATGCAGGGCTACAAGGAACTAGGCCTGTATGTCATCAAGCATACCGACGGCAATCTCTGGAAGATCATTGACATGATTATCGATTCGGGCATTGATTGTCTCGATCCCATCGACCCCCAGGCGGGCATGGATCTAGGCGAAGTCAAGGCCAAATACGGGCAGCGAGTGGCGCTGAAAGGAAACGTGGACTGTGCCCAACTGATGACGTTTGGCACACCGGATGAAGTCATCGAGGCTACTAAGGAAGCATTGCGCGTGGGAATGCCCGGCGGCGGTTTTATCCTCTCATCGAGTAATTCCATTCACTCGGCTGTCAAACCCGAAAACTATGCTGCCATGATGCATACTTTGCGCGAATATGGCCGATATTGATATTCCCACCAAAAAAAGGAATGAGAGAATGGATAGGAGTTGGAGACCTATTGTCTACATACGCAGGAAGTTTCTGCTTATTCCCTTGGGAGTGTGCTTATTTAACTGATGTTACGCACCGTCCCGAAGGTTTAACTGGCGAATCTAGGTTTTTCATGGGAACCCTTCGGCAGGCTCACTTGTACCTGTGGTACTGGCGCTGGCAGGACAATGCCTTCGGGAAGTTCTGCGCAACATGAGTTAAAAAATAATCAGCTAGAAATATTCTTTTTTTTCAATAATTCCAACTTGATTTCACGGAGACGATATGACCATTAACTTTACCCCCACAAAGTTGAAACTTGTTCGCATGGTGCCCTCTGATATTGATATCGCCCAGGCTGCTGACATCAAACCCATCTGCCAGGTGGCCGAGGAAGTTGGCATCCTGCCCGAGGAGTTGGAACTCTACGGCCCTTACAAAGCCAAGGTCAAACTTGAGATATTAAAGCGCCTGCAGAACCGTCCGGATGGCAAGTATATTGACGTAACTGCCATTACACCCACGCCGCTTGGGGAAGGCAAGACTACCACCACTGTTGGACTTAGTCAGGCGCTTGGCGCATATCTTAGGAAGAAGGTATTTACAGTCATCCGTCAACCCTCACAGGGGCCAACCTTTGGGATTAAAGGCGGCGCAGCCGGCGGCGGTTATTCGCAGATCATCCCGATGGAAGATTTTAACCTGCACCTGACCGGCGACATTCACGCCATCACAGCCGCAAACAACCTTTGCGCGGCTGCTATTGACGCCCGCATGTTCCACGAAGGCGAGCAACCGGATGATGAGAACCTATTTAATGCACTCTGCCCAATGGATAAGCAGGGCAAGCGCAGTTTCTCCCCCTCCATGCTGCGCCGCCTGAAGAAGCTCGGGATAGAGAAGACCGATCCAAACGCCCTTACCCGTGAAGAGCGTTCCCGCTTCGCCCGCCTGGATATTGACCCCGATTCGATCACCTGGCGACGCGTGATAGACACCAATGATCGTTTCTTGCGCGAGATCGAAGTGGGTCTTGGCCCGGAAGAAAAAGGCAAAACTCGCCGCACCGGTTTTGACATCGCAGTGGCCAGTGAGATTATGGCTATTCTCGCCTTGACAACCGACCTGTCGGACATGCGCGAGCGCCTGGGACGCATGGTCATCGGCACCGACCGTAAAGGTACTGCTGTCACTGCGGAAGATCTGGGCGTGGCTGGCGCATTGACTGTCTTGATGAAGGATGCCATCAAGCCCAACTTAATGCAGACCCTGGAAGGCACACCTGCCCTGGTGCATGCCGGGCCATTTGCCAATATTGCCCATGGACAGTCGTCCATCATCGCCGACCGGATTGCCCTGAAATTAGCCGATTACGTGATCACAGAGTCGGGTTTTGGCGCCGATATTGGCATGGAGAAATTCTTTGATATCAAGTGCCGTTACTCCGGCCTGATTCCGCAGGTAGTGGTGTTAGTAGCCACGGTACGCGCCCTCAAGATGCATGGCGGCGGACCCAAGGTGGTGGCTGGCAAACCGCTGGCGCCCGAATATACCGACGAGAATATTGAACTGGTTCGTAAGGGCTTGCCCAACATGGAGCGCCACATCAAGAATGCTCTGAAATATGGTGTGAATGTGATCGTGGCGGTCAACTCATTCCTGGATGATAAACCAGCGGAAGTGGAATTGGTATGTAAAACAGCGCTTGACGCCGGAGCCATGGATGCCGTGGTTTCGACCCACTGGATGGACGGCGGCGCAGGCGCGATAAAACTGGCCGAAGCGGTGGTCAAAGCCGCCGAGAAGCCAAGCAATTTCAAATTTCTCTACCCGCTCGAATTTTCCATCAAAGAGAAGATCGAGATCGTCTGCAAAGAAATTTATGGAGCCGAGGGAGTGGATTATTCCCCTGAGGCCGAAGCCAAGATCGCCCTCTACACCCGGTTGGGCTTTGCTAACCTGCCGCTGTGTATGGCCAAGACCCACCTGTCCTTTACCACCGATGCCAGCCTGAAAGGCGCGCCAACCGGATTCCGCGTCCCCGTGCGCGACATCCGCGCCTCCGTTGGTGCAGGTTTCCTATACCCATTGTTGGGCGAAATGCGCACCATGCCTGGTCTGCCAACCCGTCCGGTCTTCTATGATGTGGACCTGGATCTTGAAACTGGCAAAGTCCTGGGCTTATTCTAATTTTTTTGTACAGGAGCGGAACATGCCTCGTCCCTGTACAATTTGCTGGCGGAGACCTATGTCTCAAGAAATTTCTATTGATCTATTGATGCCGCTGGAAATGGCCGAAAAGGCCGAAGCCGATGGAGTCCGCAAGGTTGCACTTTCGTTTTGGAAGTTTTTTGCTTTGCCCTTTGCTGGCAGGGGCATTTATCGCCTCGGGAGCCATGTTCGCTCCGAACACTGTTTTCCCCATCACTTCTTTTGATGCAGCCTCGTTTGAGCACAGCACTGCCAATTAACTGGAGATTGCTCTGCCAAAGTTCGGCTCGCAATAACATGCGCGGGAAAATCATAGGTCAAGGGCTATTCAGGAACAGGCCTATTATTTCCCGTTTGCGCTGTTCATCAAAGATTTCGATCCGGCCTTTGCCACCAGGTTGGCAGACAAAGCACCGGACCTCTCCAGCCTCACCTGGTGCATTTTTCTTGAATAACCTGCGGCCGGTTACGCTCGGAAATATCATTGACGGAGCAGGGCTGGTGGCGTTGATCTACTGGTTCGCTTACCTGCGTGGCAAGAGCTAGGCCTTTTGGAATTATGGCTCTTCCGGGATTAGCAGGAATACGGTAGGCTTGGAGTTATTTACTGAGAAAAAGAGGAGAAACATCATGACAGCTCAATTGATTGATGGAAAAATGATAGCCCAGAAAGTGCGCGAGGAAGTTGCCGTGGAAGTATCTAAACGCACAGCCGTCGGGAAACCGCAGCCAATTTTGGCAACCGTGCTGGTAGGTGAACGACCGGATTCAGCCGCGTATGTCGCTTCCAAGGGGAAGGCCTGCCAGGAACTAGGGATGGGCTCCATTAGCGAACACCTGCCTGCCGATGCCACCCAGGAACAGGTCGAGGCGTTGGTAACAAGATTGAACGCCGACCCACAGATCAACGGTATCCTGGTGCAGTTGCCTCTGCCGTCACACCTTGACGAGGAGCGGGTGCTTTCACTCATTAATATCGAAAAAGATGTGGACGGTTTCTCACCCATCAACATTGGCCGCCTGGCCCAAAAAGGACGAGAACCTCTCTTCGTTCCGTGTACACCCTATGGCTGCATCTACCTTCTCGAACAGATGGGAATCAAGATCGAAGGGGCCAACGCGGTGGTACTGGGCCGCTCGAATATCGTCGGAATGCCGGCTGCGTTGCTGCTCATCAGTCGGAATGCAACCGTCACCGTCTGCCATTCGCGCACACGCGACCTGCCCGCTGTTGTCCGCCAGGCCGATATCCTGATTGCCGCCATTGGCCGGGCTGAGATGGTGCGCGGCGACTGGATTAAACCCGGCGCGGCGGTTATTGATGTGGGCATCAACTCTGTGCCAGATGCCACCAAAAAGAGCGGTCATCGTTTGGTTGGCGATGTCAACTTTAATGAGGCGGAGAAAGTGGCTGGGTTTATCACCCCCGTCCCGGGCGGAGTCGGCCCCATGACGATCGCCATGCTGATGAAAAACACGCTGCGAGCGGCCCAGATCCAGTCCCTGTAATCTCTCCGATCAATCGGCTGTCAAACCGGAGAACCATATTTGGTGCTATTCTATACTCCATTGCCAAGGCCATCTCCGACATGCTGTTGGAAAAATGAGCTTCGGTTGTTTCTGCTAGCGAGGAGGTACATATATGAAAGCTGTTATGTTGACTGGTGCTGGCGGTACCGAGATGTTGAAACTCAAGGAGGTTCCTGATCCGGTATTAAAAGGCCCTCTGGATGTGTTGGTGCGCCTGCATGCCAGCGGATTGAACCCGGTAGACTATAAATTACGCCGAAAGGGCGGTTTTTACTCCAATCGTTTACCACTCATCCTGGGTTGTGATGGGGCCGGGGTCGTGCAAGCGATTGGCGAAGCAGTAACAAAATTTAAAATCGGGGATGAGGTTTATTTCTTTAATGGCGGGATGGGCGGCGATGAGCAGGGCAACTATGCCGAATTAACAGTCGTCCATCAGGATTGTCTGGCCCTTAAGCCAGAAAGCCTGTCAATGGTGGAAGCCGCCTCTGTGCCTTTGGTGTGGCTCACAGCCTGGGAAGCCCTTTTTGATCGCTATTCGTTGCAAGCTGGTGAAGTTGTCTTGATTCATGGTGGTGCCGGTGGGGTTGGGTATATCGCCATCCAATTAGCCAAACATGCCGGTGCGACGGTTTTGACTACGGTCAGCGGTCCCGAAAAGGCTGAGTTTGCCCGATCTTTGAGGGCCGATCATTGCATCAACTATAAAGACGAGAATTTCGTTGATCGGGTTCTCGAACTTACTGGCGGCAAAGGGGTTGATGTTGTCTTCGATACTGTCGGTGGGCAAGTATTTGCAGATTCCTTTTCGGCCGCCAAAATTTACGGACATGTGGTGACTTTGGACGAGATCGGCATCAGCAAAGCTGAAGCTGGCGTAGCCAAATTGCGAAACCTGACCTTGAGTTATGAGCTTATGCTGACGCCAATGCACTTCAAAATGCACGCTGCCAGAGTATGGCAAACTACCATGTTAGCGGAAGCTGCCCGCCTGATCGATGCCGGACAGATTAAAGTGTTTGTTAAAAATATCTTCAGACTGGATGAAATCGATCAGGCTCACCAGATCGTCGAAAGCGGTCATTCCATCGGTAAAACTGTGATCAAAATCGTCTAAATTATGGAACGGAGATTTACATGACTGAAGCGTATGATGTCGTTGTGATCGGCGCCGGGCCGGGCGGGTATGTCGCCGCGATCAAGGCCGCGCAATTGGGATTGAAAACTGCCATCGTCGACAAGCAATGGCTGGGCGGCGTCTGCTTGAACGTGGGCTGCATCCCTTCGAAGGCGCTGCTGCGGAATGCTGAAATCGCGCATACCCTGCGCGAACGCGGCAAAGAGTTTGGCTTTTCGTTTGAAAACCTGAAGCTCGATTTTGGCGTGGCCGTCAAACGCAGCCGCCAGGTCTCGGATCGACTGGTCAAGGGTGTGGGCTTTTTGATGAAGAAAAACGGGATTACCGTCTATATGGGAGCTGCCAAACTGACTTCCCCGACTGCGGTTACCGTGACCGATAAAGACGGCAAATTGACGGAACTCAGCGCCAAAAATATCATCGTTGCCACTGGGGCTTCGTCCGCCGTCCCAGGCGCGTGGAAAGTGGATGGCGAGAAAGTCGTCACCTACCAGGAAGCGATTTTACAGGAGAAGCTGCCCAAATCCGTGGTCGTGATCGGTTCAGGCGCGATCGGCGTGGAATTTTCAACGGTCTGGAACTCCTACGGCGTGGAAGTGACCATTGTCGAGATGCTGCCGCGGATCGTGCCGCTGGAAGATGAAGAAGTCAGCGCGGAACTGGAGAAGGCTTTCAAGAAGCGCGGAATCAAAACGCTCGTTGGGCACAAAGTCGAGGCGGTCGAGACCACGGAAACGGGTGTGCAAGTCACGGTCTCGGCTGGCGGGGAAACCAAAGTCCTCGAAGCGGAACAGGCCCTCGTGGCGATCGGCTTCCGCCCCAATTCCAAAGGACTCGGCCTGGAAGAAGTCGGCGTCAAGCTTTCAGAACGCGGCTTTGTCGAAATCGACGAAAAGATGGCCACCAACATGCCGGGCATTTGGGCGATTGGCGATGTGACCGGCAAACTGATGCTGGCGCATGTCGGTTCGGCGATGGGGATTGTTTGCGCCGAGAATATCGCCGGACACGAGACGGTCACGCTCGATTACGAGATGATGCCGCGCGCCACCTACTGCCAGCCGCAGATTGCCTCGTTTGGCCTGACCGAGGCGCAGGCGAAGGAACGCGGCTACAGCGTCAAGATTGGGCGGTTCCCCTTCCAGGCCAACGGCAAGGCGCTCGGACTGGGTGATTACGCTGGCTGGGTCAAGCTGGTGGTGGATGAGAAGTATGGTGAGATTTTGGGCGCGCACATGATCGGCCCGGAAGTAACCGAACTGCTCCCCGAACTGACCCTGGCGCACATGCTGGAGTTGACTCCCGAAGAAATTGCCCGCAATGTCCACGCGCACCCGACCATTTCCGAAGCGTTAATGGAAGCGGCGCATGGCGCGCTGGGCAGCGCAATCCATATCTAAAAATGATGAGTTCGCCTAAAGCTCAATTTATCCTGCCTAGCTGTAACTGTCGCGCTTATTTTCCGAGGGAAAATGGCCCTTTTTCTTGATTCGGCTTGTGTATTGAATTCGTTGTATAATACACATAAAATTCTGTGATTATACACACGTTTTGCGAGGATGCAAACATGAGAACCAATATTGTTTTGGATGAAAACTTAATCGAACGCGCCCAAAAATTGACCGGGATCAAAACCAAGCGCGAAGTTGTGCATGAAGCTTTGCGGACCCTCATCTTGTTACGTGAACAGGCTGAAATTCGCCAGTTGCGTGGCAAATTGAAGTGGGAAGGCAACCTCGATGAACAACGCCAGTCGCGCTTTATTGGGTAGCCGTCATGCTTGTGGTTGACTCAACGGTCTGGATTGACTATTTCAATGGTGTTGAAAATCTGCAAACAGATTACTTGAACAGCATTCTGGAAACTACGCCGATTCTGGTGGGGGACTTGATGCTGGCCGAAGTGTTACAGGGGTTCCGTCAAGAGGTTGATTTTGAAAAAGCGCGTCGCGCACTTGGTAAATATTTGCAAGGGAACCTGGTAAATCCTGATTTGGCGATTCAGAGTGCTCGAAATTATCGTATTTTGCGCCAAAAAGGAATTACGGTTCGAAAAACTATTGATAACTTGATTGCTACCTATTGCATCGAAAACGACCATGAACTACTTCACAACGACAGCGATTTCGATGGTTGCGAAACACATCTTGGGCTAAAGGTGGTACATCCGCAAAATAATGGGTTTGAATAAGATTACAGGCTTATTGAATTACGTCTCGTGAAGTAAAATGGCGGGAGTAATCGCTGTTCTTTTACAAATTAAATTTCAGGGAAATCCTGTCCCCCCAAATTTACTTCGGTACCCCCTCCATCCCAGTCGGGGCCGGATCGAAGTAAATCCGGTATAACAGAACTCCTGAGAGAACCAAATTCTCTCAGGAGTTCTGCTTTTTATTTAGGCTTTGTGAGATTTTTTGAAGATTTTGTACCAAGAAGGCGTGCATTGATGGGCGCTTTTTGTTTTAACCCATATTTGGTATAAATCTTTGCCGAAAAAATGGATCGCGGGCTTGATGATGAGCTGCTCATTAGTGGGCCGCGATTTGAGATGGGACAGGTTTGGCGGCACCGTGTCACCGTTTCGTGACACGGTGTCCTGATTCTGTTTTTCCCGCTATAATTTTCAGTATGAATGACCGCCCCGACCTTCTTATTGCGGATGATGACCCGACGATTTCCAACAGCCTGGTGCCGTTTTTTGAGCGCGCCGGATTCCACGTTTTGACTGCTGCCAACGGCGTGGACGCGCTCGAAAAAGCCCAGACTCTGCGCCCTGACCTGATCGTGCTGGATGTGCTCATGCCTCGCATGGACGGGCGCGAAGTGCTGCGCCGCTTGCGCCGCGCCGGGTTGCAAACGCCGACCATCCTGCTTACCCAGGTCGGCGATGCCATTGAACGCGCCCTGGCGCTGGAAGAAGGCGCGGATGATTACCTGAACAAACCCTTCGAATCGCACGAACTACTGGCGCGCGTCCGCGCTGTTCTGCGCCGCTCGCAAAGCGGACAACCTTCGCTTGCCACCGCCTGGCGGCTTTCCGCCCATGACCTGATCCTTGACCGCCGCGCGCGCCGCGCCACACTCAACGGAAGGCTGCTCGATCTCAGTCCCAAATCCTTTGCCGTGCTCGAATATCTGATGACCCACCCAGATGAAGTCATCAGCCGTGAGCGCTTATTGCAACTGGTCTGGGGCTGGGAATACCCGGCGGGGACTCGCACCGTCGATACCCGTATGTTCGAACTGCGCAAAGCGCTCGGCGATGACCCGTCTGAACCGAAATTCATCGAAACGCAGGCCGGTGAAGGCTACTGTTTTGTAGCCCCGGTCAGGATGCTGCCGTGAAACAATTTCTTGCCATTCTCGCGTTGTTTTCGTTGGCCGTTGGGGCTCTGGCGCTCTATCTTATCCCTGTTTTCTGGCAGCCGGAGCCGGTCATGGTTTTTCGGGTGGGCATCGGCGCCGGGATTTTTGCCGTCCTGTTAGGGCTGGCGGTGCTGATCCAACTCCTGGCTGTTGCTTTCGAGTGGGGAAAAGAGCGATCCGTTGACAAAATCACCCGCGAACGGGACGAATCGCATCGCCAATTCCTGCGGCGGCTTGACCATGAGTTGAAAAACCCGCTTACGGGTTTGCAGGCCGCGTTAACCAACTTGCGCGAAGCGCAAAGCGCCGCCGACATCCAGGCCGCGGTCGATAATGCCAGCCAGGCTGCCACACGCCTGGGGCGCATCCTGCGTGATCTGCGCAAACTGGCCGAACTGGACGCCCGCATGCTCGAGCATCGCCCCGTGAATGTCGCTGAGCTGGTGGATGAAATGGTTGGCGCGGCGAATGGCCTCCCGGCCTATCGGGGGCGCAGTATTAACCTGATGGTTTCCAGGGTGCCGGCTCTGCCGCCAGTGACCGGTGACCGCGACATGCTCGGTCTGGCTGTTTACAACCTGCTCGACAATGCTCTCAAATACAGCTCCGCCGCCGATGCCGTTGAAGTCCGTGTTCGCGAAGATGGGCGCGCTTTGTTCATTGAAGTGGCCGATGGCGGTGCGGGCATCGCCTTGCAGGATCAGCAGCGTATTTTCGATGACCTGTATCGAGGAGAAAATGCTCGCGAAACGGAAGGCAGCGGACTCGGGTTGGCGCTGGCGCGGCGCATTGTTCAACTTCATGGCGGAGAAATCTCCCTGCGCAGCGACCCGGCCCTCGGGCGGGGGACTGTATTTACCGTCCGCCTGCCGGTCTAAAAACGGCTTAACGCAACATCTCCGCCAACAGCCTGTCACCAAACCCTGACAGCCGCGTGACAGGCTTGTGACATCCAGTTGTTATAAATTGGACATCACAAAAAGGAGACCCTTATGAAACGTTCAATTATTAGCCTGATAGCTTCACTTTTTTTGCTCGGATTGGGATGGTTGCTGCCCCACAGTGTTTTCAACGTGAGCATCGAAACCGACCCGACACCTGCTTCCGTTTTACCGGCGGATTCATCTCCCACATCGTTACCCGCTTCGACCGATACCCCGGAAGTTTCTTCTGTCCCAACCGGCATTCCCACCCCGGAACGTGACCCGTACGGCGAACTGTATTTCACCATTATCACCTCGAAGGAATATATTCCCCCCGCCGAACCCTCGGCCGGGATTGACGAATCAACATCTCGCTTGGCGCGCCTGCCGGGTTCGTGTGTGGTTGGCCTGATCGAATGCCCCGAGTTGGAAACCGTGCAAACCCCGTTTAACATGAAAGATGTTTCTGGGGTGGATGGTGGCGGGCTGATCTGGTCGCCGGAAGGGCGATATGGTTTGCTGGTGACGCACCCGGAAGACGAACTCTCCACAGGCAAAACCAAAGATGAGCTGGCGCAACTCGCCAATCAATCTCCCGCAGACTTTGAAATTTCTCCATCCACCCTGTACCTGTTCGACGCGCAGTTGAATACCTGGCGGGAAGTCTATCGCGCCGAACGAAAATTTTTCTACACCCCCACCTGGTCGTCTGATGGACAGCGGATCGCCTTCCAGGTATTGAGTAGCGCCTGGGCGTTCCACCCAGCCCAGGCCGATGACGGCATCTACCTCGTTCACCCGGACGGCTCCGGTCTGCAACAATTGAGCACTATCAGCGCCTCGATCCACGGTTGGATCGGCAACAGTCTGCTCCTGCAGCACAGGCAGGGTTTGTATCCCGCCGCGGAATACACCTTCGAGTTGTTGACCCTGAATGGCGAGATCAGGCCGTTGTTCACATCAGAGCGCCAGGCGTTTTACACGCTCGCTCCCGCTGGCGGCGCACTGTTGGCCGTGGATGCCCCGGGAGAAACCAACAATACACCCACAAAATCTGTTGATGTGCTGGCGCTGGATGGCAGTGTGATCCAGACCTTTGGGGCCTTCTCGAATTACACGTCCGGTATTTACCCGCTGGCCTGGTCGCCGGATGCCTCGCTGGTCGCATTTGCCAACCAGCGCCGGGTCTACATCGGTGCGCGCACCGCTCAATCGGCTGCGGCGGGTGGTTTGAGCGTTTTTCCTGCGGAAGGTTCCGTGCGCGAAGTGTACGTCGCCGATGATATTTATGTGGAACCATCTTTTTGGAATTTTCAGTTTTCCAGCGACAACCAGTACCTGTTAATGCATGTTTATGATGGCATCCCGCATTTTGTGGCGGTTGCTCTCGAAACCGGGCAAGCCATCCCGTTGGAGATCAAGGGCCTGACATCCAGTGAACAGGCGTGTTCCTTCTCCTGGCGACCATAAATACAAGGTTTCAAAAGCGGACGTGATTTACGTCCGCTTTTTTGTTCCTGTCCAGAGTGATAAAAGGTGAACATGTATCAAGTTAACAATACCGGGAAATTCTATAATCCCAATCATCGCCACTCTTTTTCAACAGTGTTCTTGAATTTGTAGTTTAGACTACAACTGCAAGGCGTGTTTTGATGTGAAACGTGAAAAATTCGGGAGTTTCTCAGTGCAAAAGCACTCGCCCCAATGTGACCACCAGCCAATGGACGTATTGCTCCTTCATCCAACCGCGATCAACCGTCAGCATGTGAAAGACTTCGCCGCTCGAAATGACCCAAGTGGTTTCGGCGGCCTGCTCCACGCTGAGACCTTCCCTGAGCGCCCCCATGCGTTTTAATTGGCTGACGAAAAATGTCATCCCCTCGATGCGTCCCTTCAAAAGCTTTTCCAGTAATGCCGCGGTTTCCGGTTCGGACGGGGCGGTGGCGCGCAGCAGCATAAAGACCGGGCTCATGCGCTGCATAATTCCGGCAATATCGGTTGAAAACTTTTCAATCAATTGACCGGGGTTGTTGATCTGAGTGGCTGCCTGGATATTCGGGCGCTCCAGCAGGGGCACGGGTTCATCATCGCCAACGATGGAAATATCCACCAGCTTTGCCAGAATCGCCATTTTGTTTCCAAAAACGGCATAGACTGTTTCGGTGGCGACGCCTGCCTCGCGTGCGATCATTTCAATGGTTGTGCCGCTGTATCCAGATGAAAAGAACAAGCGGCGGGCTGCCTCGACGATCTCGCGGCGTGTGGAGCGGGCCTGGGCCTGCCGGCGGGTAGAGTCGTATTTGCGCTTTGTGGGATTCTTGTTCAAATTTACCTCTTGACTCTCGCTTTAATTAATTATATCATAAGTATGTTCAATATAGTTTAGGTGTATCTAATTCGGCAGGAAGTTTATTGGTAAAGGAGAAAAGATGAGTACAGAACAAACCCTGGCTTCATCCCGTATGGATGAGTCTTTCGACACAATTGTGATAGGCGGGGGGCAGGCAGGTTTGGCGGCAGGATATTTCCTTGCCCGCCAGCACGAAAACTTTATGATCCTCGATGAAAACCCTCGCACGGGCGATTCCTGGCGTAAACGCTGGGACAGTTTGAGACTGTTCACCCCCAGTAAGTTCAACAACCTGCCCGGTTCGCGGTTCCCCAGGCCCGCTGATTACCTCCCCACAAAAAATGAAGCTGCTGATTATCTAGAAGGCTATGCCCAACAGTTCAACCTGCCGGTGCGGCATAAAGTTAGGGTCAATCATCTCAGCCGCAATGGAAATGGATATCACATCTCCACCGGGGACTCCAATCTCTCGGCCCGTAATGTGATCGTGGCAACCGGCCCATTCCAGGCTCCCTACACTCCGCCGATTGCCGGCGAACTAGACGCTTCGACCCTGCAGCTGCATTCGAGCGAGTATTGCAACTCGTCGAGTATTCCGGCTGAATCTGTGCTGGTGGTTGGAGCGGGGAACTCGGGGGCTGAGATCGCTTTGGAACTTGTGCGAGCGGGGAAACGGGTCTGGCTGGCGGGGCGGGACGTGGGGCGCATCCCGGCCAATGGGCCGCTGGGCAAAGTCTTTGGCGGTCATCCCATCTGGTGGTTCATGAACCATGTGCTGACGGTGAACACGCCCATTGGGAGAAAAGTCCGCGCGAGCGAATCTCACCGCGGTACCCCGCTCGGACGCGCCCGGCGCGATGAGCTTGCGCAGGCTGGGATTGAACTTGAGCCTCGCATTTCCGGTATGCAAGCGGGAAAACCGCAGTTCGAAGATGGCCGTGTTCTGGATGTGGAAGGCGTGCTCTGGGCAACCGGTTTTCTCCCATCTTATGATTGGATCGACCTGCCCATTTTGGGTGAAGATGGCTACCCAAAGCACTCGCGCGGCATCGTCCAGGATGCTCCGGGATTGTATTTTCTGGGTCTTATGTTCCAGACAGCTTTGAGTTCGTCCCTGTTGGGTGGCGTGAGTACGGATGCCGCTTATATCGCGGGGCAGGTCACCGGCAAAAACTAGTTTACTGGTAAGAGGAAAGCAATGACTACAGAACAGAATAAGGAGATCGTCCGGCGTATCATCGAAGACGGGTTGAGCGCTCACAACCTTGCGCTCATCGATGAGTATTTCGAGCCTGGTTTTATTGAGAACCAATTTGGAACGAGACCCACGACCCCCGGGATGAAGGAAAATTTCCAGTATCTTTATCGCGCTTTCCCCGATGGGCGTTTCGAGATCGAAGATATGGTTGCTTAAGGTAACAAGGTCTGGCTGCATCTAACCTTTACGGGCACGAACACCGGCGGTTTCATGGGACCACCCAACGGAAAACCGATTAAGGTCACCGTCATGGACATTTTGCGTTTGAAAAACGGCAAGGTCGTGGAACACTGGGGCGTCCCTGACCGCTTTGCTGTGTTGGCCCAGATTGGGATTTTGCCAAACAAGTGTGGTACCGCCATTCTCCGTGGTGGATAACTAAACCGCGCCAAATCGTTGTAGTTTAGACTAATTTGTGCCACCGGGAGACTTGTTTTTTGAAGTTACCCGGTGGCACAATAGTTTATGAATACTCAACAGACCCCAACTGGGTGGCAGATCGCGGGTTCGAACCCGCATCAGGCAGGCAGTTGGGCTTTTTAGCGATCGGGTCTACATCGCTACTTTGACCGGATCAAAAGTTCGCCCATTTTCGTTTTTGCCACCGCCTCGATCTTGCCTTCTATCAGCGTTCCTGTAACGGTGTAGGCCATCTTGCCAATGGGGGTCTTTAATTCGCCCTTGAAGGTTACTTTCCCATCCACAAACGAGCCACCAGAAAATGGATTGTCATGGTTGAGAAGGGATAACGTCCCGCTCAAGGAATTTCCGTCAACCTTCACAACGGCTTTGCCAGGCAATTCACCCAGCGGAGAGGAAACAACCACCTCGTAGGTGTTCTTCAGCGCGGCCATTTCCTGGTTGGGCGTTGCCACTACGACAGGAGTGGTTGTAGCGGCAGAGGCTTGTCCAACCCGCCGCGCGGATGGATTGATGCCCAAAAGACCGGCCAGGTTGCCACCGAACATCTTGCGCTTATCGTCATCGGTCAGCGGCAGGTAGCCATACTGCCATTGAAGCTCTTCCGGCATCTGGAAATCTCGCAGACCCAACACTGCCGCGCCAATCTGCGCCGCGTAACCGGCGCTATCCGTCCCCCAGATGATCCGCTCAGGGCCAGCAAAGCGCATGGCTTCGCCGAGGATTTTGGCAAACTTATAGGGCGCGGTGATTGCCCACGGCACGAGCAGGCTCAGGCACAGATAGACATTCGGATGTCCCATCGCCACCAGGTTCAGGTCATCGCTATAGGGGTAGCCCATGTGGAAGGCGACCAGCTTCAGTTCGGGGAAATCGCGGGCCACATCATCCAGTTGAATCGGCTGGCAGTATTTGCTCTTTCCAGGCGGGCACCAGCAGAAGCCGGTGTGCAGGTCAAGAATAATCCCCAACTCCTCGGCGCGTTTATAGAACGGCCAAAGGTCGGGATTATTGATATAGGTATCCTCCGGTGAGTAATATTTGAAGATTTTGGCGCCTTTTTCCACCCAATATTCCATCTCCCAGATAGCGTTCTTCACGCCGCGTTGTTTGATCGGGGAGAGATTGGGTTCAATGATAAAGCGGTCGGGGTGGGTCTGCGCCGCTTTCCAGGTGTCGCCGTTCGTGAACCAACGGCTGGTGTAGCCGGTGGTATCCATCATCGATTCCGGCAGCAGACAGGCGATATCCACGCCATATTTGTCCATGGCGCGCAGGATGTTCTCCGGGTCGGTGCTTTTCTGCATTTCCCACGGTTCGAGTTCCTTCATGTAGTCGGCGGGCGCGCCTTGCATCAGCGGACGCATAATGCCGTCTATGCTTTTCCACCACATCTGGACGCCGGGGAAATGGTTGATCGGCTCCATCTCGCCGATGATGTGACATTCGGGATCGATCTTGAAAAAATCATCCTCAAAATTGTGCGTCATTTTTGTTGCTCCTTTGCCTAAATCTGCGGAAGGTCTGCGCGTTTGTCCATAAACTTCCTGGCGCGCGCATCCATCAACCCGTCGTTCTGCCAGAGTTCGGGGTAATATTTCTCGAAACCGGCGGTCAGGTTGACCGAACAGCGAATCCAGCGCGACTCGAACAGGTTCATATAGCATTGCTGACAGCGCGTGCATTTCATGATGTCTTCGGAGCGCCCGGCCTTGACCTTCGCCGGCCAATAGGGGTCCGCAATGGACTGCCGCCCTAACGAAATGATGTCAGTCTTGCCGCTTGAGATGGCCGCTGCCGCCGTTTCCGGGTGGATGAAGCTGGGGGTGATGATCGGCATCCCGCCGCTGGCATCCTTAAATCCGGGCGCCCAGCGGGTAAAGTCATCCTCGCCATCCGGGGCAAAGGCCGCGCCGGGGTTCTCGTAGGAACCTTGCGAGATGTTGAAATAGTTTGCGCCCGCGTCCGTAAACAGCTTGACCATCTTGCAGGCTTCTGCGTGGGTCAGGCCGTCTGGCATGAGTTCATCACCGGAAAGGCGGCAGCCCAGCACTTTATCGGGGCCGACCTTCTTGCGAATC
This sequence comes from Anaerolineales bacterium UBA5195, assembly GCA_002412925.1. Classification (GTDB taxonomy): domain Bacteria; phylum Chloroflexota; class Anaerolineae; order Anaerolineales; family Villigracilaceae; genus UBA5195. The sequence continues at coordinate 42,219 of DHVZ01000041.1, read as the reverse complement.
CGTTCGAGGATATTGGTCACAACCCGCGCCCTGTTTTCCGTGCTCCCGCCATAGATGTCACTGCGCTGATTGGAGCGCGGCGACAGAAATTGATGCAGCAGATAGCCATGCGGCGTATGCAACTCCACACCGTCGTAGCTCAGGCTGTAGGCAGCGCAGGCCTGTTCCACCATAAAGTCCTCCAGCTTTGCAATTTCAGCGATGGTCAGCTCGCGCGGGGTATGGCCCTTGACGACATGGTAGAACTGGGGGGCATGTTCTTGGATGTAGGGGAATGCAATTTCCTTCAAGCCCTCATAATCCTCGTCGCTCAAACTTTGGATTTTTTCCACCCCACCAAGCTCGTCAATTAAATCGATGCCCAGGCGTTTGACCTGCTTTGCCCAGCCTTTGTTGAATTTGCGCAGGTCCATCTCCATCGGGATTGCCGAGGGCGCGCCGGAAGCAATGCTTTCATGTTCCAGGTCGGGGTGCCCCTGCCGTCCCCAGCCCGGCGAAAGCTGCATAAACACTTTGGTGCCTTTGTAAGAATGGATGACATCGGCCAACTGGCTTAACTGGCGATATTTGTTTTGACTTTCCAACAGCAGGGGGTTCAGTGAATCACTGCCGCGCCACGGATAGGGGTTGGCGACCACACACTCGGTAATAATCAGGCCAAAGCCGCCTCGGGCGCGCGTGGCATACCAGGCATTGGTCTGCTCGCTGGCGTAGCCTTCCGGCCCGGTATATCCCATGTTCATGGGCGACATGGCAATCCGGTTTTTTAGTTCGATTTTGCCGATCTGGATCGGCTCAAACAAGATCGATGTGTCCAAAGTGCGTCTCCTTTTATTGATACACTGCAACTTAGTTGACATTTGTTCAATAAGTGGAGTATACTACCCCCATAACAGCCTGACAACGTACACAAAGGCCATGCGTGTCATTTAATTGACATATTGCGCTGGATGTTTCCAAAAAGGAGCAACTTGTGGAACCAAAAACTGATTTGAGGGTCATCAAGACCCATAAGGCGCTCACGGATGCCTTCTGGCAAATGCTGGGTGAGAAAAAATTTGAGGAGATTGCCGTAAATGAGCTGTGCGAGAGGGCTATGGTACGCAGAGCCACCTTTTATAAACATTTCGCCGACAAGTTTGATTTTTTTGCCTTTGTGGTTTGGGGGAAACAAGCCGAGTTTGACGCTCAAATCCGGCAGCAAACAGACGACGCACTTCCGCAGTCTTTTTACCTCGGCATTATCCAGCACACCCTAGATTTCCTAAACTCAAATGAAAAACTGGTGCAAACGGTGCTTGAGAGCGAGATGCTGCCAACTGTTTTGGATATTCTCTCCAGGCAAATAACCCTGGATATTACTCAAAAATTGAAGGAAGATGCTGACAATGGAGTCCCCCTCCCCGCCTCGCCCCCGGTCATGGCCCAATTCTTTACTGGAGCGCTGGTGTACACTGCCAGGTGGTGGGTCACGCAAAAGAAAATCTCGGAAGCTGAACTCATGGAGGAACTCACGCCCCTGCTACGTGCTTTTTAACCCTTTTGTTTTTTGCGGCACCAGCTAGGGGTTGCCTGATTAGCAGCCTTGGAAAGGAGTGCGTTCCGAGACCTAGAATATTACTAGTGGTGGGCGCTTGTCTAAATCTTTGGGCACGCCAATAGTAAAAAAATAGTTCACGCAAGGGAAAAACTAACAAAAAACACGCCTTTTAGCGCGTTTTTCTAATGATTTTTGATGTTTTTAGGGATTTTGAAAATTTTACTATTGGTGTAGCGTGTTCGAACCCCGTCGGGGCCGCCAATGGTAAAAAATAGGCGGTTTGTCTTAGCAGAGATGCTGAGGCATGAAAAAACACTCTGACCACAGAGTTATAGTAAGGTGCAAGACTTGCAATGAGATCGCTCCTGGTGACGCAGGGGCGATTTCGTTTAATTTACTATGATTTGGCGCGGGGGTCAAGCAAATGACGAGCCAAATCGCTAAAACGCTTGCATCACATCGTCCTGGTTCGGGCGATTGCCTGCGGACGGTTACTCACCCCCAGTTTGCCAAAGATATTGTGAATATGGGTTTTTACCGTCCCCACGGAAAGCACCAGTTGGCGGGCGATTTCCTGGTTCGAGAGTCCTTCGCACACGAGTTGCAAGATTTCGCGCTCACGCCCGGTCAGCGGTTCGATGAGCGACTCACCACTGAGGGGTGTTTCTGGCTGGAAGGTGGACAACAGGCCGGTCACAAACGGTTGCGCCGCCGAACAGGGGAATTTCTGGCTGAAATGACCCAATAATGCCCGCATGGCTTCGCCCTCGTCCAAAAAGATACGGATAAAGCCTTGGGGTTGGGCAAATTCAAGCGCCGCCGCGAGATGCTCTAGCGCGGCCCCCTCCCTTCCCAGGTTGGCCAGCGCCTGGGCGCACAGCAGGCTCATTTCGAGCCAGTTTCTCCCTCGCCGGACCTCCCGCGCCGCGTCCAGGCGGTTTTCTAATAAATCAAGAGTTTCCTGTGGCCGGTCGGTGCGCAGCAAAACCCTGCCCTGGGCAATCTGAAGCCATTCGCGGTGAAAAGCATGCGCGCCGCAAGGCAAAACCAGGCAGGCTTGCAAGGTCTCCCAGGCTTCAGCGGGCTTTCCGTTTTCGAGGAACAGCCTGGCGCGAAAAACCTGGGTGAGGACGCTCAGGTCGGGATAGACGGTATGGGCGCGGCAAACCTGTTCTGCCTGCTGGAGCATCTCCCAGGCGCCGGGCAGTTCTCCCTGCGCCAGCAGAATGCGCCCCATGTGGATGTAACCCAGGCCTTGCCCACTGGGCATGTTCCATTGCGCGGCGGTTTCGAGACTGGCCGACATCATCTCGCGGGCTCGTTCCAGTTGATTCCGTTCCCGCAGCAAGTCGCTGTAGTCTCGCTGGGTGGCGGAAAGCCAGCGCGGGGAGGGATGGTTGGAGATGAAATCCAGCGCGCGCTGGAAGAATGTCTCGGCGCGGTTCAAGTCGCCAGGATTGCAATACGTCCGCCCCAGGTTGTCTAACGATGCCATCACACCAAAGGGATAGTCATTGGCCAGGCTCAATTCCAAGGCGCGCGACCAACAGGCTATATTTTCGCGCAAATCCCCTTCGTAAAATGCGACATTGCCGAGCTGAATCCAGGCGCTGACTTGGGCTTTGGTGTTCCCCGGCAGACGTTGGATAACTTGCTGGCTCGATTCGGCAATCCAACGGCTGTCGCCTAGTAATGAAGCAGCCAAGCTTTGGGCGACATATACCATACCCAACAGTTCATCGGGCAGTTTTTGCTCTGCTGTTCGGAGCAGGAACTCAATGCCAGATAACTGGGATGCTTCAATTTTGACGATTGCCCCGGCAAGGTTCAGGATGGGTGCGCGTTCCTGCCATTCGGCCGGGAAAGGTTTCAGGAGTGGACGAATTCCGCTGAATAAGAAATCCAGGCCATCGGAGCGGACGGCTTGCTCGAACAGGTCAACGCCCAGCACGTAATCACCGGCTGCCAGGGCATGCTGGATGGACCGGTGCCAATGACGATTTTGGCTGAACCACAGGGCAGCGCGGCGGTGCAGAGCGGGAATTTCCTGTGGGTAGGTCTGGCGCAGGCGCACACGTAGCAAGTCGGCAAACAGATGGTGATAACGATACCACGTCCGCTGGTCATCGAGCGGGATGATGAAGAGGTTGGCCCTTTCGAGTTGTTCCAGCATGGTTTGGGCGCAGGGCGGGTCAGTTTCAAGCAAGGCGTCACAAAGAGGGGCGCAGAAGTTTTCCAGCAGGGAAATAGCCATCAGGAAACGACGGGCCGATTCAGTCTGTTGATTGACCACTTCCTCCATCAAGTAGTCCAGCACATAGCGATGGCTTCCACCGAACGCACGCACAAACTCATCGGCATTTGCCTTGCCCTGCAAAGAAAGCGCCGCCAGCTGCAGGCCAACCACCCAGCCCTCGGTACGGGTTTCCAGGGTTTCAACCTGTTCCCTGGTCAGGTTCAGGCACATGGCCCGGTTGAGGAAGGCGGCGGTTTCGTCAGGAGTGAAACGCAAGTCATTGGTGCGCAGTTCGCGCATCAGGCGGCGAGAGCGCCAACGCGCAAGTGGAAGGGGCGGGTCGGCGCGGGAAATCAGGAGCAGGCGGCAGACAGGCGGCACATGTTCCAAAAAATAAGCCACCATCTGGTGAATGGCTGGCGTCTCGATACGATGATAGTCATCCAGCACAAGCAAGGCTATATCCTGGCTGCTCTTTGCCAGCAGGTCGTTGAGCAGGGCATTGACCAGGGTTTCGTGTTGAAGATTGGGGGAAGTGCTCAGTTCGCTCAGGGCGGTTTGGCCCGCATCTGGGAAAAGGGTCTGCCAGGCGGCAGTGAAATAGCGGAAAAAGCACCCCCATTCGTTGTCAGAAGGCTCCAAAGAGAGCCAGACGGCGCGCAAATCGGGCCTGGTTTGTATCCATTCGGCAACCAGCGTAGATTTGCCAAACCCGGCGGAGGCCGAAACCAGCGTCAGCGGTGCATGAAGCCCGTCAGCAAGCATGTCATGCAAGCGCGAACGCAGGACATACCCGGCAGGCACAGGTGGCGGGAAGAAGCGCGTCCCCAGTAACGGGGCGGAGGGTTCAGCGGCCATAGGTCAATTATACGGGGGAAAATCCATCCTGGGATAGATGACGGCGAGGGTGGTTTATTTGTAAGATGAACGCGAGATGAACACGACGAACATCTGGGTCGATGTTATGGTTGGCGGGCATTTGTCGCCGGAATGGTCCGATGAGTTGGCTGGGCTGACCGTGATTTGCCTATCAGATGGGAACAGCAGGCTGTGTGGTTCACTGCCTGACCAGGCTGCCCTGTATGGATTGCTTTTCTGCCTGCGTGACTTCGGATTGACTCTGGTTTCACTACATGCTTCTTCTTATGACACAGGAAATCGATGATGAATTTGGACATGCTCTGCTCTCCCGACTTACAAGCACGGTACCCGCGCTCGACCAAATACGACATTCACTGGATTGTAGAGAACCAGATTGGTTCTCACTGTCTGTGGTTGATGGAATCGCTCTGCGATGTGATGGAGTGGAATCCCGGAATGCGCATTCTTGACTTGGGCTGCGGCAAAGCCATCACCTCGATTTTTCTCGCCAAAGAGTTCGATGTACAGGTTTGGGCTGCCGATTTATGGATAGCGCCCAGTGAAAATTGGGCGCGTATCCGCGCCGCCGGTCTGGCGCATAAGGTCTTTCCCATGCGCGCTGAAGCCCGCGAATTGCCTTTTGCGGAGGATTTCTTCGACGCCGTCGTAGGTATTAACAGCCTGCAATTCTTTGGCACGGATGACTATTACCTGCAAAACCATCTAATCAAATTGGTCAAACCTGGCGGGCAAATTGGCATGGTTGTCCCCGGCATTTTGCAAGAATTCGATGGGTTAGCGCCAGGGCATCTGCAACCGTATTGGAAGCCGGATTACTATTCCTGGCACTCGCCTGATTGGTGGCGGCTACACTGGCTACACACTGGAATGGTGGCCGTCGAACTTTGCGATACCTTCCCGGATGGTGAAGGCTACCAGATTTTCAGACGTTTTGAGGAGAGCCTGAACGACGGCGATAAGATGATTAGCATAGACGAAGGGCGCAGTATCACCTTCATCCGTAGCGTGGTGCAGAAAATAAATATAGGAAACGAACCATGAAATATATCTGGATTGCGTTAACCATCTTGTGCATCCCTATTCGATGGGCCGATATATTTGTCTCCGGCTATCTCGCCAAACTATCTGATTGAATTGGTGAGATGGCTGCGCTCAAAACCGGGATATACCGTTCAGGTCAACCGCTCTGACGGTCTTTCATCACTTTCATTCTCTAAGCAGTAGACCTTTTCGATATGGGACGTTCCAAGATTTTGAAACGGGAAGCCGTCCACATCAAATAGAACTTTGAGGGCTGTAATCGAAATCCATCCCTGGATAGATGACAGGACAGGCGGTTTAGATTTAGTATCAGGATAGAAAGGAAAAAATATGAAAACGGTTCTGCGAACCCTCACAGGCCCCTTCGTTGACGCGCAAACCTTTCGCAACCTGGCCTGCCTGGTCGGAAACATTATCTTTGGGTTTGCCTATTATCTCACCCTGCAAATCGGACTGGCGTTGGCCTGGGGATTGACCGGCCCGCTGTTTTCCATCCTTCCAAACCTGGATTTGGCTTCGCAAATCAAAACCGCTTCCGTTATCCTGGGCGGCTTGCTCATCCTGCCCATCCTGGTCTGGATTTTGCAATTGTTTGTTCTGCCGGAACAGTGGATGATGAATCACTTGCTGAATGTAAACCTTCCCCTCGACACAGCCATGTGGACAAAAGACTCGATCTTACTCCGGCCTATCCGCCTGCTTGCAGCCATCTCAACCTGGAAACATGTGTTTCACGCCCTGATCAAAATTCCATTGGGAGTAATCTCGTTCGCCGTTCTTTTTCTCGCCCTGTTGCCTGCCTTGGCCTTGCTGGCAATGCCGCTGGCTTATCTGGCTGGTTTCCAGAACCTGGTTGTTGGCGTATGGCGGCTAAATACTTTGGGAAATGCAGCACTGGCATTCCTGGTCGGGCTGTTGCTTCTGCCTATTAGCCTTCACACGGTGCGCCTTCTGGCTAATATTTCCGGCTGGCTGGCAAAAGCTTTGTTGGTCAACGAACAAGGTTGACTTATGTGGAATCGTGAGAAATTGGCGCTTGTATCCCCCGTTTTTGTGATTCTGCTTGGGCAGTTTTGCATCCGTTTGTTTGCTGATCGTTGTGGCAATTGGGCCTGGTTACCCTTCTGCCTGTTTTACTGGGCGCTGATTGGCGGATTGACCTGGTTGCTCGGCGGGTGGCTCTCTATTCGTCGCTGGCTGCAACCCGCACGCGGAAAGCGGTGGTGGCTGGCTTTATCCATCCTGTTTCCGGTTGCGTTGACATTCCCCATCCTGCTCCCCAATAGGCATTTGCTTCTGTCCGCGCCGGCGCTTTTGGGAACCGCTCTATTCGTTTTACTTAACCCTTCCCTGGAAGAATTGTACTGGCGCGGTCTCCTGTTGGATGTCAACCCAAAATGGCCACGTTGGGTCAGCGCCTCGTACAGCCTGTTCTTTTTTACCCTGCACCATGCCTGGCTGGGAGTCATTTCACCGGCCGGTCGGCATTCCTCCGCGTTTGTGGGCACAATCTTGATGGGCATGCTGTGGATGTTTCTTCGCTTCACAACAAACAGCTTGCGCTGGCCAATTCTTAGTCATTTTCTCGTCAACTTGCTGGGGCTGAGCGTGCCGGTGTTTTTGGGACTTTACGTGCCATAAAACAGGAAGGCTGGTGGACTGTAATTGCTTTCCACCAATTGCCTCCGACCAATCTGAAGAAAGAAATCAATATGAAAAACGCTTGGATTGTCTTTTTACTAATAGTAATATCTGGCCTGGCTGCTTGCCAGATAACTTCAGTTCAACCCAATGTTTCCACCAGTGTGGCGACTGTAGCATCGGCTACCACTATCACAGAATCCGCTGTCGAATTCCCCCCGATCATCTCGGGCAGTATCGCGGATGTTGAAAAAATTGCAGGCTTCCATATCAAAAAGCCGACCTATTTACCGAAGGGTGTTTTATTTGATTTCGCAACCTACCGACGGGAATCGGCTCCCTGCGTTACCCTGCATTTCAAAATAATCCATGATCAATATGGGGATATGGGCACATTCTTTCAAATCATGCAAAGTGTTCAATCAGATTCGCCATTTTACACAGTCTCCTGCGGTGAAGTGAAAGAAGGGTGTGAAGTACTTCAAATCGGAACGATGCCCGTTGTTTATCGACGGCATGATGATACTGAAGAACTGGATTGGTACACCGATGGTTATGCCTTCTCCTTATTACGAAACGCTGGTGAACCCGGAAAAGTTTATAAAGAAGATTTAATGAAAGTAGTGGCAGGCTTGGAGTAATAGAAGGCAGCCTGGCGATTGTACTATTACCATTCGGTTTGCCAGCTTCAAAATCACTACAAGACGGAACTTAAAAATGAAATTGAATCCACTTATTATTCTACTGATCGTTGTTCTGCTGTTAACAGCCATTTTTTCTGTTGGCAAACGCCTCCTGTCGCCTTTAAAAATTTCAGTCTTCGGTAAATACCGGGGTTTCTCCGAAAAAATCTATGACGGCACACAGCGCTCTTCCAACTACCTGACCCTTTCGGATGGCACACGTTTGGCCTACGACCTGATTCTGCCAACTCAAAAGGGGCAGCCTGCCCGAGAACCACTGCCTGTGTTATTCAAATACACCCCCTATCTGCGTACCTTTACCATTTTCGATAAAAATGGCAGAGATATTTTCTCTGGCCTGTTCAAGCTGGGTTGGAAAGAGCGCGCCATGCTGCGCGTGCGTTATATCCTCTACGAGCGCGGCCACTTGATGGATGCCCTCTTCCGTACCAAGTGGCTGGAGCCGCTCATCCTGCATGGATACGCTGTTGTGGTCGTGGAACGCCTCGGGACTGGCGCATCCTTTGGGGTCATGGATCCATCCTTTGAAGTGGGCGCGCGCGAAGCCGACGAAATCCTGAACTGGATCGCTGCCCAACCCTGGTGTGACGGCAATATCGGCATGTATGGTGACTCGTGGCAGGCGCAAATTCAGTTTGCAGCCGCGGCAACGGGCAACCCGCACCTCAAAGCCATTTTTCCCGCTTCCAGTTCGATGGATACCTACAGCGCCGTTATCTACCCCGGTGGCATCTATAACCAATCCTTCGCCGGGTTCTTCTCTTGGTCCACCGGCTTTCTTGAAAACCTGGCAACCCCTGTCGATTCAGACCCGGATGGCTTGCTCCTGGCGCAAGCCCGCGCCGAGCGCGAACAAGCCACTGTAGGGGCAAAGTCGGCGGAAGTAATGGCGCAATACCCCTTTCGTGACAGTTTAACACCTTCCGGAAAGCAAATCTGGCGCGACGATTTTGCCCTCTACCCCTTCATCGAGCGCATCAACCGTGCGGGTGTGCCCGTTTACATGACCAACGGCTGGTACGACATCTTTACCCGCGACATGTTCCTGTGGTATGCCAATCTGACTGTTCCCAAGCGGCTGGTGGTGCGCCCGCTCGATCACAGTCAGATTGATGCCAACCAGTTTGACCTCGACTATGCCGTCGAAGCCCATCGTTGGTTCGATTACTGGCTCAAAGGCATTGATAACGGCATCATGGATGAGCCGCCGATTCATTACTACGTTATGGAAGGGGATAAGAATGGACACTGGCAGGCCTCGCAAGTCTGGCCGCCCAGCGAAACATCCCCCACCCGTTTCTATTTTGCGGCGAGCCCGGCCGGTAGCGTGGATTCCGCCAACGATGGTTTACTGCTGATTGAACCTCCCGCGGCTGAAACCTTTGATAGTTACACCGTAGATTACTCTGCAACGATGGGCAAAAAACCGCGCTGGACGGCTGTCAATTGGGAAATGGAGTACCCTGACTTGCGGAGCAACGACGCCAAAGCCCTGACCTACACCGCCCCGCCGCTCGAGCAGCCACTCACCATCACCGGGCATCCCATTGTCCATCTCTGGCTACAAGCCACCGCCACTGATCTGGATGTGTTTGCCTATCTCGAAGTGGTGGATGCGTACGGGCATTCCACCTATCTGACCGAAGGACAACTGCGCGCCTCGCACCGCGCCTTGGACTTGAATCCGCCTTATGATACCTTTGGCCTGCCGTACCATTCTTTCTACGAGAGCAATCAAGTTCCCATTCCAGAAAACCAGCCGTTCGAGATGGTGTTCGATCTGCTCCCTACGGCATATACCTTTTCCATTGGTAATCGTATCCGCATAACCATCGCCTTCGCCGACGCTGGCAACTTTGCCACCCCTAGCCTTGATCCTGCTCCAGCTGTGCGCCTTCACCATTCCTCTTGTATTGAACTGCCAATTCAAAATTTGGGGTCGATAGAAAAATGAGCAGAACAAGGAACAAGCGATTTATCAGACCAAGCACCGAAAATATGCTCCTGCAGAAATTTCCCCCTTCTGAACCGTGCAACTGTGAAATCTGCCTTGCTTATTGTGCCAGGCCAGGCTGGTGGACAGTTGAACAAGCTGCGAAAGCCATTGAGTCAGGCTATGCCTCAAGGATCATGCTTGAGATTTCTCCGGAACAGGATTTTTGTGTATTATCTCCGGCTTTTAAAGGCTGCGAATCGCAGTTAGTGAACTATTCACATATTTTAAGAGGCTGTACGTTCCTCCAAAACAATTTATGCGAACTGTATGGCACCGGTTTTCAGCCACTTGAGTGTCGGTTTTGCCACCATCTGCGGCGAGGATTGGGCTCGCAATGTCATGCCGCCCTTGAAACAGAATGGAAATCTGATCTAGGCAGAGGCTTGGTTGAAACATGGCTTTCACTTCATTCAAGTTTGAAGGCTCCTTCGCTATTGGTAAAATGAAGCTTGTATCACATCCCAGGAATACAGCCCGCAGTTTGTCATGGCACCGCCATTGGAACCCAAACCCATCGCTACTGTCCAAGCTGATGAGTGGAAAGCGCATTCAAAACGCCCATATCCTGCTTCCTTGTTCTCCAGTTTGGCAATTGCATTATCTGGTTGCATTTGTAGCTTAATACTTATTTTCCGCCCCTTGTCAGATAGGGTTTGGGGGCAAGGTGGCAAGGATATCCAAAATCTGTCTTTGAATGGGGCGTGTTTTTGGATAATGGATTTGATAAAGGCCATTGGGGAACTTGGCGCCAGCCAAAGAGTAATCCTGAAAGGCCTTGAGTAACTTTTCAGCGGTTGGATAAGGATTGTCGCGGTTTTCGGGCATCAAGCCCTTGAGTAGTTTTTTGTTTTTGGCAATGTGCTGACGCACGTAATATTCGAGAAGTGAAGCGATCAAAACGGATAGCATGATCAGGAAGGTCAGGCCCGCCAAACGCCTGGGAGAATGCAGCCAGAGCGGACGGATTTGGATCGGGCTTTTGATGAAATCGAAGGTTTGCTCAACGCCAACTTGTTCTTTGTACTTTTTGATGACTTCGCCAGCCGCTAAACGTTCGAGCGGGACATTGGTACACAAGAGCACGACGCCATCGAAGCGAGATGCCTGGTCAACGGCCTCCAGGGTACAGGTCCAGGTGAGTTGCCAATCTTGCTGGTCATCGCTGCCCACCAGAGTGTAAGCAAAGTAAGCTTTGGCTCCGCTCTTTTTGAGCAGGGTTTCCAGGCGATTGAGGATAGTGGTACGGCTGGTGTAGTCATATTTTCCGAGTAGCCGGGCGATTTTTTGCAGGGTTTGCTCGCCTGCTTCCAGTTCTTTCCGGCGTTGACGCGCATCCAGGTCAGCTTTGCTGCTTTTCCAGCCAAACACCCAGCGCAAAGGGTAGCGTTTGCCGGTCGTTTCATCCACGACTTCGCTGGCGACTTCACAAACTCGGTACCGCGGGCGCGCTTCGGCTGGCTTGCGTTGGTCATTGCGAGCCACATAGTCCACATCAACCCAGGTACGCTCACCAGATTGCAGTTCCTGCCAGGTTTGTTCCCATTTTTCTCGGGCCCGGTCTGTCCACGGATGAGCGCCAAGGAAAAGCTGGTTGGTTTTACACAATTCCAACATGGTCGCCCGGTTGCAGCCTTTGCGATCAAAGATCAAGACCGTGTTGCCCAAATCCAGACCAGATTTTCGCAGACGATTCAGATCAGCCAGGTAGACATCATCGTCGCTTTGATTGCCATTCCAGGGTTGATACTGCAATGGCACACGCTGGCTGGTGATCAGGCTGAGCACATACTGCACGTTTTGTGGTTTGCCATCCTTGTTGTAGCCCGGCACCAGGCGCGGCGCATATTCTTCCTGGATGGGCTGCCCGTGTTCGTCTTCGTATGCACCTTCAAAATACACCGAGGTCGTATCTGCATGCAGCCATTCCGGAACCACTGAGAAGAGGGCGACCGCGCGCACGATGACCTCCTTCCAAATCTCTGCCGCGTGTTTTGCCAGGGCTTCCATCATCGCTCCCAGCCGATCATCGTCCAACCAGGCTGCATCGATGCCCAAAAACTTGTCGATGCCATGTCGTTCGGCCCATTCTCGCAGCGCGTACAACGGTTGCGGATCAAAACTCAACCGGTTGATGATCACTACTTGGGCTAATGTGCCATACGTGGCACCAATTTCCGGCTGATGTTCCATAACCGAGTCGATCGCCTTGACGATGCCCAACCGATCCAAAAGATCTTTGACCAGATAGGCTACACCAATTTGATACGTCTCATATTCAATTTCAGGTGGGGTAGGAGTTTGAGTGTCTATGCCTCAAATTTTACCCTGCTCTCAGCCCCAAATCCCTTCCAAGGGGTAGCGGAAAATAAGTAATGACGCAGCGGGCAGACCCCTTTGCATCTTTTTGTATCATCCGGCTTATGCCGGATAAAACTTCCCCTGATTTCCTTGTATCCATCGCCCCCGAAGCCGTGGAACTGCGCGAGGACCACCTGGTTTTTCCAGGCGGCATTCTTCTGCCGCTTTCCGCGCGCGGAACCGGTGTGCCGGGATTGGCGGACCGCCCCTGGTCGCGCCTGTCGGCCGACCTGTTCTACACCAACCTGCCCCTGCTCTATTCCCTGACCCTGAAACGCGAACCCCCGGACACCCTGCGGGGTTCCCTGCGCGCCCGGCGGACACTCTTCGAGGGTCTGATGATTGCTCTGGCTGAAAAAACCGGGCGGCGGCCCTCGATGGCCGAGCGCGCCTCCGACACGGCAATGGATGCAGCGGAGTCTGTCCTGACTCTGGGTAAGCCTGCCTTCCGCGCCGCACTCCTGGCCGGCCTGTTTGTCGAGAAGGATGGCTTCGACCGCGCCGAAGCCGCTCGGCGGGTGATCGAGGCTGGCCTGCGCGCCCGCGGCCTGACCGCCCAGCGCCTGTTCTACATCGCCGAGCGCGCCCTGCACCACTTCCAGCCAGGCTTTCTTTTCCCCGGATCCCGAAGACGCCGACCTGATCCGCGCCACGCTCAGTTCCACCGTGCGCTATGGCGCGACCACCCTTGACCTGCCCTCGCTCCACTGCTGGCTGCGAGCCCGCCTCGCGGGGCAGTGACAGCCACCGTCTCTCGCCCGGATTGAGCCTTTGATCCGCGCAGACCATTCTCGGATGCAGAAACTAATCCGGGAAGTCATCGAAGCCCATCCCTCAGATTACGTTCCGCCCGAGGATTGGTAAAAACGGGGTGTGCGCGCTCTTTCCGAGATGCTGCCGCCTTCCAGCCGGGCGCTTCTGGATCTGGCTTTGAAAGAGAAAATCACCAAGGCGACTCAGCTAACCGCCGAACGGGAGCAAGCTTACGATGAAAACCATCGCCGGCTTGGTTTCAACCGAAAGGAACAAATCCAGTGACATAAGTTGGCGAGTGAGGCGGGATGAGCATTGTAGACTGCTAGAAACGATGTAGGCAAGATTGTATTTTGACAAAAACAGAGTGAACACCGCGGCAAATTTTGCCGATCCTGGGCACTTTTTTCAGTTTGAGCTTTATCTACTTTTCTATCTTTTCAATGATGTTCTGCATTTTGTGTACGGAGAGCGGTGAAGAAGAATTCCAGCCACGAACAGGCTGTATTAAACCAGATGCAGGTGATGGGTGGAAAAATCCTGCCGCTGGGCGAGTCAGGGACAAAAGTCGCTTTCAGGTCAGGGATCCCTGAAAACGGGCGGGCAGTCCTCTATCTTCCTGTTCTGCAATTGATGGCCTTTTATCGCTCTTTGGCGAAAGATTTGAATCCTGACCATCCGAAGAATTTGATGTCAGTGGTTTTACTTGAATAAAGTGCATCAGGATCACGAGCATTGGCTGGAGCAGCTTGCCCCGCATGACCCCATCGGCTAGTATGTGCGCAACCGCGCCGGGGAAGGCAATGCCGATGCACACATGAAACGCCAGGTGACGGGTCGCGAAGTGGTTGTTTCCATTACCAAAGGGAATCCGGCCTTTGATCTCTGGGAGCAGATCTTCTACAGCGAGTTCGATGGATGATTGGACATGCAGGTTCTGGCGAAAATGATCGGGAAGTGAAAGCGGCCCCTTAAGCCTGATGGCAAGGCTACTCAAAAGTATCTTGGCTATGTCAAAAGAAAAGCGGGGTAAGCCGTAAAGCTTGCCCCGCTTTGGGTTTCATTTGGATATAATCAACCTATGGCCACCAAGAAGTTTTACCAGTGAAGTGGCAAGCCGATAAGAAAAGTTTGTATTGCAACCAAATTGCCAAGTGTAAATGTCATGAAAATTGTCACATACGGCAGTTTGGAACTCCCCGTATTGATGAAGCCCAGTATAACCGACGAATTACTTTTGAGGTCATTTTTGCGCCGTATCGCCTTCCATTTATCTTATTTCCGCCGCCCGCCCTGGGACAGCGGCCTGACCCCGCCCGAACTACTCGCTTTTCTCAAGAGCCACCCACCAGGCCGCGCCATCGACCTGGGCTGCGGTACCGGCACCAACGTTATTACGCTTGCCCGCCTGGGCTGGCAGGCGACTGGCGTCGATTTTATCCCCAGGGCCATTGACCAGGCCTGTAAGAAGGCGAAACTGGCCGGGGTGAGCGCCGACCTGCGTGTCGGCGATGTCACCCGCCTGGATGGCATCGATGGGCCTTTCGACTTTGTTCTCGATTTAGGCTGTTTTCACGGCCTCACCGAAAAGGAAAAGGGGGATTACCTCCGTCAAATCGATCGGATCATGGCCCCTGGCGGGGCCTGGTTCTTGTACGCTTTCCTGCGCCCGGGCGCGAACGTTTCTCCCCCCGGCCTTTCTCCCGTTGACCTGGAGAGGCTTTCTGCCCGTTTCATTCTCCATTCCCGCACCGAAGGATTTGAGCGCGGGGTGCGTCCTTCTGCATATTTTGTTTTTCAAAAACCATAAGCGAAAACTGGAACCCAAAAACTGATGAAGATCCTCTTTATCTTCCTGGACGGTGTCGGCCTGGGTGCGGACGATCCCTTGATCAATCCCTTTGCCCGCGCCGAAATGCCCAATTTGCAGGAATTGCTTGGTGGGCAAAAATTGCTGGCTTCCACGGCTCCCTTTACTGGTGAACGCGCCAGCCTGTATGCGCTGGATGCCTCACTTGGCGTGGCTGGGCTGCCCCAGTCTGCCACCGGCCAGGCTGTCTTGCTGACCGGGCGCAATGTCCCGGCGGAAATTGGTTATCATTACGGCCCCAAGCCCGACCGGGCCACAGCCGCGCACTTGCAGGATGGCGGCCTGTTTGGCAAGTTGACCCGCGCCGGGAAGCGCGCTGCGCTGGTCAATGCCTACCCGCCCGGTTATTTCCAGGGGATCGACTCGGGTAAACGGATTTACTCCTCCATCCCGCTGGCAGTCACCAGGGCGGGTTTGTCCCTGTTCACCACCGCCGACCTTCTGGCGGGCCGCGCCATTTCGGCCGATTTCACCGCCGAAGCCTGGAGCGAACGCCTGAAGATTCCCGATATACCCACGTTGACCCTGCCGGAGGCTGGCGCCCGCCTCGCGGCCCTGTCCAACCGCCTCGATTTTGCCTTTTTCGAATACTGGCTCAGCGACTACGCCGGGCACGGCCAGGACATGGACAAGGCCCAGACTCTCCTGACAAATTTTGATGCTGTCTTGGGAGGTCTGCTTGCCGCCTGGGAGGGCGAAAACCTGATCCTGATAACCTCCGACCACGGCAACCTGGAAGACCTGTCCACCCGGCGGCATACTGCCAATCCTGTGCCGCTGCTTCTGGTTGGAAACGCTTCAGCGCGAAACATATCTGTCAACGTCACCGACCTGACCAGTGTTTTTCCCGCAATCCTGAGCGCAATCGGGTGAGATGCCACGCACTTTATCGGCGCACGGCATCATCTCGGCAGGGTGGTTTTATTGTTAAAACTTTGCATGAATATACTAGAAAAATATCATAAATATTGACTTTTTTCGTCCGATTTGCTATAATGGCGGCCTGTCGATAAATCCGCCCTCGAGGCGCTATGTCAATGGTAAGGAGCGAATATGTCTGAGTTGGTCATCAAGAATCTGCACGTTAGCATCGAAGACAAGGAAATTCTTAAAGGCCTCGATCTGACAGTTAAACAGGGCGAAGTACATGCTATTATGGGCCCGAATGGCACCGGGAAGTCCACACTGGCCTATACGTTGATGGGACACCCGAGCTACACTGTCACCGAAGGGGAAGTCTGGTTTAAGGGAAAAAACTTGCTAGAGTTGGAACCCGATGCGCGTTCACGGGCCGGGATTTTCCTGGCTTTCCAGTATCCTGTCTCCATTCCGGGGGTGACGGTGGCGAACTTCCTGCGCACTGCCATCAACGCTCGCCGCCGCACAGCCAATCCCGAAGATAAGGGCATGCCCATCCCTGAGTTTCGCAAGATGCTCAAGGAAAAGATGGAAATGCTGAAGATGGATTCGGTTTTTGCCGGACGTTATTTGAATGATGGTTTCTCTGGCGGCGAGAAGAAACGCGCCGAGATTTTGCAGATGGCGACCCTCAAGCCCGAAATTGCCATCCTTGACGAAACCGACTCTGGCTTGGATATTGACGCGCTGCGGATTGTGGCTGAGGGTGTCAATACGCTCAGCGGATCGGAATTAGGGGTGCTGGTGATTACTCACTACCAGCGTTTGTTGAATTACATCAAGCCGCAGTTTGTGCATATTATGATGGGCGGGCGCATCGTCGAGTCGGGCGGCCCCGATTTGGCACTGCATCTCGAAGAATCCGGTTATGACTGGGTGCGCGAGAAGTACGAAGAACCGGTCGTGTAACGAAAGTTTATTTAACGGTAGAACGGCGATGGGTAAGTTGAGTTGGGCAGTAAAAAGGTAAAAGTGCTGATAACGGTAGATACCCATAGCGAGTAAGTCGTCTCGATTTCAATAAAGGTGATGACATGACTGAAGATGCCAAAATCCTCGAAGAGGTTGGTGATTACAAATACGGTTTTCATGACCGCGACGATAATTACGTTTTCAAATCGCAGCGTGGTTTAAGCCGCGAAGTGGTGGAAAATATTTCGCGCATGAAGGATGAGCCGCAGTGGATGCTCGATTTCCGCCTGAAGGCGCTGGAGCACTATTTGAGCCGCCCAATGCCCAATTGGGGCCCGGCGCTTGATGAATTGAACCTGGACGAGATTTTTTATTACGTCAAACCGACTGAGAAGAGCGAAAAATCTTGGGATGACGTTCCGGACGATATCAAGCGGACTTTCGACAAACTGGGTATCCCCGAGGCCGAACGCAAGTTTTTGGCCGGGGTGGGTGCGCAATATGAATCTGAGATGGTTTACCACTCCGTTTTGGAGCACCTCGAAAAACAGGGCGTGATTTTCCTGTCGATTGAAGATGGCCTGCGCCAGCACCCGGACCTGTTCCGTGAGTATTTTGGGACGGTCATCCCGATCGAAGATAACAAGTTCGCAGCCCTGAACAGCGCGGTCTGGTCGGGGGGGTCGTTTGTTTACGTGCCAAAGGGTGTCAAGGTTGACTTGCCTTTGCAAGCCTACTTCCGCCTGAATACGGCCAATGTTGGCCAGTTTGAGCGCACATTGATCATTGTAGAAGAAGACGCCTCGGTTCATTATGTTGAAGGCTGCACCGCTCCGCAGTACACCACCAACTCTTTCCATAGCGGTGTGATCGAGATCGTGGTCAAGAAGGGCGCACGCTCGCGCTATTCGACCATCCAGAACTGGTCGACCAATGTCTTCAACCTGGTGACCCAGCGCGCCAAAGTTTTTGAGAACGCCACACATGAGTGGGTGGATGCCAACCTGGGATCCAAGCTGACGATGAAGTATCCATCCTGTTACCTGATGGAGTCGGGTGCGCACGGTGAAATGCTCTCGATGGCCTTCGCCGGGCCGGGCCAGCTTCAGGATGCCGGGACGAAGATGGTTCATTTTGCCCCGAATACTACCAGCAAGGTGGTCTCCAAATCCATCTCAAAGGGCGGCGGACGCGCCTCGTTCCGCGGCCTGCTTAAGGTCTATAACGGTGCGCATGGTGCCAAGTCCAGTGTGGTTTGCGACGCCTTGCTGCTCGACCCGAAATCCCGTTCAGATACCTACCCAACGATTGAAATTGACGAAAACGATGTCACCATCGGTCACGAAGCCTCGGTTTCGAAGGTCGGCGAAGAGCAGCTCTTCTACCTGATGAGTCGCGGCCTGAACGAAGAAGAAGCCACCACCATGGTCGTTTCTGGTTTCATCGAGCCGCTCGTTAAGGAGCTGCCGATGGAATATGCTGTCGAAATGAATAGACTGATCCAACTCCAAATGGAAGGGTCAATCGGTTAGTAATCTGTCATTGCGCGGGCCTGGCCCGCAGCAATCCCCGTTGAACTGGAGATTGCTTTGCCGCTGAAAAGCGCGGTTCGCAATGACAATCCAACTTGAGAGTGTTGAATATGGAAGAAAAACCAAAAATCATTGTCACCTCCTCCCGCTCTCGGCGCCCGGATTCTGGCGCGAAGCAGTTTGCTTTTACCGAGGCCCAGATCCCGGCTGGGGCGTTGGGCGAATATCGCCAGCGTGCCTGGCGGGCTTACCAGCGGATCAATTTTCCCGTCAGCACCGAAGAAGCCTGGCGGCGAACGGATTTACGCGCTCTCCCAGCGGAAGAATTTCGTCTGCCCGCTGGGGAAGCCTTTCCGCCTGTCCCAGCCGAATTACTCAAACCGCTGGTGGCTGACCAGCATGGCGGACAGATTATCCTAACGCCAGATGGTGCAGCTGTCGATTTGGATCCCAGGCTGGCGGCGCAGGGTGTTATTTTTACCGACTTGAAAACAGCCGAGCAAAAACATCCCGAATTGCTGGCCAAAATGGCTGGGGCGACGGTTAATCCCGAAGAAGGTAAGTTTGCGGCCCTGGCCGGGGCTTTTGCCCAAAATGGCGTTGTCTTATATGTCCCGCGCGGTGTGACCGTTGTAGAACCTTTCCACAGCGTCCTTTGGGGTCCCGGCGCCGACCTGGCTCAGATTTCACACCTGCTGGTCTTGATCGACGAGGGCGCCTCGGCCACTTATGTCCATGAAGCGGCTTCACCAGCGGATGAGCGGGTCAATGCGCTGCACGCAGGGCTGGTCGAAATCCAGGTTTTACAGGGCGCGAACCTGCGCTTTGTTGAATTACAATCCTGGGGCAGGAATGTCTGGAATTTCAGCCATGAACGGGTTCGCGTTGAGCGCGATGGCTACATGGATTGGATTTTCGGCGCGGTTGGTTCACGCCTGACGAAGAACTTTTCCGAGCTTGATCTGGCCGGCCAAGGCGCGGAGGGGCGCATGTCGGGTTTTTATTTCACCGACGGCTCCCAGCACCTCGATCATGATACCCAGCAAAATCACCTGGCTCCCAACACCACCAGCGATTTGTTGTTCAAGGGTGCGCTGAAAGGTAAAAGCCGCTCCGTTTGGCAGGGGATGATCTATGTTGCACCCGGCGCACAGAAAACGGATGGCTACCAAGCCAATCGCAACCTGGTATTGAGCGAGCATGCCCGCGCCGACTCCATTCCCGGTCTCGAAATCCTGGCCGACGATGTGCGCTGTACGCATGGCGCAACGGTGGGTAAGTTGGAGCAGGAGCCGCTCTTCTACATTAAATCGCGTGGTATTCCGCAAAAAGACGCCGAGCGTCTGGTTGTTGAAGGGTTTTTTGACCCGATCATGCAGCGCATCCCGTTCGAGGGCGTCCGCGAGCGTTTCCAGCAGGCCATTCTCGACAAAATGGGCGCGTAAGCGCACATTCAGAATAGAATATACATCTTTATTCCCTTTCCTTATCTTGGAAGGGGATAAAGAGAGTCCATTGGAAATTCATCTATAATAGAGGCAGATATGAAAATTGTGCGTCCGGTAGTGACCACGAATGTGGTGGGCAAACGAAACTTGCGCGGAGGTTCCATGACTTATGCGTTTATGCGTTCCCCCGATGCGGCTTACACTTTTGAGGTAGGCGACTCGGTGGAAGCTTATTGCGATCATGAAAAAAGCAGCGAGCGTGTTCGTGGGTGGCTAAAAGGCGTTGTTGTCCAGGTGGATAACAAGATGGTCGCCGTCCAATTTCGCTCCAACGTCTTCCTGACAGATGGCTGGATGGTTCCGGACCGCATCCTGTGGTATCCAACCAACTCAGACCAAATCCGCCCTGCGGGTACCGGCAAGAAAACACCGCCAATCAAAAAAGAAATCCCGGATTATTAGAAAACAGGAATAGCCAGCGGGAAGACCGTTGGAAGATTTCGTGTTTCCGATTGCCAGAATCAATATGACATTTGACATCGACCGTGTTCGTAAAGATTTCCCCATTTTGGACCGGGAAGTGCGCCCTGGCGTCAAACTGGTCTATCTGGATTCAACCGCGACGGCCCAAAAACCCGCGGCTGTGCTCGCCGCCATGGACGATTTTTATCGCCGTTCGAACGCCAACATCCACCGCGGCGTGCATACCCTGGCGGAAGAGTCCACTACGCTCTACGAGCAGGCCCGTGAAAAAATTGCAAAATTTATCAATGCCGCCTCTCCGCGACAGGTGATTTACACCCGCAACACAACCGAATCAATTAACCTGGTGGCGTATACCTGGGCGCGGACCAACTTGAAACTTGGTGATCTTGTCATCCTGACCGAGATGGAACACCACAGTAACCTGGTTCCCTGGCAGATCCTGGCCGCCGAGCGCGGCGTTCGCCTGGAATTTATCCCGGTCACTGTCGATGGTTTGCTCGATCTTGAAGAGTATAAAAAGCTTCTTGAGCAGAACCCGAAACTTGTCTCGTTTACGCACATGTCCAACGTGCTGGGTACGATCAACCCGGCGGCTGAGATGATCAGGTTGGCACATGCGGCTGGCGCTGTGACTGTCGTTGACGCGGCGCAGTCTGTCCCGCACTTCAAGGTCGACGTGCAGGCGCTGGACGTGGATTTCCTGGCTTTTTCCGCGCACAAAATGGTCGGCCCGACCGGGATTGGCGCGCTGTATGGCAAGGCGGCCTTGCTCGAAGCCATGCCCCCCTTCCTGGGCGGCGGCGATATGATCAAGGAAGTCAAGCTGCGTTCCTTCCGCCCGAACGACCTGCCGTACAAGTTCGAAGCCGGCACTCCCGCCATCGCTGAAGCGGTCGGGTTTGGCGCGGCCTGTGATTACCTATCTGCCGTTGGGATGGACGAGGTTGCTGCGCATGAGCACGAGATCACCGAATATGCGCTCGAACGGCTCGAGGAAATCCCCGGTGTTCGGCTCTTTGGCCCATCCGCCGATAAAAAGGGCGGCGTTGCCGCATTCACCCTGCAAGGCGTCCATCCGCATGATGTGGCCCAGATTGTGGACGGCCTGGGTGTGGCTGTGCGCGCCGGTCATCATTGTGCCCAACCCCTGCACGAGAAATTCAAGATCGAGGCCACTTCGCGCGCCAGTTTCTACTTATATACGACCAAGGACGAAATCGATAAGCTGGTGGAGGGGATTTATAAAGTCAAGGAATATTTCGGGTAATTTGAACGTTCTTCTCGCTCGTTCGATGGCTTAGCCCCCGAACCAACTGACAAGGGATATTTCGGTAAACATGGACGATCTCTATCGCGAAATCATCATCGAGCACTATAAAAACCCCGGTTATCGTGGGCATCTTGACCCGCGCGACATCGCTTTTGCCGATAACAACCCCCTCTGCGGCGACCATATTGAAGTCAACCTGCGGGTGGATGAAAAGGGTCTGGTCACCGATGCGCGTTTCGACGGTCACGGCTGCGCCATTTCGCAAGCCTCCGCCGACCTGTTGATGGAATCTGTCATCGGTAAGTCTGTCGATGAACTCAAGCAGCTTAACAAACAAGATATCCTTGATCTGCTCGGGATCGAATTGGGACCTGTGCGCCTGAAATGCGCTCTGCTTTCACTGAAAGTTCTCAAAGCCGGCGTCTATGGACTCGGTTCTGCCAGCGATGATCTTGTGGAATGAATCCGACTCTTAAGGCGCGCCTCTTCACCGCGCTCGAAATCCTGCTGCTGTTTTCCATCGTTTTAGCCGTCTTACTCCCGTTCAACCCGGCCAGTAGTCCTGGCGTTCCCAGCCGCGATTCGGGAGTATTTCTTTATACTGGCTGGCGTGTTCTGCACGGAGAAATCCCCTACTTGCAAATCTGGGATCACAAGCCGCCCGTCATCTATTACTTGGATGCGCTCGGTCTGGCGTTGACTCCTGATTCCACCTGGGGGGTCTGGATGGTGGAAGTCGTTTCGCTGACGCTGGCCGCCGCCTTTGGCTTTTACCTGCTTAAACGGCTTTACGGATTATTTCCCGCAATCTTTATCTCGTTTCTCTGGCTTTTTTCCGCCTTTCACATTCTTGTAGGGGGCAACCTGACCACGGAATATGCCCTGCCGTTCCAGTTTGCTCTCTTCTGGCTTTTTTTTCGCGCCGAAAGCGAACGCCATTACGGTTGGCGCGGATTTGCGCTTGGCGCAGTGACCGCCCTGCTGTTTTTTACTCGCCAGAACGCCGTTGCCATTGCCGTTGCGATTGGCTTTTATCTGCTTATTCGCCGCTTCTCGCAGAGAGAATTTCGCCGTTTTGTCAGTGATTCACTTCCCATCCTGGTAGGCGGGCTGACGGTAACTGTCGGAATAGTTGGTTACTTTGCCTACCAGGGCGCGCTCCCTGCCTTCTGGGAGGTTGCCTTTCAGTACAACTTCGCTTACATTGGTGAGCGTGGCGATCCTGAACGGA
Organism: Anaerolineales bacterium UBA5195; assembly: GCA_002412925.1. GTDB lineage: Bacteria > Chloroflexota > Anaerolineae > Anaerolineales > Villigracilaceae > UBA5195. The sequence goes on along the minus strand of DHVZ01000041.1, from coordinate 19,401 downwards.
TCAATGCCCTGCTTCAGGGTTTGAACCAGTTGGAAAAGGTTGGCCTGGCTCAGATTGCTTTTATGGGCTGGGGCGCTGCATTGCTGCTGCTCATCTTCAAAAAAGAGCGAATTGCGCCTAAATCCCGTTCCCTGCTCTGGATGACGCTCATTGCGCTGCCCATCGAACTCTGGATGGTCAGTATTGGCGGCCGGCCCCGTATTCCATATTTCACGGTCTTGTTACCGGTCCTTTCTGTTTTTGCCGGTTTTGGACTCTGGCTGGTGTTCGATTCCATCTTGAAGGATGTTCCGCGGGTTGCCGGGGCCGGATTGGTCCTGATCATGGTGGCTTCGCTCTGGTCTGTGCTGGCCGCGGATTATGTGGAACTGAGCAGTTTCTATGCCCAGCCAACCGGAGATTCTGAGCTGATTGCGTATATCCAGGATAATACCAGCCAGCAGGACATGGTTTTGATGTGGGGAGCAGAATCAGCCTACAATTTTATGACCCGCCGGGCCAGCCCAACGCGTTTTGTCTATCAATATCCTTTGTATAATGGTTATGGTGGGAAAGCTTATCTGTCAGAATTTTTGAATGATATTTTGGTGAATAGGCCACGCCTGATCATTTTTTCTAGCAATGCCAAATTCTCTGATTTTCGCTTTCCCAGACGCGACAATCAGATTGGCGCTCTAATGGATCAAGTCAAGAGTCGCTATACTGAAACCGTGGAACTGGGTGATTGGCTGATCTACCGGTATACTGGGGATTAATTTCAAAGTGCTGCGTCACTTTCTAAAAGCAGTAATCTAAAAGGAATTCTTATGTTCAACTACACTCAGTTTGATGAGACCCAGGCCGAATTTTATGAAATCGGTCCCGCTGATTTGCCAAATGGCGAGCGGTTGTTTATTGAAATCGGCGGCAAGCCAATTGTTGTCTTCAATCTCGCCGGTCAGTATTTTGCCATCGGGGATCTTTGCACCCACGACGATGGCCCGCTTGGCGATGGTGATCTCGAAGGTTACAACATTGCCTGTCCGCGTCACGGTGCAGAATTCGACTTGCGGAGCGGCAAGGCCATGCTGATGCCGGCAGTGGTTGATATCCCGGCTTACCCCGTCAAAGTGGCGGACGGCAATCTTTTTGTAGGGATTCCCAAAGAATAAGCTCTCAAATACTACCCTTTTGGGGAATGGACTTCCCTTTTGCGTAACTCTATAATCTTGAACGTTGAACTGATTGCTCATTTCCCAAAAGGAGGATTTTCTCATGGCGAAAACCGCCCAAGATGTTTTGAAACTGGCTAAGGATGTCAAGATGGTCGACATCCGTTTTACCGACCTGCCCGGCACCTGGCAGCACTTTACCATTCCGGTGCGGCGGCTGGACGCAGATTTATTCAACGAAGGCATTCCTTTCGATGGCTCATCCATCCGGGGCTTCCAGGAAATCCATGAATCAGACATGCTGCTCATGCCTGATCCTGAAACTGCCTTTATCGACCCGGTGGCTGAAATCCCGACCCTGGTCATTACCTGCGATGTGCACGACCCGATCACGCTCCAGCCCTACAGCCGCGACCCGCGCTACGTGGCGCGCAAGGCTGAAGCCTATCTCAAGCAGACCGGCATCGCCGATAAGGTTTTTGTCGGTCCCGAGGCCGAATTCTTTATTTTCGATAACGTTCGCTATTCCAGCGGCACAAACGAATCCTTTTATTATATTGACAGCGACGAAGGCTGGTGGAACAGCGGCCGCTCTGACCGCCCGAACTTTGGCGGGCAGATTTCACCCAAGCGCGGCTACTTTCCTGTCCCTCCCACAGATACCCTTCAGGTGGTACGCAGCCAGATTATGCTGACGCTTGAAGGCGCAGGTGTGCCGATGGAAATCCATCACCACGAAGTGGCCACCGCTGGTCAGACCGAGCTGGGTATGCGTTTTGACACGCTGACCCGGATGGCCGACAACTTGTTGCTTTACAAATACATTGCCAAGAATGTCGCCCGCAAGAACGGGAAGACTGTCACCTTTATGCCCAAGCCGCTCTTTGGCGATAACGGTTCCGGGATGCACGTTCACCAGTCCCTCTGGAAGGGCGAGACAAATGTGTTTTATGATGCGGGCGGCTATGCGGGACTCTCGGATACTGCCAAGTATTACATCGGCGGCCTGCTTAAACATGCCCCGGCCCTCCTGGCCCTGACTTCCCCGACGACCAACTCCTTCCGCCGCCTGGTTCCTGGCTACGAAGCGCCCGTCAACCTGGCTTATTCCCAGCGCAACCGCTCGGCCATCTGCCGCATCCCGGTCACGAAGAGCACCAAAGCCAAGCGCGTTGAATTCCGCGCCCCAGATGCCTCCAGCAACCCATACCTGTGCTTTGCCGCCATCCTGATGGCTGGCCTCGATGGTATCCAGAACCGTATCGATCCCGGCGATCCGCAGGACAAGGATTTGTACGAACTGCCCGCCGAAGAAGCCCGCCTGATCAAACAAGTCCCGGGCACGCTGGGCGCGGTGCTTGAAGCGCTCGAAGCCGATCATGAATTCTTGCTCAAGGGCGATGTCTTCACCAGTGATTTACTCGAAGCCTATGTTGCTTACAAGCGGCAGGTTGAACTTGACCCGGTGCGCCTCCGCCCGACGCCGTACGAGTTCACGCTCTATTTTGACTGCTAAATTTGCATCTTTCTCCGGAAGGAGAAGGGGAGAGGCCGGGGAGCGATCCTCGGCCTTTTTGATAACTCTGGTGAGGGCTGGTTGAAATGAAGCCCAACCAAATGATACAATTCTCAGCGCAGGTTTCCTCATGACTGACCCTCTCTCTGACTCCCGTTTATTTGACACCCTCGCCAGCCTGAACAAAATCGGCGCGGCGATGAACCAGATCGCCCCCGGCGATGCGCTCAGTGTTGCCACCACCCTGAACCTGATCGTCGAGGGTGCGACCCGGGTGGTGCCAGGGGCTTCGGCAGTGATTTATACCTACGACCAGGCCCGCGGTGATTTTGACCATGCTTCTCGGGTTTCTTCTGCCGCGGGTGACCAGGCTGCCGGGGACGAACCGCGCCCGAACGGATTGGGGATGCGCGCCATTCGTCAGCGTCGCCGCGTACTCTCTGACGAGGAAAAGAGTATCGAGATTCATCCTGTCCGTGCCCAGGCGGGCGCGCGCGCGATGTGCTCTTTTCCGCTGTTTGTGGCCGATGAACCTGTTGGCGCGTTGTATGTCTACCTGCCCGATGAGCGTCCTTTTAGCCAGTTGGAACTGCTCATGCTCGATAACTTCGTCAACCTGGCAGCGATGGCGATTTACCATGCCCGCAACCTGGAGAAAATGCAGCGTGACCTGGCCCGCAAGGAGGATGAACTCGTCCGCCTACGCCGGGCCGGTTTGCTGATTTCGTCTCGTTCACGTCTCGAAGATACCTTGAAGTCGATTTTACAGATGGCGCTCGAAGTGACCGGCGCGCAATATGGCATTTTCCGCCTGCTCGACCGTTCCGGCCAATTCCTCAACACCAGCGCCCTGGCCGGGGAGCATCTGGCCCATCCACAGGTGGAGGCCCTCCCGGTTGCCGCCAATAGCATCATGTCCCTGGTCGCGCGTTCCCGCCAGCCGATACGCATTGCAGATTTGAACGCCGAACCCTGGTCGCAGATTTACTATCCGCTGGATGCTGCCCTGCGGATGCGTTCAGAACTGGCTGTGCCGCTGATTGGCGCAACCGGGCGGCTTGAAGGGGTCTTGAACCTCGAATCGCCGGTGGTAAACGCCTTCAGCGAGGATGATAGCCATCTTTTGCAGGCTTTTGCCACACAGGCGGTCATCGCCATCCAGGAGGTCCGCCTGTTGGACGCCTTGCAGGAAGTGGCCCGGTTATTGCTGACCCAGCCCCACGAAAGTGTACTTAACCGTCTGGTCGAACTGGCTTGCGACCTATTGGGCGCTTCGGCCAGTGTCATCTGGCGGCTTGACGACGGAAGCCTGGTTCAGGAAAGTTCCAGCGGCGGATACCAGCATAGTGAGCGCATTCCGCTTGAAACCAGCCTGGCGGGTCAGGCTGTCTTGACCTGTTCTGCGGTGACAGCGGGAGATGTCCGCTCCGACCCGCGTTTCCATCGTGTGGACCTGGCTCAATCCCAGGATTGGGCGCGCGCCCTGGTCGTTCCATTGCTTTCTGGCGACGCGCAGCAACCGCTGGGCGCGTTTAGCGTCTATAGCGTCAGCCCCACTACCGGGCACTTCGCCGAATCTGAGTGGGATAAAAAAGTGCTGGTCATCCTGGCTGATTATGCCGTGCTGGCCTTCCAGAACGCGGCCCGCCAGGAGGCTCTGCTTGCCGCGCAGGAGCAGCGCGCTGTGGCCGAAACCTTTGCAGCCGTGGGTGATATCGCCTCGAACCTGCTCCACCAGTTAAATAACAAGGTTGGCACCATCCCGGTCCGCATCCAGGGTGTCGAAGACAAATGCCAGGAGGCTCTGGCTGGTAGTCCATATCTGGCTCACAACCTGGCCGAGATCGAGCGCTGCGCCACCGACGCGATGGAAAGTGTTCGCGACAGCCTTTCACACCTGCGGCCCATTCGCTTGGAGCCGGTTTGCATCGCCCCGCACGTGCTGGATGCCATCGATGTGACCAAACTTCCAGCAGGGATCAGCGTCAAGACTGAAGCGCTGGACGAGTTGCCGCTGGTCATGGCGGGTGGCAGCACACTGGCCTGGGTTTTTACCAACTTGCTGGAAAATGCGGTCGATGCCTTGGGGGGTGCGGGCGAGATTTCCATTCGCGGCGCGGCGACGCCGGGCTGGGTGGAGGTGACCGTCAGTGACAATGGCCCCGGTATCCCGCCCAGGCTGCATGACCATATCTTCGAATTGAATTTCTCCGGGCGGGGTGCATCGAAACCCGGGAAGCTTGGCTTCGGCTTGTGGTGGGTCAAAACGCTGATGACGCGCCTGGGCGGCTCTGTCAGTATCGAAAGCGATGGGCGCAGCGGCGCCACCTTCCGCCTGCGTTTGCCCCAGGCTGTGGAGAAAGGGGAGCCAGACGATGAATAGTTCCGCTTTGCCCCGCGCCCTGGTTGTCGAGGACGATCCATCCTGGCAGCAAATCTTGTCCGAAATCCTGGCCGATTCCGGTTTCAGCGTTGACCTGGCTGGCAGCCTGGCCGAAGCCCTGCCGCTGATTATGGAGAACCCGCACCGCATGGCGATGGTTGATCTCTCGCTGGCCGGTCTTGACCATCGTAACGACGATGGTCTGCGCGTGCTGACCGCCCTGCGCCGTCATGACCCGGCCTGCCGGGCCGTCTTATTGACTGGTTTCGCCACAGTCGAACTGGCGGTTAGCGCCCTGACCGAATATGGGGCGTTCAATTTTTTACGCAAAGAGAATTTCCAGCGGGCCCAGTTCCGGGATTTGATCAACCGGATTTTGACCAGCGCCCCGTACATTGAACCCGATCCGGCCTTGGCCGATTCAAATTCCGTCGCCGGGCAGGAACCCGTTTCAACGCTGACTCTCTCCCGCTCAGCCATGGCGCTCGTCGTCGATGATGATGCTGGCTGGCGCAGCATCCTGGCTGAACTACTGACCGATTCCGGCTTCGAAGTCCGCCTGTGTAATAGTTACGGCGAGGCGCTGGGCTGCTTGCGGCGTGAAAAATATGCCCTGGCCGTTGTCGATTTATCCCTGGCCGGAACGGGCGAATGGACAACTCCTGCCACGGACGACCCTTTGGAAGGCTACCAGTTGTTGGCTGCCACGAAAGCCAACGGAATTCCGACGATTGTGGTCAGCGGCGTGGCCTCGGTGGATGAGATCCAGCGCGCCTACACCGAACAGTCCATTTTTGCCTATCTCGAAAAACAAACTTTCGACCGGGCCGCTTTCCGGCGGGCTGTCGATGAGTCGCGCGTGGTTTCCCCGGCCATGAGTGAGCTTGGCAGTTTGACCGAGCGCGAGCGCGAAGTGCTGGCCCTGCTGGCAGGTGGCATGACCAACAAGGAAATTGCTGAGCGCCTGGTCGTAACCACGAACACGATCAAACGCCACCTGAAGGCTATTTTCGAGAAACTGGGCGTCCATACCCGGTCTGCCGCGGCGGGCAAGGCCATCAACGCGGGGGTTGTGATTGAACGTCCTGCGACCATGCCCTGAATAGAGTGATAGGCTTCGCCGCCTGTGCTATTTGGTCTGTGATAAAATTGAGCCAGAAGTCAACCAGGCGATGAGGCTCGCCGCAACCGTCCCCAGGACTGATAGCCTCTACTGAAGCGAGATCTTCGGTAGAGGCTTTTTTGTTTTTCATGCAGATTAGGTATTTTGTCGATGACATTTCACAGTATCCTTTTCAATCAAGACGCTCTCCCAAAAGAAATATTAGAACAGCCTGCCATTTTCTCCGACCTGAATCTCGACCAGGTGGTCGACGCTATTACCAAGCGCAAGCAGGAATATAACCTGATGCCGTTCTTTTATGCGCCCTTGGGCGAGGCCAGGACCATCCGCTACCGCCAGGAAGTGATGCGCGATTTGCAGGATGAGGCGTGGATGATGCATATCAAGGCTTTTGCCGAAAAGATGGTCCTGATGCGGCGCTATTTGGGGTTAGTGGAAAAACTCGATTTTGATACCCATAAAAAAGGCTGGTTTTTGGAGGCGGCGCTCGTATATTGTGAAGCAGTCAGCGGGTTGGCAGCCGCTATCAATACAGCGCAAGTGAAGGCGCGTGGTTTTTTAGAATTGCGCGAATATGTTGCGCGTTACGCGCACTCGCACAGTTTTAAGACGCTCGCGGCAGAGGCGCACAAGGTCAGAGCTGGGCTGGCCGGAGTGAAATACAGCGTGGTTCTCCATGCCGGCAGGCTCAGCGTTCGAAAAGCTGAAGGCGAGACGGATTACAGCGCGGAAGTGGAAAAAACCTTCGAGAAATTCAAACAGGGGGCGGTGAAAGATTATCGCGTGGCGCTGTATGAAGGTTCGGGTATGAACCATATCGAGGCAAAGATTCTTGAGTTCGTTGTCCGGCTGTTTCCCGAACCGTTTTCCGCGCTCGATCGTTTTTGTGAGCGGCAGAATTCATTTGTGGATGAGACTCTGCGTATTTTTGATCGCGAGGTTCAATTTTACGTTGCCTATCTGGAATATATTGCCGACCTTAGATACAAAGGACTGGCATTTTGCTACCCCGAAGTAAGCGAAAGCCGCGAAGTCTTTGTTGCGGATGGGTTTGATCTCGCGCTGGCGAGCAGTTTGCTTTTCAGCCAAACCCCGGTGATTTGTAATGATTTTGCCCTGCATAACCCGGAGCGCATCATGGTTGTCACCGGCCCCAACCAGGGCGGGAAAACTACCTTTGCCCGCACCTTTGGTCAGCTGCATTACCTGGCCTGCCTCGGCTGCCTTGTGCCGGGCAGGCAGGCACGCCTCTTTCTCTTCGATCAGATTTTCACGCACTTTGAGCGTGAGGAAGATATCCGAAATCTGAGCGGCAAATTGCAGGATGACCTGAAGCGGATTCGCGAGATTCTTACCCGCGCCACACCTAATAGCATTCTCATCATGAATGAGATTTTCTCATCCACGACCCTGAAAGACGCTGTTTTCTTGAGCAAGGAAATTCTAACGCGAGTGATGGAATTGGATGCTTTGAGCGTTTGGGTAACGTTTATAGATGAGCTGGCTTCCTTTAGCGAGAAAACAGTTAGCCTGGTTAGCACGGTTGTCCCTGAAAACCCTGCAGAACGGACCTTCAAAATCGTCCGCAAACCAGCTGATGGGCTGGCGTATGCGCTCTCACTTGCCGAGAAACATCGCTTGACACAGGCACAGATCAAGGAGCGCATCCAGCCATGAAAGTCTTTTTAATGCATCGCGAACGGGATTTCGATCCGAAGCTGAAACTTCCTCCAAACGAGGCGGAGCTGGTTAAGGATTTGGAGTTGAAGATTTTGTTCGAAGCGATGGCCCGGGGAGACAAATTTATCCTTGCTGTGGCGAAACAAGCAGTTTTATCCAGCCTGGATGACCCAGGCGCCATTCTTTATCGCCAGGAAATTCTCAAAGACTGCCTGAAAAACGCTGCCGTTGTCCGGCAAATTTACCAGATCCCGCTCCAATCCATTCAAAACAAGCAAAAGCACTGGATGGGCGTTTTCAGCCAGTACCCAGGCGGAATTTTGAGCGGCGCAGTGGAAATGCTGGGGATGTTTGTCGGCCTACTCAAAGGTTTGAAACAGATTGCTGATCAATCGGCTGGGGAATTTAAGTCAGAGGGTTTTCAGCGTTTCTTTGCGATGGTTCAACAGGAATTAGACGATGAATACTTTGCAGCTGTTGAGGAGCATCTCAGGGAACTGAAATTTCGCGACGGAGTTCTGGTCGGCGCTGAATTAGGGCCGGGCAACGAAGGCGCGAATTATGTTTTGCGCAAACCAAACCGAAATAATGACCATTGGTCCAGGCGAGTTTTTTCCAGGAAGTCACCGGTTTACTCTTACACCATTCCATCCCGCGATGACCATGGCGCTCGGGCTTTGGGGGAACTGAGGGACAAGGGCATCAACCTGGTCGCCAACGCGGTGGCTCAATCTGCCGACCACATCGATGGTTTTCTCAATATGCTTCGGCTGGAGCTGGCGTTTTACATTGGGGGTTTGAATTTATCTGAGCAGCTTTCCGTGCTGGGTGAGCCGATTGCTTTCCCTGAACTTGCGCCTGTTCATGCGCGGCAGCATACCTTCACCGGTTTGTACGATATCTGCCTGGCGATGACGATCAAAAAAGGTGTGGTGGGGAACGATGTCCAAGCTGACGGCAAAAACCTGGTCATGATAACTGGCGCGAACCAGGGAGGTAAATCCACGTTCTTACGCAGTATCGGTCAGGCGCAGTTGATGATGCAATCAGGTTTGTTCGTCCCGGCGAAATCGTTTTCTGCGAATGTTTGCAGCGGGCTATTCACGCACTACAAACGGGAAGAAGATACCAGCATGAAAAGCGGTAAATTTGATGAAGAACTCGGCCGGATGAGTGTCATCATCGACCAGGTCAGCCCCAACTCCCTGGTGCTGTTCAACGAGTCATTTGCGGCGACAAACGAACGGGAAGGCTCGGAGATAGCCCGGCAGATCGTGAATGCTTTACTGGAAAAGCAGATCAAGGTTTTCTTTGTAACGCATCAATATGAACTTGCGCATGGTTATCATAAAAAACCGGGTAATGTCCTGTTCCTGCGCGCCGAAAGACAATCGGATGGCGGACGGACGTTCAGGTTGCGTAAGGGCGAACCCCTGCAAACCAGCTTTGGCAAAGATTTATTTGAAAAGATATTCTGAATGAGCCGAAGACCGGTTTCTGGAAAGCAAGGTTTTACAAATAGTTGAGGTAATTGCTCATCTCATTTGATAAAGAAAATAGCTACTGCCTGAAAATACTCCTGGCAGTAGCTACCAACCGTTTATGGTGGTTCGTCTATCGATGAGCAAGCTTCATCGCTTGAGGACGATTATGCATCCTTCCGGATGAGCGCCAAGTTCAAGTATCGTTACTTCATTGCCTGTTCAACCGCAACCGCAACTGCAACCGAGGCGCCAACCATTGGGTTGTTTCCCATTCCGATGAGACCCATCATTTCGACATGGGCCGGAACCGAGGATGAACCAGCAAACTGCGCATCAGAATGCATCCTTCCCATTGTATCAGTCATGCCGTAAGACGCAGGCCCGGCCGCCATGTTGTCTGGGTGGAGTGTCCTGCCGGTACCTCCGCCTGACGCAACCGAGAAAAACTTTTTTCCTTCAAGCAGGCATTCTTTCTTGTAGATGCCCATGACTGGATGCTGAAAGCGTGTCGGATTGGTGGAGTTGCCGGTGATGGCAACATCAACTTTTTCCAAGTGCATGATGGCAACGCCTTCTCTAACATCATCGGCGCCATAACATCTAACAGCAGAGCGCTCGCCCGCTGAATAGGCTTTTTCCTTGACCACGGATAATTGTCCAGTAGCATAGTTAAACATGGTTTCGACATGCGTAAACCCGTTGACCCGGGCGATAATTTGCGCCGCATCTTTTCCGAGCCCGTTGAGAATGACGCGGAGGGGGTTTTTGCGAGCTTTGTTGGCGGAGCGGGCAAGTCCAATTGCGCCTTCTGCAGCCGCAAATGATTCGTGACCCGCACAAAATGCAAAGCAGGAAGTCTCTTCACGCAGAAGCATGGCAGCCAGGTTGCCATGTCCGATTCCAACCTGGCGATCATCGGCGACTGAGCCTGGAATACAAAAGGCCTGAAGGCCTTCTCCCAAAGTTTCTGCAATCTCTGCAGCATTCTTTTGACCTTTTTTTATGGCAGCAGCTGCGCCGACCAGGTAGGCCCAGCCTGCATTTTCAAACGCAATGGGCTGAATGCTTTTAACGATTTTTTTGACATCTACACCTTTTCCAGTGCAGACCTTCTCTGCTTCGTCTAAAGAGGGTATTCCGTATTGAGCAAGAAAAGGTGTAATCTGATTGATTCTTCTCTCGTAGCCTTCAAATAAAGCCATTTTGGGACTCCTTATTTTTTGCGCGGGTTAATGATTTGGACGGCATCCGCAAAGCGGCCGTAGGTTCCCGTTGCTTTATCCAAGGCACTCTGTGCATCCATGCCTTTAGCAATATTATCCATCATGACACCCAATTGAACGAATTTATAGCCGATGATCTCATTGTCACTATCAAGAGCGATCTCGTTAATATAACCTTCGGCCATTTCAAGATAGCGGGCGCCTTTCTCGCTGGTACCGTACATAGTGGCCGTCACACTTCTCAGACCTTTTCCAAGATCTTCAAGGCCCGCACCAATTGGAAGTCCGCCTTCAGAAAAGGCGGTTTGCGTTCGGCCATAAACAATTTGGAGGAATAGCTCCCGCATGGCAACATTGATCGCATCACAGACAAGGTCGCTATTCAGTGCTTCAAGAATTGTTTTACCAGGAAGAATTTCGGCTGCCATTGCAGCGGAATGCGTCATTCCTGAGCAACCAATGGTTTCGACCAGCGCTTCTTCTATGATGCCATTTTTCACATTGAGGGTCAGTTTACAGGCTCCCTGTTGAGGGGCGCAGCCCCCAACGCCATGCGTCAGGCCAGAAATGTCTTTAATCTCTTTGGCCTGAACCCATCTACCTTCTTGTGGGATTGGAGCGGGGCCATTTTTTGGGCCTTTGGCAACTAAACACATCTGCTCAATTTCGTGGGTATATTCCATGCAGTGGTTCTCCTTCGCGTAAGCATCATTTTTTAATTAATAAGCACTTTTCATTAAAAACTGATTATAGCACTTAGTACGTTGTTTCACAAACTCGCTTGACTTTGATCCATCCATCAAACGATCTCCTCCGGATCAACAGAGGGTGGGGCCGGTTTTTTAGCCGTGTTAATCAAAATCACCGAACCGACAATGACCCCCGCGGCGAGCAGGATGCGTCCATTCAACGTTTCCTGGGCGAACAAATTTCCTAGCAAGACCGCCACGATTGGGTTGACATAAGGATAGGTCGAAACCAGCGAGACTGGCGCATTGCGCAGCAGCCAGGCATACGAAGTAAACCCGACCAATGACCCGAACGTGATCAGGTAGAGCAGCCCGAGCCAGGAGCGGGTTGAAACGGCGGCGAGATTTAATTGTCCGAATTCGCCCAACAAGCCGCTGACGATGAACAGCCCCAGGCTGCCTGTCAACATTTGCATCCCGGTAAAAAGCAGGGTCGAGGCGGGCAAATCGGTGTTACGGTTGTAAATCGAACCCAGCGACCAGAAAAAGGCTGCCAAAACAGCAATCCCGCCGCCCACCAGGCTAAATCCGCGCGCGCCGCCAAATTCCGTTGGGCCGATCAGGAGCGCCACCCCGCCGAACCCGACCAGAAGCCCGAAGACCTGTCCCAGGCTGGGTTTCACTCCGCCGGGACGCAGCGCCTCGATCAAGACCATGAACATCGGGATGGTTGCCACGATCAGGGCGGCCACGCCGCTTGGGATGGTGACTTCGGCCAGCGAGATCAATCCGTTGCCGCCGACCAGCAGGAGCACGCCAACGATGACCGCTGATTTCCATTGTCTGCGCGTGGGAGACGGGTCTCCGGCCAGGCGCCTCCAGATGAACAGGAAGATCCCGGCGATCAAGAAGCGTACCGCCGCGTGGAAGAAAGGCGGGATGGTCTCGACGGCAAAACGAATCCCGAGATAGGTCGAGCCCCAAACGATGTATACCGCGATCAGCGCGGCCCAAACTTTTTTGTTTACTTTCATTTTTTATCCTTCAAGTAGGAAAGTTGGTTGAGCAGGGCAGTAAGTTTCGATACGCCAAGAACGCTGCTCAACTACCGTCACCCATATCGATACCAACGCTTCCAGGTTTCGACGCCTGCACTTGCCTCAGGCGCAAGTGTCTGCCGAAAAATCATCGGCTACTCGACCTTCAGTGCCCTTGCCGCTTCCCAGCCAAGCAGGGCTTTCTTCCGTGTGGGGCCCCAGCGATAGTTTCCAAACTCGCCCAGCTTGCGAATCACGCGGTGACAGGGAATCAAGTAGGCAATCGGGTTGTGCCCAACGGCTGTGCCAACTGCGCGCAGTGCCCGGGGTTGGCCGATTTGCGCAGCGACTTGTTCGTACGTGGTGAGATGTCCCTGGGGGATTTGCAGGAGCGCTTCCCAGACCTTTAGTTGGAAGTTGGTCCCACGCAGGTAGACAGGCAGTGGGGTGGGGTAGTCTCGTAGGGTGAAAATCGGCGCCAGCAGCGGCCTGGTGGCGGAAGTTTCTTCCAGCAGCGATGCATGCTTCCAATCCGCTTTTAAATTGGAAAGCGCCGCCTCGTGACTGGTTTGAACAAAAGACAGGTGGCAAAGTCCGCGCTCGGTCAGCCCGAGCAGCGCCTCGCCAAAGGGGGTGGCATGAAACCCATAGCGGATGGTCAGTCCCTCGCCGCGCGTTTTGTATTCGCCCGGGGTGACGGCTTCGGCCTGGACAAAAAGGTCGTGTAGTCGTCCAGAGCTGGATAGGCCGACCGAGTAGGCAGCCTCCAGTACTGACGAGCGTTTGAGCAGTTCCTTGGCGTTTTCTTTGGTCAGGAATTGCAGGAAGCGTTTGGGGCTGATGCCTGCCCAGCGGGTAAAAACGCGCTGGAAGTGGTATTCGCTCAAACCCACACTCGCGGCGATTTCGTTGAGTTCCGGCTGGCGTCGGTAATGTGTTTCGATAAAGCGCAGGGCCTGCTCAACGCGCTGGTAATCGTCGCAAAGCTGAATGTAATCGGCTGGTGCAGGATTCATCTTGGATTTCCTTTCTTGCGGTTCATTTTATCCCCATGCCTGGCAAAGTGCCACCCGATTCTTGCGCAATCGTACAGTTCTTCCAGCCAACCGGGCGGGCACACAAAAAGCCTTCTGGCAAGCCAGGCTTGACCAGAAGGCTTTTTGTGACTTGGCTGGCTATTTAGCCGCCGCCGATGACCGCCATGATTCTGACGGTGTCTCCGGCTTGTAGGCAGTAATCCTTGTTTTGCAGCTCACCATTGACCGAGACCAGCGCAACCAGCTCGGGCGGGATTTTCAAGACAACCAGCGCCTCGCGCACCGTCTGGCCGGGTTCAACAGCGGCTTCGTCGCGTCCGCCGATGTAATCTTTCAGCATACCGGTTGGCCGGATCAGGGTTGGCATTTTATCTTGGTTAACCGGCGAACGCTTTCAGGTTGAGAGTGTCCAATGTGGCGGGTGTCGGCAGACCGTCCGCGTTCCAGCCACGCTGCTCGTAATACATATCCAGCAGGCGGTTGACATCTTCGAATTTGGTAATCTGGCCTTTGGTGGTGCCTGAGGTGGGCGGTTCTTCGTAGAAGCGCGGCGAAGGCATGTCCCAGGCGCGGCCAAAGCCTTCGTTTTCACGCGCCCAGAACAGGCGGGTCATATTCCAGATGCGATTGCCGACTTTTTCGAGATCTTCCCAGGAGCGATGGATGCCGGTGATGGCTTCGAGGGCCGGGACGTACAGGTCACGGTCGATGCCGAGTTCCACCCACTGCAAGCGGCAGCCGCCGATCACGTCGAACATCGGGCGGAAGTTTTGCAGCCAGATGATGCGGGCAACTTTTTCAGGTACAACCAGCTCGCGGCCAACCTGTAAATCGTAGGTGATGGCCCAGGAACGATTGTGGTGCGCGCCGACGTCGCAGGTCATGTAGGCCAGGAGCATGGCGGTGGCGTTATGGGTGGCATAGGCCGATTGTTCCATGCCCTTGACGTGGATGGCGAACTTCTCACTGCCCTGGCCGATTTTCTCGGCGGCGCGTTTAACTCCCAGGGCCAGCAGGGCGCCGAATCCTTCGCGGCGGGCGATTTTTTCGATCAGCGTGAAAGTCGCTTCGATGTTGCCGAACTTCAGGTCCAGCCCGTCGGTATCTGTCTTGGTCAGAATGCCCTTTTCGTAGCATTCCATCGCCCAGGCGATGGCGTTACCGGTGCTGATGGTGTCGATGCCCAGGTCGTCGCAGAGCAGGTTGGCCTGCGCCACGGCCTCGATATCGTCGATGCCAACGTTGGAGCCGAGCAGGCCGATGGTCTCGTATTCAGGGCCTTCGACATAGCTGTTGTATTTCTTGTTGTGGCTGTATTTGCCGCAAGGACAGGGGCAGCCAAAGCAGGCCTTGTCGGTGATGACGATTTTTTCGCGCATGACCGTGCCGTACAGGTTTTTACCGTTTTCGAACGAACCAGCGCTGAAGTTGCGGGTTGGCAGCGCGCCGACCTCGTCACACCAACTGGTCACAATGGTGGTGCCGTAGCGCGTCCAGTCCTTCAAGCCTTCGGCATCCTTGCAGGCCTTGTAGAGCGCCATACCGGCCTTGCGATAGGCTTCTGTATTCGCCACGGGAATGGATTTGGTCCCGTGAAGGACAATGGCCTTGACTTTCTTGGAACCCATGACTGCGCCCACGCCGCCGCGACCGGCCTGGCGGCCATAATCGTGGTTGATGCAGGCATAGGGGGCCAGGTTTTCCCCGCCCGGGCCGATGACGGCAACCTGGAATTCTTCCCCCAGGGTTTCTTTGAAGTGCTTCTCAACGGCGAACGTGCCTTGACCCCACAGGTCAGCGGCATCGCGTAGTTCGACTTTGTCATCATCGATCAAGAGATAGACCGGTTTTGGGCTGATGCCCTCCAGGATGAGGCTGTCCAACCCGGCATAGCGGATTTCCGCGGTGAAGTGGCCGCCCATCGAAGCGCTGGCATAGCCGCCCGTCAGCGGGGCTTTGGTTGTCCAGTCGCATTTGCCGCCACCAGGGATCATCATTCCGGCAATCGGCCCACTGGAGATAATCAGCTTGTTTTCCGGGCCAAGCGGATCGGCGCCCTTGGGAACTTCGTTCAGCAGGAAGTAAATGCCGAAGCCGCGTCCGCCGATCAGGTCGCGGGCCAGGTCCGCCGGAGTTGGTTCTTTCGTAATGGTTCCATTCGTCAGGTTGACGCGCAGGATTTTTCCACCGTAGCCATTCATCTTCGCCTCCTTAGGCCTTTTCCGCTTCGACTTCAGCGATCCACAGGGCGCTGGTTCCGCAGACCGAGACGCAATCGCCGCACAGGTCGCATTCCCAGGCGGTGTTTTCCACCAGTTCGGCGCGCATGAACATCACGCCTTCGGGGCATTCGGGCACACATGCGCCACACATGATGCAGTCTTCTTGCACCACATAATAGGCGCCCTTGTCGTTCTGCTGGATGCAGTCCACCGGGCAGACCTTGGCGCAATCGCCGCACTGCGTGCAGACCTTGACGGTATAGACACCCGGCGCGGGGAAATGAGGCTCGATAATCAGCGCCGCCATTTTCGGGTTGTTGACGCCAAACAGGTTGAGTGAACAGGCGACCCGGCAGGCGTTACAACCGGAGCATTTGGAACTATCCACATATAATCTTTGCATATGTGCCTCTCCTTGTGAAAGATTGGGAAAACTGGTATCCAATGTGACAGGTGCGGAGCCGGAAGCTGTCGAAAGAGACCGGCATATTTACCAACACCAAGATTACATCATTGCCGGGGGAAAAGCTAGAGACATCTATCACTTTTCTGTAAGTATAGGTGTCTTAAAAATGAAGATTCCTGTTCCGCCAGCACCCGCTTATAATGGCTGTATGTCAACCCTCAAAGAGTTTTTCTTACTTGATCCTGCCATCCATTTTCTTAACCACGGCTCCTTTGGAGCTACGCCGAATTCGGTTTTCAAAGCCTACCAGGCTTGGCAACTGCGACTGGAGCGCCAGCCAGTGCTTTTTCTTGGCCGGGAATATGACAGCCTCTTGCGCGATTCGCGTGCGGCCCTGGGCGGATATGTTCATGCTGAAGCTGACGACCTGGTCTACATCACGAACGCCACCTATGGCGTCAATCTTATCGCCCGTTCATTGGATTTACGGCCCGGGGACGAAGTGCTGACCAGCGACCACGAATACGGCGCCTGTGATTACACCTGGGAATTTGTTTGTGGGAAGACCGGCGCAAAGTATGTCCATCAACCCATCCCGCTTCCTGTCTCCTTATCAGGGAGAGGGGCGGGGGACGAGGCTGAAATTGTCGACCAGTTTTGGCAGGGTGTCACTCAGCGCACGAAGGTCATCTACCTCAGTCACATTACTTCACCCACCGCCTTGCGCCTGCCGGTGAAACAGATTTGCCAGCGCGCGCGCCAGGCCGGGATTTTGTCCGTGATCGACGGCGCGCATGCCCTGGGTCAGGTCCCGCTCGATTTGCAGGCACTCGACGCGGATTTCTACACGTCCAATTGTCACAAATGGGCTCTTGCCCCGAAAGGCGCGGCCTTCCTGTATGCCCGCCGCGAGACCCAGCACCTGGTCGAACCGCTGGTGGTCAGTTGGGGTTATGGCAATGACCCCAGGTTTGGAACAGGTTCACGCTATGTCGACAGCTTGCAATGGACGGGAACCAAAGACCCGGCGGCGGCACTGGCGGTCCCGGCGGCTCTCCAATTCATGGAAGAACATCGCTGGGATGAAGTCCGCCGAGAATGCCACTTGCTACTGCGCCAGGCCATCGAACGCATCTGTGAGCTGACTGGTTTGCCGCCACTTTACCCGCTCGATTCGGATTTATACATCCAGATGGGAATTGCCCCGCTCCCGCCGATTGCCGATCTGACGGTGCTAAAAAGCCGCCTGTATGACGAATTCAGGGTTGAGGTGCCACTGATCCAATGGCGGGACCGTCAGTTTGTGCGGATTTCGGTGCAGGGCTATAACCTGCAGGAAGATGTCGATGCGCTGGTTGAAGGGCTGCGCGTTTTGCTCCCGTTATTGTCCTGAGCAGAGCCGCACGTTTGATCTGTGGCAAAGCCGAAGGTGTTGCCCTGAGTTTGTCGATGGGACATTTTTTGCCAGTTGCTCCTCGACTTTGTTCCTCCCTGCCGTTTGTCGCTTCGCTCAGGGCGAAATATTCACCGATCGTAAAAATTCCAGCACTCGCCGGTTGAACTCCCTCGCGTGAGATTGGTGCGGCACGTGCCCGGCGCCGGGGATGGGGCCGCCGCTGGCGCGTGGTATCTGTTCCACGATTTTGGGAAACGAGGCTGGGGACAGGGTCTGGTCGTGTTCACCCCAGAGTACCAGTGTGGGCTGCGAAATAGCGGGCAGGCAGGGGGTCAGGTCGTGGGTTGAACGTAGCAGATTGAAAATTCCGGGATGCGCACGCTGATAGTCAGCGGTAGTCTGCAGGCGTGCTTCTTCTGACAACGCAAAGCCATTTCGCAGGGATAAACTGGTCAGGTCGACCATCTGCCGGATCAGCCATTTGGGCAGGCGCGCAACGATCCCCGGATCAACAAGCGGGTGCCGGTAGTAGAACTGCAGATAGAAAGGCATTTGCGCAGGCGTGTAAAATGGATCGGCCAGCACCAGCGCGCGGACCCGTTCCGGGCGGCGCAGGGCATACTGGATGGCGAGATACCCGCCCAGCGAGTGGCCGACCAGGATCAGCGGCTCGTTTAATTGCGGGGTATCGATCCAGCCGCAGACCTGCGCGAACAGGTTTTCGAGGGTATATTCACCCGGGTCATCCGGCTTGAAGCTCTGGCCGTGGCCGGGCAGGTCGAGCGCGCAGGCGGCGTAACCGGCCCCGGCCAGTTCGGGCAGCAGCTCGTTCCAGTCGAAAAGCGAGGCGGCCAGACCGTGGATCAGGATGACCGGCGCGCCTGTGCCTTGCTGGATGGAATGAACGGTTTTCTCACTTGCGGGGAAATTTTTCATCAGATGATAAGGTTTAAGGGTCGAAATCAGTGAGTATAATTATATAATGCCCGCGCTCGTAAATTACGCATTTTGCTCCAGAAAAAGCGCAATTTGTGACCGTGACGGGTAAAGTCCTGCGAGGTGCTCAAGATGGATATTACATTAGCTCTGGGAGGTGGCGGCGCGCGCGGCGTGGCTCATCTTGGCGTGTTGCGCGTGCTTGAACGGGAGGGCTTTCGTGTTCGCGCCGTGGCCGGGACAAGTATTGGCGCGATCGTAGGCGCACTATATGCCTATGGCCTAAGCGCTGACCAGCTCGAAAACCTTTTTAGCAATGTCGAACAATCCAAGCTCTTTGGCTGGCCGCTTTCAGACGGCCCTGGCCTGCTTGGGGTGCGCGGAATCACCGAATTTCTTCGTGTCAGCCTGAACGATGCCAGCTTTAGCGACCTGAAAATGCCCTGCGCGGTGGTGGCAGTCGATTTGAACTCAAATCGAGAGATTGTTTTGCGGGATGGGAGCGTGGTGGATGCCGTTTTGGGTTCGATTGCAATTCCTGGTCTCTTTCCGCCCAAAGAACACAACCAATATTTGCTCATCGACGGCGGCACGCTTGACCCGGTACCTGTTCGTGCTGCGCGCGCCCTTGCGCCAGGCCTGCCGGTGGTGGCCGTTTCGCTGCTGATGCCGCTGGATGCCCCCTCCACGCCGCCTTTCCTCCAGCACTCCACTCACAACCCATTGAAAAAACAATTCAATCGCCTGAATATTACCCAGGCTGTACGCATCTTTGCCGATGCCGTGGATATTGGTCAGCGCCAGATGAACGAACTGCGCCTGATGATTGATGTGCCTGATGTGATTGTCCGTCCCGAAGTGGCCGCAATTAATTTGCTCGATAAAGTCGAGATCTCCGAAGTTGCCTTACTCGGGGAGCGCGCTATGCAGGCTGCTTTGCTTGAACTGCGTCAGGCGGTGTCGCTCCCGCTGCGGGCTGCGCGCCGGCTTAAAATGCTGATCAAGAATGTCTGAGCTGCGCCCGGGGTGTGTGGGTTGGTTCTGACGGCAGGTTTCGCGTTATACTGGCAGTCTGCTGCCCGGTTTTTCGAGCGTGTGCACGCAAATGTTGTCAGAAA
>DHVZ01000106.1 GCA_002412925.1 Anaerolineales bacterium UBA5195 | reverse complement strand
CGCGTGGGCCATGCCGGGAGTGTTCCAGCACTGCCCGGCGTTGATTTTAACATAAGCAGCCTGTTCCTGGGGCTTTCTGAGACCCCGGAAACGGCCTCAAAACAAACTCATCCTCAGCGCCCAAACGCCCTAACTGCGCCATCCCGGCACCCTCCACGAAGACTCTGGGCACGATGGAAGGGAACAGTCCGGAAAGATCGACGGCGACGGCTGCGTAAACTGCATTCCTGGCATTACCAATGCTAATTGATCATTCTATACAGCACCTCATACTCTGCCTTCGGAACCACCTTAACGATTTCCCTGCCATTGAAATCATAGGCCACCTGCTTCAGAATAATCTGGCACAGCTCCGCCTTCTCCTCCATCGTGGCTGCCCGCCACGCCGGCTGCAGATTCGCCAGCAGCAGCCCCGCCTGGCGCATTTCATGTGGGGTCAGTTGTTCCAGCGCATCCATCTGCATCTGCAAACCATCAATCTCCCGCCAGAAGGTATGCTCATCATCCTCATATAAA
This sequence comes from Anaerolineales bacterium UBA5195, assembly GCA_002412925.1. Classification (GTDB taxonomy): domain Bacteria; phylum Chloroflexota; class Anaerolineae; order Anaerolineales; family Villigracilaceae; genus UBA5195. The sequence goes on along the minus strand of DHVZ01000106.1, from coordinate 52,580 downwards.
CCGCGTTTGTAGGCTTCACGCATCCGGCGGATTTCGCCCTTGATCCGCGCTTTCTCTTTCTGGGGGTCGATCTCATCTTTCTTTGTGTTCAGGATTTCCTGCAATGCCGCCTGCCAGTTCTCAGGCAGCACCAGGCTTTCCAAATAACTCTGAAATCTTTGCTTCGGCCTGATCGGCTTTGACACTCTTTCCGTGGTGCTGACACTCAATCCCCGAAAAACGAGCCGATTCACGCCAGTAACGACAACTATGCGCACTTTGGGCGCGCATCCGCCGGCCACACTCTTGGCAGGTGATGATTCCGGAGAGCAAGTAGACCCGCCGGGTGGTCTGGTTGGAGTTTTGCTGCCGCCTTCTTTCCGCGCGAATTTTATGACACTTGTCAAAAAGCTCATCATCGATGATGGGCTCGTGCAGACCCTTCACCAGCTCGCCATCCTGCTTGCGGCGGGTCTTCCCGTTTTTGGCAAAAGCCGGATAGTTTGTTACAGAATACTCATTCATCCAGGCTGCTAGGCGGGCAGACTGGGTTTCATCCATCACCTTCAAATGAAAATCCGAATTTTTCCCTGTGGCGTGGCCAACGGCGTAGGTGTTTCCCAAGAATACAATTGCCTTGTAGGAACTGGAAAGACAGGCGTTTGGGTTGGGGCGACTGTCTTTGTCACGGTGGGCGTCATCGTCGCAGCTGGTTTCGGCGTTGACCTGATTATGGCTGATGACGTGACAGTTGGCGCAGGCGGAACCGGCGTCACTGGCCCACAGGTGAACAGCCAAAGACTGGAAAGGGCGCAGGCGAGCAAAGGCGCAATAAGTTTTCTGCGCCCTTGCTGTATAATCTCTTCATGCCCTTCCTGATTGACGGCCACAACCTGATTCCCAAACTTGGGATGAGTTTAAACTCATTTGATGACGAGCTGGAACTGGTCGAGCGCCTAAACGAGTTTTGCCGTCTCTCGCGCAAAGGACAGGTGGAAGTCTATTTCGACAACGCCCAGCCGGCCAGCCCGGAAACCCGCAAAATCGGCCTGGTGGCGGCCCATTTTGTGCGCAGGCCGCTGATCGCCGATGAAGCCATCCGCCAGCGGCTCAAAAAACTGGGGAATGCCGCCAGGAATTGGAGTGTAGTCTCCTCCGATCACCGGGTGCAGGCCGAGGCCCGCAGCGCCGGGGCAAAAGTCATCAGCTCAGATGAGTTTGCCGCCACCCTCATCGATACCCTGCGCAGCGGGCCGCCACCAACGGGTAAACAAAGCCAGATGAGCGAACGCGAGTTGGAAGAATGGCTCAAGTTGTTCAGCGAGCGGGGAAAACAGAAATAAAAAACCGCTTCCAGCCCCGCCAGGACAAAAATCCTATTTGCTCTAATAACTGACCTTTCGCTGAAAAATCTGGTGAAATCGCAAATTTCCTGATACCCTCAAGGCATGAATCCTGAGATTGCCATAACCACAGAACGGCTGTTGAAAATGTTTGACAACGTCACACTAACCATCGTGCACTTGCCAGGCCAAACCATTCGCCACATCACGCCCTTGACTCCCTTGCAAACCCGCATCCTGGAACTGCTTGGTCTGTCCGCCGCCATTTACACTCGGTTGGCCGAAAATTGAGAAAAGTCAAAACCATTTCAGCGAATGGAGAGTAATATGTATAATATATTTGGATGCGATTGGAGGTGAAATCATGCGACGAATTTTTTCGACTTTAATGATGTTGGTGTTGTTGTTGTTAGTCCGGGTTCAGCCCGTCAGCGGACAGGCCGCCGCCGGGATAAGCGTGTTGGGACGTGATGGGCAGGCCAGAACAGAAATTACAGATGGAGATGGGATTCAACTCAGGGCGATCTTGCCCGCCAAAGCGACGGTAACTACGTCGGTTGAGTTCTTTATCTCCGGATTTGACTCCGCTGTGGCCGCTTGCACCGTTAATGCAGGCGCGGATGCCTGCTTGAGCGAGGTCTTCCCGGCCTTGGGCTGGTATTGGCTGCCAGAGCATCGACTTATCGCGGAGGTACGCGGCCAGCCCCTGCCGGGTGAGGTCGTCCTGGAGATTGCCCCGCGCCCCGTGGTGATGGTGCATGGATTTATCTCCAGTTGGGAAACGTGGAAGTCTTATCTCGGCGCGGATGGTTACCTGGCGGGGATTGGATTGCAGGGCTTTGCAGTCGGTGACGGGCAAGTTCCGGGCGTGCTGAATACAGGCAGCCCTTCGAACCCCGAGGGCAAAACCAACTCCATCGCGCAAAACGCAGCCATCCTGAAAGGGTACATTGCTGCCGTCCAACAGCAAACCGGCGCAGAACAGGTCGATTTGCTCGTCCACAGCATGGGCGGCATGATTACGCGGTATTATCTCGACCGGGTGATGGAAACCGACAATGTGGCACAGGTCATTTTCCTGGGCACGCCGCATTCTGGCTCGTCCTGTGTCTTCCCGGTGGCCGCGCTGGGCTACCTGCTGCCCGCCTCCATCGAAATCCAGCCCGCCTACATGGACGGCGTCTTCAACCAGCAGGTGGTGCGCCGCCAGGGCGTGCCTTTCCACATGGTGGCCGGGACGCGCCTGCTGGAGCCGGTTGCTTCGCCCTGCACCAACGTTCCGTCTGACACCGTTGTTGGTTTCGACAGCGCCACTTCCATCCCGCTCAACAGCATCCAGCGCATCCCGCTCATTCACGGCGACCTGACGGTCAACCGCACCGTGTTCGAGACAGCCGTCAGGGTCTTGTTGCAGGCCGGGCCGGAGGCTTTTGCCCCATACCCCGATCCCGCTGCGCCCGCCATACAATCCGCCCCAGAGCAGTTCAGCCGCACATTTACCGGTCACATCGGCCCGGGTGAATCGCATGAAATAACCATCCAGATCGATCCGAATGTAACCCTGGCAAATTTCAGTATGTTCGACAATACGCGTTCTTTGCAAATCGAGGTGCGTGGCGCAAGCGGTAACGTGATTGCCCTCGACGCACAGAAAAACGGCATTCTCGAAGTGGATGACCCTGAAACGATGATTTATCTCGGCTATGGCTTTGCCGATCCCAAGCCGGGTGCCTGGGTCGTGAAAGTGATGTCCACTGACCAGACTCCTGCCGCGGGGGCCGATTTTGCACTGATGGCGCGCTATATCGGCGGCGCGACCCTTTCAGCCCAGGCCAGCCCCACCATCCCAGCCCCGGGTGAGGCGGTGAATATTTTCGCCCGACTGACAGCGGATGGGCAGTCGGCGGAGGTCGATTTGGCCCGGGCGCTGCTCCGCAAACCGGATGGCAGCACCGAGCAGGTAAGCCTGACTCCCGGCAAGGATGGTCTTTCGGTTGCCTACACCCCAGACCAGGCAGGTTTATACGCAGTTGAGTTGACCGTGACTGGAAAAACTGCCCAGGGCAATCTCATTGACCGGGCAGCGTTCCTGAGTTTCGAAGTCCAGCCCGGGGCGGATGCAGCCGCGCAAACCCGAAATACGCTTTTCGCCAGTCTTGGGGTCGGCGGATTACTGGTTGGGTTGTTATGCCTTGGCACGCTGGCTCTGACTGGAGGCGTGGTGCTGATACGCATGTTGCGCAAGAAATAAAGCGCTGGTCTTTCTGGCTGTGAACATGAATGTTCTCTTTCCCAGTTTGACCTCTTGCCCGAAACGCTATATTCGGGCAAAATATCCCTTGTGGGTTCATTGGCAGCTCTCTAAGGTGTGGTAATCCCGTGAGTTTGCCTTCGCAAAATTTTCAGCGAATGGAAAGTAATAAAACTCTTATCAGTTTTTAATCTATATAAGACTAATCTGATGTATATTATCAATAACAGCACCTGCCCCCCTTTATTGGTATAAACAGGTGCTTCCACCGAATAAATTGGGTTTGCATGCCCCCCCCATGCCCCCCCAAGCGGTGGTGTCCCTCCCAAAAGACTGACAGGTATGTCCAGAAGACATACCTGTCAGTCGGTTAAAAGGTAGAATAAGCGCATGGAGACAATTTATACCCTCGCCCCCGCCCCTGAACATCAATTCCCCGACCATCCGGAACGACCTGACCGGCTGGAGCTGTTGGATTTTGCATCCATCCCGGGCATCAGGGCCCTTCCCTTTTCAGCGGCCAAAGTGGATGAAGTGGGGCGAGTCCACACTGCGGGGATGATTGCCCAGTTGGAAGCGGCCTGTGACAAAGGGCCGGGGCTGGTCGACTTTGCCCCGACCTTTGTGAACGTTAAATCGTTCGAATCTGCCCTGCTGGCGGCGGGCGCGACTCTGGCCGCAACGCGGGCTGTGTTCAAAGGCGAGGCAAAAAAAGCCTTCGCCATCGTCCGCCCGCCGGGACACCACGCTGAACCGGAACGCCCGATGGGGTTTTGCCTGTTTAACAACGTCGCCATCGCCGCACAGGAGGCCCTGGCTTGCGGGGTCGAACGGGTGCTGGTGGTGGATTACGATGCCCACCACGGCAACGGGACGGAAAAAGCCTTCTGGGACGACCCCCGCGCCGGGTATTTTTCGACCCACCAGGAAGGGATCTACCCCGGCAGCGGTTTCCTACAGGGTGCGCCGCATGCCAAAGGCCGGATTGCCGATTTCCCCCTGCCTGCTTACAGCGGCGACCAGGATTACGCCCAAATCTTCGAGCTGGCCCTTGCGCCGCTGGTCAAGTCCTTTGCTCCCGGCCTGATCCTGGTTTCTGCGGGTTTCGACGCGCACTGGAGCGACCCGCTGACATCCCTGGGGTTTTCAACGGCAGGCTATTATGCCATTTCGAAAAAATTGGTCGAATTGGCGGATGAAGTCTGCGGAGGGAAAATCGTTTTTGTGCTCGAAGGCGGCTACGACCCGCAAAATGTCTCCAACGGCATCCAAGCCGTCTTTGCCGCGCTGACCGGCAGCGCGCCACCGCAGGTGAATGACCCTTCCCCGCACCCGGAACCAGAGATCCGCGACCGGGTGGAGACCTTCCGAAAATGGCATGGATTATAAATATCGTCGGGGCGCAGCTAAGCTGCCCCCCGACCCATAGGAAAATCCCCGCAAAAAATACGGGGATTTTCCAGGAGGAGAAGAATTTCAGCCTTTGAGCGCGCCAGCCATCAGGCCGCGCAAGAAGTAACGCCCGAGGAAAATATAAACGAGCAGGGTGGGCAGGGCCGCCAGCAGGGAACCGGCCATCTGGACATTCCAAGCGATGATCTGGCTGCCAGCCATGTTGTTCAAGGCCACCGTGATCGGCCAGTTTTCGGGGCTGGTCAGCACGACCGCAAACAGGAAGTCGTTCCAGGCCGAGGTGAATTGCCAGATGATGACCACCACGAAGCTGGGCAGGGAAAGCGGCAGGATGATATAGCGATAGGTTTTGAGCAGGTCTGCGCCATCGATGCGGGCCGCTTCGATCAATTCTTTGGGAATGCTGGCATAATAGTTACGGAAGGTGAGCGTGGTGATCGGAATGCCGTAAATGACATGCGCCAGGATCAGCCCCGGCAGGCCGCCGTACATGTTGATGCGGCGCATAAATTCCACGAGCGGGATGAGGATACTCTGGTAGGGGATGAACATCCCGAACAGGAGCAGGGGGAAGATGATGTCTGCTCCGCGGAATTTCCAACGGGCGAGCACAAAACCATTAATGGAGCCCAGGATCGACGAGATAATCGCCGCAGGCAGGACCATATTAATACTGTTCCACAGATAGGGCGCCAGCTTGGCATAGGCTTCGATATAGTTATCAAAATGGATGCCTGAAGGCAGGTTCCACATGGTTTTCAGGTTGACTTCATCGAAACCTTTGAAGCCAGTCGCCAACATGACATACATTGGAATCAGATAGAAAGCCGTCATCAGGAGCAGGGGCAGGTAGAGCCAGTATTTTGCCTTAAACCGGGCAGGGAATTGGAACCTGGAAGTCTTCATACCTCTGCCTCGTTTTTCAGGTTGAAGCGAATATAGGGAATTACGAGTACCGAAACCATGACCAGCAAGAGAATGGAGATGGCCGCGCCGCGTCCAAAGAAGTAGCCATCGAAGGTGGCCTGCCACATATAGATGGCGGGCACATCCAGGGGAAATTGCTTCCCGGCAATTGCCACGATCAGGTCAAAAACTTTAAGCGAGATATGCCCGAGAATGATCATGGCGCTCAAGGTAACCGGGCTGAGCAGGGGCAGGATAATATAACGATAAATCTGGATTTCAGAAGCGCCATCCACCCGCGCAGCCTCACGTAAGTCGTCCGAAATGCTGCGTAGTCCGCCAATATAGAGAGCCATCGTGTATCCTGACATTTGCCAGATGGCAGCCAGGGCAATGGCGGCAATCCCCCAACCTGGAGTATTATGCCATTGGTTGATCAGGAAATCGAAGCCCATATTATGAAACAAGAGGTTGAAGCCGCTCATCCGGCTGCCCTCCGCCGGGTTCATCAGCCAGCGCCAGACAACACCAGTGACGATGAAGGAAACCGCCATCGGAAAGATGAACAAGTTGCGAAAAAAGGTCTCACCACGCAGGTTTTGGTCGAGCATGATGGCCAACAGCAGGCCAATCAGCAGGGAACCGGCCACAAAAACCACTGTAAAAATGACAGTGTTACGAATATCAACCTGGAAGCGCGGGTCTGAAAACAGCTCGAGGTAGTTTTTCAACCCAACCCAGGTGTAATCGGGCAGCAAGCCTTTCCACTGGCTGAGGGAAACGCGCAAAGACCAGCCGATGAAACCGTAGACGAAAATCCCCACCGCCAGGATGGAAGGGGTGACCAGCGCAATGGAGATAAAAGTATCTTTATTTTTGTAACTCGCCATGAGGCAGCCTCGGCTTTCGTTTTTTGCTCATTATCAGTACTTCACGAAAGTTGAAAGAATTTCCAATTTTGGGTTTCTCAAAAATGTTTCGTGAACTACTGATTATAAAGAATAAAATCCAAAAAGATAATTGCCTTGAAACTATTGCCGGGGAAAATTGCGGGGGATACCACCTCGTCAGCGGTATCCCCCGCAAAACTACAGGTTTATTTGCAGGGGCCAGAAGCCTTGCAGGCCGCGGTCAGAGCGGATTGGAAGGTATCGACATTCTTGTCGGTCAGGAAGACGCCGAGGGCATTGTTGATCTCGGTCTTCCAGGAGTCATTGGCTACCACGCCGTGCGTCAGGGAACCGACGACCACGTTGCTGCCCCAATCGGCCATGGCAGACTGGAGATACTCACCAAAGAGCTTGGGATCGCAGTCGGTGCGGGCGCAGATCGAGCCTTTGACCGGGTTGAAGGCTTCCTGGCCTTCCTTGGAACCGGCAACGGTCAACCAGGCAGTCGCGCTCTCAGCATTCTTGGGCTTGATCGGCAGGACAAACGAGTCGGACAGGAATTGGAATACGCCCACCGAGCCGGGAACCGGAGCCCAGCCATAGTCGGTCGTGGGGGCTTTCTTCAGTTCGCGGAAGAAACCTTCGGCCCAGTCACCCATGACGTTGAAGGCGGCATCGCCATCGACAACGAGTTGGGCAGCGTCTTGCCAGCTCAGGGAACCGGCGTCGCTGTTGACATAAGTCAGGGATTTGGCATAGTCTTCAAGAGCCTGCTTGACTTCGGGGCTGTCCCAGGCAGTCGTGCCGTCCCAGAGACCGTTGTATTTTTCGGCGCCGAGGCTGCCGAGCAGGACGGTCTCAAACAGGTGCATGGCAGTCCACTGTTCGCCCATCGCCAGGGGCGTTACGCCAGCGGCCTTGAGTTTATCCATGGCGGCAAACCACTCGTCAATCGTGGTGGGAACGGCAACGCCGTTATCGGCCAGGAGTTTCGGGTTATACCAGAGCACATTGGCGCGATGAATATTGACCGGGACGGAATAGATATTGCCGCCTTCAGAAATGAGCGGAATGAGGGTCTTCGGCATAACATCCAGCCAGCCATTCTGCTTGTAAAGGTCATTCAACGGGGCGAGCTGATTGGCCTTGACATAGGTGCCGATTAATTCCTGTCCGGCATGGCCCTGCCAGGAATCAGGCGAGTCACCGGCCTGCAAACGGGTGGCCAACACGGCGCGGGCATTCGTCCCGGCGCCACCGGCCACAGCGGCGTTCACAAATTCAATGTCCGGATACTTGGCTTTGAAGACCACAATCATGGCATCCAGGCCGGCAGCTTCGCCGCCGCCCGTCCACCACGAGAAGACTTCCACTTGCGACTTGGCCGGAGCAGCCGGGGCTTCAGGAGCTTTCGGGGCTTCGGGAGCTTTTGGCGCTTCAGTAGCAGGCGTACCGCCGCAGGCGGAGAGTAAAATTGCGACCAGCATGAGCAAGCTGATCAGGCTCCAACTGAACTTTTTCATTCTCTTTCTCCTTTACAAAAAATGGAAACGGATTGAGGTCGAACCACACAGCGCTGACCTCTTGTGAACGTTATCTGCCGCCAATTGATACAAAGCGTCAGGATGCAGATAACGATTACAATAAGTGTAATAGAGTTGCCCCTCAGACTCAATCGGTTTACGGACTCAAGATGGACATCCCGCGGACATGGAACAACAAACTTTTACCAGCCTGTTCAAAGATCTGATCTCGCGCCTCTACGACCGGGTCGCCATCGAAACCCACCCGCTGGCGCCTTATTTTCCGTCCAGCGAAGAATCCAACCTGCGCCGGGCAGAAGTCATTCAGCGCCTGATCCTGGATGAAATCGAGCACCTGCGCCCGGCCGGCAGGGAAGTGCTCCAATCAGCCGAGTGGCGGCCCTACCTGATCTTGCACCGGCGTTATGTTGATGGACAGGACCCGCATGAAATTGCCGCCTCGCTCTATATCGGCGACCGCCAGTTGCGCCGCGATCACAGCCGGGCTTTGCAGGCGCTGAGTACTTTGATCTGGGAAGGTTTTTTCCAGCCCGCAGCGCGCAAACAGGGCGACCAGCCCCAAATCCAGGAACAGGAAGAATTCGAAATCCATGCCGAAGTGCTGGATTTGCACGAGGTGATCCACGGGGTCATGGGGTTGGTCAAACGCCGATTGGAAATCGAAAACGTCCAACTCAGGCTTGAACTCGCGGCCAATCCCCTCCAAGTGTTTGCCGACCGCATTTTGCTGCGACAGATTCTGCTCAGCCTGCTCAACTACGTCCTGCACTTGCGCGCCCAACCGTTGCTCATTTTGCGTACAACGGATGGGGCTGCGGAAGAATTGAGCCTCGTTTTTGAGGTCGACGAGCAGTGGGCCAACACGCAGGGCGACGAACAGGATTCACTCGAATTTGTGCGTCTCCTGAGCCAGCGCCTGCCCGCCAGCGTGAAAGAAAGCTACCCGCCGCATGGCCTGGCCGGGCGGGCGGAAATCCACCTGGTCTTTGCCAAGGTGCAGCCGAAAAGCTTGCTCGTCGTCGATGACCAGACCGCCACGTTGAAAATGTTCCAACGCTATTTGAGCCGCACCAACCTGGAGGTTGTGGGCCTGAGCGACCCGGCCCAGGCGGTTGAAACCGTCCGGCAGTTACAACCAGTTCTCATCGTGCTGGATGTGATGATGCCGCGCATCGATGGCTGGGAAATTCTGCAGGCGCTCCAACTTGACCCCCAGACCAAACAGATCCCGATCATTATCTGTTCGGCCTGGGGTGAGCCGGAACTGGCGCGATCGCTGGGGGCCACAGAATTCCTGAAGAAACCGGTCATCCAAAAAGATTTTCTTGCCGCCCTGGCGCGGCTGTCCATCATCCAGGAGTAGGTATGCACTGGCTCCAAAACCTGACCCAGACAGACTCTGAACTGCAAGACCTGATGCGCTCCACAGCCAGAAACCTGGTCTTCACCATCGCGGGGTTATACCTGGTCTGGCATATGATCGCCACATTGGGCTACCCAAAGATTTTTAGTCCCAGCCTGTGGACTATTTCAGTTTTTTTGTTGTTCCTGGTGCCCATTACGCTGCGCCTGATCGAACGGCGCTACGGCTTATCCCAGATTATCTGGTTAAGCGGGTTGGCTGCGGCAATTGTGCTCGCTTATTCCATCTACCGCTGGACAGAAATCCTGCTACTCTTGCTCGCCCTGCCACTCATCGCAGTTGTAACCATCGGTATTCCGGGCACAGTCGTGGTTGTTCTGGGCGTAACCCTGGCTGCAAATCTGATCGTTCGGTACTATGGGCTGCCGGGCATCTATCCAATCGGTATTTTTCTCGGCAGTTCCTGTATCGCTATTTTTGGCTGGGGCATCTCCAGCAACCTGCTCGCTGCCCTGGACGCGGCCTCCTATCATTATGGCGAAGCCCGCCGCCTGCTTGAAGAAACCCAGAACCACCGCGCTGAAATCAGCCGCATGTTAAAAGACCGCAACCAGGTTAACTATCAACTGGAACGGATGAACGAAATGCTGACCTTTGCGCGCGACCAGGCCGAAGACGCCCGCGAAAACCGCAATCGCTTCATGCTGGCGGTCAGCCATGAACTTCGCAGCCCGCTCAATTTCATCATCGGGTTTAGCGACCTGATGGTTAATGCCCCAGAAACGTACGCTTCTGTTAAAGACTGGCCGCCGGGGCTGTACGATGACGTGCAGGAAATCTATACCTCCAGCAAACATCTGATGCGCTTGATCAATGACATCCTTGATATGGGCCGCATCGACGCCCGGCAGATGGCATTGTACCGGGAAAAAGCGCAGATGGATCAAATCGCAGCCGATGTGCGCGACATGCTGATAGGGGCTTTCGAACAAAAGGGCATCGCCCTCGTCTTGGACATCCCTCCAGACCTGCCTCCCGTTTTCGTGGACACCACCCGTATCCGACAGGTACTCATCAACCTGCTCAACAATGGGCTGCGTTTCACTGAGCGCGGCAGCGTGACCCTGCGGATTGAAAGGCAGGAAAAGCACCTGCGAGTCAGCGTGACCGATACCGGCAGCGGGATTGCCCCCGAAGATTTGCCCAAAGTCTTTGATGAATTTCGCCAGGTGGGCGATGAAAACTGGCGCCGCCGCACTGGTACCGGCCTCGGGCTTTACATCAGCCGCCATTTTGTCGAGCTGCATGGCGGCAACCTGGAAGTGGAAAGCACGCCGGGGCAGGGGGCTTTGTTTCATTTCAGCATTCCGCTTGATTCGACAGCGGTGACACTCTCAGGCCCAGTGGATAAAAAACAGCCCGTCCAGCGCGATAATCGCCTGGTACTGCTGGTCACCCCGCGCGCCGAAGATGCGCTCATGCTCAAACATATGCTGGATGGTTACAGCATCGAACTGGCTGCAGACCTTCAGCAGGCGGAACAGCAGACCCAAAAATCTTTCCCGCGTGCGATCATCGTTGCTTCCGAGGCGGGCAATCTGCCCATGGAAGACCTACCTTATGACTTGCCGGTCATGCACTTCAGCTTGCCGCGCTCAAGCGCGCTGGCCGATAACCTGCACGCGCAGCTCGTCAAACCGATTTCGCGCAAAGTGTTGCTGGAAACGATCCAGTCCCTCGGCCCCGAAATTCGGCGCATCCTGGTGGTGGATGACGACCCGGCCATGATCCGCTTCGTGACCCAGTCTCTGCGTGCCGATAATGACGGAAAGACTGGCTATGAGCTGATGAGCGCTTTCAACGGCCAGCAGGCGCTGGAACTGCTCCAGAAAAACCCGGTGGACGCGATCCTGCTCGACCTGGAACTGCCCGATATCAACGGCTGGACCTGGCTGAAAAACCTGCAAGGCCAGAAAGAGTTAGCCAGGATCCCGATCATTATTATCTCAGCCCAAGATATTCCCGAGATGAACCTGCTGCCCGGCGCCAGCAGTCTGGAACTCAGCCTGCGCCGCCCGCTGAAAATGGCAGAACTCGGCAGCGTGGTCAAGTCGGTGCTGGAGAATATTTTGCCGCAGTACCCGAAAGAAAAACAGTAGGGGCGACCGATTGGGTCGCCCCTACTGTTTCATGTCGCTGCGAGGAGGGCGATAGCCCGACAAAGCAGTCTCCTGCATTGCTACCAGGAGATTAATTCACTCGCCTTAGTCTCGATACGGCGGGAAATGCGCCGCCTACTCGGCCAACGGTTCACTCACGATGACACACTTTTGCACCTTTTTCCTACTTTGGCAGCCAGGCCAGCACTTTCTGGATCATCCTATCCCAGAAGCCCCATTCATGTTCGCCAGGGCCTTCCTCGTAGGTCAGGTCGAGCGGCAACTTTTGGACAAAATCGCGGAAACGCAGGTTGTCGGCATATAGAAAATCTTCGGTGCCGCAGCACTGGTAGAGTTTTGGCTGCACTTTGCCTTTGGCGACCTTTTCGGCCAGCGTGAACAGGTCATGCTGGCTGCCAGGGACTTTGGACAGATCACCGAAGATGTTACACATCCCATCCAGCCAGGAGGCATTCAGCGGGTCTTCGGGGTGAGCGGTGACCACCTCGCGGATGTCGACCGCGCCAGAAAGACTGGCCGCCGCGGCGAAACGCTCCGGGTGCGTCAGCGCCAGCTTGAAGGCCCCATACCCGCCCATCGAGAGACCGGCGACAAAGTTATCAGCCCGAGCGGGGGAAAGCGGGTATACGTCGCGGGCAATGGCCGGGACTTCCTCGCTGATGAACTGCCAGTATTTGCCGCCGTGCACCATATCCGTGTAGAAACTGAGATGAACGGAGGGCATGACCACCGCCAGGTTCAGCCCTTCAACGTAGCGCTCGATCGAAGTCCAGCGCTGCCAGGCAGTCTGGTCGTCGGAATGGCCATGGAACAGGAACAAGGTCCGGTATTGAGGTTTGCTTTTGCCCTGCGCTTCGGCCAGCGTCCGTTGTGGCAGGATCACGCCTAAAGTGCAGCGCATCCCCAGGGTTTCAGAGAAAAAGTTGAGGTCGGTAAGAATCATGTTTTTTCCTCGACCACAGACCACGAACGACGGACAATAACGTGGTCTGTGGTTTATTGTTCGTCGTTAGTTTAGGCCGCCCACAACCTTCTCGACCTCTTCCAAAATCTCGCCGCTCTTGACCAGCGCCGCCATGGCGTTGTGGTCCGGGTAGAGTGGACGGTCGATTTCGAGGTGGGCGACGTATTTGCGGATGACCTCGCGGGCTTTCTGGGTGCCCTTGCCGGGCATGAACTCGCGGAAATCGAGCGCCTGGGCGGCGGCCATAAACTCGATGCCGAGAATGCCCCAGGCATTCTTCAGGATCTGGTCATTCTTCAGGGCCGTATTCATACCCATCGAGACGAAGTCTTCCTGGTCGGCGGCGGCGGGGATCGATTGGATCGAAGCCGGGGCAGAGAGGATGCGCTGTTCAACGATCAGATGGTCGGCAGTGTACTGGCTGAGCATCAGGCCGGAGTAAAAGCCGGGGCTGTGCGCCAGGAAGTCGGGCAGGCCCGCGCTCAGGGCCGGGTTGGTCAGGCGGTTCAGGCGGCGCTCGGAGAGCACGCAGACCATCGTGATGGCTGCACCGGCCATGTCCATCGGCAAGGCCACCGGGCTGCCCTGAAAGTTCGCGCCGGTCAGGGTCAGCTTGAGTTCGGGGACGAAAATCGGGTTGTCGCCCACGCCGTTCAGTTCGATCTCGACCTGGGAACGCGCATAGGCAATTGCATCGCGCGCCGCGCCGATCACCTGCGGGGTGGAACGCATCGAATAGGCATCCTGAACCTTGGTTTTCATCCTGCCGGTCGCCAGGTCGGAACCTTCGAGACATTTCAGGATGTTGCTGGCGCTGGTGATCGAGCCTTTGAAGCCGCGCAGTTCGTGCAGCTTGGGATTGTAGGGTTTCAAGTTGCCCAGCAGGGCCTCGATTGACATGGCCGCGCAAATCTCGGCCTGCTTCAGGAAGCATTCCATATCGTGGATCTGCAGGCCGCTGATCGCGGTCAGCAGGTTCGAGCCGTTGATCGCGGCCAGGCCGTCGCGGGCCATCAGGCCGGGGATCGGGACGCCCGCCTTTTCCATCGCCACCTTACCGGGCAGGCGCTCGCCCTCGTAGAAGGCTTCGCCCTCGCCCATCAAGAGCAGCGCGGCCTGGGCCATTGGGGCCAGGTCACCGCTTGCGCCGACCGAGCCTTTCTGGCAGACGACTGGCGTGACGCCTTTATTCAGCATTTCGACAAAGGTCAGCGTGATCTCGGGGCGGCAGCCGGAGTTGCCGTGCGCATGAACGTTGATCCGCCCGGCCAACGCCGCGCGGACGTGTTCGATGGGCGCCGGGTCGCCGATTCCCGCGGCGTGGTTGTAGACCAGGTATTTTTGGAATTCTTTGACCTGGTCATCAGAGAGGAGGGTCTCTGAAAATTCGCCGATGCCGGTATTGGTGCCATACATAATCTCATGGTTGGCGAGTTTTTCTTCGAGCATGGCGCGGCAAACTTTGATCCGCTCCAGGGCGGCGGGAGCGAGTTCCACTTTTTCGCCGTAGCGGGCGATGGCAACAAGTTTTTCGATGGTCAGGGATGAGCCGTCGAGAACAATGGTCATGTATCTCTCCTAGGGGAAATTGGGTGATGGACGATAGACCATGGACCGCAGCAGGTTTGACCGTCTATCGTCGATGGTCTACGGTCTGGTAATAACATTGTACTCCCCCAGCCCGCCCGCCTGGCAGTGCTGACAGGCATGTCATGGGATGCTGAAAGTCAGATTCCTGGGTGGGGAAGAGTGCGACGCACCCTCACCATTTAACGGTAGAATCATCCCATGGCCCGCCGAAATGTCAATTTCCACCCAAACGGCTACTACCACCTCTCTAATCGCGGCGCTCACCGGTTGGACCTGTTCCGGAATGATGCGGATTATGTCTTCCTGCTGAAGTACCTGCGCAAATTTGTCGAGTCTTACGACATCACGGTGATCGCTTACTGCCTGATGAGCAATCATTACCACTTGCTCCTGCGCCAGAACGGGGAGATCGCCATCAGCCAGTTGATGCAGGCGCTTTTCAACGTCTCTACCAAGGCTTTCAACACCAAGTACAACCACACGGGGACAATTTTTGAAGGCCCATACAAGGCTGTTACCGTGGAATCGACCCCTTACCTGCTTCAGCTTTGCCGCTACATTCACCGCAACCCGCTCGAAGCCGGGATGGTCGTGCGACCAGAGCAATGGCCTTACTCGAACTATCCCGAGCTCATTGGAATTCGCAATGGCACGCTGGCGGATCATGAATTCGTGGCAGAGAACTTTGGCACAACGGCTGAGTACCAGACTTTTGTGATGGAATCCGTCCCGCCCGAAAAAAACCAGCAGGAATTACGGCATTATCTCTTTGACTGACAAAGTGAAGAGTGCGTCGCACCAGACGGGTGGCATTTGTCCATTTAGCGGAGCCTTTTCCAGCTTGAGCGAGGCCCGGTAAACCTGGTGTGAGGCACCCTCAACCCTTAATGAAAAGGAAAAAACATGCTCTCGATCACTTCCGACTACGCCCAAAGCACCGGCGATCCGCAGCCCTATCTCGAACGAATCGCCGCCGCCGGGTTTACCCACATCCACTGGTGTCACCACTGGAACACGGATTTTATCTATACCCGGCCTGAGATCGACCAAATCGAACGCTGGTTCGCGGACTACAACCTGCGCCTGCTCAACCTGCACGCCAGCCAGGGCAAGGAAAAATACTGGTGCTCAACGGTGGAGTACCAGCGTCAGGCCGGGGTCGAGTTGGTCAAAAATCGTCTCAAAATGACCGCCCGGCTTGGGGCGGACGTGGTCATCATCCATGTGCCCTCCGACGCCGCAGCGGAAATCCAAAAGCAACTGCTGGAGTCGGTGCGCCGCTCGTTGGATGAACTCGCCCCGTTTGCGCAAAACCAGGGCGTCCGCATCGCCATCGAAAACATGGAAACGGATGACTTCGGCATGTTAACCACGCTGCTCGATGAATATGATGAAAGCGTGCTTGGCCTGTGCTACGACTCGGGTCACGGCAATATTGACGGGCGCGGGCTGGACAACCTGCAAAAGGTCAAAGGACGCCTGATCGCCGTGCACTTGCACGATAATGATGGCCTTTCTGATCAGCACAAGAACCCCTTCACTGGCACGATTGATTGGCTGCGGCTGGCGCAACTCATCGCGGAATCGCCCTACGAGAAATGTCTCAATCTTGAGGTGGTGATTCAAAACTCTGGGATTCAAGACCCGGCCGAATTCCTGCGCCAGGCGCATGCCGCCGGAGAAAAATTGGCCGGGATGGTGGCAAACTATAAAAGATAGAAACGTTTTGGAAAGATTGGATTCTTCCCCGCTGGCGCGCTGCACGCAAAGCTGACGAGTTGGTCAGATCGTGGAAACGCCAAAAAGTGGGAAAAATTTCCTGTCTGAAGTCAGGATGTGCCGCGCCGTGACTTCATAAGTCAGGTAGTGAAAAACTTTTCCAACCGGGAGGTTCCCTGTTTTAAACTCAGCAATGATCTCATTCCCCTTGTTGATCAGCAAGGCATGTTCTGAGGCGTGTTTTTGGACCGCCTGGTATCCAACCTCTTCCAGGATCTTTTCCTCAGCTTGAAAATGCTCTTTCAGATATTCAAACAAACGGGAGATGACCGGAAAAACCTCATCGGGCAGGTTCGTTGAGAGAATGATGTCGAACAATTCGTTGGTGAGCGTGAACAATTCCTGATGCTGTGCATCAATCAAGGGATGCCCGGAACAAAAACTGTTGTTCCAGATCAATCTGACCAGGTTTCCTTCCTCCTGTTCCACCAACAGCCCAGAAGCGGATAAGACAACGGCCTGGATTCGGTTACGCCCGCCAGCTTTGGCTCCGTAAAGTTGCTGGTCTGCATGGACGATGACCTCGGAGGCCGTACCACCGGGAACGCACCGTGTTGTCACCACCCCCATGCTCACCGTAACATGACTGGCCGTGCTTGAGCGCCGATGGGGAATTGCCAGCGTTCGAACACCTTCTTGGATTTTCTCGGCAACTTTCCGGGCGCCCAGCGAGCTTGTGTCCGGAAGGATGAACGCAAATTCTTCGCCACCATAACGGGCTGCCAGGTCTGCGGGACGAACGGCTGCGCCCTTCAGCACCTGGGCAATCTTCTTGAGGCAATCATCTCCGCCAACGTGCCCATACGTATCGTTAAAAATCTTGAAATGATCCACATCCAACATAATCAGGGACAGTTCTGCGCCCGAGCGTGCCAGCCGGGCGTATTCTTGGGCCAATTTTTCGTCAAAATAACGGCGATTGGCAATCCCGGTCAGGCCGTCAATCCTGGTCAGGTGTTCCAAATTATCCTGAATGCGTTTTTGGTTTTCTACTTCGCGCTGAAGTTGAATAGTTTGTAAACGATAAATCTCCTCTCCATAACGGGTTGATTCCGCCTGGTAGGCACCCTGGGAGGCGGCCAGGCGTTGATTGGTCCGCTCTCCGGTCACAAATTCCCAGAGCGTATGAAAAGCTTTGTATTCCGTGAGCGCTTTTTCAAAGAGTCCCTGTTTCTCATAGAGTTCCGACAATCTTTGATGGCAGAGCGCCTGTTCAGTTGGCTGGCCGATCGTCTCGGCCTGCGCCAGCGCTTTCTGAAAGTAAGCCCTGGCTGTCTGGTCATCGTTCTTGAGCAGGCAGAGACGTCCCCATTCCAACATGACATGAACCTGCGAGAGGTTGGTATCGCCAAAGATAGTCCACGCTGATAGGGATTCTCGTAAATAGTCTTCAGCCTGTTCCAACTCGCCTGTGTCAATCAAAATCTGCGCCAGGGTAGTGCAAAGAGTAAAGGTCTCATTCATCAATGACCACTGGCGGGCAATCTCCAAACCCTGCCGGGCATACTCAAGCGCGGTAGAATCTTGTTTCATCAGATGCAGGGTATGGGCCAGATTATTAAGCGCCCAGATTTTTCCCTGGACTTCATTCAAACTATCAAAAACTTCCACCGCTCCCCGATGGACTTCGAGCGCAAGGACAAAGTTACCGGAAGCGCCATGAATGCTGGCAATGGCATCCAACGCCCAGGCTTCAGCGAGCCTGGACCCGGTCTCGCGTGAGAGCCTCAAGGCTTTGATCGCATGATCAATCGCCAACGGGTAATCACCCAGGAAAAAGTTCGTCCAACTCAGCGTGTACCAGGCGTTGATTGCCTGGATTTCCAGTTCCTGTTTGAACAGGTCCAGCGCTTGCAGGCATTTCACTACCGCCGCACCCAATTCCCCGGCATAGGTTTCGACAAAAGCCTGGATAACGAGACTACCCCCCAGCCCCCGGTGGTAAGGGTTGGATGAAAAATCGCCGGTCTGGGAAAGTTCATGCGCTTTCTGGCCCAAGGCTTTGGCCTGCCCCGGCTGACTCATCCGCAATTCCCAGCCCAGTTCGAGCAGAGCATCGACCCGCTCCTGTTGGGAGACCGGGTGCGCAAGAATAGTCTCCAATTCCAGAATCCGCTCTACGGCACGATTGATTTGAGTTGGCATCTTCATCATTGGTTTTTCCTGGTAACAGTGTAACAAAAATCGACCTGCAAATCAAAGCGTTATCGTTACAAGCTCTTTTTCGTATACCGAACCGGTTACAGTACGCTGGCCTTTGGTTATGCGCCATTCTCGACGCTTTGGCTATTTCCATGGAAATAGCCAATTTTCCACGGCTTCGGGTCTCTGCCTTTCAGGTAAAATCTGTCTTATTCAAGGAGCGAAGATGAGCGAACCAGAATTCACCCCCCGGCGCGCCATGAGCATCCACGCCCACCCGGATGACCAGGATTTCACCGTCGCCGGGACACTGGCGAAATGGGCCAGGGCCGGATGCGAGGTCATCTCGGTCATCCTGACCAGCGGCGAAGGCGGATCCAATGACCCGGCGCACGAGGCCGGCTACAAACCAATTCTCGCCAAAATCCGCGAGGGGGAACAATCTGCCGCAAACAAGATTCTGGGGATCAAAGAGACGATTTACCTGCGCTGCCCGGATGGCGAACTCGAACCGACCGTGGCCCTGCGCAAGGAAGTCACCAAACTGATCCGCAGGCACAAACCTGAAGCTGTTGTAACCGGTGACCCGCAGGCCGTTTTCTATGGCAACGGCTACATCAACCATCCCGACCACCGCGCTGCGGCGCAGGTGGCGACCTATGCGGTCTTCCCTTCCGCCGGGTCGCGGCTGGTCTTTGTTGATTTACTGGACGAGGGTTACGAACCGCATAACGTCAAACGCTTGTACCTGCACGGCCCCGAAAAACCGGATACCTGGGTGGAGATTACTGACACAATCGATCTCAAAATCGCGGCGCTGAAAAAGCATGCCAGCCAGTTAAAGGATTGGGACCCCGAGAAAATGATCTGCGAGTGGGCTGAGGAAGAAGGCAAGGAAAAGGGAATGAAATACGCCGAGGCCTACAAGGTCATGATTCTGGAGCATGAAGAAGGGCATGATTGAGTCATATCGCTCAGGGTGACATATTTAGAGCCAATCGGGCGAAGCAGTGCTTCGCTCCTACTTTATTTTATCTCTGCCAAAAATTTCTCCCGGTTCACTGAGCGCGCAAGCTTCCCGCTGGAAGTTTTCAGCAACCATTTGGGGCCAACCAGGTAGACCGTCCGCAAGATGACAGCAGAGTTTTTGGCCACATGCTGGCGGACTTCATCAGCGATGGTTTTTTTGCCCTCAGGGGATTCCTCGTCTACTTCGGCAACGACGACCACTTCTTCAGTGCCCTGAGCCTCGTCGAAGACCCCAAAGGCCACTGCCCGACCGCCGTGAACGCCGGAGACCTGGTTGACCAGTATTTCGATATCCTGTGGGTAAATATTCTTCCCACCGACGATGATCATGTCCTTTTTGCGCCCGGTGACAAATAATTCCCTTTTCGAAAGATAACCCAGGTCACCCGTTAGGTACCAGCCCTCGCAGAAAGCTTTTTCGGTTATGTCTGGGCGGTGGTAATAGCCGGTCAGCATTGAATTACTGCGCAGCGCAATCTCGCCGATCTGACGCTCCGGTAGGTCATGGCCTTTCGCACCGATAATCTTGATTTCGGTCTTCGCCAGCGGCACACCCGAAGACATGATTCGCAGCGACGGATTCCCCTCCACCGGCGGGCGCAGGGCATGGTCACGATAAAAAGCTGGCTGGTCAACTTCCTCGACCGCCGCCCCAGCCGACAGGTCGCTCTGGGTCACGCCAAAGACGTTTTCGGCCATGGCGTAACAGGTCTGCAGTGCCGAAAACTTTAATCCGTAAGCCTGGAATTTCTCAAAAAACAGCTCGTGGCTCTCCCGGCGAACCGGCTCAGAGCAGTTGATGATTGCCCGCCAGGAAGACAGATCGACACCCTCGATCTGCCGGTCGCGGATTTTTTGCGCGCAAAAATTGTAGGCGAAGTTCGGCAGCCAGCTCAGCGTGCCCCGATACTGCGAGACCGCCAGGAACAGACGCTGCGGAGCGCGCACCCAGTCGAAGGGTGACATCAACACGAGCGGAACACCGGTCAGGATTGGCATCAGGAATCCGGCGATCAGGCCCATATCATGATAGAGTGGCAGCCAGGAGACGATCACATCATCTGTGCTCAAACGGATGGACTCGCGATAGGCTTCGATCTGGTTCAAGATCGCCGTGTGCGAGAGCGCCACGCCTTTTTGCAAGCCGGTCGTGCCGGATGAATGCTGCAAGAGCGTAATCGACCCTGGCGGGCAGGCCATGCCCGGCAAACGGTCGAAATCCGGGGCGCGCGGCCCGCCCACTTCGCTGGTCAGGAGAATGGCGCGCACTGAACTGCCTTCTCCCACCGCCTGGCGGATTTCCGGCTCGAATTCGGGGCTGGTGACAATCGCTGAGGGTCTAGTGATCGAAATCAGGCTGGCCAGGTCGGCGCGGTAACGCTCTGGGGCAAGCTTTTCCGTCAGGAAAGGCATGATGGCCGGGATCTGCCCACCCAAAATCGCCCCGTAAAACGAATCGATCAAAGACTCACCATGCTCCAGGATCAGGATCACCACCTCGGCAGGTTGAATATCCCGGCGCGCGTACGCGTCTGCATAGGCGCTGGCCCAGCCCAACAGCCGGGCATAGGAAATGGGGAGGTCAGCCTGTCCGGCTTGCTGCAAATAGACCGCGACACGCTCAGGGTCGGCTTCGAAGTGCTCGCGCAGGATTCCGGTCAGGGTGGTCATGCCGGGTTACATCCGGGCGCGGATCAGCGCAGCCAGTTGCGCCAGCGAGTCAAAAGTCGCGGCATTCAGTTCCGTATCCGCAATTTGCACGCCGAAGGTATCTTCAACAAACAGCGCCAGATCCACCAGGCAAAATGATCCGACCAGTCCGCTGGAAATCAATTTTTCATCGGGCGCGATCGCGCGGCCCGGTTCCTTCAAAATATCTTTGGCAATAAAACCTGCCAGCTTTGTGATAATTTCGTCAGTCATCTTTCTCCTCGGTTTTGGTCTCCAAAGTCTGGAAACTATGGAGAATCCTGGTATTCTAACCAAGCCTTTATTATAGCAGGGACACGATGGGCTATAATAACGCGGCCTTTATTTTTTGATCTCGCGGAGAGTTCATGAGTTTTACGAGTATCACGTTCGCGGCCTTTTGCCTGGCGGTGCTGGCGCTTTACTGGCTGGTTCAGCACAAAACCTGGCAAAATCTGATCTTGGTGGCCGCGAGCTACGTTTTTTACGGCTGGATCCATCCCTGGTATCTCATTTTGCTGGGACTTTCCACGCTGGCCGACTATTTCCTGGCGAGCGGCATGTCCCGTTTCCGGGAACGCGCGCGGATTTATCTCACCTTCAGCCTGGTCCTGAACCTGGGAGTGCTGGCCTTCTTCAAGTATTACAACTTTTTCAACGATACCCTGGCTGCGCGCCTGGGTTGGTTTGGCCTCGACACTGACGTTTTGCTGGTCAGCCTGGTTCTCCCGGCGGGTCTCTCGTTTTACACGCTCAAGAAGCTCAGTTACATTCTGGATGTTTCCCGCGGCACGCTTAAACCGTCCGAAAACCTGGTGGATTTTGCCCTCTACGTTTCGTTTTTCCCTCAAATCATCTCTGGGCCTATCGACCGCCCTCAGAAACTTTTCCCGCAAATCGAAGCGGCACGGCGCTGGCAAGCCGATTTTTTCACGTCCGCCTGGCCATTGATCCTGATGGGGATATTTAAAAAAGTGGTCGTCGCCGACACGATCAAATCCATTGTTGACCGCATTTTCTCCCTGCAAACCCCATCCAAGCTGATGGTCCTGGCGGCGGCGCTGGGCTTCACCCTGCAAATCCTGGCCGATTTCTCGGCTTATACCGATATTTCGCGCGGCATTGCCCGGTTGTTTGGCTTCGCCACCTCGGAGAATTTCCGGACCCCCTATCTTTCCCTGACCCCCTCAGAGTTCTGGAATCGCTGGCACATCACCCTCTCAAATTTCCTGCGCGATTACATTTTCTTTCCCTTGCGCCGTGCCCTGCTCCGCAAGCGGACCCTGCCCTCCTGGCTGGTTAACGTCCTCCCGCCGCTGGTGACGATGTTCGTCAGCGGCCTGTGGCATGGCGCTGGCTGGACCTACCTGGCCTGGGGCTTGTACTACGGCTTCCTGATTGTCGCCTACCAATCCGCGGGGATTCAGGGCGAGTGGAAATTATCGGGCAGGCTGAAAACCCTTGGAGCCTGGCTGTTGATGTTCAGCTTGATCGTCTTTGGCTGGCTGTTATTCCGCGCGCCATCGCTCGCCTGGGTTGGGAAAGTGCTCTTCCAGTTTCCATTGGTCACCACGAGCCAGGATTTCATCATCGTCCTGGTCGTGCTTTCCATGGCCGGCGCTTATTCCCTGCCCCTGCTTTTGAAACTCCTTCTCGGCCGTTACCTCCCAGAAAATTCGTGGGGGCACGCCGTCTATTATGCCCTGATTACGCTGGCTATCATCATTTACACCAACTCTTCCAATCCTGATTTTATTTATTTCCAGTTTTAAGGTTTTGACATGCGTCTTTTCTTTCGCTACATTTTGAGTCTGGGTATCCTGCTGGCCATCACATCACTCATCATTCCGATGCGTTACGATCTCTCGTACCCCAAGAAGCTTGGCCCAAAATTTGACAATTCCATCCGCAGGCAGTATATGCGAGACATCGTCGAAAAAAATGCCGAACTGGTGTTGATCGGGGATTCTGTGTTGGTGCTCAGCGTGGACCCGGAGCAATTGGAGCAGCTGACAGGCAAAAGCACATACAGCCTCAGCATCCCCGGTTCGGCTTCGGCGGTCTGGTACCTGGCCATGAAAAACGTCATTGCCAAATCCACACATAAGCCCCGGTACGTCATCATCGTTTTCCGCGACACCATCCTGACCGCCCCCGGCTACCGCGTCAACGGAAAATATTTCACCCTGGTTGACATGCTCGCCAATACAGACGATACGCTCGTTATCCAGAAGTCCTTCATCCAACAAATGAGCCCCGCCGAACAATGGGCCGACCGTTATCTGCCGTTATATGGCTCGCGCCTGCGCCTGCGCGAAACACTGGATTATTACACCCGTTACACGTTGACGAACCTGACAGGTTGTGACCCACAATGCAACGACAATGCCAATTTCACTGTCTTTCAAGACCTGAACCTGGATTCGAACCTGTTGGTGGAAGCCATTGCCACCGCCGAATCGTATCTTTACACCCCAAAACAAATGGATTTTGCTGCCCAACTCGATCAGTCCTTCCTGCCCGACATCATTAGGCTGGCGCAGGAAAACAACCTCCAACTGATCCTGGTGCGCACCAAACACCTCGATACCCCCACCGAAGCCTCGGAATCTGCGCCGCTCAAAGGTTATATCCAGGCGCTGAAATCTTATGCCGAACAGAACGGCGTCATCGTGCTGGATTTTGCATACGACAAGCGCCTGACGAGCGATTTATTCGTCGATAGCCATCACCTTTCCGAAGCGGGCAGTATCGTTTTCACGAAAATGCTGGCCGAGGCCCTGGCACTCACTTTTGATTCTCAAGCAACCTATGCTCAAAACAGGAAATAACCCAGGAGCGCTGCCGTTAAGGTGACGGTGACATTGTCGATGTCTTTTTGCGGCAGGGATTCGACCAGCGTCGCCGCCACAGCGATGACCGTGACCGGCAGCATGAATCGGCTGAATGGCCCGGCAAAAATTCCCAGCGCCACATACACCGCCAGGATCAACGCCGAAAGGATCCAGCCGCCGAAGAAGACCCCCAGGGAACCCGCAATCGACTTTTCGGGGCTGTGGAAAAGTTTCGGGGAGTTAAAATAGCGCCCGACCAGGTCGGCAATCCCGTCGCCGCCGCACATGATCATCAGCGCGGTCATGCCGACCGGGGAATCCTTCCAAAAAACCAGCGTCAACAACACAAACATGATTCCATAATACAGCGGTCCACGCAGAATTTCCCTTGGGTCGCCGCTGCGCGACATGGCCCTGACCGAAGCTTCGTCTTTCATGACGCCAAAGCCAATCAGCGCAAACTGGACGGTGATGGCGAAAGGCACCAGCGCCGCCAGCCAGCGTGCGTACCAGACCTCGGGGAACAGCAGCCAGCAGAGCACGAAAATCGGCCCAGTCCCGATGTGGATGATCTTGCGGCTCAGGCGGCTCTCGAGCCAGCCCTGGTGGGCAAAAAAATCCACCAGCCGCAGCCAGCCCAGCGCGGCGGCAAAAGTCAGGATCATGGCAAGGAAGGGGTTCATGAGGACTCCAGACATAGGGATAAGATATTGTACATTACAACCCGCAAAACACGACTCTGGTATGAAATTTGGCCTATAATTGCGCGAATTATGAACAATATATCCACCCCTTCCCGTGAATTCTGGCTCGGCGTGCGCGAAGAGCTGCCCATTTTGCTGGGCGTCGTCCCATTTGGGATGATCTACGGCATCCTGGCGCTCAGCGCCGGTTTGAGCGCGCTCGACGCGCAGGCCATGTCCTCGGTCGTTTTTGCCGGGTCGGCGCAGTTCATGACCACCAAACTGGTCAGCGCCGCCACTCCGGGTCTGGTCATCATCCTGACCGGTTTCGTCATCAACCTGCGGCACGCGCTCTACAGCGCCTCCATCGCCCCGTACACCAAACACCTGCCGCCTGCCTGGAAAGCCATCCTGGCCTACCTGCTGACTGACGAGGCTTACGCCGTCAGCATCGTCCATTACCAACGCGAGGGTGAAATCACCCACAAGCACTGGCATCTGCTCGGCGCGGGGCTGGCGTTGTGGACATCCTGGCAAATCAGCACGGCGGTCGGGATTTTCCTCGGCGCGCAAATCCCTGCCGAGTGGGGGCTCGATTTTGCCCTGCCGCTGACCTTTATCGCGCTGATTGTCCCCGGCTTAAAAGATCGTTCCAGCGTGCTGACTGCCGCTGTCGCCAGCCTGGCCGCACTGCTCTTTTTTGGCCTGCCCTTCAAGCTGGGATTGATCGCTTCGGCTTTCGTCGCAATTGCCGCCGGGTTGTGGAGTGAAAAGAGATGAATATCTGGATTGTGATGATCGTGCTTGGTCTGTTGACGTTTGCCACGCGCCTGAGCTTTATCGCCCTCCTGGAGCGGATCAAACTCCCCGTCACCTTTCAACGCGCGCTGCGCTTTGTGCCGATTGCCGTCCTTTCGGCGATCATCGCCCCCGAATTGGGCTACTACAACGAGGCGTTGGCCCTCTCCCCCGCCAATCCGCGCTTGCTGGCCGGGGTTGTCGCCACGCTGGTGGCTTTCTGGACGAAAAATGTGGTCTGGACCCTGCTGGCCGGGATGGCCGTTTTCTGGATCCTGCAAATCTGGTTATAGAAATCATCAAGCTGGTTTTTCGGCGTAATTAACCCGCATTATTCATCCCCAACAACTTCATCTCATGCTCAATTGTTTCGCGCAGGCCTTCTTTCAGCGGGCGCGGGTTGAAGCCGAGTTCGCGTTTGGCCTTGCTGTTATCGGCGATATAAGTCACTCCCGCAACGGTCATCAATCCTTCGCGCGTGTAAGCTTCGGGCAGTGGCAGGAATTTTTCGACCCGGCCCATGCAAACCGCCATGGCTCTCATCAGCCCTGGCTCCACCTGCAAGCCTGGCAGCGGGATGCCACTAACTTCGGAAGCGATTTGCATCCCTTCGATGAAGGTGTGGATTGGGCCACAGACAAAATAATTCTGCCCGGCGAGACCCTTTTCCATCGCCTGGACATGACCGCGAGCCGTGTCATCGACATGCGCCCAGCAAAAAGCCGTGCCTTTGGGCATCAGTGGTAGTTGGCGTTTTAAGAACTGAATCAACGTGGTGCGCACACTGCTGGTGTCGCCCGGCCCGTAGATCAACCCTGGCTGGACAATCATCAGCGGCAAGCCTCGGGCGATAAATTCCTCGGCAACTTTGTGGGCCTCGGCCTTGGTCTGTTCATAAACGCTGAGAAATTTTCCGCTGAAGCGATAGCTCTCATCAACCAGCTTCCCGCCTGTATCCGAGTTGACGCCCAGGGTGCTGGTATAGACGCCCCTGGGGATTTTGAGTTCCTGCATCAACGCCAGCACGTTGCGTGTGCCCTCAACGTTGATTTTTTGGCCCTCGCTTTTATCGCGGACGCCAATCTTATACCAGCCTGCAATGTGGAAGACACCCTCCACGCCGGTCATCGGCGCGCGCATGGATTCTTTTTCGGTTACGTCGCCTTTGTGCAAGATTACGCCGAGCGCTGCCAGATTTCGGGCTTTTTCCGGGTTACGGACAACAGCCACCACCTGGTGGCCCGCCTCCACCAATTGGCGCACCACGCGCCCGCCGACAAAACCAGTGGCACCGGTCACGAAATATTTCATCTTATGCCTCCGTCCATGAATTCCTGCAACTCGCACGCTGAAATTGCCCGACTTCTTTTGTAAAAACATCCCGTAGATTTTCCCTAGAGTCTACTCGAAAATTGTCGAATCCTTGCCAAAGGGCGATTGATATACTATAATCCCGATCTGTTGCGGGCTCGTAGCTCAGTTGGTTAGAGCGCATGTATCACACACATGAGGTCGGGGGTTCGAGTCCCTCCGAGCCCACACTCTATGCGAAGATCGGTGGCATACGCCGTGCCCCGGTCTTTTTTTATTTACACATACATGACCCATTGAAGGAGAAATCAAGGTTGGGGATGATCTCACCCTCCTGCCTTCATTTTCCTCTTGCCTTTTCTGTGCAAATATGCTATTTTTAGCCAGAAGATTGCGGAGAACTGTTTAATGTCCACACCACAAAAAACCGTTATCGTTGTCGAAGACGAGGCCGATGCTGCAGAAATGTTTGCAGAAATGATGCGCGTTAATGGCTTTCATGTCATAAAAAGTTTTTCCAGCGGCCCGGCCATCAACCTGATCGCCTCAGAAATGCCCGCTGTTGTTATTCTGGATGTGATGATGCCAGATATTTCTGGCCTTGAAGTGCTTAAATACATGCGCCGCGAACCGCAACTGGCAAAAATTCCTGTGATTGTCATCTCGGCCAAGTCCATGCCATCTGACATCAAAACTGGCATGGACGCCGGGGCATCCGTCTACCTCACCAAGCCAGTGGGTTTTTTGGAACTCAAGCAAGCTATCGATAAAGTCCTCGCTGATGGAAAGCCAGCTTAACCCCTAGCGTATGAGTTTGTTGCGCGCTTTCATTGCCATCGAAATCCCACTTGAAATCAAACAAGCGATTGCTGCTGAAATCGCCAGCCTGCACAATAGCGCAGGCCGGGCTGTGCGCTGGGTATCCATCCAGAATATCCACCTGACCCTAAAATTCCTGGGCGAAATCTCCCCGGCAAGCGTTGAACTGCTCACCCAGGCGCTCCAGGCCGAATGTGACCAGGCTGCTCCTTTCAACATCACCGTGAATGGATTGGGATGTTTTCCAAATGCCCATCGCCCGCGCATCATCTGGATCGGGCTGAACATTCCACCAGAACTCAATCGCCTTCAACACAAGCTGGAAACAGCCATAGCCCGCATGGGTTATGCCGCCGAAGACAAACCCTTCTCCCCACACCTGACAGTTGGCCGTGTTCGGGAACAGGCCACCTCTGCCGAATTAAAAAACATTCATTCCGGGCTTGAAAAACTGCATGTCGATTTGCTGGGAACCTTTACTGCCCAATCGGTGCATCTATTTAAAAGCGATCTGAAACCTGCCGGGCCGGTCTACACCAGTCTCTTCAGCGCCCGGCTGGGCAATGATCAGTAGTTCACGAAACATCTCAGAGAATCCGATTTTCGGTGTGCGTTTCGGGCGAACGCCCGACGCGCACACCGAAAATCGAAAATTCTTTCAACTTTCGCGAAGTACTGGTTATGAAAAGGATAAAACTTGAACGCATTGGAACTTGCTCACTGCATTGTGGAAGCCCTCGAAGACAAAAAGGGGGAAAACATTGTCCTAATGGATTTGCAAAACGTCGCCATGTTTACGGATTATTTCGTCATCTGCAACGGTACATCTGACCGGATGCTGGATGCGCTGGCCGAGGCGGTGGTCGAAAAAGCCCGCGAGGCAACCGGGCTGAAAGGCCGCCCTCAAGGACAATCTGCCAGCGGATGGGTGGTGGTGGATTTCGGCTCAGTCATCGTGCATTGTTTTGCGCCCGAGATGAGGGATTTTTACAAACTGGAAGAACTTTGGCGAGAAGGAAAAATCCTCCTGCGATTACAATGATCCCCGAAAATGAATAACCAAAAGCCGTCCGCACGAGAAATCTGCGGACGGCTTTTACACTTATACGCTTACGGATTCCTACTTCTCGAAAATCCACTTATCCATATCACGGGACCAGGACACAATTTCACCCTGCTTAAACCACATTGCCGCTTCTTTTTCACCGTTTTCAGGGCTGTCTGAAGCATGGGTAATGTTGCGGCCAACTTCGAGCGCGAAATCATGGCGAACGGTGCCAGGCGCAGCTTCCCACGGGCGGGTCGCGCCCATCGTTTGACGGATGGCCGCAATTGCGTTCGGGCCTTCCCAAACCATCGCCATCACCGGCCCGGAAGTAATATATTCAATCAACCCATCATAAAACGCCTTGCCCTTATGAATTGCATAATGTTCTTCAGCCAGGGCATCGCTAACCTGCAAAAACTTGGCCCCCACCAACCGCAGACCGCGTTTTTCCAAACGAGCAATCACCTCTCCCACCAAACCACGCTGTACACCATCGGGCTTAATCAAAACCAGGGAATGTTCCACTTTTGCCTCCATAAAAAATCAAATCAGAATGACCGGGCAGGATTTTACCATAACAAAAGGGCGCGCCGCTTCCGGCGCGCCCTTTACAGATTACCGATATTTATCGCAACAATTCTTCAGCCTTGCTGTAGGCGTCCAAAGCCTCCTGGAGGCGGTTCGACCGCATATAGGCGTCACCCAATGTCTGCCAGACGATGACATCCACGGGGTGAGAATACACGGCCTCCTGCAAGTCATAAATAACTTCCTCAAGCAGCTTGCCCTTCTTGATCAGCTTCGTGTACTCGCTCATAGCCACATCCAGACCGCCATGACTAAGCATGTCACGCGCTCGCTGCACGGCAAGCGAATCCTTATCGCCTCCCAGCATGCCGGTTTGACGCAAAACAGGGCGCGGCGGCAGAGGCGGCGAAACCATTTCTACGATTGGTTCAGGAACCAGTTCTTCGAAGGCCGCTTCATCCACAGGCAACGCCACTTCTTCTGCCCGAACAGCTTCAAATTCAGCCGGTATCGCCGTTTCTTCGGGCGCCAGCCAACTGGTGGGTGTTTCCACCTCAGCCGGAGGCTGAACAGGAGTTTCGTCAGTGGACATCCAGCCTTGGACAGGTTGCGGTGCGGGTGGCTGCTCATCAGCGGAGGTATCCTTCAGCCAGTCAGGCAATTCTTCGCTCCCGGCAGCAGGCGTTTCAACGCTTGGCTGCTCCTGGGCCTCCAGATCTTTCAACCAATCTGTAATCCCAGCCGCCGCGGGCGTTGACTGTTCCTCAGCCTGGGGTTGCTCCTCAGGCGCGGCTTCAGCAGGAACAGATTCGACAGGGGTTTCCTGCTCCCAGGGCAACACTTCAGCCTGTTCAGGGGTCTCATTCTTCTCAAGACTTAGCAGCCATTCAGCTGTTTCGCCTCCCACCACCGCAGATTCAACCTCCTGCGGTTCAGGCTCAGGGGAGGCAAGCAGCTCTTCGGTCTGTTCCTCAGCTGACGGAGGCTGGATTTCTTCACCTGGCTTGGCCAGGTCATTCAGCCAGCCCAAAGCCTGATCAGCAGCGACTCCCGCCTCAGCGTCCGCCGCATCCGTACCAAGTTCTTTAAACCACTCCTGATTCACAGGTTGTGGCGCATCGACAGGCGGCTGCTCCAGCTGATCCGCTTCCAGCGATTGTTCCGCCGCCAGCCCCTGCAACCATGCCAGGGACTCTTCGCTTTGCGCCTCTTCTGTAACTGACGGGAGTTCATCCGGCACGGCAGGCTCCTGCCCTACCTGGGCAACCCAATCTGGCGCAACTTCCTTGCGCTCATCCGGGCTGGTAATCAATTCTTCGGGCTTTGCGCCCTGCTTCTGAGCCAGGGATTCCAGCCACAACAGGGCGTCATCCTGTTCAGCTTCAGTCGTGCCCGGGCCTGAGACCAGTTCAGAAAGCGGGCCAGGGATAAAGCCATCTTCGTCCGCCGCATGGGCTGGCGTCTCTGGCGATTTCACTTCTTCAACAGGTTGTGGCGGGGTTTCCTGGACAGGCTCCGGCTGGATGACCTGGTCTGGCACCTGCCCCACCTGGCCGACCCACTCGGGTATGTTTTCGGTGCGCTCTGCTGGATTGGTGATAAGCTCTTCGGGGTTGGCGCCTTGCTTCTGCGCCAACGACTCTAGCCATAACAAGGCATCATCCTGCTCAGACGAACTCGTCCCCGGGCCAGAAATCAGGGATGAAAGTTCGGTGGGCGGGCTTTCAACTTCACCAACCCAGCCAGGCGCATTTTCCGTGCGCTCTTCAGGCTTGGTAAGTAGTTCTTCTGATTTGGCTCCCTGCCCGGCAGCCAGGTTTTCCAACCATTTAAAAGCATCATCCTGTTCAGATTCGGTTGTGCCCGGGCCAGAAATCAGGGGCGAAAGCTCCCCTTCCATGGGTTCGGCTTCCACTTCAATCGGTTTTTCAGGGACGTACTCTGCCGGGGCCTGGGCTTTCGGCTCCGCAGGAACCTCCTCGACCTGGCTGACCCAATCCGGAATAGCTTCGCTCCGCTCAGCTGGATCAGTAATCAACTCCTCTGATTTTGCGCCTTGCCTTTCAGCCAGGCCTTCCAGCCAATTCAATGCTTCGTCCTGGTCGGCTTCACTCGTGCCCGGCCCAGAAACCAGCTCTGAAAGCGGTTGGCTGGACTCATCGTCAAGATTATCCTTCAACCAATCAGGCACCGGCTCAGACTCGGTCGGGGTTTCTGCCTGGATTTCCTGCGCCTCGGGAACCTCTCCACCCCAATCGGGAGTTCTTTGCACCATCGGCTGTTCGGCCAAGGGCTCATCAGCCTCATCGCCAGGATGATCCTGTAACCAGTCGGGCACCGGCTCGGATTCGGCCGGAGTTTCCGCCTGAGGTTCCTGAACCTCAGGAACCTCTCCACCCCAATCGGGGGTCCTTTGCACCATCGGCTGTTCGGCCAAGGGCTGGTTGTCGGCTGGCACTTCCGCTTCCGGCATGCCGAAACCACTAATTCCATCTTCAACAGGCTCGGCAGCAGGCAGTTCGGAAGCAAGCTCCGATACGGGCAGCTGCAAACCATCCGCATCACTTAACCAGTCGGGCAGGGCTTCTGCGGCAGGTTGGGGAGCTTCAACTGGCTGGGCGGGTTGCCCATCTTGCGGCGGAGTCAGGTTGTCCAACCAATCCAGTCCTGCATCTGCCGCAAGGCCGGTCACCGCAGCCGGAACCACCGCTGCATCAAGGTTGTCCAACCAATCCAGATCGTTACCAGAACCTTCCACACCAGCAGGAGGAGCAGCTGAAACTTGCTCGGCCTCAGGCGGGACCGCCTGCCCAGCAGGAGTCTCACCCTCAGGGGCGCCCAAGCCAGCCAGCCAGTCTAAATCAGCAGTTTCGGTTGCTTCATCGGCCAGGGTCAAGGGCTGTTCGCTGGCAGCCGCGCCGGGAGGGGCCATTGCTTTCAACCAATCGGGAATTTCAGCGGCAGCCAGTTGATCGCCCTCGGCGGGAGCCGCTGGCTCTGGTTCATCAAAATTGACCGGGCCTTCCTTGAACTCCCCGGTCGATTGACCCCAGCCTGATTGTTTCATCCAGTCCGGGATTTCTTCAGCAGAAGCTTCGGGGGCCTCTTCAGGCTTGTTTGAATCCCCCGCATCAGCAGGCATATTCCAGCTTGCAACCGGCTG
Organism: Anaerolineales bacterium UBA5195; assembly: GCA_002412925.1. Taxonomy (GTDB): domain Bacteria; phylum Chloroflexota; class Anaerolineae; order Anaerolineales; family Villigracilaceae; genus UBA5195. Next base: position 20,334 of record DHVZ01000106.1, on the reverse strand, counting down.
GGCGCTGGCATCCCATTCAAATCGTTCAATCGTTACAGCATTATCAGGAATGCCATCCGTTTCGAAAACAGACCCGCTGACCATTGCCAGGTATGGGTCAAGGGACTCGATCCGTCGCTTGTATTGATCGACACCCTGGGCCATGCTGGTGCCTGGCAAGATTTCCACCAGGATACGGTTCGCTTCCAGGCTGTAAGGATACTGCTTAAGCAGCTCGATACAGGCTTCCGTGGCTTCATTCCTCATCCCGGCGCGGAAATAAGCGCGCGCCAGCAAGGCTTTCATATCTGAACGGCTCTCGTCTTCGGCCAGGACCGCTTTTATTTCAGCGATGGCCTGCTGGTACTCCCCGCCCTTGGCATAAATCTGTGCCAGTGCGCCGCGCGTTAGCTGGATTTTAGGAGGTTCCATCCCATCCCGGCGGCCCCGCAAACGTCGGAGTTCACCCTGCACACCGGTATTCGTCGAGCTGATCTCAAAAGCCCTCTCCATGTGCCAGATGGCGCCATCGAGGTCTTTTTGCTCGTCGCAAACAATACTCATACCCAGGTGCGAGACAAAATCGTCAGGCACAGCCAACAAGACCCGCTGGAAAATATCTGCCGCATCCGTATAATGATGCGATTCCAGGTGGGCCTTCCCCAGCAGCCGGTATGTGTCAATATGCTTGGGGTACGTTTTGAGAATGTGCTGGCAGTGAGCAACAGCCTCATCAATATGACCCTGATCGATCAGGGCTTCAATTTCACGGTTGTACAAACGCAGGGCAACTTTACTCATGGGCGGGCTCCAACTTCAAGTATGCACCAAACTTTTATAAAAGGCAAGCGATTTTGTTCAATTATAGAACAAAGGTAGGGGTTCAACGGCCTTCTTACTGAACAAATGAGCCGCCAGGACCGCGTCCTTGGCTCTTTTTAGCTTTTCCTGATCATTCGCGTGGACAACAAACAACTCTTCGCCAGCTTTGACAAACTCGCCGACTTTATGCAGGATTTCAAAACCAACCGAATGGTCAACCGGATCATTTTTCTTTGCGCGGCCGGCTCCCAAATCGACAGCGGCCTCGCCGATCAAGCGCGCATGAACCTGGGAAAGGAAGCCGGATTCAGGCGAGACAACACTCTCCATTAAACGGGCCTTGGCCATTTTGTCGGGTTGGTCCACACAGGACACATCCCCACCCTGGGCTGTTACCAGTTGCCGGAACTTCTCAAATGCGGAACCATTTTGAAGCGCCGTCTCGGCCAGCTTTCGCGCCGACTTAAGATCGGCAGCGCGCCCGCCCAGCACCAGCATGTGATCGCAAGTCGCCAGGCAATGCTCGCGGAAATCCGCCGGGCCGGCGCCACGCAAAACATCCAGCGCTTCTTTCACTTCCAGCGCATTGCCAACCGCAAACCCGAGCGGCTGGTTCATGTCGGAAAGCAGGGTCTTGACTTTGCGCCCGGCTAATTCGCCAATGGCCGTCATCGTCTCGGCCAACTGGCGGGCTTCGTCGAGGGTTTCCATGAAAGCCCCAAGGCCGGTCTTGACATCCAGCACAATGGCCGTAGCCCCGGAAGCAATTTTTTTGCTCATGATCGACGAGGCAATCAGCGGGATCGACTGCACCGTGCCAGTCACGTCGCGCAAGGCATAGAATTTTCCGTCCGCGGGAGCCAGGTCGAGCGATTGGCCCGTCAGCACGATCCCGATTTCCTTGAGCTGCTTCTTGAACTCGTCTGTAGACAAGTCCACGCGGTAACCCGGGATCGACTCCAGTTTGTCGAGAGTCCCGCCGCTGAAGCCCAAGCCACGCCCCGACATTTTCCCGCAGGGTAAGCCGCAGGCCGCCACAATCGGTAAAACCGCCAGGGTGGTCTTGTCGCCCACCCCACCGGTGGAATGTTTATCGACAACTACATCCACGATTCCAGAAAGATCCAGAACCTGACCAGAATGCGCCATCGACAGGGTTAAATCAGTGATTTCACGCGCCGTCATGCCGTTCAACACGACAGCCATGGCCCAGGCCGAGGCCTGGTAATCGGGAATTTCGCCGCGTGTATAACCCTGGACGAAAAAATCGATCTCCTCACGGGTAAGTTCGCCATGATCGCGTTTTTTGATGATGAGGTCAACAGCGCGCATGAAACTCTCCTATCAAAATAACCAAATTATTCGTCAAAAGTCTCTCTATCCACCCCTATTTTATCCTAAAAATGTTCACAACCTCCGAGCGAGGCGTTTTTACAAACAATCAGTAGTTCACGAAGCATCTTGGAAATTCTTTCAACCATCGTGAAGTATTGACATTACAACCTGGCGGCACCTGGCTTTTGAGGGGCAAAACACAGCTACATTGCGCCAAAAACAGATTTGCGCTAAACTTTATTTGCAATCAACTTTGACGGAGGGATGCCTATGAAAAACGAATTTCTGCACAACCCTGATTTGGATGGGGAGCCTTTTTTCTGGGAAGCCGGCCCCGTCGGCATTTTCCTTTCCCACGGGTACACCGCAACGACAGTCGATGTGCGGCCCCTGGCAAAAAACCTGCACCAGCAAGGTTATACAGTCGCCGGGCCATTACTCCCCGGACATGGCACCAAGCCAACCGACTTGAACCGCGTCTGCTGGCAGGATTGGACGGCTGAGGGAGAAAAAACCTATCAGCAACTGAAACAACACTGTGAAAAGGTTTTCGTTGGCGGCGAATCGATGGGCGCCATGGTAGCGCTCTACCTGGCCAGCGAACACCCTGAAGCAGCAGGAGTCTTGTGCTATGCACCAGCCATCAAGCTGACCACCTCCACCTTTGACCGGATCAAGCTTTTCCTGGCTGCGCCGTTTATCGAGCAAATTGACAGGGGTCCGCTCGACTGCCCCGAGCAGTGGCAAGGCTATCCAAGGCTGCCACTCAAAGGCACACTTCAATTGTTTCAAATGCAAAAGGCGGTGCGGGCGCGGTTGCCACAAATCCGTCAGCCGGTGCTGATCTTTCAAGGCCGCAGAGATAAAACCGTCCATCCCGAGGCCGGGGAGATCATCTGCAATGGCGTTCAATCCACCCTCAAAGAACTGTACTGGATGGAAAATTCCGCCCATCCGATCCCGTTGGGCCAGGAACTGGGCGAGGTGACTCGTTTAACCCTGGAATTCATCCAAAAAGTGTGAAGGCTGCTTTTGGATTAATAACGAGAACGAGAGACTCAAGCATATCTCTCGTTCTCGTTATTAATTTTTAACCAGCTTGAAACCTTCCGGTGTATCCTGCACCATCCAACCCAGGGCGGCAATTTTGCGACGATTCTCATCGGCAGCAGCCCAATCCTTGCGGGCGCGGGCTGCCTGGCGGGCTTCGGCCAGGGCCAGCACTTCAGGCGGCGGGGTTTCGTCAATCGCGGAAGCCAGCGTTGGGACGCTGCAGACCAATTTCCAGGCAGCGGGCGAAATCCCCGCTTCAAGGGGCTCCGGCACCAGCAATTGACCGATCTCGCTTAACGGGAAAGTTGTCCCAGCCGGGTGGATTTGCGGGTCACATTCCCGAACCAACGAAATGGAACTGACCCCAACCACCTGGCATTCCCGTTTCTGGAAATCCATGATGATCCCGGTATGCTCGTCGAGGCCGAGGGTGGTATGGTCAGCCGGAAGCAGGGAACACCACTCGTTGAAGCGTTCCATGCCCAGGAAACAACGGCTGGTATCGACCTCGTCACCACCATCAGTATTGTTCCAATGCGGGAGGAAAGAGAGAGGTGTCTCAAAACCATCGAACAGGTCGAGACCGGGGACGGCATGCACATCCTGGCCGACTTTGTAAATTTCATAGACAGGTACGCCCCACTGGCTGACGGCGATGGTGGCAGCGCTGGCGAAGATCAGGGTGGCGCCCAGGCGGTGTCGGGCGCGTAAAATATCCCAGGCCAGGCTGTCTTTGAGCTGGCGGATGGCATAGGTAGGACTGCCAGGCCCCATAAAGATCAGGTTAGCGTGCAGGAGCGGAGCCAGGAGTTCAGGGTCATCAGGGCTGAAGGCAGTGCCTTTTTTTCGGGCCGGGATGAGATCGACCTGGGGTTTGTAATTCCCCAGTCGGGCTTTTAAGAAATCAGCCACTTTCCCGGCCACCTGCCCAGAATTGAGCTCAAAACCTGCCGGGGTTTCGAAGATGGCAATTCGCAGCGGAGCAGGGATTTGACGGGCAAGTTGTTCAAAAATACGCCCGCCCGCGAGGGAGGTTTCACCGGAGCCGAGAAAAGCGATCTTTCCAATTGTCATTTTTCACCTGTAAAAGTATGGCTCTTTGGGAATCTCCGTGGTAGAACTCCGCATTTTGGGGTGTGCGCCCCTGACTGTCTTGGTGGCATATTGCGGCGCGCACAAACATCAGATTTCCGGGTTTTTCCTGAGGACTGCGAAGCTGGCACACAGATAAGACAGTCAGGGGGTGTGGTCTTCCACCGTACATTTGCGGGCGGCGCAAAGGTGCGTGGCACATTTACCCCAATTCGCGATTGATTTTGTCCAGCATTCCCAGAATTAGTTGATTTTCAGGAATATCGGACATCGAGTCACTGTAATGCTGGTAACGAACCTGGCCTTTTGTGTCGATCAGCATCAGCGCCGGGACGCGCCCGAGCTTGAACAGGTTGACTTCCTGTCCATAAAGATTGGCAACAATATGCTTCGGGTCAGGCAGGCCGATGAAAGGCAATTTTTCAGCTTCCCAATAGCGCAAAAAAGGTTTGGCGCCGTCGGGGCCGATCGCCAGGATAACCGCGTCACGCGCGGTAAAGGCCGCAAAATCGTCGCGCAGGCGCGCGAGATGAGCGCGGCAGTAAGGTCACAGAAATCCGCGCAGGAAGACCAGCACGACTTGCTTCTGGCCGACATACTGCGATAGGCGCACAGGGTAACTGTGTACATCGGCCAACTCAAAATCGGGAGCGATGGTAAAAATTTTCACGGCATTTTGCCTTTTACTGCTCTTTGCATAAATCGCTGAAACGGTTTGATCGTAGAAGAGGGCATCGATTTCAGGAATGCTTTGCTCCATGCTGGCTCCATCTCAGCCAAGCAGTTCCTTCACTTTCTGCCAAACGGCAGTGAACATCTCAACCGTCAGCCGGCCAGTCAGGGTGTTTTGCTGGCTGGGGTGGTAGGAGGCCAGTAACCAGTGGTCGGTTTTCAGTAACCAATGTTCGGAGTCGAGAACGCAATTTTCGGCAGAGAAACGATAGGCCGCGCTGTGGGCAAACTTCCAGGCTGATTTTCGAACAGAATATATCCGCAATATACTTTCAAAGGCTATCCGACCAAGCACGACAATCACCTTAGGCTGGATTAGTCGTAATTCGTCTTCGAGATAGGGCTGGCAGTTGGCTATCTCGTCAGCATTGGGTTTGTTATCGGGCGGGGCGCAGCGGCAGACGGGAGCGGTGTACAAGTCAGTGAGAACCATGTCATCGTCACGGGAAAGGGATTCGGGTTGGCTGGCGAACCCCGCGCGGTATAGGGCCGGGTAAAAGAATCCGCCCGACGCGTCGCCCGTAAACTGCCGCCCAGTCCGGTTCGAACCATGCGCACCGGGAGCGAGACCAACCACGAAAACGCGAGCCTGCGGGTCGCCGAAACCGGGAACAGGTTTGCCCCAGTATTCGTGATCTTTATAGGCGCGGCGTTTTTCACGCGCAACCCGCTCACGCCATTCAACCAGGCGCGGGCATTTGCGGCAGGTGATCATTTCAGCGCTTAAGTGTTCCAGTGTCATACGCCCTGTTTGCGTTTCAGGTATTCCCGGTAGAGCGTTCCCAGGTTCTCAAACAATTTTTCGCCGTAAAAATCATCGCCCGTCAATCCGGGGAATTCGGCATACCCAGGGATGGGTTTCACCATCGGGCCTATTGCCGCAAACTCCTGGATGACTTCAGCGTGAGGCTTGAGCGTGCCGTCCGGGCGGACAAGACCAAAATGCCTCTCATGGCGCGATTCGCCGCAGGGCGGAAGGTTCCATAAATCCTCGGCGTAATCTGCAAAGCACCAGAGCATCGCCCCGGTCGCGCCCACCTCATGAAGATTGGGCAGCACCTGGCGGATGTACTCGGCAAAATCCTGCTCCGAGGCCATGAATTGCTCACGCTCCATCCCGTATGCGGTCCATTTCCAAGTCTCGGAGGGTTGCCCCGGCAGGTTGGTGCAGCCGCCGAACTCCTCCATCAAGGCGGGTTTTCCGGCCAAATGCGCCGTCAGGGCGGTCATAAATGGCACATGCTCGGGATCCAGCGGACCACGCGCCCACTCAGTGTACATCGGGTAGGCATGCATGACGGCCACATCCGTCTCGGCAAAAACCTCGTGAACACGCAAGCCGGTGTCTTGTTCCAGGTCGCCGCCGTGCAGACCAACCGTGATCGGGGTGTTGGTGTCGACATCTTTGATCAAATCGACCATCTCATGGACCCAGGCGCGCCCCTGCTGGGCATTTTCGGGCCAGGCAAACAGATCGGGTTCGTTGCCCAAATTCCAAAGAAAAATGCCTTGGTGGTCTTTCAACTCACGGACCACCGTTTTAAGCAGGAAACGCTCCGCACCAATCGCGGTTGGATCGCTGAACATATTGCGATAATTGCCATTCGGGACGATTTTCCCCTGGCTGACCACTTGCCGCACCATGCCAAAGTAGGGCGAAGGATAACCTTCGCGTTCCTGGAGTAGCCAGCGCGGCGCCCAGTTGGGGCCAGACATATGACCGGTGAAAAAGGTTACATCCAGGCCGAGGTTGTGTTTCAATGCCAGGTCGGCCACTTTGACAAGATTAGCCAGGGCGGTTTTATCCACAACCGTCGGATCGGGCTGAAAATCATCCCACATTAAGAATATACGGGCCACATTCAGCCCAAGTGAGTGGATCAGCGCAAAATCGTCATCCACTTCAGCAGCCTCGAACTGCGGCCACCAGTGCATGGCTTTGCGACGCGGCCAGTAGTTGACACCGAGGGTGAAGCGTGTATTGGTCATAAAGGCTCCTTGTAAGTCTGGCGTGCTGCGTATTTCGTAAATGCAACGAAACAAGCAACAGTTTACAGGATCAACATCGCATCGCCGAACGAGAAAAAGCGATAGCCTTCCTGCTTGGCGGTTTCGTAGGCGTTCAAAATCGACTCGCGCCCGGCAAAGGCGCTGACCAGCATGATCAGTGTCGATTTCGGCAGGTGGAAGTTGGTAATGATCGCATCGACGACTTGGTATTCATAGCCGGGGAGAATGAAAATGGAAGTGGAACCGGCGAAAGGCATAACTCGGCAATCGGAAATCGGTCCTGGAGATTCGATTGCCGATTGCCGATATCCAAATTCAGACTCCCGCTTTATCGCACTTTCCAGCGTCCGGACGCTGGTCGTTCCCACCGCAATCACCCGCCCTCCGGCCTGCTTCGTGGCATTGATTTTTTCGGCCACTTCCAGGGACAGTTCGCACCATTCGGTATGAATTTTGTGCTCTGCCGGGTCAGACTCGGTCACCGGAGCAAACGTATCCAGCCCAACGTGCAGGGTCACTTCGGCAAACTGCATCCCTTTGGCGCGCAACTCAGCCATCAGGCGTGGCGTGAAGTGCAACCCGGCGGTTGGGGCAGCGGCAGAGCCAGGTATTTTGGCGTAAACCGTCTGGTAACGCTCCGGGTCGGTCAGTTTTTCGTGAATGTACGGCGGAAGCGGCATCTGACCGTCTTTGGAGAGATGACCTTCAACTGGTTCGGCAAACCGCACCCGGCGGCGGGAACCCTCCAAAACGGAGATAATTTCCGCTTCGAGGCCATCTGCCAGCCGAAGAGATCTCCCCGCTATCAACCCCTTCCCACCGACCAGCGTTTCCCATGTCCGCTCATCCTCGCGGCGCAGGAGCAGGATTTCAACCTTGCCGCCGGTCTCTTTCCAGGCTGAAAGCCGCGCCGGGATGACACGCGTCTGGTTGACGACCAGCAAATCACCGGGACGCAGGTAATCGCCAATCTCGCGGAAAATCCGATGTTCGATCTGCCCCGTGGCGCGGTTCAAAACCAGCAAACGCGAGGAATCGCGCGGCTCAAGCGGCGTCTGGGCAATGAAAGCTTCAGGTAGGTCGTAATTGAAATCGGAGGTTTGCACAGGATAGAAATTATGTTTCTCAATTTTGGGTAAACGTTGAGATCTATAATAACATGAAAGCAAAACCCGAATCCGGGCTTTTTGGGGATCTCCGCAATAAGATCCCGCACCCCGCAAGGTTTTCCTGACCCGGACAAACCGGAAAAGGTTTAACCGCTGAGTACGCTGGGCTCGCAAGGAGAACCTTTTTAAATCTCCACGCGCTTGGCGATCTCTGCAATGAAATTTTCTGGCTTTTTGTGCAAGCCTTTCACTTTTAAGAAGGCCGTGGACGAGTCCCGTGGGGAGTCCTGTCCTGAGTCCTGTATTTTTGGCACGGTTTCCATACTTTATGGTAAAATAGCCGCCCGGAGCGTTGTACCCTTCGCTCCATTTAACTGCGCCAAAGCGCAGTCATTTTTCTGCCAGAAAGGGCTTGAAGTAAAATGAAAGTTCTCCTCCTCAAAGATGTTTACAAATTGGGCCGCGCGGGCGACGTAAAGAGAGTTGCCGATGGTTACGGACGCAACTTCCTGCTTCCGCAAGGAATGGCCCTGCTCGCCACCGAAGGCGCGCTCAAACAATCCGAAAAAATCCGCACTGAAGCCACCAAAAAACGCGCCGTGCTCAATAACGAAATGAGTTCCGTCGCCGAAGTGATTAAAGACCTCGCGCTTGGTTTCGCATCCAAGGCAGGTGAAACTGGCAAGCTCTATGGTTCCATCACCGCCCAGGACGTTTCAGATGCCATTAAAGCCAAAACCGGGGTTGAAATCAAGCGCCAACAGATTGACCTCCAGCCGATCCGCAACCTGGGCGAACATAATGTCCATATCCGCCTAACAATGGATTTGATCCCCGAGATTAAAGTCGTTGTTTATCGCGAAGGCGAAATCAACCCGGTCGAAGAAACCGCTCCCACAGAAAAACCTGCCGAAGCATCCGTTGCCGAGGTACCCGTTGCTGAAGCGCCCGCTGCCGAAGAGCCTGTCGTTGAAGCTCCCGCCGAAGTCGAAACGCCCGTGGTTGAAGCGGAACCCCCCGCCGCTGAAGCCTGATTTCCAGCAAGAAATTCAAAACATCACCGATTTATGCCCACATGGGGTTGAATCGGTGATGTTTTCTTAACCCTTCATCCCCGATAAACCATGCCCACCATTGGCGAACAACTCAAACAATCCCGCGAAGCCCGCAAGCTGACCATCAAACAGTCAGCCCTGGCTACCCGCGTCAGCGCCCACTACCTCGAATCCATGGAAGCGGATAATTTCTCGGCCATGCCCTCGAATGCCCAGGCGCGCGGATTCTTACGGTTGTATGCTGGTTTTTTGGGATTAGACCTCGACGAGTTGGTGACCCGCCAGCAGGCCAGCCAAACACGCGAAACGCCTCCGCCCGGTGTGGGTGAAGACCCTGCCCTTCCTGAGCCGGCCGCTGCGCAAGAAGCAGGGAGCCTGTCCGAAGCTCTTCCCGACGAAAACCCCATTCCTGGGATGGAACCTGAACCGGAATCCAACCCGGAACCCGGCCCGCCAACCCTTTCCCAGACGATCTTCGACGAAATCGGCCTTTCTTTGCGCGAACGACGCGAGCTCATCAGCCTGACACTGGAAGAGATTGAACGCCATACTCACGTCAGAAAACATAACCTGGGTTTGATCGAAGCCGGCTTTTTCGATGAACTGGCTTCCCCCGTGCAGGCGCGCGGCATGTTGAATGCCTATGCCAGCTTCCTGGACATGGATGCAGAAGCCGTGCTCCTGCGTTATGCAGACGCTCTCCAGGCGCGTCGGATTGAGCGCCAACAGGCAGAGTCGCCAAAAAATTCGCGTTCTCGCTGGCGCATCAGCCTGCCGCTCTGGCTGCGACGCTTTATCAGCCCGGACCTCATCTTTGGCGGCAGCATGATCCTGATTATGCTGGGGTTGGCGGTCTGGGGCGCAGCGCGCATCTTTTCAGACGGGCAGGAAACCGAATCGAGCCCCACGCCCGGCCCATCCATTTCAGATGTGCTGCTGGCCTCCCCGGATGTGCCAATTGATTCGACCAAGACCCTCCCCACCAGTTTGGCCGAGCTAGGCACGCTTGTTCCTGTCAATGAAGCGGCCCTGAGCACGGAAACCGAGACACCGGTGCCCACGGTCGCTTCAGCAGTCCAGGTTACGGTCATCGTCTTGGATCGCACCTTCCTGCGCGTGATTGTCGACGGCGAGGTCAAACAAGATGGACGGGTGCCTCCCGGCACTGCCTTGACATTTGATGGTGGCGAACGGATCGAGGTTTTGACAGGTTCAGGAACAGCTGTACAAATCGTCTTTAACCAGCGCGACCTGGGTCCAATGGGCAACATGGGCGAAGTTGTCAACCGGATTTACACTGTCAACGGTGTGGAAACGCCAACCCTGACTCCCAGCCCGACCGCCACCATCACACCAAAGCCATCCAGAACATTAAGACCCTCGCCGACCTCACCGCCAACCGCCACTCCCCGGCCAACCAGCACGCCGCGTCCCACATCGACAACCAGACCCTAAAAGACCCGGTTACGCCCGGCAACCATCGTTCCCGAAGGAAAATTTAACGGTATGTCCAAAAAAACCTTCCACCTTACCTCGCTTGGCTGCGCCAAAAACAGCGTTGATTCTGATTCCATGGCACAACTCTTGATGAATGCTGACTATGAGCCGGTTGAGAATCCCACAAAAGCGAGCATCTTGATTGTCAACACCTGTGGATTCATCGGCCCCGCCAGGGAAGAATCCATCAACGAATTAAAAAAACTCGCCGCCCAAAAACAGAAGAACCAGCTCTTGATTGCCGCCGGGTGTCTCACTCAGCGTTACGGCGTGGAAGTCGCGAAACAGGTTCCCGGCCTCGATGGCATTCTGGGCACCCGGCGCTGGATGGACATCCTAAAGGTGGTCGACCAACTGCGCGCCAGTCCCCACCCCGAACCAGTCTATCACCTGCCCGAATCCGCCACGATCGGCACAGACGAACAGGGAATTCTCCGCGCCAGCCTGGCCGGGGAAAAGACCGCCTATCTCAAAATAGCCGATGGCTGCCGCCGCCCTTGCGCCTTTTGCGCCATCCCACTGATCAAAGGGACGGCTGTCAGCCGCCCGCTGGAGACGATCGTGGCCGAAGCGCGCGAACTGCGCGAGATGGGCATCCGCGAGTTGATCCTGGTCGCGCAAGATACCACCGATTACGGTCATGACCTGGGGATGAAAGACGGGCTGGCCATCCTGCTTGAAAAGCTGACCGACGAAGTCCCTGAAATGGATTGGATCCGGATCATGTACGCCTATCCGGGCTATGTGACTGACCGCTTGATCGAGGTCATGTCCAGCCGGAAACAGATCTTGCCCTATCTCGATCTTCCCCTCCAGCATGCGCACCCGCAAACGCTGGCCCGCATGAAACGCCCGGCGAAGATTGAATGGGTGCATCAAACCCTGGCCAAGATGCGCACCGCGATGCCCGACCCTTCGACAGGGTTTCCTACGACACTGGCGCAGACAAGGCAGCGCTTATCCATCCGGACCACTTTTATCGTTGGCTACCCCGGCGAAACCGAGCAAGAATTCCAGGCGTTGATCGATTTCATCCAGGAAATCCGCTTCGACCGCGTGGGCGCGTTTAAATTCTCCTTCGAACCGGGCACCACCAGCGAGGCGTTAGGGGATTCTGTCCCCGCCGAAGTGAAGGATGAACGCTGGGAGCGGCTGATGTCGGCCCAGCAGAAAATCTCCCTGCAGATCAATCAATCCTATGTGGGCAAAACCCTGGACGTGCTCGTCGAAGGTTACGACAACGGCATGACGATTGGCCGCTCCTACCGTGATGCCCCCGAAATCGATGGGCTGGTTTTCGCGGAGGGCCGGGCCCCAATCGGTGAAATCGTGAAAGTTAAAATTTCAGGCGCCCTGGCCTACGACCTGACCGGAACCCTCTCAGCACAACCCATCAAACGCTAAACGAACTCCCCGGTTTTATGCCGGGGAGTTCGTTTAGCTCTATGAAGAGGGAGTCTCATTGGGATCCACGGTGGGTACCTCCCCACCGCCAGCGTTTGGATCTGTGGTTGGCTGCGCCGGCGCCTCTGTCGGGACTTCGGTGGGCGGGTAGCATTCCAGATTCAGCTGGTTATATTTCGTGGAATATTCGCCGTTCAAGGGGGCAATATTGTTCGCTTCACTCCATAAATCGAGGGCCACACAGCGATCCTTCAACCTTCCGTTGGCAGCCATCTGGTCACCGTACTTCAGCAAAGCCCGATGCAAGCGTTGGGAAGCCGTCACATTGGAAGCATCGCGCAAGTTGGGGTAAAGCGGAGCTACTTGCCGGAAATAGTTTACCGCTTGGACCCAATCCACATCCCAGAAAGATGAGGCGGTGATATATAAGCGGGCACCGGTGCGCAGGCCATCGGCATAACCATCCAAGGGACCAAAACGCTCTGCCAGGGTCAGGTCGTAAATTCCGCCCTCCATGTTCGTAATTTGGGCATAAGCTCCCTGACCCATGATCTGGTCCACGCCCCGGTTGCGCAAGGCCGTGTAATACAGCCCATCCACGATGACCACTTTATAGGTGGGATCGGCTTTACGCAAAGAATCGAGCGACCCCAGCAGGCCGGTCCAATCCTTGCTTTGCGCCTGCTGCTGGGCCTGGGCAAAAATGGCTTCCTGGCTGCGCAGGTCTGGTGTGGGTGTAATGGTCGGGGTTGCCGTCGGCAGGGGTGTGGGCGTGATGGATTGCTTGACGAGCACATCGGCCAGCATGGCGGCCACACCAGGATAACTTGCATCCTGTTGAAGGATGTATTCAAGGCGCTGGCGGGCCACATCGTAACGCCCGGCATCAATCTCCTGCTGCGCAAGCGTGAGCTGCTCGCCCAGCGACCCGGCCACAGCCGTTTTCTGGGCATTCAAGCGCTCGCGAACGCCTTCGCCATATCCGGCGGTGGTGCCCAGGATCAGCGCAAAAGCCAGAACAAGCAGGCTAATCCAGAACCCCGCGCGGGAAGGTTTCGATTTCACCTTGCGCGGTTGAGTATCAGAGAGGTTCGAGGGTTGGGTTTCAGACATCATAGGCGCTATTATACCGCAAGGTTAGAGCCGGAAAAGCAAACGCGCTTCGGACCAGACCAGCCAAACAGCCAACACGCCGCCGGCAGCCATCCCCGCCAAAGCGGTGAGGTACCCCGGCCCGGGCAAAAAGACGGCCAACCCGTAGGCAACAAACCCGCTCAACAAGGCAGCCAGCAAGCCCTTACCGATGGCTGGAAGAACCTGCACCTGCCGCTCGAGCCGTTTGTTGAGGAAGACGATCAGGAAGATGGCCTCTGCCGTCAGCGACAATTCCGCTGCGGCAATGACAGGCGCGCCTGCCTGGCGGAAAACCGTCACTCCCAACAAGCCGATGACAATATAGATCACCATCCTGGTCAGCACGCCAAACAAGGGCATGAACGGCTCCTTGCGGGCATAGAAAGTGCGCGCCAAAGTCTCCTGAACAACGTAACCAGCCAGGGTGAGCAAGTAAATCCGGGAGGTCAGGGTCAGCAAAGCAGTCCCATCGTCGCCAAAATCAAAGGCAACCGCCAGCAGCGGGCGCAGCCCGGCCGCCATGACCGCCGCAGCCGGGATCGCCAGCGCCAGCATAACGCGCAAGGCTTTTTCGAGCGTTTCCGAGAAGGTCCGCCAGTCTTTTTTGGCAGCATATTCAGCCAGCGAAGGTAATAGCGCTGTGGCAATTGCCGTTCCGAGCAAAGTTTCAGGGACTTGCATGATCATCCAGCCGTAGGTCAGCGAGGTGACCGCGCCCACCTGGTCGAGACGCGAAGCCAAATTGTCACGGGCGATGAACATCATCTGGATGCCAAACATCGTCAGAAGGCGGGGCGCCATCAACTTCAGGGCTTCGATCAGGCCCGAATCACGGATATTCAGCGAGGGAGTCCAGCGGAACTTGTACATGATCAGGCCGGGAATTTGAATGGCAAGATGCAGCGCCGCCCCAAGGATGACGCCATAGACCAGGCCATGCACACCCAATCCCAGCGCGGGCAGGGTCAGCGGGCCAAGATGATATGGTTCAGTTGGCGAAAAGACCAGCGCTCCAATGATCATGCCAACGTTATACAGCGTTGGCGCCATGGCCGGGAACAAGAAATGCTGGTTGGCCTGCAAACCCGCCATGACCAGGCCGCTGATCGAGAAAATGATCGTCCCAATCAGGTTCAGGCGCATCAACTCGACCACCAATTGCTGCTGTTCCGGGCCAAACCCCGGGGCGATGCCAATTTGCGCGCGAACAATCTGCCCCGCAAAAACGGCGATGATTACTGCGACCGAACCGGTGGCAATAAATGCCACATTGGCCACACGCGAGAACAAATCCCAGGCGGCAGCACGGCCCTTCGTGGTGAGATATTCCGTCAGCAGGGGAATAAAAGCCATCGCCAGCGCCCCGCCCGAGATCAGGGCAAAGAGCAGGTCGGGGAGGTTGTTGGCAACATTGAAAGCGTCCAGTTCGGGAGAAAGCTGGAACTGGCGCGCAATCAGGATTGAGCGGCCGAAGGCCAGGATTTTATCCAGCAGGAAAAATCCGCCCAGCAGCAGTGACGAACGGGTGAGGTGGGAGAGTTTGTTCATAGAGATCAGTGAGGAGAGAGAAGTGATGAGTGAGAAGGAGAATCGAAAAGCGCCCCGCACGTGTGCCTGCGCATACTTACCCTGCCGGTAGACATGGGCGGTGCAGGCAATCATACCAGATTGCAAAGAGCGCTCATCAAAGATGGTCGAGTCGCCCCGAAAATTCTTTGAGGGGCAGATCGAGACCATCATTATTAAATGTTTTTGATAATTGTTGGTTTCGATACGGCGGAAAAACACCGCCTACTCAACCAACGAAACGGCCTTTAATGCTCGTGATTGGTCGGCTCGAAATTCTCTGCGCCGGGCAGTTTCCCGGCCAGGTTCTGGGGCTTGTGGATCATGACCGGTAAACACTGTGGGCAAAGCTGGTAGGTTTCGCCGCGATAATCGAAAGTCAGGAGCGGAATCTCCTGTGAGGTTCGTCCGCAGTTCAGGCAAGTTTTGTCAGACATGGGTTCTCCTTATGGGTAAGATGTTTGACTATACCATGCCTGGCGGTGAAATTCTGTGACCGGGGTCACACTTAAAATGTGCCTTTATACATCCCACCATCGACCGGGAGCATCACGCCGGTCAGATACGAGGCGGCTGGGGAAACCAGGAAGGCCGCGACATTGGCAAATTCTTCGGGGGAGGCCATCCGCCCAAGAGCACTTTCCTTGGACTGTTTGGCGATCTCTTCTGCGACAGTGGTGCCATTATTTTTGGCGCGCGCGGTCATCAACTCGGTGACACGCTCGGTCTCCGTCCAGGCCGGGAGGATCGAGTTGAAACGAATGCCATCCTTCCCAAGTTCGAGCGCCAGGGACTTGGTCAGGCCAATCGTGGCGGCGCGGATGGAGTTGGAGAGTATCAAATTGGGGATCGGCTGTTTGACGGAATAAGAAGTCACCGTCAACACACTGGCAGCCGCAGATTTGCGCAGGTACGGCAGGGCAGCCTTGATCAGGCGCACGTTGCTCATGAAGGACAAGTCAATCGCTTTTTGCCAGGCCGCTTCGTCGAAGGATTCGAAGGCCCCCGGCGGCGGACCACCCGCGTTGCAGATGAGGATGTCTAATCCTCCGAGTCTTTCCACCGCTTCAGTGACAATTTTCCCGGCAGCCTCCGGCCCAAGTAGATCTGCCGCGATGGCAATTGCGCCGATGGTTTCGGCGGCAGCCGTCAATTTGGCGGCATCCCGGCTGTTGATGGCGACCTGCGCGCCTTCAACGGCAAGAAGTTTGGCCGTGGCAAAGCCCAATCCGCGCGAGGCGCCGGTAACAAGAACGCGTTTATTTTTGAGTTGTAGATCCATCTGAGCACCTTTTCACCTGTTTTCTTGTCTACCTGTTCACCGGTTTACTGATTCACATCACCACTTCAACCCGCTGTTCGATGACATCCCCATCCGTCCAGTTGGCCTCGACCCAGCGTGCAACTGTGTGCATGGCCGATTCGAGATGGGCATGGTCATTACCAATCAGGGCGCAGCCAATCACGGCCTGCTGGTGGGCATCCTGCAAATCCATTTCAGCGACCGAAAGATTGAATTCTTTGTGCAGGCGCGCCATTAATGGCTTGATCCGTCCGCGCTTTTCTTTGAGCGAGGCGCAACCGGGAAGATGGAGGTGGATGGTGAGGGTTGAAACCATTTTTGATTTACGATTTACGATTTGTGATTTACGCCTTAGAATCAATGTAAATGAAGACTGAAACCGCTTATAACCACGCACTCGACTATCTCTACAGCTTTGTCGATTATAGCCTGAAACACGCTTCCGAGCTTGCCAGGGCCGATTTCAACCTGGATCGGATGCGCGCGCTGATGGCTGCGCTGGGCACCCCACAGGACACCTACCCCACCATCCATGTGGCCGGGACGAAGGGCAAAGGCTCCACCTCGGCCTTTTGCGCGGCGGCCTTGCAGGCCGCAGGTACCAAAGCCGGGCTATACACTTCACCACACTTGCAGGATTTTTGCGAACGCATCCAGATCAACAACGAACCGATCAGCCATGCCGAACTGGCCGAGCTGGTCGACATCGTTAAGCCCGAAGTGGCAAAAATCCCGCTGCTGACGACCTTCGAGATCACGACCGCGCTCGGCTTCCTGCATTTCGCGCGTTCAAAAGTCGATGCCGCGGTGATTGAAGTCGGCCTGGGCGGGCGGCTGGACGCAACCAACGTCATCACGCCGCGCGTTGCGATCATCACCTCGCTTTCGTATGACCATATGGCGGTGCTGGGCGAAACGCTGGCCCAAATCGCCACTGAAAAAGCGGGAATCATCAAACCCGGCGTGCCGGTGGTTTCGGCAGCCCAGAAACCGGAAGCGCTGGAAGTGCTGGAAAAAGTAGCGGCGGAGCGCGGCTGTGAGCTGACGCTGGTTGGGCGCGATGTCACCTTTCAAATCGGAAGGCACTCTCTCGATGGGCAGGATTTCACCATTCAGCGCCCGCTTTTCCCGATTTCCGGCTCACGCTTCACCACTCCCTTGCTCGGCGCTCATCAGGTGGAAAACGCGACGACGGCTTACGCGGCGCTGCAAAAGAGCGGCTTCAACCTGTCAGAGGCCGAGATTGCAAAAGGTTTTGCGGCGGTCCGCTGGCCGTGCCGGTTCGAGGTCGCCAGCCGGGAGAACCCAACCGTCATTTTCGACTCGGCCCACAACGAGGATTCCTTCCTGCGGTTAGCGCAAACTTTTAAAGAATACTATCCGGGGCGGAAAGCAATTCTCATCTTTGGCGTTTCAGAAGATAAACAAATTGCGGCCATGTTGAAGGCAATGGAGGGTATAATCAGCCGCCTGATTGTGACCCGCGCCGATCACCCGCGCGCGCTGGAGCCGGAGAAAATCGTCGCAAGCGCGAGAGAGGCGGCGGTGGAGTCTGAGGCGGCTGCCCCCGTTCAAGCGGCATTCGAGCGCGCCCTGGATATCGCCCGCGAAACGGGGGATGTCATCGTCTCAGCCGGCAGCATGTTTGTGACAGCAGAAGCCAAAAACGGATTTTTGAAACGGATCAGCGCCTCAAGCAAACGCTGATCAACGCAGAAGAAACGGATTTCTATGAATCAAGATGACTGGAACGAAGAGGAAGAAGAAAATTTCAACATGGCCATCAGCCAGCGGACAGAAGAACTGTACCGCGTGCCGAACCATGAGACAGACGCAAACGGCGTGTTCGAAGCCCTGGTGCTGCCCATGCGCGACCTGGTGGTCTTCCCGCACATGGTCTCGCCGGTCTTTGTGGATAACGAAGCTGCCATCCTGACCCTGCAAACCGCCCACGAGCGCAACCAGACAGTCATCGGCCTGACCCAAAAAGACCCGGAGAAGGAAGCCCCGAAAGCCATCGATTTCCTGTCAATCGGTGTCGAAATGGCAGTGGGACGCTTACTCTCAATGCCAGATGGCAACAGCTCGGGGCTGGTGCAGGGACGGCGGCGCGTGGAAGTGCTTGAGTTTACGCGCTTTTCACCCTATATCAAGGTGAAAGCCAAGGTCATCACCGAAACTGAAAAGGCCAATAAACAGTCGCAGGCTTTAATGCGCTCGGCATTGAACCAGTTCGACCGCGCTGTGCAGTTGAACCGCTCCATTCCCGAGGAAGCGCACCTGTTCGCCCTGAATATCTCGGAACCAGGCTGGCTGGCCGATATGATTGCCACGTCGATTTCGGTCTCGTTCGAAGAACGCCAGAAACTGCTGCTGATGATCGACCCACAGGCGCGCCTGGAGCGCGTCAACGAACTGCTGGCTGCCGAGGTGGATGTGCTGGAGCTGGAGGAAGATATCCACACCCGTGTGCAAAACGAGGTGGATAAGAGCCAGCGCGAGTTCTACCTGCGCGAGCAAATGAAAGCCATCCAGACCGAATTGGGCGAAGGCGACATCTGGACACGCGACGTGAATGAACTACGCGAAAAGGTGGACAAAGCCAAGCTGCCCGAAGAAGCCCGCAAAACGGCGCTCAAGGAGATCGAAAGACTCGGCCAGATGCCGCCGATGGCGCCCGAAGTGGGCATCATTCGCACGTATATCGAATGGATTCTCGACTTACCCTGGTCGGTTTTCACCGAAGACAACCTTGATGTGGCCAACGCCGCCAAGGTGCTTGACCGCGACCATTACGGCCTGCAAAAAGCCAAAGACCGCATCCTCGAATTCATCGCGGTACGCTCGCTCAAACCCAAAAAGGAACGCCAGCCGATCTTGTGCTTTGTCGGCCCGCCCGGAACGGGCAAAACTTCACTGGGGCGCTCGATTGCCGAGGCCTTGGGGCGCAAGTTTGTGCGCGTTTCGCTGGGCGGCGTGCGTGACGAGGCCGAAATCCGCGGACACCGCCGCACGTATATCGGCGCGCTGCCGGGGCGGATCATCCAGACAATGAAAAAGGCCGGGAGCGGCAACCCGCTCTTCATGCTCGACGAAATCGACAAGCTGGGCAACGACTTCCGCGGAGACCCGTCTTCGGCGCTGCTGGAAGTGCTTGACCCGGAACAAAACAATTCCTTTAGCGATCATTATCTCGAAATCGCCTTCGACCTGTCGAAGGTCATGTTCATCACAACCGCCAACATGCTCAACACCATCCCCGAAGCATTGCTCGACCGGCTGGAAGTGATCGAATTTCCGGGCTATATCGAAGAAGAGAAAATGGCCATCTCGGACCGTTTCCTGATTCCCCGCCAGATGGACGAAAACGGGATGACTGAAACTGGCCTGCGTTTCTCCGAGTCGGCGCTCCAGCGCATCATCCGCGAATACACCTACGAAGCGGGCGTGCGCAACCTGGAACGAGAGATTGGGCGCGTCATCCGCAAAGCGGCGCGGCTCAAGGCCGAGAAAAAAGAATATCCGTCGATCATCACCCCCAACATGGTGGAAAAATTCCTCGGTCCGCCGCAGTTCCTGCGCACCGAAGCCGAGCTGCGCGACGAAGTGGGTGTGGCCACCTCGCTGGCCTGGACGGAAAATGGCGGCGAGATCATGTCGATCGAAGTGGCCGTGCTCGAAGGCAAGGGCGGCCTGCAAATGACTGGCCAGATCGGCGATGTCATGCAGGAATCCGGCCAGGCCGCGCTGACCTACATCAAATCACGGGCCGATCTGTTCGGGATCGAACCGGAGGTCTTCGAGCGCATGGACATCCACGTTCACATGCCCGAAGGCGCGATTCCAAAAGACGGCCCGAGCGCGGGCATCACGCTGGCTTCGGCGATCCTCTCCGCGTTGACGGGACGCCCGATCTACCGCGAAGTGGGCATGACCGGCGAAATCACCCTGCGCGGGCGCGTGCTGCCGATCGGCGGGGTGCGTGAAAAATTACTGGCTGCTCACCGCGCCGGGCTAAAAGTGGTCATGCTGCCGCAGAAAAACATGAAAGACCTGGTGGATGTGCCCAAGCGCGTCCGCACCGACCTGAAAATCATCCCGGTCGAACACATGGACCAGGTGCTGGAAGTGGCGCTCTACCCTGAGCCTGTCATCCCACCGCCCCGCCCGCGCAGGCGGCAGGAAGAAATCCAGGCCGAGAACGACGAAGAATAGTAGAGGGTGCGGTTCAATTTTTCGGAAG
>DHVZ01000014.1 GCA_002412925.1 Anaerolineales bacterium UBA5195 | reverse complement strand
TTTTCATCTTCGTCTGACAGCGAAGTGATGACAATGATGCTGGCCCGGGACGCGGGCGCAACCTGGGAAGACCGCATCAAGGTTGCGATGAAAAAATGGGTTGGGGCCTACTCGTTGGTGATCCTGTCTCGTGACTGTGTCTATGCTGTCAGGGATCCGTGGGGCTTTCGCCCTTTGAGCGTGGGCATGCTTCCGAATGGAGGCTACGCCGTCGCCTCTGAGACCGGGGCGCTGCGCACGCTGGGATGTGAAACCATTCGAGATGTGAAACCCGGCGAGATCGTGACCCTCTCGGCGAATGCCCTGACCGTGACCCAGGCCTTGCCGCCTGTCAGCCCTTCGGCCAAATGTGTCTTTGAGTTTATCTACTTTGCGCGCCCCGACCAGACCTGGGACGGAGTCAACGTCCACGCGGTGCGCCAGCGGCTGGGCGAGGAACTGGCCCGCGAGTTTGGGCTGCGCATTGAAACAGAAAACCGCATCCGGGAAGATGGCATCGGCGATGTCGTCATCCCCGTGCCTGATTCGTCCACCCCGGCGGCGATCGGTTTTGCGCGCATCAGCGGTATCCCTTTTAACGATGGCTTTATCAAAAACCGCTATGTCGGGCGGACATTTATCGAGCCGACTGATTCTCTGCGTAAGCGTGGCGTGGCTTTGAAGTTCAATGTTATTGATGAAAATGTGCGCGATAAGCGAGTGGTTGTGATCGACGACTCGATCGTGCGTGGCAACACGACTGGCCCGTTGATCAAGCTGTTGCGACAGTCTGGCGCGAAGGAAGTTCACATGTGCATTACCTGCCCGCCGATCACCCATCCGTGTTTTATGGGGGTCGATATGGGCCGTTTTGAAGATCTGATTGCTCACAAACGCAGCGTGGACGAGATCTGCAAAAAAGTCGGGGCCGATTCTTTGACCTACCTGTCTGTAGATGGCATGATGCGCGCTGTCGGACGGGCAGATGGTTTCTGTCAGGCTTGTTTTACCGGCAAGTATCCGGTTCGGGTGGATTTGATGAGCGCCAAGACCGGTTTTGAGCGGGGAACGAAGTAAACACAGAATGCGGAAGGATGACTGCAAAATGAAGATTTTACTGATCGGTTCTGGCGGGCGTGAACATGCGCTGGCGTGGAAATTGGCCCAATCACCAAAACTGGAAAAATTGTACATTGCGCCAGGCAACCCTGGAACTGCGGACTGTGGCGAAAACGTTGCGATGAATATCGGTGACCACGCTGCCGTCATCCGTTTTTGCCAGGAAAAGCAGATTGATCTGGTTCTGGTCGGGCCTGAAGTGCCACTCGCGGAGGGAATCGCGGACGCCCTGGCAGATGCCGACATCCGCTGTTTTGGGCCACGAAAGGCGGCGGCGCAGATCGAGGCTTCCAAGGTTTTCTCGAAAAATTTTATGGCGCGTCACGGCATTCCAACGGCGCGTTACGCTACTTTCAGCAAACTTGCAGATGCGCTGAAATATATTGAAACTGTGGATTATCCGCTGGTAATCAAGGCTTCCGGCCTGGCGGCGGGTAAAGGGGTTGTCTTGCCGGAAACGCTGGACGAGGCAAAATCCGTGCTAGAGGAAATCCTGGAGAATGGCGTATTCGGCGAAGCGGGCGCAGAAGTGGTCATTGAAGAACGCATGACCGGCCCTGAGGTTTCCCTGATGGCCTTCACGGATGGCAAAACGGTCATTCCGATGCTGGCCGCGCAAGACCACAAGCGGATTTTTGATGGAGACCACGGCCCGAACACCGGCGGCATGGGCGCTTATGCTCCTGCCCCGATTTTTACATCTGATTTGCTAGCGGAAACCCTTGAAAATATCCTAAAACCGGCAGTGAACGGTTTGCTGCTGGAAGGTACTCCGTTTGTCGGCGTGCTCTACGCCGGGCTGATGCTTACCCCGGACGGAGTCTGGGTGGTGGAGTTCAACTGTCGCTTTGGCGACCCCGAAACGCAGGTTGTTCTTCCGCTGCTCGAAACGGATCTGGTTGAGATAGCGGATGCCTGTGTGGATGGCAACCTGGCAGACACCGAAATCCGTTGGAAGGCGGGTGCGGCCGTTTGCGTGGTGCTGGCCTCGAAAGGGTATCCGGGCAAGGTTGAGAGCGGGCAGTTGGTCAGCATTGGCGGGCTGCCTGAGAATTCCATCTGTTTCCACGCTGGGACGAAAGTCACCGCTGATGGATTACTGGTAACTTCCGGGGGACGCGTGTTCGGCGCCACGGCCTGGGCGCAGGATTTGCCTTCAGCGGCAAAATCCGCTTATGATGCGGTAGATGAAATCCATTTTGATGGGGTTCAATATCGTACAGACATTGCGTCCCGTGCCCTAGAAGCGGATGCGCGAACGGATAACCAAGCGGAAAATCGGATATCAGAGCCGAATGGCGCGTATCGCACATCAAAACTGGTTTCATTGCCAACGGATGATTTAACTTATACAGTCAACGGTCTGGCGATGCAGGTGCACAATGAGATTGGTCCCGGTCATGCCGAGAAGTTTTACCAGCGTCGGCTGGCTGAATTATGCCGCGATGCCGGGCTGGCTGTTGAAGTTGAAAAACGGGTTGAAGTTTGGATAACCGAGAGAATGGTAGGCTATCTCAAACTGGATTTATGGATTGAGGAGCGCTTAGTTGTCGAATGTAAAGCGCTGGCGCGTCCGACTGGTAACGAAGAAATCGGCCAGGTACTCACTTACCTGGCCGCGACTGGCAGCCAGGTTGGCATGATCTACAATTTTGGTTTATCGCGGATGATGCCGCGCCGTATTCTGGCGGCGCGTGACGTGCAGGATTGGCAAAAAAATCTTTACCGCTATATTCACAAAAGTCCCGGAATGGTTTTGCCGCCGCTTGGACAGAAAACCGATGTGCCGCCTATCCGTTTCAACTCGATCAGCCAGGCTCTGAAGCTGGTTGAGATCCCATCGCCAACTGGCGCAGCCATCCGTTATTCTGCTTCAAAATCCGCTCCCGAATCCGATTCGACCCGCCAATCTGCTTATGCTGCATCGGGCGTCTCGATCGACGCTGGTAATCGTACGGTTGAACTGATGAAAGATGCCGTCAAGGCTACCTATACTCCGGCTGTTTTGGCCGGGATCGGTTCTTTTGGCGGCTTGTATGATGCTTCTGTTTTGAAAGCAATGGACAACCCGGTGCTGGTTGCTTCCACGGATGGCGTCGGGACCAAGGTCAAGCTGGCTGCGTCTGCCGGGCGTTATCGCAGCATTGGGCACGATATCGTCAACCACTGCATCGACGATATTCTTGTCCAGGGTGCGCGCCCGCTCTTTTTCATGGATTATTTTGCCACATCCAAGCTCAACCCCGAGCAGACCGCTGAAGTTGTGACTGGTATTGCCGAGGCCTGCAAAGAATCAGGGATGGCATTGCTCGGTGGCGAAACGGCCGAAATGCCGGGCGTTTACGCCACCGGCGAATTTGATGTTGCCGGAACCATCGTTGGTGTGCTGGAGCGTGAGCGGATCTTACCGCGCACCTCCGAACTCACGGCTGGCGATGTGCTGCTTGGCCTGCGATCCAGCGGCCCGCACACCAACGGATTCTCGCTGATCCGCAAGGTATTTGCCGACACCCCGCTCGATACCGTTTTCCCCGAACTGGGTTGTTCTCTGGCCGATGCCTTGCTCGCCCCACATCGTTCTTATTTCAATATTCTGTATTCCGCGCTCAGCAATCCGCATGTGAAAGCCCTTGCCCACCTGACCGGCGGCGGATTTATCGAAAATATNNCTTTGGAAGTTGATCCAGCAAAAAGGTAATATCGCTGCTAATGAAATGTACCGTGTCTTCAATATGGGTATTGGCATGATTGTCATTGTGGATAAATTATTGGTTTCTGATATCCAAAAACTGATCCCGGAAGAAACCTTTGTCATCGGCGAACTGGTCGCAGGTAATCACAAAACCCGCCTGGTAGCCTGATATCCAAACCGCGACAGGGTCCGTTTCAATCGTCCGTTATTATCCGTGAGTCCGTGACAGTGTCCGCCGTCAAGTCCGTTCCCGTCCGTGAGTCTGTTACAGAGTCCGCTGTCAAGTCCGTGAGTCCGTTACAGAGTCCGTTTCAAGCATCCGATTTTAGCTCAATGAAAGGAATTATCTTATGTCATCATCTCTCTCCCTCCGTTACGGGATCAACCCCCAGCAAACCCCGGCCCGTGTCTTCATGCGCGACGGCTCCAACCTGCCCATTACCGTTCTGGGAGGCTCGCCCGGTTACATCAACCTGCTTGATGGGATGAATGCCTGGCTGCTCGTTCATGAATTGCGCCAGGCTACCAACCTGCCTGCCGCAGCATCCTTCAAGCATGTCAGCCCGGCGGGAGCCGCTGTTGCCGCCCCGCTCGATGAAACCCTGCGCAAGATCTACCTTGTGGATGATCTTGAACTCAGCCCCCTGGCCACGGCCTATGCCCGCGCCCGCGGATCGGACCGCCTGTGCTCTTTTGGGGATTTTATTGCCCTGTCTGACGTTGTCGATGAACCCACCGCCCGCATCATCGCCCGCGAAGTCTCTGACGGTATTATCGCTCCCGGCTACGAACCGGCCGCCCTCGAAATTCTAAAAGCCAAGAAGGCCGGCAAATATGCGGTCGTCAAGATCGACCCCGGCTATGAACCTGCCCAGACCGAAACCCGTGACGTGGCTGGCGTGACCTTCGAGCAGCGCCGCCACGACCGGCAGGTCATGCCCGGCGATTTCACCAATCTGGTCACCAAAAGCCGCGTCCTGCCTGCCGTTGCTTTCCGTGACCTGATGGTGGCCTGGATCACGCTCAAATACACCCAGTCCAACTCGGTCTGTTTCGTCAAGGACGGTCAGGCGATTGGCGTTGGCGCCGGCCAGCAGTCGCGCGTGCACTGTGTCCGCCTGGCGGGTCAAAAGGCCGACCTTTGGTATCTGCGCCAGCACCCGACCGTGCTCAATCTGCCTTTCAAGCCCGGCGCCAAGCGCCCGGAACGCGATAACGCCATCGATCAGTTCCTGCGCGACGATGTTACCCCTCAAGAAAAAGCCTCCTGGTCTGAGATCTTCATCGATCTGCCGCGCCAACTCAGCCATGAAGAAAAACGGGCCTGGCTCGACGGGTTGACCGGCGTCAGCCTCGGCTCGGATGCCTTTTTCCCCTTCTCCGACAGCATTCACCGTGCCGCTGCCAGCGGCGTCAAATATATTTTCGAACCGGGCGGCTCAACCCGCGATGCCGAAGTGATCGCCGCTGCCGACGATTACGGTATGACCATGGCCTTTACTGGCGTGCGATTGTTCCATCATTAATACGGAATTTATTTGAAAATGTCCACTAAACTGGTTGTTCTGATCTCCGGGAATGGGTCCAATCTCCAGGCTGTTCTCGACGCCTGTGCCGGAAACGTTCTACCCGCAGCCGTGGTTGCCGTTATTTCGAATAAACCCAACGCCTACGGCCTCGCCCGCGCCCAAAACGCGGATGTGCCTGCGATTGCCTTTCC
>DHVZ01000061.1:14654-15144 GCA_002412925.1 Anaerolineales bacterium UBA5195 | reverse complement strand
TTGGCTTCCTGCGCCATTTCGAGATAACTGGCGTGGACGATGTGCGCCCGCTTGCCGAACCCGGCCAGCCGCTCGCTGGCGATTGCCAGGGCTTGCGGGTCAAGGTCGAGGCCGAGCAGTTCGCCATCGGGAGCGCTGGTTTGCAAAACTCCGGCGGCGTGGCCGCCCGCGCCCAGGGTGCCATCGATATAACGGCCGCCTGCGCGTGGGTTGAGAGCGTGTATAATATCGTTGTAAAGTACAGAGAGATGCGGGGCGTTCATGCCGGGCCGGTCGAAAGGTCGAGTGCGGCGAAGCGTCTGGCATTTGCTTCGGCATCTTCAATGGCCTGCATTTGTTCGCCCCATCCGGCAGGTGACCAGATTTCAAAATATTCACCCTGGCCGACCACTGTCGCTTCGCCGTCCAGGCCAAGGAACTGGCGCAGGTTTTGTGGGATAAGGATACGCCCGGCTTTGTCCACTTCAACCTGGTACGCGTTGGAGAGCAG
>DHVZ01000061.1:0-14606 GCA_002412925.1 Anaerolineales bacterium UBA5195 | reverse complement strand
GCCGACAGAATCGCGAAAGACCGCCGGAATTGTCAGGCGTCCTTTGTCATCGATGTTGTGGCGAAACTGTCCCAAGAACATACGTTCTAATCCTTCTTTAATGCGCGGAACGCCGGGCTCTCACCCGGCGCTCCACTCCGTCCCACTTACTCCCACTTACTCCCATATTCTACACCTATTTCGGGCGCATTTCAAGTGGGTAGTACCTTTATCCTATTTTTTAGGTGGTTTGTTATGCTTTTCAAACGATTATGAACCTGATTTTGCTTGAATCACCCCATTGGCGAGATTATGAATTGCTGGATACGGGCAACGGCCTGAAGCTGGAACGTTTCGGCTCTTATCGGTTTGTGCGCCCTGAGGTGCAGGCCATCTGGCAACCGGCCCTGCCCGAAGCTGACTGGCGCGATGCGGATGCCGTTTTCAGACCGACCAGCGAGGAAAGCGGCGGCCATTGGGACGCGCGCAAAAAGCTACGTGAACGCTGGGAGATGCGCTATCCCCTGCCTGGCGCTGCGCCGCTCAAGATGTGGGCGATGACCACGCCGGGGCGGCACCTGGGCGTTTTTCCTGAATGCGCCGCGCACTGGGATTGGATGGCCGAAAAAATTATTGTTTCCAATCGCCCGGCGCGGGTGCTGAACCTGTTCGGTTACACCGGGCTGGCTTCGCTGGCGGCGGCGGCTGTTGGGGCAACTGTCACTCACGTGGATGCTTCGAAAAAATCGGTCGGGTGGGCGCGCGAGAACCAGGACATTTCCGGGCTGGCAGACAAACCCATCCGCTGGATCGTGGACGATGCCTTGAAATTTGTCCAGCGCGAAGCGCGGCGCGGGGCGCAATACGATGGCATCTATCTCGATCCGCCCAAATTTGGGCGCGGCCCTAAAGGCGAGATCTGGGAAGTCTACCAATCGCTGCCGGCCCTGCTGGAGGCCTGCCGGGCCATACTCAGCCCAAATCCGCTTTTTGTGGCGCTGACGATGTACGCCGTCAAGGCTTCGGGCGTCCATTTACATGCCACCCTGGACGAGATGATGCGCCCTTATAAAGGAAGCACCGAAGCAGGTGAACTCGTGACACGCGAGACGAGCGCCGGGCGGCTGGTCTCACAGGCCGTTTTTGGGCGCTGGTCGGCGACTTGACCATCTACGCGCCTCACGGTAGAATACAGGTCGTTCGTTTTTTGCGGGCATAGCATAGTGGTAGTGCGGTAGCCTTCCAAGCTACTTAGACGGGTTCGATTCCCGTTGCCCGCTCTCGTTTTGGTGTTCAGGTGTCAGGTGTTCCGGTGTCACGAGACACTGACAAACCTGACACCTGACACTTAAAAACCGGGCCCGTGGCGCAGTGGTTAGCGCAGGGGACTCATAATCTCTTGGTCGCTGGTTCGAATCCAGCCGGGCCCACCAAATATAGCGGTTTCTAAGTCCACGACCCCCATATCTGGGGGTTTCTGGTACCAAAAATGTCTACATAGAATATATGTTCTAATTACATTTGCAGTAAAATTGCAGTAGTAGGTGGGGGCTCAGTTCAAAGGAATGGGTATCGCTTGTGTATGGGCGGTAGTAAACCTTTACAGGTTTACTACCGCCCTATTCGATTACCCCCATTCCAATCAAGGACAAAAAATGAAAATCATCACCATTGCCAACCAAAAAGGCGGTGTCGGGAAAACCACTTCAGCGGTAACCCTGGCGCACGGGCTGGCGTTATCCAGACAACGCACTTTATTAGTGGATCTCGATCCCCAGGGACACGTAGCCTTCGCCCTGGGCGCAGAAAAGGCTCCCGGTTTGTACCGTCTGATCGTGGACGAGGAGCCCATCGATCAGGTAGCGGTGCAGGCGCGCGAAAACCTGGACATCATCCCCGGCGACAAGCGCACCGAAAAAGCCAAGCGCACCGTGGTCATCTCCAACTTCCCCACCGAAATTCTTTCCCGCATCCTGAAACACGCCGACTACGATGTTGTCATTCTGGACATGGCTCCATCTTTGGATGTCTTGCATGTCTCGGCCCTGATGGCCAGCGACTGGGTCATCATCCCCACCAAGCTGGATGCAATGGCCGTGGATGGAGTAAACGAAGTGCTGCGCTCGATGGGCGAAGTCGTTGAACGCGGCCACCGCTTGGGGTACAGCATCCTGCCAACCTTCTTTGACCGCACCACCCGCGAAACAGTTGTTCAGTTGCGAGCCCTGGTTGACACTTTCAGGGGTCACGTCTGGCCGCCCATTCCCCAAGACACTCACGCCAGGGAAGCTCCGGCCTACGGTAAGAGCTTGTGGGAATACTGCTCCAATTCCCCGGCTGTGATGGGATATGGCACCAGCCTGGTTGCCGGGTATGCCAGCACACTCACACGCACGGTGGAGGTGATCTGTGAATAACAATTTGAACCGCCGACCGGCGATTGATCCGGCTGTTGCCGATATTCTCGAAAGCGCGGAAAGAAAGAAACGCCTGACCAGCATGCCCAAATCTGAGCGCGCGAAAGCCCGCAAGGATGCCGCGCGTCACAAGGTTGGTCTGGATCTGCCACCCGACCTTCACGAAACCCTGCGCCAGATCGCGGGAAAAGAGCAGGTTTCGATTTCGAGCCTGGTGGCCTTCCTTGCGCAGCTTGGGGTCGCGGAGTATCGAGCAGGAAAGATCGATCTCGATCCGCACAAACGTTTCTCACGCTGCGCCCGCTTTGAGTATGTGCTGATGCTCGACCGAAACGATGAATAACTCAAAGTGACGCTACCGTTATATGGAAGCCTATAGGCTGGCATTATCGGTAGCCTATGGGGAAGCGTAAAACGGTAGCCCATACGGTAGCGTTACCCTGCACAGGAAGGCCTGTGCACGTTTTGCCATCGAAAACCGGCCAGCACCCCATCCAACACTTGCAACCCTTCCCAATGGCTTTTTTCAGGAAACAACTTTATGACCATCCCTCCACAAGAAACCTGGCAATCCATCCTGGAACAACTCCAGGTGGAAATGCCGCGCGCCTCCTTCGACACCTGG
Organism: Anaerolineales bacterium UBA5195; assembly: GCA_002412925.1. GTDB lineage: Bacteria > Chloroflexota > Anaerolineae > Anaerolineales > Villigracilaceae > UBA5195. Next base: position 11,585 of record DHVZ01000061.1, on the reverse strand, counting down.
GTACGTGATACTCAGCTGCTGACTTGTGAAAACGGCCTGGTGACAATTGGCGTGCGCAACCAGTATGCCCGCGACTGGTTGGAGAACCGATTGTCCAGCACTGTCTCGCGCCTGCTGGCGGGTATGCTCAACCGCAGCGTGGAAGTTCGCTTTGTGGTCCAAAAGGATGATGATGCTAATAACGCGCAACCAGAACCAGAAGTGGATGCAGAGTCGTCGCGCCAGGAAGAGGCGGAGATCGAAGTGGTCAATCGCCTTCGTTACGATGATGTGGTTGCCCCGGCCAGAATTGTGGGCCTGCCCGGTTATTTCAGCAGGCTGCTCCCGGAGATCGGGGCCAGGTCCGCCTGGTTGTATGTGGGTTGGCGGCAAGCGGTCTGGAGCGGCGAACGAGGCAGCGAGGGCGGTTCGCGCTCGCGGCGAATTGCGGTTTCCCAGATTACCCGCTTCAGCGGTCTGGGCCGGCGCACCTTTTTTCGCGCCACAGAAGATCCGGCCACCTGGCAGGCGCTTGCGGGCCTGGTTGAACGCCAGGACACATCCCCGCGCTGGACACAGGGTCGCGACCGGCGCAGCCATCGCCTGCCCAACAAATACACGGTCCACCTGACCCTGCCCCTTTCCCGCGCCGACAGCCAGGCAGTGATGGAATGGCTTGTTGGATGCATCCGGGATGGATCATCGCTGCTCGATGCCATGAAGCTGGCAGCCGGAGTGAAAGAGCTGGTTGGAGAGCTGCTGCCCCCAACGGGTATGCTGTCGAACCAGGAACCTGCGGCTCAAACTGTGATGGATATTGCGGTCAGCTTGAATGCCGGGGAACTGTCTCCCGAGCTCCAGGCCGCAGCTGAGAAGCTGCATTGCCGCATCATATCCGGCTTCGGCACTTTACTGATCACACATTATTTCCTGGAGAAAGTCATCCCAACCGCCAAACTGACCCCGCCGCAAGCCTGGCTCGTGGCCCTCTTGCGCGACCGCTGCTATGTCAACTCACAAACTGGGGAAGTTCGTGACGAGGTGGTGATCCGGGGCGGATACGCTGAACTGGCCGACTGGCTTGGCATCTCGCGCCCCAAAACCATCTGGGAATGGATCCGAGATCAGAAAGGTGCAGTGAACGCCTTTGTGGCGGTGCTGCCCATACGAGACGGGGATGAACCCGATGCACTGAGACTGAAAATCCGTTTGGATGAGCCGCTGTTCGATGGCGCGCCTGACACTCATAAGATGGCGCAAGTGGCACTTTCGGATGGCGCGGATGACACCATTAACACGGCGCAATTGTCACCATTAAATGGCGCAGTTGACACCGATGAATGGCGCAAGTGGCACAGTTTTAAGCACTTAAACACCGATTCAAACACCTGTACAACACATAAAACCACCGAGCCAGAACCAGTGGTGGTGCCTGTTCATTGGGTTCTCAGAAAACTGCTGGTTCAGAATAACGCCCACCCAAAAATCGTAAAAGAGATGCTGACCGCCAACGCCTCCGTCCAGGCTTTTGTTTCCTGGGTACTGTTCGCTTGCAGCCCGGCAGGCGAAGGAATTAATAATCCGGTTGCGTATTCGATTGCCGCGCTCAAAGAGAATCCGGGGTGTGGGGCTGGAAGAGCCTATGACTCTCTAGCCGCTTTGCCCACGCTTGAATTGGTCACGCTGATTCGTTGGTCGGTAAATAGGGCTGCCAATAAATACGCCTTCACCCACCAAACATCCGGCAATCGCTTATGGGACGAAAACATGGGGCCCTCAGAGCATCACCGCCTGCTACTTGACATCCTGCTTAGCGAAAGAGATGACACGCCCGCCTGGGAACGCCGGGAAACCGTGGTGACGGTCGATGGTGAAGAAGCCCTGCACGAGTTGGAAACATCCAGTTACACCAGGCGCTGAACACATTTGAAACCAAGCCTGGCCCAGGCCGGGAGCGAATCTGAATTCATAGTTGAGAGGAATAAAAAAATGGCAAGGAATAATCGTGTGTCTGTGCAAGGCGACATTACCGGGGATATTTACTACGATATTTTGCAATTCGCCAACCAACCACTGCCCTTTCTGCGTGTGTACATGATGATCAAGGGCACGCGCGATTCGAAAGAGGTCAAGGGGCTTCGCATTGTTTTCTATGGCATCCTTGCTGAACTGGCGGAAGCTTACCTGAAAAAAGGCAGCCGCATCGAAGTCGAAGGCCACATCCAGGTACGCCAGACCAGGGATGATGGAATTGTCGTTGAAGTGGTTGCCGAAGATGTCGACTTCATCCGCAATGTCGATTACACAAAGGGACGCAAGCGTTATGCGGAATTGTCCGCCGCCGGAAAGCTAAATCCCCCACAGGAAGAGGCTGGCGCAAACATTGCCGTGGTGATCGAGGCCTGGGTATGAAAAGTGAAATCGTTATCCCCAAATGGGCTTGGATCACGGGCATCCTGATCTTGCTGCTTGGCCTGGGACTGCTCACTTCGCCTCGCGACAAGGATAATCACCCCTTGCTGCTCCTGCCGGATGTCAAAGCGATGGAGGATTACCGCCGCTCGCTGGCGGATTGGCGCGCCCGCTTTCTGGAGTTGGATGGGCGCATGACCCGCCTGCTCTCAGCGGACTATGGCAGCGACCTGTTCAGCCAATCCAGCGAGGGTCAGAAAATCCAGGATGAAACCCTTCAGTTGTTGCGCGAAATTGATCAGACCAGCGCACCTTCAGCGGCTCTTTCCGCTAGAGAGATGGCCTTAAAGGCCGGCAGCGCCTACCTGGAAGCCTCGCGCACTCTGTTGGCCTGGATTTCCGCCCCGACCGCTGCCAATCTGGAGGCTGCTCAACAAGCACTCAGCTCCGCCCGCGCCACGCTTGCCGAACTGGAGGCCAGCCAATGGATGGCAGTCAACCCGTAAGCCATGTCACCCTGCAAATGCTCAACAGCCTGATCAATACACAGACCAGGCTGCGGGATGCCGCCGAGGCACGTTGGGTTACCGCCCGAGAGTCCCTGTTCAATCTGGCCCGGCTGGTAGCGGCAGACTGGCTCGAACAGAAACAGCACGAAAAAGGCGGTTTGGATGCCATTCGCATTGAAGAATTGACCCAGATGGTCTACCAGCAAGTTTCTACCTTGCAGGCCGTTGCGCTGGTCCCGGTGGCTGACCAGTTGAAAAATGCATCGTCGCAAAATGAGAAACTTAGCCGCGAGGTGGAGAACCTGACGGTAGAAGTGGAACAGGGAGAAAAACTCAAAAGGGAGTTGGAGACTGTCCGCCAAAAATTCGAAAAAGTTTTAGCAGAGAATGATCGGTTAAAGAATCAGGTTGACAAATTGCAGACCAACCAACCTGTGGAAAATAATGAAGCGGCGTTCCCTGCTCCATCCTGGTTTCAGGAGTGGGCGGAGTGTGGTGGTTTCGAGAAACAATCCTACATGCTTAAGCTGATCGGCAGCACAGGGATTTCGCTCAGGCAGGAAATTCTCAAGACATCTGCAAAACACTTTGAAATCAATGAAGAAAACTCAAAATCATTACGGGATGCGCTGGATGGTCTCGCTTCCAGGCATTTCATCACCTTAACTGATGTATATACCGGGGAAAGGGGCCGGCCAGCTTTGACAGCCAGTTTAACGGCGCTCGGGGAAGCGGCCTTTATTTTTCTGACACGGGAACTTCCCCGCATCGGCGATTTTGAAGCCATGCGTCCGCATCATAGCACGGATGAACATACAGTCCTGGTGATCCAGGCTGTGAATATTTTGGAAGCCGCAGGCTATGAAATTGTCTCAAAAGGTGAAATCAATATTCTCTTGGAGAACAATCGGCTTTCATCTCCAGATATTCTCGCTCGCAAGGATGGCAGGGAAATTTTCATAGAAGTCGAGCGGGATGTAAACAAGGGCAATCGCGCGGCCCGGGAACAAAAATGGCAGAATGCCTTCGATGCCGGGCAGGGGAGTATTTATCTTTTCTGTGAAACGCCCCAACTCCAAAAACGCCTGGTTCAGGAAATCAATCATGCTCTGGCGTCCGAGGGCCGACTGGCACGCGCCAATACTTTCATGACCAACCTCGAAGATCTCCAGGCAGGGCAGCGGCATTCGGATGGCAGTATCTGGCTTTCGCAAAAAAGATCTGCCAAACCGAGTTTTTGATTTTAGGCCACCAGATCATTTTAGGCCACCACCATGAATTTAGGCCACTTAAAAGTGCCTATTGCGTACACGGAATAAAAGCCACCTTGGATAGAGAAGACCACCATGCCCGATAACCGGGTATCCGGAAATCTGCTCTCCATTCTCATTGACTAGTGAGAACATCCGTGCTATTAATGGGTTTGAATATACATATACCTTTAGGAATGAATGTGAGAGTGTGAAAGCCAAAGTGTCATAGAGAACTGGAGAATAGCGATGGTTGGAAAATTGATTGGAAAAATTGTTGTTTGGGGGCTGTTAACTGTTGTTCTTGCCATGGTTACATTGGGCGGGTATTTTTTCTACAAGGCCGGCCAACCCATGCAGGTCGAGGAAGCCCAGCGCCTTGCGCCAGGGATTACCTACCGGGAATATTGGTCTGATCGAGTTCAGCAATGGAGTGAAATTGACGATCAGAAGGAAGCTCAGGGCAAAGGCAGGGCATGCGTAATCACTGGGCGAGTCACATTTACATATTGGCTTTGGGGTTCTATAGTTAACGTTACCCGCGTACATACTCAGCCAGGAACGCCACGGGCCAAAGCCATCATTGCTGGTGTGAATGGTATTATTCCGCCAGACGAGTTGGTTTACGGCCCCTGGTGGAAATTACCCGATGCCTGGTGGTGGGAAATTGAGAATATGTCCTGGTACTTCTCTTACAGACCACTTGCTCGGGCTTGGAATTGTGAAGTTGGTGCACCGCACAGGCCGGCCGGCAAGCAATAAATTGGCAAATATCCTTCCAGCCTTCCTATAGTTCTGTATCGCCCGGTTAGAATTAGCTCATATTTTCAGTCAGTTGTCATGCATATGACACAATATTTTCATGTCGAAGAATCGGGTAACCCCGGAATTCGCAGCCTGAAAGGTGTTCCTTATTTTGTTCTGGCGGTGGTGCAATTACCAGACCTTTGCAAATCGGGTTGTAGATTTGTGGCAGGTTAAATAAAACACCCCCGGCTATCCGTTCTCTTGGAACGGAAGGCTGCCTCTCTTGGCAACCTTTTACCGGCGGCGAGTAAGACGGTCGAACCGTTTTATTGTTAACTTTATTATAATGAGTCCGTTCGATTGAGGCAAATTTATCGCTGTTTTATCTCGAGTAGTTATCTTATGAGTATTGCAAACCTTGTATAATTGGAGCAATGCCATATCGTAAGGCGAATGAATAAGCCGCATTCAATCCAGATCAGGCCCGGCAAGAATGACAAGTAACGTCCCGTCTCAGACGGGAGATGTGGGTGCACCAAGTCCCACTGGCAGAAAGATGGCTGGTTCGCCCAGCAGCACGCCGCCGCAGGATTCATCCCTGCGGCGGTTTTTCATTGAGCCGCCTGTGCGATTTCCGTGTGCCGTGCAATGGCACCCCCAGCCTAGAAACTGATCGGCTCGTTACCCCGCAGGCGTTTCAAGCAATAGAAAGCATTCATAAACAGACACATCAGAAAGGCACCTGGTCGAAGATATTTCAAACTACGAATGACGCGCAAGAAGCTGTACTTGAGCGAAAAAGCTTCCCGCCAGAGCTGCCGATGGGCCGCGAGGAGTTCTTCCGCGGACATTTGGTTGGGAATGAAAGTGACGTTGTAGCCGTTATAGAATTCCCAGCCGCGTTCGGTCAGAATCCGGTTTTCGGCGAGCATTTTGTCGTAAGCATCCGAGCCTCGGAAAGGGGTCAGGATGCTCAGGAAGGGAACATCCACCCCGGCTTCATACAATCGCTGCGCCATGGCCTTGATCGTGGCAGGCGAGTCTCCATCAAACCCGGCGATAAAGCCGGCCATCACGCAGATACCGCGCTGGTGAAGCGCCTGGATGGTTTCGGCGTATTGTTCAGACTTGTTCTGGGATTTATGCGCATCCTGGAGGGATTCAGCCCCAAACGACTCCATTCCAAAAAAGACCCCGATACAGCCGGAGGCTTTCATCAACTCCAGCAGGCTCTCATCCCTGGCAATATCCATGCTGGCCTGGGTCAGCCACCATTTTTTCAGGGGCAGCATACCATTCAGCAGTTCCCGCACGTAACTCCGGTTGGCAGTCAGGTTGTCATCCCAGAACCAGACCAGTTTTCTCTGCCACCAGTGTTTGAAATCATTGTAACGAATGTCGGCTAGCACCTTCTCCACCGGGCGCATGCGAAAACCCGGATTCAGCGATGGAACCGTGCAAAACGAGCAGTGGAAGGGGCAGCCGCGGGTGGCCTGAACCACCCTTTTGATGAAAAATCGATCAGGCAGCAGATCATAGCGCGGTGTGGGAACATGGTCCAATTCCTGGGGCACACCTCGGTAGATCGGTTTGAGTTCTCCGTGTTCGGCATCCTCGAGCAACTGCACCCAAGCCGATTCTGCTTCACCGGTTACGATGGCATCGAAATATTGAGATGCTTCATCCTCCGCATAGGTAACATGTGGCCCGCCTCCCACAACCAGCTTGCCCTGTGATCGATAATGGCGAGCCAGCCGGTAAGCTTCCGGCGCAAACCCGCTGAAAAAGCTGATCGCCACCAGGTCGGCATTGGTTTCAGTGGGCGGGGTTTCCAACTGTTGGTGGATCACCCGAATTTGATGATGAGCGGGTGTGAGGGCTGCCAGGTGGATCCCGGTAATCGGTGGAACAAAATCTTTCTCGTGGCCAAAACGATAACGCTGGATATAGGCCAAAATGATATCGATTTTCATCGCGGACTGCTCCTTCCTTTGCATGGTTCACACAAGGATAACCACTTCCGGCTGGCGAAACCTGCCAGAAGGTATCAGAATTGTGCAGAACCATGCCGCTGGGCGCAACCATCATTAAGAAAATGGCGATTGGAATTTGTTCTCTCTTGTGATAAGATAGTCGTGATTATGATAATCATGATTATCTTATTGAGTTGAGGTGAGCTATGTTTGTCAACCGCGTTTCTGAACTGGCTTTGCTCGAAAAACACTACCACTCAAACCGGGCTGAGTTTTTTGTTCTGTATGGCCGTCGCAGGGTCGGGAAAACTGAACTTTTGGCTCATTTTTGTGAGGGGAAACCGCATGTCTTTTTTGTCGCCGACCAGATCTCGGAACAGGTGTTGCGCACTAATCTGTCTTCAGCCATCAATGATGCCATCTTTGGCGTCGGCCAGGTGAGCGCCGTTTACAACACCTGGGATGATCTCTTCAACACCCTGGCAAGACAGGCCCAATCGAAACGTTTGATTGTCGTTATCGATGAATTTCCATATTTGGTGGCAGCTTATCCCCCACTGGCCTCCATCCTGCAGCGCCTTTGGGATCAGACGCTCAAAAACAGCCAGATCATGCTCATTCTGAATGGTTCCTATATCGGGATGATGGAGGAAACCGTTTTAGGTTACCAGGCGCCTCTCTATGGTCGCCGGACAGCCCAATACCTGCTTGAGCCTTTGGATTTTCTGGATGCCCAGTATTTTTTCCAGCCCTATACCCCGGAAGACCGTTTGCGAGCCTATGCGGTTTATGGTGGTACACCGGCTTACTTGCAGACCATCCGCCCCGAAAATAGCCTCGAAACGAATATCATCGAAACCATTCTAGAGCGGGGTTCCCTGCTCTATGACGAGGTTCGTTTTGTCCTGCAACAAGAGCTGCGCGAACCACGCAACTATTTTGCGGTCTTACAGGCCATCGCCTCCGGAAATACCCGCCAAAACGAGATCAAAATGGCAACCGGCTTGGAAAGTATCACGCCCTACCTGGACACCCTGCAACAACTTCATCTCGTGGAAAGAACCGTCCCGGTCACAGAAACGCAGCCCCATAAGAGCCGGCGCGGCATCTACCGGCTGAAGGATAATTACCTGCGCTTCTGGTTCCGGTTTGTGCTCCCCAACTGGTCTCAACTTGAACGCGGCGCAAAAGAAATGGTTTTTGACACAGCCATTCGCCCAGAAATTGACCACTTTTCCGCCATCGTCTTCGAGCAGGCCTGCCGGCAATACTTCTGGCGGGTTGGGTTGCAGGGTCAGCTACCTTTCGCACCCCGGCAGATCGGTGGCTGGTGGCAGCCCAACCAGGAAGTCGACCTGGTGCTGCTCGGCGAGGAACGGATAATGCTGGTGGAATGCAAGTGGAGCAGCCGACCGGTAGGGACGGACATCCTGCAGGCGCTTGAAGCCAAGTCAGTCGACGTTTGCCGGGATGCCGGTCTTCAAAATGTTGATTTCGGGCTGTGTTCACGTTCAGGCTTTACCGAACAGTTGATAGAACTATCCAAAGAACGGAAGAATGTCTTTCTTTTCAGTTGGAACCAGATGCTCTAATCCAGAAGAAAAAGCAAAGGATAAATGCTCCACCATAAAATCTCGGGATCAAACCTGAGATTTTATGGTTTACGCCAGCCCTTCCAGTGCCTGTAAGATTTCATTTGCCCGGAAAACACGATTACGCGCTTGCCCGGCCACTTCTTGCAGAATGCCGGCGCTGACCAGTCTGTCAATGTAACGCTGAGCAATTGGAAAACTGACCCCCAAAAACGTTTGAAGCTGGCGAACCGAGAGTATCGGCTGCATAAACAAGAAATCGAAAACCTGTTCCATCCGCTTGACATTGCGCTCGGCATCTACCAGGGGCTGATAGGTTGTTCGGATGGCCTGCAAACGCTCCAGTTGCACGAGGCTTTCATTCGCCTGAGTACTGACCCCGCGCAGGAAAAAGCGCAGCCAGGCTTCCCAGTCTCCCTTTTGAGAAACCGCCAAAAGCAGATCGTGATATTCCTGCCTATAATGTTCAAAGTAGACACTCAGGTTGAGTAGTGGTTGGGCCAGAAGATTCCATTCACCGAGAAGCAAAATCATCAGTGACCGTCCAATCCGGCCGTTTCCATCCAGAAACGGGTGAATGGCTTCAAACTGGTAATGGATCAAGCCGGCGCGCACCAGTGCAGGAATTTCGCTTTCGGAGTGAATGAATTTCTCGAGTTGATCCAGTCTGGTGTTCATTTCATCCACCGGCGGCGGAACATAGATTGCGGTGGAAGGTGTACTGCCAATAGCACCGATCCAGTTTTGCGAGCGCCTAAATTCCCCCGGAGTTAGCCCATCGGAACTACCTTCCAGCAGTCTGGCATGACTTTCCCGAAGCAGGCGCAAGCTGATCGGCAGGGTCTTTACTCGCTCCAGGCCAAACTCCAATGACCGAACGTGGTTGTACACTTCGCGCACGTGATTGCCGGGTTTCATCAATGACAATTGTGCAGATTCATAGGCATATAGGTCAGCCAAACTGGCGTGCAGGCCTTCAATCCGTGATGAAAAGATTGCCTCACGAAGTACGAAAGATCTGGTCACTAACTGTGGAAATGGAAATCTGTCGGCCTGGGTTGCCAATTTGCTCAGATCACGCTCGGCCTTGGCCAGGGCGGACACCAGCGGTAGCGACCAGTTGATCTCTGGAGGCAGGGGGGCGGGCAGGAAAGCCCAATAGCCAGCTTGGGTCAAAACCGATGTGCCGGTAGGGGATAAGAAATCTTTTGGGTTCATTTATTATAGTTTTATGGCGAAACAGTAATAAGACCGATCCATAATAACCTTCGGATCTGCAAAAGTAAATAACATCCTTTTTGTGCATCAGCTTGAATACCGTGCAATGGGATCATGCGAATCTGAGAGATTGGCGCTTTTCGCGGCATCCTGGATGAGTTATCAGCCCGTCTGGAGAAAACCGTCAGACGTATCGAAGTTCGGATTACATTTTTGACAAAAGAGTGCAAATTGTTAAACAAGTGGTAACCCAAAATAGGTTGCGTTGTCCCGGGTACCGCTTTTATGCTGTTTTCTTTACTGACTGAGCAACCACTCTGCCACTGACCGTATTTCGACGGGAACCCCGTTTATCTCAAAGCTGTTCTCATTCGCATCTGACAAGATCAAAGCACTTTCGACTTTTACACCTGTCAGGGCATCACTCAGCGCACGGACTTCGCGTTCGCGGGTGGCCGCGTTCTCCAAGTTATGAGCAACCTGGATCAATTGGCGTTTTTCGGGGAGATAGAAATCCACTTCATAGCCACCGGGCGTGGCATAGTAATAGATTTCGTGGGTTTGGCGGCGCAACGCCAGGAAAACCAGGTTCTCCATCAATTTACCAGTATTAGGTGAAAAGCCAAATCCCACAGCGTTGGATAAACCCGTGTCGATACAGTAAACCTTCTTGGGGGCAATCTGCTGACGTTTGACCGAAAAGTCATACAGATTCAGGCTGAATACCAGCCAGCTATTCTCCATGTAGTCGATGTAGCTCTTGATGGTGTTCACGCTTCCCAGACGGAACTGGTCCTTCAACTTATTGAAAGAAACCAGACCAGATGGGTTACTCAACAGATAAAAAGCCAGCTCCTTGAGCGCAGTAACTGCCTCCAACCGGTAACGCGTGGCGATATCCCGATAAAGAACGTCATCATAGAGAGTTCGCAACAAGGGCAGTTCAGGGTATTTGAGCGCATCGGGAATACCGCCGAACTGCAAGTAGGTACCCAGTAAAGTTTTTAACCGGGCATTCTCCACGGTCGTCATACGTTGGAAGTTGGGGAGCTTTTCTCCTCGGAATAGCAGGAATTCCTTGAACGAAAATGGGAATAACTCGATTGGCACATAGCGACCGGTGAGACGAGTCCCCAACTCCCGGCTGAGCAAGGAAGCATTGGAACCCGTAATATAGAACTTGAAATCCATGTCCATGAAACGGCGGACAAAATGCTCCCAGCCGGGGATATTCTGGACTTCATCGATCACGAAGGTCCTGCGCTCACCGAAAGTTTCGACCAGCGCCTGGTAGAGATGGTTGGCATCCTCAGGCTGGAAACCCAGGAAGCGGTCATCCTCGAAATTGACGTAGTAGAACGCATCCTTGCCAAGCTTATGGGCCATTTGTGCGAGCAGGGTGGATTTTCCCACCCGCCGCAGGCCGGAGACGATGACGGCATGGGGCACATTTGCTGCGCGTTCGATTTTATCCAGTTGAGAACGTTCGGTACCGATGTCACGTGTCCAAAAGGAATCGAACTGCTCAATGAGCATGGCTTTGATCTGGTCTTTCGACCAGCGGGAATTCCAAGAGTTTTCATTCATAATGAAATGATACGTCAAATAGTTTTCATTGTCAATGAAAACTATTTGAAAATTGTATAGTAAATACAGGCGGAGCGCACTTCAGTTCGGTAAAAATTAATAGTCTGGACTATTATTGCCCAGACTATTAATTCGCAATAATCAAATGCAAGTTTTCTAACCAAGGTTTAGAGTTCGCGAAAACTCGCACCAATCTTAGAAATCTTGTTCTAAAAACCTTGCGTACTTTTTGAAACTTTGATAATATTCCCCCACAACTGAATACCTTGGCCAACCGGTCGCCAAACTTACCTTCTCACCTTACGCAACAAGCGGAGT
>DHVZ01000074.1:919-9095 GCA_002412925.1 Anaerolineales bacterium UBA5195 | reverse complement strand
TCACCAAGATCATCGAGTAGGTTGAAAGTAAGGTAGTAAGATGGCTTCCAAGAAAAAAGATGTTCGCCCGGTAATCACGCTGCAGTGTGGTGATTGCAAAGAGCGCAATTACACCACCCAGAAGAACCGCCGCAATGACCCGGGTCGGATGGAATTGAGCAAGTATTGCCCGCGCTGTAGAAAACATACGGCTCATCGCGAGACGAAGTAATCTAAGTGTCATGTGCCAGGTGTCACGTGTCGAAATGACGTGACGCGTGACACCAAAACACCTGACACTTTCTTAGGCCAGTAGCTCAATTGGTAGAGCTCTCGTCTCCAAAACGAGTGGTTGTGGGTTCAAGTCCTGCCTGGCCTGCCAGAATTTAGACCACGAGTGCCGCAGCTACATATAGTCTTAAAAGAGTTGCGGTACGAGACGCCGTCTCCCCCGTGAGGGGTATTCGTGAGGCGGCGTTTTAGCCGTCAGAGTAAGGAGCGCAAGTTGACTGACAGAAAAGGGAACGCAATAGTTCATTTTTATCACGAAACGATTGGCGAGCTCCGCAAGGTAAGCTGGCCGACTCGTGCCGAAGCCATCAATCTGACCCGGATTGTAATTGTCGTGCTGGTTGCTATGGCGATTTTCCTCGGGTTGGTAGATCTCATCGGTGAACAGTTGCTGCAACTGGCCCTGGGCCTGTAAATTCCGAAAGCTGAGGCTCTTATGAGCGCGCAAGACCCTGAAGAATTCGAACAAACAACCCCTCAGGAAGAAGAAGCACCCCTGACGGATGCCGAGCGCAGTTCCGGGTCTTCTGACGCGTCCATTGAGGCTGTTGAAGGCCCGGCCTGGTACGTTGTTCATTGTTATTCGGGCTATGAGAACAAAGTCCGCCATAACCTGGAGCAGCGGATCGAGACGATGGGGATGAAGAGCATGATTTTCGATGTTGTCGTCCCCACCCAGGAAGAAATCGAAGTCCGGGATGGGAAACGCCGCGTGGTGGAGCGCCACATTTTTCCAGGCTACGTTTTGGTCAACATGGTGTTGACTGAAGAATCGTGGTATGTGGTGCGTAATACACCTGGCGTGACCGGTTTCGTCGGCATGGGTACCCAGCCCACGCCTTTACGTCCCGAAGAAGTTAACCAGATCATCAAACGCATGGAAGCTGAAGCGCCCACGGTGAAGGTCTCCTTCAAGGTGGGTGAGCGTGTGCGGATTGTCGATGGTCCTTTCAACGATTTCCGCGGTGTAGTAGCAGAAATTGACACGGAACGCAACAAAGTGCGCGTCATGGTCAGTTTCTTTGGCCGCGAAACTCCCGTTGAATTGGATTTCTTACAAGTTGAGAAAGCGTAACAGGCCGCTTGGCCTGATGCGTGGGAGGGTGCTCCCCAATCCCGCCGAGAGCGCGGGACTTTCACCCGCTAAAACCACAAGGAGTATGTATGGCTAAGAAACTCAAGGCAATTGTTCGTCTCCAGTTGGAAGCTGGAAAAGCCAACCCAGCGCCGCCTGTCGGCCCTGCGCTGGCTGGTCATGGCCTGAATATTATGGCCTTTTGCAAGGAATACAATGCGCGCACCTCGAGCCGCCCCGGTGAACTGCTTCCTGCGGAGATCAGCGTGTATACGGATGGGTCCTTCACTTTTGTGTTGAAAACCTCGCCCGCTGCGTTCCTGATTCGCAAGGCCGCCGGTCTTGAAAAGGGTTCTTCTGTCCCGAACAAGGATAAAGTTGGCAAAATAACCCGCGCCCAGGTGAAGCAAATCGCTGAAACCAAGATGAAAGATCTCAACGCCATCGACATTGAAGGCGCTATGAAGCAGATCGAAGGCACTGCCCGTTCCATGGGCGTTACGGTTGTTGAATAAATTCTGGTGGGAGGTCCGCTCCTGGCGGTCCGTTTGCACCACGGAGGCTTAAATGGCAAAACACGGAAAGAAATACCTGGCCGCTCTGGCCAAAGTGAATATTGATGAGCAGTACCTGCCGAAAGACGCGCTGAAACTGGTGAAAGAGACTGCCTACACCAATTTTGATCCGACGGTTGAAGTTCATATGCGCATGGGTCTCGACCCGCGCCAAGCAGACCAGCAGGTGCGCGACGTGGTTGTCCTGCCGCATGGCTTGGGCAAGAGTGTACGCGTAGCGGTTTTTGCCCAGGGCGAAGGCGCTACCGCTGCCCGCGCCGCAGGCGCGGAAGTGGTTGTGGATGACGATGAAACTTTTGCCAAGATCCAGGGCGGCTGGCTTGATTTTGATGTAGCCATCTCGACCCCCGATTTGATGGGAAAAGTTGGCCGTCTGGGTCGTGTCCTTGGCCCGCGCGGTTTGATGCCGAACCCGAAGGCTGGTACCGTTGTTCCAGCCGAAGATATGGCTCGCGCGATCACTGAAGCCAAGGCTGGCCGCGTGGAGTTCCGTCTTGATAAGACTGCGAACATCCATGTCCAAATTGGCAAAGCTTCTTTTGATGTCGATAAGCTGACTGAAAACTTTGCCGCCTTGATGGAAGCCGTCAAGAAGGCTCGTCCCTCTGGCGCGAAGGGTATTTACATCAAGCGGATCACCTTCGCTGCGACCATGGGCCCTGGAATCAAGGTGGACCCGAACGCAGCGCAATCCATGCAAGCTGCCGAGTAAGTGGGCGCGGCATTGCCGAGCTCCTACTTGTTTGCTGAAACTGACAAACTACTTCGCCAAAGACGGCGGGTGCCCATGAGCATGCTCGGGGCTTAATTTCCTGCCCAGGTGAAGACTGAGAGAAATCTCCCGTCCCCCGCAGGGGGAACAAAGTCTTTGCCTGGCGTTTGTCAGGCAAAGACTTTTAAGGAAAGGAGGTAAAAACTTTGGCTCTCACACGTGAAAAGAAGCAAGAAGTGTTGGACCAGTACAAGCAGTGGCTGGATAACAGCCAGGCAGTCGTCCTGGTCGAATATGTTGGCATCCGAATGGCTGATTTCGATTCCATTCGCGCAAAGGTGCGTGATACCGGCGGCGAGTTTCATGTCGTCAAAAACACACTGGTTCGCAGGGCATTGGAAGACAAAGGGATGACTGTCCCTGATGGATATCTGGAAAAAAGCACGGCGATGGTATTTGCATTCAAAGATGCCGCCGCCACGACCAAGGCGCTGACTGAAGCGACAACCAAGATGGAAGCGATCAAGCTGAAAGGCGGCTTCCTCGATAAGCAGGCGCTCAGCCCTGCGCAGGTTAAAGCACTCGCCGAACTTCCGCCGCTGCCCGTTGTCCGCGCACAATTGTTGGGCGTCATTCAGGCCCCGGCCGGAAAACTCGTCCGCACACTTGCCGAACCGGCTCGCTCGCTGGCCTCTGTCATCCGCGCCTATGCTGATCAGGCCCAGGCTGCCGCGTAATCGGTTGTTACGCGCTTCGTTTTATTCTCAAATAAATTTCCTCTCTGAACAAGGAGTTTTTAAGAAATGGCTGCTAATCTCGAAAAAATCGTTGAAGAACTGAGCAAGCTTTCCGTCCTGGAAGCTGCTGAATTGGTCAAGGCCCTGGAAGAGAAGTGGGGCGTTTCTGCCGCTGCTCCGGTTGCCATGGCTGCCGCCGCCGGCCCAGCCGCCGCGGCTGAAGTCGTCGAAGAGAAAACCGAGTTCGACGTGGTAATCAAGGACGCTGGCCCGAAGAAGATCGAGACCATCAAGGTCATCCGCCAGTTGACCAGCCTGGGGCTTGGCGAAGCCAAGACCATGGCCGAAACTGCCGGTGGCAAAGTCCTGACCGGTGTGGGCAAGGAAGCCGCAACGGACGCCAAGAAGAAGCTTGAAGAAGCTGGCGCTGTCGTCGAAATTGCCTAGTTTTTGACCTGAAATGACAAAAAGGACGCCCCGCGTGGGTGTCCTTTTTGATTCTTGATCTCGAGATTCTATCAGGTGGCGTGGCTGAACGACCTGCCAGCGCGGGTGTCCATTTCTAAAAAGATTTGGAGAACCTTAATGGCAAAGAAAACGGCGGCAAGAGCGGTAATGTTGTTATTTTCAATCTAATAGCGAACCAGGGATCTTCCCGCCATTTTCAGCAATCTTCTTGAAGAGGGCTTTTCGCAAGGCCTCGTTCATCTCTGCGCTTCCGCTTTTAAAGCTGGCGTCAACACCCAGCTCTTTTGCGAGCGCGTCCCGATTATCTCTGCCACTGTCCGCGCCAATCAGTTTCAAAAAATCAACCACGGAAGTTTTCCATTCAAGTCCCTTACCATCAGCCAACTTGTCAAGTTCGGCGGTAAGGTTAACATCTGAGATGGAATTTGCACCGGGAACCAGACTTTTGATCTTTCCAAGGATTTTTCCAAGGATATCAGTAAATATGCTCATATTACACTCCTTTTGGGTGATTTGTGATTCAATTTATCATACGATAAACACTCCCGGGCTGCATCCATCGACTGGGGAGTATTGAACTCCGCCACTTGGGGGATTTTTTCAAGCCCAACAGCACGCTCCGTGCTGGCCACGGCTTTTACAAAGCCCACTGAAATGTCGCTGGGAGCCGTACTTCCATGCGCTGAACGCAGGGCGGTGTGGTGAAGCAGTTTCCCGTTATGCGGGTAGACCTGCCCTGGCGGGCAGCGCAAGGGAATATTACCGGATTGGAGATTGCTTCGAGCGGAAAAGCACCGCCCTCGCAACATTGTTATTTTGTCATGCTACTTGGGGAAAGCACTCAGGGTGACGGCGTGCTACATCTAGACAATTGCGAAAAATTGCATATCCTTGATTGATCACCGGACAGATTTAATGTTGAGCAGGCAAAACGAGACAGGCAAGGGCAAATCATGGCTCAGGCAATAGTCGAGAAAAGCCAAGCCCATGCGAAAAATGCTCCAGTCCGAACGGTCAGTACGGTGAATGAGTTTGTCGTGATTGGTTTGCAAGGCTGTCATGCCGAGGTAGATGATCCAGAGATAAGCCAGGCAAGCAGCAATCGTCCCTTTATTAAAACTGTCCGGTAATCAATCTCAGATTGAGATATTTAATGTCTCTTTATTAGGCCACATGCCCATAGATGTTTCCTTTTCATGATGCAGGGCTGTGGATTTGCACATGGTCTGCTGTTCGAAATTTGACAACGAGGTGCTGGGGCGGTTAATGCGTTGAATACCCACAAGAGGCCGAGTATGTTTCTTTCTAGAAATCGTCACATGACAGAAGTTTAAGCCTTTCTCTGCGTGAATTTTTCTGGTAAAAAAGTGGGAGCTTTCGCTGCCCTGGCAAGGTTCTGGGCAAGAATCGTATTTTGCCGAAACAAATAAACAGGCTTTTGTATTATTCACGGAATGCGTGAATATAATTGCACTCGGCAAAGGCGTTTTAGCATTCAAATTTGCTATTTCATAACTTGGGAGAGACCAAAGATGACAACCGGGCAACTGATCATTTTTTCGACATTGATACTTACGCTTTTTTTGTTTATCACTGGTCGCTGGCGATACGATATTGTTGCGCTGATAGCCTTGTTAATTGTGACTTTGACAGGGCTTATTCCTGTCGGTCGAACGTTTAGTGGTTTTAGCAACCCAGCTGTTATTACGGTGGCCGCAGTCCTGGTACTCAGTCGAGGATTGCAGAATTCAGGAATTGTTGATTGGATTGGCCATCAATTAGAGCGTCTAAAAGGTGGAGTTACCGTTCAGCTATTGGCCCTGACCACTATTGTAGCCATCCTATCTGCTTTTATGAATAATGTTGGCGCATTAGCGCTCTTGCTGCCAGTGGTCTTACAACTTGCCCGCAAGAAAAAACTTTCTTCATCCAGGTTGTTGATGCCTCTGGCTTTTGCCTCTCTTCTCGGTGGAATGACTACGCTGATTGGCACACCGCCGAATATGATAGCCGCCTCGTTCCGGCAGCAGACAGGCGCAGAACCTTTTGGTATGTTTGATTTCGCTCCAGTTGGGGTAGGCGTTGCAATTGCAGGTTTATTATTCATCGGGCTGATTGGCTGGCGGTTAATCCCTGTTCGTCAAGGAAAATCTTCTTCAGAGGGTCTTTTTGAAATTGAAAACTATGTCACTGAAGTAATAATTCCGGAAGATTCGGGGCTGAATGGAAAACGCTTGCGTGAAGTCAACCTGTTTTGTAAAGCTGATGTAAATATAGTTGGCTTAATACGTGATGGAGAGCGTCGAATGGAGCCTTCAGCGATGAGCAAACTACGAGCGGCAGATATTCTTATTGTTAGCTCGGATACTGAGAATCTCAAAAAAATGGTCGATGCTGCAGGCTTGGAACTTGTTGGCAGTAAACCAATTGGCCAGTCTGATTTGGAATCGGATGATGTAACAATAATTGAAGCTGTTATTATGCCAAACTCACTTACCCTGGGAGGCACGGCACGAAGCCTAAATTTGCGGGCAAATTATGGTGTTAACCTGCTGGCAATTGCCCGGCAAGGTCAGATTTTCCGTAACCGTCTTGACCGTATCCGATTTCGCAGTGGAGATGTTCTGCTTTTGCAGAGTCATATCGAAACAATAAAACAAGTAATAGAAACTCTTGGGTGTCTTCCGTTAGCAGGCCGCAGTTTGCGAATTGGACATCCGAGACAAATGCTGCCAGCTTTGGGTATTTTTGGCGCAGCCTTATTGATATCGGCCTTGGGGCTAATTCCTGCCCAAGTATCTTTTGTTGCGGCTGTTGTGTTGATGGTAGTCCTAAAAATTGTTTCCTTACGCGAAGCATATGAGAGCATTGACTGGCCGATCATCATTCTATTAGGTGCGATGATCCCTGTTGGCGAGGCGCTGGAAACCACCGGAGGCGCACAACTGGTGGCCAATTCTCTTCTTGGGTTTTCCGGCCAGATCACGCCTGCGGTCATGTTGATCATCGTTTTAGTAAGTACGATGTTCTTGTCTGATGTGATCAACAACGCTGCGGCCGTAGTCTTGATGGCGCCGATTGGCATAAGCGTGGCACAGGGCATGAATGCATCAATTGACCCATTCCTGATGGCAATCACGATCGGTGCATCATGCGCATTCTTAACGCCAATTGGACACCAATCGAATACCTTGGTTATGGGACCAGGCGGATATAAATTTGGGGATTACTGGCGAATGGGTTTGGTGCTTGAGCTAATTGTTGTAGCCGTGGCAATCCCCTTGATTTTGATTTTCTGGCCATTTTAGTTTTCACATTCAGATATCTTTTGCAAAAAATAAAAGCGGTGGTTGCTCTCTGATGGAGCAACCACCGCTTTTACCAGCAATTTCATGGGCTTTGAATTAATACCGAAGGGTCAGCGCAATCCGCTGATGTTGTTCCAGGACGCCGTTTTCGACAAACACTACCTGTCCCTGTTTTTCCAGCACGGTTTTGATAACTTCGTCCACCGCGTCATCGAGAACATCGGGCGCGTTGGTGTCGTGCGCTTTTTCGAGGTGCAGGCCAGATTCGTCAATGCGCGCCGGGGCGTGATAGTCTTGTTCAACCAGGAGCAGCCGTCCGCGCCCCTCATGCGCCAATCGCCAGACTTCCCCTATCGTCGAGGCAAACTTCTTTTCACCGATGGCTTGTTCCAACTCGGTCAGGTATTTCTTCCGGTATTCTGCCAGGGCTTCCCTGGCTTGCGGCCAGACCAGTTCTCCCAGGCGGTGGGCCGATGTCCTGCCGTGGCTGCCGCCCAGGCTGGCGAGGAGGGCGTCTTTGTGGGCGCTGACTTCGCTGAAAAAAGCCCGATAGCGGTCGACGCCGACCATCACCAGGGGCAGTGGGTCTTCGAGCAGGAAGGGGCGCAGGGCGGCATCCACCTGGCGGAAAAACTGACGGTGGCGTTCATCGCGGTAAGCAGATTTCTTGATTCCGAATCCTCCGGGCAGGGGCGCTTCGCCGCCGGGGCCGGTGTGTATCATCGGAAAACCGCCTTCGGTGATTTCGATGAGCGTATCGCGGGTTGCCTCGTACAGGCGGGTCGGTTTTTCGCCCAGCACCAACACCCAGTAGCGCGGGGAACGGTTCAGAACGTAAACCAGGTCGCGGACAGCGAATTTTTCATCCACTGCTACGCGTTCCTTGAGCGGGAAGGGCAGGGAGAAAGCGCGCGCAAATTCATGGTTGATAAACAGGGCCAACCCGTCCAGGTTGGCGCGGTGGTCGATGGACTCGACCAGTTGATTCAGACGCGCCAGCAGGGGATCGATATCCCGTTTCGAGAACTCAC
>DHVZ01000074.1:354-844 GCA_002412925.1 Anaerolineales bacterium UBA5195 | reverse complement strand
CGAAGGATGGTCAGACAATCATTTGAGTATGTCCAAAATGATTGAAATTCCCTGGTTGAGCAGGGCAGCGAGGCTCGATGCGGTTATTTTTTTGCCAATGCTTCCACCCCTGAAACAATATCGAGCAACTCGCTGGTGATCTGGCCCTGGCGCTGGCCGTGATAGAAGATGTTCAACTCGGCCAGGCGTTCGTCAATGTTCTTTTCGGCGGCCTGCATGGTCATCAGACGGCTGGCATTTTCGCTGGTCAGCGATTCGGCGTAGGCGCGGAAGAGTTGGGCGAACAGGTATTGCCTGAGCAGGGCCGAGAGCAGTTCCGGGCGCGCCATGCTGTAGGTCGGCAGGCTGTTTGAGATGGTTGGCTCTGCTTCAGGCGCGCGGAAAATTTCTATATCGACCGGCATCAATTGGGCGCGGGTTGGCTGGTACGACGCGCCGGAGACCGGGCGGTTGTAGTACAGGATGACCTTTTCGAGCGATTTCCTGGCCC
>DHVZ01000074.1:0-180 GCA_002412925.1 Anaerolineales bacterium UBA5195 | reverse complement strand
AGACATCCTCGTCTGGCGCGGACAGGTCTTGCAGCAGGATTCGCAATCCGTTCTCGACGGTCTGGCTGTAGACGCCAATCGCCTCGACCGAACGCTCGAACTGGCGGATGCTGGCCGCAGCCAGGGCCTTCATCGTGCGCACGATGCCGTGCAGG
This sequence comes from Anaerolineales bacterium UBA5195, assembly GCA_002412925.1. Taxonomy (GTDB): domain Bacteria; phylum Chloroflexota; class Anaerolineae; order Anaerolineales; family Villigracilaceae; genus UBA5195. The sequence continues at coordinate 25 of DHVZ01000074.1, read as the reverse complement.
TCCTGGGCGCTTTCAATGCGGCGGC
>DHVZ01000030.1 GCA_002412925.1 Anaerolineales bacterium UBA5195 | reverse complement strand
TCTGGCTGGCGGTCGAGTCGGGTTCGGATGGTTTGAGCGGGCGCGCTGTTCAGCGCATTTTGCAGCGCTATGCCCAGGATGCCGGGCTGGAGGAACTCACCCCTCACATTTGCCGCCACACGTTCGCCAAGAATCTGGTGAACCAGGATGTCGGGCTGGAAAAGGTTGGGGCCCTGCTTGGGCATGCCAACCTGAATACCACCCGGCTGTACATCACCCCCGATGAACGTGACCTTGAATACGCCGTGGAAAAACTCAACTAACGAAGGAGAATAATAACCTTATGACCTGCAAACAAATCGCCGCCGGGTGCATTCCGGCGGCAATCTCGAACGAAGCTGGCGCAACGTCTCGTTTCGCTCGCCATTATAGCACTTTCCTGAGGCCCGATTTTTTGTGCGCACCAATTCAGGGGGCAACATGCTGACCCGTCGCATGCAAGTGCAGGCCATTGCAGACCGCCTGGCCGGGCTGGAGGTTCAGGCGCAGATCAAAGACTTCGAGATGCCCTGGCAGTTGTGCTGGCAGGCTGTGGTGGGCGCCCAGCCCGGCCATGAGCAGGAGGCCTTGCACCAGGTCATCTCCGGGCTGCCTGAGCCCAAACAAATCCTGGAAACTATCCTGGCCACCCGCCCTGGCTATAGCCCGGAGATCCTGTCCCTGGAGGATATCGCCCCAGGTTTGCCGCCGATCGAATGGGTTTGGGATGGCTGGATTCCGCGAGGCTTGCTGACCGTCCTGGGCGCCTCGCAGGGCAGCGGCAAGAGCTTTGTTGCCACCGATTTTGCCTATCGCATCATCCACAACCAGGGTTTCCCGAACGGCGCGCCAATCAAACGCCCGGGGGCGAATATTATCTATGTGGATGCCGAGATGGTGCCGCAAATCCTGAATGAGCGCGCCCAGAACTATGGTATGGATCGCAGCAAGTTGTTCCTGATGCTGGGGGAACCGGGCGAAATGATCGACCTGGGCGATGCACGTTATCAGGAACGCCTGACCGAGATGACCGCCATTCTCAAACCGGAGCTGATCATCATCGATTCACTCTCCTCCATTCATAACGGTGGCCAGAACAATGTCGAGGATGTGCGCTCGCTGATCGGCTACCTGACCCGCCTCGGCGGTTGGGCGAACTGCGGGCTGGTGTTGGTTCATCACATCCGCAAACCAGCTGGTGGTGGCGCACGCATGATGAACGTGGACTTGGGCATGGAGGATCTGAGTGGTTCGGGTTACATCACCCAGCAGGCGCGTGTTGTGTTGGGATTGCATGTGGTGCAAACAGGCCCGAAGTTTGATCCGAATGGGCCGCGCGAGTTCAAGATGCTCAAAAACAGCATCGGGCAGTATCCTGAGCCACTCGGTTTTTCCTTCGCACCGCTGCAACCAACAGGCGTCATGTTGAAGTGGGATACCGATGCGCCTCAGACCTATCGCGAACCAACCCGTTTCGATGAGTGCAAGGAATGGTTGGAAGACCTGCTCAAGGCCAATTCAGAGGGGATGAAGGTCAAGGAGATCGTGGGCATGGGTAAGGATGAAGGTTTCAGCCGCGACATGATCTACCGTGTTCAAAAAGATCTGCTTGGCCACATCCAGAACACCGATGGCCATAAATCTCCGCAGAACTGCTGGAAATGGTCTGACGAGGCAGTTGAGGCGCTAGCGTACGAAGACGACTAACAGTTGCAAGAGTCTGAAGAGTCTGAAGAGTCTGGTCGATTTAAGCCACCCCCATCCAAATGGGCGTCAGACTCTCAGACTCTTCAGACTCTCAGACTCTTATTGGAGAACCCATGTACGATCTTGAAGCAATCCGTAAACAAATCTCCCTGGCTGAACTGGCCGAGGAAGCCGGGGCGCAGTTTGACAACCCCCACCGGCTGATGAGCCGCTGCCCATTGCCGCGCCATGCAGGAGACCGTAACAGCCAGGCCTTCACCATTTTCGAGAATGGCAAAAAGTGGAAGTGCCACTCCGCCTGTCCATCTGATGCCAACGGCGGGGATCTCTTTTCCTTCTATATGGCCTGGAAGGGCGTGGATTTCAAGACAGCTGTTGCTGAACTGGCCGAACGCGCCGTGTTGAACCCTGTGGCTCGCATCCCATTCACCCAGAGGGCAAGCAATCTTCAATCCGCTCCGACTGCCCCCGAACCTGCCTGGTCTGCCCGGGCGGAGCAGTTCATTACCTGGGCAGAAAACAACCTGATCAATCACAAAGGCGCACAGGAATATCTGGAAAAAGAGCGTGGGTTATCTCCGGAGACCTGGCGCGCCTTTCGTCTCGGGTATAACCCGACCAATCTGTATGACGACCCTGCAAAATGGGGATTGGCAGGCAAGAAAATCTGGCTGCCACGTGGCATTGTCATCCCGGGTTTCTGGCAGCAGCGGCTCTGGTACATCAAGGTGCGGCGTCCATTACCGGGACAAACTCTCGAAAAGTATCTTGGCAAATGGATCATGCAAGATGGTTTGCCGGAGGTGAAATTCGGCGGACCACGCGGTGGCGTATCCTGCCTGTTTCGGTTGGAACTGCTCGGCGCCAAGCCAGTTCTGGTACTGGTGGAAGGAGAGTGGGACACGATGCTGCTCTGGGAATACTGCCCGGACTTGTGCGATGTTGGCACGCTGGGTGGAGCAGGCGCAAAGTTGGATATGCTCGACTTGTCACTCCTGACCCGTTACCTGGCTGTATTGGTGGTGCATGATGATGATCTGGCCGGGGAGAAAGGGCGCGAATATATCGCAGGGCTTCATACCAGATTCAGCCGGGTGCAATCCATCCAACCGCCTGCGCATGACCTGACCGATTTCTGGAAATCCGGTGGAAATGTGCGTGGTTGGGTGGCCGGGCAAGTTGCTCACACTTTGGAGGCCGCGTTGCAAGGCATGGTCATGACATCTCCCGCTGCCGAGGATTGGGGGATCATCGCCAGGCTGGCAAAAGCTGAGGCCTGTCCATAAAAGATTGATTCCTTGCAGTTTCGTTTGATTTAATTGTGTGAAGACATTGTTCAAAAAGAGTGCTAATATGACAGCCTAATTTTGGTAGGTGCTGCGATTTGCTAAGCAAATCGGCAAGCACAACCCCCTTTTTCTTACGTTGGATAGCTTCACCCCCACGTTGGCCGTATTCCTCACGTTGGGCCATTTCTCTGAAATGGCAAGCTGTTCGGCGTATTTTTGTTTAACTGCGCTCTCTGGCAGAAAAACAAATCTAGCCACCCTTGACCAGTACGCGCCACGTTCTTGGCGGGGTCATGTGGGAATGTCCGTTGGCAGCCCTGAACGGGCGTGCGGGAGCCACTGCCAGCGATACCAATTCCCGTTGTACGTTCCCAAAATCGGATGGCGGGGGCAGATGCTGCTCAGGCCGCTAACCAGTGGGAGCGAATGGCTCAACGATAAAAAAGCTCTCTACTTATATACAAACAGAACCTGAGCGGCTTCACTGCCGACGGGAAAGGAGTAGCTACGCATCATGGGCATCCCATCCATTTCTAACCAGGTCAATTCTGCGCTGAATCTTGTGGTGATGAACGAGGCGGAAATCATCGCCTACAAAGCCGAGCATCATGTCGATTCGGTCAAGAAGGCCCTGCGCCCGCACGGCAAGCCCAACCGCCGTTTGCCGGTCATCCTGGGCAAGCGCACCAAATCAGGTTACCTGGAAACCTGTACCAAGTTTTTTGAGCGCGCCCGCGAGTTGACCGGCAAGAAGCTGCTGGCCGACTTGTTCACCGCCGACATCGTGCTCCTGACATTGGACACATACTACATGGACATGTCCCCGGCCACCAACCGCACCCTGCTTTCTGCGCTGACCATGCTGCACCATGCCTGCCGCCGCAAGCGCTGGGTGAAGGGCTGGTGCCCGATCAACGGCACACTGCGCAAGCATGTCCGCGATTATCGCGAAGATGGCGCTGTCCGCGCTCCGCGCTTCGGCTATCTGCCCGAGGACGCCCCACGCCTGATCGAACACATGCAAGCCACCGGCTCGGAGTTTGTTCTGCCAACCGAGGTGATCTTGCGCTGCGGGCTACGCCGTTCGGAAGTGGCCGGGCTGAAAGGCAGCGATGTGGATAAGGAGAACCTGGTGCTGCATATCAAAGGCAAGGGCGGGCGCAAGCGCACGGTGGAACTCCCGGCGGACCTGGCCGAGAAGTTGAACACCTCGAAGGAATTCCTGTTCACCCCCAACCAGGCCTGGAAAAGCAAGTTCTACCAGGCCGTGCGCAAGGCAGCCCGCGCTTTGGGCATCAAAGTCAGCGGTTTGCACCGTTTTCGCTCGAATTATGCCCAGGATAAATACACAAAGCTGCGCGCGAAAGGGCTGACCGACCGCGAGGCGCGCCAGAAAATTTCAACAGACCTGGGGCATAACCGCATCGATGTGGTCGGTGGGTATATTCCGCTTTAGTAACATTTGGCGCCATTGGCATAACAGGTGAAATGCGAACTCCCGTTCTTTTAGGTAGGCTTTTTGCACCGCTCATTGCGATTTTTCCTTTTTAGTGCACCCTGATATAATGAGTTTAACAACTAAAAACCAGCGTGATTCTTATATAATTTATTTGTGAGGTACCTATGACAATAGCTGTGCATTCTCGAAATCGAAAAAATGATTACCATAAGGTTTTTGAAGCGGCCTTGCGTTTGCCGCTGGATGAACAACGTCGTTTGCGGGATGAACTGGCCAAACTTTCGGATGTTCGCCTGGTTGCCCCGGCCAATTCAAAAAGCGCAAGGCGTGAAGGCAAGGCGCTGGCGGACCGGGTACGCGCTGAACTGGCGTTAGGAAACGTATCCGCTTCACTGGATGAAACTATGCAGCAACTGCGGGGCCGGGAATGGTCATCCTAGACACTGACGTGCTGCTGCTGGCATTTGCTTTTCAGCGTGATAGCCGCCAACCGGTTAATACCGCTTTTTTGGAGCAGGTACAGGCCAAAAACCCGGCCATCACCATTTACAGTTTGATGGAAATTTTGGGCCAAATGTCTTTCAATTTATCAGCGGAGCGTTTATCTGCCTGGCAATCCTGGTTGGTGGATGCTTATGGATTGACGATCATTTGGCCGGTTGACCCGCAGGATGCCATCGCCTCGTTTTCTTTTCGGGCGGAGATTTTTGAGCGCCCGTTTGAGCGGATGCTTGCTCACCGCGCTGCGTTTATGGATGCCTTGATCTTGGGTCTGGCTGAACGCGCGCCCGAAGCGGAAGCATTTGTGACCTGGAATGCGCGGCATTTCAAGAGCAAGTCAGTTCTGAAAGTGCTGACACCCCAAGAGTATTTGGAATAAACCTGATGACAACACACGGCCCCTGCCAAATCTGGCAGGGGCCGTTGATTTTATGGGGGCGCTTAACCCGCCCGTTGCAAATTCACCGCCAGCAATCTCTCCAAAATTTGGTCATCGGTCAAATCATACGGCCAGCCGTAGACCGCGAACACGGCGGCATCTCAAACTGCCAATTATCAGCAGGTAGATTCTTAACTTATAAAACTTGGTTCCTCCCCCAAGTGGAGGAGAACAATACTCCCCGGTTGATGGATGTGACCGGGGAGTACCTATATGTAAAATGAGTTCATGACCCGCGTGTATTTAGCCGATACCTTACTCGATGAACGTTCAGCATTGCGCCTTGTGCTATTGGATCTCAATATGGAAGTAGTTGGCGAAGCTGCCGATTGGCCCACCACGTTAGCCAATGCCCCGGTAACCCGCCTGGATATGCTGTTGCTGGAGTGGAATTTGCTTCCAACCGATTTGGGCGTGCAGGCGCTGGCAGCACTGCGCGTGGCCTGTCCCAACGCAATCGTTATTGTCCTGATCAGCCATCTGGAGGAAGCCCGTCAGCGAGCTGCACTCTCGGCTGGCGCCGATGCGTTTATCAGTAAAAGTGATACGCCTGAGCGCGTGGCGCTGCACCTGCTTCTCGCGGCCGCGAGGGTTCAGACACTCTGATCTCTTTGTCAATTGTCAGTTTGAACATGGTTTATCTTGCCTATACGGAAGTAAGCAAGCGATTTAATTCGATTTCGGCCTGAAATGGAGTGATGGAAAGGGCAAAGCCCCACTCTCCCAGCAGCACGTTCTGAGATCGCTTCAAGAACGCCTGGTCAGATTCATTTAAGGGATGGGCGTTTCGATATGTGGATAGGTTGCGGATCACGCGGCAGAGCGATTCGGCACGCCCATTTTCCAGCCATTCCAACAGCAAAAGCTTCCGTTCCTGGCGATCAACCGGCAGTGTTTCACTCGGACCGGAAAGAATCGTCAACAAATTCATGAACTTCGCCTTAAGCGTTGGAACCCGTAAACGGGTTCCCAGTTTATCATCCGCCGGAACCCAGACGGTCATAGCCCCGAATTGCACTGCATAATACAATGTTTTCTTGCCTGATAAAATCCGCTCTTCCAACCGTATTACCGTCCCAAGTCCATATGTCCAGTGCATAACCGGATCACCTGCATGGAAATCCATAGGTTTCTCCTTAATTTAATTGGCAATTTATTGGGAAAAAAGAAAAAGCGCCAGCCAACAAGGGGACTGGTGCTTGGTACCCGTCAATCCGGGATGTGTAATTTCATTATATCATCGATATCCTTGGGGGATATCGTGTGTAAATCATTGTGATGTCTCGACACCCTTCCTACGGTCATCGATATGACACCTGCACCACCACAGCACATATGTAGCGACGACGACCTTCATAGTCGCCTTGTTTGGGTCCGCATCTACGTGTCAAATGCCTCCGCCAACAGACTCTCAAACAATCCCTCGACCTGCCTGCCGACCCGGCTGACCAGTTGAATGAATCCAAGGAATTCCTGTTCACCCCCAACCAGGTCTGGAAGAGCAAGCTCTACTAGGCGGTTCGCCGGGCTGCCCGTTTCCTGGGGATCAAGATCAGCGGCGTTCACCGCCTGCGCTCCAACTATGCTCAGAACGAACATCAGGATCTGATTGCAGAAGGATTGACCGACCGCCTAGCACGCATGCAGGTTTCTCAGAAACTGGGTCACAATCGTATCGAGGTGGTGGGGAGCTATGTGCCGTGACGGGCTTGATTAAACCTGGGCATTTTCTGATTAAACCCCACTGAATCCTGATTAAAACCCGGCAAATCTTGATTAAACCCCAGAAAAATCGGTCATCTTGGGAGTTTAATCAGGATTAAACCGGGACGGGGCTTAAGTCTTTTATCACAGGCTGTGCTTGAGGAGACCTTCGTCTCTAGATGACCAGTTTTCCAGCCGGCAACAAACACAGACAATAAATGGATCTGTTTCATCCTCCGCTGAAAGCAAATGGTGGGGCGGAGCAAGTTATCGGGAGATACGCTCCATTGGGTTTATCTCCAAACCTGCTTGCCCAACCTGCCCGCTCCCCAGCCGGATTTTGATACCGTGCGGCTGGGGCGGAGAGTTGGGTGCCGTCCACCATTATTCCATCTCCAGCGCTTGGACCAGGAAGGCAAAGATGTCAGCCCATTCCTGGATCAGCACAGATGTGGGTTTTCCCAGGCCGTGACCGGCTTTGGTCTGGATCCGAATCAGCGCGGGCGCATCACCCGCCTGGGCGGCCTGGAGCGCGGCGGCGAATTTGAAAGAGTGGCCGGGAACAACGCGGTCGTCGTGGTCGCCGGTCAGGACGAGGGTGGGCGGGTAAACTGTCCCAGGCTGGAGGTTATGGTATGGAGAATAGGCGTAGAGCGTGGGGAAAAATTCGGGGTCGTCGGCGCAGCCGTAGTCGCTGACCCAGGCCCAGCCGATGGTGAATTTGTGGAAGCGCAGCATGTCCATCACACCGACGATGGGCAGGCAGGCCCCGTACAGGTCGGGGCGCTGGGTCATGCACGCGCCAACCAGCAAGCCGCCGTTCGAGCGGCCTTCGATGGCGAGTTTGGGCGTGGAGGTGATTTTTTCAGCAATCAGCCACTCGGCGCAGGCGATGAAATCATCGAAAACGTTCTGCTTGTTGTGGAGCATCCCGGCTTTGTGCCAGGCTTCGCCGTACTCGCTGCCACCGCGCAGGTTGGCAACGGCAAAGACCGCGCCCAGCTCCAGCCAGGCCAGGTAGTGGACGGCAAAAACGGGTAAATAAGCGGCGTTGAATCCGCCGTAGCCGTAGAGCAGGGTCGGGTTTTGGCCATCGAGAACCAGTCCCTTTTTGTGGGTGAGAAACATCGGGATTTGGGTGCCGTCTTTGGATGGGACGAAAACCTGGCGGGTTTCGTAGGCCGAGAAATCGAAATCGATCTTTGGGGAGAAGACCAATTCACTCGCGCCGGTCTTGAAATCATAACGGTAGACGGTTGAGGGGGCGAGGTAGGCGCTGAAGGTGTAGAAAAGCTCATCATCGTGGCGGCGGCCGGTCAGGGCGGGCAGGGAACCCAATCCGGGCAAGGGAATCTCTCCCAGCGGAGTGCCATCCAGCGCAAAGCGGCGTAGCGCATGGCGGGCGTCGTGCATGTAGAGCGCGATCAATTGCCCGCCGATCAGATGCACGCTTTCGAGCACGTCAGCGCTTTCGGGAATGAGGGTTTTCCAGTTGGCTTGAGCGGGTTGGGAAATGTCGATAATCAGGAGACAGCCGCGCGGGGCGGATAAATCAGTCTGGAAATAGAAAAGCGTCCCATCATTGTTGACAAAGTGATAGGCAGACTCTAAATCCGGGATTAATTCCACAACTGGTTGATCTGTCTGCAAATCTTTGTAGAAAAAGCGGTTGCGGGTGTCGGTGCCCTGCCAGACGCTGAGCAGGAGGTAGCGGCCATCCTCGCTGACTTCCGCGCCGAAGCCCCACTCGGGCTGGTCGGGGCGGGCGTAAACGAGGCGGTCTTCGGCCTGGGGTGTGTTCAGGCGGTGGAAGACCAGCTGCTGGTTGTAGTTGGCCTGCTGGTAGGTTTCGCCTTCGGCGGGGGCGGGGTAGCGGCCATAGTAGAAGCCGGAACTGTCTTTGGCCCAGGCCGCACCGGAGAATTTGCTCCAGGTGAGCGTTTCGGGCAGATCGGCGCCGGTTTCAACGCTGCGGATGCGCCATGCCTGCCAGTCGGAGCCGGAGCGGCTGATGGTGTAGGCCAGCCAGCGGCCATCCTCGCTGACCGCGAGCTCGTTGAGCGCAGCGGTGCCATCCTCGCTGAGGCTGTTGGGATCGAGCAGGATACGCCCAACGGCGGTGGGAGACTCGGCCACATAGAGCACGCCCTGGTTTTGCAGGCCGGTGTTGCGGAACTGGAAGTACAGCCCGCCACGCTGGAAGGGAGCCTCGGCTTTGGCATAGTCCCACAAACCGGTCAGGCGTTCGCGCAGGCGCTCACGGGCCGGGATTTGGGCGAGGTAAGCGTAGGTTAGCTCGTTCTGGCGCTTGACCCACTCGAGAGTTTCAGGCGCATCCACGTCTTCGAGCCAGCGATATGGGTCGCGGACCAGGGTGCCGTGGAAGTTGTTGGTCTGGTCAATACTGGGGGTTGGGGGGTAGGTGAGTTTGGGCATGGGGGCTCTTTTCAGGTTGAAGGAGCGTGAGATCAAGGGCAGGCGAGGGTCTGGTCTGACTTAAAAATATACACCAGGTAAAGCGCTTGCTCCGCTGCGCCGGGCGGGAGGGCCCAGGCCTGCAGCGCGCGCAGGGAAAGTGGGATCTGGCTGTTTTCGTCCGCTGGGAGCGTGCTGTTTTCGATGAAGACCACCTGGATGGGGCTGGCATCCGCCACACGCTGAGCGGCGTAGGCAGACAAAATCTCGGCCTGTTTGCCCCGGTACGTACGGATTTCGCCGACAAAGAAGTTGCAGCCCTTTTTGTTCGCTGTGTCGTTCCAGAAGACAGCCTGGGAAGCCATCGGCTCGGTTTGCGCGGGAGGTTGGATGGCCTTGTAGGCGGTTTCCAATGATTGGAGGGTAAGATCCCGGCTGATTTCTTGCATTTTGGGTTGAATTACCCACGGCCCAAGAATGGTCAGGCAGCAAATCACCAAAACAGCGAGAAAGACATAGATCATCTCGTAATTTGTGCTGCGATCATAGGGCATTGGCATAGGAAGTGTCTCCTGTATGACTTACGCTCACAGGTTGGGTAGAAGACTGACCCGTTTAGTGCCGCCCATCTCGACGATTTTCTCGTCAACAGCGAACAACCTGGGCTTCGGAGGCACTGCGGGAGAGCTGATCGAGACATGCTTTGCTCCTGGCGTTCAACTAATCGCCAAACTCAGCTTCCAAATCGCCAACCGTTTCATGCACAAAATCACCATATCCCCAGCCGATATCCGCGGTGCGGTTCATTTTCAGTAAACGCTGACGAAAGCGTCCGTACAATTCGCGGCGCGCAGGACTATTCTTGAGTTCAACGGCAAAATGCTCCAGCATATTGATCAGTTTGTCATAAAACGGTTCATCAATATCCCCAAAGTCGTTGGTGAAGGCATGGCCACGCTCAACGTAGGTCAGCATCAGGTCAAGCGTCCCCCACAAATCTTTGGTGGCAGCTTTGTATTCGCTGATGATTTTCTTGGCATCCCGAAAGTGTGGCATATCGGGGAATTTGCGTGCAGGGTTATAAACCAGCTTGATAACTTTCTGGCGGCAGTCTTCCAAATAGGCAGTATCCTGCCCAACTGGCAATACCTGGGCTTGCAACCAGGCTTTGTTCTGTGGGGAAAGATCATGCAGGCCCTTGAGCAGTTCAATCAGGCGCTCGGGCGGGAATTCTTTCAAGGCTTGACGGAGATCTGTCCAGTTCATGGTACTACTCTGCAAACGCCCCTAGCGGCCAATCTGCATACAGCGCCTGCGCCTGCACCAGGATGGAACCAATGAAGGGTTCCAAGTCTTCTTCGCGAACCTTGCGGCGCTTGAGCGTGCGCTTGACAGCGGCGCGGATATCGGCCTGGATGTCAGCGCGGTGGGCTTCTGCCCAATCGACTTTCAGGTTGCGCTTGAGGGTCTGGACAACTTCGTGGATCAGGTCACACAAGAAAGCCTGATCATAGATTGAAACGACATTCGCAGCGATGGCATCATAGAAGGCAATTTCCTCCCCGCTTAGATGGAGTTGTTCGGCGCGTTGGGCTTCAGCTTCCATCTTTTGCTTCATGGCAATCATCTGCTCGATGACTTCTTTTGCGTCAATCAGGCGGTTGTGATAATCTTGCAAAGTCTGTTCGAGGGTTTGCTTGAAGGAACGCGCGCGCGTGACGTTGCCCCGGCGTCGGCGCTCGATTTCGTCAGCCAGCAGGCGTTCGAGTAGTTTAACTTGCAGGCTTTCAGGCGGACGGTCTTTGAAGGTTTGTAGAAAGGCGTCATCAAGAATGGAAATATCGGGGCGGGTGATCCCGGCGGCTTTGAAAATATCCACCACACCTAACGGTTCGAGGCTGTCATCCACCAAATCCTGCACAGCGCGGTCCAGGTCGCGTTCGGTTTGACGGGGGGTGGTAGTTTTGAGCATTTGTTTGCGGACGCGTTGGTAAAAAATGATTTCATCCGCATGTTTGCGGCAGTCATCCAGGGACATGACCAGCAAAAATGCAGATGAGAGCCGGACTTCGGCTTGCAAGAAGGCCTCGCGCTGGTCATCATCGGCGCAGAGAAACCCGTAAACCAGGGAATACAGGTCTTCCAGGTCGATTTCGGAGAGGGCGCGCCAGTTAGCGTAGTTCTTGCGCGGCAGGGCGGAGCGGGTTTCGTCCAGAGCCTCGAAAAATAACGGGCGGGCTTTTTCGCCAATCTCGGCCGCGACATCCGTTTGTTCGCCATCTTTGCGCGTGTAATGGCTGGTGGCTTCGCGCAGGGCATCGCCGATGCCGATGTAATCCACGATCAGGCCGTGCGGTTTGTCGCTAAAGACACGGTTGACGCGCGAGATGGCCTGGATCATGTTATGGCCTTCCATCGGCTTATCAACATAGAGCGTGTGCAGGCAAGGGATATCGGTACCGGTCAGCCACATGTCGCAGACAATCACCATCTGAAGCGGATCGGCGGGATCTTTCATGCGTTCTTTGATCGCCTCGCGCTGGGCTTTGGTGGTGAGATAGCCCTTCTGGCTCCATTCAGGCGGGTCTTCGCTCAAATTGCCCGTCATGATGATTTTGATTTCGGGGCAGCCGGGCAAAACAGTCAGCGCTTCGTAAAGGCGCACGCAGTTAAGCCGCTCCATACAGACAATCAGCGCCTTGCCCTTGAGCGTGCGCGTCCGGTCAGTGAAATGTTCGAGCAGATCCTGCGCCAGAGTGGCAACATGCTCTTTACTGCGGGTGATGGCGGCCAGTGCCGTCCAGCGCCCGATGTTCTGGTTGATATTTTGTTGATCGTGCCCGGCAGTTACGCTGCGGAATTGGGGTTCGAGCGCCGGGTTGCGCTGGAACAGGCGCAGTTGGCGCGGTTCATAGTAGATCGGGACGGTGGCGTGATCCTTTTGGGATTGCTGGATATCGTAGGTGTGGATCAGATCGCCAAAAACTTGCACGGTATCGGCCCCGCTCAGGCTGATGGGTGTGCCGGTAAAACCCAGGCGCATGGCATTCGGCAAAGCCTCGCTCAGGGAGCGGGCAAAACCTTCGGCAAAGCCATATTGTGAGCGATGGGCTTCGTCGGCGATGAGAATGATATTCGAGCGGGAGTTCAGCGCTGGGTGACTGGTTTCGCCTTCCCCCAAGCGGAATTTCTCAATCGTGCTGAAAATGACCTCGCCCCCGGCGGTCTGCAACAGGTCGCGTAAATCCTCCACGCTGTCCGCCTGTTGGACTTCGCCAACCAACTGGCGCGCGGCCAGGAATTGATCATAGAGCTGTTTGTCGAGGTCATTGCGGTCGACTTCGATCAGAAAGATGGGGTTTTCGAGTTCGGCCCGGCGGCGCAGGATGCCGACCAGGAAGGCCATCGAGAGCGACTTTCCCGAGCCAGTGGTGTGCCAGATGACGCCGATACGCCGATCAGGAGAACGGCGCGCGTAGGTTTCCAGGGTTTTCTCAACAGCCAGGCGCACGGCAAAAAACTGGTGGTAGCGCGCGCCCTTTTTGGTGATTTTCTCGTTGACAACTTCAAAGACCAGGAAATCGCGGATGTATTGGAGCAGGCGCTCTTTTGGGAATAAGCCTTCGATCAGGGTTTTCATGCTACCGGTGGTATTCGGCTCGATCTCGAAACCATCGATAGACTTCCACGGGCTGTACCACTCGCGCGTGCCCGTCCAGACGCCGTGCAGGGTGGTGACGCCATCCGAGATGACGGTGAGAGCGTTGAAGTCAAAAACCTGTGGGATTTCGTAGCTATAATGCTGGATCTGGTTGAAAGCGTCTTCAACGGTCGGTTTTTCGGAATAGGGATTTTTCAACTCGAACAGCACCAGCGGCAGGCCGTTGATAAAAATGATGATGTCAGGGCGGCGATCGTTCTGCCCGTGGATGGGAAACTGGTTGATGACACGGAAATCGTTCTTGGCTGGCTCGTCCCAGTTGATTGGGTAAATATGCCGGTATTCGAATTCATCCGCATGTAGGGGCACAGCGGAATTCGTGATGGATTCTCGTCCGGGCGCATCTCGCTGTGCCCCTACAGGGCGAGGAACCTTCAGATCAAAACCGCGCGTTAGCAGTTGATGGAAAGCCAGGTTGCGGCGCAGGGTATCCACGCCAACCGGGCGGCTAATAGTGTGAACGGCTTCGTCCAGCGCAGCGGCGGGCAGGTCATCGTAACGCGCGGCGAGTTGGGCGTGCAGCACATCTCTGAGCACCACTTCATGATGTGAACGCTCGATTTCCATGCCAAAGACAGGCTGGTAGCGCAACCGCTCCAGGCGCTGGATGGTGGTCAGTTCGAACTCGGTTTCGGTGCCGTGATGTCCAGTCATGGTATGTATCTTAGCTAACTGGTCCCAAAAGGTTTGGAAAACTCTGCCAATTGTTCAACAAGTAGGTGCACTGTTGTGGAAGGATCATTCTTTGCCGGTCTGGGTAAATGATATTCGTTTAGTAGATTCCTTGCATTTCTTATTGCTGTTGCCTGGCGCTCCCGTAACTCATCATAAATAGTCAGGCTATTCTTTTTATATTCTTTACCAAGTTTTTCATTGAGAATTTTCATGTAATCTTTACGCGTAATTGCGCTGTGCATAAAGTCGAAATGCAACACATACCATAACTCAAATGACTGATTAGAGTATGCAACACAAATTCCGTTTTGCCTGGCAAGGACTATAGCATCGTTAAAATCCTTATCCGAGAAATCGTCTTTGTCAAACACGGACCATGTTTGATCATAATCACCCTGTTGCCGTAATTCTATTGTACGTTGAACTAAGCCCACCGTATTCATACCCAGGCCTTCCACCTGGATAATCACTTGCGGAACTCGAAATCTTCGAAAATAATTTGGTTCGGTCTTTTCGCCTTCACAAACAATTAAGAATGTTTGACGAACCGGAAGCGCATCTACGCGCCGTTCCATGTAACTCCTAATTTGACGGTGCAAGAAGGATTTATTCTTCGGCATTATCTTTGGATCCTTCCGCCATGATCTTTTTTATTCCGCCGAGAAATGGGATCGCACCATAACGACCTTTTAGATAATCATCTTCATAGGAGGCATCATTGCGAACTCTGCCATCGTCAATTTTTATTTCAGCGAGAGAGTATAGATGGCTCGCACAGAAACTATCTTTTTCCACAAACCAGATCTGATCTCTGCGGAATAGTTTGTTGGACAAAAGATTTGTATCATGCGTTGTAAAAATCAATTGGGCACGTTTTGGATTGGTCTCGATCGAATTAAATAACTGGATCAACTCTCTTGTCACCAGTGGATGTAACCTGGCTTCCATCTCATCAATTATCAACACTTTACCCCTACTGAGTACATCCAAAATGGGACCTGCGAGATAGAATGCTTTTTGAGTCCCGTGCGACTCGTTTGCATCCATATCAAATACTACAGAGCCAACCGGCTCACCTTTAGCGTTCAATTTTGGATGTTTCGTTTGAACTGTGAGGAGTTCCTTATCTTGGATGCTTTTTAGGAAAATTAACCGTATATCTTCAGGCATGCCGGGGGGCAACTGAACCTGAGATTTATCTACTTTCATTCCTTCAATATCGTTTATATCAATGTCCAGGCTCTTAACAAGTTGGATTATTTCATCTTTATATTTACCATCGATGACCTGCTTGATTGTGTAGGCACGATAAGATGTATCATCCAAACCAGAAACAATACCGATGCGGCGGAACCACTTTAGAATTGATGTGGAAATCTCGCCATTGAATTGTGCTACCACTGATAAGAAAAGGGCATTGGAACGGGTCTTGCCCTCCAATCCTTTTCCTTCCTTAAAGAACTTGGGAGACGGTTTGATAGCATCCGCTTCTCGGACAAACAAGGTTGCTTCTTTTATGCTTGGCACAGAAAAGAGCCATTCAGAAATAACTTGTTTATAGTTCACTTCGAATCCATACCTGTACTGAATACTGTCAATTAAGAAAACAACTTCAAAGAAGGATGGCTCATTCTCAGTCTCCGTGCTTAACCGGAAGGGTTCTGCACCAAGTGGTTCCCCGGCTTGGGATTCTTTAGCCGATGACAACACAAGCTGGCACATAAATGCTAAAGCCCGTACTATATTGCTCTTCCCACTGGCATTTGCCCCATAGATTGCCGTACTTGTGAGTAAAGTAAGATCATCATTTACGATGATAGTATTGTTTTTATTGATTAAAGGATCCCGGGCGTTTGTGTTTGCTGCGACCATGCTTAATGTTGCCCGTTCTTTAAAAGAACGGAAATTGCCGACGCTGAATTGAATTAACATAGGAATTACCCTTTCGTTGCATTATGCCTATTTTTGTGAAAATTTCACAATTTTATACATTATAGTGCTAATATAACAAAAGTCAACGGAACGAATGTTCTTTCTAATGCTTGGCTAAGAATTGCTTATCCCCCTTACCCTCACCTCCCCGCTCAACAGACGGGACAGCAGCGCAGTGCCGTATTTCTCATTTTCGCCTTCTCTTGCCTTGCGGCTTTTCAAGCCTGACTGTGTATGAGACCAGTTTTTCGTTGACGTTATCTCGCACGAACACCACAAACTGATCATTCACAACCGCCTTTTGATACTGTTCCGCCAGCGAAACTTGGGATTTTGGATTGAGTTCAGCCCAAAACTCCCGGTAGGGATAGGCGTAAACCTTTTTCTCCTGGATATCGTAAAGCATTACCGGTTTTTTCTCGGCAAACACCAGATACCACTTGAGAATGGTCTCCCATTCTTTCTGAATGACATCCCAATAGGGGTCAGCCTCGCTTTTCTCATCCTTCATCCTTCCATCCTGCTCCGTTCTCATCCGTTTGTCCGTTCCGCCGAAGGCAATCCGTTGCCCACCCTCACCTCCCCGCTCAGCAGACGGGGCAGCAGCGCATCGCGGATACTCGCCAGCGTGCGGGATTGCACACGGTTTTTGACCACCAAATCCATCAGCGGACGGATTAACTTATCGGCTTTCTGCAAAACTTCATCGGACGGGACAATCACCTTGGCAGAATCAAGGTGATGCCGCTGGATATGCCCCATCGTAGTGGCTTTGCCTTCGGCAATGTTTTGAAAATCAGACAGGTGATAACGCGTCCAGAAGTAGTAAAACCACTTGGGGAATTTCTCAGAAGTGACCTTGAACAAATGCTGGTTGAGAGCGCCTTTGCCGCCGCACCACAAATCAATCATCAAACTGCCAGACCAGGAAAAAACCATGTCGCCATCGTCAAGAATGCAGGATGGCTTGATGTTTGGGCTGGCTTGTTCGCTGCTGTCATCGGCGTAACCCTGACGCAACTCTCGAATTTTGATAACCGGTAGGAATTCAGTGCCTTCTGGACGAAATTTCTGCAATGGCAGCCCGTTTTCGTAGTTTGCAATCGCTGAAAGGGATGAAAGGCTCCAGCCTTTTGGTATCAGCGGAAAATCATCATCGCCTGTTTCCACGAATTCAGGCGTTTCATCCTTGAATTCAAAATCGACAAACCACGACTTGAACAACGCCTGCGCCATTGACTCGAGCGTGTGATTCATGCGCCGGTTGAGTTCGATTTTGTCATCCAGCGCACTCAGAGTGCGAGCAATCGCACGTTGTATGTCGATAGGAGGAATTGTTACCTTGAGTTCTCTTTGAGCCGTGAGACTAACATACGGAGCCATGTCAGTCTCGCCTTTTCTGGCATTTAACTGTTCCTGAAAATCATCGGATAACATGAAATAGTATAAATAGCAACGATCTAAACGATTAGGATTTAAACAACGCCAAAATGTAGTTTGGGGAGAACAAACATATAGTGGAGAATCTAATGGTGTTAAAGCCAATTTCCCTACAGTACCTTTGTGTGAAAGAATAACATCCCCACCAGCGCCAACACCCTTTGTAATACGTTCACGGGCTGTATGATTAATGCGCTCAGCGGATTCAAACAAAATGCGTCCGTTATCCATGTCGGCGGCTCTGACAAAGGCCCATTCACCGACACCAAATTCATCAGGGCGTGGTCTATAAGCTCCGTGGTTGCCATCTTCAACGAGAATATGCCCTTCTCTTTGAAGCTCGATTACTGTTTTCTGTTCCCATACATCACTCATAACCGACTTCTCTCAAAACACCTTGAATCTCCGATTCGAGTTTAGCCGATTGTTTGAATTGGTCTTTTAAAGTTGTAACCAAGTGTGGCATTTTGATATCAAAATCTACTTCGTCATCATCGGCATCAGGTGAACCGACAAACCTTCCCGAACTGAGAGCATATTTTTGTTCGCGCACTTCGTTTATCGTTGCCACCCGGCAAAAACCGGGCACCGCCTCCGGCGCCCCTGTGCGCTTGAACTGCCGGTAGACCGCTGCCACCTGCTCCAGGTCGGCCTCCGAAAGTTCCTTCTGCTTGCGCGAGCCGGGCAGCAGGGCCCCCAATTTGCGCGCATCGATGAACAGGATTTCCCCCATCCGCGCCCGGTAGCCCTTCTCGCCACTGCGGTTCTTCGAAAGGAACCAGAGCGTACACGGAATCTGCGTATTGGCGAACAACTGCCCGCTCAACTGCACGATGCAGTCCACGTAATTCCCATCCACCAGCGCCTTGCGCACTTCCAGCCGCGCCGTCTCGCTACTCGATAGTTCCCCTGTTGCCATCACAAAGCCCGCCGTCCCACCCTCCTTCAGGTGATACAAAAAGTGCAGCATCCACATCGGGTTGGCGTTGCGCGGCGATAAGGCTAACTTCGCGTCGCCCACGCGCAGGCGCGGGTCGTTTGCTGGGATTTTATCCGCCCCCCAGCCATTCTCCCCTTTCGAACCATCATTGAAAGGTGGGTTCGCCAGGACAAAGTCGGCCTTCAGGGTATCGTGCTTGTCGTCGATGTACGAATTGCCCATCTCGATCTTGCCGCCCAGCCCGTGAATAAACAGGTTCATCCGGCACAGGCGATAGGTGAAATCTTTCGACTCCTGCCCGTAAAACGACAGTTTCCCGCTGTGATGCGTGAACACGTCCGACTGGACGAACATTCCGCCCGAGCCGCAGCACGGGTCAAAGACGGTCCCGCTCTCCGGCTCCAACATAGCCACTAGCAGGCGCACAATCGACGACGGTGTGAAATACTCTCCGCCGCGCTTGCCCTCCGACGATGCAAACTCACCGATGAAATACTCGTAGACCCGTCCGATCAAATCTTCGTTGCTATAATCGCGCTCGAAAAGTTCCTTCGAGAACAGGTTGATCAGCCCGGTCACATTCTCGCGTTCCAGGTTCGACCCGGCGTAAATGCGCGGCAGCAGCCCCTTTAATTCGGGGTAGGTATTCTCCAATAATTCCAAGATGGCATCCAACTGGTTCTTGATATCGTCCGCCTGGGCATTTTTGCGGATGTTGTCCCAGCGCGCCGCTTCGGGCAGCACAAACGCCCCTACCCGGCGGTATTCATCCGGGTCATTCAGGGCATACTCCAACTGATAGTACTCCCCCTGCGGCTCGGCGATCATCCGTTTCAGCGCCGCGTGCCGCTTCTCATAGCGTAGCGACAAAAAGCGCAAAAAGATGATTGGCAGCACATAACGCTTGTAATCCGACGGCTCGATTGACCCGCGAAGGTTCACCGCCGCCTGCCAGAGTTCTTTCATCAATTCCGAGATATTGCCGTTGGTGGTCCCGGTGTTGTAGGGGGCTTTGGTAATTTTGCGAGGGGGCATGTCGTTATCCTGTGTCCACGATGATAAGATGATTATACATATAATCAGGCGGGCCGGACGAAGGTTATGCGAGCAAATTTTCCCGTGCTAAACCCCGAAAAGAACGTTATTTTGCGCCTTGTTTTGGGTTTTTTGTGCGCACAAGCGCAGTTACCCGCATCCAATAGCTGATGCCCCAGAATTGTTCTCGTCAGACGTGGCTGATAGGATTTGGCCTGGTTGAGCATTGAATTCAGTAGATAGTTTTTCCACACCCTATTGATATAATCCTGAGCGTTGCCTATCAAGAAAAATCACATTGACAAAGGTGTATCAAAAATGGTACAATTTCAGCCAGAAGATGAAAACATCCACTTGAAAGTTGTCTTTTTCCAAACACAGCGCGGAAACGAACCTGTGCGTGAATGGCTAAAATCTTTGCAAACCGATGAAAAGCGCGTTCTTGGTGAAGATATCAAAACCGCACAATTTGGCTGGCCGCTGGGAATGCCGTTGATACGTAAACTGGAACCTGGCCTATGGGAAGTGCGCTCGAACTTGCCGTCTGGTATTGCCCGCGTCTTGTTTACGGTGGAGGCTAACACCATGATTCTACTTCATGGGTTCATAAAAAAATCTCAAAAGACTCCGCTAAACGATTTACAACTTGCTCGCGAACGTTTGAAACAGGTAAGAGGTGCATAATGGAAAACAAACACATTGGTTCCGACTTCGACGATTTCCTGGTCGAGGAAGGTTTGCTCGAACAAGCTGAGACGGTCGCGGTCAAGCGCGTGATTGCCTATCAGGTCGAACAGCTTATGGCACAACAAAACCTGTCAAAGACTGAAATGTCACGCCGCATGAAAACCAGCAGGGCTGCACTTGAACGTCTTTTAGACCCTGCAAACCAGTCGGTGACGCTTCAGACACTTGATCGCGCAGCCAGGGCGCTGGGGAAGCGCCTGCAAATCTCCCTTGCATAATACTATTCAGAGTCAGGTAATTTGTCCGCATCATTATCGGAAATAACATCAGGAATGGCATCATAATAGCGCGAATAGAGTTTGTCATACTTAAGTGATTCGTCAACAGTAGCAGGGCGGATACACAAAAAATCTTCCGCACACTCAAGAGAACTTATTTGTATTTTTACTGCAATTGCAATTGCGTGATCCAGGCTTGAAGCAAAATATTGGTTACGATGAATCATCTTTGGTTTATTGTGGGCAATTGTCCAATTGATGGTTTCCACTACAAATAACCATTTTTTTTGAAGCATTTTATGCTCAGCTTTTGCCTTTGAGTAATGTTCAAAATGAAAAATTGAGCCGGTGTAAGGATCAAACCCCCACCCGTCATCCAAAGTTTGTTTCGATAACATGTGATACAACTCCTCATAAAAATAGGTGTGGACAACTATTTTAAACTAATTGTGGGACTGGCTAAATCCAAAGATACCGTTATCCGACCCATACTTTTATCATAAAACATCAAAAAGGCCAATTTATCAGAATATAAATGGCAAATGTATTCGCACAAGAGGGATTAAATCAAGATATTTCCCATCCTGACCTGACCCCAAACGCTGATTGCATCACCAGCACCGGCAGATGCCGGATGAATTAGGGGAATATGCTAGAAATCAAAATGCGAGGTTTTTGCCTCGCATTTTAAATCCCTTTTATGATATGCGGCCCCGACGGGGGTACGAACCCGCGATTTTCCACCAATAGTAAAATCCGGTCAATTATGAAATTTGAGCACATTTTCAGCCATAAAGAACACGATTAGAATAAGTTTGGCGGTTAAAACTGCATAAATACAAGCGTCTCCAATCAAGAACACACCTGGCGGGTGTGTTTTTTGTTTATCCCAATCTCAGTCTCGACTTTTTACTATTAAAGGCCCCGAAAGGTTTACGCCAATGCAATAGTAAAATCATTCAGGGCTTGTGTTTTTTCAACCTGCGCAACGCTTTATCTATACTGGATAACTGGTTCTCCCTGCGATTTTATCAGGCGGCGGACAAGTTTTAACCACAGCCATTGCATAGGTCGAGGAAATCACGTTCTAATCGTCTTTTGGCTTTTCCGTTACCTGCGGCGCGCCACCAAGTTTCGGCTCCGGCTTGGTAACATACTGCTCCAACAATGAAGGCGCTTCGGGGTGGTCAACGTGCAGGGCATGGTCATAATCGCCGGCAGGGACAGGTTCAGAGATTTCGAACTTCAAGGGTTTACGCACTCCAAACAAACTGGCAAGGCGAGTCACCCACTCCACAACATACCCCAGCATTCTGTAACGGTATTCCTGCATCCGCAGGGATTGCCATTCCACGATGGAGGCCATTGCCCCCTGCACGCGCGCCTTCTCACGCACAATGCGGTGGATGTCTTGGGGGTCGCGCGCGCCGCCCGGCGAGAGCAGCAAGAGGTTGGCGACCAAAATCAGCAGGCTGAAGGTAATAAGTACCACCCAGCCGCCTTCAGACCACTTCCCCACAATTTGTCCCACAAAGATGGTTGCGCCCAGAATGGCGGCAAAGGTGGTGCCCCACAGCCCCAGCGTGCGTGCGCGTCCGGTGGCATGTTCGAGGGTGTGCTTGCGCATGGCCAGCGCCATCACGGTGATGGGCATAAAGACGCCCACGCCGTAGAATGGCAGGGCGACTGTAGTCGCGCCTCCTACCATGAACATGATGATCACTGCCAGGATAAATCCGGCTGTCACCGAGCGGGTGAATGTCCCCTGCGGATTGCGGTAAACCACGATTTCAGGAATCTCGCCAATCGCCACGTCGCGCCAGGCGGTGGCTTGCAGGTCTTGCATGGCAGTCATGGATGCCGCCGCCAGCAGGAAGACCGCTAAAATCTGGTAAATCCAGAACAGGAACGGGCCGCCCAGGATTTCAAAGCCCGGGATTTGCCCGAAGCCGATAAAAGCCAAGTTGCCCACCAGCGTGCGGCCTTCGGTACCGTCGAAAGCGTTGAACTGGATGGCGAAATAGGTCAGGAACAGAGTGGTGATGGCGCCGTAAAAAATGAACGATGTTTGCACAAAGCGCCCAATGCCCGATTTACCGCTGTAGAAATTCCAGACTTTGTTCAGTTTGGGCAGGTGCTTGCGGCCCCACTTCACAAAACCAGCGTCCTCGTGGATGACAAACTGGATGCCGTTGGACATGGCCTCCAGCCCCGTCAGCGCCACCATGCCTTTCATGCTGGCGGTCAGCATGTGATAAAGCGCCTCCCACAGGGAAACCTGCTTGACTTCCTCGTGCCAGGTAAAAGCCGGGACGCCCCGGGCATTGGCAACAATCAGGCCAATTGCCATGGTCAGGGTCAGCAAAACGAAGACGCCCAGCAGGGTAAAGACCACCCGCGCCGATTCGCCGCGCCCGCGAATGGTCAGCCAATAGGTAATACCCGCCAGGCTCGCTCCAAGAAGAAAGTGCAGCCACCAATATTTTCCGTAGATGCCGATGAGTGAAAGCAACTGGTCGCCGCCCGACAGCGCTGAAACCACAATGGTTAACACATAATCCTGGATAAGCACCACCGCCACAATCAGGCTCAATCCAGGGCTGAGATAGCGCATCGAAGCGGTGTACGAGCCGCCGCCTTCGTTGAACGTCCCCAGCGAATACATATACAGTACACCGAAGGTCAGGTTGGCAAAAGCAATCACTGCCGCGGTGAGATAACCGTAATTTTCCAGCCCATAAGGATGCAGGGCGTGCAGCATTTCGCCGGTAGCATAGAAGTACGAAGTGAAATAATCCACGCCGAAAAGAGCCACTGCCGCCAGCAAACCCACCTGCCCTGCGCCGTGAACATGGGCATGTTCCTGTTTCTCAACCGGGGCAACTTTGTAAGCTACGAAAACAATCAATAAGAGAAGACCGATAGAAAAAAGCATGTTGTAAACCTTTCAACCAAATTCAGGATAAGAAAGCCGCTTCCAGAGCTTTCAATTGTGCAAGAACATGTTTGCGTGTCGATGTACTAAGCCGGGTATCCTGGTTCACCTTGGCCTGTTCACCGCGCGAGGCGCGCACCACAAACGCCGGGACAAACATGATCCGCCCGGCAGGAATCACCTCGAACCGGACTTCATCCATCACCAGATTCTGGTCATCAAAATAAGGCATCGAGATACTCAAGCCTCGATTCAATGTTCCCTTTTCGGCGCGTTCTTCAATCTCACGGATAATTTCAGCGGTTTTGAAATTCGCCAGGGCACGCCCCTGGTTAATCAACTGGCCAAGAATGCCATAACGTTTGCGTTGGTACTCATCACAGGCCACCATATAGGGAGCCAGCGAACTGGCGCGATGCAAAACCTGCACATAACGCTGCATGGATTGAACATGCGCCTCGGCATCCTTCTCCGAACCAACCAGCAATTTGCCACTGAGATCGAAAGCCACCCATTGTGGAAGGAAAAACCGGCGCGCATCAGGGACAAATGGCGTCTGCAATTCGCCCCGCCCGCTCTCTGCTGCGCCGGTTTCAACAATTGCATCACCAGCCTGGGTAATAGCCGATTCAGGCAACCTGTCCTCAACTGGAATAGAGGGAATGGCTTCATCGCTATCAGCCCGATAACTTACTGAGCGCCCATCTGGCAGGATGCTTGAAACCAAATGAACTGCGGTGGCAAAACGCAAGAGGGCTGCGCAACCGGAAATGGCTTGGTCAGAAGATTGCTCCAACTCATTCAGGCGGTGTAACAGGGTTTCCCTGACTGACCTTTGCAGCCAAACACTAACCTGCTCGTTACGCTGTGCTTCTGGAATGGTCATGGTAACCGGCTGGCCAACCTGCCGGGATGGGATCACAACCCGGTCAGGCAGGCTAAAGCGCACGCGTCGCGTGCTATCCAACAAGCCCGTCGCAATCTGGGCCGCCTGGCTCTCCAAAAAACGCTGAAGGATGGCCGGTTGGAGTTCAAAGAATTGCTTTTGGGACTCGTACTCCTGCTTCAAGTGCATGGCAGGGGTGGGAAAGTTACTCATTGCTTACCTCTATTTCTCTTAATCGATAACCCACTCCCGGCTCCGTCAGAATATATGCAGGTCGAAGTGGGTCAGGCTCTATCTTTTTGCGCAGGTTACTCACGTTGACTCTTAATAAGTGTGAGCCAGCCTCATATGTATCCCGCCATACCATCTGGATGAGTTGGGCATGGGTCAAAACCCGGCCAGCGTGGGTTACAAGGGCGCGCAGGATTTCGTATTCGGTGGGCGTGAGGGACGCCGCCCGGTCGTTGACCAACACCTGGCGCAAGGCCAGGTTGATGGTCAGGCTCCCGCTCTGGTAAAAGGGTTCGTTTTCGCTTTTGGCGCAATGCCGCAGGGCAACCCGGATGCGCGCCAAAAGTTCTGCAACGCTGAACGGTTTGGTCAGGTAGTCATCTGCGCCCGCATCGAGCGCGGCAACCTTGTCCGTTTCGTTCTCGCGCACCGAAACGATGATGATGGGCGTCAGCGTCCACTCGCGCAAACGGCGGGTGACTTCCAATCCGTCCAGGCCGGGCAGCCCCAGGTCGAGAAGAATCAGGTCGGGGCGGCAAACCGCTGCCAGCTGGATGGCTTCCTCACCATTTTCCGCCTCGAAAACGGTGAAACTGGCGCCGAGCGAAACGCGCAAAAAACGCCTGATGGGGCGTTCATCATCCACCACCAGGATGCGCAAGGTTGGTTTTTCTGTCACGGATTATTTTCCAAACACTTCAAAAATAATGAAAACCTGGAACCAAACCAGCGTGGCGGCAATCAACCAGGGGCGAGCGCTGGCTGGCAGCGGCAGGGCGCTTCCCACCAGTATGGCAGCCAATGGCAAAAACTTGAGCCAGTTGCGGATGGCCTGTGCGATTTTTTTACAGATGTACATGATGAACCTGCCCGAAATGAAATTGTATGGGGACAATTTCATTCTAATTTTGGCAAAATCAAGTTTCCGGCAAGATTTGGCGCAGTCGGGTCAAGAAGTTGTCAATGGAACGCTGGTGATTTTAGGACTGTCGTTCTCAAATTCCCCACAAGAAAAACGAGGTCGGTATCAAGAAAGTGTCAAGAAAAACCCCTGAAGGTGACAAAACCTTCAGGGGTGCGCTCATCCAATTTTTAGCCGGTATCCTACGCCCGGCTCGGTGATGATGTGGGTGGGGCGGGCCGGGTCGGGTTCGATTTTGCGGCGCAGGTTGCTGATATTGACCTGCAAAATGTGGGTATCGCTCTCGTAGGCGTTCCCCCACACCGCCCGCAGCAGGTGACGGTGCGTCAGCACCTTGCCAGCGTGTTTGATGAGCATTTTGAGCAGGTCATATTCGGTGGGGGTCAGGGTGACAGGCTGCTCATCCACCGAAACCGCCCGCAGGGTCAAATCGACGCGCAGGTTGCCGCTGGTAAAAACCGGCTCGCTTTCGGCCTGGATCGAACGCCGCAGCGCCACCCGGATGCGCGCCATCAACTCCCCCGCGCCAAAGGGTTTGGTCAGGTAGTCATCAGCCCCGGCGTCGAGCGCGGCGATTTTATCGGCTTCCTGTTCGCGCACCGAGACAATGATGATGGGGATTTGCGTCCACTCGCGCAGGCGGCGGGTGACTTCCACACCGTCCATGTCGGGCAGGCCCAGGTCGAGAATGACCAGGTCGGGGCGCTCAGCGGTTGCCGCCCGGATGGCTTCCTCGCCGTTGGCGGCCTCGCTGATGGCGTATTTGCCGTTCAGCGAAGCGTTCAGGAAGCGCCGGATGGGGCGCTCGTCATCGACAACCAGGATGCGGGGCAGGTTCTCAGTCATAGGCCGATTATACCGGCAGGGCAATGGTCAGGATGGTTCCGCCGCCGGGACGGTTTTCAGCCCAGATGCGCCCGCCGTGCGCCTCCACAATCCCTTTGCAGATGGCCAACCCCAGCCCGGTTCCGGCCACCTGTTCGGAACACTGGACGCGGTAGAACTTGTCGAAAATCCGCTCCAGGTCATCGGGCGGGATGCCCAGCCCTTCATCTGCTATGCTAATCAGGACTTCTCCCCCGGCTGACCGGGCGCGAACTTCGAGCGGGAATTTTTCGGGGGAATATTTGAGCGCATTATCGAGCAGGTTTTTCAACACGTGGACAATCAGCACAAAATCCACGCTGATAATGGGCAGGTTGTCTGGCACATCCATCCGCAGGCTGCGCCCGGCCAGGCGAGCCTCCATTTGCCCGATGGATGTGCCGACCACATCCACCACGTCGGCGGGGTCGCGCTTGACTTTGAGCGCCCCGGCTTCGAGGCGGGTCATGTCGAGCAGGTTGCCGACCAGCCGGTTGAGCCGTTCGGCCTCCTCGCGGGCGGTTTCGAGCAGGCTGCGCCGGGATTCGGCGGAGATAGTTTCATCTTGGGTTTCGAGGCTGGTCAAGGCCCCGGTGATGGATACCAGCGGGGTGCGCAGGTCGTGCGAGATGGAGTTCAGCAGGGCGTTTTGCAGTTTCTCAGCAGCCTGGAGCAACTTAATCTGCCGGGTTTGCTCCGAAAGGTTGACCCGTTCTACAGCCTGGGCGGCCTGGTTGGCAAAGGATTCCAACATGCGGCGCTGGTCAGGGGTGAACGGGCGGGCGGGGTCGAGCGGTTTGAAACTGAGCACGCCCACTATCAGCCGGGAGGTTTTGAGCGGCATGAAACGCGGCTCGGCGGAGGGCAGGGTATTGGTGCCGGAACCGGCAGGTTCGGCATGGCGGTAAGACCACAGGGCCAGGCTCAGTTCCGTTTCACCGGGAGCAGGCTGGGGTGAGTCTGTTCCCAGCACCGGGCGCATGGAATCGCCCAGGGGCAGGTAAATGACCACATCGCGGCCAAAGCCCGCTTCCAGGTGAGTCTGGATGGCCTTCAAGATGCTTTCGTGGCTGTCGGCGGCGGCCAGTTCGCGGCTGAGGGAGTAGAGCAGGGCGGTATCGGCTTCACGGTTTTGGGCGGCGTCGGCCTGCTCGCGGGCGCGGACGGTCAGGGCGCTGACCACGACCCCAACGATGAACAACCCGATGAAGGTCAGGATGTATTCCGTGTCATCCACGACAAAGGTGTAAAAAGGCGGCACAAAGAAAAAGTCGAAGGCCAGCACGCCCAGCAGGGCGGCCAGCATGGATGGCCCCCGGCCCAGGTACACCGCGACCACCACCACCGTCAGCAGGTAGAGCATGACCAGGTTGGTAGGCGAAATTTCGCGCCCAAAGAAATGCCCCACCAGGGTGGTCAGTGCTGTCAGGGCGATGCTCCAGATGTACCGCGAAAACGGGCTGTGCAGGTTAAGCGGGTTTTCCTCGGGTGGGATGCGGGCCGTCTCGGTGCTGGTGATGACGTAAATGTCAATCTCGCCGCTGTGGTAGATGAGTTCATCGACCAATGAGCCGCGCAGCAGGTCGAACCAGCGCGGGTGGATGGGTTTGCCCACCACAATTTTGGTGATGTTGTGTTTGCGGGCATAAGCCAGGATGGTTTCCGCGATGGCAGTGACCGAATTCCTGGAAGGAATCACTTTGGTATGCGCGCCGAGTTCCTCGGCCAGTTGCAAGTTGCGCGTGACCTGGTCGCGTTTTCCCTGGGGCAGGACGGCGTGGTTGGGCGGCTCCACGTGGATGGCAAACCAATCCGCATTGAGTTCGTCGGCCAGGCGGCGGGCGGAGCGCACCAGTCTTTCGCCCAGTTCGCTCGGGCTGATGCAAACCAAGATGCGCTCACCGGCTGCCCAGGGGCCGCTGATGGCACTGGAGTGCATGTAGGCGCGCATTTGGTCGTCCACGCGCTCGGCGGCGCGGCGCATGGTCATTTCGCGCAGGGCGGTGAGATTGCCTTTGCGGAAGAATTTCTGCAGGGCGCGGGCAGCCTGTTCGGGGACATATACCTTGCCGTCCGCAAGGCGCTGGAGCAGTTCATCGGGCGGCAGGTCAATCAGTTCGAGTTCGCTGGCTTCGTCGATGACCTTGTCTGGGATGGTTTCGCGCACCAGCACGCCGGTAATCTGCGCGACGACATCGTTCAGGCTTTCGAGGTGCTGGATGTTGAGGGTGGTGTAAACATCGATGCCGGCGTTGAGCAGTTCCAGCACGTCCTGGTAGCGTTTGGGATGGCGCGAACCGGGGGCGTTGGTATGGGCTAGTTCGTCCACCAATGCCAGGGCGGGGCGGCGGACGAGGATGGCGTCCACATCCATCTCTGGAAGGGTGACGTTGCGATATTCAACCTGTTTGCGGGGGATGAGTTCCAGCCCGACGACCAGTTCCTCGGTTTCGACGCGCTGGTGGGTCTCGATGTAGCCGATGACCACATCCACGCCTTCCTCGCGGCGCTGGTGGGCGGCTTCGAGCATGGCGTAGGTTTTGCCTACCCCAGCAGCATAGCCGAGGAAAATCTTGAGTTTGCCGCGCTGGGCGGCAGTTTCATCGGCTTGCACCTGGGCCAGGAGTTGGTCGGGGTCGGGACGGGAGGGAGGAAGTGTCATGTGTCGATGTTTAGGGATCAAGGGTCAAATTCCAGGAAAGTGGTTTTTAACTGACTCCTGAAATATGGAGAACCTGATATTTTTATTGTAGCGCAGAATTCAGGCGTGGGGCTGTTTACTCGCTGGCAATTTGGTGCGCAGAGAAACGCTGGAATTCATACTCTGTGATTTGCACCCGCTCAATTGCCAGCCCAATTTGCAAGGCGAGGTTGCGCATGAGACGGCTTTCGATAGATGGGATTGTGATTTCCGCGCCGCACCAGATTTGGACTTCTCCCACCAATCCCCAGGAATTGAGAATCGGCAAGATGCGGTCAGGTTTGGTAGTCGCAGCAGCCTTGTCTTGTGGTTCGCAGGCAACCGTTGGCTGAGTCTGATTTTTCAATTGAGTGGAGACAATCACCAGTTCTGCCATAAACCTCAGCCGGATAAAACGCGCCGAGCTATGGGTAATCGCATCCTGGGAGCGCAAACCCGCCAACGCGGTGCTGAATTCGTACATCATCACCGCTTCCTGTTCACTGGATTGCGCCCTGGAGAGCGTGGATTGGATGCGTTCCACCACGATGATGGCCACGGCGAAGAAAATGACCAGAATCAGCCAGCCTTCCAGGTTGCCGACGGTAAAAGAATAGAACGGGGGGATGAAAAAGAAGTCGAAAATGAACGCGGCGGTTAAGGCAGCGCTCATGCCAGCGGCCAACCCCCAACGATAGGCAGCCCAGGTGACTGGCATCAGGAAAACCAGGGCAATTACCCCTTCGCCAACCACATCCCGCCGAACCAGTAGCAGTACCAACGCTGTAGCCGCGACAGCCAGGACAGCGGAAAATGAGTCTTTTGCCAACTGGGAGAGATGCGAAAAATTGGGCTTTTTCATATTCGAATCCTTCTCACTGTAATCTGTCCAATGCCAGGTTGAGTTTAAGCACATTAACGCGCGGCTGGCCGAGGAAACCAAACTGGCGGCCTTCAGTGGATTGCGCCACGAGGGCCTTGACCGTCGCTTCATCCAGCCCCCGCGCCTGGGCGACGCGCGAAACCTGGTAGAGAGCGGCCTCCACGCTGATGTGCGGGTCAAGACCGGAGGCGGAAGACGTCACCAGGTCGGCGGGGGTGGGGTGCTGGGTTTCGACAGGCTCAACCACCGCTGGGCCGGCGGCTTGCAGGGCGGCAATCCGCGCCTGGACAGCCTCGAGCAGTGCCGGGTTGTTGGTTCCCAGGTTGGAGCCGGAGGAGGCCGAGGCGTCGTACCCGGCGGCGGAGGGGCGGCTCCAGAAGTAGCGCGGGGCGTCGAAGGGCTGGGCAATCAGTTCGGAGCCGAGAGTCTGCCCGTCTACGGTGATGAACGAGCCGTTGGCCTGGGCTGGGAAAATGGCCTGGGCAACGGCGGTCACGGTCAGCGGGTAGAAAACTCCGGTGAGCAGGGTCAACAGGAGGAAAAGCACGAGGGCGGGGCGAAGGTGAGAGCGCATAAAAGTCCTTTCGTAAGTCGAAATTAATTTCGACTTACGCCAATTTCAGCAAAGCCAGAAGCATATCAATCAACTTAATGCCGATGAAGGGTGTCACCAGCCCGCCCAGGCCGTAAATCAGCAGGTTGTCGCGTAGCAGGCGCTCGGCGGGGACGGGGCGGTACGGCACGCCGCGCAGGGCCAGCGGGATGAGCGCAATGATAATCAGGGCGTTGAAAATGACCGCAGAGAGAATCGCGCTTTGGGGCGTGGCAAGCTGCATAAAGTTGAGCGCGCCCAGGGCCGGGTAGGTTCCGACAAAGGCCGCGGGGATGATCGCAAAGTATTTGCTGACATCGTTGGCAATGCTGAAGGTGGTCAGCGCGCCGCGCGTCATCAGCAGTTGTTTGCCGATTTCGACGATTTCAATCAGTTTGGTGGGGTTGCTGTCCAGGTCAATCATGTTGGCGGCTTCTCGGGCGGGCTGGGTGCCGGTATTCATCGCCACGGCCACATCGGCCTGGGCCAGCGCCGGGGCGTCGTTGGTGCCGTCGCCGGTCATAGCCACCAGCCGCCCGCCTGCCTGGTACTCGCGGATGAGTTTGAGTTTGGCTTCGGGCGTGGCCTGCGCCAGGAAGTCGTCCACCCCGGCTTCGGCGGCAATCGCGGCGGCAGTCAACGGGTTGTCACCGGTAATCATCACGGTTTTGATGCCGATTTTGCGCAACTGCGCAAAACGTTCCTTGATACCGCCTTTGACGATGTCTTTGAGATGCACCACGCCCAAGGCACGGCCATCGCGCGTCACCACCAACGGCGTGCCGCCGGAGCGGGCAATCTGGTCAACGATGTTTTTCAGGTCGGCGGGGATGGGGTTGCCGTTGGCGCTCATCAGTTCCAGCATGGTGTTGGGCGCGCCTTTGCGAATGGAGACACCATCTACGTCTACACCGCTCATACGGGTTTGGGCGGTAAAGGGGATGAAATGAGCGCCTTGCGGAGCCTGGGTGGGATGCCCATCCAGCAAGAGCGGCCCCGTGCCAATGTGGCGCCCGCGTAGGCCATACTTTTCCTTGGCGAGGACGACAATCGAGCGGCCCTCGGGCGTTTCATCTGCTAAAGAAGCCAGTTGCGCAGCCTCGACCATTTCCTGCAAAGCCACGCCGCCGACGGGAATCAGTTCCACCGCCTGGCGGTT
This sequence comes from Anaerolineales bacterium UBA5195, assembly GCA_002412925.1. Taxonomy (GTDB): domain Bacteria; phylum Chloroflexota; class Anaerolineae; order Anaerolineales; family Villigracilaceae; genus UBA5195. Next base: position 53,388 of record DHVZ01000030.1, on the reverse strand, counting down.
GCCGAGCGTGATGGTTCCGGTCTTGTCGAGCAGCAGCACATCCACATCGCCAGCGGCTTCCACCGCCCGGCCAGACATGGCGATGACGTTGCGCTGGATCAACCTGTCCATGCCCGCAATGCCAATGGCCGAGAGCAGCCCGCCGATGGTGGTCGGAATCAGGCAGACCAATAGGGCCACCAGCACCGTCAGGGTGACGGGGGAACCTTGTCCGGCGGCCAAAACGCTGTACTGTGAAAACGGCAGCAGGGTGGCGGTCACGACCAGGAAAATGATGGTGAACCCGGCCAACAGGATGTTGAGCGCGATTTCGTTGGGCGTTTTCTGGCGTTTTGCACCTTCGACCAGTCCGATCATGCGGTCTAAAAACCCTTCGCCGGGGTCGGCGCTGACGCGGATCACTAGCCAGTCGGAAAGCACGCGCGTCCCGCCGGTCACGGCGCTGCGGTCGCCGCCCGCTTCGCGCACCACCGGGGCCGATTCACCGGTCACGGCGCTTTCATCCACCGAGGCAATCCCCTCGATGATTTCGCCATCGGCGGGGATGACATCGCCGACCTCGACCAGGAAGCAGTCGCCTTTGCGCAGGTCGGTGGAGGAGACCAATTCAACGGGCGCGTTGTGCTGGGGCTGGCGCAGGCGTTTGGCGCTGGTTTGCTGGCGGGTGCGTCGCAGCGCGTCGGCCTGGGCTTTGCCGCGCCCTTCGGCCAGGGCTTCGGAGAAATTGGCAAACAGCACGGTGAACCAAAGCCAAGTGGCAATCAGCCCGATGAACCAGGCCGGGGCTTCGCCCTGCCCGGTCAGGGCTTGAATCCATAAGATAGTGGTGAGCAGGCTGCCAATTTCGACGATAAACATGACCGGGTTGCGCGACATGCGACGCGGGGCGAGTTTGAGGAAGGCGTCGCTAACGGCGCGCTGGTACAGGTCACGGTTGAAGGATTTGGGACGGTGAAGGTCAGTAGTCATAGTGTTTTTTCCATGTCATTGCGAGCGCAATTTGCGAAGCAATTTCCAAAAAGTCAGTATGTCCCGTTTAACGGTGATTCTCCAAACGACAGGAGATTGCTTCGCCGCCCTTCGACTTCGCTGGAGAACGCTCCGCTCAGGACGGCTCGCAATGACATCTATAATAGGGCTTCCACAATGGGGCCTAGCGCCAATGCGGGCAGGAAACTGAGCCCGCCAACGATGAGGATGACGCCTATCAGCCAAAATACGAAAAGCGGGGTGTGGGTGGGCAGGGTTCCGGCAGAGACGGGCGTTTTTTTCTTGGCGGCCAGCGAACCAGCCATCGCCAAAACCGGGATAATCAGCCAGTAACGCGCAATCAGCATGGCGATGCCGAGGGCAAAGTTGTAGAAATCGGTGTTGGCGTTTAGCCCGGCAAAGGCGCTGCCGTTGTTGTTGCCCGCCGACGAGAAGGCGTACAGGATTTCGCTGAAACCGTGCGCGCCAGGGTTAAGCGCCGATGAGCGCCCGGCTTCTAGGCTGACGGCCAGGGCGGTTCCAAGAAGCACCGTCAGCACCGGGATGAGAATCATCAGCGAGGCCATTTTCATCTCGAAAACTTCGATTTTCTTGCCCAGGTATTCGGGCGTGCGCCCGACCATCAGCCCGGCGACAAAAACTGCCACGATGACAAAGGCCAACATGCCATACAACCCGGAGCCGACGCCGCCATAGATGATTTCACCCAACTGGATTAACCACATTGGCGCGAGGCCGCCTAGCGGGGTGTACGAAGCGTGCATGGAATTGACCGAGCCGTTGGATGCGGCGGTGGTGGCGACCGACCACAGCACCGAATTGGCCACGCCAAAGCGCGCTTCCTTGCCTTCCATGTTTCCGGTAGACTGGTCAATACCCAGCACCGTCAGGTGGGGGTTGCCCTGGAACTCGGCCCACAACCCCAAACCGAGCATCAGCGCAAAAATAATGGTCATGGCAGCCAGGATGGCCCAACCCTGACGGGTATCCCCGACCATTTTGCCGTAGGTGTAGGTCAGCGCGGCGGGGATGAGCAGGATTGCCAGCATCTCAAGGAAATTGGTCAGCGGGGTGGGGTTTTCGAAGGGGTGGGCTGAGTTGACGTTGAAGAATCCGCCGCCGTTGGTTCCCAACTGTTTGATGGCGATTTGTGAGGCGGCTGGCCCCAATGCAACGGTCTGGGTGGTCGAAGCTTCTGAGGGTTGGAGCAAGCCAGTTTGACGGTATTCAGAAAAGGTTTGGACGACTCCCTGCGATACCAGTGCCAGGGCGAGAATCAGCGCGAGGGGCAGGAGAATGTAGAGGGTGGTGCGGGTCACATCCACATAGAAATTGCCGAGCTTGCCCCCCTCATTCCCCCCATTTTCTGGAGAACGAAAATGGGGGGAGGCGGCAATACCCCGAATAAGCGCAATCAGAACGGCCATGCCGGTGGCGGCGGAAAGGAAGTTCTGTACGCCCAACCCGAGCATTTGGGCCAGGTAACTCATGGTCGTCTCGCCGCCGTAGGCCTGCCAGTTGGTGTTACTGGTAAAACTGGCGGCGGTGTTGAAGGCCAGCAGGGGCGGAACCGCGCCCATGCCCTGCGGGTTGAACGGCAGGATATGTTGCACGCGCAGGAGCAGGAAAAGGAACAGGAAGCCAGTGGCGTTGAACAGCAAGACGGCAACGGTGTAGGTTTTCCAGTTCATCTCGCGGTTGGAGTCGATGCCCGCAAGGCGGTAGAAGGCGTTTTCGACCGGGCGAAGGAAGGCGATTTGGCCTTCGTAAATGCCCGCCATATACGCGCCCAGCGGTTTCACCAGGGCGATGAGAACAATCAAATAAATGACAACTTGTAACCAGTCAAAGGAGGTCATTCGAACCACTCCGGTTTGAGTAAGGCGGTGCCGAGGTAAATGAGTAGCGCAACAGCCAGGATGGCGGCGATAGTTATCATTTTGTCTCCATCAGATGCTGGCACAAGCTGAGTATGACCCAACAGATCACCCCAAAAACAATGCTGGCGATAAAAACAAAAAATTCTGGCATAAGGGTATTCTCCTTAGCCAGAATTGTAGAGTGAGTTGTCTCAGATTTTGTTCAAGAGCGGGTGAGAAGGTCTCAAGAAATGCTCAAGGAAATAACCTGGTAGCAGTTTCAATCAACCTTGTTGTCATGAAAAGCTCCAACAGAATTAACGATTTCAACCGCGCGCGCCACGCCATCTTCCGCGCGGATTTTCTGCCCCAGGGCTTCCGCTTGACGCTGCATTTCTGCATCCTGGGTGGCAATGTGGATGGCCTCGGCCAAACGGGCTGCCGTTAACTTCCCCTGTGGAATGGGTTTAGGCCCGACACCGCGTTCGTAGACCAGTTGGCCCCAAAAGGGCTGGTCGCCCAGGAAGGGGCAGATGACGGTTGGCTTCCCGGCACGCAGCCCGGCGGCGGTTGTGCCAGCACCGCCATGATGGACGACGGCAGACACCTTTGGGAAAAGCCAGTCGTGAGGAACAGATTCAAGCATGAAAACATTCTGCGGCAAGTCGGATGCCTTCAAGCCGCCCCAGCCGCTGGCAATCAGACCACGCTGGCCGGATTTTTCGAGCGCTTCAAGGATGACTTTCGTCCGCTTGAGACCGCCGCTGCCACCCATGCTGCCAAACCCAACATAGACAGGTGCAGGCCCGGCATCCAGGAAACGCACCAGTTGCGGGTCCGGCTGCCAGTCAGCGGGGCGGTCGAGGAACCAGTAGCCGGTCACATGTACATGGGACGGGAAATCTTCCGGTACCGGTAACAGATGAGGGCTATACGGGTAAATGACAGGCACCGGGCTGCCATCCGCGCGAACCAGCAGACCGGGGAAACGCCCCAGCGGCGGCAGTCCGAGCGCCTTGGCGCGAAAATCATTGGTCGCTTTTACATACATCCCATTGGATAACCCCATGATTTTGTAACTCAACAGGTTAAACCAGGCTCCCAGGCGAATTCCTGACATGAACGGAACCGGAAACGCCCTGGTCGGTGTAAAAAACGGCAGAGGCAGGGAGAGAATGGCTGGAATGCGTAGTTTTTCCGCGACATGCAGGGACCCCAAGCATTTCGAGTGATAGAGTATCAGGTCAGGTTGGAATGATTGCGCAACATTCCACTCATCATCCATCATATTGCGAACCGCAAGCGGTATTTTTTTGATGGTCGCCAGTGTGCCTGCCATTCCTCCAGTGCCATCCAGGCTATCTTGTGTAAGTTGCAGCAATTCATTGCTCATGGCTCCGCAGTCAAGGCCATACAACTCGACAAAAGACTGGTAGCCCTGGGTTGTGCCAATAACAACCTCATGACCAGCGTTTTTCAACCCGATGCCAAGCGCAATAAAAGGTTGAATATCCCCACGTGTTCCGAAAGTTGTGATGAGAATTTTCATGATTGGTTTCCGTCCTTTAGCGGGGCGTCTGTTTGCTCAAAGAATCTGGTCGCTTCAGCAGCAAACTGGCGCATAACATTTTTCCCGGCTTCGATATTGCCGCCACCTTCCGGCGTTAACATTCGGTCGAGCATTTCAGCGATGGTTTCGAGCAGCTCATCGAATGCCGGAGCCTGACCGGTCTTGGGAAGGCTGACCAAGCTGTTTGCAAGCGCATCCATAATATAAGTGATGGTCCGAAGGTTGACATCCTGCCGGATCGTTCCGGCATCTTGCAGGGATTGCAGCAGGCCGCTGGCGATGTTTTGAGATTGCGTTCCCTCGAAGATATTCCCCGGTTTGCGTAAATATTTTCCAAATGTACTCGGATCGCGCATAACTATTGCAGCCATGAAAGGGGTATTTTTCAAGGCAAAGGCAACGCTGCGATAAATGCTGGCGACCGTGCCACCCTGGGGGTCAGCCATCAAATGCTCAAACCAAAACTCGCCATACTTGCGCATCTCGCGCCTGACAAGGGCTTCCAGCAAGTCATCCTTTGACTTGAAATAGCCATAGACCAGGGCACGATTTAAGCCAATCACATCGGCAACATCTCCGATGGTGGTCTTATCATACCCATACTGGATGATCAGGCTGGCTGCGGCGTCGAGGAGGGCTTGTTTGCGGGTTTGGGAATCAAGCGACATAATATATTAACACTTTCTGTAAAAGTGTTAATATATTATCTTGAGATGATTTGCCTGTCAAGAGTGCGCTCTTTCCAGGTATATGCTGATGGTGTTACGGGAGATGTGATTCGAGAAAATTCAACAGGATTTTGTTGAATCCTGCCGGGTTGTCCATATGAGCGGTGTGGCCTGCATTCGGAATAACCTCGTAACGACAATCAGGTTCCCGGGCTGCCCAGGCTTTGGCCTGTTTGGCATAAACGTTGCCATTAGCACGATCCTGATCGCCATGGGTTAGCAGGAAAGGTTTGCGAACGGCATAGTCTGGGGCAAAGCCAGAATCCAGCCACAGGGCGGCAATCCCGGCAATCGTAATAGCAATAAAGTCATCCTTTGAGATGACCTCCATCGCCTGGGCTGCATATTCCTTGATCGGTTGTGTCAGGCTCAGGTTTTCCAGGGTTCGTCTGCGGAATTCATCCAGAGACATGCGCGAAAGCAACCCGGGGAAAATCCGGAATAACTGGCGAGTCCAGAACGATGATTTTTTCGCGAGATTTGTTGCGCCAACAACCACCAGCCCCCGGACTCGTTCTGGAAAGCGATGGGTGAACTCTTGCACGATAAAACCGCCAAACGAATGACCCACCAGTATCGCTTCCCGTGCTCCGATTTCATCAAGAATGGCTTTCAAGTCATCGGCCAGAATCGCAATATTGATGGCTTCTCCAATCGGAGTGGATTTTCCATGTCCGCGCAAATCCCAGGTCAATACGCGGTACCCCTTCTGGACCAGCGGGTCAATTTGGGCATCGAAGGTGTGATGGTCCAGTGTTGCACCATGTGCCAGCGCCATAACTGGTCCGCCATCAGGACCAGAAAGCCAGTAATGCAAGGTTGTTCCAAGCCTTGTTATAGAATGCTGCGTGTTCATAAATCTAACTCCTTACTGTCAATGCCCAACGTTCGGGCAATAACCTGTTTCAATGAAATCGAATATTGTTGGTGCTGGTTTGCATCCAGGAGATATTCTCCGAGCAACGCGCTTTGTGGAAAAGATGCGGCCGCCCGGAGCAGAATGTCGGCTGTCGCGCGCGGATACTGAACGCTGAAAACACCCTCCTTTGCTCCCTGTTCAATAATTTTGGCAAGAGGGTCAACATAGCTTTGGGCAAGAGAAGTGTAATATTTGTACAGCATAAAATCAGACTGCATAAGCATACTGAGATATTTTGCAAATTCTTTTCTAGATTGCTGAAACCCAGCCTTCTTTGCCATAAAGTGCTTTAGCTTTTCCATAGCACTGAATTTATCATCATTGATAATGGGTTCCAGTTCGGCCAACATATCTTTCATAATCGTTTTGACACTTTCGGCCAGCACATCATCCTTTGATGTGAAGTAGTGATAAAAACCACCCTTTGAAAGCCCGGTTGCCGCCAGGATATCGTCAATGGTTGTCGCCTCGTAACCTTTCTTCAGGAACAATTTTTCAGAAATCTCCACGATTTTCCTGATCTTGTCAGGGCGATGTTTGGCAGTCTTGGTCATAGAATACACTCCATAAACAGACTATAGTCTGTTTATGGAGTGTATATCACATTGATGGATTTGTCAACAAAAATATGGATAGTTGGAATTGGGGAAATAATTTGTATGCTGCCGGCTGAGTTTTAGCGATTACTCAATTCATTTGCTCGACCCTAGCGCCAAATCATAGTAAAGTAAACGAAATCGCCCCTGCGTCACCAGGAGCGATTTCATGCAACTCTTTGCACCTTACTATAACTCTGTGGTCAGAGTGTTTTTTTCATGCCTCAGCATCTCTGCTAAGACAAACCGCCTATTTTTTACCATTGGCGGCCCCGACGGGGTTCGATCCCGCTTCACTGCAAACTCCCTAATAATCAAACAAAATCCGGTTTAACAATAAAACGCGGCAAATTAGCTGCGCTTCTTGAAATTCGTTACATTCACCCATCATCCCCTTTGGCGTATATTGCAGCGCCTCGGTTGATCACATGCGGTGTCTGGATTTGGTCACTCCTTGATAAGTCCGCAATTGTGCGCGCCGGTTTCACCTAATTTTCAGAATTTGCGGGCTTCGGCCACGCGCATATCGGCGTTGCAAACGATATTTGTCACGGTGAAGCGCTCTAATTGACGCTGGCGAATAGCCGCTGATGACTCTCTCCCATGGGGATACGAATTTTGGTTAGCCAGAACTAGGTTTCTTCTTTTTATTGTACTTTTCATCCCGCTCTTGGGCACCTGGCATCATATACGTTTGAACCGTTCCATCAGGAAGGGTCTCCGTCCATCCCAGTGGGGGTTCTTCGGTCCGGTCTTTCGTAAGAGCCAGGAGCAAACGAACATTTCGACGGCGTTCCATTTCGGGGAGATTGATCAAGATTTCGAACAGTTCTAAGAAATTTGGATCTTGGGCGCAAAATTCATTAAACTGCTGAGCCCTTTGTTGATCATCACTCAGCGTTAGCCAACCTGCCGCAGCATACACATCTACTTTAGGCACATCAAAAAACTTTGCCAGCGATGCCAATAGCTGAGGGCTGGGTCTTTTTCTGCCTGTCAAAACCTCTGATAGGTAGGATGGTGCAACCTCGATTTCCTTTGAAACTTGCCTAAGCGACAGTCTACGCTCTTTGGTAAGTTTCTTTATGTAAATCGAGAGATCTGATGATTTTGTAGGGGTTGTTTGTTTACGCATTTCACTCAACCTACTTGCTTTCTGCAAGTAAATAGTGTAGAATTCGTTTATTAGCGAACACTTTGATGGCACATATTAAATATTAAGCGTCGCTCTGGTTCTCTGTTTTGGTAACTCAAAATCCTCATAACACGGAAGGCATCATGACAACAACCGACACAACACCCTTCATTATCCTGACTCCCAAGGAAGCCGCAGACCGTTTACGGATATCGGCCGCTATGGTTTACAAACTCAGCCAGCTTGGGCAACTTCCCTCAGTACGTATTGGCCGCAGGATCGGTATTCTGGAAAGCGACCTGAACAAATTTGTGGAAGTCAGCCGTTACCCACAACCCCGGGCGTTACCCAATGTCCGCTAAACCGTACCGTGCGCATGGTGAGGGGTCAATTACAGTTCGCAAGGGACGCCCCAAACCTTTTATGGCACAAATCACGCTTCGTGGGCAACGCATTTCTCAATCCTTCGCCACAAGGACCGAGGCAACCCGTTGGATCCAGGATATTCAAAATAAAAGTCGTAACGTGTCCGATGTAGGCTTGCTCGCATCATCCATTGAAGAAGCCATTCAGATCTGGCTGGATTACAAAAAGCTTTCCAAGAGTCTAAAGACTTATCTCGGTTATAAACGGGTCGCAGATAAGTATATCATTCCACAAATTGGCAAACGGCGCGTGTTCGATGTGAAACCGTTGGATATCCAGCAAATCATCACCACGTATTCAAAAGAAGTCGGGCAGCGCGAGTTGCTGTACATCTGGCAAACGGCCAGCGCTTTCTTTGGCTACCTGGTGACCCAGGGTATTATCTCGCAAAACCTGGCGAAGAATGTAGCCAAGCCCAGGCAGAACCAATCGCAGAAGATTCAGCATTTATCACGAGACCAGGCTCATAAGTTCATCCAGGTGGCAGATGCGTGCAATGATCCGCTGGTTGATTTGTACTACTTCGCGCTGTCTACCGGGATGCGCGAGGGCGAAATCCTGGGTCTGCGTTGGAACAATGTCGATTGGGATGCGAAGTGCATCATTGTGGTCGAGCAAGTGCAGTATACAGACGAGAAGCGCGAAGCAGGGAAAGCCCCTTACGAGTTTCAGACCACGAAAACAGAAAAATCAAAGCGGCGCATTCCCATTGGCGCAGAAACAATCCGAAGGCTGCGGGCCCAACAGAAACGCAATTCAATTTTCAAACAGTTTGCCAAGGATAAGTGGCAAGAGCACGATCTGGTGTTTCCTTCCGAAGTTGGCACGCCGATGGAGCCAACCAATCTGATCCGGCGCTTCAAGGATCTGCTGAAAGCTGCTGAGTTACCCAATATCCGTATTCACGACTTACGCCATACCCATGCCACGTTGTTGCTCTTGCGCGGTGTGCATCCCAAGGTGGTCAGCGAGCGGCTGGGGCATGCGGATATTACGATTACCCTGAAAACTTACTCGCACGTCATTCCGACCCTGCAAGAAGTTGTCGCTGTCACGATCGAAGAGATTTTAGAGAAGTTACCACCCGAAAACAAAGCTGATTTATCTGTCACCGAACTCGATAGCTTTGAAAAAGAACTGTAGTTCCACAATCAGGAGAAATGAAATGCATCCAAATTGCAACCAAGCCCGTTTTTGCGGAAAAAACTCCAGCGCTTATAACCATATCTGGGGGTCTGGTACAAACCAGACCCCCAGATATGGGTGTGATCGACCAGGGACTTGAACCCTGAACCCACTGATTAAGAGTCAGTTGCTCTGCCATTGAGCTAGTCGACCATCGAGCGGACGATATTATACCGCAAAGGGGGGGAGTGTCAATGTGACAAACTGGTGATTATATGGCTTTCTCAAAGTCCGAGAAATGTCGCTGCGAGGCGTTCTTTGCCGAAGCAGTCTCCCGCTAAATGGGCAAAACTGACCTTTTGGAGATTGCTTCGGGCGGAAAAGCGCGCCCTCGCAACGACATCGTTATTTTGTCAAGCGACTTTGAGAACGCCATACTGGTGATTACAGGGTGAACGCATCTAAATCAGGGGTCTTCGGCAACTGAAAATTTGCCTCTTGACAGAATCCGTTCCCTGCATAAAATTAGGCGGAATATGTCTGGACATCCCGCACGCTTCCGCTTTTTATTGCGCCACTGGTTTGACGGGATGAGTGTTTCTATTTTTCAGAGAAAAGAGAGTCGCATTTAGCGGCTCTCTTTTTTTGTGGGTTGCCTATCGAGGGTGCGCCGCACCTGACAGCCTCGCCTTGCCCGATTAAATGGTTAGACCAACTCTGCGAAAGGATATGCCCGTCAAACACGGCGCGACGCACTACTACCATGCTCAAACTCCCCGGCCTGATCGACCCGCACGTCCACCTGCGCGAACCCGGCGCAACTCACAAGGAAGACTTCGACTCCGGCACGTCTGCTGCGCTGGCGGGTGGCGTGACCCTGGTGTTGGCGATGCCCAACACCCAGCCGCCGATTTTCGACGCAGAGACGCTGAACCTCGCGCTGGAGGCGGCCAGCCGCAAAGCGCACTGCGACTACGCCCAATATCTGGGCGCCGGGCCGAAGAACGCCGAAACTGTCGCTGAGCTTGCGCCCAAGGCCGCTGCGCTGAAAATGTACCTCGACTCGACTTTCGGCCAACTGCGCCTGAACGATATGACACTCTGGATGGAGCATTTCTCGCGCTGGCCGGGCCAGACTCCGATCGTGACCCACTCCGAGAGCCGCTCGATGGGCGCGGCTTTGCTGATGTCGCAGATGTACGCAAAACCCATCCACATCGCGCACATCTCACTGCGCGAGGAAGTGCTGTTGATCAAGGCCGCCAAGGAACGCGGGATCAAAGTCACCTGCGAGGTTTGTCCGCATCATTTATTTTTAACCAACGTAGGGGCGCAGCAATGCTGCGCCCCTACACCAGAATTAACACCGGGGCGGAAAGAAGTCCGCCCACGCCTTGCCACCCAGGCCGATGTGGATGCGCTCTGGGCCAACCTGGATGTGATCGACTGTTTCGCCACCGACCATGCTCCGCACACCCTGGCCGAAAAAGACGGCGAAAACCCGCCGCCGGGCTTCCCTGGCGTGGAGACGTTGTTGCCACTGCTCCTGACAGCGGTAGACGATGGCCGGTTGACCATAGACGATATTATCGAAAAGTCAGTGATCAATCCGCGCCGCATTTTCCACTTACCGGAACAGCCTGAAACCTGGGTCGAAGTGGATGAACACGCCAAATATGAGATTCGGGCTGCCGAAATGCACTCGCGCTGCGGCTGGACTCCCTTCGAGGGCTGGAAGGTCAAGGGCCAGGTGCGGCGCGTCGTCCTGCGCGGCAGGGAAGCTTATCGAGACGGGAAAATCCTGATCGAGCCGGGATATGGCAGAAATGTGAGAACTTGAATGACCCTGAGTTTAAAAAGCCGCTTCTGGCGATTTGTTCTGCGGACAATTTTCCAGGGACAACGCCTGACCATCGAACAGAACCGTGCCCGCACAGCACAGATTGCCAGGTGGATGGGCCGAGTTCCCAAAGATGTGAAGGCCGATAGTGTCGATCTGGATGGTCTCCGCGCCGCCAAGATTCGCCCGGCCAGTGCTGACAACAACAAATACATCTTGTACCTGCACGGCGGCGGATACGTCACCGGCTCAGTCGACTCATACTTGATCATGTGCTCCCAGATGGCGCAATCATTGAAAATGACATTCCTCCTGCTCGAATATCGCCTCGCACCGGAAAACCCCTTCCCGGCGGCGCTGGAGGATGCGCTGAAAGCCTATCGCTGGCTGCTGGCTAACGGAACCAGCCCGCGCGATATCATTATCTCCGGCGATTCGGCGGGCGGCGGGCTGAGCATCGCCACCGCCCTGGCCCTGCGCGATGCCGTTGAGTCGGTCCCGGCTGCAGTAATCTGCATCTCGCCCTGGGCCGATCTGACCCATCGAGGCCAAAGTCACATCATCAAAGCAGAATCCGAGGCTGTGCTGAAGACCGAGGTATTGAAAGAATGGGCTTTGGCTTACACCGACGAGTCCAACCTGACCAATCCACTCGTTTCACCGGTCTACGCTGATTTTCATGGTTTCCCGCCGCTGCTGATCCTGGTCGGCAGCGAGGAGATTTTGCTGGATGACGCGCTCATGCTGGCCGAAAAAGCCAAAGCAGATGGAGTGGATGTTACGCTCAAAGTCTGGGATGGGATCTGGCATGTCTGGCCGGCGCTGGGAAATCTAATCCCTGAAAGCAGACAGGCGTTTGAGGAGATGGGTCTGTTTATTCAGAATGTCACCGCGAGCGAGCGGTACTAGCACCAGCGCGCAAGTACAGGTGTAGCGAGCGTGGCGATCGCTGGGAGATTGCCATGCCGCCCGAAAACGGGGCAGCTCGCGATGACACTAACAAGAAAAGGCTAAAGCACAAACCAATGTGATTTAACGGGATGCGTTTCTCGCCAGAACCGAATCCCGATTCCACATCAAACGAGGAGACTAACCATGACCATCAAAAAACATAACCTGGCCCACCTGCCCCTGGGCGACCACAAGAATGCGCCCTGGTACGGTAAGGATATCATTTCGGTCAAGCAGTTCGGCCGCGAAGACCTGGAATACATCTTCGCTGTCTCGCATGAGATGCACGACATGGTCGACCACATCGGCACCTTTGACCTGCTCAAAGGCAAGATCCTGGCCAGCCTGTTCTACGAACCATCCACCCGCACCTCGTCTTCATTCACTGCGGCGATGGAACGGCTGGGCGGCTCGGTCATCCCGATCAACGAGGTGAAATACTCGTCGGTTTCGAAGGGCGAGAGCCTGGCCGACACCGTCCGCACCCTGGAGTGCTACGCCGATGTAATCGTCCTGCGCCACCCGGAGGTCGGCTCGGCGGCGATTGCGGCCAAGGCCGCCCATAAGCCGGTCATCAACGCTGGCGACGGGATTGGCGAGCATCCCACCCAAGCCCTGCTGGATGCCTTCACCATCCGCGAGGAGGTCGGCCACATCGACGGCCTAACCGTCACCCTGCTCGGCGATCTGAAGCACGGCCGCACCGTCCACTCGCTGGCGCGCCTGCTCTCGCGCTACAAGGTCAAGCTGAATTACGTTGCTCCTGACATCCTGCGCATGCCGGCCGAACTAATCGAGGAACTCAAAGCCAAAGGCATTGAACAGGCCGAGTTCTCCTCGCTCGACCAGCCCCTGCCAGAAACCGATGTGCTCTACGTCACCCGCGTCCAGAAGGAACGCTTCGCTGACGAGGCCGTTTACGAGTCGGTCAAGGGAGCGTATGTGATCGACCCACAAGTGATGAAGGCCGCCAAGCAACGCATGATTGTCATGCATCCGCTGCCGCGCGTGGGCGAGATCAGCGCTGATTTTGATGATGACCCGCGCGCCGCTTACTTCCGCCAGATGGAGTATGGGTTGTACGTCCGCATGGCGCTCCTGGCAATGGTGCTGGGAAAAGCGTGAGCAGCTAAACAGGTAGACAAGGAAACAGGTAGGCAGGGTTGCACTTGTCTACCTGTTTCCTTGTCTACATCTCTACTTATCTACCTGCCTACTTGTTTACTTTTCCCTGTATACTATGCCCATGGAAACCTTCTTCTCTTTCCTCGAAAAACGTGTCGACGATTGCTCCTCGCTACTCTGCGTTGGACTCGACCCGCACGTTTCTGACCTTTCGGCTCCCACCGCGGATGCCGCCCTCGCCTTCTGCTTGAATCTCGTCAAACAGACCGCGCCCTACGCTGCCGCTTTCAAACCCAACGCTGCCTTTTTTGAAGTCTTCGGCCCCAAAGGCTGGACGGTGCTCAAGCAGGTCATTTCAGCCATCCAGGACGAATCCGACCGGATGGGTTCGATGATCCCGGTCATTTTGGATGCCAAGCGCGGCGACATTGCTTCGACTGCCGAGGCCTATGCCCAATCCGCATTCGGCAAGCTGGGGGCGCACTGCATCACGCTCAGCCCGTATCTGGGCAAGGATTCAATCGATCCCTTCCTGACCAACCAGGAAAAAGGCGTTTTTTTGCTATGCAAAACGAGTAATCCGGGGGCGGGTGATCTGCAAGATCTGCTGGTGACCACAGACGATGGACCGCAGACCACAATCGTCGGTCGGTCATCGTCCATCGTCCCGCTTTATGAACACGTTGCCTGCCTTGCCCAAACCTGGAACACCCGTAACAACATCGGCCTGGTCGTGGGCGCAACCCAGCCCGAAGCGCTGACCCGCGTCCGCGCCGCTGCGCCGGATCTGTGGTTCCTGGCTCCCGGAGTCGGCGCGCAAGGCGGCGATTTGGAGACGGCGCTCAAAGCTGGTTTGCGCCAGGATGGCAAGGGCATGCTGCTGCCCATCTCGCGTGGGATTTCACGAGCCGCAAATCCTGGCCGAGCTGCGGCGGAATTCCGCGATGAGATTATCAGCATCCAATACGAGCTGAGACATTCAAGTTGAATCGGCTCATCTTGTAAAGGTGAATTATGCGTTCGACCGCCGATGAAAAGAAAAGGGAACTCTTATCTGGATTCGTCGAGGTGCGCCGGAATCTATTGACCTTCTCAGAGCAAATCCCATTGGATGAACACGACCAAATTTTCCTGGGTATTTGGTCAATCAAAGATTTGCTGGCTCACATCATTGGTTGGGATCATTCAAATCTTGAAGCTGTTCAGGCAGTCTCTACAGGAAAGCTCCCTGCATTTTACAAATATATCGACAAAGATTGGCAAACCTACAACGCTCAATTGGTCAGTTTGTATAAGAAGGGATCTCTGGCAGATATGATCGAGGCAACGCGAGTTTCACAACGCGCTTTATTCAACCTGCTTACCAGCCTGCCTGCAAAAGATTTATTCCACGATTATGGCGTCAGGTTCCGGGGATATAAGGTTACCATTGCGCGCCTGATCAAGGCAGACACCAAGGATGTAAAAGCCCATTTGGAGCAAGTCAAGGAATTCGTCGCGAAAATCTCAACCAATGAACAAATCAAAGGATTTCACCATGACTGAAAAATCTATCGCGGCCCTTGCGGATGGCCTGCTTGAAGCGGGCTGCATCAAGTTTGGCGAATTCACCCTCAAATCGGGATTGAAATCGCCGATTTACCTCGACCTGCGCCAGATCATCTCGTATCCAAAACTACTGGCGAAAGTTGGAGCCGCCTACCTGCCCCTGATCCGCGACTTGAAATTTGACCGGCTTGCTGGTCTGCCTTACGCCGCCATCCCGATTGCAACCGCCGTCTCCCTGGCCGGGAACTACCCGATGATTTATCCGCGCAAGGAAGTCAAAGCTTACGGGACGAAGGCCGAAATCGAGGGTGAATTCCAGGCAGGTGAGACCGCCCTGGTCATCGACGATCTGGCCACCACCGGCGGGAGCAAGTTCGAAGCCATCGAAAAACTGACTGGCGCGGGACTGCTGGTCAAGGATGTAGTTGTGTTGGTCGATAGGCAATCCGGGGCCAAAGAATCGCTCGAACAGGCCGGGTTCTGCCTGCATGCCGTGCTGACCATCTCCGAACTGCTGGAGTACTGGGAGGCAACGGGCAAGGTCGAGAAGGAAAAGATCGCCGCGACCAGGGATTTCCTGCGGGCAAAGGGTTGATCGATATGCAGGTGAAACTTGCCCTTCTGGCTGAAAAGCAATTCGAAACCATGCTTGCCTATCTGGTTCGATACAACCCTGCGGCAGAACAGCATGTTGGCTTTTTTGGCGAGAGTGAGACCGAAATCCGCGAAACCCTGGCCGAAATTGCCCCACCCCTGACCGAATCCTTCTGGCTGGCCTGGGAAGGAGATGAATTGGTGGGCGTCTTCGGCGCGGATTATGACCCCGAGATTGACCGCGCCTGGTTGTATGGCCCGCTGGTCACAGCCGCAGATTGGCAGCCTGTGGCCGAAGCGCTTTACGCAGAAGTCCAAAAATGTATCTCGGCCAGTATCCATGAGCTGGATTTGTTTTTCGAGGCCCGCAATCTCAACGGACAGGCTTTTGCAGCCCGGCATGGCTTTTCTCTGCGTTCCAATAACGCCGTTTTTCGCCTTCAACGGGCTGATTGGAAGCCTTCAGCCGTTCCTGCGCCGGTCTGCGCTTACCAGGCAGCCTTTTTTGAACAGTTCGAGCATCTCCACCAGACCCTTTTCCCGACAACTTACTACACCGCCCGACAGATTGTCGAAAAGCAGGCTGAAGACCAGCGGCTGTTTCTCATGGTCGAAAACGAACGGGTCCTGGGTTATCATTTTTGCAAAACTGAGACTGACTCGGGCTATATCGACTTTATCGGGGTCGACGCGGCGGCGCGCGGCAAGGGTCTTGGTGCAGATTTGCTCAATGCAGGCCTGGAGTGGATGTTTTCTCGCCCGCAAACCGGCGAAATTTGTCTGACGGTAGATGCAGAGAATACAGCCGCCATCCGGCTTTACGAAAAATTCGGTTTTGCGAGTGGGCGTATCCTGCAAGGTTACCGGAAAAGGGTTGACTGACCATGCTCCCATCCCTGGTCTTCCCTTACAATGACCCTGAAGGGACGATGCTCCCGCACCTGCAAGCCATCCTGCCGGATTTGAAGGTCCATTTTGGGCGCGCCTACATCTGTCCGCCGCTCAATACTCGCCAAAATATCACCCTGATGGCCCAACTGGAGGCGGATGACTTTTTCACCATTTTTCCGCTTGACCGGCCCATGCCGGTTGGCGAACATTTTGCCCACCTATACCTGAATGCCGCGCTGATCGCCCAACCGGACGAAATTCTTCACCTGGCCTACATTGACCGGTTGTCTTTCGCCCTGGAAGGTGACTACCGTGAGCAATTCCTGGCGGAGGTGGATTCTCTCACCCTTGAGGCTTTGCCACTGATTTTCCAGCGCTCCCCCGCCGCCTGGGCCACGCATCCCCAGAATTATGCCCGGCTGGAGGGATTCGTTACCCAAATCGGCGAACAGCTTTTTGGCAAGAGCCTCGATTACGGCTGGTGCCATCTGGTTGTGCGCGCCGGGGAGTTGAAGGAAGTCATGCCCAAAGTGACGCATGCGGGTCTGAGCATGGTGGCCGAGATGGTTTTGCAGATGCAGCACCACCTCCAGACCCGCGAGGTGGACTGGCTGGCCTGGGAAGATCCCTTCCTGATGGGCCGCGACCCGCTCGAAATGAAAGCCGAGCGCGAACAGAGCCTCGACGAGTATGAAAAGCGACTC
Organism: Anaerolineales bacterium UBA5195; assembly: GCA_002412925.1. GTDB lineage: Bacteria > Chloroflexota > Anaerolineae > Anaerolineales > Villigracilaceae > UBA5195. Next base: position 36,387 of record DHVZ01000030.1, on the reverse strand, counting down.
TCCTACTGCCTGCCGATGGTTGAGGCGCTGGCGCAATTTTCAAAGAGTAGGAATCTCAAATGAATACTACCGTATTTTGGGGGCCTACCGCGGCGAATCCCAAAGAGCCGATATTTTTATGGTATTATTTTGCCAGCTTACAGGAAAACTTATGGAAAATAAAATCACAATTATTGAAGGCCCGCCCCCCATCTTCGAACCTGTGCAAGACGGCTGGGCGCTGGGATTGAACGAGACTCGCCAGTTTTCGGTCACTGCGCTTACCCGTCTGCGTACTTTTAATGGTCCTGCCCTGGTCGAACGCTGTTACCGGATGTGGAACCAGCGTTTACCGATTACCCTGCATTACCGGGATGAAACCGGGCTGGAGGCCTCCGCCCCCATCCTGGCGGCGCGCTCGGTCGAAACAGATGATGGCCAGGTGCTGCTGCTCTGGCTGCACGTCGAACGCGACGATCTGGAATTGGAAATCGATTCAGATGACGATTCTGCGGACGATGATTTTGACATTCTTGAATAAAGAATCATGAAACCCAAAACGAATGCGTGATACGTAAATGGTTTTCTTACGTTTTACGCATTCGTTTTTTATAAGCGTCATGTTTTGAGATTGTCGTGAACTGGAACTTCCATGAACTACGAACCCGTCATCGGACTTGAAGTCCACGTTGAAATGCTGACCGAATCAAAGATGTTCTGCGCCTGCCCGGTGGTCGATTCGACTGTCGCAGCGCCAAACACGGCTGTCTGTCCCGTTTGCGCGGGGCACCCCGGCACGCTGCCGGTGACCAATGAGCGGGTCGTGGAATACGCCCTGCGCGTGGCAACCGCGCTGGAATGCCAGATCGCCCCAATCAGCATTTTCGCGCGCAAAAATTATTTTTACCCCGATTTGCCGAAAGGCTACCAGATCACGCAGTATGAACAGCCCCTGGCCGAGCACGGCAGGATCACGCTGGTCACCTCGCAAGGCGAGAAGGTCATCCGCATTCACCGGGTGCACCTGGAAGAAGATACCGGCAAGTTAACCCACGTGGAACAATCTGGGGCTTCGTTTTCCCTGGTGGATTTGAACCGCGCGGGCGTGCCGCTCCTGGAAATTGTCACCGAGCCAGATTTCCGCTCGGCTGAGGAAGTGCGCGCCTACGCCGAATCTTTGCGCGCGCTGGTGCGTTATCTCGGCGTCAACAGCGGTGACCTGGAAAAGGGCGTGATGCGCATCGAGCCAAATATTTCCGTGCGCCCGGTGGGCCGGGAAGAACTGGGTACGAAGGTCGAAATCAAGAACCTGAATTCATTCAAGGCCCTCGAACGCGGCGTGGCCTATGAGATTAACCGTCAGATTGCAGTTTTGGAGGCAGGCGGGGTAGTGGCGCAGGAAACCGTCGGCTGGGACGAGGCCAAACAGGCGACTTTCAGCCAGCGCACGAAGGAAGACGCTCACGATTATCGTTACTTCCCCGAGCCGGATTTGCCGCCACTGGTGGTCAGCCAAGGCTGGATGGACGAGGTGCGCGAATCGCTGCCGGAACTACCCTGGGAGCGGAGCCGACGTTTCGCGCAGGATTATGGCCTCAGCCTGGCCGAGTCCTGGCAGTTGGCGGCTGAAAAAGCTGCCGGGGAGTATTTCGAAGCGGTGCTGAAGGCCGGTAGCGGGGGAGTCCGAACTGTCTACGCCTGGGTGACGGGCGAACTATTTGCGTTGATGAACGCCTCGGGAACGGGATTCGAGTCACTCAGAGTCCAGCCAAATGACCTGGCTGATTTGCTTAACCTGATGGCCGAAGGACAGGTCAACCAGAATACGGCCAAGTCGATCCTGACCGATATGTTTGCCACAGGCGCAAGCGCGGCTGAAATCGTGGCTGAGAAAGGCCTGACGCAAGTCTCGGATACGGACTTGATTGCCAAAATCGTGACTGAAGCGCTGGCTGAAAACCCCGGCGAAGTGGCCAGCTATCAGGCCGGAAAAACCACAGTGGCAAACTTCCTGTTCGGGCAGGTGATGCGTAAGGCTGGCGGGCAGGCCAATCCGCAGGTGGTGAGGGCAGAACTGGAAAAACAACTGCGGTAGATTGATTGTCTTACAATCCATGACTTTTGACATGATGACCATCATATTGACTTTGCCTTGAAACTCGTGTAACCTTGTAATGCGCGACAAAAGGTAGACTCCCTTATGATTTACGTGCATTACATACCACACTAAAAAGCGGGCATCCGATCCGGGTGCCCGTTTATATTTTTTTATAAATTCAGTCACCCCATCATAGGAGAAAAGAATGGCTGGACAAATCAATGCGTTTGAAATGGCCCAGAAGCAGTTTGACCATGTCGCCAAACAGCTTAATCTGGACCCACAGGTTGCCGAAACCCTGCGCTGGCCGATGCGTGAATTTTCCTTCCGCATCCCGGTTCGCATGGACGATGGCTCTCTGCGCGTTTTCCAGGGTTATCGCGTGCAGCATAATGATGCCCGCGGCCCCAACAAGGGTGGGATTCGTTTCCATCCCTCTGAGACTTTCGACACCGTGCGCGCCCTGGCCACCTGGATGACCTGGAAATGCGCCGTGGCTGATATCCCCCTGGGCGGCGGCAAGGGCGGCATTATTGTTGATCCCTCCACACTTTCTGTGAATGAAAAAGAACGCCTGTGCCGCGGTTGGGTGCAGATCATGTGGAAGAACATCGGCCCGCGCCAGGATGTCCCGGCTCCCGATGTCGGCACGACCCCACAGATGATGGGCTGGATGATGGACGAATATTCCAAGCTGGTTGGTCAGTACACCCCCGGCGTCTTCACCGGCAAGCCCCTGGGCGGCGGCGGCTCCCTGGGTCGCACTGAAGCCACAGGCTTCGGCGTGATCTATACCGTCCGCGAAGCGATGAAGCATCTTGGAATTGACCCGAAGAAATCTGTCGCGGCGATTGAAGGCTTCGGCAACGTCAGCCAGTATGCGGCCATCGGCTTCGTTGAAATGCTGGGCGGGAAAGTGGCCTGTGTCTCCTGCTGGGACCGCAACGACAAGACCTCTTATACCTACAGCCACAAAGATGGCGTCAATCCGCGCTTCCTGCTGACCATTGTCGATCAGTATGGCACGATTGATAAGGCAAAAGCCGAGGCCGCCGGTTACATCCGCGAAGATGGCGAAAAGTGGATCGAGAAGGACTGCAACGTGCTCATCCCAGCCGCCATCGAAGGCCATGTCAACGCTGAAACTGTCAAGAAGATGTCGAAGAACGTCAAAATTGTGGCTGAAGGTGCCAACGGTCCCTGCACGCCTGAAGCTGACGAATACTTCAAGAAGAACGATATCTTCAATATCCCCGACTTCCTCTGCAATGCTGGCGGCGTGACCTGCTCGTACTTCGAATCGGTCCAGAACGATGCCAACTACTACTGGCCGAAGGAAGAGGTCTTGGAGAAACTCGACCAGAAGATGACCTCTGCCTTCCACGGTGTGCTCGAAATGAGCCTGAAGGAAAAGGTCTACATGCGCGATGCGGCCTACATGGTCGCCATCGACCGCGTGGTGAAAGCCATGCAGCTGCGCGGCTGGGTTTAGGCCCTGCTTGCATAAATTACGTAGGGGCGACGCAATGCGTCGCCCCTACGGTTTTAATTGAGTCTCGATAAGTTTCGCCTTACGTTTGCGCGGCATTTTTTTGATCGCCAGTTCCCGTTTCAGCGCTGTGATTCGATCGGGCTGTTCTTCGATGTAGACCAGACTTACCGGGCGGCGCATGCGCGTATAGCGCGCTCCCGTCCCGGTATTGTGCTGCTTCTCGCGCCTGGGTGGATCGGTGGTCCAGCCTGTGTAATATGTCCCATCGGCGCATTCGAGGATGTAGCAGTAAAAAGGCATCGCCTAAATTTTATTTTTTGGGCCGCTCGCCAACCAGGATGCGCTTAAACGTATCCGCAGCGCTCGGCAGCTTATTTTTCTCGTCTCTGGCTTCCCACTCGGCGCGGCGGCGTTCCTTCAGCCAGGTTTCGCGGTCTTCTGCTGCCAGGCACAGGCGTTTTTCCAGGTCGGCCTGGTCACCAGTCTCAATGGCAGCGCGCAGGTGAGTGAGCGCCCCAATCGCCAGATCGAGGGCATGCGCAGCCCCAACCGGGTTGGCGATCAGTGCCTGTACCAGGGATTGGGGTGTGGTTTCGCCCAAGGGCGCGGTGGCAAAGGTATAGGGACGTCCAGCAAAACGCCGCGCATCTGACCAGCCGGGCTGGCCCGCAGTTGCATTCAGCAGGGCAGCCGCCATCACCTGTGGAAAAATGTGCGCCGTCAGCATCAGCCCGTCAGCTTCAAGCATGTCCAGGAAGATTGGTTTTGCGCCAATCAGCCCCACAAAATCGCTGGCCAGTTTTAGGGCTTCGCTGGGGGTGCCAGCCGGGGCAGCGATGCCAATCGTCGCCTTCTCGAACAAATCGGCGTGGGCCGCCTCGAGGCCCTGCCCGGGCTGCTCCAAAAACGCCGGGTTGATCGACGGCGACAGGCTGACGTAGTGCCGTCCAGCTGGGATAAATTCGCCGAACCATTTTTGTACCAGGGCAGTCTGCGGCGAGAAATCCATCACAACGGCATCTTCGCGCAAGTCTTCAGCAATATACTTCAGGGTTTCTTCAACCTGATCGAGCGGAATTGCGAGGATAACCACCTCGGCGTTCTTGACGGCGCTTGGCAGGTTGAATTCCACGGTATCAAAAGCCCCCAGGCTCTTGGCCTGCTTCTGGATGGCGGGTTCGCGGTCGTTCCCAACTCGTTTGACGCGCTCGGTCTGCTTGGCTAGCGCCAGGCCAACGGAAGTTCCAATTTGTCCAAGCCCGATAATCGTGATCTGGATGGTCATAGCCGCTCCTTTTTGATGATAGGATTCTTTGGAAATCTCCGAGAATAACAATATGCCACGCGCTGAAAGGTGCGTGGCATATTATAACGTAACGGGATGTACCTTTGGTAGAATCGAGAGAGCCGGGGACGCCGACCCCGGCTCTCCTTTGAAAGGAGGAGAAGAGAAATCACCTTACTGCTCATAATTTATCATTAACACTCGTGCCTTACTTGACGTTTACCCTACGTTTGCCCTACGCATGTCCGACAACTAACAACTCTGTAAGTTGGACAACCCATTCCAAATGAAAATAACCAGGAAACCGCCCATGACACTCGTGCTGACAGCCAGTCTGGCTGCATTGTCCACCGTCTTATACAACCTGTACCAGAAACTAACCCCCTCAGATGCCAACCCCGCCCTGGCGCTATCCATGACCTACGGCGTCTCACTGGCGGCAACCCTGGTCTTGTTCGCTTTCTATCCCACCGCCAGTCCGGGCATAGCCTTCCAAAAGCTGAACTGGGCCAGCTTTGCCCTTGGCCTGGCCATCTTTGGGGTCGAGATCGGCACACTGCTCGCTTACCGGGCGGGCTGGCAGATCAGCCTGCTTGCCATCACTGTCAATGTGGTGGCTTCGGTGGCGCTGGTGCTGATTGGCAGCCTGTTCTTCAACGAAAAGTTGTCGCTTGTCAACCTGCTCGGCATCCTGGTCTGCATTTGCGGACTGGTGATGGTCAATTTTAAACGGTAGACGCCATGAACCCGACCTTCATCAAGCCCCGTTACGACTCTGGCGGATTCGCCAGCCTGCCAGCCGCCATCCAATCCGTTTTCAGCGGCGGCAAGCCCTTCCCGCACTTCCAGGGGGAATATGACAACATCGTCCTCTGTTTTATCGATGGCTTTGGCTGGCGGCACTTCGAGAAATTTGGCTCCCACCCTTTTCTCGACCGGTTTACCCGCAGCGGGTCGGCCGTTAAATTGACCTCCCAATTTCCATCGACCACTTCCGGGCACACCACCTGCATCCATACCGGGCTGAACGTGGGCCAGAGTGGCATCTTTGAGTGGAATTATTACGAGCCTCTGCTGGATGCCATGATCGTGCCGCTGCTCTTTTCTTTTTCCGGCACATCCGAGCGCGACCAGCTAAAGACGACCGGCATTGATCCACGACGGCTTTACCCGGCTGGCACGTTGTACCAAAAACTAAAAACTTTGGGCGTGGCCTCGACTGTTTTCCAGCACCGCGAGTACACCCCTTCGACCTATTCCAATATTGTCTTTGATGGCGCCACCCCGCGCGGATTCAAATCCCTGCCCGAAACGGTGATCAACCTGTCGTTGGCGCTGAACGAAGCGCGGGGCAAGAATTATTTTTTCCTGTACTACGACCGTATTGACTCGGTCAGCCACGATTACGGCCCGGATTCCATCCAGGTGGAGGCCGAAGTGGAGATGTTCCTGCACGTCATGGAAAAACAGTTCATCGCCCGTCCGCTTGCCAAAGGCCGCACCTTATTCCTCTTCACCGCTGACCATGGCCAATCCGAAATCGATCCGGCCACAACAGTCTATCTCAACCGGGACTTTCCCGGTTTCGAGCGATTCGTCCGAACGAACAAAAAAGGGGAGTTGCTCGTCCCCGGCGGCTCCTGCCGCGACCTGTTCCTGTACATCAAAGACGAAATGCTCGACGAAACCCAGGCATTACTGGCCAAGGGATTGGAAGGCAAGGCCGATGTGGTCAAGATCGAGGACCTGCTCGCCCAAGGCTACTTCGGTCCCGAACCTTCGGAGACGCTGCGCGCGCATCTTGGCAACCTGGTGGTGCTGGCTTATCGCTACGAATCGGTCTGGTGGTATGAAAAAGGAAAATTTGAGCAAAAATATTATGGCCATCACGGCGGGCTGACGCCGCAGGAAATGGAAATCCCGTTGTTGGGGCTGGAGCTTTAGAACCGATCCTTACGGTGCCAGGATGTATTTCTCCAAAAAGGCCAGAATGCGGCGCGGATAATCTTCTGGCGCAGCCTGGAGGAAGCCGCCATGCCCCGCATGAGGCAGCAAGTAAAGTTCTTTCGGCTCGCGGGCAGCGGCGTACAGACGGAGGGAATTTTCAGCCGGGATAAGGGAATCCAGCTCGCCGTGAATCAGCAGCAGCGGACGAGGGCTGAGTTGCCCGACGGCCTCGAGCGGGCGCACTGAACGAATCTCAACCCCGGCCTCGCGCTCACCAAAAAAGACAATCAGCGGCGCGAAAGGGAAGGGCGGAAGGCCCGTCAGCCCGTGTACGCCTTCAGAGATGTTATCTTCGACGCTGGTGTAGGCGCTTTCGGCAATCACGGCGCGGATTTCGGGGATTTTAACGGCAGCCAGCAGAACGGCGGCTCCACCCATCGAGTGGCCGAACAAGGCCAAGGGGATGCCCCATCCAGCGTTTCGACGGGCAAAGTTAACAGCCGCCTCCACGTCGCGGACTTCGTCCAGCCCCAGCGTGGTAACACTTCCTTCGCTTTCACCATGGTTGCGCAAATCGAAGAGCAGTACCCCGTAACCGGCCTGCGCGATGAATTCGGCCTCGTCGAGCAGTTCGGCGCGGTTGCCGCCCAGCCCGTGAACAAAGATGACCAGCCCCTCCTGGCGCGGCGGAAGGTACCAGCCTTTGAGTGTCAGCCCATCCGTGGTGGTGAATTGGACTTCCTGATAGTCGGGATAGGCAGGGCGCTCCGAAGCAATGCGGACGGGATGCACCAGGTCATAGGCTTTAACGTAGGGCAGGTATAGGCCAAAGGTCAACAGCGACAGGATGGCGAACCAGGCCAGCCCAAACACCAGCAGGTTGCGCGTTTTTTGTGTCACTGGGTCTCCATATCACCACACAGCATTCTTGAGCGCTTGGGGATTGCTGACCTGCCTTACACCCCGGGTGCAGGTCAACGCCATAGAACGGCTCCTCGCAATGCAATTATGCAGAGGTCGTATGTTGCGTATTCGGCAGGCGTTTTTGAATGGCTGCTGCAATCTTCTCCATCAGCGCCCTGTGTTTCTGCGGGTCGAATTTTGGGGCTTTGGTCCAATCATAGAACCAGACTGGACCTTTACGAAGATCTTCCGGTTCGGCCTCGAAGCGTGGAACGATGTGGGCGTGCAGGGCTTTTTCGCTGTTGCCCAGAATTTCGTAGTTAATCCGCGCTGCCCCGGTGACTTCGAGCAGGGCATCGCCAATAATGGACATATCGCGCAGGAATTTCTCGCGCTCGGGAATGGATAGGGTGTTCAGGTCAGAAGGGACGGGATCGGGCAGCAGCAGGCAGTAGCCATTAAGTATCTGCAGATCGCCAAAGACGGCCCAGCCTGATTCCATTTTGCAAAGGACAGTGGGGTTTTCGCCCTTCTGGGCCAGTTCGACGCGTTGATGGATGAGAGTGGACATGGGGTTTTCGATTTGTGATGGGAGATTAGCTGGCTATTCAATAACCTTGCGGAACCAGAGTTTGCGGTTCTCAATCTGGAAACCGGCGGCTGCGGCGGTTTTCTGCATCCCAGCGTTTTGACTGCTGGTGCCAAACTTGGCGGTTTCCATCCCGCGGGCCTTGAGCATCTGCATCCCGGTCAGGAGCAGGGCGCGCGCCAGGCCAAGACGCTGGTGATTGGGATGGGTTGCGATCGGATCGACATAGCCATCCTTTCGGCCTGTTTTCTCGTTCTCCTCGATTGAAATGAAGCCCATCGCATAAGCTGCCAGTTCGCCATTCGGGGCGACGATGACCAGATCCATTTCGGGGTAATACTCGGAAGTCTCCATCATGGCCAGGCGGTTTTCGGTGGTCATGTAGTCGCTTCCGAAAGCGGCGCAATGGAGTGCAGCAGCGGCAGCAGCTTCGTCCCGACCTTTGAGCAGGCGCAGGCTATAGCCGGGGGGCAAGACGGGGTCGGGGATCGGCTCCGAGAGCGGGCGGGCAAATCCCAGGGTCTGTTCCGGCAAGGCCAGAAAACCGTGGGCTTCGAGAAAGGCCCGGCGCGCCGAATAGTTCTCGGCGCAGTTGGTCTCCAGGTTGCCGGCCTCGCCCGCTGCCAGCCGGGCGCGGAGGCAATCGACACCAAACTGGACGATTTCGTCACCCAGGGCCGCCTGTTGGGCGGGTTGGAGGTCGAACCACAGGTTATCCCACGGGTCAACGAGGGCGAAAGCAACCAGTTTGTCGCCTGCAAACCACAGGCGGGAGTTGGCCTGGACTTCAGGCTGGGGGAGTTGCTCCTCCAAATCATTCAGGCTGGGATAATCAAAAACCCGCTCGGGGGGCCGCACAGTGCGCACAAAATCGAGCACAGTCTGCCGGTCGGCTGGGTCAGTATAGGGGCGAGAGGTGAATTCCATTATGCTTGAGCCTTTTTGAAAATTTTCTTAATCATACCCCAGGAGATCCTGCTCTGCCCTGAAAACTTCTTAATGACCGCCCAATCCTGGCAGACCGCCCGCACTTTTGGCCGATCTCACCGCCCGCAGGCAGGCTTCGGCAAACGCCTCGGCGGCAAAAGCGCCCACCAGGCTCACATCAGCATTCTTTTGGCCGGTGGCTAGCGCAAAAATCGTATCCCCATCCAGCATCGTGTGTGCCGGGCGGATGGCGCGCGCCAGGCCGTCTTGCGCCATCTGGGCCATTTTGTTGGCTTCAGGTTTGGTCAGCTTGGCATTCGTCGCCACCACACCGATGACAGTATTCGAGCGCATCGCGAAACCCTCGATCATCCGCCCAGCGAAGGTTTTCATCGTCGCCAGCGTATCGGCAAAGTAGCCGGGAGTGCCCAGGGTCAGCGGTCCCGCTTTGACGGTCCGCGCCCCGGCGAGGATTTCTCCCGTTTGCGGGTTGATTACATCCCCGTAGGCGTTGACCGCCACAAGGGCGCCAACAATGATGCCCCCACCTAGATCGATGGAGGCTGTGCCAAGGCCCGCTTTCATCGCCCCGGCATTGCCGAAGATTTTCCCCACTGAAGCCCCCGTCCCCGCACCGACATTGCCTTCGGCCACTGCTCCAGTGCTGGCAGCGGCTGCGGCGCGGTAACCCATCTCGGGCCCGGGACGCACATCGGCCCGTCCGAGGGCCAGGTCAAACAAAATCGCGGCTGGAACGATCGGGACGCGAGCCACGCCCACGTTAAACCCAACCTTTTGTTCTTCGAGATATTTCATTACCCCGCTGGCAGAATCCAGCCCAAAAGCCGAACCGCCTGCCAGCACCACCGCGTGGACTTTTTCGACCAGGTTAATCGGGTTGAGCAGATCGGTTTCGCGTGTGCCGGGCGCGCCGCCGCGCTGGTCCACGCCGCCGACAGCGCCCTTGCGGCACAAAATGACAGTGACGCCAGTCAGCGCGTCCAGATCCTGCGCCTGGCCCACTTCAATGCCAGGGACATCAGTAATGGCGTTTTTCATATGGATAATTGGGGCAGGGAATCGTTAGGGGCAGGTCTGAGACCCGCCCCTAACAAATTATTCCAGCGCGCGCACCAATTCGAGAAACTCGTCCCATTCTTCTTTGAAGAAATGGACGGTAACGTTGCCAAGTTCCACGTGATAGGTGGTCTCGCCATCGGGTTCTTCGGCTTTCCAAACCAGGTAGTTCTCGGTCTCGGCCAGGGTTTCGGTCGTGGGTTCAGGGGTTTTGGGCATATGATCTCCTTGAATGATTTTATCCATTATATAGCACTCAAGGCACAATTTACAGACAACTTCAGCGGATTTTCAATTTTGTACGGATGGGAGCCAACCAGGCAGCCAACTGCTGGCGGAGCGGCGGAGGAGGCGGGGGTTCTTCAAGCCCGACCCAGGGGTTGAGGTCGAAGAGTTTTCTCGTAAAATAACGCCCGACCAATTGGAAAGTGGCCAGCATGGGAGCCGCAATGATCACGCCCAAAATGCCAAGCAAGTCGAGGCCGACAATCGCCGCAACCAGTACCGCCGCCGGATGAACCTTCAAGGCTGAGGCCATAATGCGCGGCATGACAATATTATCCACAACCAGGTCGATCACCCAGGCCAGCCCGACTACCAACAAAACGTAACCCAAGGGTGGCAGCCCAAAAAGCTTGAACTCCTGAAAATATGTCACCAGTGCCAGCACCACCCAGAGAATAAAGGGGCCGGCATAGGGGACGAAACGCGCCAGACCTGCAAAGACGGCCAGGCCGAGCGCAAAACTGACGCCGAGGCTGCTCAGGACAATTGTGTAGATCACTGCCGCCAGCGCCATCAGGATAATCTGCCCGCGCAAAAAGGCATTCCAGATATTGATCAGTTCCTTCCCCATTCGCTCCAGATCGCTCTCATAGCCTGGGAGGTTAAAATGGAGGATCCCGCGCCAGAGGCCATCGTTTTCGACCAGCACAAAATAAGAGACCAACAAGACGAAGACCGTCCAACCGACGAAGTTGAATGCGCCGCTGGCCAGGGTCCTGACCATTGTGCCGGTTTGGCCAATCAGGGGTTCGATGGTTCCAATCAACTGATCGCCAAGAACTCTCAAATCCAGTTTGCTCAAATCCAACAGAAACGGTCCAACCTGGAACATGCGGCCGGAAATCTCTTCCAACAAAGCCGGAAGGCTATCCAGGCTCTCCTGTACCAGGGTGATCAGGTTTTGCACTTGCTGGACCACACCCAGCCCACCGAGCGTCAGCAGGCCCAGCAGGAGGAGCACCACCAGCAAATAAATCAACGTTACAGCCAGCTTCCAGTTCATATGCAGGCGTTTCGAAAGGAAATCCGCCGCCGGGTTGAACAGATAAGCCAGGATGACCATGATGATCATCGGCGGCAGGACACTCTGGAACTTGATCAAAAGCCCGGCCACAATCGCCACCAGCGTCAGCCCGACAAGCAATTTTGTAGAATTATTCCATCTTGGTGAAGTATTTGAATTTTCCATCTTGTCCTCGTACCTGATTGTAAACAATTCGAAGAACATTTACAACCGTTTATCTGCTTTTGCAAAACCTGGGAGGCTCTTAAGGAATCTCCGGGGCATAGTCCCGCATTTTAGGGCGGGCGGGAAAATCCTAACGCCCCCCGAACAAAATCGTGGAAATCGCAGGGTAAAATAACTATTCCTTCCCCAGTTCAGCTTTAGGATGAACACGAAAACTTTCCGATTTGGAGAACTATTCATACGAACAATATGCGAAAAATCCTGCCCGCTCTCCTGCTAATTTTAATGGCCTGCAGCTTCCTGTCCCCTGTTCATTCGGGTGAGCCGCAGGCCGCCGCACCGGCCTTCAAGGTCATTACACATCCTGACGGCCCGCTGTACGTTGGAGACAAGGTCAGCTTCGAAGTCTTCAGCGCCACACAGGCCAGTTTGTCCAACCAGGCGGTGCGGATCACCCTGGGCAATCAAAACCTGGGAGAAGTGGACATTGAGCCTTTTGGCATGGGCGCGCGCCAGCAGGCCACCTTTTACTGGGCCTGGGATACACAGGGATTGGAGGCTGGCGACTATGCCCTGAGATTTTCCCTGCTTCCTGACGAATCCCAGTGGGAAGAGACCTTCAGCCTGCGCCCCGCAGCCGATCTCCCGCCTGCTGAAGTGGAGGCGCGCTGGAAATCTGTTAACACTGACTGCTGTGTGCTCCACTATCTCAGCGGCACTGACGCTGAAAAGGACCTGGAAATGCTCAAAATCATGGTCGCTGCCCAGGCTGCGGAGGTCGAATCCCGCTTTGGGGCAAAGTTCAAGGGTAAAACCCCGATTACCTTTTTACCGCGGGTGCTCGGGCATGGCGGGTTCACGTCAGATGGGATTTATGTTTCCTATCTCCAGCAAAACTATGCCGGGAACGCCACCCAGCAAGTGATCCACCATGAAATGGTGCATTGGCTCGATGGACAACAACACAGCGGCCTGCGCCTGCCCATTTTACAGGAAGGCTTGGCCGTTTACCTGAGCGAAGGGCATTTCAAGAAAGAACCCATCCTGCCCCGCGCCGCTGCCCTGCTCGACCTGGGCTGGTACATTCCCCTGAATCAATTGGCCGATTCGTTCTATTCATCCCACCAACACGAAATTAGCTATATCGAGGCAGCTGCGTTGGTCAGCTACCTGGTCGCCACATATGGCCGGGATGAGTTCGACACTTTTTACCGTAATATTCCTCCCGCGCCGGGGAGTTCCCAGGCCGAAGCGCTTGATGCCGCCCTGCAAACCCACTTCGAAACATCCCCGGCACGGTTGGAGAAAGACTTCACTGAATTCCTGCGCCAGCAAGCAGTGGCCGACGCCACCCGCACCGATTTGCGCCTGACAATCGCCTTTTATGACACTGTCAGGCGTTATCAACGCGAACTTGTCCCTTCAGCCTACTTCCTGTATGCCTGGCTGCCCAACATACCAACAATGCGCCAGCGCGGGATTGTCGCCGACTTGTTGCGCAGCCCGAGTTCGGCCATCAACCAGCAAATCGAGACGCTGCTGGTTTCAGCGGATGCCAGCCTGCGGGCCGGGGATTACACAGCCGCCGAGGCCGATATCCGGGCCGTGAATGTCATGCTGAACCTCTATCAGTACTGGGGAAATAAATTGCGTTAAAAACTGAAAGCCCAGATTGCTTCTCCGGGCTTCCTGTTTTCACAGTATGAAATTTTTACGAGATCCTAGGGGCAAGCTCCCGCGCCCCAGACCGGGAACATGCACCAAAACTCTACCGGGGCAAAGAACAGACCGACACTAACCGCACAAAGACACAAGAACAAACCCACCCCGACTACAATCAGCATTGTGCGTGAACCTCCACTCTGCTGTTGGGGCGGGGCATAAACCGGCGCAGGACTGGCAGGCACCTGACCGGCATAATTGACCGGTTGTGGGGGCGGAGCAGGCTGGACGACGGGTTGAGGCCTGGGAGCCTGGGCAACCGCTCTTGGGATGACAGGCGGGCGGCCGGCAGACATCATTGTCGCGTTCGGGTCTATCGGGATAACCGCTTCGAAGAGTAAATTAATCTGTTCGCCGAGTGAAATAACCTCGCCGGGCTGCAAGATATGCTGACCTGTCAGGCGTTGGCCGTTGACAAACGTGCCGTTGGTGGAACCCAGGTCAGTGACGATATATTTGCCGCCCTGGAAGACAAACTGGGTGTGCTTGCGTGAAACTTCAGCATCGTTGATGATGATGGCATTCCCAGCCTCACGGCCAATCGTCAACACATCCCCTTCCATTGGAAAGACTTTTCCGGGGGTCGGTCCCGAATGCATCACAAGTTGATATTGAGCGGGCATTTTTCCTCCAATGATAATGACATAATCTTTCGTAATTCAGTGTACTGATTTTAGCCCAAAAAGTCAAATATTTGTTGGATGAATTTCAACCCCAAACACCTCGCCAAAAGCGCGCCTGACTTCCCGTTTAACGGCATCCATCTCAGGCGGGGTGGGGAAAATCTCTGCCAGTGAAATGACCGGGTGGTCGGCAATCCCGCAGGGGATGATCCCCTCGAAATAATCCATGCGTGGATTGACATTCAGCGCAAAACCGTGCCGTGTGACGCCATTTGAGTCCACTTTGACGCCAATGGCGGCGATCTTGGCCGGTTTCTGACGGTTTTCCGGCTTACAGCGTGAGCAGCGCGAAGCGATCTCCGCCTGCACCCAGACGCCGGTCTTACCGTTTAGCTGGCCGCTTGCCAACCCCAACCGGGCCAGCGCCGCAATCAACATTTTCTCCAGTTTGCGAACGTAACCGACATGGTCGCTTCCTTCCAGGCGCATGAGCGGGTATCCGACCAACTGCCCCGGCCCGTGATAGGTCACATCCCCGCCACGATCAACCCAGTAAGTGGCAGCCCCGTTTTCGGCCAGCTTTTCCGCGTCCCAGAGCAGGTTTTCGATCTTCCCGCGCCTCCCAAAAGTGTAGGTATGCGGATGTTCGAGCAATAGGAGCGTGGGTGGGCGCTCGCCGCGCGCAATTTCAACCGCAAGCTTGTTTTGCAAGTCCCAGGCGCGCTGGTAATCAATCAGGCCAAGATCGCAAAAATGGCAGCTGGGCATAATTTGGAACTTTCCTCAGGCCAGATTTCGATGATTGCCTGACAATTTCCCAAACACCCGCCGGTATAGATCTGATTCGAGCAGGTTATACGGGTCGGTGCGCCGTTTGAGCGCTTTGAAACGCTTGATCGTTTCCTCACCAAGGAAGCCGGAGGCCGTCTCAGGGCTGGTCTCGCTGTTCTTGGCAAAATAAAAGCGGCCACCGGCATCGGTGACAAGCTGATCGAATTCCTGGAGCATGGCCTGCATCCTGGCACGGCTCCCGCTGGTGATTTTAAAATCCAGCGCCAGGGAGAAACCGTCCACAGCATGGCTGAGTAAAAATTTATCGGGCCGATGACGCTTGGTGACGCCGAGAAAAGCTGGCAGGCCGCGCTTGTGCGAAAGGGTCAGCAATTCCCGCCAGGCATCTTTGGCGGTTTCCTTGGGGACAAAGGACTGGTACTGGATCATCCCGCCGCGCCCGTAGGCCTTTTCCCAATCAGGCACGTAATCCAACAGGAAGTGAAAAGCAGCGTGAGATTGCAGGTAATGGCTCTCACGCATCCCCGCAAAGTATTTGGCGCTGTTGATCAGCCGCACGCCAGGATTGATCATGAAAGGCGACATGAAATAATGGATGATCGATTTTGGAAAAACGCCGAACAGGTGGGCTGGGAGTGTTTGATGGGAAACCTGCAGGGTTTTGGCCGGTAGCGGGTATTCGCCTTCACCCAGGTATTTGGCTGCGTGGAGCTGTCCACGCCCCAGGCCTTTGCCGCTGGCAGTTGTATCCAGCCAGCCGACAGTGTAACTGTTTTCGGGGGCGCATTCTGCAATCGCATCCAGGTGGCGGTCGAGATCAGGAACGTTGAAGGCGTGAACTTTCAACATGCCTGAATAGACTTTTTTCATCTGCATGGTGATAGATGTGAAGACGCCCAGCATGCCCATCCCCGAGATCAGGCTGTAGAACAAGTCGCCATTCAGGGTGGGAGAACAGGTGACCTGCGCGCCGGTTGGCAGCAACGCGGTAAATTCCACCACCTGCTCGCCGATGGTGCCCAACTTGAAATTGTTCTTGCCATGAATATTCATCCCCAGGCAGCCGCCCAGGGTGGTGGTCATTGTGCCTGAGACAACCGGCGGCCACCAGCCATCGGGCAGGACGGTTTTCCAGAGTTTTTCGAGCGTAACACCGGGCTCGGCGGTGATCAGCCCGGTTTCCGGGTTCCAGGCCAGGATTTTATTCATCCCGGTCAGATCCATCACGATGCCGCCGCTGTTCAGCGCAGCATCATTATAGGAACGGCCGGCGCCTCGCAGTGCGACCTTCAGGCCGTTCTTCCTGGCAAACTTGAAAACAGCATAAATTTCTTCGATGTTAGCCGCTTTGTATAAGTAAACCGCTGCGCGGAGTGAATGGCCAAAGTTTTCGAGATAGGTAAAATGTTCGTCAGGCAAAGCTGCAGTTGTCATTAATTTTCTCTTTGTGGAGGGCGCTAGGTTTAAATAATCGGGGATACCCTCTTTCCATTTTTGTTAAAAGGATAAGCGCCTGAAAATCACCGAAGGGATGTGCTGGATGATTAACATCACCAGCCCCCAACGCCCCGGTGTGTAAATCGTTTGTTTGCGCGCCCGAATCGCTTTCCAAATATCCTCGGCTGCCTTGTCTGGTGAAATGACCCAGAAGGTTCGCGGCGAGCTTTTGAGCATATCTGTGTCCATAAACCCAGGCTTGACGGTCAGGACATGCACGCCGTGCCGGGTAAGGCGGTTGCGCAAGGCTTCGAGATAGGTTGACAAGGCGGCCTTGGAGGCATTGTAAGCGGGATTTCCCACCCGGCCGCGATCACCGGCAACCGAGGAGATGCCTACAATCTGACCGGAGCGCAGCGCTTGGAAAACAGGCGCAACCGCATTGAACCAGGCGATGGCTCCCAGGGCATTCACTTCCATTGTTTGGAGGTCTTTATCAGCCTCATAGGTTACAGGTGTGGTGGGAAGCAAAACACCTGCATTGTAAATAAAGAGGTCCAGGCCGCCCAGGTTGGTAATAATTTTCTGCAGTAAATCAGGAACCTGGTTGAAATTCCTGGCGTCATGGACATATGGTATGGCGCGTATTTCGCCGCTTGCCTGGTTGATTTCTGCGCAGAGCTGGTCAAGCAAATCGACATTACGCCCCGTCACCGCCAAGGAATAACCCTCGCAAGCCAGGCGGCGCGCCAATGCTGCGCCCAATCCTTTGGAAGAACCGATAATGAGCGCCCTCCGGCGCGGCAAAAGCGGTGTAGCGGCAGGGTAGCTTGGTTCAGACATCATACTCTCCATTGCAGTTAAGTTAAAACAGCCCCCATTTTAGCATACTCTCCTGAACGAATTCAGGTTATGAGTCTATAATAGACCTGCTTTACCGAATCTCATGGATAAATCTCAGCAGGACCTTCTCCAGGCCGCCCGCCGCAAACTGGAACGCGGCCAATATACAGTGGAGCAGCGCGAGCAAATTCTGCGCACGCTGGATCTTTTGCTGGAACTGGCCCGCGGCGATTTAAAGACCGAAGAGAACGCCCGCGCGACAGCCAAACTGCTTGCCAACGTCACAAATCATCGCAACCTGGTAGCCATCATCCAGCAACAGGCCGCCGAGTTGGATGCGCTCAAGCGGATCACGGTCAACCTGACTTCCAGTCTGCAAATGCAGGTTATCCTGGAAGCAATTGTCAGTGAGGCCATGCATTTGATCAAAGATGCCCGCGATGCACATATTTTCCTTTACCAGGATGGCAAACTTCGTTTTGGCGCATCATTGGACTCTGAAGGGAAACGGAATTTAATTCACTCAATACCGCGCCCTAATGGCATGACCTACACCGTTGCGCGCACCCGGCAGGCCGTGATTGTGGAAGATTTACAGAACCACCCCTTGTTCAAAAATGCCTCTTTGGGTTGGGCTGGCTCCATTACCGGAATCCCACTGATGATCAACGAGAGCGTGGTTGGAGTCATGAATATGGCGCGCTGGTCAACGGGCGGATTCAATCCCTCTGAACTGCGTTTGCTTGGTTTACTGGCTGACCAGGCTGCGCTCGCGATTAACAATGCTCGCCTGCATCAAGCCATGGCCAACCAGGCCATGAGTGATTCGCTGACCGGTTTACCCAATCGTCGCGCGTTGGATGCCCGCCTTGAAAACGATGTTCAACGCGCCGCTCGTTACAGCCAAAAATTTGCAGTTGTGATGCTGGATTTGGATGGTTTCAAAGCTGTCAATGATACTTACGGGCACAGTGTGGGCGACGAAGTTTTGCACCAGTTTGCCCAGTTCCTGGTTAACTCGCAGCGCAGTAGTGATTTCCTGGCCCGCTATGGCGGCGATGAGCTCGTTATGATTCTCCCGGAAACAGATCTTGAAGCAGCCAAACTAGTTGGAGAACATATCAAAGAGCGGATGTCTGGCTTCGAAATTTCCCTGCCTGATGCAACAACGCGGGTCCTGAGTGTGACTGGCGGGATTGCCATCTACCCGACGCATGCCCAGTCTGCTTCAGACCTGTTACGCGCCGCTGATGAAGCCCTTTACCGGGCCAAACGGCGAGCACGCGGCACATTCATGACCGCCCTCGAAAGAACAGAGGGGCATACCACCCCAAGATAACCCGCCACACCCCAAAAACTGGGCTTATTCATGCTGTTTCGTGAAGTACTGATGATTATTTTTCCAGGAGATCTTTTATGTCTCGCAGAGTCAAACTGATTTTGAACCCGATGGCTGATATGGGCGCTGCCTGGCGGATGGCAAACGATCTGCGCCCCATCGTTTTTGAACATGGCGGCGCCGAATGGAGTGGAACAGTCTACCCAACTCACGCCACAGAGTTGGCAAAACAAGCCGCCCTGGAAGGATATGACCTGGTCGTGGCCATGGGCGGCGATGGCACCGTCCACGAAGTGGTTAATGGGTTAATGCTGGTCCCAGCCGAAAAACGTCCCACGCTGGGAGTCGTTCCGCTGGGTTCTGGCAACGACTTTGCGCATGCCATTGGCATCCCACTCCAAGCTGACCGCGCAATGGCGCAGGCGCTCGAAGGCGAGTCATCCCCGGTCGACATTATCCGAATGACCGACGAAAATGGCCGCGTCGAATATCTTGATAATACCGTGGGGATTGGTTTTGACGCGGTTGTCACCATCCGCTCGCACAAATTGCCGGTTGTGCGCGGGTTCCTGATGTACCTGACGGCTGTCATCCAGACCATCTTGTTGAATCATGACCCTGCGTTGATGAAAATCGAGTCGGATGGCGAACTTTGGCAGGAAGAAGCCATGATGCTGACACTCTGCAATGGGCCGCGCGAAGGCGGCGGTTTTATCATCGCCCCGGATGCAAACATGAACGATGGCATTATCGATTTCGCGCTGGTCAAAAAATGTGGGCGGCTGATGATGTTCCGCCTGCTGCCCGAATTTTTGAAGGGAACACACATAGGTTTCCCCCAGATCAAGATGGGCAAGTGCAAGACCCTGTCAGTGCGTGCTGACCGCCCATTGTATATCCATGCGGATGGGGAAATTTTCACCAGCTTTGGCAGCAACCTGAAAGGCCTGAGTTTTGAGATCCTTCCCAAGGTCATACAGGTGGTGAAAGGCCGCTCTTGATGGGAATAGCTGAAGTGCTTTTTCGGCCATTCGTGGATTATAATGCGCTGAACTCAGGAGAATTATGAGCGAGCCTCTGTTTATTACCCCGAAGGACCCCGTCTTGAAAACGCTGCGTTTCAAGCCTTTCCTGAATTCAGAGGAACGCCGTGTGGAACAGTTCCTGCCCGGACCCAATGAGCCGCAGTCGATTGAAGTGAGGACTCCCTGGGGCGCCGACCTGACCGCCAAAAACGGCGATTACCTGGTGAGCGATATTAATGCGCCTTATGAGCGCTGGCCGGTAGACAGGGAAGTTTTTGAGAGCACCTACATCATTTCCCGGCCAGGGTTTTGTATGAAAAACGCGGTGACCGAGCTGGTGCCGATGGTCGACCTGACCAACGGCGACCCTGACCAAATAGTCACGGTAGAGACCATGGAAGGCCCTGAAACTGTGCGCGCCGGAGATTTTTATTTAGCGAAGGGGATCAAAGGCGAAATCTGGCCCTACCCGGCCAACCGGATGACCGGCACCTTGATCATGCCTAAGCCCATGATCAAGAAGTAAAAACGCAGGGATCCCCGAGGAAAGAGCTCGCATTTTTTGCGGAAAATCATGGAGATTCAAAACGCAGGCTGGATGATAAGTCCAGTCTGCGTTTTGAATCGGTCAGGGCAGGCTGCGGTTAATCAGCTTTTCGCAATTTGAGACTCTTCTCGAGGCTCTTTTCGGCAGCTTTGAGAATTTCTTCTGCCAGGATTTTCGAAGGGTGGATCTGCTCCACCTGTCCGCCCATGTCGCGCATCAGGTCGATCATGTGCTTGACCTGGCGGGCGTCGCGGTCTTTGGCGATTTCATTCTTCCCATCCCAGACGGCAATCAAACGGACTTTATCAACACCACGCTCAAGGGACGAATACAACGCCCAGCGGTTGTTCCGCTCATCGAGATCATCACCAGGCTTGACCGCGCCGACATAATCCGGTTGGTAATACTCATCACAAAGCGGGTTGTTGCGGGCTTTGTAAAAGCGCTCTGTCCAACTATCGCCACAGATACTGACATAATTTCGCACATACTGGGCTTCCGGGAGAGGCATATGCGCCTTGACGCGGATGCCTCGTTCAAGGCAACATTCGACAAAGATTAGTTCGCACCCGCCCGACATGCCGGTTGTGAAAGCAAGGTCATCTGCACCGGCATCGTATTTATCCAGCATCTTCGAGATAGCTTCTTTAAAGAGCGTTTCTTTTTCAAGCGGGAAGAGCTTTTCCGGCCTGGCAGCATGGTCTATCATGTAACCAACAAACAGGAAAACTTGGCCATCAATTTTCTTCGCCTTTGGGTGCAGGTTCTTTGTCTCGCTCTGCCCTTCTTCTTCCTTCCGAATGCGACGGAGTTCATCCTTGATGACCTTGAGGCCCGCTGTGGCAAATTCTGTCCGCATATCCAACAAGCAGAGGGTCTCCAGTTGGCGCATGGATGATTCGAGGGAGAACAGGTTACCGCGCGCGGCGGTCAGGGCTTTTCGGTAG
Organism: Anaerolineales bacterium UBA5195; assembly: GCA_002412925.1. Classification (GTDB taxonomy): domain Bacteria; phylum Chloroflexota; class Anaerolineae; order Anaerolineales; family Villigracilaceae; genus UBA5195. The sequence continues at coordinate 15,341 of DHVZ01000030.1, read as the reverse complement.
GCGCGGGTAACCTTCTGCATGCGGTCGGCGGTATTGACTTGAAGTTCTGCCAGTGAAGCCAGGTCCCAGTAGTCGGCTTTTTCGTCAACAGGCTTGTGTTCAAGCGCAAACAGCAGGGTGGAGCGTAGATCAGGCAAGATTCCCCGAATTTTTGTGATGTCCGGGTCGGGGTCGTCTTTGTCTTCGAAACGGTCTGCCAGGCTGAGCAGGGTGGTGCCAAGCGTGAACGCATTAATGCCCAGGTAGGTGTTATCCAGGTCGAATTCGTAGCCCTTCAGATAGGTCTGGAAAGCTTTGATCAGCCAGTGGTAGGCTTCAAAAGCGGTCTGCAGGCGTTTTTTCTGATCGTCACCAAGCCATCTCCAGGAATTGTTCCAGACATCCTTGTAAATGCGGCCAAGTGTGCCAATGGCTTCTGTATCTGCTGGATAATCTTCCAGCAGGTTTTCCAGCTTGACGATAGCCTCTTCCACGCGACCCAGGCGGTTTAGGAAGATGGCTTCCTGGCGACGGAACTTTACATTGCGAGGGTTGATTTCCAAACCCTGCTGATATTGCTTCAAGCCCAGGTCAAAACGCTGCATATCCTGTAATGCCTTACCAGCTTCACCAACGGCATCTTCCTTGATCATCGGGTTGGTGATTTCTTCGGTTAGCAACAGAATATCGCCAATGCGCTGGCGCCGTTTGGCAACGGTCACTCGCTCTTTCCAGTCATTGTACTCGCGCCAGAAGCCGGTTGCCAGCGGGGTCCGCAAAGTTTTGCGTTCGGGTTCAACCAGCCCGGTCAATAGGTTAAAAATCGGACTGTGGACGGCCTCCAGGTCGGAGGCCCAGGTGTCGCGACAGACACGCGCGATGGCCTGTTTATCCTTGTCGATGGTCGCCGGGTCAGGCACGCCCTCCATCGTGATGTGGTAGGGAATCGTGCGCACATTGAAAACATCGAAGGGCATGTAGGAGCGCCCTGCCTGGATGTGGACAATGCCGCGTTTGCGGAAGGCATGACGAATGCCCAGTTCGTAGAAGACATTGGCATTGTCAATGCTCATATCGGCCAGCACCAGGTCGGCGAGCAGTAATTCCTGGAACATATCTGTCAGGATGTCGCCGCTGCTGGTGGATTCATCCGCGCGGAAGGGTTCAAAGCCCGCAGAAACAAGCGTTGGCTTGATCAGATCTTCATAGATTGCATTGAAATCATACAGGGAACCATCCCCGCCCTTTTTCTTCCCGAAAGGCATGACCACAAAGGCGTGTGGGCGCACTTCCGGGCGGATGGACCTGTTCGCGGGCATTGCTGCCTCAGCCGCCTTTTTTTCTTCAACAGCCTTGAGCGCCTGTTCGACAGCCGCGCGTGTATTTGCGCGGGTTTCTGCAACCATTTCGTTTACAACTTCCTTGATGGCCTGCTCGATGGATTGCTTTGAACCCTGCAGCGCCTCGGCTGCCTGTTTGGCGGCTTCTGCTTGCAGCGCTTCAGCTTTCAAAATGGCGGAAGTGTCTTCTTGCGGAGCCTTTCGGAACAAACCCATGATTTACCGTCCTAACCTTTTGGCTCAGTATTGGCCGGGTAGCGTGAAATCAGGTCATTCAAGACACCAACGGGGGTATCGCCATCGATTTTGACCCCGTCAAATTCGGCGGCAATTGATTGAAGCGCTGCGCTGATGCCGGAAACCCCCTGCGCAGCGGTTTCGATTGCCTGCGCAGCGGCTTGCTGCATGGCGGCAAGTTCCGCTTGCACCAGCGGTGACGAGGCTTCTTCGGCCAGGGAACCAAATGTCTCCTGATAGGTGTCAATCGCGGTATCGCCGGCCTCATGCAGCGCTTGCTCGGTACCTTCAAGCAAGACTTTCTCCATGCCATCTTTGATGCGTTTGTCTTCGTCAACGGCTTTTTGGACAAGATTCCTGATCAACGAATCGTCAGCCTTGTTCTTTGCCAGGGCTTCCTGCATGGCCTTGATATATTCGACATTCTGGCTCCAGAGCAGGGCCTCGGTGTTTTCCACCATCTGATAAAAATCACCGTCAGTGCGATTGGCCGGACTGATATTGTTCCAATGATCGTAAATGACCATCAGTTCGAGCTGCACTTTGCTGTAGTTTCTAATCACGGCATCCAGGTTGCGGAGGCCTTGCCAGCCTACCAACGCGGCCGTTAAGGAAGCGGTCAGCGCCACCCAGATGCTGAACTCACCACCAATTGCCGCAATAAAGGCGCTCGCCAACCCGGTGGCCAGGATAAAGATCGTCAAGCGTACCCGTTCGGCCTGGCGCTGTTTGAGCTTTTTCATATGCCAGGCCAGCTGATTCTCAACCCGGAAGGCAAAGTATTGCTCCCCGGTCAGATTCTCAAAACCAGTGTCGTCGGCTGGGTCATTTGGGTCGTCATATGGAGGAATGGGACCGTTATATTCCTTCAGGACCATCTCACCGCCCAGACCGCGGAAAATCTGGCGCTGGATATCCACCAGTCGGCGTTCCAGCCACTCATGGCGCTTGGGGTCTTTTTGCATGATGGTGCGGTAGATGAAGATTTCGCGCAAAATCTGTTCTGCGCCGGCGCGCATGACCAACCAGTCGCTGCCGTTATAAAACTGATTCGAAAAGGCTGCCAGGGCTGAACCAATCAACGGAGTCAGGATTAACAACCATTTGAGCGCCAACCCCAAAAGCGCAGGCCACTCTTTTGGATAAACCTGAGTAAGAATGGCAAAGAGAGTCGCCAGAACACCAAAAGCCGCGATCCAGATGCGTAACCTTTTGTTGGCGCGGGTGCGGTCATTGGACAACGCATCGAAATGGGCATAGCGCGTCCAGGCGATGTTCAGGATGGGTGTTTTGTTGTCTTCAGTTTCCATGAGCTCCTCCAATTGTTGAGGAAAAATTTTAATCCCTGCCCTGGGGCAGGCTGGGACAGATCAGGTGATATGGTTCTTTGTAGAACAAGGTCTGCCATTCGGTGAGACTTAAATTAGCTGCCAGTCGTGAGCAAGCCGTATCGATGAGCTTGCTGGTTGGGGTGAGCGTCAGTGCTGAAACATCCCAAACCTGAACCACCTTGCGGGAGACCGTGAAGAGTTGTTTTCCGTCTGACGAAAACGCCAGGCCCGTGACTTCGCCAATGTGAGGTATCCGCGAAATTTCATCCCCACTGGTCATATCGAAGATTTGGGCATAGCCATCTGAACTGCCCACCACCAACCAATGCCGGTCGGGGCTGAAGAGCATATCCAGCACTTTGCTATTCAATTGGAGGATGCGAACGGGTTGCCCCGCAGTGAAATCTTGGGCATTCCAGATATTGATAACGCCCAGGTTATCGCCGGTAGCCACCCATTTGCCATCCTGACTGAATGTCACAGCGTTAACATTGCCAACTTGATCCAATTCGCCAATTTTTATTCTGGTTGTCAAATCCCAAACGGTGGTGGAGGCGCGACCATCCAGGCCTGCCACCAGCTTGCTGCCATCTGGACTGATGGCGATGCCCAGCACGGTTGCAGGATTGACCAGTTCAGCCCTTTTTTCGCCGGTTTGCACATTCCACAAGATGACCTTGCCATCCTTGCCAGAAGTAGCTACTTGCAAATTATCGGGTGTGAATGCCGCCCCGGTAACATAACTGTTATGATCCAGTATAGTAGTTTGGCCCTGTTTTGAGTTATACAAAACTGCTTTGTTATTTTGGCTTTCTGCTGCAACCACCCAATTAGAATCAGGGCTGATGTTGAGGTTATATGTCAGGCCATTGGCAGAGAATAATACGGTGGCAGCTTCTGTCGTGTGCGTGGACAAGGTCTTGGACAATTCAAAGGACCATACTTTTCGGTCGTCTGAATTCGCCAACATGCTTTTCCCATCAGGTGACAGCTTGACTTCATGGACATATTCGGCAAATTCAAGAGAGCCGATGCGGGCGGAGAGCGCTGAAATATCCCAGACATTGATATTTCCATCCCGGTCCCCGGCAATCAGGTGCTGACCGTCAGGGGAAAATGCCAACCCTGAGCCAATGCCGGTCAGCGCTGCCTGGAACATTTGGCTGCCTGAGCGCGCATCCCAAACCCGCACGGTTTGATCAAACCCGGTGGATGCAATCCACTGCCCATCGGGGCTGACCTCCACTTTCTGCACAAAACCGGCATGTGACAAGCGCATTTTGCTTTCGCCAGTTTTCATGTCCCAAACCCAGACACGATTGTCATCAGAGGCCGCAACACTCCAGGTACTGTCGGGGCTGGATTCGATATCTTCCACCCAGTCACCACTGCGAAAGACCCAGATCTCCTTGCCAGATTCTGTCCTGGTTACGCGGGCGGTGCTGTCGGCGCTAGAAGACAGGATGGATTTACCATCTGGGCTGAAGGTAATCGCCAGGACCTCGTCTGAATGCGCCGGCACCGAATTGGTATACAAACTGCCTGTTCTCCAGATTTGAAGCTTCCCCGAGCCTGTCCCTATGGCGACCCAATTGTTATCGGGAGAATACGCCAGAACATAGGCCGCTCCGAATGTCTTGACATTGAGTTCTTTTTGCCTGGAATCCACGAGGCTGACCGCCTTCATCCCATTTTCGTGACCAATCACAAGCCACTGACTATTCGGGCTGAATTTGACATCCCAGGCCGTGCCGCCCAGATCAAACTGTCTGTCCAGGCTTCCATCGCTAGCATTCCACAGACGGGTGCTGCCATCTTCGCTGGCGGTTGCCAGCCAATTTCCATCTGACGAAAAAGCGGCCTGGTAAACGCTTTTTTCATGCTGCACACAATACTGTTTCTGGCTGCTTTTTAGGTTCCAGACACAGGCTGTTCCATCTTCACTGGGGGTGACAAACCATTTCTCGTCGGGGCTGAATTGGATATCGTAGATTCGGCCGGCCTGTGACATCTGGCCGACAGGCACCGGCAATAGAGAGATATTCTGCCTGAGAATCTCCTCAGCCTGGAAGGATGGCGAGCTTTGCCAGGACTCAATTGCCAGCAAAGTGCTGACATCCAGCTTGCCAGCCTTGGCCTGGTATAACTTCGCCTCAGCCGCATTCCGTTGGGCGCGGGCCAGGGTTTCATTTCGTATCGCCAGGGTTTCATTTTTCTTTGCCAGGGCTTCGTTTTGCTTTGCCAGTTTTTCGTTTTCCTGGGCAATCGACTGCTGGGTAGCACGCGCGTTTTCGTTGGCTACCGCTGTGGCCGCATTATGATTGGCCCGGGTTTCATTTGTGACGGCTGCATTCCGCTGGGCCAGGGCAAAAATTCCCAATAGGATGCTGACTACCAGCCCAAGCGAAACGCCGATCAGCAGCCTGCGCTGACGGCGAATGGCTTCCTTGCGACTGGTCGAGACATATTCTGCCTGGAGCGGAAGCACTTCGCGTTTTGTATTCTGGGCAGCCATGCTCATCCATTTTTCGCCTTCCTCCAGGTCGGTTCCCTGCAAGAGGAAGCTTGAATTGCGTTTTTTCCTGTCCCACTCGATTGCCCGCTCCAACAGGCGGGTATGCTGGCGCACCCAGTCGAGATCGGTATTGATCGCCTCGATCAGTTTGGGCAGGGTACCGTCAAAATCATCCTGCTCGCGCAGGTAAACCCAGTTGGTGGCGGCCAGTTTCCCGGGCAGGGTCGTGCCGCTGAGCGGATCACGATGCAGGATGGGGATCAACTTCTTGTTGCTTTTTAGCCCCAGTTCCAGTTCGTCAGCACAGACTTTGGAGGCCAGCCAATCGGGGCTGATCACGACCAGGAAGGCATCTGCCCCGTTCACGGCGTGCGAGATTTCTTCCATCCAATCGGCGCTGAGGGGAATGCCTTCCCAATCAACCCAGGCTTTGACATCGTTGGCAACCAGGCCGTCGTATAGCTTGCGCACAAACTCCTTATCCTTGCGGGAATAGGAGATAAAGACGCTTCCGTTTTGGCCTTGTGCCTGGTTATCTGCCATGCAGCATGTTCCTCAAATGCCAAACCTTACAGGCTTACAAACCAGGCGGCAACGCAACCTTCTGAACTGCCGTCTTTCACCTTCAACCATTGATTGTTAAGCCCAATCTTGGAGGCAGCCGCCGGATCGGAGAGTGTAAACGTGTATCCAATGGAGACACGCTTGATCAGGGATGCGTCGCTGATAACAGGCTGGGTGCGGAATGCAACGCCCTCCACAGTGGCCTTGACCTTCACCGGGCCGCCTGAAACCACTGCTGGGGCAGACTGTACCTGAGCTTGGGCGGTCGACCCGCTGGCATATTTGACGTACCAGGCGGCCACATAACCTGCCTGTCCGGCGCCATCACGGACATTCAGCCACTGATTTTGGATACCTACTTTTGCGATTGCCTGGTTGGATGGTTCGAGGCAGACCAGCTGCTCCGTCGGCGGCAAACGGCGCATCAGAGTCCCCGACAGGTTGGGTTGGGCGCGGAAGGATAATTCTTCCATAGGAAGCAGCAACAAAGCGCCGGGAGGGACAGCCGCCGGTTTCGCGGGGGTCGTTGTCGTCTTCTCAGAAACAACCGTCAGCGTTGCAGGAGCCGCCGGTGCGCCCTTCTGCTCGGAAACATACCAGGCCGCCACATAGCCCTGGTCACCCTTCGGATCTTGCACCTGGATCCACTTACCCTGGGCGCCCAGCTTGGCCTTGACTGCATCCTTCGCTTCCAGGCAAATCAGTTCGGTGCCCATCAGCATCCGTTTCCATAAATAACCGCTGGTGGACGGGCTGGCGCGCAAGGACAGGTCATCTTCTGCTACATAGATGACGAACTTCTCGGCTGGCAACGGCAGGACTTTCTTTTCGGGCGGCGAGGGCGGAATGTAGCCATCGAACCATAAGACGCCGCTGATTTCGCTGGCGATCTTTGCGCTATTGAACTTATAACGGGTGGTCAACAAGACTTCTTTATCTGGCCCATCACCCTTGTACATGTAAGGGTCATACAGGGAATAATCCTCCCCGACCCTGTCTTTCGCGAGCACAAAGTGGGTTTGGATGCCAACTTGCTTGTTCCAGTCAACTTGCAAGATAACCGGTTTCCCCGCTGACAGAGCGGCATCGATCAGGGCAATCGGAGCCGGGGAATTCTCGCAAGGCTGCATGCCTTTGTACATGACGTTCGGAAAAACGTAGGGGAGCACGCTGGGGATGAAAAAAGCCTCCTGGAAACCGCCAGCCGCTTTCATTTTGTCGTTGACGGTTTCAGGAGTCTCTTTATAACCCATCCCGTTCAGCATCATGGTGATGGATGTCATCAGGCAGCCCCAACTACCAATTTTTTGACTGGAAAAACCGAGGGGCTTATTCGTCCACTTGGGGTCATTCTGGTATAGATTCTGAGTTTTGAACATCGGGGAACCTCCTGCGGTTGGGGAGAAAGGCTTTTAGCAGAAAAATGACTAAAATAATTATATTACAGTTTCATTGCAGACCTTGCTCAAAGTGTTATCATCTTTTGTTCGATTATGCGAATACGGCAGGAAAATCCTGAAGACCCGTTTTTTCAACCCTGCCATGAAAGGCGGTAAAATCCATTTCAAGTCAAAATCAGTGAAAGGGATTAATCATATGCAGCTTATCAGCGTGAATATCGGGCAAGAACGCACCCAGCAAAACGGGAACCGCTTGGAAACAACCGGGATCTACAAACTACCGACTCAAGCCTCCGCCCGGGTCAACTCCCTGGGGCTGGAAGACGATTTCGTCTGCGACAGAAAACATCACGGCGGGCCGGATCAGGCCGTCTATGTTTATGGTCTGGCAGATTATGCCTGGTGGTCGCAGGAGTTGGGACGCGAAATCGTCCCCGGCACCTTCGGAGAAAACCTGACGGTCAGCGGGTTGGAAAGCGCCCAATTCAACATCGGAGATCGGCTATACCTCGGCGAGGTGATTTTGGAAGTGACCGCCCCGCGCATCCCTTGCGGCACCCTGGCGGCGCGGATGGGCGACCCAAAATTTATCAAACGCTACCGCGCAGCGGGGCGACCCGGTCTGTATTGCCGCGTGATCCAGGCAGGCCTGGTGCGTGTGGGAACTGAAGTCCGCGTTAAGCGCTATGCAGGGGAAACCCTTTCCATTGCTGAGATGTTCCACGCCTACTATGAAAAGGATAAAAACGAAGCAATCCTGCGCCGTCATCTCAACGCGCCGATTGCCATCCGCGCGCGGGTTGAATTGGAAGGCCAGTTGCAAACTTTGCTGGAGAGAAAATAGGGACTCCCGGCCAAGTCTGGCGGTCAGTTTGATTCCCGGAAGGTGGTGAGACATGACCAACGAAAAAATTATCCAAAAAACGGCCGAGTACGTCAGGCGCGAATTCGAAACCGACAGCTCCGGCCACGACTGGTGGCACATTCACCGCGTTTGGAAAAACGCCCTGTCCATTTGCCAGCATGAGAATGCGGATGTCTTTACCGTTGAGCTTGCTGCGCTTCTGCACGACCTTGACGACTGGAAGTTAAACCCGTCAAACGATGGGACACCCCTCCGCGCCACAGCCTGGCTCCGTCAAATGGAGGTGGACCCGGCGGTTAGCGCGCATGTCTGCGAGATCATCGCCCACCTTTCCTTTAAGGGCGCAGGCGTAAAAAACAAAATCTCCACTATCGAAGGGCAGATCGTTCAGGACGCTGACCGGCTGGACGCCATCGGCGCGGTTGGGATTGCGCGGGCTTTTGCCTATGGCGGGCACGCAGGCCGGGCCATCTATGATCCCAACCAGCCTCCACAGTTGCATGCGAGTTTCGAACAGTATAAGAGCAGTCAGAGCGCCACGATCAATCATTTTTATGAAAAATTACTCCTGCTCAAAGAACGCATGAACACCCTAACAGCCAAAAGAATTGCCGAACAACGCCACGCCTACATGGAAAAATTCCTCGACCAGTTCCTGCTCGAGTGGAATGGGAAAGATTTTGATGGATAGACCGCTCCAAAAGGCCAGTCTCTCATCGGGAGGCTGGCCTTTTTTTGAAAAATTCGTGATATTTGATGCAACAGATTTTCCCAATTTCCGAATAAAACGCACGTAAATCTCGTTAAGTAAGTGAAAGATGGAAAGGAATAGAAACTGGCAATTAACTACGCGGAAACTGAAACAGCGCTGATCGAAAAAGCGCAAAAAGGCGACCGCAACGCTTACGGAGAACTTGTCCACCGCCACCACCCAGGTGTTGTCAACGTCGTCTACCGCATGTGCGGCGACGTGGAATTGGCGGAAGACGCGGCCCAGGATGCCTTCATCCAGGCCTGGTTAAACTTGTCAACTTTCCGGCCCGGCACCTCGCTGCGCAACTGGCTCTATCGGATTGCCGTCAATGCCGCGCTGGATGTCCTGCGGCGCGAACCGAAGAAACCCTCTGCAGAGGTGGAATCCCTTTTGATGACAGATCCGCTGGCCGGGCCTGAAGCCGCCTTCTTGCAAAAAGAGCGCACTATCCTCGTCCAGCAGGCGATCCTGTCGCTGACGGAAGCCAGCCGAGCCGTCCTGATCCTGCGCGAATACGGCGGCCTTTCGTACCAGGAAATCGCCTCCACCCTCGATGTCCCGCTCGGCACGGTCATGTCGCGTTTGAATTATGCCCGCGATCGCTTGAAGGAATTATTGGTAACCCAGTTTCAAAACCTGGAGCTTGAAAATGTCTGAACATGTAAATGAATGGCTGAATGCCTATTTCGATGGCGAACTGCCTGGCCCGCGCCTGCGCCAGGTGGAAAATCACCTGGCCGAATGCGACGAGTGCCGGGCTGAACTGGACGGCTTGCAGAGACTCTCTGCCCTGCTGCGGGAAACCGCCTCAACTGGTGAATTCATCTCCAGCGAGCGTTTCGTCTCGAACCTGAACCTGAATCTCCCGCGCCAGCCCGAAGCACCTCAGCCACGCAAAGTTTTCGAAATCGGCTGGTGGCTGATCCCCCTTGGTGTGCTGGGAACGTGGTTCTTCATCCAGGTAACGTTCTCGCTCAGTTCATTGTTTTTGGCGGCCTCGAACGCGGGCCTGTTTGGAAACACCTTCACCTGGCTTCAGGGTGCTCAACCTCAAATGGGTTGGTTTGTAACCCTGACAAACCTGTTCGGCAGCCAGCTAAATTTCACCAGCCGGATCATCCTGTCCAACCTGAATGACACTGACTTGTTCATCCGTAATTTGCTCGGCCCATATCTCTGGCAGGCATTCCTGGCAGTTGCCTACCTGGGCTGGCTGGCCTCCTGGTGGTTTCGCCAGCAGGGACAATCGTCGAATTCGGGAACCGTTGAGTTTCCGGCCCAATCCTGATCTAGAAACCGGTTCAGCAGGGGCACGGCCAGCCTATCGAGAGGCCAATCGTTCCAAGTTTCGCCGTGCCCCTACCGCAACCGTTTCATCTGTAAAGTAACTATTCAAAAGGAGTGTGTACCATGTTAAACGTTACAAAAATTCTCAAACGCGCCTGGCAAATTCTTTGGAATTACCGGATGCTCTGGGTCTTCGGTTTCATCCTGGCCCTGACTGTGGGAGCAGGCGGAAATAGCTTTAGCAACAATAACTCGTCCCGCAACGACAGGCAGGAAAATGGCCAAGAGCGGCCATGGAATCTTCATCCGTCAGATGACTGGAACTGGGAAGGCCTGAAAGGCGAAACCCCCGGCGAAAAGCTGAATGAAGCCTTTCGACAGGCTGGTGTCGAAATCCAGAAGCTGCAGGCAAAATATCCGGTTGAATTTCGGATGGGCATTGCCGTGTTCATTACCGCGCTGGTCATGATCCTGATCTTTAGCTTCATTGGGGCCATCCTGCGTTATATCGCTGAGACAGCCGCCATTCGCATGGTCAATGAGTACGAACAATCGGGCGTCAAAGTCGGCTTCCGGCAAGGCTGGCAGTACGGCTGGTCACGTGAAGCCTGGAGAGTCTTCCTGATCAACTTTGTGGTCCATATCCCCTCGCTGGTGCTGTTCGTTATCCTGGGCGTGCTCGGCTGGTGGATTGTCTCTGCGGCTTTGAGCGGCGTGGAATCAACCCTGGTCACCAGCCTGATCGCCGGAATCGGATTGGCTTTCGTGTCGATCTTAATCACAGCTGTCTTGATGGTGGTGCTCTACCTGCTGCGCGATTTCGCCTGGCGGATGACCATTCTCGAAGGCACTGGCGTGTTGGAATCCCTGCGCCTGGCAACGACCCTGGTCAAGCGCAACTGGAAAAGCGCCGGGCTGATGTGGCTGGTGATGATCGGGATCAAGATTGCTTGGGGCATTGCTTTCATCATCCTGGTCATCCCCCTGCTGATCGTCTCCATCATCACCGCCCTGGGCGGCATAGTGGTGGCCGTGGTGCCGACCCTGTTGACTGCCGGCGTTGCCAGCCTGCTTTCGGCGCCCGATTACTGGCCCTGGATTTTTGCCCTGATCATCGGCCTGCCCTTCTTTGCCACCGTTGCTTTCTCGCCCATTCTGCTGGTGGACGGCTGGGCCAAGATTTACGAATCCAGCACCTGGACACTGACCTATCGCGAGCTAAAAGCTCTCGAAACAGTCACTTCCACAGTTGTTGAAGCTCAGTAAGCTGCATAGCTTTATGTAAGAAAGAGACCAGCCTCGTTTGAGACTGGTCTCTGGTTTTTAATCTACTGGTAAGGATTCTGCCTCGGGGATTTCCTCGGCGTGCAGGCGGTTGGCGCGCCCGATCAGCGGCAGGGCCGGGGTAATCAAGAGACTGGCAAAAGTAATTGCGGCTTGTACACTCCACAGGCTGACAACGCCTGCTAACGGCCCGCTCGCAATTTGCCCAATCGCATCCACCTGTCCAGACATGGAGATGACTGTGGCACGGGTGCCCGAATCCAGGCGCTGGTTGACCCAGGCATCGTACAAGGGGCCAAGCACGTTGCGCGTCACGTTTACCAGTAGGACAGAAGCCACCGCCAGCGCCAGCGCGGACGCGACCCCCAGGCTGGGGGCCAGCGCAAAAGTGAAAATCGCCAGGGCGAGCAGACCCGTCAGCCAGAGCATGCCTTTTGCAATCGAGGGGGCATGATTGGCGTCGAGGTGTTTTTCCACCCGGTTGGTGACCAGGATCGAGAGCAACATCCCGCCTGCGCGCAGGAATCCCAAAAAGGCGACCTCGTTCATCCCGAAAATGCTTGGCAAGGTGAAATTATCCACCAGGTATTTGACCCACAGCCGGTCCCAGCCTTCGGAATACAGACCATAGATGAAGCCAACACCCAAAACAGCCATCAAGGCCGGGCGGGCGCGGACGGTAGACAAGCCTTTCCTGAAAATATCGCCCATGTGTTGGAAAGTGTTCCGATTTTCAGGTTTGATGGGAGCGAAACGGGTTTCAGGCATAAAAACGGCCAGAACCACGGCAAACAGGAAAATCGCCACGCCGCCCGCCAGGATCGGCAGTCTCACAGCGAGATTCCCGAGCGGAATGGCAATCAGCATCCCGATAAAGGCCCCGGCCAGGTCAAACTGGTTGGCGCGCAGGAAGGCGCGGTTGGCGGCTTCTTCGCCGATTTCATCGGAGAGCCAGGCCTGGGTCGCGCCACTTGTGAAAGTGTAGCCCAGCCCCCACAACCCGGAAGCCAGCAGGATTGTTCCAAAATAAGGAAAAAGCCCCTCGACGACAAAAGCCAGCCCCATAATGAAGTAACCGATGACAATCGACAACCGTCGCGAATAAGCATCCGCGACGATCCCGGTGGGCACCTCGAAGAACAGGATGACCACTTCAAGCGTTGTTCCAACGAGAACCAGTTGAAGGCCTGAAAGCCCGGCCACGGTGGCCTCATAGAACGACATGACCACAAAAATCATGCTGAAAAAGAGGGATGTAAAAAACGATAAGGCCAGATAGAGTTTGTAAGCGCCAAATTTGTTCATCTTCATAAACCCGGAGGGGCGGCCCAATGGGTCGCCCCTCCTAAATTACACGACACCCGCCACCCAGGAGGGTTTCTTCGGAAACAATGTTGAGACCAGCAGGCGGGCTTCGTCGGTCTCCCAGTAGCAATCGGCATAGGCGGATTTGAGTTCGTCGAGTGTGCGGTAGCCAAAGACCAGTTGCAGCGCGGTCAGGTCGGGCAGGCCAATTTCGCCCATTTCGTTGGGTTGGGGCTTGTAAGCAGCGGATTCTGTCAGTTTGCCGTTCTCAAAGGTCAGTTTGAGGCCGGTTTTGTACAGGTTCAAGCGCAGGCTCCCGCTGTAGCCGGGGATCAGCGATTCGGCCAGGCGCTTTTCGAGGGCCGGGGCGAGGTGATTCAGGAATCCGGGCAGATCGGCGACGCGCACGTACCAAGCGTAGGTCTGCCGGATGCGCGGCAGCTTCTCGCGCCAGACTTCGTAGACCGGGTGCCATGAGCCGTGCCAGAACGGGACGGCGGTCTTGTTTTCGGGCGGCTGACCGTCACGCAGGGCATATTCCTTGCTGACAGCGAGGATGTAACGAGCCACCGAAGGCGTCACCGCCAGCCAGGAAATTCCCGCTTTAAGCTCGAACTCAAACAGGGGAATGCCCCAATCCCAGTTGTACCAGGGATGCGCAACATAACCAACCGGCTCACCAACGGCATTCTGGATGATGCGGTACAGGGTATTGTTGACGCTGCGTTCGCTGCGTCCGGTCAGTTCGTAGCGCCAGATGGCCTGATCGCGCACCGAGCGGACAAGATAACGCTTGTTGGCATGGGCCTCAACCTGTCTCAGAAACGGAATATCGGCTTCGGTGGCGGGGCGGAAGGTGAAAGGTTCGCTCTCGCCCTCTTTGAGAGTCGGCACCAGCGGGGCGAAGCCGACCCGTCCGCCGCCCAATTCCAGCCCCATTTCGTAGTCGAAACGCTTGTAATAATACGGGATGCCGGTGATAACCTGCACCAATTCGCCGCGCTCGGCGCTCCAGCGGTGGATTTCGTCGAACTGCAGGCGGACCAGGCCCCGGTTGCGGAATTCGGGCAGGGTGCCGACTAATTCGGGACGCCCGACCTTGAAGGGGATTCCGTCATACGTCCAGGTCTGTGAGATGTGGTTCAACGACGAGACAACCCGACCCGTGGCCTGCTCCTCGACAATCGTGAAGTCGCCTGCCACGAAGGTGGGATGCGGCTTTTCGAGCAGGTCGCGTGTCCACTGGCCAATGCGGTCATCAGGCTTGTCCCAGCCTTCGTCGCTATGGATGTGGGCGTTGAATTCGCCCAGTTTTTCGGCATCTGCCGGGGTGGAGCGGCGCAGGATCAGACCGTTGTCGATGGTCTTAATGAAGGTGTTCATGGGGATTCCTCTTTTGTTGAAAGTCAAAGGTTGAAGGTCAGGAGATATTTGATACAAATGAGTACGTTAATCCTCTTTTCGTTTTTTTGACATTCCACACTGGAGCAGGTGCATGATCAACCAGAATCGCGAATAGGACAGCAAACCCGGTTCTTTTGGAAGATACTGCAGTTGGATTTTTGCGCTCTTTGGTTTCACAACCCATCATCGGAATATTGTGAACACTGGCGTGCGCACGCAGTCGACGAGCCAGGCGACCTAGTGGTCTTTCAGGCATACACTATCTGGGTTGACAGGTTCGGTGGCAACGCTCAACGGAATCAGGAATTCTGTTGGTCTACCAGGATGCTGGCACTATACACCCCAAAAGGTATGACCACGCCTGCCGCCAGGAAATACCACAAGACATCCCCACTCAAGTCAGGCAGGCCTCCGTTAGCAGCGAAGGATGACCACATCAATCCGGTATAGACTAGCACGGCAGAAACCCAGTAAGCGCGGTTCCCCGCCCGGGCGCGGACCAGCACGGTCCGCTCATCCCGCTCTTCCACGGTCAGGCGTTTGGCAGATTGTTCATCTTTCAGAGCTGCCCAGTAACGTACCAGGTATCCAATTCCGATCCCGGTCAAGAGGAGTCCCAATCCTGTGATGATGCGTAGATTATAAGGTAAGTGGGAATATTGATGTTCAACGAATCTTCCCAAGCCTACCACTAGGGCACCCGTGACCAGCAATATCCATCCTGTGCGGATCTTGGCTGATATCCATTTCATTCGATTATCCATGATTCTCCTCATCTGAATATAAGAAGAGCTCTTCAATTTGCAGCTTGAACAAGCGAGCCAACCGGAAGGCCAGCAGAATAGACGGGTTGTAACGTCCATTTTCCAGCGATATGATCGTCTGGCGGGAGACTTCAACCAGGTCGGCCAACTCCTGCTGGGTCCATCCATTTTTAATGCGCAATTCTTCCAGTCGATTCTGCATGAAGTCTCCTTGTAAAGCTCACTTTACATAGTGTAACTCTACGGCCCTTAAATGTCAAGTGCGCTTTACAAACCTATTCGATTAACAACTGTACATTGGCGAAAATCGAA
>DHVZ01000011.1 GCA_002412925.1 Anaerolineales bacterium UBA5195 | reverse complement strand
TTCTCCGAAATCTTGAACCACACCCAATAGTAGAAATGGGTAAAAGAGAAAGAAGTAAAAAGTGTACAATAAGATAACACTTTTTACTTCTTTCTTGTAAGTGTGGGTGCGTCGCGCTCCAGCCAGCGGCTTTTTCCCCACCACGGAGGCGCAGATGACAGTTGACCTGAAAGGCAAGGTGGTGCTGATCACCGGCGCTTCCTCCGGCTTTGGGCAGGATGCAGCGCGCCGGTTTGCGGCAGAGGGGTCTTCCGTTGTGCTGGCCGCCCGACGGGTTGAGAAAATGCAGGCCGAGGTGGAAAAAATCCAGGCGTCGGGCGGCGAGGCCATGGCCACCCCGGTGGATGTCAACAATCGCGCCGACATCGAGAACATGATCAAAAGCGTCATCGAAAACTACGAGCGCGTCGACATCCTGTTCAACAACGCCGGTTTCGGGCGGCTGGACTATTTCGAAAACCTGAACTCCGGGCGCGATATCCAGACCCAGGTCAACGTCAACCTGACCGGGCTGATGGAAGTCACTCATGCTGTGCTGCCGCAAATGATCGCGCAGCGCAGCGGGCACATCATCAACATGTCTTCCGTCGCCGGTTGGATTGCCGCGCCCAAATACTCCGTCTATGCGGCCTCCAAATTCGGCGTGCGCGGCTTTACCGACGCCCTGCGGCGCGAAGTAGCCCACTACGGCATTCGGGTTTCTGGCATCTACCCCGGCCCGGCCTACACCGAATTCAGCCTGCACACCGGTAAAAAGAGTGAAACCAGCCCGTTTTCATCCCTGACGCACATGAGTTCCACCTACGTTGCCCGGCGCGTGGTGGAGATTGCCAAACATCCGCGCCGCCGGCTGATCATCCCCTGGTGGTTCCAGATCGCCTTTTGGGCGGATGATAGAATGCCTTGGCTGGTGGACTGGATCGTCCGCCTCCGCATGACCGATAAAAAACAAAAATAACTTTACAGACAGGATACAACATGACCTACCCCCAACGCCTCGCTAAACTCACCGCTTCGATGAGCGCTTCCGGCCTCGACGCTGTCGCCATCAACCCCGGCCCCACGCTCGCCTACCTGACCGGGCTGGATTTCCATCTAATGGAACGCCCGGTCGTGCTGATCGTCACCCTCGGCCAACCCCCGGCCCTGATCCTGCCCGAACTGGAATTTGCAAAAACGGCCGCGCTCGACTACGAAATTAAAACCTATCCCTACGGAGAAAACCCCGCCGACTGGCCACAAATCTTCCGCCAGGCCCTGCACGAGGCGGGGCTCCACGGGCGCACGATCGGCGTCGAACCGCGCTGCCTGCGCGTCTTGGAACTGCGCTACCTCGAAAATGGCGCGCCCGACGCACAAATCGTCTCTGCCGAGCAAACGTTGGCCGCGCTGCGCCTGACCAAAGATCCTGCTGAAATTGCCACCATGCGCACAGCCGTTCAGATTGCCCAGCAGGCGCTTGAAGCGACTCTCCCGCTGATTAAAATGGGAATGAGCGAAAGGGAACTGGCCGCCGAACTGACCATCCAGATGCTGCGTCTGGGCGCAGCCGGCGTGTCGTTCAATCCAATCGTCTCGGGCGGGCCGAACAGCGCCAACCCGCACGCCTCACCCTCAGAAAGAAAACTCCAGGCTGGCGACCTGCTGCTCTTCGATTGGGGCGCGGCTTACAATGGTTACATCTCAGACCTGACCCGCACCTTTGCCGTCGGCGAGATCGACCCGAAGTTCGAGAAAATCCACAAAATCGTACAGGCAGCCAACGCCGCCGGCCGCGCCGCCGGGAAACCGGGCGTTCCCGCCGCCAAGGTGGATCAGGCCGCCCGGGGTGTGATCGAAGCCGCCGGGTACGGCGAATATTTCCGACACCGCACCGGTCACGGCATCGGCATGGAAGTCCACGAAGACCCTTACATGCGCGGCGATAACCAACAGCTCCTTGAAGTTGGTATGGCCTACACGGTTGAACCGGGCATCTACCTGCTCGGGGAAGGCGGCGTGCGCATCGAAGATGACGTCATCGTCACCGAGAATGGCTCAGAAAGCCTGAGTGACATGCCGCGCGAAATCCGCGTAGTTGGATAGACTCGAATCGCAGGCACTTGACCGTCGACCGTCGTTCACGGTCGGCGGTTGCGCTTAACCGACCAGCATGAGCAAAATCTTCAATCCTAAAATCCTATGACTACCTACTGCGACTACTGCAACACCCACCCTGAAGACACCTTCAACCGTGAATACCACGATACGCAATATGGCTTCCCACTCAACGACGACAACCTGCTCTTCGAGCGTTTGATTCTCGAAATCAACCAGGCCGGGCTGTCATGGCTCACGATTCTCAAAAAAGCGGAGAAATTCCGCCGAGCCTATGACCATTTCGAAATCGAGACAGTTGCCGCTTACGGGGAAACCGAGCGCGCCCGGCTGCTCGCGGACCCCGGCATCATCCGCAACCGGTTGAAAGTCAACGCAGCCATCGAAAACGCCCGTCGCATCCAAGTCCTGCGCGAGGAATTCGGCTCGTTCAAAGGCTGGCTGGATGCGCATCACCCGCTCACCAAAGAAGAATGGACGAAGCTGTTCAAGAAAACCTTCGTTTTTACCGGCGGCGAAATCGTCAATGAGTTTTTGATGTCAACCGGTTACCTAGCTGGCGCGCACGATGAAGACTGCCCGATCTACGGATTTGTGAAGCAGCTAAACCCGCCCTGGATGCGCTGACTTTTTGTCAAAACACATAACTACAGCCTGTTGCACTTTTTCGCAAAAGGAGACAGTCATCTGATCTGTGACTGTCTCCTTTATTATTCGCTTACTCGTTGTGAGCAACAGGCAAATGAATCGTAATGGTCGCCCCCTGCCCCACTTCACTTTGCAAGGAAATCCGCCCTTGGTGCAGTTCCACCAGCGCCCTCGAAATCGCCAACCCCAACCCGGAGCCATCCTTGACCCGACCGGAAGTTTGTTTGCCACGATAGAAACGGTCGAAAACATACGGCAGGTCTTCCGCCAGGATTCCCGAGCCGCTGTCCTGGACCGAGATTTCGACCACCTCGCCCGATGAAAACGCTGAGAGCCGGATCGAACCGCCCGCGGGGGTATGTTTCAGGCTGTTATCCAGCAAATTCACCAGCACCTGCCCAATTCGCTCCATATCCACGTTGACGAGGGGTAAATCCGGGGCAGATTCAACCTGGATGGTCACGCCCTTTTCTGCGGCGCGCAAGGCATAGGCCGAAGCGGAACGCTCGAGGATTTCAGCGGGGTTGACCAGGCTGCGTTCCAGGGACAATTCCCCCGATTCAGACAGCGAGAGTGTCCGCAAGTCATCCACCAGCCGCGAAAGGTGCCTGGCTTCATCGTAAATGATCTCCAGCGTTTCGGGGGTGGCTGGTAAAACGCCTTCGCTGAGCGCCTCGGCATTCCCCAGGATGATGCTCAGGGGGTTGCGCAGTTCGTGGGCAATATCCGCCGTCATCTGGCGGCGCAGGTCGCGCGAGCGCCTCAGGCTGGCGGTCATCGCATTGAACGAGGCGGCCAGGGTGCCAATCTCATCCCGGGTGGTGAGGGCCACCTGTTTTTCCAGGTCGCCCTGCGCAATCGACTGGGTCGCCGCATTCAACTCGCGCAAGGGGCGGATGATATTGCGGGCCATCAGCCAACCGAAGAGCAGCGCCAGGATCGTCACGGCAATCCCCCCAAAAAACAGGCTGGAATTGATCCGCCGGATATTCTCAGAGGCCATCTCTGTAAAATCTTTCGGAGGGCGCATCGGGATCAGGCGCGCGACCACCTCGTTCCTGACAACAATCGGATAACCAATGTTGACCAGATCGGGGGAAGGTCTTCCAGACGGAAGCTTCTGCACCGACGAGAGCAAAATCTTCCCGGCCTGGTCGGTCACCAGAAACTCCCTGGCCTGCCCGCCCTGGGCTTTTTGGTGAGCCGCCTCAAGCAAACCCCCTGCACCGCCAAAATCGCCATGCTCAGCATAATACTTTGCCAGGTTGTCGATTAAATCCTGATACTGCGCTTCGCTGGCAAAACGGTTGAACTCCTGACTGCTGACGCGACCCGCCAGCAAGGCAATGATCACAATCCCCGAAATGCTCATCACCCAAAAAGCCAGGATCAGTTTGACCAGGATCGAACGGTTGATGGTCAGCATTTAGCCAGCCTTCCGGACCGGGTTGAAGCGATAACCTACGCCATAGACCGTCTCGACATAAATGGGGTTATGCGGATCGGTTTCGATCTTGGCGCGCAAATTCTTGATGTGTACGTCAATCGAGCGCTCGATCCCCTCGAAGGCCACCCCCTGGACAAAATCTAGTAATTGCAGGCGGCTCAACGTCCGCCCTGAGGAGGAAACCAGCGCGGCCAGCAGGTCGAATTCCGAGCGCGTCAATGAGACAGGTTGGCCGCGGACGGTGACAATATACGCGTCGCGGTCCATGACAATCTCGCCCGCTTCCAACAGGTTGGTGGCGGGCAGGCTTTTTCCCACCCGGCGCAGTACCGTCCGCACCCGGGCGGTCAATTCGCGCAGGCTGAAGGGTTTGGTGATGTAATCATCCGCGCCCAGTTCCAGGCCGACAATCTTGTCATTTTCCTCGAGCCGGGCGGTCAGCAAGATAACCGGCTCGGCATGTTCCTTTGAGTAGAAACGGAGAAACTCATACCCATCCATCTCTGGCATCATGATATCCAGGATGACCAAATCAGGGTGTTCGCGCTCCGCCACAGCCAGTGCTTCCCGGCCATCGGAAGCCGTCACCACCCGGAAGCCTTCCTGCGTCAAATAAGCCTCGAGTAATGCGCGAATTCGTTCTTCATCATCGACAACCAGGATAGATTTCGACATCATTTTGATTCCTTACAGAAATTGTATACCACATTCAAGTAGGGGCACAGCGGATAATTGAGCGCTGTTTTGCGCTGACCCGCCGCTGTGTCCCTACTAATTTATTCCGAACGTAACGCTTCCATCGGGTGCAGGTTGGCAGCGCGGTAGGCCGGGTAGATCCCAAAAAACAGGCCAATCGCCACCGCGAAGAAAAAAGAGAGCAGGATGGAGGAAAGCGTTACTTTGGCGGTAATCAGGCCCAACAAGGTCACCACCCAGGCAATCGCCGCACCCAGGAGGATTCCAACCAAACCTCCAGAAACGCTGAGCGTCATGGTTTCCACCAGGAACTGGAAGAGGATATGGTCTTTGCGCGCGCCCACCGCCTTGCGCAAGCCAATCTCGCGCGTCCGCTCGCTGACTGAAACCAGGGTGATATTCATGATGCCAATGCCGCCCACCAGCAATGAAAGCGCCGCAATCGCGCCCAGGAAAGTCGTCAGGGTGGTGGTGACGCTGCTCAAGGTGGACAACAACTCGGCCTGATTCGAAACGCGGAAATCATCCGAAACGCCTGCTTTGAGACGGTGCTGGCGGCGCAGGACAAATCTGATCTGCGCGGAAACAGAATCAATCGTTTCAGCTGAGCTGGCAGAAACAGCAATCGCGCTGACCACCTTTTCACCGTTCTGGACGGCATTCGAGCCGAAAAGTTTGCTGTAACCGGTCTCGAGCGGGATGAAAATCACCTCATCCGTATTATCAAAGCCGGAGGAACCTTTCGACTTGAGAGTTCCGACCACCGTGAAGGTGGTGTTATTGATCTTCAGGGTTTTCCCGAGCGGGGAACTGCCTGAAAAGTAATCTTCCACAATGGTCGCGCCAATCACGGCCACCTGGCTGAGCTTACTGCGGTCGCTGGCGGTCAGGTTGCGCCCTGTCTCGAGTTCATAAGTATGTACACTCAGGTAATCTTCCGTGACACCCGTGATTGAGATACTCGAACTTTCAGCCTCCAGGGTGACGGTATATCTACCCTGATAGGCCGGGGCGATCCCGGCGACATCTGTTAATGTTTTCGAAAGCGCCTGGTAATCTTTATAGGTCAGATAGGTGGGGGCCATCTGCGCGCTGCCCGCCGCCGGGCGTTGGGAACGCCCGGCCTGGATGTTCAACAGGTTGGAACCGTTCGATGCAATCCGGTCGGTGATGCTGCTGGTGGCGCCGTTGCCAATCGCCATCAGCGCCACCACGGCGGCCACCCCGATGACAATCCCAAGGATGGTCAGCGCCGAACGCAGTTTGTTGGCCATCAGGCCGCGTAAGGCTGTCAAAATGTTTTGTGAAATCAGCATGACTGTCTCCTAAAAACTCAAGTTGCTGCCTTGAATTCAGATGCACTCCCTTACCCCAAATTTGACAACTATTCGCCGGAAGGTGTCCCCCTCTCCCGATGGGAGGGGGCAGGCGGTGTGTTGAGCCTGTCGAAACAGTGAGGGTTTTCACCCCTAAAAGATGAAAATCCTTTAGCAAAACGCTGCATTAAGCCTCGGTGTCTGGCCGAGGCGTACCCGCTTTAAGCGGATTCGGGTTCAAGGCATCGGAGGTGATGCGCCCATCGGCAAGGTGGATGATCCGCTCCGTGTGGCGGGCGATAAACGAGTCGTGCGTCACCATGATGACCGTTTGCCCGAGATCCCGATGCAAAGACTGGAACAAGTCCATGATTTCCGCGCCGGTTTTGCTGTCGAGCGCGCCGGTGGGTTCATCAGCGATCAAGATGGCTGGATTGTTGACAATTGCCCTGGCAATGGCCACACGCTGCTGCTGGCCACCAGAAAGCTCGGCAGGGTGATGTTTGACCCTGTCCGTCAAACCAACCATTTCGAGCGCAGCCAGGGCCTTTTCGCGGCAGGCGCGGGCGCTCATCCCAGTATAGCTGAGCGGCAGGAGCACATTTTCGAGGGCGCTGGTGCGGGAAAGCAGGTTAAACTGCTGGAAGACAAAACCTATCTTGCGGCTGCGCACCTGCGCCAGTTGGGCATCGTTCATTTTTTCCACCGCGCTATCATCCAGGATATAAGACCCGGAAGTCGGCACATCCAGGCAGCCCACAATCGACATCAGCGTGCTTTTCCCGGAGCCGGACGGCCCCATGATGGCAATCATCTCACCCTTTTCGATGGAAAACGAGACCCCATCCAGGGCGCGGACTTCATTCTCGCCCATCGCGAAGATTTTGGTCAGCGCATCGATCTGGATCATCGAATGCGTGCCTGTCATTTTATCCACCGGGAGGCCCTCCACCCACGCCGGGCATGGGCATCCCGCCGCCAGGATCGGAATTATTCCGGTTATTCCCGGTCGAATTGTTGCTACTGCTCGTTCCAATCTGGAGCTTGTCGCCTTCCTTGAGTTGACCATCTGCTGTGATCGTCACCAGTGCATCGACCAAGTCGCCGCTTTCGACTACCACGCGCTGGGTGCTTCCATCTGCCTTAATCAGGATGACGTATTCGCCCTGGGTACCAGTCTGGACAGCGTTGACAGGCACTGCCAGCATGGAATGCGGTTCGCCGGTCAGGATGGTGACATTGACCGTTCCCCCAAAAAGGACCGGCTTGTCGGTGGGGTCGATCAAAATAACTACTGTATATTTAACCAGGCCATTTACGACCGTGCCAATCCGCTTGATCCGACCCACTTTTCCGGTCAGGACTGTCTCCGGGAGCGAGTCCATGCTGATTTCTGCGGGGTTTCCTACAGAAATACTGGAGATACTGGTTTCATCCACCAGCGTTTCCACTTTCAGTGTATCTCGATCCACCAATTCCACCGCAGAATCGCCATTGGCCGCTGAGTTGCCAACGCCCGCCTGGACGGAAATCACTTCGCCATCAAAGGGGGCGATGATATACATGGTGTTAACTGTGGCCTGCGCGGCTGTGACCTTGGCCTGTGCCGCTGCCAGTTTCAGCGGGTCAGCACCGCCTTTAATATTGTCCCGTTTTCGCCGGGCATCCTCCAGAGCCGCCCTGGCAAGGTCCAATTTCGCCTTGGCCTTGTCATAATCGGCCTGGGTCGGCTTGGCAATATACCAGTTATAGGTGGCTCGCAAATCGTTGAGCGTGAGTTGCGCATTTGTCAGGTTGAGCAATGACGCTGTTTTGGACGCGTCGCCATCAGGGTTATGCTGCACTTCTTTATAGGCTTTATGAGCCAGCGTCAGCGCCTTCTCGGCTGCCCAAATCTTTGCCTGCGTCTGCTTGATCAGGGTGTCTGATGCGCGCGGATAAGCCAGCGCATCATAGTTGTTCTGGGCAGTTTCCACATCAGCCCGGGCATTGATTACGTTCAATTGCGCTTCCGCCAGGGAGGTCTTGGAATCCAATAAATCCTGCAGATCGCGCTGGGCGGTGGCCAGGTCAGATTGCCCGGTGGCAATATCAGACTCGACCGAATCCACGCGCAGGGCAGCCAAAATATCATTCATCTTAACTTTATCCCCCACCTCCACGTTGACTTTCTCCACCACCCCGCCGGTGCCCCATTTCAGCGTCGTCAGTTTGTCGGCGCTCAAATTGCCCGAGGTTTCAACTTTATCAGTCACCGTCACCGAGGAAACAACCCCCACACTATTCGTTCCCTTTGAAGCCGATGTCGAGCAACCCACCAACAGCGTGGTAAGAATTAAAACAACCGCAAATCTGGCTTGAATGTTTGAGTTGGATTTTTGCATCTGCTATCCTTTTCAGCGCGGGTGATTTTCAAAACAAATTGGTTCTTTGGAAAATTTCTGTGGGAAGACCACGCAAATTATAGAAGTCTGGGGAAAGGAAAAGGTGTGATTTTTGTAAGGATAATATGTAGAGATTATGTATCCCAGATGGTCTATCCAGGAGAGTATAATCACCGGGAAGTAACCTCATCAGAAGAATTACCAGATGGCTTCCCGCCCATCAAATAAAAAACCTATGGCCCAGATCATCCCAACTGCTGAACCCTTCTTTTTCCCGGCTTCGACCGAAGCGGGGATTTTACTTGTCCACGGCTTCACCGGCGCGCCCAAGGAAATGCGCTGGATGGGCGAATATCTACACCAACAGGGCTTCACAGTTCTGGGCATCCGCCTCTCCGGCCACGCCACCTGCCCCGAAGACATGATCCGCTCCAGCTACACGGATTGGCTGGCCTCTGTCGAGGATGGCTACCACCTGCTCTCTGGTGTAGTCAAAAGCGTTTATGTGATGGGACTTTCGATGGGCGGCGTCCTGACCCTGACCACATCGGCCTATCTCCCGGTTAAAGGGCTGGTCGTCATGTCGACACCCTACGC
Source organism: Anaerolineales bacterium UBA5195 (assembly GCA_002412925.1). GTDB lineage: Bacteria > Chloroflexota > Anaerolineae > Anaerolineales > Villigracilaceae > UBA5195. The sequence goes on along the minus strand of DHVZ01000011.1, from coordinate 286,858 downwards.
CCTGCCTCCCGACCCGCGCCTGCGGCATATTGAGTGGATCAGCAAAATGATCCCATTCATGCCCAAAGGTGACGAAGAACCCGGCTCGGGTTGGTTCGACAAGCAAGCCTGGAAAGAACATGTCTCTTATCCCCAGAACCCGCTGCACGCCGTTGGGGAATTGAACAAACTGTTGGGCCTCATGCACGCGGCGCTCCCTCAAATCCAGAAACCGGTGCTGTTAATTCACTCCCGGGATGATAATTATGTAGTCAAGGACAGTTTGCAGCAAATCTACGACCATCTCGGAACACCCGATAAACAAGCGCTCTGGATCGAAGGTTCAGGGCACGTCATCACCCGCGACGCCCAACGTACAATCGTTTTCAAGGCCGCCGCTGATTTTGTGCACCGGGTGGAGGCGCAATGAATCCATCCCTGCTCTGGATCGCCATTGCCCTGTTCACCTGGGGCATTGGCGAAGGCATGTTTTTTATGTTCCAGCCCATTTACCTTTCGGAACTGGGAGCCGACCCCATCACCATCGGATATATCCTGGGGGCGGCAGGCTTTGCCATGATGATCGCCCACATCCCAGCCGGGTATCTCGCCGACCGCCTCGGACGCCGCCCGCTCCTGATCACCGCCTGGTTCATCGGCATCACCGCAACCTGGATCATGGCGCTCTCGCCCAGCCTGCCTTTCTTTGTTGTGGGACTTTTGATCTATGGTTTTACCGCCTTTGTTTCTTCGCCGCTTAACAGCTACATCACCGCCGCGCGCGGCAATTGGAGCGTAGGCCGCGCCATCACGCTCATCTCAGCCACATTCAACCTGGGCGTGGTGCTTGGCCCCTTCACCGGCGGCTGGATTGGCGACCATTACGGCCTGCGCAGTGTTTATTACGTGGCCGGGGTTTTGTTCATGATCTCGACCTGCTTTTTATTGCTGATCGCCCCCCAACCGCGCGATCACCATGATCCAACCAGCCCTCCGCCGAGCTTGTTCACCAATCGGCGCTATCTCGGATTCCTGGGGCTTGGTTTTATCATCATCCTGGCAACTTACCTGCCCCAGCCATTCACGCCCAAATTCCTGCAAGAAGTGCGCAGTCTCTCATTGGAGCAAATTGGTTTCCTGGGGACAATTGGCGGGGCGGGCAACACTGCGCTTTCATTTTTGCTCGGCTCGCTGGATGCGCGCCTGGGGTTTATCCTCGGGCAGGCTGGCGTTGGGATCTACAGCCTGCTGCTATGGCAAACCAACGGCTACGGGTGGTTCGCCCTTTCCTACTTCCTGCTGGGCGGCTTTCGCGCTGCGCGTTCACTTTTCATGGCCCAAATCCGCCCATTGGTGCATGAATCCCAGATGGGGTTGGCTTATGGCATCTCGGAAACGTTCCTTGGCCTGACCTTGATTCTTGCCCCGATCGCAGCCGGATTCCTTTACGAGCGGGAGGCCTCCTTGGTCTACCCGGTGGCCCTAGTCGCCATTCTTCTGGGGATTTCTCTCAGCCTGAGGCTCGCCCCGCGCCCCATTCAAGACCAGCTTCAACCGATCATTGAGATTCATGAGTGACCCATGGCCCTTGAAATTGTGACCCTGCCCCTTGGCCCCGTTCGCACGAATGCCTATCTCATCGCTGACAGCGCCAGCGGCGAAGCCGCCGTCATCGACCCGGCCTGGGATGGGGATGTGATCCTGGCCGAAGCCAAACCACGCGGCTGGCGGATTGCCCATCTCTGGTATACCCACGCCCACTTCGACCACCTCGGCGGGGCAGCGGCGATTGCTGATGCGCTCAACCCGCTCCCGCTGGTGGCCCTGCACCCCGCCGACCATGACTTGTGGAAAGCGGCGGGCGGCGCGGCGCTGTTTGGTTTCAAGATCGACCCCGGCCCCGAACCGGCCATCGACTTTACGCACGGCCAGATCCTGCGGCTGGGAAACAATACCCTCGAAGTGCGCTGCACCCCCGGCCATACCCCCGGCCATGTGGTGCTCTACTGCGCTGAAGCTGATGTCTGTTTCTGCGGCGATTTGATCTTTGCCGGTTCGGTTGGCCGCACCGACCTGCCCGGCGGCGATTGGGATACGCTCGTGGAGAGCATCCAAAAACAGATTTTCAGCCTGCCGCCCGAAACCCGCCTGCTCTCTGGGCATGGCGAGGAAACGACAGTGGGGCAGGAACAACAAGCCAACCCATTTTTAAAGGTATTCTGAACGGCAAGACAATGCCAAAAGTCGCGCTGAAACACCGCATTCGCTGCTGACCAATTTTATTCATAATCGCCATCCATTCGCGGCCTGGCAGATCTTCCCGTGGATTGGGGGAAGCAAGTTGCGGATAAATTACTTCAGTCTCATCACCCAGGGAAATACGCTGCCTCTTCTGTAGATCGCACAGGGCATGGATATGTACATCGCCTGGGGCATCCATTATTTTGGCTGTCTATCGACTTCTCTTTGGCGCGTTTGGTTTCCTGCCACCCCGGTTGATACGAAAATGCATCCTGGAACCGGCAAACGTCCCCATTAAAGACAGAGCGCCGTCCGAAATAAGGATCTCGGACGGCGCTCGAGAAATCAAGCCGGGATGGCAATCATTTTACGAAACCTAATTCATCACAAATGGCTTGCGGCTCAATCCACGCGACCTTTTTCTGCAAAAACATCAACAGTCTTGCTTGAACGCCTCCGCAAAATAGCGCTACCAATGATGTAGCCCAACACCAGTACAATTATCGAGGCTGAGATAACAATTAGCGGGATTAGCCAACCAGGAGACGGGAGTTTATCGTTGGTTCCACGCCTCGGCAAAATAGGTGTGTTAATGGCTGGCTCTGCATTTGGCACAATCTTTCCCACCGCTGAAAAGTTTTGTACGGCACTGTTGCTTGCAACTTGAGTCCCATTGGTAATCGCAAACAGACCGGCCAACTGGTTTTTTAAGTCGGCTTGTAGGAGGGCGTTTCCGGCCATGACCAATCCTTCATCGGTATTACCAGATACTATCAGCATGGTCTTTTCAAAATTATAGGGGGAATAAAGTAATTCTACATAACCAACGCTTACACCCGCAGGAATACGATAAGTGACTTGCATATTGCCTTCGCTGGCAGTGTTATCATCAAGATTAAATGGAGCAGGAAGTCGATCATTGATTTCAGTCAACAAGGGGAGAGCATTTGCCTTGCCAATAACAATCAATGACCTGCCATTTCGTATTTCATCGGGAATATCATCCGCATAAGCCGCCGCAAGGTTAGGGATGAGAGGCGTGACCGTTTTACCGTAGTCATAAGCGAGTTTACCGGCAATCCTCAAACTATCAGGGGCTGACTTTGGCAGAATGAAAGCAACATCACCGAGATCGCTATGGGTCAAGAAAAGGCTCGGATACGATTTTAGATCCAGAATAGACCTGCCCAAAGATGTTTCCATGGCAGTGGCTGGCAAGTGGATTTTTGATTGATCAGAAACAACCAACCATGGATTGGAAAACCCTGTCGTATCGCATGAAATACTAGTCAACATCCTGCTGCTGACCATAAGCCGATTTTGTCCATAGCGGATCAACCCGGTTGGAATATCAATTCGCAACGTTGTTAATTTTTCCGTTTCCTTGCTGAAGGCAGTGCCATTTATGATCTGGTCATTCAAGCTGACAGTCAAGGATGACGCGCCATAGTCCAACAAGCCGGAATTGTAAAAAGCCAAATCGAAGTATCCGTCTTTCGTTGCGACCTGTTCCTTGGCGGCGTCAAAGGCATATTCAGCACTAATTAAACCAATCCCAGAGATGGTTTGAGTCGTATATCCTAAATTTTTAAAGTTAAAATCTTCAACTACCGGAATAGCATCATTGAGTAATTTGACATCGCTAACGTAAGAAACAGCCGGATCATTGTAGATAAAAATCTTGCCGGAGCTAACCGCAGTGGCGGCCTTAGAGACGGCTTCATCCGAATTTCCGCTCACGAGCAAAACAACTTTATTCTGATTCCAGGGGGAAATCGCCATTTCCAACACACCATCATTTGCGGAAGCAGCTGGCAGGTTCACAAACTCCCCATTTACTACAGATGTCGGAAAGTAAACTTTAGCAAGCAGGGGTAATTGATTGGGTTTTCCTGCAAAGATTAAGTTACTGGAGGCCAGATCCTCATTAGATAATGAACCAATATTTACTATCTCAAATTTGAAATCTGTGCCAACCAAAGAACCAAACCCTGCCATGATATTCAACGCTGCTCGAAGTTCATCCAAACTGGGCTCATCTGGAATCACGAGCAGAGTCCTATCGGGGATCAGGGCATTTTGCAAATAGAAGGGTGCAGGCAGTTTTGAAAGGTCTAAAACAGGCGGCGAAATCTCAAATGGAAGGTTAAAACTGGATGTGGACTTAATCACAACACTCGCGCGAATATCATAAGTACAACTGAATTGGGCATCCAGAAAAATTGTCAATTGATGTCGACCATCTTCACGCGCAGAATTAAGCGCCTCAGGTGGGATCTGGAAACGGATTGTATGGCTTCCAGCTTTGTCAAGAGGAATGTTGCCAATGATCTGTTGATTGTAAACAACTGACAGGGAGCCGCCAAAGGGATTCATGCCATCGAATATTTTAGCAACATCCGGCCCACTAAAAAGAACATCATAGTTAATTTCAACTTCCCCACCCGAAACCAGTCGCCAGTTTGGCGGAAGGCTGAAAAGAACCCGGGTGGAATCAAGTGGGCTGGTCAATGTATCGTCTCGAAAGCGCAGTTGCGCAAATGTCACAGAAGCTTTGTTATCAACAACAGTTACTGTCTCAGCTACGACAGGAGTAATAGTCGGCGTAGGAGTAGGTGTAGACACCTGGGCCGACACTTTTAACGGATTGATCGACAATAAAATTAGAATCACAACAACGATAAAAACTTTGTTTTTCATTAATTAGCTCCTTCCACTACAATAGTTTCCATTGGATTAACTGATGTACAAATTTCATGACATTTCACGGTAGATTAATTGGCTGGGCTTTATATAAACTAACCTTTTCCTTGCCAGATTGCATAGAAACGCCAAGTGCTTCCTCGGTTCGACTCATCAAAACTGGAATATATTCATCGTTTTGACGTTCTGCTAAACCAATCCTCGGGTCTAACTGCACATCGAATTCTCCATTTTCATCCAAAGAAAACTGTTGACCCAGAATCTCGCTGATCCGCGCCAACCTGCGCTTAGCAGATATGCCATCTGTTGAAGGCAAAAGCACACTAAACTGAAGCTTTGACCACCTACCCACCACATCATTACCACGTAGTTGATATTTTAGAGTCTCATTCACTTTACGCATAATTTGATTCATATAAGCCTGAGGCAGAGAGTCGTAATACTCTTCAATCCCGCTTAATTGAATCAGCCCAATGCTCAGGATATTATCTGGGTGATCGGCAATCTCTTGACGGAGCAGTCGCTCGAAATGAGTTCTTGAATAAGCCCTTGATTCAGCATCAAACATGTTTCGCTGGCCGAGTTTATCCAACGAACTCGACAATTGGTCGCGGAAAACCGCCAGGCCAATGCCTATGACCATTCCAACCAGCAAGGCAAGCCCCGCATCTTGAAAGGGTTGAGGTTGATAAGGTTCTGCGGGCGCTGAGGCTTTATCAAGAAAATCAATATTGTAGATTACATATAGATTCTTTATATAATTAATCGCATACTGTCCAATACTATTCGCCAACATGGCAGCCACTTGAGGGTCGGGCCCCTTAACACTGAATCGAATAATGTTGGCATCAGGGAGAACTGTCACCGAGGTCGTATATTCAATGAACTCATCTGGCTTTGCCAAGAGCAATTCCATCGTACCGTTGATAATCTGACCGCTATTCAAGACTTCGGCATAAGTAGAAATAATGGACCGTTTATCCAAAGCCTCCAGGCTATTAACCAGGTCTCTGCTTTCGATATTTTTGATGTTGGGGCTGACTATGAACCGGGCAACGGATTCATACATCGGGGTAACAAAATAGTATGAATATACAAGCGACAAATTAACTGCCACGATGGCCGAAATCAAGATCAGCCACCAACTGCGTTGAATTATTCTGAGGTAAAATTTTATTTCCATAATAAACACTCCGTAGGGTTATATGAACTAGCATTGAAATTAATATTATGATAAACTAGGCCTATATTATACCATTATTTGTAATAGAATAGTTACACATTGATATAAAAATCTAGCCATAATGGTTATTAGATTTGATTATACTTGGCGCAGTCATAATAATTTCAGCGCTTCACGAAACATCTCAGATAAGCCCGATGGACTATCTGGGCAGTTGGGTGATTCGGCTTTCTTATAAGAAGGTTTTCATAAGAAGAGCGAGGTTTTAGTTTGACCAACTGCTTAAGCAAGGATCGCCAAAACGCGAATCTTGTTCGTTTTCAATAATGGAGATGCGCTTTACCATGAACAGTCTATCTGGGTGGTCAATCCTGCTGGCAGTTTTATTCTGGCTTTCAGTCGTAAGCATTTTATATGTATATTTTGGATACCCACTATTAATTGCACTTTTGGCAAAATCCCGCCCGAAAAATTATTTATACACTCCCCACTCGCTTTTTGTCACGCTCCTTATCGCCGCATATAATGAAGAAATTGTTATCGAAGAAAAAATCAAAAATTGTTTGGCAATTGATTACCCCAAAGATCGTTTTCAGATTTTGATTGTCACCGATGGATCAAATGACCGTACCCCCGAAATTGTCAAGAAATATGCTCATGAAGGTATTGAACTGTTGCACAATCCTGAACGACGCGGAAAAATGGCGGCTATTAATCGCGCGATGCCTTATGCTCGCGGCGATGTGGTTGTCTTCTCAGATGCAAACAACTACTATCGGCCAAACACAATAAAAGAATTATTAGCTCCTTTTGGAGATCCTGATATCGGGGCTGCAAGTGGCGCAAAAGTAATTGACGAAGGTGATGGCAATTTAGGCGCATCTGAAGGATTGTACTGGAAGTACGAATCCTTTATTAAAAAACAAGAAAGCCGTTTAGGCAGTTGTACAAGCGCCTCTGGTGAGATTTTAGCGGTACGGAAAAGTGCTTATGTTTCCCCTCCGGATAAGGTTGTCAACGACGATTTTTACATTGCCATGCAAGTGATCCGCCAGGGGTATCGTTTTGTTTATATTCCTGAGGCAAAAGCGGTCGAACGAGTATCTCTAACCGCCAAAGATGAAGTTATTCGCCGGACAAGAATTATTGCGGGCAGGTATCAAGCGATCTCAATGGCAAATAATTTATTACCTTTCAATCGCCCTGTACTGGTCTGGCAAATACTCTCTCATAAATTCCTGCGTCCGTTCGTGCCTTTTTTCATGATCGGTGCCGCGATATTTAATTTAGTTGCAGTGTTATTCCCGCCGCAGACAAGTAATGTTCTTTTACTCGGGAAACCGTTTAGCACAATCATGCTGAGTTTACAGGCTTTCTTTTACCTATTGGCTTGGATTGGCTCGCGATTGGTTAATTCAGGAGAAGACACCAAGCTGGCAAAGCTTCTCTACCTCCCTACTTTTTTGACCAATAGTAATTTAGCCGCGCTCAAAGGTTTTTTCCAATTTTTACACGGGAAACAGCCTCAGATCTGGGACCGCATTCAACGAAGATAGTTAGCCATGTCATACTCAGAACCAATGCCAAAATCAAAAACCTTGCGTTCAAGGCTTTTTAAGCAGCTTGTCAATTTTATTTATAAAACTGGTTTCACAAGGCTTGGTCAAAAATTTTGGTCAAAGTCTCTCACCGTTGTTAATTATCACCGGATAGATGATCCTGACCAACTCGGCCTTGACTCTTTTCGGCCCAATATCAGCGCGCACCCAACTGCCTTTGCCCAACAAATGGATTATCTAGGGCGCTGGTTCAATGTTGTCTCTTTAAAAGATGTTGTTAAATGGCTGAATGGGGAAGGCTGTTTGCCCCCCTATGCCGCTTTAATTACTTTCGACGATGGTTATCTCGACAACTATACCCAGGCATACCCCATCCTTCGCCAGTGCAACTTCCCGGCCATAATTTTCTTAACCACTGGCCATATCGGCACAGACAACCCGTTCTTTTGGGATCTAGTCGCCTATAGCTTTTATCATACCGGCTCTGACCATGTTCTCTTTCCAAATGGCCAAGAACGGACCTGGACAAATACCACGCAAAGAGATCAGATCTGTAAAGAATTGATTGAGTCCTTGAAAGTATTACCTGATCAAGAAAAACAATTCTGGGTTAATCGCTTACCTGAAAAGCTCGGGGTATCCATTCATCAAAACTACTTCCGAAACTTGATGATCAATTGGGATCAGGTTCGAGAAATGCATAAAGGTGGAATTGAGTTTGGCGGGCATACCATAAATCATCCGATCCTTTCTCGCATTTCTCTGGAGCAAGCCCTAATTGAGATTGAAGGATCAAAAACCCGGATTGAAAAAGAACTTGGGGAACCCGTTTTAAGTTTTGCATATCCAAACGGTATGTCTCATGACCTAAATGGAAAAATTGAGAATCTGGTTGCCCGGGCCGGTTATCGAGCCGCTTTTACGCTACAAAACGGCCCTTCCCTGTTGCGAGAAGTAAAGCAAAATCCTTATGCCATCAGGCGTATTTTCATCTCCCACTCACATACACTTCCCCGTTTTGCAATCGAAACATGCTGGGTTAATCGTTTCCGATAAGGTAATAATCAGTACTTCACGAAAGTTGAAAAATTTCCGATTTTGGGTGTGCGTATCGTTGCAAGCGGCGCTCCCTTCGACAGGCTCAGGGCACCGCTTGGCCGCAAAGCAATCCCCCTACAGTGGAGAGACTGCTTCATCAGGCTAACGCCCTCCTTGCAGCGACACAATTTTGCACATTTTTCAACCACGAGCCAAGTATTTATTGAAAAGATTTAGCCCTCCGCTAGCACTTAAACTAAGAATAAGGGGGATCACAGAAAGCAGATAGCGGAGCTGGCTTTCCACCAACATATAGGCCAAACTAATCGCCGCGATACCCGCCCACAAAGGCCAAATAGGGTATAAATTCCTCAAGATGCCGATCAAAGCAAAGATTAGCAGGAAAGCTTGTAAGACCATGGTCGCATAACCGCGCCAATCGGTCTTGTGCCCATCACCTTCCATAATTTTCCAGTTAAACCAAAGCGGCAAAAAACGGTAGCCGGATAATAAAATATATTTAACCGGATGGGCAAGAATTACTTTAATCGCTTCGGTCCGATAGATCGAATCCATTTGAGCTTCATTTTCGGTGCCGCTCAACAAACCTTGTTTCTGCTCAAGGAAGTCTTGAATTACTTCCACGCCCTCCACCCCACCCACATATCGAAAATAGTTACCTGTTTCTTCAAACAGATGACTTTGCCGAAGCATATTGTAACCTACCAGGCTTGAACCAATAATTGGGCGCCCTAATGAAATTTGGGTTCTGAAAAGCCAGGGGGTCATCATCAACACTACACTAACCGAAAGAATCACGAATGGCTTTGCAGCTTGTTTAAAATTTTTCTTGTTTACCCAGATGTCATCGAACATCTGGCCCCCGATGATGACAGCCACCACTGCCAAGATGGCTGAGCGTGACATAACCGCCAAGGCCAACCCTATTCCGCCAACCAACCAGTCCCGAGTAAAGTTTGTTCGACGAGCACGCAGAATAAACAACATACCAAGTGTGAGAGTAAGTGCAGCTAGCAAATCACCAGATACTTGTGTAAGAAGATCGAGGGCTGTTGGATAAAAAGACCATAGGAATGCGGCCAAGAGCGCAGCACGATCATTTGCCCATTCTCGGGTAAGGAAAAACACAACAATCAGAACAGCAAGATAAAGGGCCACTTCAACAACAGCTGCCGCCAACAAGGATTCCCCACTCAAAAGGGCAACCAACGCAAAGAGAAACACCGGGACAGGTTCACGTGCGGCTGTCGTCTGGTTGGTTGGACTACAAAAAGGGAAATATCTGGGAATACACAGGCTGTAACCTTGCCCATGAATCAAGTTGACTGCAATTGTCCACCAAGAGTCCGTTGAACCCGACTGCATAGTAGGAGCATCACTTGCGATTGTAAACAAACTTAAAAACAAAGCAAAAAGAATAATCAGCCAGAGCACACGCAATGGATAAGTATCAGCGAATTTAACAAACCGTTTCAACCAACTTCGAACCGTTGCGAGATTTGGCCCACTTTTCCCTACAAAAAATGTTTTCATTGGCTCCCTGACGCAGAAAATTCTGAAGGTTCCTCAAAATAATACGTTTTTCCACCCAGCCCTTCGAGACAATGTGTGTAGTACCACCACCACTCATTAAATATATTCCTGTGAGCTATAATCTCTTTTTCCGAATCATTTTTATCATGCCCAACAGAATTCACGGATCTGAACTTAGCAGGGACTCGTAAACATCAATGATTTTTTTCGCAATAGATTGCCAGCTAAAACGGGTTTCAGACAAATACAGAGCATAACTGCCCATTCTTGTCGCTAATTCCGAATCATTAATCAGCATTGAAATTTTATTCGCCAGTTCAACAGGTGATTTTGCGGGAACTAAAAACCCATTTTTCCCATCTTCAACCGCCTCCGGCAAACCTCCAACAGCAGTCGCGACAACCGGCCTGCCAAAGGTATAAGCAACCTGCAGGGAACCACTTTGTGTGCTGCTGCGATATGGATAGACGACTACCGTTGCGAGACTCATCAAGGAACTGATCTCATTCAGAGGGATGTAACGTGTATCAAAAATAACCCGGTCAGTCAGGTTTAGAGCTTCTATTTTGGCGATCATTGCGCCTAGATCGATATATTTCGTTGGGTAGCCGGCAATTAAAAGCTTTGCAGTGCAAGATTTGCTTGCCAGTGCAAAAGCCTCAATCAAATCATCCAGCCCCTTACTGGGCGAAAGCAAACCGAAAAAGAGCACAACGCGTTCTCCGTCGAGCAAACCATACTTTCGTCGCAGGCTCGGTAAAAGGTTGGGGGCTATTTCAAGCTTGGTTAACCAACCTGAATTCCCGTGTGGAATCACGTAAGTTTTCTTTTTGTCCACTGAGGGGTAATTGGACAGAAAATGGCCGAGGTTTTCCTGCGCATGAAAAAAAATGGCTGAAAAGCGAGTATAAACATCTTTATCGGCACCGAAAAATAACTGTCCAAATCGATTTTTGCTTTCCCTTGGTTCAAACTCATGGCAAATTTGACTCAAGATTAAGCCCTGTCTGCGCATCAAGCTGATAAAAAAGGCTTCGAACGGGAAATCGATGCGGGTAAACTGCACAATGTCCGGGCGCTCATTCAGAACATAAAGGGTTATCTGCATCCAGGCCAGTACCAGCCGCAACCCTCGCCCCCCCCTCCTCAAGGTCCAACGAATTTTTTTCCACACCTTCTCAAAAAAATTTAATGAGTGAAGTCGCATTGATTCAGGATCAAAATGCTCCCACAAATGAAACATTTTGATAACTCGAAAATTGTGAGGGAAGTCGGCCAACTCATAATCTGTCGCAGTGATCAGTGTAACTTCGACACCTTCATCAGACAGGGCTGTACAGAGTTGGTAAATGTAATGGACGAGTCCCCCACTATTGTTTGGCTCCACAACATAAAGACGGATTTTATTTTTCATAGGTTTTAATTAAATCAAGGTAAATGGTTTTTAATTGCTCGACTTGTTCTCGAATATTAAACTTCTGATTAACAATTTGCCAGCCCGCCAAAGCCATGCTTTTCTGTTTTTCGATATCGGCTAATAAAGCGATACAGGCTTGAGATAATTCTTGCGGTTCAGATGGGTGGACCAGGCAACCGTTCTGACCATCAGTCACCATTTCAGGAACACCGCCTACCGCGCTGGCAATGATTGGCAGGCGAGCAGCCATCGCCTCCGCTAAGACAGTGGGCAAGGCTTCCGTCAGCGTGGGTAGAACAAACACATTGCTGGCAGCTAAAAGCCGGGGAATGTCATTTCTTTGTCCGGTAAAAATCACGCGATCCTTAACACCTACTTTATCCACTTCCTCCTCAAGCGCCTCGCGATAAGAACCCTCCCCAACCAGGAGATAATATACACTTGGGTCCGCCAATAAAATGGCAGGCAACGCCCGAATCATAAACTGGATTCCTTTTAACTCACGCAAAACCGCTACCGTGGTCAACAATTTTGCATCACTTGGGACCCCAAACTCCCGGCGCACCGTTGCGCGTTCACGCCCATAATCTAGATTTGCAAAATTATCCAGATCAATCCCATTGTAGATGGTTCGAAGTGTACTTTGAGGAGCTTTACTGATCCCCAAATAGAACTGACGGGCCTCTTCAGAAACTGAAATGGTGAGATCACAAAAATTACGCAAAGAGAAAAATTCGATATCTTGGTGCACCTTCGATTTTATTTTCATTTCTTGCGATGGCATGGTGTGAATCGTCGAAACACTCGGCAATCGCAACAATTTTGCAGCTATGTTCCCCAGAATGTCAGCGAATTCAAGTTGCGTGTGAACCAAATCAGCCTTAACAGTTTTTAGGTACTTATACAGGCGAGGTAGCGCTGTTAGGTCCCTCAGATAAGGGATTGGAAGCAAATCAACTGGGATCCCTAATGCGCACAGGTCCTCTGCAACAGGGTTGCCATTTCGAATCTGAAAAGCGCAAACACGAGGAGCAAAATGCTCTCTGCTCAGGTTTCTTAAGATAGGCACCATCAGACGCTCGGCGCCACCCATGCCAAGCCCATCGATAAAAAAAACGATGTTGTATTTACGCTGCCCCAGAAGATCACTGATGTTATCTTTAAACATGGACTGATCTGCTTTCTTCTTGCCAGCTGCTAATTTCAGCAAAAATAAATCGCCAAATTTGATCATCTGCTTGATGATAGCCAAAATCCATGCTGGCACGGACAGCTTTCTCAATACAACAGACTAACATACCCTCTTTAATTGGCAACAAGGTATATCCAGTGGGTTTCCCAAAGGCCGCCAGATAAGCAGGGATGATATCGGCTTGCCAGTTTCGCAAGATTTTGACTGCACCTCGTACCTTTTCATCCGCCGAATCTTTTGGAACAGACGCCAAGGCAGCGGCGAGTAAAAATAAATAGACATCTAGACTGACATCCGTTACCCAACGGGAATATTGCCAATCTACAAACATCAAATGACCATGATGCGCTTCGCGGATCATATTTCCATGCCAGAAATCACCCTGAATGAGAACTTTATGACTGGCCCTGGCCCGAACCGTCTCCAGCCGTTCGAGCAAATCTGCGATAACCCGATTCTCGCTTTCCGTCAAAGAATACAATTCTTTGAATTTATCCACTTTTTGCGGAAAATCCGATGAAATCTGCTCGCCTTTTGCGAGTGATGTGGCAGTCTGATCCAATATATCTCGCAAAGATCTCGCGGCATCAACTGCCAAGGCCAGTACTCGTCGCGGGTTTTCCCAAAGCACCTTTTTTGACATCCGTAACAGGCTTTCGCCATGCACGTAAGAAATGATCAATACAGGTTGTTTCCGGAGTGTAACCATTGCGATCGGCTGTGGCAAACACAATGCGGCTTCTGGGCCCAAAAATATCCACAAATCAACCAGGCGGTCGTACTCAGCCTGCAAGGCCCAGCCATTTTCTGGCAGGCGAGGCGTTTTTGCAACCAGTGAAGGAATTAACTTTTCGCCTTCAAAACCGAACAAGATAATGCTATCGTGATAGTCTGCCCCTCCATTCGACAGGATTGTCCAATTGAAGGGGGAAGAGAATGGCTGGCGATCTTTTAAACACAATGACAATACGTAAGCTGAAAGATCATCAATAAATGAGGCCATTTTAGTGGGCATTCACTTGAAACCGGTTTTCGCTACTGGCAGTTGGCGCAACTGCAACGGCAAAATAGGATGTAAAAAAATGGGAGAATCCAGCAGTAAATATGGGGTTATACAGCCAGCGCAATAAACGCGCCGATAGTTTGGTACGATATCGATGCTCGAGTATAAATCCAATGGTCTGCCGCGTTATTGGAAAGATGTAATCAGGCATGGACAGGTTCGGAATGGCCCCATAGAACTTAACCTCCTTGAATCCCGCTTTTTGGAAAAGTCGTGTCGTCTGGGCTACGGTGGAAGAATACGTACCCGGGGTAAATTTTCTTCGGATTCCCAGGTTATTTGAAAAGCCGACCAGAATGATTCCTCCTGGTTTTAGCAAGAACTGCATGGTTTGATAAATCTCCAGGTGGTGTTGCGGGTTACTCGATAAATCTTTCCCTGGGAATCCATGCGGGACTGCCACGATATCAAATTGTGTCACCGGGAAGAGAGGAGCCTTGATTGAATTGGAAAAGTCATAATCCCATGGAATGGCTTCAATTCCCAATTTGTTAAATAAACGAGTGAAATCATCACAGCTTTGCCCAACAATGAGGATTTTGCTCTCTGGCAAAATCGGCAATAAAAAACGCCAGTCCACACTGTTATTCGGGGACGATAATGGCTCTAAAAGTTTCGCTTGGTGGGTGCTTTGCATAAATTGAACAATCAGGAGATAAACGCTTGTAAATTCGGATTTAATGTTTTAATCGGGAGAGGTTTCGCGCCGAGAACCAACTGCGCGTGCCAAACGAAAAAGGTTATCTCGCTCTACCCACCATAAAACGGACAGGTAACTAATAGCCCCGGCTAGGACAACGAGCGGGAGTTGAACAAATGGATTTATATTCATCGTCAAGTATAAGACAGCCAAGGTGATAGGCGCCATTGCTAAAGCCCCAAGAAAAGAGGGTTTTAGCTCTTTGATAATGTCAATAATGGAAACCTTGATAAATCGGGTTGCGAGGGTCAAACTGATGATGCGCCGGATAAGGACAGCAACTAAATGCCCCCAGGCAATCCCAAGCATCCCATAATTGGAACCAATCAAGATGGCAGGAATGATCACGATCAACGTCATCACTGTCAGCTTAAATAGGATATCCGGCCGTCCAATGGCTTTATAGACATCTCCGATATGATAACCGATCGAATAAACCCAGGCAAAAATAGCCAAGACACGCAACACAGGAATAGCATCAAGCCATTGTTCACCGAAAACCACCCTGACGATTGGGTCAGCCGCGATTAAGAGACCCAAGGAAATTGGAACAGCGATCAATTGGATCAAGCGCACCGAGGCGAGAACCCCGCGGCGCATTTCCTCGGGTTGATTTTGAATTGATGAAAAGGCTGGAAAGGTAACCCCTCCCATGACCCATAAATTGCCAATCAAAAGCATCTCCGGCAATCGATAAGCCAGTGTGTAGACACTCAAAGCCTCCAAACCAAACAACCGCCCAACAATCACATAGTCGACATTGTCAATGAACACACTAAGAATATCTCCTCCTGTCACAGAAACACCGAATTTCATTAACGTGCCGGTGATTTTTTTATTCACAGTCAGGCGTGGCCGCCAGGGTAGAATAATCCAAACCAGAATCACAGAAGCAAGCGCGCCCAAAATCTGACCATACACCAGGGCCCAAACGCCAAAACCGGCGTAGGCTAATCCAATAGATGTAACTCCTTTAACAATCGTATTCCCCATATCAGGAATAAATTTACGGCGATAATCCAATTCACGCATCAGCCAGATAACATGAACCGATCCAAGCGCGTTGATGGCAAAAGAAACGCCCAACCACCGTAAAACAGGGGTGATCATTGGGTCGTTGAAATAGATGGCAAAGACAGGCGCCAACGGAATTACAATAGCAGACAAAAATAAGCCCAGCGCCAGGTTTATGGTAAAGACTGTATTGGCGGCCTCATTTACATCCTCTCGCCGCTGAATAAGGGCTACCCCAAGCCCCAAGTCTTTAACAACTGAGAGGTAATTGATTGCAACCACGGCGATTGCAACCAGTCCAAAATCACCTTTTGTTAGCAAACGGGCCAGGATCGAGGTAGTCAGCAATATCACCCCTTTGCCCAAGCCATAGGTCAAAAAATTCCAGAAGATACCCCGGCCAGCCTTTCGGGTGATCTGGCTATTATCTTTGGGTAAAACCAGGTCATCTATCAAAGATCAGACTCACGAGGTATCGGGTATTTGGCGTTTTTATGCAGTTCGTCAGTTAATTGAATGGCCGTAATCGCTAGAGAAATCAATATCCAAAAATAACGGATATACGCTCCATGTAAGAAGAAGGCCGCCACCAAATAACCCAGAATCGCTACCATGAGTGCGTTAATCCAGGGAAACCAAGTCTGATATTGGGGAAGGTGTTCAATCGATTTTACTGCCTTGGACAAACCAACCAAGAGTGAACCAACGATACCCAAAAAAGAAAAAAGTCCCAATATGCCTGTTTCCGCCGCTATTTGTAAGTATAGAGAATGCGCATCGCGCTCTTCAGAGCGCAACTCAATCCCAATCTCCTGAGAGTATTTTTGGTAATTATTTGGATAATTCCCAGCGCCAACACCTAAAATCGGATTCCGGGCAACAATGCTTAGGCCTGTCAGAAGTTCACTGCTACGCCCACGGAAGGAACTGTCCTGATAGATGCCATTCTCAGTCGCTGGAGAAAGAGATGCCAAACTGGCAAAACGTTCGATATAACTGGAAGGGAGTAGCGAGAAAATCAGAAGAACTGCTCCCAGACTGACAAGCGCCAGTTTAAAGTTAAAGTTTTTCTCAAACACGAACATAATCAATAGCGTTATGACAACCAACCCCAAGTAGGCGCCACGGCTGTACGTATTAAACAACTCTATTAATAGAATACCCAAAATACCCACCCCGAATAGTTTCGTTATTTTGCGAGGTTCATGAATGATCCGGAAAATAATAAGGGGAATAACCGCCAAAACAACCTGTCCCCACATATTGGGTTCTCTAATCGGGCCTCCCAAGCGTATATTTGAACCATCCACTTTATGAGCGGCCAAGCCAAAGAAATTTTGCGCATAATTCCCTGTAAAAACCTGGTAAACGCCAAACAATGACACAATTGCCGTCGTTAAAATAATGACCCAGATTACCTGTTTCCAGTCGCTTGGCTTCCGTAAAGCGAACAAAACTGCGTAGATAATCCCAATATCTTTGACTAAATCTAGGATGGCATCCAGCGCTCTAGCTTTGTCTGAGGCCACCAAATAGGAGATTGCAACGGCTACTAAATAAAATATCAGGAACATCTCAATCCGGGCTGTCTTTGCACGGTTTTTCGGCGCTTGCCCGGTGTAATAATTGCGAACCATAATGGCGGCGAAAACAACCACCACCAAAGGTTTAATCAAGCCGGGGTATCCCCTGTTCGTGAGCAAACTGGAAATGTTTGTAAAGATGGCGATGATTAAGATACTGGCACCAAGACTTGGCTTAATAACTATTGCCATAACCATGGCAATTCCTGCCGATCCCAAGACAGCGTATAAACCAACAGAAGGATCATGACTTCCAATCGCCAGAACCGCAGCCGTGACTAAAAACAAACAAATTAATAAGTATAGAAAATCATTTTTCGTGATAGACATGTTTTTTCAATCCTTTAAGAAGCTCATCGCAATTATGTTTAACATAAGCAAGCGCTATACTAAGGCCTAGATGTTACCCTAACCAGACCTTATATATCCATAATTATATCAGTATATCATTTATTTTTTGTTTTTTGATCACAAAGACCAATCTTTTTGGGGCGAATTGCATTTCATTTTTTTCACCCGCATTCTTGACGGGGTTATGGAAGAAGCCTTAAACAAAGTCATCACTGACGCAAATCTTAAAAACGAATCTGCGAAGTTATTCTTTTACAGATCCTTAACGAAGTGTTGTTGACGGATAATTCCAATCAATCACCGCATACCAACTAGGCGGGATATTCCTTAACATTCCGGCAGACCAGACGTTATTATCCCAATTTGCCGTGGCGTCACCCTCAGCATAGGTTTTCGGGTGACCACTGTTGTCAACAATAAAACCGCCGTATTCCTGCATATTCAGCACCCAAACAATGCAACCTTTTACGCCAGAACAAGCTTTGGCAATCTCATTTTTTGGTATTTCTGGGCGGATGACTAGGCGAGCGCCTTCAGGAATATCAAATTGCCATCTGCCTTCTCCGTCCGTTTTGGTAAATGGAGGAACAACGGCCGGCCAATTGTTGGCCTGACACACTTCTGGTGCGCATGGAGAATCATAAGCGATGGTGACAGCATGCCCAATATATCCACGCTCCACTTCACAAGGTCTCACAATTCCAGCAAAACTTCCAATGCCAGCGCCTCGATGTGCAAATCCTTTGGGAGGAATTCCAGAATTTTGAATGTGATATCGATAAACTCCTCCAGCGTACCACTGTCCTTGATTATCAATTTCTCCATTCATCACCCCCCATTCTTCCCCAGTATCCTGATTAATCACAACCAATTCTCCGTCTGTACCGGGAGCGGGTTGGGCATCTTGTGGGAGCGGCACCCAGACCGTTGCACCCGGTTCACCAAATTGAACGGAAAAATCGTCAATTGCATTTCGAAAACTACGCTTGACCCAAAGAGTTACTGGACGCAGAGGTGTTTTATTGGTTACAAAATAAATATTAGCAGCATATCGACTTGTGTCGGCTCCAATCCATGAATCGCTTTTAAAAAACGCATCCATCATGGCATCACTCTTCGGGTGAAACCGGGCTTTTGACCAATCCAGCGGCACATTCCAGATCGAAACCTCTCCATAAGGGCGATAACAACCATAGTCTTCAATTGGCGGAACCGCAGTAAGTGGGGAAATAGTAAGTGGAGCATTAGTTACTTGATCTACACCAGGCGTCTGAGGGTTTCTGCTCGGCGCACAGGATGCAATCAACAAAACGCTAGCAACAACCCACAATAAGATTTGAAAATGCATTCTCTGTTAACCTGCCAACTATTTTATTCTGGTCGACCATAGTATCCTGTTCAAACCAGAGATCAACCACTAAGAATATAATTTCACGGAAAGGGAAACCGCCTTCACTTTCACATCATCCGTTTAGAAATTAAGAAGCTCAGGTATTCATTGATCGAATCAAATTATCCTTTCTGCAGTTCAAACCAATTTCGAACCTTTTTTAGGTTATTTTCGAGCATTGGAGTTGATCTCAATTTTAACTTGAGCTGTGTCACTTTTTCTTCCAACCAAAACCGATTTCTGCCTTTTATCAGCCGGACCCAATACATTGGCATTGAGTTGGTTGATAAACTACTTTTATAGGGCGAGTCTCCAGCGAGGAAATCATAAGTATCCATGTTTTTCATTGCATTATGCATGATTGCAAAATAATGAGAAACTAGCCCAGGGCGGTACATATTTTCCTCTAGATAATTAAAACCACACTGGTAAAAGTAAACATTGTTGCGATAAACAAAATTGTAAAGATATCCTATCGTCATTTTCTCGTTAAAAATATGTAACAATTGGATTTCGTGATTATCAAACCGATCCCGAATCAGGCTCTTATGAAATTGATATAAGTATTTATTGGAAAAAGCGCCGGGCTTTCCCTTTTTTTGCCACTCTCGCTGGTGTAATATAGCCAAACTATCCAAGCTTGATAAAGCTTCTTCAGCACTGGCTGCTTCACAGATTTGAATACCGCCATCAATTTCATATTGTTTGATTGACCTACGGATTTGGCTGCGTTTATTTGCGCTAAGCAGCTTGTAAAAATCCATTCCCGCTTCTCTAATTTTTTGCAATTCAACAAAAAAACAATTTGTCGTCTCATCCACGCTGAGATAAAAATCCCGCCCAGCATTCTTTTCGGGTAAGTTGATCCCTGAAACAAAACCTGCCGAGACGCCAGGGAAACTAAACTCATCCCAACTCAATGAGTTTAGAAATCGAAAGAGAATATCGGTATTTAGTGAAATAGATGGATCGACAAGCATTGAATTATATTCAATGTAAAGTTGATCAAAATACGGATCTGCCGTTGAGTTTAGAGATAATATTTTCGAAGGCAGAAAGCCGTATTTTTTTCTTTTTTTACAACCAAAGAAAAAAGCAATAACGGGTTCTTTCCCTGCATAGCCAACAATAAAACGAATATCGCTCTTTGAAGGCAAGCTCTTGATCCAGGTCGATATCCAGCCCCACGAAGAAAAAAAACTATGCGGGCATTTATTCGACATGGTGAGCCAAATTGTCTTCACAAAATCTGGGTTTTCAAAAGCATTATAGGCCTGGAAAATTATGGTATTTGCATTTTGAGGCTCATCAACCATTGTGGCAAAAATTCCTTTTCCCAAAACTTGTAAAATCAGTCGTTCACGAAACTTCTTGGAAAAACCCGATTTTGGGTGTGCGCGGCGGGTGTACGCCCGCCGCGCACACCCAAAATCGGGGATTCTTTCAACTTTTGCGAAGTACTGATTTATCGCGATTACATCAAAAGCATTTCTGCAAACCTGGTTACCGAGTAAAAGTAGTAATTTTTACAATGGCGTTGCAGGTGATCGATCTTGATTCTCATGGGCAGAATGACTCAATTCTAAAACCGCAAAGAGCGCAATCAGTATCCATAAGAGAGCATAATTGCTTTCTTTCGTTTCTTGAACAGCCTGAATAAAAGGAACCGAATCAAAGGTATAAACAGTAACAAAGATTGCTTTTGCCACTTTGGCAAAGATATAGTTACATAAAAACAACAAGCCTATTCCTAAAGACACAATTGGCATAAACCTGCCAAAAAATTGTTTTATGGGCTTCACATACCTGCTAAGGATGGGCAGCAAAATTACGAGAGAAAACCAGAAAACATCGAAAAAAAACTCGAACGGAATTTGATGTCCGGCAATAGAAATATTATGTATTGTTATCTCATTTTGTTTATTAACAGCATTTAACAAATCGGGGGTTTGCAGATTAAATATTCTCTGGCCCCAACTTATTTCCTCTCCTGCGCCAAAAAAAAATATAAAGGCCAATGCCAAATAAACCAATGGCTTTAGCCAAAATACTTTGGGGGTATTATGAGGGTTTCTGGCAGTTAAGAACGCCCAGAAAAAAAGCACACTGGTTACAAAAAAAGAAAGTGCCCCAACATTTTCAAAATAATGATCCTCTGCAAACATCCAACTGGCGACTTGATTTCCAAACCCCAGTGTCATAAAACTCAAGATAATATAAACAACAACGATCAAATATATTGCTGGATTAGAAAATAGACTTTTATTTATCATGATCGCCTCAAAATATATTTAAGAATTCGGGTCTCCAGGATTTTCCCGCCTGCCCCGATGGGCTTACGGGGTGAAGAGTGCCACATTTTGGGGTCCTGCCACGCAGATTCCCAAAGGGCCAAGGATTCACAAGCAGGCTTGTGCCGTTCTGGTGCTCTCATTCCCAGTAAAGATAACTTGTGTAACTGAGTACCATTTCCTATTAAGTCGTATTACCGATAATTATTACCTAAATTATACTACTTTTGTGACACAATTCGAAAATAGACCCATATTTTGGGCCGCAGTTTTATCCGGAGGGATTCTTATGATCAAACGCCTTCTGATAGGCCAATCGGGTGGCAAGTACCTGCGCTTCGAGGCTAAAAGCAGCTCTAACGTGAGCTTGTGCTTGCATAGCAAGATCCCGCCTGCGCTTTGGATTTTGACTTAGTTCAAGAAGTCCGGCAGCCAGCGCCGGTGAATCTCCAGGTGGCACAAGCAAAGCTTGTTTGCCATTCTCGACCAGTTCGGGAATCCCACCACTGGACGTTGCCAAAATAGGAACACCTATCGCCGCCGCTTCCAGTAGCGCGATCGGCGTACCTTCCTGCCGCGATGGCATTACAAAAATATCACTGCTCTTCAAGATGGAAAGGACTTCATCGTGTTCCACATACCCGGCCAAAATAACCCGCGCTTTAAGCCCGGCTTGCTCAATTTTGGCGTCTAATGAACTGCGCAACTCCCCTTCCCCAACAATAATGCAAAATAAATTAGGCACAGGTTTCGCGACTTGTGATATGGCTGCGATCAAATCTTCGTAGCCTTTTGCCCATACCAATCTGCCCGCGGCAGAGCAGACAATTGCATTGACAGGCAAGTTGAATTTAACTTTGAGCTGGGCCGGATTACCTGGAATTTCTTCTGGCCGTAGCCCGATTGCATTGTAAATCAGGTCGATAAAAGGGGCTTTTTTTATAGAATTTCTCAGTGCATCATAAACTGTCTTGGAAACGACAATATATCCATCTAGCCATGGGTTAGTGAGCAATTCAAGCCAAGTATAAAATATCCCTTTTAGATTTTTCCCATGTTCAAAACGATACCAACTGTTCAATGTGGAAACAAGTGCCGCCCCTGTCAGCCGGGCCGCGAGACTTCCCCAGAGTTTGGATTGGATATTTTGCGTATCAACAACTTTATACTGCTTATCCCGAATGACCTTTATGAGATTGGGTAAAATGCGCCAATCGGCTTTATGTGCCCCAACGGGATAAACGCTAAAACCCATTTTTCGCGCTTGCCCGAAAACCGGGCTATCCGCGATCGCTGCCAACCCAATCTGTTCCGGAGGAAAACCCGACATTAACCCAAGCACACGCGAACTGGCACCACCAAATTCATGCGAAAGATCGACAATCAAGACCCGTAGATCTGCCCGAGGAAAATGCGGAGTCATTCAGGGCCTGTCGCATCCATTAATGTGCGCCCTTTTGCTTGAAAACAGCAGCAACTGTGCGAACCAAAATGTTAATATCGAACCACAGGCTGCGTCGCTCAACATAAGCAATATCCAGACGTAAACGGTCATCAAATTCGAGCGAGGCGCGCCCAACAATTTGCCATAATCCCGTAATACCGGGAACGACATCCAGCCTCTCGGTATGCCAGAGTTGGTAAGTTTCTGCGCCGAAAGAAGTTGGGCGTGGCCCAACCAAGCTCATCTCCCCTTTCAGCACGTTAAACAACTGTGGAAGTTCATCGAGGCTGGTTTTCCGCAGGACTTTACCGAGGGGGGTAATTCGTGGATCATTTGTGATTTTAAAATCAGGCCATTGCAGTTCGTTCAGGTGGGCATAAGTTTTTTTGAGTTCTTCAGCATTGGGAACCATGGAGCGAAATTTGTACATCGAAAATCGGCGGCCACCTTTGCCGGTCCGCTGTTGAACAAAAACAGCAGGCGCTCCCGGAGATGTTATCCAGATTAGCAGAGCAATCGCCCCCACCAGCGCCAGCCAAAAAGGCATCGTCGAAATGACGACTACCAGGTCAAAAATACGCTTAACGCGCAAATAGACATAGAGTGGTAAAAGATGTTTCCTGGGATCGAATGCTTTGATCCACTCCAAACTAGAGTGGGGTGAGGTTCCAATTATGAAATTTTGCATCATGATTTATATAATTGTCTGTCTTCGACAGAAACGGAGGCTTGGTCTGGCAATTCCTCGCTGAGGCGTGCTGCAGCCTTCTCGACCAAATCATCAAAAGTTAGTGCCTCGTCTGGAAATGATGAAACTCCCCAGCGGACCTTTGCGCCAATAATTTCTGCCGCAGATCTTGAAATTCGTTGGGCAAGTATGGTTGAATTTAATTGTTCGGTTTCCGGGCAAATCAGGATAAAACGGTTTTCAGAATCGCGTAAGATCAGGTCATTTTCACGTGCCTGGTCGTTGACAATCTGACCGATTCTTGCCGCCGCAAAACGAGTCAAGATATCGCGCTGTAATGATTCATCCTTTTCTAAAACTTGCTGAGCTTCGAGCTTGTCCATTTGGACAACCAGCAAAGACAATGGACGGCTGTAACGTCGGCTGCGAGTCAGTTCGGTGCTAATTCGATCTCCGGCTGTCCGCAAATCCAAGGTTCGATTGGGGTAGGTAATGGCTGTAAATTTATCAACCAGGCGGGATACTTGCCTCAATTGGCGGCCAATTTCAAAAGCAAGGCCAGCAGCAATCTCTATCAACACAAACTCCAGAATAATTATTTGGATCAACTGTACCGTTGTCACCTGCCAATAAATGATGCGAGTGATGGTATAAATCGCCGCCCAAAAAATCAGGAACTGATATATCGAAAGATTTGTAAATGGCACAACAACAAGTGCCGATAAAACTGCCAGCGCAACCAAAATGAAGAACACTGGTTCAAAATTGATTAGATTTTGCTCAACAAAATCGATTTGAGCAACGCCAAAAATGGCAAAGATATAGACAAACAGCACCAATACGGAATTCTTCAAATCAGTCATTCGTCTTTCCCTTTAATAATTACAACCCTGGCAATAATGTAATGGTTAGAGACATATCTACGCGCCATGTTCAAGGAAAACAGAACTTCACGAAAATTGGGGGAATTTCCGATTTTTGGGGTGTGTGGCGGGTGCATGCCCGCCACACACCCCAAAAACGTTTCGTGAACTAATGAAAATAGAGAAATCCCAAGAGATGAGCAGTAGCGCCAAAATGCTTTCTGGAAAACGCAATAATTCATTCTATAACAAAAATCCATCGGGCATATCCACCTATCAGGTGATATTCACATCAGCCAGTTGGGGGATTTTCGAGATCATTACCCTGGTTTAATACCAGAGCCATACTTAAAGGATCCCAATTGCATACAGGGCCTCCAGGATTCTCCGCCTGCCCTGATGTGTTTACAGGGTACGGGGTAAAGGGTGCCGCATTTTGGGGTCTTACCACGGAGATTCCCAAAGAGCCTGAAAACTGAAAATCTGTAGTTTTTTTAAATAGAAAAGCCGGGGCATCTGTCCTGGCTTTTCTATCCGGAAAAAACCCTCAGGCTGGTTTTATTTGGCGTAATCTACAGCGCGGGTCTCGCGGATGACCGTCACCTTGATCTGACCGGGGTACTGCATGGTCTCTTCGATTTTCTTGGCGATGTCGCGCGCCAGGCGCGTGGAGGCCAGGTCGTCGATTTCTTCAGGGCGCACAATAATCCGCACTTCACGGCCCGCCTGGATGGCAAAGGCTTGCGAAACCCCTTCAAAGGAGGTCGCCATTTCTTCGAGTGTGCGGATGCGCTTGATGTAGGCTTCCAAATCTTCGCGACGGGCGCCGGGGCGCGCGCCTGAGATGGCGTCGGCAGCTTCGGCAATCACCGCTTCCACCGTTTCCTGCTCCACTTCGTGATGGTGCGCTGCAATGGCGTTGACCACTAAAGGATGAACGCCATAGCGTTTGCAGAACTCCGCGCCCAGCGCCGCATGAGTGCCTTCCTGGTTGTGATCCATGGCCTTGCCAATATCGTGCAAGAATGCGCCAGCTTTGGCAATTTCCACGTTTGCGCCCAGTTCGGCCGCCAGGATGCCGCCCAGTTTCGCAACTTCCACGGCGTGGGCCAGTTGATTCTGCCCATAGGAAGTACGATATTTCAAGCGTCCCATCATTTTTAAAAGTTCAGGATGCAGACCTGCGACACCGGCATCAAAAGCTGCCTGTTCCCCCGCTTCAGCCATGACTTTTTCGACCGCCTTGGTTTCATCTTCAATCACTTTTTCAATATGCGCCGGGTGGATGCGGCCATCCAGTGTCAAGCGGGTCAAAGCACGGCGGGCAATCTCCCGCCGGACAGAGTCAAAACAAGAAATGGTAACTGATTCGGGGGTATCGTCCACGATCACATCCACCCCGGCAGCCTGTTCAAACGCACGGATGTTGCGCCCGTTGCGACCCACGATGCGGCCCTTCATCTCTTCGTTCGGCAGGGTCACCACTGCCGAAGTCACCTCGGAGACATGCTCAGAAGCCACCCGCTGGATTGCATCCGCGATTAAGTTGCGGGCGCGTTTTTCGCCTTCTTCGCGCGCCTCAGCCTCAATCTGGCGGATAATGCGCGCCATGTCATTACGGGCATCTTTTTCCACTTCGTCCAATAAGATTTTTCGCGCTTCTTCCTGGGTCATTTCAGCAATTTGCCGAAGTTTTTCCATCTGCTCTTCATGGACTTTTTCGACTTCGTTGGCGCGCCGATCAATCGTGCTCTGACGCTTGTTCAGCGTCTGTTCGCGTTGTTCGAGCTTCTCCACACGGCCATCCAACTCGGCGCGGCGGCGGTCCAGGCGTTCCGTTTCACGGTTAAGCTCATTGCGACGCTGGGTAAGATCATTTTCCGCCGACTGGACAATTTTCAAGGCGCGATCGCGGGCGTCCAGTTCCACTTTCGCAGCCCGGTCGGTCGCATCCTGGAGGATGCTTTTCGCCTTTGTCGCCTCTTCCAAGCGCTTCTTCTCGGCCTGGGTACGGGTCACATAATTGCCCACCGCAATGCCCACGGCCAGCATTACCAGACCGGTAACAACGGTAATTAAAATAGGGATCAAATTCATAGTATTTCCTCATGATCAAGATAAGTTTGGTTGCCGCCTGGGTGGAGTTCAGCCCAAATCTCCCGAAGGACCTGGGCGGTGACACCGTAGGAAAAACCCCGGCGTCCTAAAAAGCCACCCAGCTTTTGGCGGAAATCCTGCCATGCCAGTCCCTGCACTTTGCGCACATACTTTCGTGCGGCTTCCAGCGCCAGGGCGTCTTCAGCAACGTTTTCATCCAAAACTTTTTGGACAATCTCGTCATCGAGACCCTTGCGGCGCAGTTCCATTGACAGGGCGCGGCGGCTGCGTGGACGGAATGTGTTGCGGTTTTCCACCCACGCCTGAGCAAATTCCTGGTCGTTCAACAAACCATTTTCTTGAAGCCGTTTCAAGGTAGACTCGATCACGGCTTCAGGGATTTCATGTTTCTCCAAATTTGCGCGCACTTCTTGCATTGAACGGGGCCGGTAGCCTAGAAAGCGCAGGGCCTTCTGCATGGCTACTTCACGCGCATCCTCAATTTGCAATGCGGCGATCTTTTCGTCACTCAGGGTTTGCCCCGCTGACAGCCAGGCTGCCACAATGCGAGATAACCCAAAAGCAAACTGGTCATCCAGGTAGAGATTTACCCGATTGGGATTCTTTTTCTGGGCTTCAATCGCCGTTATTTTTCTCATCTTAAAACACACAACCGTCGACCTGCCTGCGCAGGCCACGGCTGTGGTAGTAAACCCGGAGACACCCTCTCCAGTGTTTTTTGCTAAAGCCTCTGGGGAAGGTACACTGAGCCAGACAGTCCGAGACCATCTGGGCTACAGGTAATTATGAAATCGGTTTTCTCTAATATCAACCCATCCCGAAAATTGGTAACAGAAAGGGTGACTTCAGAAAGCGCCTGCATAGTGTGGCAGGCAGAACAGGTTCATATCCAGGTATTTCAAACGCCGTGGCCGTATCAATCAGGCGGCAAGCTTGTTTGCACAAGGTGCGCTTAATTATACATGATTATTAACAAATTGTTGTGTTTTTTTATCATCCAACCCGCCGCCTCGCCAAAAACCAGCTTTTTGCCCGGGGAAGGGAAGAAACTGGCATAGGTCATATCAAATAGTGACAAACAGAACTTACTGCACAGGTCAAATCATGCCATAATGAGAAGACCTAATTCACCTGAGGAGGATGTCAATGGCAAAAGTCACCATCACCCGCGAAGATGCCCTGGAATATCACCGCCTGAAGGGCAAACCGGGCAAAATTGCAGTTGTCCCGACCAAACCGATGGATACCCAGCGCGATTTGAGCCTGGCGTATACACCGGGTGTGGCAATCCCCGTTCTGGAGATTGAAAAAGACCCTGAGGCTGCCTATGAATATACGTCCAAGGGCAACCTGGTCGCCGTGCTCACCAACGGCACCGCCATCCTTGGCCTGGGGGACCGAGGCGCACTGGCCAGCAAACCCGTCATGGAAGGCAAGGGTGTGCTCTTTAAGAAATTTGCCGATGTGGATGTCTTCGACATTGAAGTTGACAGTCATGACCCCGAAGAAATCATCAATGTCGCCAGGGCGATTGCGCCCACCTTCGGCGGAATCAATCTGGAAGATATCAAAGCGCCTGAGTGTTTCTACATCGAAGAGACACTCAAGGGAATGCTGGATATCCCGGTTTTTCACGATGACCAGCATGGCACAGCCATTATCTCCTCCGCCGCGCTTGCAAATGCGCTTCAAATCATCGGCAAGAAACACGCGGATATCCGCATGGTGATTTCTGGCGCAGGGGCAGCCGCCATCTCGTGCGCGGAACTCGCCATCCGCTGGGGCGTCAAGCGCGAGAATATCATGCTCTGTGACAGCAAAGGTGTGGTCTACAAAGGCCGCGCCGAAGGCATGAACAAGTACAAAGAGCGCTTCGCGACCGATACCGACCGCCGGACCCTGGCCGATGCCGTGCGTGAGGCAGACGTGTTCTACGGGCTATCTATCGCCAACGTTCTCACTCCCGAAATGGTCAAATCCATGGCCGAATCGCCGCTGATCTTCGCCATGGCCAACCCCGACCCAGAAATTAAATACGAACTGGCCAAGGAAGCCCGTCCGGATGTGATCGTCGCCACCGGCCGCTCTGACTACCCCAACCAGATCAACAACGTGCTGGGCTTCCCCTTCATCTTCCGTGGCGCCTTGGATGTGCGCGCCAAGGCCATCAATGAAGAGATGAAGTTTGCCGCCTCGCAGGCGCTCAGCGACCTGGCCAAGGAAGATGTGCCCGATTCTGTCCTGCGCGCTTACGGCGTGGACAGCATGAAATTCGGCCCGGAGTATATCATCCCGAAGCCGCTCGATCCGCGTGTCTTGCTCTGGGAGGCCCCGGCTGTGGCCCAGGCCGCCATGGAAACCGGCGTAGCCCGCAAGAAAATCGACATGGATGAGTATCGCGAACAGCTCGCTTTCCGCCTCGGCAAGGGCGAACAGGTGCGCTACTTCATCATGAATAAAGCCCGCGCCAGCAAAGGCAAGAAGCGTGTTGTCTTCGGTGAAGGCGAAGAGACCAAGATCATCCGCGCGGCAGCCCAGGTTATGGACGAGGGCATCGCCACCCCGGTGCTGATTGGCCGCCAGGAAATCATCACCGAAAAAGCCAAGCTGCTCGGTCTAACCTTCGAACCAGAAGTAGTTGACCCTGCGCGCTTCGAGAAGCTCGAAAAGTATATCCAGGCCTATTACGAAATCCGCCAGCGCAAAGGCATTACCCCGAAGAAGGCCAGGCAGCTTCTCCAGGATCCGAACGTGCTGGGCGCGATGATGGTCAAGCTGGGTGACGCCGACGCTTTCGTGGCCGGGCTGACCCACGAGTATCCCGAAGTCATCCGGCCAGCCCTGCAAATCCACCACACGGCCAAAGGCGTGACCCGCGCTGCGGGCGTATACATCATGATCATCGGCGACAAGACCTTCTTCTTCACCGATGCCACCGTCAACATCGACCCCTCTGCCGAAGACCTGGCTGAAATTGCCTGCCTCGCAGCCGAATTCGCCCGCAAGATGGAAATCGAACCGCGCGTGGCCTTCCTGTCCTTCTCCAACTTCGGCTCCTCCCCCCACCCGCTTTCCGATAAAGTCAGCAAGGCCGTGGCTCTGACCAAGAAACGCGGTGATTTCGTGGTGGATGGTGAGATGCAGGCGGATACCGCGGTGGTGTCCGAACTGATGGAAGAACGCTTCCCCTTCAGCGCCGTCAAAGATGCCAACGTGCTGGTTTTCCCCTCGCTCGAATCGGCCAACATCGCCTACAAACTGCTGGCCCGCCTGGGCAATGCCAAGGCCATCGGCCCAATCCTGCTCGGCATGGGCGCACCCATCCATGTCCTGCAAGCCGGTGACGATGTCAACGCCATCGTCCAGATGGCGGCCGTCGCTGTGATGGATGGGATGAACCGGAAGAAATAAGACCTCGATTCGGACAGGGGCGCAGTGGTGTTGCTGCGCCCCTGTTTGTGTTAAAATAGGGGTATGAATAAATTCCCGGTTCCGCGACCCGAACGCGAAAGCTATGCCAAGCACCGCCGCGACGTGACTCGTCAGATCATTCTCCCCGTCATCCTTGTGACCCTGATCGGGGTCGGATTGGCCGCCTTATCGATTTTCGCGGCGACAGGCAGCCGCCCTGGCGTCAGCTTGTGGGCCGACATCGCTGCCATCTGGATCATCATCCCGATGATGCTGCTGATGCTCGTCATCCTGGCGCTGACAATCGCCATGGCCTATGGTCTGACACGCCTGCTGAAAGTCTCGCCGCGCTATACCGGCCTCGCGCAGGAATACGCGCTCTGGTTCAATGCCCAGGTCAGCCTGTGGGCGGATAAAATCATTAAACCAGTGTTGGTGATCAAATCCTGGTTGGGACTGTTCGTGAAAAGCGAGGAGAAAAAATGACCCCCAAAAATGAGGAAATCGAAGTCTATCAAGCCTCGCGCGCCAACCCCGTTGTCATCGGTGCGCTGGCCGGCGCGGGAGCGGGTGTGATTGCAGCCATGCTGCTGCGCCGCCGCGCCAAGAAACAAGGCCGCGAAAGCATGATTACGGCCACCGAAGCCATCCAACTGGGCCTGCTGGTCTTTGGCCTGTTTCGCGCGATTGCCGCGCTGGGGGATGATGATTAGGTTTTAAGCTGTTAGCCGTTGGACGTTAGAAAATACCGTGGCAAGCGCCCCGGTATTTTTTGTTAACCTTTCACGCATAGCAACCCCTTCAGATACGCCCCTTCAGGGAAATGCAGGCTGATGGGATGATCACCATCCTGCGCCAGGTGCTCGACAATTGAGGCCTCCACACCGGCATCCAGGGCAGCCCCGGCGACAATTTTCTGGAAGAGCGCGGCGTCGATGCCGCCCGAACACGAAAAGGTCGCCAGGATCCCACCGGGACGCAGCAGCTTGAAAGCCAGCAGATTGATATCCTTGTAACCGCGCGCAGCTTTTTCAGCCTGCGAGACGGTGGCAGCAAATTTGGGGGGATCGAGGATGATCAGATCGAAGGAACGGCGCTCATCCCGGAACTTCCGCAAGGCTTGGAAGACATCCGCTTCGCGCCACTCGTGGCCGCTCGTCTGTCCATTCAGGGCAGCGTTTTCCTGCACGAGGGCCAGCGCCTCAGCAGACGAATCGACCGATAAAACAGATTTGGCCCCGCCCGCCAGCGCGTGGAGGCTGAACCCGCCCGTATAGCAAAAACAATTCAGCACATCCCGGTCTCTGGATAGTTCACCGACGCGCTGGCGGTTTCGGCGCTGGTCGAGGTAAAAACCGGTCTTGTGGCCGCTGGCAAGATTGACCTTGAATTTAAGGCTGCCTTCGGAAATCTCGATACGGGGATCTGGAAGCGTGCCGCGTAAGAGGCCGTTGCGCGGGGCAAGACCTTCCAGTTCGCGCACATCGGCATCAGAACGTTCGTAGATGGCCGCGGCGCCGGTTTTCTCGAGCAAAATCTCGGCCAGCGTCTCGCGCCAGAGCTCGGAACCCGCCGTCAGCGACTGGAGCACGAGCACCTCGCCATAACGGTCAACGATCAGGCCGGGCAGGTGATCGGATTCGGCATGGACGAGACGCAGGGCGTCCGAAACACCCCCCTCGGCCCCCCCATTTGCCTGTGGAAAATGAGGGGAAGGAAAAAGTATAGTTCTTAACGCGAGGGCTGAGTCGATCCGGCGGCGAAAAAAGTCCGCGTCCACCTGTTCGCCTTCATTAAAAGTCCAGACCCGCGCGCGGATTTGGGAATACGGTGAATAGGCAGCTTTGGACAGGAATTCGCGCTGCGAGGTGAGCACCTCCACCGTTTCACCGGGTTGCGGGTCGCCAATCACCTGATCGAGCGCCCCTGAAAAAATCCAGGGGTGGCGGCGCAGGAGTGATTTTTCACGTCCGGGTTTGAGAATCAGTTCAGCCATTGAATTTTTCCACCCAGCGCCCTGGGCTGGCCAGCGGCTTAAAACCAGATAGCATATACTGGCGTAATCCCTGTAATTCGAGGTGGGGTTCGATTATCTGTGGCATGAAACGAGTCTATCATAAACCGAGGGCAACGCACTTGGTTTTTACAGCCTGAAAATCAGTGGTTCACAAAACAACTTGAATAAGCCCGATTTTCGTGAAGTGATGATGTAGAATATTTGTATCTCAGCGTTTTATGGAGCCGCCATGACCGAAACAGCCACCCCGCCCCTCGAAGCAAAACCGCGTTCCCCGCTAACTCTTGTCGTCTTCCTGCTCTTTGCGCCCAGCCTGGTCTGTGGAACATACGCGTATCACTTTTTCGCATGGTTCCTGGAACAGATGGGAATTATCTCGGGCAGCGCCAAGGACCTGGAATGGGCCGGCGTGGTTGGCCTGGGGATTCAATTCATCACCCTGCTGGTAGTGGTTGGGGCTGCCTGGTACTTCACACGCGACACCGGCTTTAAACGGGTCTATGCCGGTTGGCTGGGCGCGGTACTGGTAACGCTGCCAGGCATCTTGCTGCGTTTCGTTGGGCCGAACAATGACCAGATCGGTTCGCTGGCTCAAATTGTCATCGCACTGGTGGGCGCAGGGCTTGTCCTGGCTGTCCGGCGCGGGCAGGTGACCTGGCAGGCGGGCAGCCGCCTCCCAGCCGGATTGTGCGTGGCGGCTCTTGGGATTGCGCCATTGACCGTCTTTGGGGCGCTGGGTTCCCCATCGGATGCGCTTTTGAACCTGCTGGCTGGGCTGTCTTTTGGCCTGCTGGCCGCCCTGTTGATGGCCTCGACCACCGGCAACGTGCTGATGGATGCGCTGGGCATCGGCGCATTGCTGAGCCTGCTGGCTTCAGCGCTCGGCTATGATGGTCAGCAGTTAATCCTGCTAACCATCCTGCCGCCTTTCGCCTTTGCCATCGCCGCACTCATGCCATCCACCGCCGGGGCGGCCATATCGACCGGCCTGTTGGCCGCAGCCGGGTTGGCCTTTTTCGATCCAACCGAACTGACCATCCTGCTGGGGGATATCTTCAACCTGGCTGCAAAAGCCTGCGGGCTTGCGCTGCTGCTCGGATGGGTCGTCGGCGCTGTGGCCTTGCTGATCCGCTGGCTGCTCAAGAAACAAACAGGCACAGCCTGGCAGCGCCCGGTCGCAATTTCAGGCGCAGTTTTCCTGTGGACAGGTGTCATCAGCCTGGCCCTGCTGGCCGGAAACCGCGGCTTCTTTGGCGACCGGCTGTTCGTCATTCTGGAAGAGCAGGGCAGCCTGTCAGAGATCGTTAACATCAAGGATCGCAATGAACGCCTGACGGTGGCTTACCAGCGCTTGACGCGGCAGGCCAACCAGTCGCAGGCAGGGATGCGTAAAACATTCGACACCTTCGGGATCAGTTACACGCCTTATTATCTCGTCAACGCCATGGAGGTGCAGGGTGGAACGTTAGTGCGCCTGTACCTGATGACCCGCCCGGAAGTGGACCGTGTTGTCCCCAGCCCGCGCCTGCGTCCCGCACCCGCGGCGGAAGTCTCGACCGGTACGGCCACCTTTATCGACGGGGCCACCCGCTGGAACGTGACCATGATCGGCGCAGACAGGGTCTGGGAGGAGTTTGGCGCGCGTGGACAGGGGATCGTCGTGGGGCAGTCGGATAGCGGCGCAGATGGCGCGCATCCCGCCCTGCGCGATCAATACCGCGGCAAAGACACAGGCGGCGACTACAACTGGTTCGATCCCTGGGATGCCAGCCCTGCGCCAAAGGATGTGGGCGGTCACGGAACGCATACACTCGGGACAGTTCTCGGACAGAACGGCATCGGCATCGCCCCCCAGGCAACTTGGATCGGCTGCGTCAACCTGAACCGCAACCTGGGCAACCCTGCGCTCTACCTGGACTGCATGCAATTCATGCTGGCGCCTTTCCCGCAGGACGGCAACCCCTTCACAGACGGCGACCCAACCCGCGCCGCACACGTGTTGAACAATTCCTGGGGCTGTCCCAGCCTGGAAGGCTGCGACCCCAACACGCTCAAAGCTGCCACTGACAATTTGCGCGCCGCCGGGATTTTCGTGGTGGTCTCCGCTGGCAACGATGGGCCAAACTGCGAGACAATCAAGGATCCACTTTCGTTATACGATTCGGTTTTTTCCGTCGGCGCCATCGACCAGCAAGGGAACATGGCCGATTTCAGCAGCCGCGGCCCGGTGATGGTCGATGGCTCGGGGCGGATGAAACCCGATATCGTCGCGCCCGGCGTGGATATTTTCTCTGCCATGCCCGGCGGCACGTATGGAAAGAACAGCGGCACATCCATGGCAGGGCCGCACCTGGTGGGTGTGGTGGCGCTGCTCTGGTCAGCAAACCCCGCCTTGATTGGTGACATCGACCGCACCGAGCAAATTTTAATCGAAACGGCGCAGCCCTATACCGGCAGCACGGCCCAGGGCTGCTTCACAGGCACCCAGCCCAATGCGGCTTACGGCTACGGGGTGGTGGATGCCTACGCGGCAGTGAAGCAGGCGCTCGGCAAGTAACAGAGATGGAGTCAGCGGCTAACGGCCGAAGGTAGCACAGCCAGCCATCCGAGGCCATGCTTATTATCAAGGAGGAACCATGCCCGAAAAACTAACCCCCGAACAGGAACGTTTGATGCGCTTGCGCGAACGCCAGCTTTCGGTGCGCGACCCGCAGGAAAAAAGCCGCAAATTCAACCGGATGGCTGCTGAACGTGAGCGCCAGCGGGACGACAGCGAGTCGCTGGGAGAGATGTGGGCGACCATTCCCAGCGTCTGGAAAGGGGGTCTGTTTGGATTGGCAGTCGGCGTCCCGCTGGCGGTTCTCCTGCCACGCTACTGGGACTCGCCCTGGGCAATGCCGGTGGGCATCATTGCAGCAATTCTGCTGCTGATCATGTCGATCACAATTGGGCGGGCAATTGACCTGCGGGATGCGATCAAAAAACAATTGTGATTGCCTGTCACCCTCAGCCAACCGCTGTGCAAACGCAGCGGTTTTTGTTTTGAAACTCGTGGTATCATGCCGCTCTGCATTACCAGTGCTTCACGACGGTTGAGAGTATTTCCGATTTTAGGTGTGCTCCAAAATCGGACTTCTCCAAGATCTTTCATGAAAAATTACTGATCTCAAGGGAATAATATGCTGCTCAAACCAATCCGGTGGGAAAGTTTTCCGCGCGATATGTTGAAAATCCAGGCGGGTTTCGCGCTATTTGGGG
The DNA here is from genome assembly GCA_002412925.1 of Anaerolineales bacterium UBA5195. Lineage (GTDB taxonomy): Bacteria > Chloroflexota > Anaerolineae > Anaerolineales > Villigracilaceae > UBA5195. Next base: position 251,801 of record DHVZ01000011.1, on the reverse strand, counting down.
TGGCCATTGCCCTGATGATTCGCGCCAACCTGGGAACCGGCGCCTGGGCGGTGCTGGAAGTGGCGCTCTCACAAATCTTCCACCTGACGCCAGGAACGGTGACCGTTTTGATGGGCTTCCTGGTGCTGAGCGGCGCGCTGATTCTTCGCGAGCGCATCGGCTGGGGTACGCTGGCGAACATCCTGTCGATTGGCCCGTGGGAAGACCTGGCGCTCGCGAGCATCCCATCCGTGAAGGACAACCTGCCGCTTCAAATTTCGATGCTTCTGATAGCCATCGCTCTTATGGGGCTGGCCAGCGCAATCTACATCGGCGTGGATGCGGGCGCGGGGCCGCGCGACAGCCTGATGCTGGCAATCAAGCGCAAAACCAGCGTCAGCATCCGTGTGGCGCGGGGAAGCATCGAGGTGACCGTGGTCTGCCTGGGCTGGCTGTTGGGTGGCCCGGCTGGCCTGGGAACAATTGTCTACGCGCTACTGGTTGGCCCGTCAGTCCAACTGGGTTTTAAACTGTTCAAAGTGGAACCGCACCGCGAAATAGACTCGGGCGTGGAAGACGGATAACTGCTAGAATCCCACCGGCGCCTGGACTGTGGCTTTCAGCGCCGAGCGAATCATCAGGTACTCGGTGATATTCTCAGGAGTAATGATACCGACCAACTGCCCGGCATGGGTCACTGGCAGCACTGGCACACCACTCTCTTGAATGCGCATGAGCGCAGCTTCGACCATTTCGTAAGAGTCCACTTCGGGCAGATTACCGCGCATTACGCTGGAAACGGCCACTTGTTGCCCGTGCCGGGTCAGCGCCGCCAGGAAATCATCGCGGGTGACGATGCCCAAGACGCGACCAGCGTCCACTACCGGAAAATCATGTTGGGATCCAGCCAGAATCAACTGGGTAATACGCGAAAGGCTGTCACGCGGTGAAACGGTTTCAAAGTTGGTCAGCATCGTCCGGCCAACCGGGATTCCGCCCAGAGCATTTTTCATCTGCACCATGCTGGCTTCCTGCGAGGCGCCCATCCAGACAAAGAAGGCGATGAAGAGCAGCATCGGGTTGCCAAACAGGCCAGCCAGGCCAAACAGGAAAGCCGCGCCCTGCCCGACCGTGGCGGCGATCTGTGTAGCTCTGACATAATCCATCTTCATCGCCAGCAGCGCACGCAATACCCGCCCGCCATCCATCGGAAAAGCCGGGATCAGGTTGAAAACCACCAGCGCAATATTGACAACCATCAACCGCTCGATAAACGAGCCGGTTGCAAGGGTCAACTGGCCCAGCGGCACCAGCGCGTTGGAAAAAGTCAGCCAGGCAAACAAGACCGCAGCAATAACGACATTCACCGCCGGACCGGCCAGCGCCACCCACAACTCCTGGACGGGTTTCTCGGGCATCCGCTCCAGCCGCGCCACGCCTCCAATCGGGTAAAGTGTGATGTCTCGCGTTTTAACTCCGAATTTGCGCGCCGTCAGGGCGTGTCCATATTCATGCAGGGTTACAGCCAGGAACAAGAGCAGGATGAAAGCAACCCCTTCCAGCGCCCCGGCCAGCGTGCGGGTTTCCTGCCAGTAGATGAAGCCATACCAGCCTACAATCAACAAAAACGTCGCATGAACAAAAACATCGATGCCAGCGAAGGTTCCCAATTTCCATTGCCATTTCATGGTCTTCTACTCCTTTCCCAATCAAGGTTTTCTTTCTCTAAATTTACACAATATTTATCTTAATAATGAAAATAAAATATAAGAAAAATATAAGGCTCTTGGGTATTTTCGGCGCTCTTTGCAGAAAATCCTGGAAGCCCAAACCTTAGGAACATTCACCCCAACCCCCAACCCGTCAGGGGGATTTCCCTTGTTTTTCCAGAATTGCATCAGTGGTATAAATATAATATGAAACCAGTTCGTTTGTTGCTTGCCGATGACCACGCGGTTGTTCGGGCCGGAATCCGAAAAACGGTGGAGGAGATTCCCAACCTGAAAATTGTTGCTGAAGTTGGGGATGGGCCTCAAATCTTTGCCGCGCTCGCCAGTGAAAACATCGATTGCCTGCTGATCGATGTGTCCATGCCTGAATTCGAACCGATCTCGGCCATCAAGCAAATCCGCGCTGATTTTCCCGACATAAAAATTCTGGTCATCAGCGCCCACGACGATAATATTTATGTCCAGGGATTATTAGGGGCCGGCGTAAATGGCTATCACCTGAAAGATCAGCCGCTTGACGACCTGAAACTGGCCGTTCAAAGAGTTTTGGACGGTGAACGCTGGATCTCCAGTTCCCTAATTAGCAAGCTGGTTAATCCATCTTCGTCCATCGAAACAGCCTCCCCGCTGACTGTGCGCCAGCGCGATTTACTGCGCCTGCTGCAGGAAGGCCATGACAACCAAACCATCGCTAACTTGATGAATTTAAGCGTTAAAACGGTTGAAAACCACCTGACACGACTCTACCGGCAGTTGAACGTTCAAAGCCGCCTTGAAGCTGTCAATTATGCCTTGCGTTATCCACACGTTCTCGGGATCATGGGCAAGGAAGCCGCAACCAGCGACGATCTGACCAATCTAGAAACGAAAAGTTTTGTCTCCATTTTAGTGGTAGACGATAATTCGCGCTACCGCGCCCAGTTGCAGCGAATGATTGGCCGGCTTTGCCCGCGCGCTGCCATTTACGAAGCGGATAATATCCCAACCGCAATCCGCCTGGCCCAACAAGTCAAGCCGCAATTGGCCCTGATCGATGTCGTCTTGAACGACGAGGATGGCATCAGCTGCGCCCGGCGTGTCAAGGCGGCCTGTCCGCAGACCCACGTTATCCTGATCAGCGCCTACCCGGACCGTGAATTCCATCGCTTAGGTCTGCAGGCCGGGGCGGTGGCATTTCTCGACAAAAAGGATCTCGATTTGCAGACTTTGCGGTTGGTGATCAACGATGTCATGGATTAGTCAAAAGATCTAGTGCTCCCGATGGGAGATGTCAGGGTGAGGGTTTTGCCCAAACACAGCATGGTTTTTGGAAATCGATAATGCCCCAGGTCACGAATTGCGCATTCTGCTCCAGAAAAGCGTAATTTGTGACCGAGACGGGCATAGCAACTTGGATTATCTTCACAAGGGATTGGATCAAAATAGGGGGGAATCCCCTATTGGGAATAGGGGGAAGGGATAACAAAACTCTTTTCTTAAAACGTTAAACTTTTACTAATGAATAGACAAGATTGGATTGTCAACTTTTGTTTATTCAAGATGTTCTTGGCACACATCTCTCGATCCGCTTTTTGTCAGGAAGGAGGTACGGCTACCAAGAAATATATAAATGGCACAACCTCTGTGACACATCTGCAAAGCAATTCCCCATTCACACATAAAGGTAATGAAGGAAAAGGAGAGAAATACAATGTTTAGAAAGAACATGTTCTTTGCTTTGATGGCCATTCTGGTCATTGCTTCAACCGTTCTGGCAGCCTGCGGCCCGGCCGCAACTGCGGAACCCGCCAAACCTGCTGAAAGCAAACTGTCCGTTGGTATCGTGCTCCCCACCAAGGACGAACCCCGCTGGATCCAGGACGAAACCCGCTTCAAGGACGCTCTCACCAAAGCCGGTTATGATGTCCAGATCCTCTTCAGCCAGGGCGATTCCGCCAAGGAAAAGGCCAACGTTGAAGCGCTGATCAGCCAGGGCGTCAAAGTTCTGATCATCTGCCCGCAGGACGGCACCGCCGCCGCCGCCGCCGCTGATGAAGCCCGCAAGGCTGGCATCAAGGTCATCTCCTATGACCGCCTGATCCGCGACACCGAATCGGTCGATTTCTACGTGACCTTCGACAGCGTTGCCGTGGGCGAAGCCTGGGGCGACTACCTGGTTTCGAAAGCCACCGGCACGGGCAACAACCTGTACCTGTATGCTGGCGCCGCGTCCGACAACAACGCCTTCCTGTTCTTCGAAGGCGCCTGGAACAAGCTCCAACCGAAGATCGCCGATGGCACCTTCGTCATCAAGAACTCCAGCGAAGCTGTTGCCCTGAAAGACAAGGCCACCCTGACCCGCGAAGAAATGGCCAAGATCATCGGCCAGGTCACCACCGAGTGGAAATTTGACGTCGCCAAGAACCTGGCTGAAGCCAATCTGACCGCCGCCACCGCCGCCGACAAGGGCACCGTCTTCATCGTCGCTCCGAACGATGGCACCGCCCGCGCGATTGCCGATGCCTTCGCCGCTGACAAAGATGTCAAAACCTACTACATTTCCGGCCAGGATGCTGAAAAAGCCTCCGTCCAGTATGTCATCGATGGCAAGCAGTCGATGACCGTTTTGAAGGATGTCCGCACCCTCGTGGCTGACGCCATCACCGCGGCGATTGCTTACCTCAAGGGTGGCACGCCCGAGAAGACCGCATCCTACAACAACGGCAAAATTGATGTTCCCGCCAAGCCGTCTGCCATTGTCACCGTGACACAAGACAATGTCAAAGCCGCGATCATCGACTCTGGCTACTATGAAGCCAAGGATTTCACCGGTATTGAAGGTGGCGCTGCCATCCCCGTTGGTATCGTTCTGCCCACCAAGGATGAACCCCGCTGGATCCAGGATGAGGCCCGCTTCAAGGATGCTCTCTCCAAAGCCGGCTACAATGTCCAGATCCTCTTCAGCCAGGGCGATTCCGCCAAGGAAAAGGCCAATGTTGAAGCGCTGATCAGCCAGGGCATCAAAGTTCTGATCATCTGCCCGCAGGACGGCACCGCTGCCGCCGCCGCCGCTGATGAAGCCCGCAAAGCTGGCATCAAGGTCATCTCCTATGACCGTCTGATCCGTGAAACCGAATCGGTCGATTACTATGTGACCTTCGACAGCATGGCCGTGGGCGCTGCCTGGGGTGAATACCTGGTTTCGAAAGCTACTGGCACGGGCAACAACCTGTACCTGTATGCTGGCGCCGCCTCCGACAACAACGCCTTCATATTCTTCGAAGGCGCCTGGAGTGTCCTGCAGCCCAAGATCGCCGATGGCACCTTCGTCATCAAGAACTCCAGCGAAGCCGTGGCCCTGAAAGACAAGGCCACCCTGACCCGCGAAGAAATGGGCAAGATCATTGGTCAGGTAACGACCAACTGGAGCTTCAACGACGCCAAGAATTTGGCTGAAGCCAACCTGACGACCGCCGCCGCCGCCGATAAGGGCACCGTCTTCATCGCAGCCCCGAACGATGGCACCGCCCGCGCGATTGCCGATGCCTTCGCCGCTGACAAAGATGTCACGATGTACTACATCACCGGCCAGGATGCTGAAAAAGCCTCCGTCCAGTACATCATCGATGGCAAGCAGTCGATGACCGTCCTGAAGGATGTCCGCACCCTCGTTGCCGATGCCATCACCGCGGCCGTGGCCTTCCTCGAAGGCAAGACTCCCGAGAAGACCAATTCCTATAACAACGGCAAAATCGATGTTCCCGCCAAGCCGTCCGCGATTGTGACCGTCACCAAAGACAACGTCAAAGCCGCGATCGTCGACTCCGGTTACTATCCGGCGACTGATTTCACCGGCCTGCCCTAAGAAATAGCAGTTAGTCAATACAGGAATAGTGGTGGAAAATCGCCACTATTCCTGTATAATTCTCTATATCATTTTGTGTTCTTTGGGAGTTGGGACTGCTATGAAGACACCTCTGTTAGAGATGAAAAACATTACCAAGGTCTTCCCTGGCGTGAAAGCTTTAAACAACGTTAGCTTTCAAGTTGCCCAGGGAGAAATTCACTGCCTGGTCGGTGAAAATGGGGCGGGTAAATCTACTCTGATGAAAGTATTGAGCGGAGTATATCCTCACGGCGACTATAGCGGAGATATCCTGTTCGGTGGGGAAATCCAAAAATTTAACGGCATCAGCGACAGTGAAAAAGCCGGTATCGCTATTATTTACCAGGAATTAGCGCTTGTCCCTGAGATGACAGTCTATGAGAACATTTTTCTCGGAAACGAGATTAAAAGCGCAAATGGTTTTACGGTTGACTGGAATGAAACGATTAAAAGAGCGGTCGAGGCGTTAAAGAAAGTCAGGCTGGATGTAAATCCGGCAGCAAAAGTCAAGGATTTGGGCGTGGGGAAACAGCAATTGATCGAAATTGCAAAGGCACTGAGCAAGGAAGTGAAATTATTAATTTTAGATGAACCAACTGCAGCGCTCAACGAAGATGACAGCGAAAACTTGTTAAATCTTTTACGCGAGCTAAAGAACCATGGGGTGACTTGCATCATGATTTCGCACAAGTTGAGAGAAGTCATCGCAATTGCCGACACAATCACCGTTTTGCGCGATGGTCAGACCATTTGTACCCTGGATGCCAAAAAAGGCGAAGTATCAGAAAGTGTGCTGATCAAGCACATGGTCGGACGTGAAATTGATAACATCTACCCATCGAGAGAACACAAGCAGCCCGGAGAAATCGTGTTGGAGGTGAGAGGCTGGAATGCCTACAACCCTGCACTCGGGAGAGATATTCTCAAGGATATTAACTTCAATGTCCGAAAAGGGGAAATCGTCGGTTTTGCGGGGTTGATGGGATCCGGACGCACGGAGCTGGCTTTGAGCCTGTTTGGAAACCCGGATGGCTATAGAGTCAGCGGCGAAATGTATATCAAAGGTGAGAAGAAACATTTCGGCCATACATCCGGCGCAATCTCCGCAGGAATGGCCTATGTAACGGAAGACAGAAAAGGCGACGGCCTGATTTTGATCCAGGATGTCAAGCAAAATATCAGCCTGGCAAACTTACAGGAAGTTGCCAATCGAGGCGTTGTCAACGAAAATGCTGAAATTAAAGTTGCAAATGAATACAAAGGTTCTCTCAATATAAAAACGCCGAGCATTGAACAGAAGGTCTCAAATTTAAGCGGTGGAAATCAGCAGAAAGTATCCCTGGGAAAATGGTTGTTTGTCAAACCGGGCGTATTAATTCTGGATGAGCCAACGCGCGGCATCGATGTCGGCGCCAAATATGAAATTTACACCATCATGACCAAGCTGGTCCAACAGGGTATGAGCATCATCATGATTTCATCCGAATTGCCCGAGATCCTGGGGATGAGTGACAGAGTGTACATTGTTTCCTCCGGTAAAATCACCGGCGAACTGCCGATTGAGGAAGCGACGCAAGAAAAGATCATGCAGTTGGCCACAAACTGAGGAGGCTTAAGATGTCATCACAGATCGAAAACGCACCAAAAATCAAACCATCGTTCTTCGCCGATGCACAGAGAGTACTACAGCAAAATGTCCGTGAATACGGCATGTGGATCGCCTTGTTTGTGATCATGGCAATCTTCACAATCACCACAAAGGGCACTTTTATCTCATCGAGAAACATCGTCAACCTGGTTAATCAAACGGGGTATATTGCGGTCCTGGCTGTCGGGATGACGCTGGTGATTGTCATCCGGCATATCGACCTGTCGGTTGGTTTTCTCGGCGGCTTTCTCGGCGCGGTAGCGGCGATCGCCATGGTACAGTGGAATTTGCCGGTTTATTTGGCCATCCCCTTGACCCTGGTGCTCGGCCTTCTGGCCGGGATGATCATTGCTTTCCTGGTGGCGCAACTGGGAATTCCGGCCTTTGTTGCCACCTTGGCCGGCTGGTTGATTTACCGGGGAGCCATCCTGGTTGTGACAGAGGGCACCGGCACGATCATTATTCCAGATAAAGTTTTTAACGCGATTGGCAACGGCTTTATCCCTGATATTTTCTCTGCCGAAAGTTTGTTTTTGCCAGGCGTGCATAAATTAACGCTCATCCTCGGCGTGCTGGCCATTATTTTGCTCATCATGGGCGAAATCAGCAGCCGCAGGAAGAAGCAGGACTATAACTTTGAAGTACTGCCAATGGAACTATTCATTATTAAATTGGTGTTCATCTCGGCTTTAATCGGCGGGGTCACCTGGCTCCTGGCAGGCTACCAAGGCCTCTCATGGACGGCAGTCATCGTCTTGATCGTGGTTCTAATCTACGATTTCATCGCGTCGAAGACGGTGCTCGGCAGACATATTTACGCTGTCGGGGGCAACCCTGAAGCGGCGAACTTGAGCGGCATCAGCGTCAAGAAAATCACCTATGTGGTTTTCGGTTCAATGGGAATGTTATCGGCCCTGGCTGGCATCTTGTTCGCCTCCCGCTTGCAGTCAGCTACAACCACCGCTGGGTCTCTTTGGGAATTGGACGCCATCGCGGCAGCTTTTGTCGGCGGCGTATCACCCGCGGGCGGCATTGGCAAAGTAGTCGGGTCGATCATCGGCGCGTTGGTGATGATGTCATTGACCAGCGGGATGAACCTGATGGGGCTCGGCATCTCCTACCAGTACATCGCGAGGGGTGTTGTCCTGGCAGTCGCTGTGATCTTTGATGTTGCGACCCGCAACAGAGCTTAATCACAGTGAATTGATGCTGAACAGTTTTTATACAATGTACACCAAACCTGAGGGCGCTGCTGGTATCGCTCTCAGGTTTTTGATATACTGATGAAATGACAAAGAACATGGTTAGACCCTTGTTGCGTGTCACAAATCTCTCAAAAAAGTTTGGCGGGCTCCTGGCGCTGGATGGCATTTCTTTCACCATGAATTCGGGAGAAGTCTTGGGAGTTGTCGGCCAACGCGGCGCGGGGAAGTCAACACTGCTTCAGATGTTATTTGGAGCGCACTCTCCCACTGGCGGAGAAATATATTTGGATGGATGGCAAATGACCACGCTCACCCCTTCGAGAGCACGACAAAAGGGAATCGAGCTGGTTAACCAAAGCCCCCAAATTGTAGAAAATCTTGACGTCACCCATAATATTTTCCTTGGGAGGGAAATTTGTTGGCCTTCCAGGATTGGCCTGCCAGACTGGAATAAAATGCACCGGCGGGCTTGCGAACTGTTGGCCGATTTTGATCTGCCAGAAAACTTATTAAATGCGCGCGCAGCAAACCTGTCAGACGAACAACGGCAGGTGGTATCCATCGCTCGCGCCCTGTGTGAACCGGCCAGGTTGCTCCTGCTCGATGACCCTTTTGCCACATTAAGTTTCCAACGTCAACAAATTTTGCTGGAACGAATCCAAGAATTATCCGGGCAAGGCACGGCGATCATCATCAGCAGCGATAACCTTAAGCATTTATTCGCGGTCACAGATCGCATTCTGGTTCTCTACGAAGGCAGGCTGGCAACAGAACGGGTTACAGTCAAATGCACACCACATGATATTGTTGAATTAATTGTCGGCACATCGAACCGTGAACAGATCACACCGATCATCTGGGCGCTTGAGAATTACCACAAGGCCCAGCGGCAATCGGAGGAACTCCATAGCGTTCAAACCTCATTACGCAGGAGCCTTGAAGCAAAAGATTCATTGAACCAACAGCTCGTCGAGCGGCTGCATAAGCAGGTGGGCGCCTTGGATCAACTCAATGCGGCCTTGCAGGCAACGCAATTGCGTTTAATGACCGAGCGCGAACAGGAACGCAAGGCCCTGGCCCGCGAATTGCACGACCAGGCCATCCAGGATCTGTTAAGTTACATCTATATGCTTGAAGAAGCCGAACATGATGAAAGAATCCTCGAACATCCGGCTGAAATAGCGGAAATCCGGAATGGGATCCGCCAGGTGATCAGCGACCTGCGCCAACTCTGCAGTGACCTGCGTCCCCCAACCATTGACAGCCATGGGCTTCCCGCAGCCATCCATTCTTATGCGCAGGATTGGTCTGAACGTAATGGCATCCTATTGAATCTGGAGATTGATTCTGCGCTGGGACGCCTGCCAGAGGCAATTGAGCTTTCGGTCTTTCGCATCGTCCAAGAAGGGTTAAACAATGTGCGCAAACATGCAGATGCAAAGCATGTTTCCTTAACGGTCCAACGCACTCCCACCACCAGCCTGCTTTTCCGCTGCAAAGATGACGGGAAAGGTTTTACCGTTCTCCCCGATCTGTCCAACTTGTCAGAGCACAAGCATTTCGGCCTGATCAGTATCAGCGAGCGGGTCGCCTTATTAGGCGGGTCAATGAAGATTGAGTCGCCGCCTGAAGGGGGCGTCGTTTTGGAAGTGGAAATCCCAAACCCCTACCCATCTGTTCAGGGAGCTTAAATCTGGCTGTTTTGATAATTGTCGCCACGCACTCAAAATCGGGAAGTCTTCCATCTTTCGTGAAGTACTGCTGATACCAAAAGGGCGACCCTGCTTCGGTCGCCCTTTTGGTTTAGATAATCCCAATTTCCTTGCCCGCCCTGCCGATAATATCCATCGCACGCTGAATTTCGCCCGGTTCATGCGAAGCCAGCACCGTGGCACGCAAGCGTGCGAGGCCTTCGGGTACGGCCGGGGAAACAACCGGCAAGACAAAGACATCGTTGCGCTGGGCCGCCTGGGTCAGCGCAAAAGCGCGCTCATCCGTACCGCACAAGACAGGGACAATCGCGGTCGTTGTCAGCATGGTATCAAAGCCCATCCCTTTTAGACCCCTAATAAATTGCTGCGCATTGGCCTCGAGTTTCTCGATCCGCCAGGGTTCATCCAGAATGACTTTGAAAGCTTCGTTGGCAGCAGCAGCCTGCCCGGGCGGCAAGGCCGCTGAAAAAATATAGGCGCGTGAGCCATGCCGCAGGAAATCAATCAGTTCTTTCTTCCCGGCAATATACCCCCCCACCGAGGGGATGGTCTTGCTGAGCGTGCCCATTTTAATATCAACGCTGCCCCACAGGTCATAGTGTTCTTCGATACCGCGCCCAGTCTTCCCAAGCACTCCCACAGAATGCGCCTCATCCATCATCAGGTAAGCGCCGTACTTGCGGCAGATTGCCACCATGTTTGGCAAATCGATCACGTCGCCGTCCATGCTGAAGACCGCATCGGCAATCACCAGTTTCGTCGCGCCCTCTGGCACCTGCTGGAGGCGTTTTTCAAGGTCATCCATATCATTATGTTTGAAACGCCGGAATTCCGCCCCAGACATCAGGCAGCCATCGACAATGGAGGCATGGTTCAGCTTGTCAGAGAGCACATAATCGCCGCGCCCCATCAACGTGGAAATTACCGTCAAATTAGTGACATATCCTGAAGTAAAGGTGACCGCATCTTCAGCACGTTTAAAGTCTGCAATTGTCTCTTCCAGTTCGCGGTGGATGGATAACGACCCGGCCAGCGTACGCACGCCATGTGTGCCGGTACCGAATTTGTCCACAGCAGCCTTCGCAGCGGCGTTGATGCGGGGATGACCAATCAAACCCAGGTAGCTATACGAAGCATACATACCCATTTCACGGCCATTGACGATCACTTTTGAGCCGCCCAGCACTTCTTGCATCGGCTGATTGTAAAAATAAAAGTCGTGGTCGCGCATCCCTTGCACCCGCTGCTTCAAAACCGCCATCCGGCGGGTAATGCCATCATCACCGTGAAAATCCATGCCGCGCTCCTTTATTTCGTGATAATCAGCAGTTCGCAAAACATCTCAGAGAAGTCCGATTTTGGGTATGCGCAGCGGGCGCCTGCCGCGCATACCCAAAATCGGAATTTCTTGCAACTTTCGTGAAGTGCTGATGATCAACAAGTTTAGTCGAGAGAGGAAGCATTGTCAATTATCCGTAAATTGATTAATAAACTGACATAATCAAACTGCCCAATTGATGGAAAAATCATCCTGCACCCCGCGCAAGCCTTAACCCAAGCTCCCCGGTGCTTTCTTGGGAGAAATCGCCGGGCTCTTTACGCACTCCGCAAAAAAGATCTGCTGGGTGAGGGTTTCAATTGTAGGGTAACCTTTGAATTTTCGGAGACTTGCGGGGGCCTTTCTCAGCCCGTCAATTAATTCCTTTAGGGCGCCATCCCCTTCTTTACCGGCAGCGCTGCTCGCTGCCAGGCAAACATTCCGCCCTTCATATTAATCACGTTAAATCCGGCAGAAGCCAGTTGGCGGGCCGCCGAACTGGAGCGACTCCCCGAAGCGCAGACGCAGACAATTTCCCGCTCCCTGGGCAACTCCTGCATGTGCTGGCGCAGTTTGCCCAACGGGATCAAACTTGCCCCGCTGATATGCCCCTCGCGAAACTCTTCCGGCTGGCGAACATCCAGGATAAACAGGCGCTTTCCGCTTTTGAGCTTCTCATGCAACCCAGTGGCGCTTAAGGCAGGCACCGGGGAACCAAATAGTTTGGTCAGAAAATCCATGCTTTCATCTCCTTAAAGCATTTTTAGACTTTGATACGCAAACAGCGAAAGAGTTGCATTTTCTGTAAAATCAATAGGGGGTGTTTCATTTCAATAAAAGGAAAACCGAGGGTCGAGTAGCCGATGTTTTTTCGGCGTATCGAGACCCGGAAGCGCAGGTTTCGATACGGGCCGAAGACCACCGCCCTACTCAACCAGCTTACCAATTATCCAAATGAAACGCACCCAAATCAATTAATCAATTGGCGGACACAGACAACTAAACAAGAAAACCCGCCCAGAACCCAAAAATTCACCAATCCCGCCCGAGGTGTCACCTTTTCAGAACAGGCGCATCAAAGAAGACAGTAAACCGAATTCTATGCTTGCCTGAGGAGGCTACCATGAAATTGAATGAATCGAACGTTGACCGTATTATCCGCGCTGTCGCGGGCGTTATCCTGCTGGCCCTTGGATTTGGCGTATTGAGCGGCGTACTGGCAATTGTGGCAAACGTTTTGGGTGTAATCATGCTCGCGACTGCCGCCATTGGCTTCTGCCCACTGTATGCCCTGGTTAACTTCAGCACGCTGAAGAAATAACTTTCTCCACGACATTTTAAGATAAACAACACGGGCGATCCCGTGTTGTTTATCTTCTGTCAGTAGGGGCACAGCGGGGGCTGGAGAAATTGTCTGGGCAGGCAAAATCCGCCGCGCCCCTACTCCGAAAACCCGGCGGGTGGAATACCCAGCGCCTGGATCAGCCGCGCCCAGTAATTGACCTGCGCCGCCGTCGAAGCCAGGATCACCATCTCGCGCTCATCAAAATTGGCCTTCACCTGCTCGATGAAATCAGGATAGAACTTGAGCGGAGTCTGCGAAACCAACCGGGCATATTGAATCGCCAGTTTTTCCCGCGCCGATAGCGTTGGGGCGGAATCCAGTTCCAACTTTCCGCGCAGAGCCAGCAGTTCGTCCCTGGTAATCCCCACAGACTGATATGCGTAAGAATTCATGTCGATACAGAATGGACAGGCCGCCGCAAACGACGCCGCCATGCGCACCAGTTTTAACATACGCTCATCCAGTTTCCCATCATGGTGAGCTACCAGCGATTCCAGAACACCTGAGCCGATGGCCGCCTTGGGGTACCAGGCCAGGATGCGGGCGGGCAGCATACGCTTACCGGTAATTTTTTCCGAGACCCAGATGCCGAGTCTGAGTAATAACGGCGTTCTAGATGGTGGGTCGATAAATGCGTTCACGGGGAGTTCCTTCCGAATCAAAAGAACCGGCTTCCACCGGTTCCTTTGGATGATTACACCACCTTGGTCGAGACATCGAACTTGGGAGGGTTTTCAAGATGTTTCTTGACGGCGCATAATTCTGCCGAACGAATCAGCGAATCGCGATATTTCTCAGGAAACTCTGCCGGAACCTGAATCTCCAGGTCAATTTTTTCGACCATCCCACTCAGCGGGTTGCTGTGAATCCGCTGCACAATGCGGATGCCATTAGTGGGCAGGCCGCGCTGCTGGCAAAAACCGAGCACATAAATCCCGGCGCAGGTCCCAATCGACGAGAGGAAAAGTGCAAAGGGGGTCGGGGCGCTGGCCGCCGGGGGCTGGTCAGTCGGGACGGTGAAGGGACCAAAATGCGCATCAACGCGCGAGCCACCGGGAAAATCAATCAGCATTTCCATAATATTCATACTCCTGATGTTTTTTTGGTAATATCAGTAATTCACGAAACCTCTCGGAGAAGCCCGCCACTCACACCTGAAGCGGAAACTCTTTCAATTTTCGTGAAACACCAATTTGAATATGTTCCTTTGATGAGGATAACTCAAAAAAGTTGCATTTTGCGACCAATTTATGGTTTGGGTTGACGCTCTTGCAGCCAGGTTCGCAAGGCCGGGATGTCGAATGTATCGCTTTCCAAATCTTTCAGGGCAGTGGAGGCCGGTGTATCGGCAGGCAGGCTAAAGACGGAGACGATCTCGGCGAGCGGCACATTGAAAGTGGTGGAGACCTGCTCGAGCGTCATCCAGCCCTTGACCGTGTTTACATCCGCCGCCGAAGGCTGGATACGTTCACCCGAGGCGCCCACCTTCCCGGATGTGGACCAAACCCCCGCCTCCTGGAACCCGAAAATCACGCCAAGAAAAACCACCAGAACCAAGACACCAAATACAAAAGGATTAATTTTCATCACCAGCTCCTTATTTTGCCATCAGCGGCAGACCAATTTTGACTTCCAATGCGCCTTCACGCGGGCACTGGCTAACACATTCGAGACAACTGACACAGTCCACGCTGGTGATGACATTGGGAGTATGGACATCCAGCCCCATCGGGCAGGCATTCGTGCAAATCTTGCAGGAAGTGCAGGCCTCTGCCTCGCGCTTGAGATAGACCGGGCTGAGTTTGCCCAGCAGCCCGCTGGCCGCACCGAGCGGGCAGGCATAGCGGCACCAGGGACGCTCAACGAACAGTGAACCGACCAACGTCAGCCCAAGCACGACCAAGCCAGGTGTGAAAACCCATTCAGCGATATTGATCAGCGCCGACCAGGGATCGTAATCCTTGAAAACCATGACGCCATAGATCGCCGCGCCTGTCACCGACCAAACCAGCACGCCATATTTGACGAAACGCAGGTATTTATCGAGGAAAGCCCAAACCGGCTGGCCGCGCTGCGCCAGTGCGCGGAAGAATTTACGTACCGGCACAAAACGCTTCTGCAGCCAGGCACTGAAACTGTGGAGGATGTCCTGGATAAAGCCTAAAGGGCAGATCCAGCCGCAGAAAGCGGAGCGCAACAGCAAGGCCGTGACCAGCACCGCCGCGCCGATGACCAGGTTCGAGAGATGTGTGTGAGGCACAAAACTCCCGCCGCTGGTGACGTACTTGTAAAACGTTTCCAGACCACCAAGTGGACAGAATGCTTCCGGCGAGGCGGTGAGGTTGGAGGCTCCCTCGCCCGCCAAAACATGTACGACAGTAACATACACGATGAACACAGCAAAGGCCAGTTGTACCAGCCGCCTGAAAGTTTGGGTAGTGAGCCAAGCCCTGATGCCGCTTAAACGCGGTTTGACCTGTCCATTTTTGACGAGAACGGATTGAGATGTCATTTGGCAACTCCTAAAGTGAGATTGCCCCGATCATAGCGGCGAACCATCAAGAACTGATAAATACTGTGTAAAGTTTTCGTGAAGATAAACCTGACAGGCAACACTAAAGTAGTATGCCACAGCTGGTCAATCAACTCGCTTGAATTTCAGGGACTTCAAGATTTTCCTGCCTGCCCCGATGGGATTACGGGGTGAAGAGTGCCGCATTTTGGGGTCTTACCACGGAGATTCCCAAAGAGCCAAATATCATCCAGGTGCGCCAGCGTGAGGAACAGGTAAAACTCTTATCTGCCGCTTAACCTTCGTTCAGGTTCCGCTAAACTGAATGGCCTATACTAGCGATTACATTCTCCGAAAGCAAACCGCCAAGGGCCTGGGCCGGCCTCGAGGCGGTTTGGTTTTAATTACCTGCCAGCGCTATTTTGTTCGAGTTTCGTACCAGCCACTGCGTGTTCCGGTCCGAATGTCAAAATCCGGCACGTAAGGTTTGATATCCAACAGTGGGGTTTTATCCAGCATATCCACACCTTCAATTTCCAGTATATTTCCGTGGATCGAACGCAACCCGACAACCGAAATCCCGATCTGATTTGGGCGGCCCGGATAGCGTGTGGCAAAAACGCCGCGCAGATGGTCATCCAGAAATGGTTTAACGAGCAAATCATACCCCCGGGCCTCGTGCCAGACATACAGGAGAATGATGTGTGAGAAGCCATCCAGGTCTTGTAACCCTTCGACATATTCAGGGATGACTTCCACCTGGCCAGGCGCCTGAGAACGGGAAGCCTGAATAGGTGTTTTTTCCTGATCAGTAAAGGGTGAACGAATGATGCCGATGGGGCGCATGTTGAAATCCATTTTGATCTGTTTCCTCTCAGCGATGGGAGCCAAACACTTTTTCAGCATCCATCTTAGCATAAATTTCCTGGCGTAACCCAGTCCCGGTTATCAGACACGGAAAACGAGATAATCGAGAAATGAGCGGCGCACAAAAAAAGCCCATGGGATTGGAAGATGAAAATCCTGACCTCTCCTGTTGGTGGGGGTTGCATTTGCCATTTATTTTATGCGCACCACTCATTCTTGAACCGGCTTATCAACAGAGTATATCTAATCAGTAGTTCACGAAGCCATTTGAATAAGCCCGATTTTGGTGTGTGTGGCGGGCGTACGCCCGCCACACACACCAAAATCGGAAATACTCTCAACTTTCGCGAGGTAATAATAATGAAAATCGCAGTTGTCACTGATGATCAGAAAACCATCAGCGCTCACAAATATTAGGGCAGTATCAGGCAAATGATTCTCCTTGCCTGGATCAGAGGTGCTTCGATTTCATAGGAGCACCGCGTTTTTTAATACACACTTGGTATTTCACGAAAGTTCTCCCAACTTTCGTGAAATACCGATAATTGCAAACCCGCGGGGAATTATTTTTGTCAGAGCCCAAGCCTCAAACAATTGATGACATTGTCATAAACTTCAGGTGACATCCATCACTATTGAGCTTTTATTCACAAAGCTATGATTGGCACACATACATATGTGTTTATGCGTATATAAGGAGCAACATGCTTGCACAAAGTTTGACTCAGGAACTGATCCAACTCCAGGCTGATTTCTGTTCAGCGCTCTCGGACCCGACACGTCTGCTCATTCTTTATGCGCTTTCCGAAAATCCGCGCAACGTAACCGAACTAACCAATGAACTACAAACCACCCAACCCACTGTCTCACGGCACTTGAAGGTTTTACGTGAACGCGGGCTGGTCCAGACTACCCGTTCCGGCACGACCATCACCTACTCCCTCTCTGACCAGCGCCTGATCCAGGCCATCGACTTGATGCGGGCCGTGATGCGCGACCGAATTGCGTATCACGCCAATTTACTGGAAGAAATTGACGCATAAACCCTTTAACGCCAAGACGCGAAGCCGCCAAGATTTTCTATTCCCCTTTGCGTCTTGGCGACTTCGCGTTAGGTTTTGCCCAACCTGAAACCCTTTCTCATCACCCCCGAGGAGAATGCAATGACAAAAGTAAAACCCTATTGGATTTTGGGCCTGATCGGCATCCTGGCTGTGACGCTCGTGCCAGTGATTGTCTTCTGGCCCAAGACCGCCCCGGCCAGGGACAACCCCTGGGCCAGCATCCCCAAACACCCCGTGCATGTGGCCCACACCG
Source organism: Anaerolineales bacterium UBA5195 (assembly GCA_002412925.1). Taxonomy (GTDB): domain Bacteria; phylum Chloroflexota; class Anaerolineae; order Anaerolineales; family Villigracilaceae; genus UBA5195. The sequence continues at coordinate 234,303 of DHVZ01000011.1, read as the reverse complement.
ACATCATCGCCGGGAAATTCAAGGATGTGACTGACCCGCTAACCGTCACCGGCCCGGAGATCACCCGCGCCTGTCTCGAATGCCACCCCAAAGCGGCCGAAGACATCATGATGACCACCCACTGGACCTGGGAAAGCCAGGAGTTCACGATTCCCTGGCGGGACGGCGAAAAAGCCACCATTGGCAAACTCAACCAGATTAACAACTTCTGCATCAGCGCGCAGGGCAACCAAAAGAGTTGTATGAGTTGCCATATCGGCTACAACTGGCAGGAATCTGCCACCTTCGACCAGGCGCAAGACTTCAGCAACCCCGAAAACGTCGACTGCCTGGTCTGTCATGCCACTTCGGGCTACGTCAAAGGTTCGTACGGCAACCCCCTCGAGGGCACCAACCTGATCGCTGCCGCACAATCCGTGGCCGCGCCGAATCGCTCCATGTGCGGAAAATGCCACTTTGACGGCGGTGGCGGCAACGGGGTCAAGCACGGCGACCTGGATGAAAGCCTGATCTACCCCGCCGAAAACCAGGATGTTCACATGGGACGGAATAATCTGCTCTGCACCGATTGCCACACCACCACCAACCACCAGGTCAAGGGCCGCCTCGTGGTTGACAACCTGACCATCGACCCGGCGGAACAGGTTTCCTGCACCCAATGTCACGCCGCCAACCCGCACAAAGATGAACGCCTCGGCCTGCACATGGAAGCCATCGCCTGCCAGACCTGCCACATCCCGGCCTTCGCCATTGAGGACCCCACCAAAGTGTACTGGGATTGGTCAACTTCCGGCCAGGACATTGGCGACGACCACTTCACCTACCTGAAAATCAAGGGCGATTTCGTTTACGAAAAGAACGTTCAGCCGACCTACCTGTGGTTCAACGGGAACCTCGATTACCGCTACCTGCTCGGCGATAAAATCGACCCCACGCAGCCGACCTACATCAATAGACCGGCGGGCAAGATCAGCGACAAGAGCGCCAAGATTTTCCCCTTCAAACTGCATGTGGCCAAGCAGCCCTACGATACCGGCTTCAACTACCTGCTGGCCCCTGTCACCGCCGGCCCGGACGGTTACTGGACAACCTTCGATTGGGACAACGCCTTCAAGCTCTCTGAAGAACGCATGGGTTTGAAATACAGCGGCGGTTTCGGCTTTGCTGAAACCTACATGTACTGGCCGACCACGCACATGGTCCAGCCCAAGGAAAACGCCCTGCAATGCGGCGATTGCCACAGCGACAACGGCCGCCTGGACTGGAAAGCCCTCGGCTACCCCGGCGACCCCATCAAATGGGGCGGGCGCAAGTAGGATTTATCACCACAGAGACACGGAGAACCCTGAGAAACCTAAAAAGTCTCCGTGGTGAAACCAGCGACCAAAACAGAGGACCCCTATGAAAACTCACTACCTGCGAAAATATCGCTTCCTCCTCATCCTGGCTATTGGCATGCTTGCCACCGGGTTATCCTTTGGGCTGGCCTTCGCCAATATTCCCGCCGCGCCCGCTAAACAGGCCTCGCCCCTGCACCCCACCTTCGCCCTGCTCGATGTGGATGGCAAAAACGTGCTCGAAAGCGGACAGCCCGTCAGCACCATGCAGACTTGTGGCGAGTGCCACGATACCGACTTCATTGAATCCCATAGTTTCCACGCCGATCTCGGCCTGAGCGACCTCGAAACCCGCAACGGTTTCTTTGGCAAGTGGGACCCGATCAGCTACCGCTATCTCTCCCAGCCGGGCGATGAACACCTCGACCTGAGCACCGCCGAATGGCTGATGGAAAATGGGGAACGGGTCCCCGGCGGCGGCCCGGCCACCACCTCCCGCGCGGGGACGCCCCTGAATCAACTCAACGGCGACGCCACCAACCCGGAAGCCGCCCTCCTGAACCCCGAAACGCTCCAACCCGAAGCCTGGGACTGGGGCAAATCGGGCGTGATGGAAATGAACTGCTTCCTCTGCCACCTGACCCAACCCAACACCGCCGCACGCGCCGCTGAAATCAAAGCCGGGAAATTCGGCCTCGCCAACACCGCCACGCTCCTCGGCACCGGTCTGGTTGACCAATCCGCAGACGGTTTCACCTACAACTCCGCCGCTTTCGGCGAGGATGGCAAACTCAAACCCGAATTTGTCCTGATTCAAGACCCGACCAATGCCAACTGCGCCACCTGTCACGGTGAAGTCCACCCGAACAGCGCTGAACCCCTGACCATCTCGGCCTGCGATATGTCTTACCCGCAGACCGCCACCACCGGTCAGGTCATCGCCGCGCAGAAAATCTCCGAGTCGGGCGTCAACCTGCAAGACAAGGCCAGCCTGGCCCGCTCTTGGGACATCCACGCCGAGCGCGCGCTGAAATGCACCGACTGCCACTATGCGCTCAACAATCCAACCCACTCGCAGGAAGCTGCCGGAACCAGCCCCGAGCACCTGACCTACGACCCGCGCAAACTGGAAATCGGCGAATACCTGCAAATGCCCGACCACAACTTTGCCCGCGGGCAGAGCGCCCAGTTCACCGTTTCGCCGGAGAACAAGGGCACCATGCGCCGCTGCGAAGCCTGCCACAACGCTGCCAAATCGCACAACGACTGGCTGCCCTACCCCGAACAACATATGAGCGTGGTGGCCTGCGAATCCTGCCACATCCCGCAGTTGTACGCCCCGGCGATCCAATCTGTTGACTGGACGGTGGTCAAGCTGGATGGGACACCCTCCAATCTTTGCCGCGGCCTGACCGGCCCCAGCACGATCACCGATTTGGTTACCGGCTATCAGCCCGTGCTGATGCAGCGCACCAACATCGATGGGCAGAAACTGCTCGCCCCGTACAACCTTGTCACCGCCTTCTACTGGGTCTACGACAGCAACAACGGCCCGCGCCCCGTTCGTGAAGTTGACTTGCAGGCCGCTTACCTCATCGCTGGCAACTACGCCCCCGAAATCCTGGCCGCCTTCGACACCGACAAAAGCGGACAAATCGAAACCGCCGAACTGCGCACCGATACCATAGAAAAACAAGCCGCCGTCGCCGCCCGCCTGGAAGCCCTCGGCCTGAACAATCCCCACATCGAGGGGCAGGTTCAGCCTTACAGTATTAATCACAATGTGGCGGGCGGCGAGCACGCCCTCCGCGACTGCACCACCTGCCACACCACTGACTCGCGCGTCACTGCACCACTGCATCTGGCCGCCTATAACCCCGCCGAAGTCCTGCCTAGATTCGTCACCGACAGCAACGTCAATGTGACCGGCGAAATCCTCACCACCAAGAGCGGCGCACTCGTCTACCAGCCAGTCACAACAAAAGACGGCGTTTACGTCTTTGGCCGCGACCGCGTCAGTTGGATCGACTGGTTCGGCGCGCTGGCCTTTGCCGGCACCCTGTTCGGCGTCGCCGGGCACGGCACCCTGCGCTACATTTCGTCGCTCCGCCGCCCGAAGCAGGAACCGAAAGTCAAGCGCGTCTATATGTACGAGGCCTACGAGCGCTTCTGGCACTGGCTCCAGACCTTCGCCATTGTCTTCCTGCTTTTCACCGGCCTGGTCATCCACCGCCCCGACCTCTTTGGCGCGTTCTCCTTCCCGCACATGGTGCTGATCCATAACGTGCTGGCCGCCATCCTGGTGCTCAACTCCCTGATATCACTCTTCTGGCACCTGACGACTGCCGAAATCCACCAGTACGTGCCCAACTTCCTGACCCCGGTCGGCCTGATCGATGACATGGTCGTCCAAATCAAGTTCTACCTCGGCGGAATTTTCAAGGGCGAGGCCCATCCCTTCGAGAAGCGCCGCGAAAAGAAACTCAACCCGCTCCAGCAAATCACCTACTTCGGCTTGCTGACCGTGCTCCTGCCGCTCCAAATGCTGACCGGGGCGCTGATGTGGAGCGTCCAGCAGTGGCCGCAAATTGCCAACTGGTTTGGCGGCCTGCCCTTCCTGGCCCCCTTCCATAGCCTGGTGGCCTGGCTCCTGAGCGCCTTCATCGTCGGCCACGTCTACCTGACCACCACCGGCGCAACCCCGCTCGAGGCCATGCGCGGTATGGTCACTGGCTGGGAGGAAGTGGAAGAACACGAATAACAAATAAAGAACCCGGAAAGAGAGAAAACCATGACTGTCGAAAAACCAACCCCCAAAGGCTTGTTTGGCCGCCCTGAAAAACCTTATGTGCATCCCTATCTCGGTGGCGCCATCCTGGGCATCGTTTTGTTCCTGGCCCTGTTCCTGACCGGCAACGGGCTGGGATCTTCGGGCGCCACCTCCCGCCTGGTGACTCAGGTGCAAGATTGGATTTCCCCCGCGCACGTCGACCAGACCCCCTACCTGCTCAAAATGGCAGGCGGTGATAAAAACCCGCTAGATGACTGGATCATCCCGGTCTTCTTCGGTGCGCTGTTGGGCGGATTCGCCTCCGGGACCATTTTTGGTCGCACCCGGCTCGAAACCACCAAAGGCCCGAACATCTCGGACCGCACCCGCTGGTTGATGGCCTTCCTGGGCGGGATTCTGTTCCTGTACGGGGCGCGCATGGCACGCGGCTGCACCTCCGGCCAGGCCCTGACCGGCGGCACAACCCTCGCGGCGGGTTCCTGGCTGATTATGTTCGCCATTTTCGGCGGCGCTTACGCTGTGGCCTACTTCGTTCGGAAATTCTGGAACTAAATATCCATGTCATTGCGAGGAGGGCGTCAGCCCGACGAAGCAATCTCCTCGTCAAACGGGAGACCGCCACGTCGCACAGAACGCTCCTCGCGGTGACATGACTGGAGAACTAGCATGAACTTTCCTCTCCCCTCCTTCCTGGCCGTCAGCGCCTCCAACCCGTGGACGTATGTGCTTTTCGCGGTGATTGGCTTCGCCTTTGGCTTCACCCTCGAAATGTCTGGCTTCGGTAACAGCCGCAAACTGGCCGCCCAGTTCTACTTCACCGACCTGACCGTTCTCAAAGTCATGTTCACCGCGATTGTGGTTGCCATGACCCTGACCTTCGGCGCGGTCGGCCTGGGCCTGCTCGATTTCAGCCAGGTCTGGGTCAACCCCACCTACCTGTCATCCGGCATCCTCGGCGGGTTGATTATGGGCGTCGGCTTCATCATTGGCGGTTTCTGCCCGACCACCTCGCTCGCCTCGGCCTCGACCGGAAAAATCGACGGGATGTTCTTCGTTGGCGGCGGCTTCATCGGCGCTTTCCTGTTCGGTGAAACCGAAAAATATTTTACCGACTGGTACAACAACGCCGGTTACTATGGCCGCCTGACCCTGATGGATGTCTTCCACCTGCCGAGTGGTGTGATTGTCCTTCTGGTGGTACTGATGGCCCTCTTTATGTTCTGGGGCGCCGAACAACTCGAACGCATCGTTGGCAAGAAAGACCTGACCCGGGAGCCGAAGCAGCGCGTCTACGCCGCTGGCGGCCTGTTCCTGCTGGCGCTGACTGTGGCACTGATTGGAACCCCCTCGACCGAGGCCAAATACACCCAAGCAACCATCGCCCGCACCGTCCAGGAAACCCAGGCAGATGGCCAAGTTAAAGATGTCCAGGTCAAATACAGTGCCGATGAAGCCCTGGCCCAGCGCCTGGTCCAAATCACCCCGGCGGAACTGTTCAAGACCCGCTATGATCAAAAAGTCATCCTGACGATGATCGACATCCGCCCCGAAGCCGATTACAACCTGTTCCACGTTCGCGGCGCGCAGAATCTCCCCCTGGCAGACTTGAAGACCCACGTTCCTGCCCTGCTCGCCACCGCCGCGCCGAACGCCATCTACGTGGTCATGAGCAACGACGAGTCCCTCGCTACTCAGGCCTGGAAACTGCTGACGGCAGAAAGCATCCCGAACGTCTACATCCTCGAAGGCGGAATCAACAACTGGATTTCGTTCTTTGGCGAAACCGACCCGGAAATCCTGCCCATTTCAGCCGCCCTGGATGAGCAACTCAAATTCAAATTCCCCGCTGCGCTGGGTGACCGCTACGAATGCGCTGATCCCAGCCCGATTGAGAACGAGAAAATTGAATTCACGCCCAAGATTCAACTCCAAATCAAACGTGATAAAAGCGGCGGCGGCTGCGGGTAGAATAAGCGAAATGATGATAGACTCGGGTGCTGGCAGCCCGGGTCTATTTTTTATCAAAAACGGAGTCGAAAATCTCCCGATTTTGGAGCCCCCAAAGAGAAGGATTTTTATGGCAATTATCAGTCTTCAAGAGGTCAGCCTGGGTTTTGGCGGGCCAAAACTCCTCGAAGAAATCAATCTCCAGGTTGAACGCGGCGAATGGGTGGGCTTGCTCGGGCGGAACGGCGCAGGAAAATCCACGCTGCTGAAACTGGTCAATGGCGATCTGAACCCCGAGACCGGCGTCATTTCCCGTCAACAGGGGCTGCGCAGCGCCTATCTGCCCCAGGAAGTCCCCCAGGGTCTGACCGGAACCGTTGCGGAGATCGTCGCCAGCGGGCTGGAGCCGGAGCAGGCCCAAGCGGGCAGCGACCAACACTGGCAGACTCAACTCCAGGTGGAACAGGTCATCAACCGGATGACACTCGACCCCAGCGCACAGTTTGAGACTCTTTCGGCGGGGATGAAACGCCGGGTGCTGCTCGCCCGCGGCCTGGCCAGGAACCCGGAACTGCTCCTGCTGGATGAACCCACCAACCACCTGGACATCGAAGCGATCAACTGGCTCGAGGATTTTCTTAAACGCTGGGGCGGCACGCTGCTCTTCGTGACCCACGACCGGGTCTTTTTGCAAAAACTGACGACGCGCATCGTCGAATTGGACCGCGGCCGCTTGTTCGATTGGAACTGCAGCTACAGCACCTTCCTGAAACGCAAAGAAGCCCTGCTCTCGACCGAAAAGGAGCAGAACGCCCTCTTTGATAAAAAACTGGCCCAGGAAGAACAATGGATCCGGAAAGGGATCGAAGCGCGCCGCACGCGCAACGAAGGCCGGGTGCGGGCCCTCAAGCGCCTGCGGGAAATTCGCCAGGAACGCCGGGAAAAGCCGGGCAAAGTCCGGCTTCAGATCCAGGCTGACCGGCGCTCGGGAAAACTGGTCATCGAGGCCGAAAAAGTCAGTTATGCCTTTGGGAAACAACCCCTGATCAAAAACTTCTCCACCACCCTCCAGCGCGGCGACAAGGTGGGCATCGTTGGGCCGAATGGTTCGGGCAAAACCACCCTGCTGCGCCTGCTGATCGGGGAACTCGCCCCACAGACCGGGAGTGTTGAACACGGCGCCAACCTGGAGGTCGCCTATTTCGACCAACTCCGCGCCCAACTGGACGAGAACCTGTCGATTTTGGAGAATGTCGCCCAGGGGGGTGAGACCATCTCGGTCAACGGAAAACCGCGCAACATTTACGGCTATCTCGAAGATTTCCTGTTCACCCGCGACCGCGTCCAGGCTCCGATCAGCGCCCTCTCCGGCGGAGAGCGGAATCGCCTGCTGCTGGCGCGGATTTTTGCGCAGCCCGCCAACCTGTTGGTGCTCGACGAACCGACCAATGACCTCGATCTCGAGACGCTCGAAACGCTCGAAGACCTGCTCCTGGATTACAGCGGGACGCTTTTACTGGTCAGCCATGACCGGGCCTTCCTGAACAACCTGGTGACCAGCATCCTGGTCGTCGATGGCAGCGGACAGGTCAATGAATATGTCGGCGGCTACGACGACTGGCAGCGGCAGGCCCAGGCGGAAACCAGCAACCCGCCGGCCGAAAAGCCGCGCAAACCCGCGGCTGCGCCACCAGAAACCGATCCCGGCGCGCCACGCAAGCTGAGTTACAAGGAACAGCGCGCCCTCGAAGCGCAAAAAAAGGAACTGGCCGAACTGCCGAAACGGATCGAGGCTCTCGAAGCCGAGCAGCACGCCCTGGCCGCCGCCATGGCCTTGCCAACGTTTTACCAGCAGGAGAATGATAAAATCGCGCAAGCCTCGAACCGTTTAAAGGAACTGGAGGCTGAATTAGCGCAAGCCTACCAGCGCTGGGAAGAACTGGAACAGCACTAACCATCCCAGGAACTCCCTGAACCCCAGAAAATCCATGCCCCCGACTCCCGCCTCCATCCTGAAAGAGACCTTCGGCTACGATACCTTCCGCCCGTTGCAGCGCGAGGTCATCGAAAACGTGCTCAACAAGCGCGATTCGCTGGCCGTCATGCCCACCGGCGGCGGGAAATCGCTCTGCTACCAGATTCCCGCCTTGCTATTCGACGGCCTCACGGTGGTGGTTTCGCCGCTGATTGCGCTGATGAAGGACCAGGTCGAACAAATGCGCGCGGCAGGCGTCCCGGCGCTCTTTCTGAACAGCACGCTCTCGCCCGAAGCCTACGCCAAAAACATGGACTACGTCCGGCGCGGCGAAACCAAGCTGCTCTACGTCGCTCCCGAAACCCTCTTGAGCCAACGGATTTTTGATTTGCTCGCAACGCTGAAGGTGGATTGTTTCACCATCGACGAAGCGCACTGCATCTCGGAGTGGGGACATGACTTCCGGCCCGAATACCGCCAACTGGCCGAGGCGCGCCGCCGCTTCCCCGGAGCCGTGTGTCTCGCGCTGACGGCGACCGCCACCCCCAGGGTGCGCACCGATATTAAAGCCAGCCTGGGTTTTACCGCCTCCAACGAGTTTGTCGCCAGTTTCAACCGCGAAAATCTCTACATCGAAGTTGCTCCCAAGAGCGACGCGCCGATCCAGACCACGCGCTTCCTGGAGCGTTTCAAAGATCAATCGGGCATCATCTACTGTTTTTCGCGCAAGCAGGTGGACGAGTTGGCTGAATACCTGGCCCGCAAGGGTCATTCGGTGCGCCCCTACCACGCCGGGCTGGAGGATGACGTCCGCCGCCGCAACCAGGAAGCCTTCATCCGCGATGACGCGCAAATCATCGTGGCGACGATTGCCTTTGGGATGGGCATCAACAAACCCAATGTGCGTTTTGTGATCCATTACGACCTGCCCAAAAGCATCGAAGGCTACTACCAAGAAATTGGCCGCGCCGGGCGCGACGGCCTGCCAGCCCATTGCCTGCTGCTTTACAGCTATTCAGACGTGGCCAAGCTGAAATATTTCATCAATGATAAGGAAGGCGAGGAACGCCGCGCGGCGGTCCAACACCTGGATGCCATCGTGCGCTACGCTGAAGACGACCGGAACTGCCGCCGCAAACCGCTGCTGACGTATTTTGGCGAACCCTACACTGTCAGCAATTGCAAAAACTGCGATAACTGCAACGCCGAACCGCCCACGCTCGAAGACATCACCATCCCGGCCCAGAAATTTCTCTCCTGTGTCAAACGCACCGGCGAGCGTTTCGGCGCGGGGCATGTCATCGAGGTTTTATTGGGTTCAAACAACGAAAAGGTGCTCAGGTACGAACACGAGAAACTATCCACGCATGGAATCGGCCGTGAACTGACCCAGAAACAGTGGATGCACCTGGCCCGCCAGCTCGCGCGAATGGGCTATCTCAACCAGGAGAGCGAGTTCCAGGTCTTGAGCCTGACCCCCAAAGCCATGGAAGCCTTGCGCAGCCGCGCCAAAATCCTGGGCCAGCTCCAGGAAGTGGAAGAACGCGCCTCGAAAAAGGCCAACCAGGCCGAGTTGGAATACAACCATGCGCTCTTTGCCCTGCTGCGTACCAAACGCAAGGAACTGGCCGATGAAGCGGGCGTGCCGCCCTACGTCATTTTCTCCGACCGCACGCTGGTGGAAATGGCAGCTTACTACCCTCAAACCGAGGCGCGGCTGCTCGAGATCAGCGGTGTGGGACAGGTCAAGGCGCGCCAATACGGCGGCGCTTTCCTGACCCTGATACAGAATTATTGCCAGAAACACAAACTTCAGGAAAAAGAACGCCCCTCATCTGGGAGGCGAAAGGCTGGGGGTAAGAAAAGCGACGCGGGACGGCGCTATGTCTTCGTTGGCGAAGCGTACAACGCCGGGGAGGGTCTCCGCAGCCTGATGGAACGGTACGCAGTCACGGCGGGGACGATCATCGACCACTTGGTCAGATTCGCCGCAGCCGGGAACACGCTGCGAAACAGCGACGACTTCCAGTCACTGACCTCCGTCTCCCCCATGCTGCAAAATGCCGTCTTCGAGGCGTTCGACGAAGTCGGCACAGATTTTCTCAAACCGGCGTTTGACCGTTTGAACGGCGCAGTCAACTACGAAGATTTGAAAATCCTACGGCTGATCTACCTGAGCAGGGAAAAATAATTTTCAGCGCCTATTTGCCGCGCGTCATCAGCCATTCCTGCACATCGACCTTTTCCTGGCTGGAACCGGGTTTGAGCCGCTTGTACTTGCCGTCTGCCTGCATGACGCGCGCGCGCAGGTTGTCGCGCAGGTAAGTTTCCAGCACCTGGTCGCGCAAATAGCGGAGATGCTCCGGCTTTTCGAGCGGGAAAATGACTTCAACGCGATGATCCAGGTTGCGCTGCATCAAATCGGCAGAACCGAGGTAGATTTCCTCCTTGCCGCCGTTCAGGAAATAATAAATGCGGCTGTGTTCAAGATAACGCCCAACGATGCTGATGACATTGATCTTCTCGCTGACGCCCTTAACGCCCGCCCGCAGGCTGCACATCCCGCGCACCAACAAATCAATCTGCACCCCCGCCTGTGAAGCTTCGTAAAGCAGCGCAATGATCCCCGGATCTACCAGGGAATTGGCTTTGAAAATCAAACGCGCCTTGCGGCCCGCCCTGGCATGCTCGATCTCACGGCGAATCAGCACTTCAAACCGCTGTCGAAAATTAACCGGCGCAACCAGCAGCTTGTGATAATCCTGCTTGGTCGAATAGCCAGTCAGGTAATTGAACAGGTCGCTGGCATCGGCGCCAATAGCCTCGTCACAGGTGAACATGCCAATATCTTCATAGATCCTCGCCGTATTGACATTGTAATTGCCAGTGGCCAGGTGAAGATAACGCCGGAGGCCGTCACCTTCCTGGCGCACGACCATGGCAATTTTGCTATGGGTTTTCAGGCCAACCAGGCCATAAACGACATGGACACCCATTTGCTCCAACATGCGCGCCCAGCCGATATTGCTTTCCTCGTCGAAACGCGCCTTGAGTTCCACCAGCACCGCCACCTGCTTGCCGCGTTCCGAGGCTTCGAGCAGGGCTTCTACCACCGGTGAATTTTGTCCCACCCGGTAGAGAGTCTGCTTAATCGCCAGGACATGCGGGTCGCGCGCGGCTGAAGTCAGGAAGTCCACCACCGGGGAAAAAGAATCATAAGGGTGGTGCAGCAGGATATTCTCCTGCCGGATGGCGTCAAAAATATTACTATCCAGGCCAACATTTTTCAGGCTGCGCGGGATCCTGGGCTTATACAAGGCAAACTTAAGGTCGTGACGCTCGACCTGGTTGTACAACTGCCACAATCCGCTCATCCCCAGCGGACTGCTCAGGATAAACAGGTCGGAATGGCGGATCTCGAGATTGTCCACCAGCAAATCGCGAATATCGGCGGGCATGTTATCGTAGATGGCAACCTGCACCACCGAACCAAACTTGCGGCGGCGGATGCTGGCCTGCATACTCTCAAGCAGGTCGTCGGCTTCCAATTCCTGGATTTCGATATCGGCGTCGCGGATGATGCGAAAGGGATAGGCGGCAACAACTTCCATACCGGGGAAGAGCGCAGGCAGGTTCTCGGCAATCACCTGTTCCAGCCAGACAAAATAGTGGTGGTGCGGGATCGTGCCGTCCTTGCGCGCACTGCCAGAGGAACGCTTGACCGGCAGCAAGCGCGGCAGCGTACCGGGGACTTTCAAGCGAGCGAATTTTTCCCGGCCTTTAGAGTCGCGAATGACAATCGCAAAATTCAGGCTGAGATTGGAGATGTGCGGGAAGGGGTGGCCGGGGTCAAAAGCCAAAGGAGTCAAGACCGGGTAAATGATTTCTTTGAAAGATTCGTTGATGCGTTCCTTCTGGGCCTTGCTCAACCTGGAATAATCCTGGATGTGGATGCCGGCTTTATCGAGCTTTGGCAGGATTTTACGATGCAGGCAGCGCAGCGCAGCTTCGTAAAGTTCCATCGATAATTTACGGATGGAGGCCAAGATTTCGGGCGGAGTCAAGCCGTCAGCCGTGATGTCCGGAATATGCGCTTCCACCTGTTTGCGAATGCCCGAAACACGCACCATGAAAAACTCATCCATATTGGAGCCGAAAATCGCCAGGAACTTCAAGCGCTCCAAAAGCGGGATATTTTCGTCGAAGGCTTCTTCGAGCACACGGCGCTGAAACTCGAGCAGGCTCAGTTCGCGATTGAGATACAGGGATGGGGAAGTCAGTTTATTTGGGTTGACTCCGTTTGCGCTCATTTCAGCCCTCACTTTTGCCACATAAATCGAATACCTTATTTTACCCTGCATATATCATCAATAGTTCACGAAACATCTCGGGGCGCCCCCGCTATCTTGTGGGATGAAGAGTGCCGCATTTTAGGGCGCGGGCGACAGCCTGGAGATTTCCAAAAAGCCTATGTTCGTTTTCAAGCACATTAATCCTGTTCTGAAATCTTTTCCCTATTGCAATAACTGCCGAATTCATTCATCATTAGAGATGGAAAACCAGCAACGCGCTATTTCAAAGACGCTGGCTCAAAGGTGTGCTATGCAAGAAAAACAGACCGACAAAAAGCTCAAAGAAGCCCTCCGGGCAGAAGCAGCCCTTAATCAAAATGAGGAAAACCTGCGAGCCTTGCTGGACGCCATTTCAGAATCAGTCCTGATGATCGAAGCAGATGGCACCACCCTGGTTGCCAACCAAACGGTTGCAAAACGACTAAACACGACCGTCGAAAAACTGATTGGTCAGAATATTTTTCAGCATGTTTCGCCAGATGTGGCACGAAGGCGGAAAAAATATGCCCAGCAAGTTTTACAAACAGGTCAGGCGCTTCAATTCGAAGACAAGCGCGATAACCAGAATATGATTAATTCCATCTCGCCGGTTTTCGACTCGCATGGGCGTGTGGCCCGGCTGGCCATCTTTGGTCATGACATTACGGAGCAAAAGCGCTTCGAAGAAGAGCTGCGTAAAAGTGAGCAGCGTTTCCAGGCATTGATCGAGAAAGCTGTAGATTTAATCGCCATCATCAATGCCGAAGGGGTCATCCAGTTTGTCAGCCCGCCAGTCGAAAAGATGCTCGGATACAGGCCCGAAGAAATGGTCGGGAAAAACATTCTTGATTGGTTGAATCCCGATGACTTCCCCGATGTTCAAAAAGCGCTGGTCAGCCGAAGCCAGACTCCGGGCACCGCCCCAAACAGCTTGAGCGTGCGTGCCCGCCATAAAAATGGAAGCTGGCGTATTTTAGAATCCCTGGGCACCAACCTGATGGCAGAACCAGCCATTCAGGGCATCGTTTTGAATATCCGCGATATCACCGAACGCAAACGGGCAGAAGAGCAGGTACTTGAAAGCGAAGAACGTTTTTCAAAATTATTCCATTCCAGTCCCAATGCCATGGTACTGGTCCGGGCTTCAGATGGGATTGCCGTTGAAGTAAACGATCCCTGGACCAAATTGCTTGGATACAGCCGCAAAGAAAGCCTGGGGCAGACCGGCCTCGACCTGAACCTCTATATGGATTTACGAGAACGCCAACAAATCACCGAAACCATGCAGGCGCAGGGTGAAATTCGCGCTTTCGGGTTGCGCCTGCGCAGGAAAGATGGCGCAGAACGCCATCTCAATGTTTCGGGCGAAAGCCTGGAGATTGATCACCAGTTGTGTTATCTCTATATTCTCGAAGACATTACCGAACAAAAACGAGTTGAGGAAGCGCTGCGCGAGAGCGAAGAAAAATGGCGCGCCCTGGTTGAAAACAGCCCGGATTTCATCGCCCTGTATGATGATGAAGGTCGTTTCTTGTTTCTTAACCACTATGCCGAGGGTTTTAGCGTAAAAGAAACGCTTGGGCGCAGCTTTAAAGATTTTATCCTCCCAGATTCCCTGCCAATCTTTCAAGAGAAATTCCAAGATTGCCTGAAGACTCTCGACACTCAAAAATTTGAACACCAAGCGCCAGGAGATCACGGGGAACCAAGAATTTACGAAGAAGTTTTTGTTCCCATCCCACAAGAAAATGGCAGGGTCAATATCATGGCCGTTGCGAGGGATGTGACTGAACAAAAACAGACTGAAGCCTTGCTCCAGAAAAGCAGTCAGCAGATCAAGCTGCTCTACGAAGCCAGCCAGGCGCTTAACCGCACGCTCAACCCTGAAGAACTTTACCAGACCCTGACCCGATTCATCGCTAAAATCTTGCCCGCTGATGGGCTGTTCATCTCAGCCTATGAACATAAAACTGGCCTGATCCGCTGCGCCTTTGCAGCAGATCAGCATCTTCAAGCGCTGGATGTGAGCAACTTCCCGCCCATTCCGCTCGAGCCGGAAGGGCAAGGCACCCAGAGCCAGGTCATCCGTTCCGGGCGACCCTGGCTGCTGAACGATTATCAAACCCAGGTGAAAACCGCCCAGACCAGGTATTATGTCACCGACGATGGTCAAGTTGTCACGCCAGATTCTGTTCCCGCCGATGAAGATATCACGCGTTCAGCCCTGATCCTGCCAATCATACTGGAAGGGGAAGTGACAGGGGTCTTACAAATTCACAGCTACCGGTTAAATGCCTATTCGCAGGAGGACCTGGAACTCGCCGAAGCGCTGGCCGCGCAATTTTCGGCAGCCAGCAACAACGCGCTGTTATATCAAAAAGCGCAGTCAGAAATTGCAGAACGCAAGCAGGCCGAGGCAGCGCTGCGAAGTAGTGAAGCCTCCATCCGCTCGATTTATCGCTCGATGGATGAAATGCTCGCGTTGCATGAAATCGTATATGACCCCTCAGGCAAAGCGATCGATTACCGAATTGTGGATTGCAATACCGCCTTCAGCGTCATCACCGGGATCCCAGAAAAGCGGGCGATCGGGGCGCTGGCCTCTCAACTGTATGGAACTGGAGAGGCCCCGTTTCTTGAAGCGTATGCGCAGGTCGCAGAAACCGGGGAAACCATCCACTTTGAGGTCTCTTTCCCCCCGTTAAAAAAGGATTTCAGTATCTCTGCCTTTTCACCAGAGAAGGGCCATTTCGCAACCATCTCCAGCGACATCACCCGGCGCAAGGCAGCCGAGGCAGAGATCAGCCGTCACCTGTCTGAACTGGAGGTGCTGTATGAAAACGGCCTGGCCATCAGCCAGCTGCTGGAACCCAGGCAAATCGGCCAGAAATTGATCGAGACTCTCTCCAAAAAATTGGACTGGCACCACGCTTCCATCCGGGTTATCCACCCACAGACAGGCAGGCTGGAACTGCTGGCCTACGGGCACCCGGGCTTTAATAAAACAGAAATTGAAGTGGAAATTGCCCGCTTGAACAAACTCGTGACCGACTCGGGCAAGGGCTTAAGCGGCTGGGTCACCAAGCACGGGAAACCGGCCCGCTGTGCGCAAGTCAAGAAGAACCGGCACTATCTGGAAACCTACCCGGGGATTCAATCGGGGTTGTATGTGCCCATCCAGGTTGGGGGCCGCACAATTGGCTCGATCGCGGTCGAAAGCGAGCAAGAGAACGCTTTCAGCGAACAGGATCAGCGCTTGCTGACCACGATCGCCAGCCAGGCGGCCATCTCCATTCAAAACGCCCAGTTGTTTTTGATAGCCCAACAAGAACTGGCAGCGCGCAAGCAGGCCGAGCAGGCGTTGATCGAAGCACATGCCGAACTGGAACAGCGCGTGGTTGAGCGGACCGCCGAGGTGCAGGATCTCTATAACAATGCGCCCTGCGGCTATCATTCGCTGGATGCCAATGGGAATTTTGCGCATATCAATAAAACCGAATCGAACTGGCTGGGATATGCAAACAAGGATATTGTCGGCCACCCCGTCAAAGATTTCATGTCTGAAAGCTCACAAGCGCTGTTTGCCGAAATATTCCCCCTCTTTAAAAAGAGCGGTGTCCTCAAAGACCAGGAACTCGATTTTGTGCGCAGGGATGGCACCATCCTCCCACTGCTTATCAACGCCACCGCTATTTATGATCAGTACGGCCGCTACAAGATGAGCCGCTCCACCACGCTGGATATCACCCAGCGCAAATTGTTCGAGACGGCCTTGCGTGAAAGCGAGGTCCGCCTGCGCCAGAACCGCGATGAATTGAGCGCCGCCAATACCGCCCTCGAAAAAGCCGCGCGCATGAAGGATGAATTTTTAGCCAGCATGAGTCACGAACTCAGGACGCCCCTGACCGGCATCCTGGGGCTTTCTGAAGCACTGCAATTAAGCACCTATGGAGATCTAAGCGAAAAGCAGCTCAAGGCGTTAAAAAACATCGAAAACAGCGGCCGGCACCTGCTTGAATTAATCAACGATATCCTTGACCTTTCGAAAATAGAAGCGGGGAAATTCGAGGTCCACCTGGAACAATGCTCACTGACCGATGTTTGCCGGGCCAGCCTGCAACTGGCCAAAGGCATGGCGCAGCAGAAGCACCAGGAAGTAAGTTTCTCGATGAACCCCGATTCCATCTATTTGTACGCCGATGCGCGCCGTCTCAAGCAAATGTTGGTCAACCTGCTCAGCAACGCGGTCAAGTTCACGCCCGATGGAGGCTCCATCGGGCTCGAGATACTGGGCAATGCAAGCGAACAACGACTGAGACTGACCGTCTGGGATACCGGGATTGGCATCAAAGTGGAAGACATGAAAAACTTATTCAAGCCTTTTGTTCAACTTGACAGCAGTCTTTCACGCCAGTATTCGGGAACAGGGCTGGGCTTATCCCTGGTGCAACGGATGGCCGAACTGCAGGGCGGCAGCGTGGAAGTGGAAAGCGCCCTTGGGCAGGGCAGCCAGTTTACGATCATCCTGCCCTGGCCAAATCAAGATGAACAATCCGCCGAAACATCTTCCGGGAAAGCAACTGATGAGGGGCCAAGCCAGCCTACACCGGCCAAAGAAACCGGGCAAGGCGAATCTCCCGCGCTGATCCTGGTCGCAGACGATAATGAAGATATCTTGGGATTGCTGTCCGATTTCCTGGAAGTGGAGCATTTCAAGGTGGTCAAAACCCGCAGCGGAATAGAATTACTCGAACGCGCCCCGGAAATCCATCCGGATATCCTCCTGGTCGATATCCAGATGCCCGGTATGGACGGCCTGGAAACCATCCACCGGATTCGCGCCCATCCTGATGCGCAGGTTGCGGCGGTGCCAATCATTGCCCTGACCGCCCTGGCCATGCCAGGAGATCGCGAGCGCTGCCTGGCAGCCGGCGCCAGTGACTACTTAAGCAAACCGCTCCAATTGGAAAAATTAATCACGGTTATCCGGGAGATACTCCGCTGATAAAGCCGCAACGATGATATTATGTAGGTTAAATCGCTTTGCCTGCTTGAGAAGCATTGTCCCAAAAAAGGATGAAAAGTATGACCAGCCAGCCCAAAATATTGATTGTCGATGATGAAAACATCACGCGCATCACCATCGAAGCCCTGCTCTCGGCTGAAAATTATGACCTGCATTTCGCCGAAAACGGGCTGCAGGGACTTTCCATGGCTGCCGAACTCCAGCCGGATATCATCCTGCTGGATGTGATGATGCCTGGCATGAATGGGTTCGAGACCTGCAAACAAATCCGCGCAATGCCCGGTTTGGCCGAAGTCCCGATTATCCTGGTCACCGCGCTGGACGATCGAGAATCACGCCTTGCGGGCCTGAAAGCCGGCGCCGATGATTTCATCACCAAGCCTTTTGACATTCACGAACTGCTGCTCCGCGTCCAGAATATGACCCGCTTGAACCGCTATCGGATTTTAATCGAGCAGCGCCAGGAAGTGGATCATTTAAACATCGAACTGCTCGTCGCCTATGACAAAACCATCGAGGGCTGGTCACGCGCCCTCGATTTGCGCGACAAGGAAACTGAGGGGCATACCGAGCGCGTCACCGAGATGACCATCCAACTGGCCCGGGCCGCCGGGCTGGACGAAGAAACCTTGAAACATGTCTGGCGCGGCGGGATGCTGCATGACGTGGGAAAATTGGGCATCCCCGATGCGATTCTGCTCAAACCTGACAAGTTGACCGAAGTGGAATGGGAAATCATGCGAATGCACCCCGTCTACGCTTATGAATGGCTCTCGTCCATCGCATATTTGCAGCCTGCGCTCGATATTCCCTATTGCCACCATGAAAAGTGGGATGGCACAGGCTACCCGCGCGGCCTGAAAGGCGAAGAGATCCCGCTCTCTGCCCGGATTTTCGCCATTGTCGATGTCTGGGACGCGCTGACTTCCGACCGCCCCTACCGCAAATCCATGGAGGCCAGGGAAGCCTGGGAATACATCCTGTCGCAGCCAGGCAAGCATTTTGACCCGCAAGTCTTTGAACTTTTCTCCAGCGTCTTTAGCAATCTAAAACCCTGAATCGCCTCAGTGATTGCCAATCTCGTTTTGGCTCTTTTGGAATCACCGTGGTACCTTTTACGGAAAACCCTGGGAAACCATAAGGCTTCAATCTCCTGCAATTGTGAAGTAAAACGCAGCCCCTTTTTCAATATCCCCTTCAGCCCAGACCAGGCCGCCATGCCGGTGGATGATCCGCTGGACAGTCGCCAACCCGATTCCGGTTCCTTCGAACTCTGAGACATCGTGCAGGCGTTGGAAGGCGCCAAATAATTTATTGACATAGGCCATATTAAAACCCGCGCCGTCATCCCGCACAAAGTAGGTGACCTTTTTATCTTTTTCTGTGACACCAAATTCTATCCTTGCCAAAGCGTGTTTCTGGGTGAATTTCCAGGCATTTCCCAGCAGGTTTTCGAGCAGGATGCGCATCAGGTTCAAATCGGCGTTGACCTTCAACCCGGGGGCAATCACAACTTCAACCTGCCTGTCCGGATCGGCATTCCTTAACTCTTTGATGACGTTTTGCGCCAGTTGGCTCAAATCCACTGCAGTGCGATGCATCTCGCTGCGCGTTACCCGCGAAAGCCGCAGCATGTCGTCAATCAGTACTCCCATACGTTGGCTGGCCTCTCCCACGCGCGCGAGATGCTTTTTGCCTTCATCGTCTAATTGCTCAGCATAGTCCTCCAGCAGGATGTGACTGAATCCATTGATGGCCCTGATCGGTGCGCGCAGGTCGTGTGAAACCGAGTAACTGAAGGCTTCCAATTCTTTATTCGCGCGGTTTGTCTCCTCGTACAGGCGCGTATTGCGGATGGCGATAGCCACTTGCGCGCCAATGGTTGAAAAAAGGTTCAGAGCATGGTCATCGTAAAGATTCTCGTCTTCATAACTCTGGATAGCCATCACCCCGACAACTTTATCCGCTGTCGTGAGCGGCACACCCATCCAGGATTTAGCCTCAGGGCCGACAGGCGAAATCCCCTGGACCTCTTTGAAGACTCTGTTATCTGCGCTTGAACGCAGCAGGATTGGCTTGTGATTGCGCAGGATGTAGCCCGTCAGTCCAAGCCCCAGCTCGCGGCGCACTGCCGGCTGATGCTGACCGCCTTCTATTCGGTAAGCACCCACCCACTCGGTATCACCCTCCTGGTAGGTGGCGATAAAGAAATTGGTAGTATCGAAGATGCGGCTGACCTGCCGATGGACGGTTTCCAATAATTCTTCCACATTCAGGGTGGAGGAGAGCAAACGACCAATCTCATCGAGAATCGACAACTCGGTAATTCTTCGTTCCCGCTCGCGGAAGAGACGCGCGTTTTCGACGGCGGTCGCAGCCTGGTTTGCAAACAAGGAAAGCAGGTCGACATCAGCTTGTGAAAACCGTCCACTGATGGAATGGTTATCCACGTAAATTACCCCGATCAACTCCAAGCGTCGCAATAAAGGTACGCACATCGCCGATCGCAGATTTAGCAAAGACGATTCTTCATCGCTGGTTGGCGCTGCGCCAGAGATTTGATATTCAATAAAAACGGGGGCTTTCGTTTGGATGACTTTACTCAGAACTACTGGGCTTGTTTCTAAACCAGCGTGTTCGATTTCCGCCTTATTTATGCCTCGTTCAACCTTGAAATCCAATTCGCCCGACTCGTCAATCAGGGCCAGGAAACCTCGTTCGGCTCCACTCAGTTCGATGACGTTATCCATGACAAAATCCAGCAATGTGTCGGGGTTAAGTGTCGCGTTCATTTGCAGGCTAATATCGAGCAGACGGGTCATTCGGTCGTGTATCCGCACCGGCGCAGGCGTAAACCTTTGCACAGCCGCTGGCGCTGGTTTTCCCTTTCGCTTCTTCTCCGCAGCGTTTTCTCTGGCCAAAACTGTCGCCCATTCGAAAAGAATATCCCGGTTGAACTTTACTTTATTCAGGTAATTGCGTCGCAAGCCTTCGTCACTCAAGGTTACAATGCCAGCCAGCATGGCATCATGGGTACGCTGCAGGCACCGGCGGGTCTCATCGTCGAGTTCATTGTTCTGGTTTTTGGGGCTTTTATCAGATCTTCCGATTCTTGTGGTTTTAAGAACCTGGTAGTGCAGCCACCAGACATCCTGGGTGGGATAATCGCTGGCCCTGCCCACCAGCGCAAGCAATTCAACAGCCTCCAACGTGGATTTGTAGGCTGCTTCCCGGTCGCCCAGCGCGAGATAAGTTGCGCCCAGCCAGGCCAGCGAAGTTGCCAGATAACCTTGAGTCCCCAGTTCACGCTGCATAACGCAAGCCTGCCAGATCAGCTCTTTTGCCTGCTCCAATTGCCCGGTTGCCAGGGCCACCCGTCCCAACATCGTCAGATAGGTGGTCTCTGAAAGCCGCTCACCAATTTCCCGCGATAAGGCCAGGCCTTCTTCCAACACCTGGCCGGCTTCGCTGTAATTTTCCAGTTCGATGTAAATTCGCCCAAGGCTTTCGAAGAAACTTGCCAGGCTGGAGCGCCCATGTAATTCCCGCACTGTTTGCACAGCGTGTTCCAGATAATCGCGAGCCTTGCTGTACAGCCCCAAACTCCAATAAACAAGTCCCAGGTTGTTCAACAGGTTGGCTTGCAAGGTACGGTCGCCAATGGTTTGGTAAATGCCCAGCGCTTGTTCATAATAAGAACGCGCTTGGGCTTGATCCCTGGAAACAATCCCAAGAATATTCAGGCAGCCCGCCTGTCCTCGCAGGTCACCCAGCGCGCGATAAATTGAATAAGATTTTTCAATATAAACCTGGGCCAGGGCTGATTGCCCCATATCCTTCAAACAATCGCCCATCTTGCTGAGGCTCAGAGCTTCCCCGTGTATATCCTCAATTTCCCGGCGAATGTGGAGTGCGGCTTCATGGCAGGCCCGGGTTTGTCCGTAATTGCTTAATGAGTTATAGGTGGTGCCCAGGGAGGTCAGACAATCTGCTTCCAGGGCGCGGTCTCCAGCCATTCGGGCCAGTTTTAGGGCGGATTTGGCGGCTTGCTCAGCCTCGACATAATTACCGAGGATATTATCGAGCGTCACCTGGCTTGTTACTACCTGGATCTGCCTGGGCACATCCTTCATTCTTTTTGCCAGCCGCTTCATGACATCCAGATCAGCCTGCTGCTCGCGGTAAAAACCGAGCAGTTCGTAACAAGCCTCGCGCCCGGCCAACAGGTCATATTCCGCTTCTGCGTCGAGCATTCCGGGATGTGCGTTGGCCAGCTCCAGGGCAAGCGTATAAGATTGGATCGCCGCTTCATTAGCATAAGCCTGGCGCGCGGTATCCGCAGACTGTTTTAATTTTCTCAAGGATTTGAATGGATTGTCCGCCTGGTCAACATTCATGGGCGCATGGCTTTCCTCTCAAAATTATTAAAATTACGCTGTTCCGATAATCAGCAGTTCACGAAACAGCTTGAAGAAACCCGATTTTGGGTATGCCCGCCGCGCATACCCAAAATCGGAAATTCTTTCAACTTTCGTTAAATAACGATAATAGCATAAAACCCTTTTTGGGAGATTGCTTGATGATTGCATCTGAAGCGCCAATAAATTTCTCTGGATGCAACAAACATCCCTGGCGAGTTTGCCAGGGATGGAAACAGAAAGATCATTTTCTTTTTAGATTGGTCTTGGGGCGCGTCCGCGTTGGAGGCTCCAGAATAGCCATGGGCAGGGTAAAGTAAAACAGGCTGCCTTTTCCTAACTGGCTTTCCACACCAACTTTGCCGCCCAGCTTTTCGATCACACGCGCCACGATGGAAAGCCCCAAGCCATGCCCTTCGGCTCTTAACTGGTCGAGGCGGGTAAACTGGCTGAATAATTCAGACTGGTCTTCGGGGCTAAGACCATTTCCATTATCCCGGACCCAGAAGCGAGCCATGCTTCGCCCGGATGCAGACCTGTCATAATTGGGGTCAGCTCCCAGTTCCACCCTGGCAGGGTTGCCGCCATATTTGATCGCATTGCTGATGTAATTGATCCAGACCTCCTCAACCCAGGATGCGTATCCAATGACTTTGGGCCACGAAGCTGGTTCGGGGACCACGACTTCGGCCTGCGCATCGGCAACCACGCCCCATAAACGCTGCCTGGCGGCGCTGACAACATTCGCCATCTGAATTGGGCCGCTCTTGACTTCTGACTGACGCACCGCTGCCAGCAAGAGCAATTCCTGGATAATATTATTCATTTTCAGGCTGGTCTTGACGATTGACTGCAGGGCTTCTTTCTGCTGCGAGGGCGGTATCTTGGCCTGATGGTCAGCCAGCATGGTTGCAAAACCCAGGATGGTGGTCAGGGGGGTTTTGAGATCATGAGCAACCGTCTGTGCAAATGAATTCAAATCCCGAATAAGCTGGTCTTTTTCGGCTCCGTCTTGCTGCGAAGCCGCTTTTTTTAGATATTCGAGCTGCGCTTCTTTCCGAATCAGATCAACATCAGCTTCTTCCAGCAAGAGCAACACGGTCATGACCAGGTAAGACAGGGGCACAACCAGCCCCGCAGAAATGATAACTGGCAGAATGAACGCCCAGAGTTGGAAACCTTGACCACCAGCGAATTGAATCAGCCCCGTAAGTACGCACGCAATCATGATGGCCCCCATCGATAAGATGGCAGTCCCGCCCGCCACGCCGCGCTGCTGTAGCCATTTGGTCCAATTCATGGATGCCTCGTCATTGATTAAACTCAACTGACGTTCATTATACCCGCTGAGCGTGTTTACACGACGTACAATCCCAGCGGGTCCTCGGGATCCTTACCGCGGAGATTTCCGAAGAACCTTCCCGGTTTTGACCGTACGCTGCGCGCCCTACGGTGAGATTCCCTGCCAACCTCAAAAGGGAGGCGATCCAATTGCTCGCTGGCAAACACCGGCTCGGTCAAACCTTGAGATGGGCGATCAAATACTCCATGTAACGCGATTTAACCTGCTGGCTCGCCAGCGCCTGCTTGATAGGTGGGAGACGCAAAACCACCCCCAGCACAGCCGCCAGCGCCCGATGATTCCACAGCACGCGGTTATCGAAAAGCAGGTTTTGGAAATCCCCACGTTCGATGGCCATCATGACCGTGCGGTGGACTGAATTAAGTGGTGTGATCACCCGTTTTGGGCGCGAACGCAAAGATAAACCGTCCTGCACACAGGTTCGCACACAGACGCCGCAGCCCAAACAGAGCTTCTCGTCCACCTTGGCCTTTTTCAGCTTGGGATGCCGCGGGTCGTTGGCCGAGATTAGCGACATGGCTTCCACCGGACAAGCGTTGACGCATTTTCCACAGCCGTTGCAGGCTGTCTCATCCACAACCGGCAAAAAGTTGGAGGTATGCACCGGATTCAGAAGGCCGAACTTGCGGGCAGCGATCATCGCCTCGCAGCAGCAACCGCAGCAGTTACAGATGAAATTAACCCGCTCGCGCACGTTCTCGCCAAACTGTACCAGGTTTTGCTCGTAGGCCTGCTGGAGTAAATCCAGACCCTCGTTCACCTCTACGAGGCGGGCGTAGCCGTGTTTCGTCAGCGACTGGGCTGTGCTATTAAAGGTCATGCAAATCTCCATTGGCGCGTCGCAGTTACGCCCCAAGTGCTGCATCTTGTGGCGGCAATAACAGATGCCAATCCCCCGGTGTGCGGCAGTCTGGATGACTTCGCTGGCGCGTTCATAATCCAGGACATGCAGGGCGTTCTGCGCTGAAAGCATCGGTTCGTGGACAAAAACCCGCCCAAGCTGGGTCTCGCCGCGCACAAACAGTTCGCGGATGAAATCTTCTTCTACGTTCAGGTATTGATAGAACAACTCCCCCAGCAATTTCTGGTCGATATCGCCGCGCAGGCGCATCATCGAAAATTCGAAAAATCCGGCCATCGGCGGCGGCAGGGTATAGGTGGTTTTGCCCTGCCACTCGACATCCACCAGGATGGCCCGACCGGCCAGTTCATCCAACACTTTGCGCGTTTCAGTCAGGTTCATTTTCCAGACCCGGCTGGCTTTTTCGGCAGTGAAAGGCTTGATCGGTAGTAGCGCAACCAACTGCGCTTCGCGCTCGCTGAACAGAATTTGCAGGATTTTATAGAGGGTGTCGGATGGGGGCGCTCCCTGTGGAAAACGGTTCAGCCGCTCGACCAACTCTGTATACCCGGATTTCAAGGTTGTATGCGACATATCAACCTGCCTTTGTGTAGACAAAAGAAACCGAACAAAACAAGCTGATTCTTGGGGAATTTTCGCGGTAAGACCCCACGCCCCGTAAGCCCATCGGGGCAGGTGAGCAGCGGGAAGGCCTAACCAGATTCGGTAATACTATAGTCGGGTTTTCCCCGCGAGAAACGTTCTTTTCATCCCCTTTGGATGTGATTTTTATCCTGTCTCGAGCCAGGCTTTTGCAGGAGGGTCACCCAAGTCCACTGGCGACAGCGATGGCCAACCGGGCTGGTATCGGAGGCGCGCCGCTCTCATGCAGGAATGATCAGTACTTCACGAAAGTTGGAAGGACCTCCGACTTCAAGAAGTTTTGTAAACTACTGATTATGGAATGAATTGGAGTATGACCCAATAGACGCCTGCGGCGATCAGCGCAGTCGCCGGGATGGTCAGCAGCCAGGCGGTGGCAATTTCCTGCGCCACACCCCAGCGGACTTTGTTCATTCTCTCGGCCGCGCCCACGCCCATGATGGCCGAACTGACCACCTGGGTGGTGCTGACCGGGCCGCCGACCAGCGATGCGCTCAGGATGACGGCTGCCGAGGTCAGTTGGGCAGCCAACCCATCCACCGGGCGGATTTTGTAGAATTTGCCCCCCAGGGTGCGGATCAATTTCCAGCCGCCCAGGGCAGTACCCAATGCAATCATCGCGGCGCACAGAATAATCACCCAAGTCGGTACAACAAAGGCCTGTAAATAACCGCCCGTCACCAGCGCCAGCGTGATGATCCCCATCGTTTTCTGGGCATCATTGGCGCCGTGACTGAGCGCCAGCGCCAGCGAGGTGACAACCTGGCTGCGCCTGAAAAGGCCGTTGACGCGCGGGCTGGCATTCCAACAGAGCAAAAAAATGACCTTTAGAATGAGATAGCCAAACACAAAGCCAAGGATCGGTGAGGTGAACAGGGCGATCAGAATCTTTTCCAGCCCTTCAAGCCTGATGGCCTGCCAGCCTGCGCCCATCGCCACCGCGCCGACAAATCCACCGACCAGGGCATGCGACGAACTGCTTGGGAAACCCAGGTACCAGGTGATCAGGTTCCAGACAATCGCGCTGATCAGCGCCGCAAGCAGCACCTGGAGACTGATGGTTTCGGCAACCACAACCTCATTCCCGATGGTATTGGCTACTGCCACCCCGAAAATGAACGGGCCACAAAATTCTGCCATCGCGGTCATGCCCAGGGCCAGGCGTGGCGAGAGCGCCCGTGATGAAATCACGGTGGCAACCACATTACTCGAGTCATGGATGCCATTCAGGAAGTCAAATGTGAGCGCCAGAACAATGACGGCAATCAGAAGCCATGTCATCAGGATCGCTCCGTTCAGGCAATCTTGACCACGATATCGGCGATGACATTGGCGGCTTCGTCGCCCCGGTCGGCGGCGTTGCTCAGATGGCGGTAGACCTCGCGCAGTTTCAGAATCATGATCACGTGTTCGATGTCGGCTGCGCCCTGGAAAAGATCGGCCAGCGCTTCACGGTAGACATCCTCCACCCGGTTTTCGAGCGCCTTGGCGCGCTGGGCATGGTCACCCGCCACATTGGGATGCTGTTCCAGCCGGTTGACTGCCTGGAGCAGCTCGAAGGCGGCGTCGCGCAGCAGGGCCGCCATGCGCTGCATGAACGGCGTGGCCTGCACTTCGAAAATCTGCATCTCGTTGACGGTGCTGTAGGCGTAATCGAGCACGTCATCGATGGCGCGTGAGAGCGCAAAGATGTCCTCGCGATCGAAGGGCGTCACAAAGGTGCGGTTCAACTCATCGATCAGGATGCGGCGGGCTTCATCAGCTTCTTTTTCTTTGCTGGTGAGCAGCTTGGCCGCTTCAGGGTCACCGGTTTCGAAAAATGACTTCAAGGCTTCCAGTCCTTCCAGCGTGAGGGAAGCCTGTTCGTGGATCAGCTTGATGAAAACATTCTGGCGCTTTGCAAAAAGATTCCGCATGGGTAATTATCCTTCCGGGTGTTTGAGGGTCAGCGCAACTGTGTCCGGGATCATGGCCAAAGCCAAAAAACTGGCCACCTGCTGCCGTAGATTTCAGACAAACCAGAACCCTCACGACTACAGATAATCTAATCCTATCACCTGAACAAAAAAAAGTATATAGGGCCTGCCCCGCTGCTCGCCGGCCCCGCTAGGCTTACGGGGTGCGGGACTTTGTCACGAAAATTACCAAAGAACCAGTATAAATTCAGTACTACATGAAATTTGGGGGTATGGAGGGCGGCCACCCGCCACGCACCCCAAAATCGGGCTTATTCAAGAAGTTTCGTGAACTCCTGATCTTTGCTATAATGAGTTTGTCTTGAGACTTTCGAAAGAGACTTCTATGCCCGAAATCGACAATGACCTGCTTTCCATCCAGGAAGCCCGCACGCTGGCAACCGCCGCGCGCGAGGCGCAGAAACAGTTCCTGCACGCCTCTCAAGCCGAGGTGGACCGCATCTGCGCCGCGATGGCCGAAGCCGCCCAGGCCGCTTCTGAAAGCCTGGGACGCATGGCCTGTGAAGAGACCGGCTACGGCGTCCCTGAGCACAAAACGCTCAAGAATCTGCTTTCATCCAAGTTGTTATGGGAGGCGATCAAAGATGTTCCCACGGTGGGCATCATCCACCGCGATGAGCGCAAGAAAATCTACGATATTGCCTGGCCGATGGGCGTGGTCGCGGCGCTGACCCCCAGCACCAACCCGACCTCCACGACCATCTTCAAGATTTTGATCTCGGTCAAGGCGCGGAATGGGATCGTGATTGCCCCGCACCCGTTCGCGGCGAAATGCTCCGCCGAGGCCGCCCGCCTGATGGCCGAAGCCGGGGAAAAAGCCGGGATGCCGAAAGGCCTCGTTGCCTGCCTGACCCGCATCAGCCTGCCCGGCACCCAGGAATTGATGAAACACAAATATGTGGCCGTCATCCTGGCCACCGGCGGGGCGGAGATGGTCGTCGCCGCCCATTCGGTCGGGAAACCGGCCTATGGCGTTGGTCCCGGCAACGTGCCCGTTTACGTGGACCGCTCCGCCGACCTCGCGCAAGCAGCCAGGTATATCGTTGCCTCGAAGGCTTTCGACCATTCGGTCATCTGCGCCACCGAGCAGGCCGTCGTGGCCGACCGACCAATTGCCAGGCGGCTGGAAGATTTGATGAGAACCGAGGGCGCGTATTTTGTCGACGAAGACCAGGCCCGCGCCCTCGCCAAAATCCTATTTAATGGTCACCTGCCAAATCCCAAGTCCGTTGGGAAAAGCCCGCAGCAGTTGGCGCAGATGTGCGGAATTAGCATTCCAGACACAGCCCGCATCCTGGTCGCCCGGCTGAAAAGCATCGGACGCGATGAGCCGCTCTCCGGTGAAAAACTAACTACCGTTTTGGGCTGGTATGAAGTTGACGGCTGGGAAGCGGGCTGCGAGCGCTGCATCGAGTTAATCAATTACGGCGGGCGCGGCCATTCTCTTGTCATCCATGCCCAGGATGAAAAAGTCATCCTGCAATTCGGGCTGGAAAAACCGGTTTTCCGCATCCTGGTCAACACCTGGGGTACACTGGGGGCCACCGGTTACACCACCGGCGTGATACCCTCGATGACGCTTGGGCCGGGCGGCATCGGCGGCGCCATCACCGGCGACAACATCAATGTCCACAACCTTTACAATCTCAAACGCCTGGCCTACGAGATCAACGCACCGCCTGAGGCAGCCTTCCGGCCCGGCTCCACGGATGACCTGGCCCAGCGGCGCAGTTTCACCAGCAGCGCGCCCTCGTCCGGCGGGATGACTGACGCACAGATCGATGCAATTGTCCGGCTTGTGCTGGAAGATTTGAAAAAATAACGCTAGGGGCGCAACCAAAAAGTTGGCCACCGAATTTCCTCTCACCCTGCCCCGCGCTCAAAGAGGCAGGGTTTGTGGATGACCCCCATGAGATAAACTGACGATTTTTATTCTGCCTGCGCTGAAATCAGCAGGTATTCTTCGAGAACCACCCGGCACGGTTTTGAAAAGCGTAAAAGCGTCTCGCGCACCAGCAGGTTAAGCAAGTCGACCCCCAGGATGGATTCGATCTGCCCGAAAATCACTTCGAGCAGGCGAGAATAAACCTCCGCTGCGGCTTGTGGTGTGGGAAAAATGGTTTGGTCAGTAACGCTGGCCTGGCGAATCTGCACTCCCCAGCCATGTGCGGCAGAGGTAAAGTTTATCTCACGGGTTATATTATTGAGCAAAATCCGGCCGGTCAGTTCTTCAAAACGTTCAAGCAGCCGGGTCACCAACCCGGTAAAAGAATAATGCAGCAGGAATTCCGTCCAGGCAAGCGTGCGGGGTTCGCTGGAAAGTAAGACAGCCGAAATGTAGGGTTCCTCCCAGCGGTGAAAGGCCGTCAGCGTGCCGGACGAATGCAGCCTCTGGTCTGCAGCAACGAACAGGGTGTCATACGGGCCGGTTCCCGCACCGGGGAATAAAGCCAGCGCCTCAGCGCCAGGCCAGCGAACATGGGCCAGCGCGGGGACAGGGTGCTTCAACCAGGTTTCGAGCTGCGCTTCCAATTCCTGGCCGGGCGGGGCCGCATGGCGGGTATCGCCGGTCTGTTCGATCAAAATTTTGACGATGCGAACAGCCTGCGGGGTCAGGGCCAGCGCGCGCAAAGACGCCGCAGGGCTGGAGCCATTCAGGGAAGCGCTCCAACGCTCAGGGTCGACCCGTTCGATCACATCTGCGCTGCGATAAACATTGACCAGTTCGCCGCCTGCAAAGAGCAGGTGATGCCGCTTCCCGACCGCTAAATCCACGTCAACCAGCCCGGTCTGCAAATCCTTCTGGCAGGCCAGGATGGCAGCCGAAAGCTGCCCGGCAGGGATGGCGGTCTGACTGATATCGGCAATAGCAAAAAGGTCGGAAGTCATGGCAAGCTTTACCCGAATAGATATTAACATGCCCCGCCCCTCTCAAACCGTACAGAGCCATTTCAAGAACATTTCAAGAGGCAGAATCCGGTTCCCTGGTTTGCCAATCCAACCCCAAAGCACCCCAAACGTTGTAGAATAGGAAATACCAGTAGTTCACGAAACTCCTTGAAGAAACCCGATTTTCGTGAAGGATTGAATCTTCCAGATGGAGAATCCATGACAACAGACGCGACCACACTGACCATGAACGACAAGCGCGAGACTTTTGGCTGGGCCATGTACGATTGGGCCAACAGCGCCTTCAGCACAACGGTCGGGACGGTTTTCCTCGGCCCCTACCTGGCTTCGCTGGCGACCACTGCGGCGGCAGCCTCGCCAGATGGAATGGCTTACCTGGGCGGCCTCCCGATTGCGCCGGATTCTTTCTTCCCGTATTGTGTTTCCTTCTCGGTGGGCATGCAGGTGCTCTTCCTGCCGATTCTGGGCGCGATTGCCGATTATTCGCACCTGCGCAAACAGATGATGCAGTTGTTCGCCACGCTGGGCGCGGTGGCGACAATTTTGTTGTTCTTCGTGGCCGGAGATTTATGGTGGCTGGGCGGACTGCTTTTCATCCTGGCCAACCTGTCCTTTGGCGCGGCGATGGTCTTTTACAACTCCTACCTGCCCGATATCGCCAGCGAAGAAAAACGCGACAGTGTCTCCTCCTACGGCTGGGCAATGGGCTACCTGGGCGGCGGATTACTGCTCCTGCTCAACCTGATTTTTTACCAGTTCAGCGACAAGCTGGGGGTGCCGGGCAGCCTGGCCGTGCGGATTAACCTGGCCTCAGCCGGGGTTTGGTGGCTGGGATTCTCGTTCCTGACCTGGACGCGCCTGCGTCCGCGTCACGCGCACCGCGCCCTGCCGCGCGGCGATAATTACGTCAGCATCGGGTTCAAGCAGTTGTGGAAAACCCTGAGAGAGCTGAAGCATTTCCCCGAGACCTTGCGCTACCTGCTGGCGTATTTCCTGTATAACGACGGCATCCAGACGGTGATTGCCGTTTCGGCGACTTTTGCAGCCGCCCCCCTCCTCCGCGGCGGGCTGGAAATCGACACCGGAACACTGACACTGGTCATTTTGATGATCCAGTTCATGGCCTTCTTTGGGGCGCTCTTCTGGGGCCGGCTGGCTGGTTGGATCGGCGCAAAAGAGTCGATCATCGTCAGCCTGGTCATTTGGGCAGCGGTCGTGATTTACACCTATGGTGGCCTGCAAGGCGAGACTCGTGTGGCGCAGTTCTTCGTGGTCGGCGCGTTCATCGCCCTGGTGATGGGAGGCTCGCAGGCCATCAGCCGCAGCCTGTTCGCACAGATGGTCCCCAAAGGCCAGGAAGCCGAGTATTACTCGTTTTACGAGGTCTCGGAACGCGGCACTTCCTGGATCGGCCCCCTGCTCTTTGGCCTGATGAATCAATGGTTTGGCAACCTGCGCCTGGCGATTCTCTCGCTGATTTTCTTCTTCGTCATGGGCCTGATCATCCTGCCGTTTGTGAATGTCCAGAAGGCGGTGGAGGATGTGAAGAAGTATGATGAGGGGAAGGTGTAGGGGAATTGGAAATTGGAAGATTCGGTAAATCACAGGTTTTCATGTCGTTGCGAGCGAGCGTTCTCCAGCGAGTGAAGCAACCCCCATTTCTACGAGAATTTGCCTAAATTTTTGGAGATTGCTTCGTCGGGGAAAGCACCCTTCTCGCAAAGACATCCGAATCTGTGATTTACTGAGATTGGTAAATCAGGCCCTCGGAGCCGAAAAACTCCGAGGGCCTGATTTTTTAGGGGTTCGCTTCCAATTTGAAACGCGCCATAAGCGCATAATGACTGCCAGGAAATTTACTCCAAAGATAGTAATAAAGTTCGGCAGCTCTATGTTCATCGCCAGAAAGCTCATACGCCAGAGCCGCCGAATAATAAAAGCGCGGGATTTCAATTTTATCGGTGTAAATGGACTTCTCCCAAGCCTCCATTAAGGGAAGCGCATCAACAAGAAGGTTAACTGCCGTTTCTGGATTTTTCTCGGTAAAAAGTAAATCCTCCACCGAAACTTCATCAAAATCCTGTGCGCGCGCATCCCATTGAAAACGGGACCAAGGCAAAGGTGGGTACCAAATCTCAGAAGTGGGCAAAGAATACGTGTATTGCACCAACGGCGCTATGTCAGTATTGGTCATTTTGACACTACTGATTTTGCCGCCTCTGTAGTATTTATCCAAGAGGCTTTTGGTTTCGAAAGATTTGTATATTTCGACAATTGTATGCTCATTAGGAAGTGTCAAAATCATGACAGGATTGGGCAATACTTCCCATTTTTCAACCGAGATTTTTAGAGCAGACAAATTAGCATCATAATCGAACAAACCTGCTCTACACACTTTATATTTATCGTTATCTGCCCAAACAATAAACGATGAAAGATAAGGATTGGTAACCACCAACCATTCATCCTGCCCATCCAGGTTGACATCCAATTTACGGATATAAGCCAGCGAAACACTGTGTTGCTTAAGTTTACTTGGCAAATCTTTAGTTCCTGATGAGAGAGATGAAACCAACAATGGAAAAGCATCGTCTCCATCACAAGTAGGATCAAAAGCATAGTCAACCGAGATTCCGAACAACTCTTTGAAAAAATATTCCCGCAAGGAACCGGTCGAATCTTGATTGGCAATCAAAACATCCTGATACAGCTTATCAGTTTCAACACAGGCGCGATAAATATCGGATTGCTCATAATACTTCAAAAAGCGGGTTGCCATTTCTGGGAAAATATCATTACGCGAATATGTAGGAGATGATGCCAACTGCATGAATTCTTTCGTAGCTTCATCCCAACGACCATCCAAGGCATAAACAACTCCCAAACGAAAACGTAGATAATTAGCAAACCCAGCATTCATTTTAGTGCTTTCTGCGCTTCCCAAAAGCTTCGTAAGTATCGCTGCTTCCGATTTGTTATTACCATAGTAAGACTGCCAAACATTAAACAAATCATCATCAAGATAACGGTCAAACCGGTAATATTCGCCATTCCAGGCAAAAGCAGCCTCAGATGTAGAAAAGTTTTGTTTAGCTCGAATTGCAGAGCGGCCACTATCTAAAAAATAGGAAAACTCCACACCACAATCTGCGATTTGGACGGCTCCTTGTGTCAACTCAACAAATTCTTGACCGTTCCATTCATACACCAGCAGATTTCCGTTGCACATCGTCCCGCTATGTGCGCCAATATATAGAGAAATTTCAGGAAGGCCATTCTGATTTCGATCAGAAATTTCATAGATGTTGCTCTCATTTTCATACCAGGCACTTTTCAAGAGAATGACTTCAAAGTTATTGGCTTGATTTTCCCGAACGACAAAAAATAAGCCCTCGCCTCCCCAATTGGCATCTTTATCATCTGGGTTGGCGTTTCTTTCACTATCCTGCCAGTATTGTGGAACAACTTCATAAAACCACGCGGTTTTTCCATCCCCAAATAAATTATCAATACGCCGAATAAAACCAAGGTCAAACCAATAGCGGTCAAGGAAGGTTTCCAATGTTTCAGGGGTAACAGTGTTGCTATTCAGTTCTTTCTGGATGGATGAAATCATCCAGGCATCAACACCATCTTTCTCAGTTTCCCAATCAATGGCATGGATAAAAGCCAACTGCCCGCGATATTGCTCGGCATCTGGGCTGTCTGGATAACGATACAAATATTCTTGAACAGCCAATTCTACAGCTTGCTGGGAAGCAACAAATTGCCCATCTGAGTACCAACCTCCAAGCGCAGAATAGTTTTCAATTGAATAATGGTTCATTTGCGCAACCAATTGGGCCATGTGAGCCTCGTCCATCTTTTTCAGGATGAAATCGGCGCTTTCCTCCTGCGGCGTAGCTATCGGTGTAGGCGTTGGAACAAGATAATAGGGCGGCATGGTCGGTAACGAAAAAACGGGCGTTTGGGTGGAAGGCGGGGTGGGTGTGATTATTGGTGTCGCTGTTGCCTGCACAGGATGAGTAGCTGTAGCCATCAACGTGGCGGTAGCAACTGCTACCGGCGTCACCGGGCCGCAGGAAGCTAGAAAAATGAGCGCAAATACACACAGCGACAAAAAACGTCTCAACATAACCTTACCCTCCGCTCAAAGCGCTGGCAAATCCCCTATCCCGGCACGCGGACAAGCGGGGATCTGCCAGCGTTCATGGTCTATCGTTATTCGTCCGCACTTACAACTTCGGCAGCATGATCGACTGCTGTTTCTGGTACTTCCCCTTCTTATCTGCATAGGAAACATCACAAGGCTCGTCGGCTTCGAAGAACAGGACCTGGGCCAGGCCTTCGTTGGCGTAGATTTTGGCCGGGAGCGGCGTGGTGTTCGAGATTTCGAGGGTGACGTATCCTTCCCACTCCGGTTCGAAAGGCGTGACATTGACAATGATGCCGCAGCGCGCATACGTCGATTTCCCCAGGCAGACCGTCAGCACATTCCGCGGGATACGGAAATATTCCACCGAGCGAGCCAGCGCAAACGAGTTCGGCGGCACAATGCAGACTTCGCCGGAAAAATCGACCATCGACTTGGGGTCAAAATGCTTCGGGTCGACAATGGCGCCAAAGACATTGGTAAAGATCTTAAATTCGTCCGCCACGCGCAGGTCATAACCATAAGATGAAACACCATACGAAATGACACCCTTGCGTTCCTGGGTATCGACATACGGCTCGATCATCTTGTGTTCGAGCGCCATCTTGCGGATCCAGTGGTCAGGTTTTAAGCCCATAGCATCTCCTTTGGAAAGAATTTATCTCACCACCAACCTCACCAGCGTCAGCCTGCCTGCTTCGATTTTGATGACCTGCTCATACAGAGCGCCGTTATTCATCAGGCTCAAACGGTACTCCCCGGCGGGCAGATCCCCAATCGCAAAATTCTCCTGGTAAATATCATCAGGGTTGATCGGCTGGGCGGCGTTGGCATAAGTTTCCACCGCCGCAACCGAAAACGGATTGAGCACACCGTTTTCGATGCGCTGGATATTCACCTTGCCTTTCGTCAGCCCGCCCCCGGGGTCTTCGATCCGTCCGGCCAGGGCGCCGGTGCCGGGCAGCGGCTGCAGCCAGAGTTCCGGGTTGCGATTGGATTTATAGTCATTATTGCTTACGCGCACTTCAAAGTGCAGATGACTGCCCCGCGCCGAACCAGTTGCGCCAACGTAACCGATTACTTCCCCCACGCCAACCTCCTGCCCCGCTGTCACATTGACCTGGTACTGGTGACCATACAAGGTATAGAGGGTCTCTGGGAGGCCCGGCAGATGATGCTCGAGCACCACCACGTTGCCGTAATACCCCGTTACCCATGAAAGCAGGGTCAGTTTGTCGTCCCCGGCAAAAATCACTGTCCCATCCGCGGCGGCCAGGATGGGCGTGCCCTGGGCGTTGTAAAATTCCACACCGTGATGCAGTTCCAGCATGCCATCCAGGGTGCTGCCATAGGGATAGGAACGTTCGATGACCTGTTTGCCCGTTGAACCGATCGGCCGCTGGAAGGGGAAGTGGCCATCCAAAGAGCAGACGGGGCCTTCCCCGCAGGCCTGGGCCGACGGCTCTGGAGGTCTTGTCTCAACTGTGGCGCTCGGCGCGGGGAAGGGTGTCGCCGTCAGGGTAGGGACAGGAGTGGCAGTGGGCTGGACCGTTTCAGTAACGGCAGCCTGGATCAGGGGAGTCAGGTCCGGCGCGGAAGGGGCGCAACCTGTCATTAAAACGATAACCAGCGCCAGTCTCAGGAGGGGGCGCATTAAAGGGCGATGCCCCCGCGCGTTTCCAATGTCTGACGGATTTCCGCTTCAAATTGCGCGGCGCGCGCTTCAAGCTCTTTCAGTTCTGCCAGCAGACCCTCCCCGGCGGTTTGATCAGACAGGCTGTTGAGATTGATACGCACGTTATACCCGGCGGAGGCCAGCGCGGCGCGCGCCAGGACCGCGCCTGAAGCGCCATCGCTGATGGCGTTCAAATTGCCAACAGCGGCGATCTGCGCGGCCAGTTCGATCACGCGCGCAGCCTTGCCCGCCACCCGCAGCGGGACTTTGGCAGCCGCCAGGGTGGCTTTTTCGATTTCGGCGGCGCGCAGCTTTTCCTGGGTGGCTGAGTCTTTGGGCAGTTTGAAAGCCGCCATGACGGCTTCGAAAGCGGCGGCATCCTCGGCCACGGCAGTTGTCAGTTCAGCACGCAGATTTTCAGCCTCGGCCAGGATGGTTTTCGCCTGGTTTTCCACTTCGATGTACTTTTTCTTGCCAATCGTCAGCCCGGCCATCATCGCCACCAGACCAGCGCCCATCGCGCCCGCATAGGCCGCAGCGCAGCCGCCGCCTGGAGCGGGCGTGGCCGCGGCCAGTTGGTCGAGGAAATCGGCAGATTGGGGCGCGGCAGGAGTAGCAGCTTTGGACTGGGCAGCATACAGCCGGGTTTCGAGAATCTGGTCAGGCTTGAACTGGTCGAGCTGGGTGTACCAGACGGCGGCCTCCACCAGGGCCTCCTGCGGAATCAGGCCGACCAGTTCGCTGTGATGAATGCCCACCCCGTAGCGGAGCGCCTCGCGGCGGATGGCTTCGACCACGCGGGCGATGGGCGTCTGGCGGTAATCGGTCATGTTCATCGAGACCTGGGCGCGGCCGTCGACCAGGAAACCGGCTCCTTTGATAAAGCGGAAGCCGCCCGAAGACTGGCGCATGGCTTTGGCAATCGACTTGGCAATCGCAACGTCCTCGGTGGTCAGGTAGACGTTGAAGGCAATCAACGGCGCGCGCGCGCCGATGACCGTCGCCCCGGCTGTGCCGAGTTTAGCCGGGCCAAAATCGGGCTTGCGTTCAGGATTGGTCTCAACCTCGGCCTTGATCCCCTCGTACTGCCCGCGGCGGACGTTTTCCAGGTTGACCCGCTCGGGGCGCTGGGCGGCGGCTTCGTAGAGATAGACCGGAATGTTCAGTTCGCGCCCAACGCGCTCGCCGAGGCGTTTGGCAAGCGCCACACAATCGTCCATCGTAACACCGGAAATCGGCACGAACGGGCAAACATCGGTGGCACCCATGCGCGGATGCTCGCCGGTGTGCTGGTTCATGTCGATCAATTCGGCGGCCTTCTGAATGGCGCGGAAGGCGGCTTCCTCGACCCCGGCGGGCGTCCCAGCCAAGGTCAGGACAGTCCGATTGTGGTCGGTGTCGGAGGAACGGTCGAGGATGCTGATTTCAGCCACGGAGGCAGCCGCGGCGACGATGGCGTCCACCACTTCGGGGCGGCGGGCTTCAGAGAAATTGGGGATACATTCGACAAGTTGGGTCATTTTTATTTTCCGATTTGGTCATTGAGGGATTGGGCGATTAGGGAATTATGCCACAGAGCGACGAGTCCGAGGGGGTTTTTAAGTATTTGAGACTGGCGAGCCGTGCTATACTAGCCCAAAGCAACTTTACCAGGATTCTTTCCAGGAGGTCAACATGTCTGCATCAGGTTCACTCTGGCTGGTTGGTGGCGCCGCGGTCTTGGTGGTGATCGGGGTGGTGGTCTGGCTCTTTCTCCAGAGCCGGAAATTCAAGCTGACCGAAACACCCGAAGGCGAGAAACCGGAATGGATGCGCAACCTCCCGCCCACCGAGACACTCGAGGCGCTTAAGGCCGATGGTGAAAAAATAGCTGTCTTTGACCATGACCCCGGCGAAGAACTCGCGGCGCCATTTGCCGAGCAAATCGAAGACATCGTTCGCTCCCGGCTGGAAAATGACCCGGAACTGAAAGCTGTCAAAATCGATTTTGGCACCGGCCCGGATGGCGGCCTGATGATCAGCCTGGATGGCAAACAATATCCTTCTGTCGAGCTGATCGCCGATGAACGCATGAAGACCCTGATCAAGACCGCAATTGCCACCTACCAAAAGTACAAATAGTCCATGCAGAAACCTGAGCGGATCGTCAGCCTGGCAGAATTGCGCCGCAATAACGGCGATCGCGGTGCGCCAAAATGGATTGCCTATCAGGGCATTGTCTACGATCTCAGTGACTGCGCGCGCTGGCGCAAGGAAATGCACCAAAACCTGCACTTCCCCGGCCAGGATTTGACTTCCGAGCTTCCCGAAGCGCCGCATGATGATAGCGTCTTCAAGAATCCGTGCGTGAAGATCGTGGGAAAGCTGAAAACGTAACCCGTCAAAAACTTCATCGGCAGGACCCCGCATTTTGGGGTGTGAGCGCGTATTGCGCTCACACCCCAAAATGCGGTACTATTCACCCCGTACCCTGTAAACCCATCGGGGCAGGCGGGAAAATCCTTGAGATCCTAAAATCATCCCATCTTTTTTGGAGGTTCCATGACACTCAAATGGTGGCAGAAAGCTGTTTTTTATCAAATCTATCCGCGCTCATTTGCCGATGGCAATGGCGATGGGATCGGTGATTTCAAGGGGATGACCGAGAAACTCGATTATCTCAAAGACCTCGGCGTCGATGCCCTCTGGCTCTCACCGCACTTTCCCTCCCCAAACTGGGACTGCGGCTACGATATTTCCGACTACTGCGGCGTTGCGCCCGAGTACGGCAACCTGGGCGATTTTAAAATTTTCCTGCGCGAAGCACACGCCAGGGATCTGCGGGTCATTCTCGACCTGGTTCTGAACCACACTTCGGACGAGCATCCCTGGTTCCTTGAATCCAAATCCAGCCGCGACAATCCCAAGGCCGATTGGTACGTCTGGAAGGATACGCCCCCGAACAACTGGCAGTCCTGCTTCGACGGCGAGGCCTGGACTTACGTTCCCGAACGCGGCCAGTATTACTATCACTATTTCATGAAGCAGCAGCCCGACCTGAACTGGCACAACCCCGAGGTTGTAGCCGCCATGTGGGGCGCCGTCCGCTTCTGGCTTGACCTGGGCGTGGATGGCTACCGCCTCGATGCGCTCGGAACGATTTTCGAGAACCCCAGGCTCACCCCACACACCGTCCCGCTGAGCCTGGCTGAACTGCGTCACGCCTCCGACCTAGCAGCGACACCCACGGAAAAGAAAAAAATCGACAGGTACTGGCACGAGATGTTCAAGAACCAGTGGGGCCAACCCGGCGTGCATGGTTTGATGAAGGAACTGCGCGCCATCCTGGACGAATATCCCGGCGACCGCATGCTGGTCGGCGAGGATGACAACCCGGAATATCTGGGAAATGGCGAGGATGAGCTGCAACTGGTCTTCAACTTCCCGCTGATGCGCACGGAAGCGCCCCTGACGCCGCGCTGGGTCCGCGATAACCAAAAGACGCGCCTCGCCGCCCTGGCAAAAATCTCCCCCGCAGCCTGGCCCTGCAACACCTT
Organism: Anaerolineales bacterium UBA5195; assembly: GCA_002412925.1. Taxonomy (GTDB): domain Bacteria; phylum Chloroflexota; class Anaerolineae; order Anaerolineales; family Villigracilaceae; genus UBA5195. The sequence goes on along the minus strand of DHVZ01000011.1, from coordinate 195,361 downwards.
TGGCAATCACGACACTCCGCGCCTCTACACCCGCTACGCGGATGGCGTCCACAACGCCGAACGGGCCCGCCTGGCCCTGGCCACACTCCTGACCCTGAAAGGCACCCCCTTCCTTTACAACGGCGAGGAAATCGGCATGACCGATTACCTGATTACTGACCCGAACAAGCTGCGCGATACGATGGCGACCTGGTATTATGACCGGCTGGTCAATGAACTGAACGTGGAATCGGCCCTCGCTGCCCAGCGCGCCGCGGCGATGTCGCGCGATAAGAACCGCACCCCCATGCAATGGTCCGAAAGCGCCAACGGCGGATTCTGCCCCTCAGCGGTGGAGCCCTGGCTGCCGGTCAACCCCAACTACGCGGACGGGATCAATGTCAAGGAACAGCGCGATGACCCGCTCTCACTGCTGAACTTCTACAAACGGATGCTGCGCCTGCGCAAATCCACCCCGGCGCTGATCGAAGGTGATTACCAGCCTATCCACGAAAAGTCGGACGAAACCCTGGCCTTCCTGCGCAAAACCGACCAGCAGACAATCCTCGTGATCCTGAGCTTCTCCGAAAAACGCGAAAAGCTCAACTTCTCCAAGCTCCCCTACACCTCCGCGCGGACAATTTTCTCCAGCGCCGGGCGCAGCAAGGGCGAGGAAAATCTCAAGGAACTCCACCTCGGCGCATTTGAAATCTACATCGCCGAGTTAACCTAACGTTTTCGCTTGTTTGCAGGCCAAGCCCGGCAACAAGCGAAAACAAGGAGTCAGCCATGACTTGGAACCCCGGAGACTCAGTAGCCCTGCGAGGAATGTACGCCGGGAAACCCTGGTACATCCAATCTGCCATCGTTGTCAAAGACACCCCGGCTGAAATCGCCCTGACCATCTTCCCCGGCGCAGAATGTGTCGCCCCTTCCGGCTACATCCATCAGAAACACGGCCCAAGCGGCAAATGGAACCGCTGGGAAGAAATGCTCAACCCGCCCTGGCGCTTCGAGAAATTCTCCTGGCACACCAGCCGCTTCCTGATCCTGCTCAAACCCGACGATTTCTACTCCATCATCTACATCTGGGAAGCCGCCACCAACGCCTTTCTCTGCTACTACGCCAACTTCCAGCTCCCCTTCCAGCGCAGCCACTGCGGGTTCGACACCTTCGACCTGGAACTCGACCTGGTCATCAATCCCGATTACACCTGGAAATGGAAAGATGTCGAAGATTATCAGCGCGGGATCGAGGCCGGGATTATTCACCCTGAATGGGTGCAGGGCCTCGAAACGGCGCAAAAAGATGTTTTCGACAAACTCGCCGGGCGCCAAGAGCCGCTCGATGGGCGCTGGTTGGGCTGGAAACCTGACCCCGCCTGGACGGCTCCCAAACTGCCCGCCAACTGGGATCAATGATGTCCAAGGACGAAACACCACCCACCCCGGCCCAAAAGCCAGTCTGCGCCACCGTCTGCCACCGTGTCTTGACGGTGGACAGCGTTTGGGTTCCCCAGGCTGAATACCAAGGACAGACGCTCTATTTTTGCACGGAAGCCTGTCTCGAGGCGTTTTGCGCCGATCCCGAGCGGTTTTTCCTGGCCCACAGCCACCGGAAAGACCTCAGAGAATAAGGTGACCGTCACCTACGCACAATAACAAAAGAGCGCGTTCTCAAACGCGCTCTTTTGTTATTGTGGAGCGTAAGCCTCCAGGATGGGAATGAAAAGCCCTTTGTAGAAAGCTTCCCGCTCAGGGGCCGAAACCACCATGATAATCCCCAATGTCTGGCCGCGAGAGACTTCTGCCAGCGCCACCATGACCGGCTCGCCGTTGTATTTGCTGCTGTAAATCGTCCAGTTCAAGCCGTTGGCAGAGTGCGCACCGGTTTTCCTGGGTGTTTCGTCGAAACCGCTGTTGACAAAACTACGCGCCAGGAAGCTGATGCTCTGCTCTTTGGTTCCAGGGAAAGACTCATAATCAACAAAGGTTGGGTCGAACAAGTAGGCGTGGCGATAATAGATGGGATAGCGAATGTTCTTTTTCCACCCGGCAGGAACAACCCCTTTCAGGCGGCCGGACGGGTCATTAATCGGCACAACGGCGATGGGAACTTCGCCAGCATAGGGCAGGAAAAACTCAAAGTTGGCCTCCTGATCAAGGCAGTTGGAATCAGGTTTCCTGGTGGGGTCATTCAAAAAGGCCATCGTTATTTGATAAGAACACTCATTGCCCACCGTGGCGCCATGTCCCATGCCGGGAATGACATAAAAATGGCTGTCCGGCAGGTTGGCGGCCACCATCTCACCGGTAGTGACGGGGGTGGTCGGATCGTACTGACCAGAAATCACCAGCGTGGGAATGTTTGCCCGGACGGGTTCGCTGTCGCGGGCTTCATGGGCGCGCCCACCCCAGGCCTGGCACAAATCGAAAACCCGCTGGCTGGAGCCAAAAAGACCGGCCAGGGCAAATTTCTTGACAATCGGTGAGCGGCTCAAGTCGGCGTCCACTTCCTGCGGGGTGGAAGCGTAAACCTGCTCCGGGCAAACCGTGGCAAAGTAGGTGCCCATCCCAATCGTGTTATACTCGCCGCCCGGCACTCCCAACGCGTAGCTCAGGAAGGTGTAATCGCCATTCTGGATGTCGAAAATGGCTTTTGGCACAACCGGGACAAGCTCCGAGGTGTGCAGCCCCCAGACAACCGCGCTGACCATATCCACGCCATTGACTTTCACTTCCTGGGTAAAGCCGGTGCGCCGGTTATAGGCTTTGATGGTGACCGGTTCCCGGCTAAAACGTTCGATCAAGTCATAGAAAACTTTTTCCAGGCCTGGGTAAGCCCCATTACAGCGCGGGCTGGCAGCGCAATTGCTAAAAACCATGTTGAGCGCATATTCCACATCCGAAGCGCGCCGGTTGAACATTTTGGCTTCCATGGGTACAACCGAATCGAGCACGGCGGCGCGCACGATTTCAGGATGATCGCGCATGATCGTCAACCCCAGGCGTGTGCCATAGGAAATTCCGAGCAGGTTCACCTTCTGATAGCCCATCGCCGCCGCAATATCGCGCACATCGGCGGCGCTCTGGGTGGTATTGAAGGCTGCCGGGTCTATTCCCTGGGCGATAAAGCGGTGATGGCATTTTTCCCAGGCGGCATTGAACTCCTTGAAGGTTTCTTCTTCAGAACGGTTCTGGAAATAAGAGTCAATGAAAACGGGATTCAATTCCGGGCAATCCAGCGGCGGCTGGGTTCGTCCCGTCCCGCGCGGGTCAAAAAAGAGCATGTCATATTCTTTTAGAACTGGCGTCACAAAGTCATCAAACAAAGCCAGCGACCAGTCAATCGCCTCTGATCCGGGGCCGCCTTGCAGGTAGATAATGACATCGGCATTGGCTTTGCTGCTCTGGAAAAGCACCACCGGCAGTTCGATCAAGTTGGTTAAATTCTTGGTGCGGTCCTGCGGCACGCGAACGACACCGCATCTTACCCGTGTGCCGAGCGGAACGTCGAAGGGGCAGGCTGTGCCGCGAAAGACCGGTATAAATTCAGGGGTCGGGGAGGCTGATGGGGTTGGCACAGAGGTCGGCAGGACCTGGGTTGCAACGGACACTTGAGGCGGCAGGGTCGCAGAGGGCTCCGGGAGAAGGCTGGCAGCCGCCCCAGGATTAAACGCCCACCACAGGCCCACTCCGCAGGCACAAACGGCCAGCAGCGTCACGCCACCCAGAATCCCGGTTACAAGCCAGGATTGACGCTTGCGAGGAGTCTTTTTCGCAGCGGTTGGCACAGATTGCGCTTTTGGCCTCGACTCGCCAGAAACTGGCGCAGCTTCTTTAGTCGGCAGAAAAGCAGGCGCCGGGCGAGGCGTTTGTAGTTTTTCAAGCTGGTTTTTCGCAGGCTGGTGATTTGGGTTGATCCGCAATACCTGCTGGAAACACTGGACCCGCTTTTGCGGCTCGGTCACCGCATGGCCCAGCAAAAACCAGGCATCTGCCAGGTTGGGGTTTGCCCGCACGACCGGGATCAGGAGATCGGCAGCCGCCTGCTTATTCCCAGCCTTGATCAGCGCATAAGCCTTCTGTAATAAATTTGCCGTCATTTCATCCATGCTGCCTCCGCGGATATTCACACTATACAATGAATTGAGAAATCGGGCAACAGGTTGGCAGGTTGTGTGCATGCAAAGGATGTCAGCCAATCAGCCCCCATCCCCCGCCTTCCCCGGAAGCCCACCGGGGAGCCCCTCCCCCAAATTCCCCGTTTTTTGACATTTGGGACTGTTTCGCCTGCCGTGTTTTCCGGCAGGAGGCGGGAGGGGGCTGGTTTAAAATCTACTGACAACCTTTGCGTGCATACGGCAGGTTAAAAAGCGCATATTTTAATCAGATAAAGGCTATAATCTCTAGCAAGGGTCTGAACCTTGTCAAAATCAGATAAATGGGTATACTTTTGTGACTTATTTCACAATAAGGTGTTATCATTGATAGTTCCTGGTTGCACCATAAGAATGGATCAAAATGAACGGACATGAACTTATCCTTGCCTTTCAGGCCGGGCGCACCGATTTCAGCGGCGAAAGACTTGAGGGCGCTAAACTAAGCGGCGCGCACCTGAATGGGATCATCCTGGATGGCGCTGACTTGCGCGAAGCCGATCTGGGCGGGGCAAGCCTTTTTAGGGCCAGCCTGCGCGGCACAATACTTAATCGCGCCCATCTTGGCATCTCCCACGATTATGTCAACGACACCAACCTGGACGATATCGATATAGGCTTAGATTGTATCGATCTGGCCAAAGCCGATCTAACCGGAGCGTTCTTGAACAACGCGCTGATGTTTCGCGCCAATTTGTGCGAGGCGAATCTCTCCCATGCAGACCTGCGGGGTGCGCTGATGCGCGAGGTCAATCTGGATGGCGCGATCCTCGAATACGCAAACTTCAGCAATGCTGATTTGACTGGTGCGCACGTCGATTTGAATATGCTCAAACTTGCCAATACCTCTGGCGCAATTTTGGAAGATTTGCACCCAGAGAAATAACCATTTCACATATTCCGGTTTGTTCCAAAATCCGCCCCAAAACAGTATCCTATCGGGGCTCAAGCAATACCGGTAAAGGAGTATTTTTTACCCATGAATGTTAAGGAACTTGTCAAGATTGTCAACGGAACGGTGCTCACTCCCGCAGTGTCACTCACCCGCGAAGTTAAAGGTGGCTGTGGCGCAGATTTAATGAGTGATGTGTTGGCCTCCATCAAGCCTGAAGCTGTATTGCTGACCGGGCTGTGCAACATTCAGGTGGTGCGCACCGCCCAGATGGCCGATGTTTGCGCAATTGTATTTGTGCGCGGGAAAATGCCCCAGCGCGAAACCATCGAACTGGCAGCGCAGGAAAATATTCCGCTGATTACCAGCCCATTTGGAACCTTCGAGTTGTGCGGCCGGCTCTACAAAGCGGGTCTGCCCAGCTTCGAAGCCGTGATCCCTTCAGAAAACAATGACTAGCCTGCAAGAATTGAAAGGCCGCAAAGGCCGCAACATTACCGATCAGGATGCGCGTGAAATCAGCCGCGTGGAAGAGCTTTCGTATGACCTGAAGGTCAGCGAAACCATGACACGCGAAGTGAAGACCGTTACGTCTGACATACCACTTTCCAACGTGCTGGAAATTTTGCGTGTTGGCCGCATCTCCGGTGTTCCTGTGCAAGATGGCGGGAAATTGGTAGGAATCTTAAGCATCGAAGATATTGTGATTGCCATGGAAAAAAACGACCTGGCTTCCCCGGTGCGTAAATACATGAGCAAGCCGCTCTATTGCGTCAGTACATATGACCCGGTGGTAAAAGCCATCGAGGTTTTCAGCGAATCCCGCGTTGGCCGCTTACCGGTTGTCGATGAAAAAGGAAAACTGGTCGGCATCATTACCAAGGGCGATGTCACGCGCGGGATTTTGACTGCCCTCCAAAAAGATTATAAAGTTGAGGAACTGCGCCGCTATCGGGCCAGTCATCTTTTCGAAGACATCACCTCTGACCGCACCAGCCTGATTTTGCGCTACAGCATCAAGGCGCGGGACTATGTGAATGGCGGACAAGCCTCGAGCCACATCAAACGCGCCCTGCTGCGCCTGGGGGCCAGCCCTCAATTGGCCCGCCAGTGTGGGATCGCCATCTATGAAGCGGAGATCAATCTCATCATCCATAGCGACCGCGGCGGCATCGTGCGCGTTCAGATTGAGCCCCACCGCATCCTGATGCAAACGACCGACACCGGCCCCGGCATCCCGGATGTAAACCTGGCGCTCCAGGCAGGCTTTTCCACCGCCACTCAGGAAGTGCGTGATATGGGTTTTGGCGCAGGCATGGGGCTGGTCAACATTCGCCGCTGTGTCGATCGGATGGAGTTGGAATCCACCCTTGGCAAAGGCACCAAACTGCTGATGGAGATCACCCTGGACGCAGACGAACGTTTCAAAGAAAGTGAATCCACCGAAACCGCTTCTGATCACCATGGAGAAAAAAAATGACCCTTCAACAAGTCATCGAACGACTTCAACTCAAAGTTCTCACCAACCCGGCTGATTTCAGCGCCATCAGTCCCAGCGGCGGGTACGCGTCAGACCTGCTCAGTTGCGTCATGGCCGGCGCCAAACCTGGTTATCTCTGGGTCACGATCCAGGCCCACATCAACATTGTCGCAGTCGCCGCCCTGACCGATACCGCCGCCATTATCATCACCGAGGGTGCTGCCCTCGAACCGGAAGTGATCGAAAAAGCCAATTCCCAGGGCGTGACCCTGCTCGGAACCAGTGAAGGAACATACCAGGTCGTGGGAAAACTCTGGGAGCTGGGGATTCGTTAGGGTGAAGACCTACCGCGCTGAATTGCACATTCACACAGTCCTCTCCCCCTGTGCCGGGATCGAGATGATTCCCCCACTGATTGTGCGGGAGGCGCTGGAGCGCGGTATCGGCCTGATCGCCATCACTGACCATAACGCCAGCGCCAACGCCTGGGCTGTCATCGAGGCTGCCCAGGGGACAGAACTGGTTGTCCTGCCGGGCATGGAACTTCAAACCAGGGAAGAAGTCCACCTGCTCTGCCTGTTCGACCACCTGGAACAACTTCAAGAATGGCAACAAAAGGTGGACGAGCAACTGCCAAATATTCCGAACAACGTGGATTTTTTCGGCGAACAATTTATGGTCGATGCCAGCGGCGACTTTTTACGCCGCGAAGAGCGCCTGCTGACAAATTCGACTCACTTTGAGCTTGGCCAGGCGACCCAGGCCATCACCCGCCTCGGTGGATTGGCCATCCCGGCCCATGTGGACCGCAAAGCCAATGGCTTAATCGAAATCCTGGGCTTGATCCCGCCGGATTTCGAAGCCCTGGAAATCTCGCGGCACATTTCAGTCGCAGCAGCGTACCAAAAATTCCCACAACTGCACAGCTGCCCCTTGATCCAGGGTGGTGATGTTCACTTCCTGGATGGCTTCCTGGGTCGCACTGAATTTGAACTTGCCGCGCCAACCATCGCCGAAATTCGAATGGCCTTGCGCGCTGAAGCAGGCCGAAAAATCCATCACAATGAATAGTGGACACCCTGCGCCCGTCTTGATGACATTTGTTAGTTGACGCACAAGGATTGTCCGGGTAAACTTATACCAAAATTGTGAAATTTATCACATATTCATGCTTATCAAGGCATAAATAACTACACGGAGCTTTTGAATGCTAGAAACCCAACCTGTTGCACTCAAAACAGAAGGATTGTGCGAGAACAAGCGCGCAATCATTGACCAGATTATCGCTGAAAACCAGGCGCGCCCTGGCGCGATGATGATCGTCTTGAATGAAACCCAAAGCCAGGTCGGTTATGTTTCTGTGCCAATACAGGAATATATCGCCAAGAAACTGCGCGTACCGGTCAGCGCAGTACATGGGGTCGTCACTTTTTATTCGTTTTTCACAACCGAGCCGCGCGGCGAGCACACCATAAAATTCTGTATGGGCACGGCCTGTTACGTAGGCGGCGTGCCACAACTAATCGAAAAAGCCAAGCAATTAACCGGTACTGAAATTGGAAAGACCACGCCAGATGGGAAGCTGACCCTGGAAATCTGCCGCTGCGTGGGTGCTTGCTCCCAGGCCCCGGTCATCACCGTGGATGATGAAATCATTGGCCGCATCAAACCGAATAAGTTCCCGGCGCTGATCAAGAAAATGCTGGGAGGTTAATCGGCGAGGGTGCGCCGCACTTCTGGTGACAAAAAATGAGAGAAATTACCCTGCACCTGCTCGATCTGGCTGAAAACAGCGTCTCCGCCGGGGCGCAGACAGTGGAAATTGCCGTCTGCGAAGACCTGAAAGCAGACCTGCTCACCGCCAGCATCCAGGATGATGGTCGCGGGATGGACGAAGAAACTGTCCGCAAGGTGACAGACCCGTTCTACACCAGCCGCACCACCCGCAAGGTGGGACTCGGCATCCCCTTGTTCAAAGGGGCCGCAGAAGAATGCAATGGCAGGCTGGGCATCTCGTCGAAACCGGGAGCAGGGACACGGGTTGAGGTGTCCTTCCAGCATTCACACATCGATCGGATGCCGCTTGGGAACTTGCCCAGCACTTTTTTAGGGCTGCTGGTTGGTCATCCAGAGGTGCATTGGATCTTTCGTTATACGGCCCGCAAAAATGGAGCCGAAGAAATCTTTGAGCTTGATGACCAACTGATAAAAGAGACTCTCGAAGACCTCCCTCTGACTCACCCCGAAGTACTTGCGTTTGTGCGCGGGATGATCGAGGAAGGGATTGCTGAAACCAAGAAAGTACTGAATTGAAATAAACCCTCACCCCCAGCCCCTCTCCCAAAAGAGAGAGGGGAGTAAAGGAAAATAATATGCCAACTGTAAAATCACTCGAAGACCTGAAGAAAATCCGTGAAGAGGCCCTGAAGAAGCGTGAAATTAAATCAGCGCCGGGCAGCATCCAGATTGTTGTAGGAATGGGCACGCCGGGCATCGCTGCCGGGGCGCGCGAAACTTTGAAAGAAATTTTGAGCTTCATTGAAGAGAAAAACCTGACCAATATCACCGTCCGCCAGACTGGCAACATGGGGCTGGATTCTCTTGAACCGCTCGTGCAGGTCTTCGTTGGCGAGAGCGCCCCGGTGACATATGCCAAAGTGACGCCTTTTGTCATGCGGCAAATTATGGAACAGCATGTGCTGGGCGGCAAGGTCGTCAGCGACCACGTTGTTCCGGCGTAATACTGAAGAAGTATCGTTGCGAACCGCCGGTTTTCAGGCGGTGAAGCAATCTCCGATCGAGATGTGATTCCCTTTTTATTTTGGGGATTGCTTCGCTCGCTGGAGAACGCTCACTCGCAATGACAATATGAAAAGGTAACTAATATGGCTTTTTATCGTTCACATGTACTGGTCTCGGTTGACCCGGAGTGCCTTGCCAAAGGTGCTCATGAAGTGATTGACGCCCTGAATGACGAATTGACCGTCCAGGGCCTGATTGATGAAGTGGAAGTGTTGGAAACCTCGCGGATTGGCGACCCCTATCGGCTTGGCCCGGACCTGGTCGTCTACCCGGAAAATATCCACTACGCAAACTTGAGCGTCGATGACATCCCCTTCCTGGTCGAAGAACACTTCCTGAAAGGCCGCGTGGTTGAGAAATTTCGCGCGCAGGAAAAAGCAATCACCGATGAGGAACTTGGCGCGCCAAAACCTAAGGAAGTGCGCGTGGTCTTGCGTAACTGCGGCAAGATCGACCCACACAACATCGAAGACTATATCGCCGAAGACGGCTATCAGGCGCTGGGCAGAGTCATTTCAGAGCTAACGCCAGAGCAGGTGATCGACGAGGTGATGCGCTCGGGCCTGCGCGGGCGCGGCGGCGCGGGTTTCCCGACAGCGCGCAAGTGGCAGCTCTGCCGCCAGGTGCCGGATAACCCCAAATACCTGATCTGCAACGCCGATGAAGGCGATCCCGGCGCATTTATGAACCGCCGCGTGTTGGAAAGCGATCCGCATTCGGTGGTGGAAGGCATGATTATTGCTGCTTACGCCATCGGCGCAAGCATGGGTTACATCTATTGCCGGGCAGAATATCCGATTGCGGTGCAAAATCTCAAAATCGCGATTGCGCAAGCGCATGAATTCGGTTTCCTGGGGAAAGATATCTTCAGAACCGGTTTCTCCTTCGATCTTGAAGTGCGCATGGGCGCCGGCGCGTTCGTCTGCGGTGAAGAGACGGCGCTGATCGCCTCGATCGAAGGCCGGCGCGGAGAACCCCGCCCCCGCCCGCCGTTCCCGGCAGTGAAGGGTGTCTGGGGCAAGCCGACCAACAACAACAACGTTGAGACTTACGCGGTCGTCCCACAAATCATTCTCAAGGGCGCTGACTGGTATGCCAGTATGGGCACCGAAAAGAGCAAAGGGACGAAGACTTTTGCCATCGCCGGTGACGTGGTCAAACCCGGCCTGATCGAAGTACCCTTTGGCATCACCCTGCGTGAAGTCATCTTCGATGTGGGCGGCGGGATCAAGGATGGCAAGAAGTTCAAGGCCATCCAGACCGGCGGCCCGATGGGCGGCTGCCTCGTCGAGGAACATCTCGATCTGCCTGTTGACTATGAAGCCCTCACTGCGGCTGGCTCGATGATGGGTTCCGGCGGCCTGATCATCATGGATGACGAAACCTGCATGGTCGATATGGCGCGTTTCTTCATGGAGTTTACGCAAGATGAATCCTGCGGCAAATGCACACCCTGCCGGGTGGGCACCAAACGCCTGCTCGAAATCCATGAAAAAATCTGCGCCGGCAAGGGCAAGCCAGGCGATTTGGCTGAGCTAGATGACCTGTGCGCCGAGATCAGCAAAAATTCGCTCTGCGGCCTAGGTCAGGGCGCACCCAACCCGGTCATCAGTATGCTGCGGCATTTTAAATCCGAGTATGAAGCGCATATCTTTGAGAAACGCTGCCCGGCCCGCGTTTGCAAGGCCCTGATCCGCTTCGAAATCCAGGAATCCTGCACCGGCTGCACCGTCTGCTCGCGCAACTGCCCGGTGGAGGCCATCACCGGCGAAAGGCGGCAGTTGCACGTTATCGACAACAAAAAGTGCATTCGCTGCGGCATCTGTGTCCAGGTCTGTAACTTCGATGCAATTGATGTTTTGAGCTAGTTCTGATCCAACCCACTCCCGCAATAGGGATGGGCGATTAAAGTCTCAGGAGGCACTTCGTGTTAAAAATTGCAAAAGAGAAAGATTTGGTTGCAATCGTGGAAGCCGCCGTGGAGAAACATGGCGCCCATGCCGATGTTTTCATCCCAATCTTGCTGGAAATCAACCAAAATTTCGGCCATGTTCCTGGCGAAGCAATTCGGTTGGTACGCTCAAAACTGCACCAGCCTGAAGACCAGATCCTGGTTTCGGAAAGCCAGTTGTACGGATTGGCTTCATTTTATGACATGCTTTCAACTGAAAAAACCGGGCGGCATATGGTTCAGTTTTGTGAATCTGCCCCCTGCCATGTGCAGGGCGGCCGGGAACTATGGAGGTCTGTGCAGCAAACCCTAAAACTCAAAGCAGGCGAAACCGACCCAGAGGGGCGTTTTACGCTGAAAACGGTCAGCTGCCTGGGTGTCTGCGGCGTCGGCCCGGTGATGCTCGTTGACGACGACCTGTATGGCAATGTCGAGCCGGAACATCTGGCAGATATTTTTGCCAAATACGAATGAGAGGCCTGCGATGAAATTTAACCGTTCAATGGTTCTGGTTTCCAACGATCCCAAAAGCATGCGCAAAGGCGCAGCCGAGATTTACAGCCGCTTCCAGGCAGAACTGGAAGCCTATGGCCTGAGTGATGAAATTGCGCTCTCGCAGTTCACCAACAGTGGGCGGGAAGACGCCCTGCCGCTGGTGATTATTTATCCTGAAGCCAGCGCTTATGGCCCGGTCACGGTCGAAGATGTCAAGCGCATCGTCGAAGAACATCTCTACAAAGGCCGTGTGGTTGAAGACCTGCTCGCCCCGGTCAAGGAACTTTCGGGGAGAATCGGCTGGTTAAAGGCCCGCAAAGGCACCATGCCAATGGAACAGCGGATTGTCACCCGCCGCGCCGGACGGATCGACCCCGAAAATATCGAAGATTACATCGCTGATGAAGGCTACCAGGCGCTGGCCAAAGCCCTGGCCCTGACCCCGATGCAAGTGATTGAGGAACTGGAAGCTTCCGGCCTACAGGGACGCGGCGGCGCGGGCTTCCCGACCGGACGCAAATGGCGCTTCGTTTCTGGAACCAAATCAGAGAAAAGATATGTCGTCTGCAATGCAGATGAAAGCGAACCGGGCACGTTCAAGGATCGCGTCATCATGGAAGGCGATCCGCACAGCATCCTCGAAGCGATGATGATTGCGGCGTATGCCGTCGGCGCGGACGAAGGCTTCATCTATGTGCGCGGCGAGTATAAGCTGGTACAGCGCCGCCTGGAAAAGGCGATTCAGCAGGCCGAGGAATTTGGCTTGCTGGGAAATAACATCCTCGAATCGGGGTTTAACTTCAAACTGCATGTTCACAGCGGCGCAGGGGCTTATGTTTGCGGCGAAGAAACGGCCCTGCTCGAATCGATCGAGGGCAAACGCGGCGAACCCCGCGCCCGCCCGCCCTACCCAACCACCCACGGCCTGTGGGGCAAACCCACCCTGGTCAACAATGTCGAGACCCTGGCCAACGTGCCGCCAATTATCCTGAACGGCAGCGCCTGGTATCGCGCCATTGGGACACCCTCCAGCCCAGGCACAAAGACTTATACCATCATGGGCAATGTCAACTTCAGGGGCCTGATCGAAGTACCGATGGGCATCACCCTGCGTGAAATCATCAGCATCTACGGCCAGGGCATGAAAAACGGCGCAACCTTCAAACTGGCGCAGACCGGCGGCTCGAGCGGCTCGATCATCCCGGCCAGCCTGCAAGATACACCAATGGACTTCGAATCCTTTCGCACAGCCGGGGTTTCGCTTGGCTCAGGCGCCTTGCTGATCTGCGATGAAAAAACCTGCGTGGTGGATTTAGTCTACGCGCTGGCGAAGTTTTTTAAATTCGAATCCTGTGGAAAATGCACTCCCTGTCGGATTGGCACACAACACATATACGAGAGTATTGAACGCATTACACTGGGGCAGGGCAACCTGGAAGAACTTGAGAAAATACTCGACCTGATCCAAGAAATGGAACGGGTTTCCAACTGCGGTCTGGGGCAAACAGCCGGGACGCCGACGCGAAACATGCTCAAGTATTTCCGCGCTGAAGTGGAAGCACATATCCAGCAGGGCATTTGTCCAACCGGCATCTGCTCGATGATAGCGCCCGAAGAAACTCCCGCTTAGGGCCATGCCAGGCTGCCCAGAATGCAAATCAAGAAGGAGAACTCATGATCAATCTAAAAATCAACAATCAAGAAGTCCAGGTGCCTGAAGGAACGACCGTCTTGCAGGCGGCGGAACAGGCCGGTATGACCATCCCAACCCTCTGTAACCATCCCGATTTGCACCCGACCGGCGGCTGCCGACTGTGTGTGGTGGATGTGAAAGGTTGGCGGACCCCGATGGCCTCCTGCACGCTGCCCGTCAGCGAGGGAATGGAAGTGGAGACCCACAGCCCCGCCATCATCAAATCGCGGAAAACCATTCTGGAACTGATTCTTGCCAACCATTCGCGCGAGTGCATCACCTGCGACCTGGACGGCGACTGTGAATTGCAGGAACTGGCCTACGAATATCAGGCGCAAGTGCCGGAGTGGGGTCACAAAGGGACGATTTACAAGGCCGATAGCGATCCCAACCCCTTCATCCGGGTGGATTTGAGCAAGTGTATTCAATGCACGCGCTGCGTGCGGGCCTGCGCCGAAATTCAGGGACGCTTCGTCTGGACGATGGCCGAGCGCGGGTTCGAGACCCACCCGGTGCCCGGGGCCAACACGACCATGCTCGAAGCCCGCTGCGAATCCTGCGGCGCGTGCGTGGCGTACTGCCCCACCGGCGCGCTTTCCGACAAGATGTCGCATGGACTGGGGCGCAGGTATCACGTCAAGAAAGTGATGACCACCTGCACTTTCTGCGGCGTCGGGTGTCAATTTGAACTCAACGTGAGAGACGGAAAAATCGTCCGCGTCACATCCACCACCAAAGCCCCGGTCAATGGCAACCACCTGTGCGTCAAGGGCCGCTATGGCTACGACTTCGTCCAGCACCCCGAGCGGCTGACCAAACCGCGCGTGCGCCGCTACCTGCTCGAAGGCGGGAAAAAGTCGCACCACGATGCGGGCTGGGAATGGGTCGAAACCGACTGGGACACCGCCCTCGATCTGGCCGCCAAGAAAATGCACGCCGCCCGCACCCAATTCGGCGCAGACAGCCTGGGTGTGCTGACTTCGGCCAAATGCACCAACGAAGAAAACTACTTAATGAATAAATTCACGCGGCAGGTCTTGGGAACGAATAACATCGACCACTGCGCCCGTCTCTGACACTCCAGCACCGTGGCCGGTCTGGCCACTTCCTATGGCTCGGGCGCGATGTCCAACTCAATGGACGATGTCGCTGAACATTCACAATTGTTCTTGATCATTGGTTCGAACACCACTGAACAACACCCGGTCTTCGGCGCAATGCTGCGCCAGGCCGTTGCCCAGCGCGGCGCAAAAATGATCGTGGCTGACCCGCGCCGGATCGATATTACCGAATTCGCCACCCAACATCTGCAGCAGAAATCGGGCACTGATATTGCCTTGATCAACGGCCTGATGTACCTGATCCTTGAAAACGGCTGGGAAGACAAGGCCTTCATCGACGAACGCTGTGAGAACTTCGATGAATTCAAAGCGACGGTGATGCAGTACCCGCCTGAAAAAGTCAGTGAAATCACCGGCATTTCGGTGGCAGAACTGCGCCAGGCGGCCCAAATGATGAATGAAAACCGTCCGATGGCGGTCATTTGGGCAATGGGCATCACCCAGCACATTGTTGGCGTGCGCAACGTGATGGACCTGGCCAACCTGCAAATGCTGCTCGGCAACATGGGCAAACCCGGCGGCGGCGTCAACCCCCTGCGCGGGCAGAACAACGTTCAGGGCGCCTGCGATATGGGCGGCCTGCCCAACGTCTACCCCGGCTACCAGCCCGTGATCAACGAAGAAGTCATCAAAAAATTCGAGACCGCCTGGGGCGCGGCTGCCCCGGCCAAGATTGGCCTGACCGTGACCGAGATGATGCCCGGCATCCCTGAAGGCAAGATCAAGGCCCTGTATATTCTCGGCGAAAACCCGATCATGTCTGACCCGGATACTGCCCACATCCGCCACTGCCTCGAAGAATTGGAATTCTTCGTTTTGCAGGAAATCTTCCCAACCGAAACCGCCGCTTATGCCGACATCCTGCTGCCCGGCGTGACCTTTGCCGAAAAGACCGGCACCTTCAGCAACACCGAACGACGCGTGCAGATGGTGCATAAGGCGATTGAGCCCGTCGGCGAAGCCCGCGATGATTGGTCAATTACCGCCGATCTCGCCAAGCGCATCCTGGCATTGGGTGGCCGCGAGCTGCTGGCTGAAGCCCCGCTCAAGGGTTGGGACTACGCTTCGAGTGAAGAAATCATGGCCGAAGTCAGCAAGGTGACCCCCAGCTATGCCGGGATTACCCATGCCCGCCTGGATAACGGCGAGCGCTTGCAATGGCCCGTCCCCACAGCAGACCACCCCGGCACGCCAATCCTGCACACCAAAGCCTTCTCGCGCGGCAAGGGCAAATTTATGCCGATTGACTTTGTTCCGCCGCCGGAAATGCCGGATAATGAGTATCCCTTCATCCTGAACACCGGGCGTGTCATCTACCACTGGCATGGCGGCGAAATGACCCGCCGCGCGAAGGGCCTGATGGAAGTTTATGGCAAACCGCTAGTGGAAATCAACCCCGATGACGCCGCCAAGCTGGGCGTGAATGGCAAGAAGACCCTGCGAATCACCTCACGGCGCGGCGTGATCGAATCAGAAGCCTGGGTGACGGACCGCGTCCCGCCCGGCATGGTCTATGCCAACTTCCACTTCCCTGAAGCCTCAGCCAACGAGCTGACGATCGCTGCCCTTGATCCAACCTCCAAAATCCCAGGATACAAAGTTTGTGCGGTTAAAGTAGAATTGATTTAATCGTATTGGGGGCGCGGCGGAACGGTGCAGGATTCATTCCAGAACCGGTTCGCTGCGCCCCTGCTTTATAGATAAGGAGAAACATGGACATCCTCAAGATTCTCGAATACGCCCTCGAGCGCGAACACGAAGGCAAACGTTTCTTTAGCGAAAACGCCGAACGCCTGCAAAACGCCGCCGCGCAAAGCGCCTTCAAAGCGATTGCCGAAGAAGAACAACGTCATATCGAATTCATCTCCGCCCAGATTGCCGCGCTCAACGCCGGTGTTGCCGCGAAGTCACCCGAATTGCCCCAAGCCGGGTTCTTTGCCGACCGCGCCGAAAGCCAGAGCATCGTGGATACAGTTGCCGAGGCGATGGTGGCCGACCTGCCCGTCCTGCGCATGGCCTACCTGATCGAACGCGACTTTGCCGAATTTTACGAAATGGCCGCCGGGAAAGCTGAAGGCCAGGCCAAGGAAATCCTGACCATGCTCAGCCAATGGGAAAGCGGTCACGAGCGCTTGTTCAAAAAGATGCACGACCAGGCCTTCGAGAAGTACGCCCAGATGCCCTGGGGAGGTTAAGTCTGCGGATGAAATCTGAAACTGGCCAGCCGAAATTCCTGCGCTACAGCGCCGGGAAGTGGGAACCGCTGGAGAAGGGTGTCATCACCGAAACACCTGTCTCATTGACCGTCAATGGGCAGGTTTGGTTAACCTTGATGTGTACACCTGTTGATCTGGAGGCCCTGGCGGTTGGATTCCTATTCAACGAAGGCGTGCTGAAGAGCAAGACTGAAATCGAATTGGTACAGGTTTGCCAGCAAGGCGATAATGTCGATGTCTGGCTGAACCATGCGGTTGAGCAGCCTAAAGATTGGCGGCGGACAACCGGTTGTACCGGCGGCGCGACCGCGGTCATCCTCGAACAACTGCATCCTGAACTTAAAAATGGCTGGTTGATTTCGCCCGAGAAAATCCAGAACCACACGGAAACCCTGCTCGAAACCCAAAGCCTGTACCGGTCGGTGGGCGGTGTGCATACTTCCATTCTGACCGACGGCGAAAACGTGGTTACCTGGGCCGAAGATGTCGGCCGGCACAACTCGCTGGATAAAATCGCCGGGAAATGCGTGCTGGAGAACCTGCAACCCGCCCGCAAGGTTTTGGTCACCACCGGGCGAATCAGCTCGGAAATGATTCAGAAAGCGGCCCGGATTGGCGCGCCAATCGTTATCTCGCGCACTTCGGCCAGTTCCCTCTCGGTGAAACTGGCCGAGAAGTGGGGCATCACCCTGCTCGGCTATGCCCATCGTGACCAGTTCATCGTCTACGCTCACCCGGAGCGCATTTTACAAACCACCCAAAACATATTTGCCGTCATAGCAAAGTAAGCTCACAATTGCTGCTCTCCAACTGAATTAAAAAACCTTTTCCGAATTTTCCGGGAAAAGGTTTTTGTTTTTTCCCACCGAATGTCGTAAAATAAGATCAGGCATCTTATGCATGCCAGCCACTTATCAGTTTTGCAGAAATTAAGGAGATTGAGCCATGATCACTGTTCGCGATTTAATCAAAGCAAAGGGAAACAAAGAGACTTATTCCGTGGGCGCCACCGAAACGGTTTACCGCGCCGTTGAGATGATGGCCGCTAAAAATATCGGCGCGTTGCTGGTAACGGAGGGAGAGCGGATCGTTGGCATTTGCACAGAGCGCGATTATGCCCGCAAAATCGTTCTGAAAGGGCTCGATTCCCGGAAGACGCAGGTTAAAGAAATCATGACTGAAGATATGATCACGGTCAAGCCAGAAACGACCCTGGAGCAATGCATGGCCCTGATGACCAATCACCACATCCGGCACCTGCCGGTTGTCGAAAATGGCCACCTGACCGGGATAATCTCGATTGGGGATGTGGTTCAATCCGTGATCGCCGATAAGGAAAACGAGATCAGCGGCCTGCAAGAATACATCGAAGGGCTGAGTATCCTGCGCTAAAAAAGCTTATCCCTGCTCTTTGAGCGCCGTCCCGAAGGTTTTTCCGAGTAATTTGAGCGCCTGCCAAAACCTTCGGGACGTTTTTTTCGAAGCGCCATTAAAGTTCGTTCACCCCCTCTGCCTATCCTAATTAGGCTCATTTCAATCCCGACCTGGGGCCGGGATTTTTTTGTTTTTCCAGTAAAATTATCCCCGTTGCTACCTCCCAAATAGGATTTCGGTTTATCGGACAAAATCCTCACCCTGTCTTCTCCCACCGGGAGAGGGGGGAACCGCCCAGGTTAAAATCATAAAAATCGGGGGAGGCTCAGATTTAGATTGAAAGGAATTTCATGAAAACCTCCAAGACCTTGTTTCCCTGGCTGGCGGCTTTGCTCATGCTTGGATCGAGCCAGTTAGCCTGCAAAACCGTCCTGCGCGAATTTTCACCTCCCGAGCCAGGTTATGTCGTCGTCACCCCGACCCCGCAAATCCTGGTGGTCACAGCCACGCCCGCGCCCCCAGCCCCCGAGGTCAACCCGGCTGAAGCCTTCAGCGACGATCAGATCCGCGCCGGAATCCAGGCTTCCCTGAATCTGTATGCGCAGGCGTACAACGAGAACAAGCCCGAACTGCTCGAACAAGCCGTTGACCAGGAAAACAAGCCCTTCCGGCGAATTGTCCGCAGCCGGTTGGATGAGTATCAAAAGTCCTCCTTTGCGGGCCAGTACGAATCCAAGAATATCCTGCTTGACATCCAGCGCCGCGAGCTGGGGTATGTCATCGCCCATTTCGAAGACGAAGATGGCTGGCAGGCCGACTGGCCCTTCCGTCCTGTCGATGGGCGCTGGGTGCTGACCGAGCCAACCCTGGAGCATATCGGGGAGGCGGTCACCACCGAAACAGAACATTTCACCTTCGTCACCTACCCCTGGGCCGAAGATGTCAACCCGAAAATCATCGAAATGATGGAAACCGCCCGCCAGCAGGTGGCTGACCGGCTCGGGAAAGTTCCCGCAGAGAAAGCCAAGGTGCGGATTGTGCCCGTTTACGCGCTGGACCGCTTCGGGGCGATGAGCGCCATCGCCTGGTATTCCAAAGGCGGCGACGCAGATGGCGGCGACCTGATTCACATTTACGCGCCCAATTCCTTCGCCTATTCCTATTACGACCCCGACCTGGGCTGGGACGGGACCCTGCAGTTAACCCTGACCCATGAATACACCCACATGGCCCATGCGCGCAATTATGAAAACGCCGGCCGGTTGGCCGATTGGATGAGCGAGGGCCTGGCCGAATACATTTCCGAGGCTCCCGGCAACCTGCGCTATGCCTGCCATGCCTACCGCTCCGGAACGGTCATCCCAATTCTCGACGAAAGCGGGGCGGTTGCCAAACAAGACTTGATGCACATGACCAATTTGGACAAGGATACCGGCCTGGCCTATGCCTACTCTCACGCCCTGGTCAGCTTTGTGACCTCAAAATTTGGCGGGTTGGAGGGTTTCTGGAAACTGGCTGAGGCGCTCGACAAGACCAGCGATTTCAAAAAAGCCTTGAAAGAGGCCTTTGGGATCGAGTTCAAGGATTTCAACCAGCAATGGAACCAGTGGTTGAAAAATCAGTGCTGACTTTGGTACAATCCCTTCCATGCGCTCACTCCCTGCTCACTTCTTGCTTCTCACGGCTCTCCTCGCTTCCTGCACCCGCGCCGCGCCGGTGAACCCAAATTTCACCCCTCCCGCGCCCATCGCCAACCCCAACCTGCCCACCGCTGCGCCGGTCATGACCTACCTGCCGCCCACGCGCATTCCAGGGCAGCCGATTGCCAGCCCGACAGCCAACCTGCCGCTCCTGCCCACCTTCACGCCCGTCCCGGCTGACGCCGCCCAGGAATTCCTGCCGACTGCCACACCTGGCCCACTGGCGTATACCGTCCAACCGGGTGATTACCCGGCCTCGATCGCCAACCAGTTTGGGATCACGGTCAATGAACTGCTCTCAACCAATAACCTGGGAGTCGACTCGATCATCTACCCCGGCGACACGCTGATCATCCCGCTCCTCGCCACCGAGCAGGCCCCCATCTTTGCCCCCGCCCCGCAGCTTTCCACGGCAGACTATTTTAAAATCCTGCCCGATTCGGAAATCATTTACGGGCCGCTGAGCGCCCTGCTCGATGTCAACGCCTTTGTCCAAAAACAGGGCGGCTATCTTGCATATTACACGCAAGATGTGGACGGCGAAACGCTGACCGGAGCGCAAATTGTCATCAAAGTGGCGCACAATTACTCGGTCAACCCGCGGCTGCTGCTGGCCATGCTCGAATACCGCGCCCAGTGGGTGACCAACCCCAACCCGGCGCCATCCACCTTGTACGACCCCATCGGCTACGTGGATGATTTCCATCAGGGGCTGTACCGCCAACTGACCTGGACGGCAGATATGCTCAACCAGGGCTTTTACCGCTGGAAGGAAGGCAAGGTAACAACCTGGAGCCTGGCCGATGGCTCCGAAATCATCCCCCAGCCGGGGATCAATCCCGGTACAGCGGCAGTGCAGCACGTTTTCGCCGAACTCGACACCCAGGCCACCTGGACAATTGATACCGGCCCCAAGGGTTTGTTCGCCACCTACAGTACGATGTTCGGTTATCCTTTCGATTGGGCCATCGAGCCGCTGCTCCCCGCCGGGCTGGCGCAGCCTCCATTCAGCCTGCCCTTTCTTTCCGGCGAAATCTGGCAGTTCACCGGTGGGCCGCACGCCGGTTGGGACCAGGGTTCGGCCTGGGCCGCGCTCGACTTCGCCCCGCCCGGCGAACCGATTGGCTGTGGAACCACCGATGCCTGGGTGACAGCCGTGGCCCCCGGCTTGATCCTGCGCGCCAAAAACGGCGCAGTGGTCCAAGACCTGGACGGCGACGGCCTGGAGCAGACCGGCTGGACGATTCTATACATGCACATCGAAAGCCGCGAACGCGTGCAGGCAGGCAGCTACCTCCAGGCAGGCGACAGGATCGGGCATCCCTCCTGTGAAGGCGGTCTGTCAAACGCAGCCCACCTGCATCTTGCGCGGCGTTACAACGGCCTGTGGATCCCTGCCGATGACCCCCAGGCGCCTTTTATGCTGGATGGCTATCTGCCCAGCGGCAACAACGTGGAATACGATGGCTGGCTCACGCGCAACGGCAAAGTCATCGAGGCCTGGAACGGGAAGAACCCGGTCAACGAAATTCAACGGTAAAAATCGGTAGGACGAGCAAGGCGCTCTGCCAGCGAAAAACAAAAAACGCGCCACGCCCTTTTCCAGGACGTGGCGCGATGGAGTCTGGTAAGCAACAGAGGCTTATCCAAACTTGTAAGAGACTCCAAAACCTCCGCGCGGCAGTTTCCATGAAACGTTTTTGGGCGGACACATCACCCGGCAGGTGCCGCATTCGATGCAAGATTGGAAGGCGATTTGCACCGTGCCGCCATCCTGGGTGCGGTACGCGCCAACCGGGCAGAACTTAAGGCAGGGCTGGCCTTTGCAGTTAATGCACACCTGCGGGTCGATGATTTTCAGGTGGGCTTCGTGTTCATCGGCAAAATACTTGAGCGACATCAAAATGTCGTCGATGTAGACTTCGGGCAGGTCATTGGTTTCTGGAGCCGTGTTTGTGGTCATCAGATTCTACCTTTCTTTTAGATACCCATAATAGTCCTGCCGAAAGCAACAATATCGCCAACCGCTTTCAGCAGGGGGCGGCGGTTGGTCAGGGATTTGAAAATATCGCCGTAAAGCTGTTTCTTGGGCTTGCCAAAGCCGGTGAAGAACATGCCAAGCGCGTCATTCAGGAAGTTCGGATACACGTCCATAAATTCAGGGTGATTATGCAGGAAGCGCGCCATGTTGCGGTACTGGCGCAAATCCTTGAGAACGAAGGTGTTTCCAAGCCGGGTGCGATAGGCCGAGAGCGCGCTGGCAGAGAAATCGCCTTTTTTGTGAGCTTCCACGGCAGTCTCACCAGCGGCCTTGCCGGCGGTAATCGCCATGTTGGTGCCTTCCCAGTGCATGGCGTTGACCATCGAGGCGGCGTCGCCGGCCACCATTGCGCCGTGGGTGTAGAGCTGGGGCATGGTGCTCCAGCCGCCTTCTGGAATCAGGTGCGCGCCGTATTCCATCAGTTGGCCGCCCGCAATCAGCGGGGCAATCACGGGGTGGTTCAGGTAGCGCTGCAAGAGTTCGTAAGGCTTGATTTGGGATTCGGTCAGCGCGTCTAGGGTGACGCCGAGGCCGACGGAGATGGAATCTTTACCGGTGTAGAGAAATCCCAGGCCAGGCAGGCCCATCGAAACGTCGCCAACCACTGAAATCGCCAACCCCTGCTCGCTGCTGGTCAGCCCCAGGCGGGTATTGATGGTCTCGGCGGGCAGGGAAATCAACTGCTTGACCGCCAGTGCGGTGGCATTGCCTTTGAAATCGTGCTTAATCAGGCCGAGTTTTTGGGTCAGCAGGTTGTTGACGCCTTCGCAGACGATGACCACCGGGGCGTAGATTTCGCCATCCGGCCGATCGGTGACTACGCCGATGACCTTTTCGCCCTCACGGATGAAATCCACCACGAGGGTCTTGGGAATCAGGAACACGCCTTCTTTTTTGGCTTGCTCGGCCCACCAGGCATCGAACTTGGCGCGCTGGGCGACGTAGGAGTCGATGGGGTTGCTGTTGATTTTACCGCCCTGCACAGTCATGCGCACCATGCCGTCTTTGGAAAGGAACCAGAAGCCGGTCTCGGTGACGGGGCGTTCCAGCGGCGGTTTGCGGTCGAAGAAATCGGGGTAAATATCGACCAGCGAATGAGTGTAGAGCGCGCCGCCGAAGTAGTTCTTGCTGCCAGGGGTCACGCCGCGCTCAATCATGACAACGTTCAAGCCGCCGCGCGCCGCCATGACTGCCGCTGTCGAACCAGCCAGCCCGGCCCCCACCACAATTACATCAAAACTGAGTTTCTCTTTGTTCGTCATGCTGCTGCCTCTTTGCGCGCCCGAATTTCTTTGATCATGGCCGGGATAACTTCGTACAGGTCGCCCACGATGCCCACCGTTGCAACGTCAAAGATGGGGGCATGTGGGTCGCGGTTGATTGCCAGGATGAAATCGGACTCCTGCATCCCGACTTTGTGTTGGATGGCGCCGGAAATTCCGGCGGCGATGTACAGTTTCGGGCGCACGGTCTTGCCAGTTTGCCCGACCTGATGCTCGTAGGTGATCCAGTGAGCGTCCACGCAGGCGCGGCTGGCGCCGACCACGCCGCCCAGTTCGTCGGCCAGTTCTTGGATGAGTTCGAAGCCTTTCGGACTGCCCAACCCGCGCCCGCCGGAAACGATGATGTCGGCATATTCGATATTGACGGTGGACGCCTTGTCGGTCAGGAATTCCACAATTTCGGCGTTAATCATCTCAGGCGTGATAGCGATGTCTTCGCGCACAACCTGCCCTTTGGGTTCAGCCAGCCGTTCTGGCATGGAGAACACGCGCGGGCGGACGGTTGCCATCTGCGGGCGGTGATTGCGGCACAGGATGGTGGCGATGACGTTGCCGCCAAACGCCGGGCGGGTCGCCATCAGCAGTTTTTTCTCGCCCTCTTTGGGCGAACCCATCGCCAGCTGTGTGGTATCGGCGGTCAGCCCGGTGCCGACGCTGGTCGCGACTGCCCCGGCCAGGTCGCGGCCCAGGGTGGTCGCACCAACCAGCATCACTTCCGGCCCATATTTTTTGACCAGCGTGGTCAGCACGGTGGTGTACGGCTTGTTGAGATAGTGCTTGACCGCCGGGTCATCGACGTAATAAACGGCATCCGCACCATAGTGCAGCGCTTCGCGGGCAATAATTTCCACATTGTGACCGACCAACACGCCTTCAACCAGCGCAGTGTCACCGGATTTTTCCAATTCATCTTTAATTTCGTCCGCCAGGCGGCGCGCCACACCTAATAATTCCCACGAAACCTGGTGGGGTTTGCCTTCTTCCTGTTCGATATAAACCCAAAAACGCCTTGTCATTTTGCTACTCCTAAGAGCGATGCCATGCCTTCCACGGTCAGAATCTTGTCGAGCGCTGTTTTGACAGACCCGTCCACGCCTGCTTCGGCTGTTTTAATCACTTCCCCGGCCTTGTGCTTCTCCGGTGTGCCGGTCTTGAAAACTGTCGTTGGGGAACCCTTCAGGCCGAGTTGGACCGGGTCAAAAGTAATTGGCCCTTCTGTGGTCCACAATTCCGGTTCGTAGCGCAGGGAATAGACCAGGTCAGACAGGGATGCGTAGGGGATTTCGGCAATCTCCTTTTCGCAGGTCAGCACGGCGGGCAGTGAGGCCTTGATGATTTCGTTGCGGCTTTCGGTTTTGCGTTCAATCATCACCGTGCGCTTTTCGAGGTCAACCGCGTGGATTTTGACCGCATAACTGACGACCGGCAGATCGAGCCGCACGGCCACGCCCGGCCCTACCTGGGCGGTATCGCCATCGATGGCCTGTTTGCCAAAGAAAACCAGGTCAATCGGATCTTCCTTGTGAATGGCCTTGACCACTTCCGCCAGCACGTAAGATGTGGCCCAGGTATCGGCCCCGGCGAATTTGCGGTCCGAGATCAGGATGGCCCGGTCTGCACCCATTTCAACACACTCGCGCAAGGAGGTGACTGCGGAGGGAGGTCCCATCGTGATGATGGTAACCTTCCCACCGAGTTTGCGTTTCCATTCGACCGCAGCAGCGACCGCGTGAGCATCGTACGGGTTGAGAATTGTCGGAACGCCTTGCCGGATAAGGTTATTTGTTTCTGGATCGATACGAATATTGGTCGTATCTGGGACTTGTTTAATACTAACAAGCGCATGAAACACTGTAAATTCCTCCATGACTTTCTATGGTGGGCTTGAACAATTTCTGGGTCTCCCCCGCTGACGTGCGGGGTTCTACCATGGAGATTCCCAAAGAGCCGTATTTGTCTATTATACCTTGTACCCATACGTGATGTAGAATCTTTGGGTTAAAATTTTCTTTTCCGGCTTGTCCTGGTTCAGGTCAGCGCGGCTTGCTGCTGGTATAATCACCGCGACCCATGAATAAATTCCAACACCTCGTCCGAATCATCATTCTTGGCGCTTTCCTGACCGCCTGCGCAAGGAATTCTGGAGGAAACTCGGGACTGTGGGGCGCGCCAACCCCACCGACGCCTGCTGCGGGGGCATTGCCCAGCCTGCCCACCCAGGCGCCGGTTCCAAGCCTCACGCCCTCCCCCAGTATTACGCCCCTCAAGGTGCTGCCGTTGCCCGGATCGCCCACGCCGGGCATGCTTCCAAGCCAGCCGCCCCCGCCCACGCCCACACTCCCGCCGGTCAATACCGCCGGTCCGATGGATGTCTACCGCAGTCAGAGCGGGGATACGCTCAATGCCGTGGCAAAAAGGTTCAGGGTAGATGTAGACCGGATTATTTCAGATACAATCCTGCCTCCCCCGACCATCCTCATCCAGGCTGACACCTTGCTTTTGCTTCCCAAAACCACAACTGAAGAAACCCTTGGCCCGGGCGAACGCACCATCCCAGATAGCGAAATTATCCTGGGACCGTCGAGCATTGGATTTGATACCACCGAGTACGTTAACGAACAGGGCGGGTTTTTATCCACCTACAAGGAATACATTCTCAGCGGAGGGAATACCAGCGGCGCCCAGGCGGTGGAGCGCATCTCGCAAGAAAATTCTCTCAGCCCGCGGATCATCCTGGCCATCATCGAATATGAAAGCCGCTGGGTGCGCGGAAAACCCACCAACCTGGCACAGGATGAATACCCTCTCGGCCATGTCGATTATCACTACCGCAGGCTCTTTCGCCAGTTGATGTGGGCTTCAGGAACGCTTTCCGATGGCTACTACCGCTGGCGCTCCGGCGACCTGACCGAGTTGAGCTTCAAGGATGGTTCGACCCTGCGCATGAACCCTAACCTGAACGCCGGGACAGCCGCAATTCAATATTATTTCTCCCAGACCCACACCCGCGCTGAATGGGAACAGGCAGTTGCCCCCAGCGGATTCCCGGCGCTCTACGCCGAAATGTTTGGCCCAGCCTGGGAGCGCGCTGCGCCTTTCGAGCCGGTCATTCCCAACGGCCTGCTCCAACCCGAACTCAGCCTGCCCTTCGAACGTGGAAAAATCTGGTCTTTTAGCGGCGGCCCGCACTCAGCCTGGGAAGGAAAAGGCGCATTGGCCGCGCTAGATTTCGCTCCGGGTGCCATTGAACACGGCTGTGTTCCAACCGACACCTGGGTGCTGGCCCCTGCAGCTGGCGTAGTGGCGCGCACCGGGGAGGGCGTGGTCATCCTTGACCTGGATGGTGACGGCCTCGAGCAAACCGGCTGGGTGATCCTGTTCCTGCATATTGCCCAAAAAGACCGCGTTAAAACCGGCGCAGTACTCCAAAAAGATGACATCATCGGGCACGCCTCTTGCGAGGGTGGCATGGCCACCGGCACACACCTGCACATCGCGCGCAAATACAACGGCGAGTGGATGCTGGCCGATGGCCCGGTTCCCTTCAACCTGGGGGGCTGGGTAGCCCATAACGGCACCGCTCCCTACAAAGGCTCATTGACCAGGGGCGCGACGACCATCCAAGCCAGCACCTCTGGATCGTTTGCGACCAGAATCATTCGGGAAAAGGAATGAACCGGATTCATCGCCCAGGCCTGTTCCTGGCCCTGATGGCCCTTCTGGCTGCCTGCGCGTCGCCGCAGAGCGACTCCCCCGCACCTGTCTTGCCATCAAACCTGGTTTTTCCCACCCCGGCGGCGGTTTTTACACCCGTTTCAACCCGCCCACCCTATGCACCGGGCGAACTCGTCGATTACATTGCCCAGACTGGCGATACACTGCCCGCCCTGGCAGCGCGCTTCAACACCAGCGAAACCGAAATCCGCACGGCCAACCCAATCATCCCACAAAACGCCAGCAGCATGCCTCCCGGCCTGCCCATGAAAATCCCGATCTACTATCGCTCCTTGTGGGGCACATCCTACCAGATCATCCCCGATGGCCTGTTCGTCAACGGCCCGGCGCAGGTCGATTTCGATATTGATGCCTTCGTAAATGCCCACCCCGGCTGGTTGAAAAACCACACCGAACATCTCAGTGACGGCCCTCGCAGCGGCGCGCAAGTCATCCTATTGGTTGCGCAAAATTTCAGCGTCAGCCCGCGCCTGCTGCTGGCCCTGCTGGAATACTTTGCCCAGGCCTTGAGCAATCCTGTCCCGCCAACCACACCTTATCTTCTGGGCTACGAAGAACAATTTCACCGGGGGCTTTACCTGCAACTGGTCTGGATCGCCAACACCCTCAACAACGGCTATTACGGCTGGCGGCGCGGCGCACTGATCGAGTTCGAGCATCCCGACAGCCGCATCGAGCGCCCCGACCCCTGGCAGAACGCCGCCACGGTGGCGCTGCAGTTCACTTTTGCGCAGCTCTACTCTCCGCCCCTGTTCGACCAGATGATCGGCCCCGGCGGGCTGGCAGAAACCTATTCCCATTTATTTGGCGATCCCTGGGAAAACAACCTTCCCCACATTCCCGGTAGTTTGACCCAGCCTGCGCTTTTGCTGCCCTTCGAACGCGGAAAAAGCTGGAACTACACTGGCGGTCCGCACACCGGCTGGGGCAAGGGCGAACCTTACGCCGCCATTGATTTCGCCCCCAACGGCGTGCCGGAATGCAACCTGACCAGTGAATGGGTTACAGCCATGGCCCCCGGCGTAATCGCCCGCTCAGAAGTGGACGGGACCGCCCTCGATCTGGATGGTGACGGCGATGAACGCACCGGCTGGGTCATTTTCCACCTGCATCTGGCCAGTCTCGACCGCATCCCGGTCGGGAGGATGGTCAAGACTGGCGACCGGCTTGGGCATCCTTCCTGTGAAGGTGGCGAAGTGACCGGCACCCACATCCACATTGCGCGCAAATACAACGGCGAATGGATCCTGGCCGATAGCCCAATACCTCTCGACATGGAAGGCTGGGTGACAAAAAACGGTTCGGCAGCTTATAAGGGAACACTGACACGCTTCTCACAAACCGTGATCGCCTCAGCAAAATCAGAAGGGAAGAGCTTAATCAAAGCGGGAGAATAAAAAACGGACTGCCAATGCAGTCCGTTTTTGTCAACTTTACGCTTGTGGCGGCAGCCATTGCCCCTGTTTAACCAGCTCTTTCTTCCCATTTTTCTCTTCATAAATCTCATAGGTCAAATCCATCGGGAAGACCTTCGAAAGCATGGCCTGCGCCGGGCAGTATTTCAACGCCGAAAGCTCAACGGCGCGCAACACGGCGGCTTCATCCACGTTGTGGCCGGTAAGCAGGTAGGTGATTTTCGCGTGCTCGAAAACACGCGGATGCTCCTCCGTCCGCCGGGCCTGCACCTGCACTTCGAAGCCGGTCACAGCCTGCTGTTTCTTGCGCAGGATGGAAATTACATCCATGGCGGTGCAACCTGCCAGGCTGACAGCCATCAGTTCCAGGGGGCGGAACCCGTCGTTCGCGCCGCCGACACTCGCCTCCGCGCCAAGCGGCACGCTGAAACCGCTCTCTGCCGTACCGGTGAAACTCATTCCCTGGCTCCAGGTTACTTTTGCGTCCATATTTTTCTCCTATTGCTCATTGATAATCGGCGTCACGTACTTTTCCAACACTGCGCGCGTGATGGCGCCCGTCCACGTCAGGCGGACAGTGCCGCCGCGGTCAATTATAAAAGAGGTAGGTAAACCACTGGTCTTGAAAGTTCGGGTCGCAACCCATTTCGGATCCGGCCAAACAGGGAAGCTCAGTCGATAATCCCTGACAAAAACGGCAACTTCGCCGGGCGAACCGCCATCCTCGATGGCTATAACCACAAACCCATCCTTTTTATGGGCCTGGTAATAGGCCTCCAGGGTGGGCATTTCTTCTTTACAGGGCGGGCACCAGATGGCCCAGGCATTGTACAAAATCACCTGCCCTTTGTAATCTGAGAGCGCCACTGGCTTGTCATCCAGGTCAGTCAGCTTCACGGCCGGCGCGGGAAAATTGACCTGCACCGGGATGGCGGATGGACTTGTTTGCTGGATTGCCACCTGTGCCTTGGGGAGCGCCAGGAAAACAGCCACGGAAATCAACACCAACCCGGCGCCGACGATCAGCATTGCCAGATTTTGCACCGCCCGGGCTTTTCTTTGTTCGGCGCGCAGGGTAAATCGTTTTTCGAGCCTTTCGTTTCCAGTTGGTGCAGACATGATTCGTGTCCGATTCAAAACCTACCTCGGCTTGCGCAGGTCATCCAGGTGGAGTTTCTCGTACAACCGCCCGCGCACTTCAGGGGGAATTTCCGTCTCCTGCGCGCTGGCTTGGTACAGGTAAACCGTTTTGGTCATGGTATCGTAAACCACGCGGCAGTTCTCGCAGCCAGCCATGTGGCGCTGGAGTTCCTGGCAAAGCTCAGCGCTCAACTCGCCATCGATGTAGTCGGAGAGATTTCCCAGTAAATCTTTGCAGGTATTGGTATGTTTATGACCCATCTGATTTCTCCTCCGCCATGCGCTCACCAAAGTAAATGGATAATTGTTCGCGCAGGTGCAGGCGGGCACGCAAAAGCCGGGTTTTGACGGCGGTTTCGGTCAAGTTAAGAGTTGCGCTGGTTTCCTTGATGGACAAGCCTTCGATATCGCGCAGCAGGAAAACAAGGCGCAGTTTTTCTGGCAGGGTTTGGATAGCCTGTTCAAGTTGTTTTTTCGCTTCACCAGAAAGCAACTCGCTTTCTGGCAGGGCACCCCAATCAGCAAATTCCACCGGCTGTTGGGGTTCGCCATCGCTGTCAGCGGGTTCATCATCAAGCGAAAACGACGGGCGTTTGCGCCGCAGGAGCATCAGTGCTTCGTTGGCCGCGATCCGGTAAAGCCAGGTGGACAGGCTGGAGCGGCCCTCGAAACCTGACAAATGCTGGAAGGCTTTCAAGAAGGTCGCCTGGAGCACGTCTTCCGCATCCTGCTCATTGCCCAACATTTTCAGCGCCAAACGGTAAATGGGGGTGGAATATACATCCACCAGCCGGGCAAACTCAGCGCGATCGCCAGTTTGCAGTAAAGTCAGGGAGATTTCAGCATGATTTTCTGTCATATTAGATGATCCAGGAGCAAAAAGGTTACAAAATTCCTGTAGAGTATAACTGATAAGCATTTTTACAGGCCTTCAAATTTCATGGGACTCCAGGATTTCCACGCCTGCCCCGATGGGTTTACGGGGTGAAGAGTTCCGCATTTTGGGGTGCGAGCGCGTACGCGCTCGCACCCCAAAATGCGGGGGCTTACCACGGAGATTCCCAAAGAGCCAATGTCATAAAGAATGGGATTAATGTCAAGCAAATTAGGAAGTTTGCCACTATGTAATTGCGGGTACAACCTTTATGATCTAGACAAATGCTTGAGAAGTTGATTCGTTTTCCGTTGTTCAAAGATTTCAGCAGCGCCGACTTGAAAATCATCACGCCGCTCTTCCACGCACGCGCATACCCGCAGGAAACAATCATCATCGAGCAGGGCGAAAAAGCGACGAGCCTTTATCTTTTGATTCGCGGTGAAGTCGATATTCGTTACAAACCTTACGATGGTGAAACGCTCAAGTTGACCCACCTGGGCGCGGGCGGCGTCTTTGGCTGGTCGGCTGTGCTGGGCAATCCATCATACAGTTCATCAGTGATTTGCACCACCGATTGCGAGGTGCTGGAAGTCTGTGGAACCGACCTGCGGGCCTTCAAGGCGAATCACCCGCAGACGAATGCGCTGGTGATGGACCGGCTGACCCGCGCAGTATCGACACGCTGGGCAAGCGCGCAAAAGCAGGTTAAGTCGATGCTGAATAAAGGCATCACAGAGAATGTTTCCCCGTTGGGGAAAGGAGCCTCAACCATGAAGACACCCGTTGAACCAACCCCTAAAGACGAACAAATCAAGGCGTTGCTGGACCGTGTGAGCGCCTACATCGAACAATTCCACGGCGGATCAGTGGAATTCGTAAGCTTTGATGGCGCAACGCTGAAAGTACGCCTGGGCGGAGCCTGCCTGGGCTGCCCGCTTTTGCCTTCCACGCTGCACGGCTGGGTGGAAGGAACGGTGCGCCAGTTCTTCCCCGAAATTGAAAACGTAGAATCAGTCTAAAAATCC
Source organism: Anaerolineales bacterium UBA5195 (assembly GCA_002412925.1). GTDB lineage: Bacteria > Chloroflexota > Anaerolineae > Anaerolineales > Villigracilaceae > UBA5195. Next base: position 163,982 of record DHVZ01000011.1, on the reverse strand, counting down.
GGCCCGCTTTTTTCCCACAAAACACTGGAAATTCTTTCTCCCTGCAAAGCAACAAATCCCCGCGTTTATTGGCGCGGGGATTTGTTGCTTTGGCAGACAACGTCAGTTGCCATACTCTGAAATTTATTCTGTTTTGTAAAAGAAACCGAAGATCACCAGCAACCCCACGACAATCAACGCCACCGGCCAGACGTACTCAGCCAAACCGGCAGTGGAACTGCTGCCCAGAACAGCACCCATGATGAACAAGGCAACCGCCGGGATGTAAGCCCACTGCATTTTCCCAAAGGGATTCGGCAGGAGCGCCACCAGCAAAAAGGTCAGCGCCAGCCCGATGAAGAAAAGGCTGCCGGAACCAAAAGCGCTAAATTGTTCCGAATCCGCAAACATGGAAACCGCCGCCAGCGTCAGCAAGACGCCGCCAGGGATGATCCCCCACCAGCGCGAGTGGTCGGTGGCATAGATGATGAAGAAGGCCGCGCCCAGCGCGCCCAGGAAAATCCCGCCGCCCAACCCGCTGAAAACCCGCGGCAGGATGGCGCTGCCACCCAGCCCCAGCAAAGCCATGGCCGGGATAATTGCCCACCAGCTTCTCTGTGGGCTTTGGGAAAAAATGTACAGGAAGTAGGCTGCGCCCACCAAAAAAGCTGCACCCCAGAACAGGCTGGACGCGCCGCGCAGGATGCCAAATTTTTCGAGCAGCATCAATCCGCCGAGTAACATCAGCCCCAGGCCAAAAATCATGCGCAAATCAAAACGTCTCATCGCATTCTCCTCAACTCGCCGCCCATTAGAAAACTTTCACCGAGTTCGCCCCGCCTTCGAGGTTGATTTCAACCTTGTTTGCGGCGCTATCGTAATCCGGCGACTGGTAGAGATGACCCATGGAAGTGACCAACGGGAAACGCTTCTCGTCGACCTGGATGGTCGAGGCACCCTGCTCAAGGCGGATACGGGCGGCAACCCCTTCGGGAACAATCATCTCGATCGTGGCCGCGCCCGATTCAACGTTCACCAGCGTGTGACCGGCAGCGGCAGGCAGCTTGACCTTCAGCGAAGAAGCTCCGGTATCAACGCCCAGGAAAGCCAGTTTAACAGCGGTGAAGTCAAAATCGAGGCTGCTCGCGCCGGAATCCACCTTCAGGTTCACGGGGACTTCCTGCGTCACCTGGAAGCGCCATTCGCCGCTCTCCGGCCCAATGAACGGGATAAAGGTCGGCCCGGCATTCAGGTCCACAGTCAGGCTGTCACCCGCCAGGTGACTTTTGACGTCCATCCCCAGGGCCTGGGAGCCGATCAGGGCCACGCCCATGGGCGCTCCACCCGTCAGCATCACCATCCCTGCGCCGTGGTCAAAATCCAGATCAACCTTCGCCGCTCCCTGCAAATCGATGGAAAAGGTCTCGCCATCAGGGAGGCTGCTTGGCAGGAAACGCCCGAAAATGATCCATGCGCCGATCAGGATAAAGATTATTGGCAAAAACCAGCCAAAGACATCTGTGATCAAGCCCTGTGCCTGTAAAAGGAACAGGCCACCCAGCAAGACCAAAACAAAGCCCCAGAACATGCTTCCGCGTCGCATGGCAACCCCCTATTCCCTGTTTCTGCGCCAAAAACCGCGCACCAGCAGCCAGACACCGACCAGGATCAAGACCACAGCCGGGAAGTACGGACCAAGCAACGCCAGCCTGCCAAAAATGGCGGCAAAAATGATGAACAGGACCGCACTGGTCAGAATCAAGCTCATCCCTGAGCGGGCTTCGCGCAGCGAACGGCCCAGAGCGGCGGCCGCAAGCTGGCCGATACCGACAAAACCGGGGATCAGCGTCCACATGTAAGACCAGGAGGCATAGTCATTGGTCTGATTCTGGTAATACAAAATCCCGCCGATGCCGGCCACGATCGCCGCGGGAATGGCCATCCCCGGCGCGCCAACCAGCAAGCCGATCAGCAAAATGATCGCGCCCACGGCCACCACATTCAGCGGCCAGCTCATATACTGTGCGACCCAGGTCTCAAGCGCGGGGACCTGACGCTGGGCAATGAACCAGGCTCCCAGCAAGATCAGCACCACTCCCAGGGCAAGTTGACTTCGGTTTTTCATAACACTCTCCTTGTTCAAAACAGAAATTACGATTTCGAAATTATTATAACTATTTCTTAAGGATTGTCAATATTAAAATCAATATTTCTAAAAATCGTTTCCGTAGATCTACATAAAAACATTGCACGTTAATTTTACGGCACAAATCTGAAAAAGTTGCAGTCAATTTTAGGCTTTACCTGTCAGTGCGAGCAAGCAATTCTCAGCGCATGATCCTTTCGCCATTTACCAGGTCTGATAAGGCTGCCCACTCCCCGGCCTGGCCCGACAAGGTCACCCTGGCGGTTAACTGCCCAGCGTCAACCAGGCGATTAACAACCCGTTGAGCGATCTCGGGAATCCAGCCAAAGAGTTTGGAAACTTCCCGCACCTGCGCCGCGCCAAGGGAACGGAAATACTGCCCGGCCAGCTTTTCGCGGGCTTGCGCTTCGCCAATAAGGCGGGCTTTTTCCGGCAGGTCGGGATAATGCCGGACAACGATATCGTAGATAAAGGAATAATTCCAGGCCCCCGCTTCTGCCACGCCCACTGGTAGAATCTTGAAATCGGCCTGCAAAACCTCCAGCGCGCGGTTGAACTCAGAATCGCTCTGCTTGCTGGTCAGGCGCGCCGCTTTGCGCAAATCGATGGTATTGAGCGCTCCCTCCTTTAAAATAGCCTCGTAGACCAACTTTGCTGCCATCGTCAGGCGGCCTTCTTCGTAGACAACGAGATAGTCTTCTTCAGGCGAGCCGTAGTTTTCGGTCAGTGCATAAAAATAAGGGGCGGTCTCGAGCGAAATCAAAGTGGCTTTTTTTCGCAAGATCTTGCCATAATACCAGCGGCGTTTGCCCAGTGCGCCATCCTTCCAGCCCCAGGTAATGTGACCGGGATCGTCGTGCGCATCAGCGACAGGTCGATCGCCCGCCACGGCGACCCACAGGCTGGGCAGGGTAATGCCCTTGATCGGCCAGAAATGGGCAAATCCGCGCTCGTTAACCCAGGCGAGGGCTTCATCTGGGTTTTGGATGCGCGGTGCAGGGCTGAGACGAAACGTCTGGGCGCGGTACATGGCGAGGAGATCGGCAGAAAGTTCAGGCATGCAGAGTTCCTTTCCTTATAGATCAATGATAAACCAAAATTATTTATAGAGCGCCTTCAGGCTTGGCCGCCAGCGGAGGTCTGAACGCAAAACGGTACTATCGCTGAACTGGTCGAGACCGCCAAGCAAGCCTTTTTCTGCGATCCGGAGAATTTCCGAATCGTTGATCTTCGCCTTAAGCGCTTCGGCAAAAACTTCAGCATGGATGACCAGAAACGGACGCCCGTGAAAACTGCTGACCTTCTCGGGGAGCGGATTGGTGAAGCCAAGGGCATTGTGCTGACGAGCCAGCAACTCAAAAGCCGCGCCAAGGGCTTTTTGCCGCTCAGGCCAGGTGGGGGCCTGTTGGGCCTGCCAGAGTAACGGGGCAATGGCCGTGGCGCAGGTTAAGCGTTGGAAAGCCGTCCCAAACCATTTGGGATAAGGCGCATACTGTTTTTCCATCAAATAACATAACGACATTACATCCCTGACGAGACGCGAGCCAATTAGGGCTGAACCAAGTTCGTCGCCAACAAATCCGGCGCGCGGCATGAGATGCTCCTCCTGCCCGATCCGATCCCAAACGGAGGCCATCAAATACAACCAGAGGTCATGCGGGTACCAGGCCAATTGCTGACGCAGCTTGGTCAATTCGCCGAGGTTGTCAAAGTAAACCCGGCCAGCCGTCATCACACACAAAACCTGCGAAGGGATCGTCAACCAGTCGACAGGTTCGAGTGGCTGGCGCAGATCCCAATTCATGGTCTCCAGTACGTAGTCGCGCAAACCGGTGAGGAGGGTTTTATGTTCCACCTGACCAACCCGAGACATCTCATCCATAAAAAAGACGCCCGGCTCATCCGCAGAAGGCCGCGTGCCCAAGGGAAAACCGAGAAAATGCGTTGGCAATTCACGCTTGAGGAGTTCATCGATCTGACCGGCGAGAGCCAGATCGTTCTCGCGCAAGAAGAGGATCAGACGCGGCGACCAGGCATGGTCCATCGACATTTCGGTATCGAAACCGAGCACCTCGCTGCCGTAACCGATCAGGGCAGCAGCGTAGCGCAGGTTTGGAAAATGCCCGTCGAGCATTGGGCGCACAAGTTCAGCATAATAACGGCCGCAAAGTTCAAGACCGGGGATGAAATTGGGCATGAGGAATCTCCTTGATCTATCCAAATAACCCCGCCTGCACACTCGGCGTGACCAGAATCTCGACGATTTCGATCATGCGGTCGGACGAGTAGGGCATTTTGTTGTCGATCCACCACTTGAGCAGCATGACAAATGTGCCGGAAATATAATGCGCCAGAATCGGGATGGGCACTTTAGGTTCCTGCCCCGCAGGCAGCATGGCTTGTAACCGGGCTGTCATGCGTCCGCTCCAATATTCCTGGCCTTTTACGAAAAACAAATCCATCCCGCGCCCGCTGATCAGCGCCTTGAACATCGGATAGTTGTCGCGGATATGTTCGAACAGCCCTCGGCCAGGCAAAAATTGATGCGAGTCCTTATTGTTTTGCTCCATCGAATTGGTCAGCGAGTCGAACATGACAAGCATGTTGGCCACTGCCAGGTCTTCCTTATCCTGGAAGTGCGCATAAAAAGTGGAGCGCCCCACATTGGCGCGGTCGATGATGTCTTGCACGGTGATGTCATCATAGCGCTTTTCGATCATCAACGAGGAAAGAGCGCGGAATAACATCTCACGAGTGCGATTAATTCGGCGGTCGGGTTTTTCGGAGGGCATAAGTTTCTCCAGGTTCTGGCGATATAGTGCGTCGCGCCATATTAAACGGCATGTTCCCCAGCGAAAACAGCAACCGTTTAATGGGATTTTGCCTAAAAGTCTGGTACGACGCACTACTCTGTGAATTTCCGAACAGTTTTCATTTTTTGTTCAGTAACAAACTTTTTTGAGCGATTGATTATTGACGGCCAGGCTGTCATTTTTTATACTCACAATCGAACAAAGTGTTCATTATGAAACAAATCATACTGCAATTTACCAGGAGAACAAGCCATGAGCCTATTGCAACTTCACCAACCCAGGATTTCTGCGCCAGTAGAAACCGCACACCCCATCGAACTGCGCGGGGTGGTCAAAGAGTACGAAACCCCAGCCGGGAGTTTCACCGCCCTGCGCGGCATAGACCTGGATGTCCAACCAGGCGAATTCGTGGCCGTGGTCGGCAAATCGGGCAGCGGCAAATCCACCCTGCTCAACCTGCTGGCGGGGATCGACCGCCCCACTGCTGGAGAAATATTCATCAACGGAACACCCATCCACACTCTCAGCGAGGATCAGGTTGCCGTCTGGCGCGGACGCAACGTAGGCGTGGTATTCCAGTTCTTTCAACTATTACCCACGCTGACGGTGCAGGAAAATCTCCTGCTGGCAATGGATTTCTGCACAGCCATCCCCACCAGCCAGCGCGAATCGCGCTCCCTGGAACTGCTGGAAATGGTGGGCGTCGCCGACCAGGCCGATAAACTACCATCGGCACTTTCGGGCGGCCAGCAACAACGCGCTGCCATCGCCCGCGCCCTGGCCAACGACCCGCCCGTATTGGTTGCCGATGAACCGACCGGCAACCTGGATACAGCCAACGCCAGACTGGTGCTGGAACTGTTCCAGCAATTTGCGCAAGCCGGGAAAACTGTCCTGATGGTCACGCATGAGCGCGAAATCAGCCAGTATGTCTCGCGCTCCATCCGCCTGGCTGACGGGCAGATTGTCTAAATCAAAACCCAAACCCTAAAGGTTTTTCGGTCAGATTTGATACTTTGCTGGCAAATCAATCTGCCGAAATAGTTGATCTTGCCAGCAAGGGAAACCTTTAGGGTCTTTGTCGCTATAGAAAGAGAAAAATCATGCTCAAACATTTTCCAACTGCCTGGCGCAAAGCCTTGCGCGATTTGTGGCTGAACAAAGCCCGCGCCTTCCTGGTCGTCCTTTCGATTGCGATTGGCGTGTTCGGCCTGGGATTGGTCGCCAATTCTTACGCTATTTTGGTGCGCGAAATGGATGTGAACTACCTGCGCACCAATCCTGCCGCCGCCACCATCTACACCACCGCCCTTGATGACGATTTTCTCCAACAAGTAAAAGACCTGCCGCAGGTGGACGAAGTCGAAGCCCGCAGCCTGGTGATTGGACGAGTTCAAACGGGCGAAAACGAATGGAAAACCATCTGGCTTTTTGTAGTAGCCGATTTTGAAAATCTCCGCCTCGACAAATTTTCTCCTGAGGCCGGGCAGTATCCCGCCAAAACAGGTGAAATCCTGCTCGAACGCGATGCGCTGAAAGTTGCCAACGCCGAAATTGGGCAGACTCTCGGGGTAAAAATCCCCAACGCCCCGGCGACCGCGCTCCAGCTTGTCGGCAGCATCCATGCTCCCGGCCTGGCCCCCGCCTGGATGGAGAACTTTGCCTACGGTTTTATCACCCGCGAGACGCTGGTGCAGCTCGGCGGCGACCCGGCCTTGAACGAACTCAAAGTCACCTTTGTGGACAAATCCCTCAACCAGAACGCCGTCCGCGCCGCCGCAACTGATCTGCGCAGTTGGATGGAAACCCAGGGGCATCCGGTATCGCGCATCGAAGTCCCCAAGCCGGGCAAGCATCCGCATGCCACCCAGATGGCGACCTTGTTATTTTTGCTCGAAGTCTTTGGAGTCATCGCCCTGCTCTTGAGCGCGGTACTGGTGGTCAACATGATTTCGGCCCTGCTGGCGCAGCAAATCCGCCAGATTGGGGTGATGAAGGCCATCGGGGCGCACGCCCGCCAGGTGACAGGTATCTACTACGGCATGGTACTCCTGTTGGGGCTGGCTGGCCTGTCGATTGGGCTGCCGCTGGCAATCCTGGCTGGGCGCGGATACGCCGCCTTCGCAGCCAAGCTGCTCAACTTCCAGATTTTTAGCGATGCCATCCCCTGGCCAACCCTGGCTTTACAGGTGCTCGTCGGGCTGCTGGCGCCGCTTTTGGCGGCCTCCTATCCCATTTTGCGCGGCAGCCGCATCAGCGTTCGCGAAGCGATGAGCGACTATGGAATTGCAGAAATCAGAATGCAGAATGCAGAATGGTCGTCTGCCTTTAGCAGACTCCAATCCAAAATCAAAAACCTGCAATCGAAAATGGTTTCGCGTCCTTTTGCGCTCTCGCTACGCAACACTTTCCGTCAGCGTGGACGCCTGCTCCTGACGCTGGGAACGCTGGCGGTGGGCGGGGCAGGTTTCATCGTGGCGATGAATGTCTCGGCCTCGGCAACTTCCACCGTAGATGCCGAGTTCGCCGCCCAGAAGTATGACATCCAGACAACCTTTACCCTCCCCTATCCCGAACAGGAATTGGAGCGGCAGGCCAAATCAGTGGCTGGTGTCGCGCGTGTGGAAAGCTGGGGCAGCGCCCAGGTTGTCCGCGTTCAAGATAACGGAACTGAATCCAACAAGCTCAGGCTGCTGGCCCCGCCCGAACATACCGACCTGATGACGACTCTGCCGCTGCTGGAAGGCCGCTGGCTGGCAGCAGGCGATACCAATGCGCTGGTAGCCAACCATGCCCTGCTGGGCGCGCAACCTGACCTGAAAGTAGGCGATGAAGTCATCCTGAGAATCGCTGGAAAAGAGACCACCTGGAAGTTGGTGGGGGTGGTACAGGAAATGATGTTCCCGCCCACCGTTTATATGACCAGGGAATCCCTGAATGCTGCGCTGGGATGGGATGGTCTTGCCTCCGCGCTGGTAGTGGCAACTAACCAGCGTGATGTGGAAACGGTGGCGCAGGTTTCGCGCCGTCTCGAAAGCCAATTGGCCGCAAACGGTTTCGATGTGTACAGCTCTACCCGCATGGCCGATTATCGCAAAATCATCGAAGATCACCTGCTCGTTTTGTCAACCTTCCTGGTGCTGATGTCAATACTGGTGCTGATGGTCGGCGGGCTGGGGCTGGGCTCCACGATGAGCATCAACATCCTGGAACGCACACGTGAGATAGGCGTGCTGCGCGCCATTGGCGCATCGTCAGGCAGTATCCTGAAAATCATCGTCGCGGAGGGTGCCATTATCGGTGCGCTGAGTTGGGTGCTGGCGCTGATTATCTCCTGGCCGGTCAGTTCCTTCGTCAGTTATACCTTTGGTATAACCTTTTTTGAAGCCCCGCTGCGGTTGGCGGTATCCGTTCCGGGCATCCTGCTCTGGCTAGGGGTTTCGACCGGCTTCGCCGCCCTGGCCAGTCTCTACCCGGCCTGGAGCGCCACCCAACTCACCGTCCGCCAGATTCTGGCGTACGAATAACCCGCCATCGTAGGGGCGACCCGGCGGGTCGCCCCTACCCATGAAAAGGAGATCGTATGAACAAAAGTCTTTTACTCGGCGTATCGCGTTTCTTGCTGCGTATCCCGCGACCGATCTGGCAACAGGAAGTCGCGCGCAGCACACGCGCAGCGCAAAAGTCACTGGTTTTTATGAAAGACGAGCACCACAGGGTTCGAGACTTTGTGGTGCGGGAGTTGCCTCGCCTGGCACAACCCATCCCGCCCGAAACGATTGCCCAAAGCCTGAACATGGAACTTGAACGAGTTGTTTCCATTTTGGATGAGCTGGAAAAGAGCATGTCTTTCCTCTTTCGAAATGAGCAGGGAGCGGTGACCTGGGCTTATCCCGTCACTGCGGAGCCAACCCCCCACCGCATCACTTTCAGCAGCGGCGAGCAAATTTACGCTGCCTGAGGGATCGACGCGATTGCGACGCCCTTCGTGCAAGGGCAACTTCGAAAAGAAAACCTGATTTTTACCATCCAGACCGAATGCGCTCATTGCGGCAAAGAAATCCGGATCGAGATGGACAGCCAATTGAATTACTCGGTCTCCGAGCCAAATGCCAGGCCGCTCATCTTTGTTCCGATGGTGGATTTCGGCAAGCTGGAAGACCCCAGCATCATCGATGCCTTCTGACGGAAATCCATTTTCTTCTGGTCAGAAGAACACGCAAGAGAATATCGTAGCAAGTATGCAAATATACGCGGTTCGTATATGACATTACCGCAGAGCATCTACCTGACGCCCAGGGTGCAAGGAGCGATCTTTGGCTTCCCGCGCAAGGAGATGTAGATTCAGGCTGGTCAAATAGACGAAATAATACAAAAAGGAGAAACTCATGAATCACAAAAAACTACTCTGGGTTGCAGGCGGCCTCCTGCTCGCCATCGTCATCTGCGGACTGGTGACCTGGCTGGGCAGCGGGATGGTGGGGATGATCAGGAACCACCTGGGAATGTAAACCGTAACCCTATTTAAACGCAGTTTTATTTGCAAACGAATAGCCACGTGTTAGCCAGTGGTTAGGCAAGGGGAAAGGCCGGGCGGTACAATTTCTAAAAACCGATTCCGAACAAGGAGAATCTTGATGAAACCACCCCGCCCCGCCCGGCCTACCTGTACAGCGATTGTCTGCGCTTATAACGAAGAAAAATATCTGGCAGGTGTGCTAGACAGACTACTGAAGACACCCGCAATCCAGGAAATCATCGTGGTGGACGATGGCTCAAAAGACCGTACTGCCGAAATCCTGCGCCAGTACGGACAAGGCGGGCGCGTCCACCCGATATTTTTATCGCCCAACCGTGGCAAGGGCTACGCCATGGCTGAAGGGGCGGCAATTGCCCGTGGAGACATCCTGCTTTTCGTGGATGCCGACCTGGTCAATTGGGATGCCAATTACGCCGCCAGAGTATTAGCTCCCATCCTCGCCGGTCAGGCCGATCTGGTCATTGGTTATCCCCAGCGCGAAAAAGATCCCTGGGATTCTGCCGACATCCTACACGTCCAGCGCTGGCTCTCCGGGGAGCGGGCCATCTGGCGCACCGATCTGCTGCCCCTGTTGCCCAAAATGCGCCCATCCCGCTTTGGCGTTGAAACGCTGATCAACATGCATTATCGCACCCGCCACCAGCCAATCCGTTTTGTCAGGCTGGCGGGTCTGCTGCATGTGATCAAGTTCGAAAAAAGCTCGCGCACAGCAGCCTGGGATGAGTACGCCAAAGAAGTGCGACAAATCCTGCGCACCTATGCCCATCATCCCCTGTTGACGTTGATGACCTATGTACCCGACTTCATTGACATCCGGGATGCAATCCTGGCGCTCAATGGCCTGATGCGCAGGTCGATTTCGATCATGACCCTGTAGCAAACAGCGCTTGCAAAGGCCGCGTTGCGGTTGGCGACTTCGGCTTTCGGCTTAATCGTCAGCCGCATGGAATTCTTTGGAGTTATCATGATAAGATCCCCACAAATGGCCGATTGGCGGAATCCAATCGGCGGGTGTAATATTATGAATTGGTTTTCGATGGGAACAACAAACCAGCATGACTAATCACTGACACTCATTCATGGCGCGGCCAGAAAAAGCGCTATGAATGAACAATGAGATGCTAAAACCGAGGTTGGAATGAAAAAGTGGACAAAGATTTTCCTGATTCTGCTCGGGCTGGCAGCATTGACCGTTGCCACCCTGATCCTGTTTACCCCGTGGATGGACCGCTGGGGCGCAACAGATGCCGAGATACAGGCGGCTTATCCGGGCGATGAACTTGTTGTCGCCCCGAAAAGTTTCGTCAACCACGCTGTTACCATTAACGCCACGCCCGAGCAAATCTATCCCTGGCTGGTCCAGATGGGCGCAGACAAAGGCGGTCTGTACAGCTACACCGCGCTCGAAGCAATGATCGCCTGCCCGCAAACCAATGCCGACCGCATCCACGAGGAATGGCAAGATTTACAAGTCGGCGACCTGGTCAGACTTTGCCCACAGGACCCCGGGCCACCGCCGTATACTGTGGCGCAGATTTTCCCGAACCGGGCCATCGTGATGGGACATCAAGAAAACGGCGAATGGATTGACCTGTGGCAGTTCATCATCGTTCCGCAGGCCAATGGTTCCTCACGCCTGATCCTGCGCACACGCACAATGATGACCGGTGGATTCTGGGACATCATCCACCCTGGTGTTTTTATCATGGAACGTGGGCTGCTGCTGGGAGTTAAGGAACGCGCTGAGAAGATGGCAAAATAGGCAGAAGACGATCCGCGCGGCGAGTAACCTGCAACAAACCAGGGCGCAAACTCGTAAACAAGCATGTACTCAATCCCAAGCCCTGGGAATTTTTGAGCCCCGGGCACCCTACCAAAAAATGGAGAACCAAAATGAAACAACGTTCGATTTTCTTTCCCCTGGCGCTCATCGCGGCCGGCTTCATCTGGCTGCTCGTCAGCCTGGGACGGATCCCGTCTGAAAACCTGTGGGCGCTGGCGCACTTCTGGCCCTTCCTGCTAATCGCCGCTGGTCTGGGGTTGATGCTGCGCTCCTTCTGGGCGCCCGCACGGATCCTCATCGACGTGCTGATCGTTGGCGCGGCTGTGCTTGCAATTGTTTTCGCCCCGCAACTGGGCTGGACAGGCCCCGCCGGATGGAGCTTTGGGCTTGATAACAACTTCGGCGGCGGCACACCCGGCTCTGGGAAAATTGTCACCGAAACACGCGAAGTGCAGGATTTCCTGGCAGTTTCCGTCGCTTATCCGGCTGAAGTGCTCATCCAGCAAGGCGAGGTTGAATCGGTCAAGATCGAGGCCGAAGATAACCTGATCCCGCAGTTAAACACTGCCATGGAAAACGGCACGCTGGTTATCCGCAACAAAGAGATTGACTGGAACAAACGCGTCAACCCAACCAGGCCCGTACGGATCACAATCCTGGTCAAGGATCTGCGTGATCTCAACTTTTCAAGCGCGGGTTCCGTGCGCATCGAAAAACTTGCCACCGCTGACTTAAGCGTGCGGATTAGCGGGACTGGCAGCCTGACCATCGAACAGTTGGAGACCCGCCTACTGGATTGCCGCTTGAGCGGCGCAGGCAGCATCAACGTTGCCGGCCTGGCCGATAACCTGAAACTGGTTATCAGCGGCGTGGGCAGCTTCGAGGGCGCCAACCTGTTCAGCCAAACCGCCGACGCGCGGATCAGCGGCGCGGGCAGCGCCACCGTCCATCCCAAAAATGAGTTGAGCGCCAGCATCAGCGGCACAGGCTCGATCCGCTACTATGGGACTCCCAGTGTCAGCCAGCACGTCAGCGGGCTGGGCAGTGTCAACCAAATCGGCGAGTAAAACTCACTCCATAAAGAGCCATTAAATAACGGAACCGCCCGATGTTAGAGCATCGAACGGCGCCTAAACTGATTAAACCGAGGGTAGCGGTTAATTTCGTCTAAAGAGATTATACCCCAGATTTTCCACCCTGGCTTGCAAGATCTTCGGGGCCTCCAGGAATTTCCTTGAAGATGACTGCATTTTGGGCTCTCGCCACAGAGATTCTAAAAGAACCAATTTCTGAACTCAATCTTCCAGATAGACCGAGTCGACAATCCCGACAATAACTGAAATCACGCAAGCCTCCGGGTTGTTGAGCACCTGGCGCGCGCCGCTCCCTTCACGATTAACCAGGACTGTATCCCCGATCCCGGCCTGGGTACTATCGAGGGCAATGAAATCTTGGTCGGGCTGTTCAGCTTCCAGTCCCAGGGGCTGCACAACAAGCAACCTCCGGTTCTTGAAATCCCGGTGGCTGATGGTGGTCACAACCGTCCCAACGACTTTTGCCAGAATCATCTCATACTCTCAAGAAAACGAATTCCTTCCGCGCTTCAAGGTGAAATCGAAATCCTCGTCCGGGCGGACATCCAGTTCATCCACAATCCCGACCAGGGCCAGGTCAACCGGCACGAATTTGATCTCCGGCATGGCCAATGCCGCCTCGCGCGAACGAACCATCACGCACAAGTCCCCGATCCCCGCCTGGACAACATCCGCCGCCACCTGCAAGGCACCGACCGGTTCCAGCCGCCGATTCAACGGCTGGACAACAAGCAGTTTCAAGCCTTCCGTGCCCGGGTATTTGAGCGTGCAGACCGCGTTGCCAGTAACTCGACCGAAAAGCATCTTGGCTACTTCACGCCCGTGCTTTTCAGCACGCGCTCAATAATGACATCCAGCAGCGCCGGATCGACCTGGTTCCCCATGCGGGCCAGCACTGCCGCGCGAATACGCGCTGCCAGGTCTTTATCCATCTCCCCGGCTGGGATAGCTGCAAGAGAAGCCGATGGGGCCGGGGCTATTTTCTGGGCAATATAAGGCCGGACAGGCGCGCTGGGCGGGTTATCGGGCTGGCTGCGCACCAGTCGCAGCCCCAGGCGGTTGGCCTTCTCGTAGGCCAGTTCGGTTAGCACGACATTCTCGGTGATATTTAACGAAAGCTCACCGCGCTTGAACATATCTTCGATGTCTCGTTCGGTATAGAACTCTTTTGGCATGGCGACTCCTCTCAAGCCGGAGGCTTCACGGCTCAGGCGCCTTCCCGGCCGGTCAGATTTTCCAGCGCCTGGATGGCCGCATTTTTCGCGGTCACAATTTCCGCTTCTGACCCTGAGAGCCACATGCGGCCGAAACGCCCGACCGAAGAAATGTGAATCAGCTTGATGCTGGCGGTTTTTTCTGCTTCATTCGCGGCGATGTTGATATAGGCTGCCGGGGCACATTCCAAAACCAGCATGGTTTCACCCGCCACCAACATGGAACCGCGCCGGAAGCGATTGATGAGCTGGGCTTGATAAGGATCGATCCGCGTGATAACCTGGGTGGAGACCACTTGCGGCTTGATTCGGTCAGCCATGCTCAAACCCAGGCGGTCCAGAACCACATTTCCGGCTTCGATGACGGCCGCCTGGTTGAGGGAATGCACTTCGAACATCCCAAACTCGCGTTCGACAATTTGCGCGCCTGGACGGGCTTCGGTGGCTTTGACGGCGATATCCACCACCCGGAAGACCTCGTTGCCGGGGGCCATCTCAACGTATAAGGCCGCCATTCCCTCAGTCGGCAGGTCACCCTGCGTGATCGTCCCGACAAAGGCCGCAAACTGGGGCTGCATCCTGTCGAGGTAACAATAACAGCGCAGCGAAAAAGTATCAGCCATGTTCAATTCTCCATTCTCCGAAACAATGGCTCCCGGTTACGTTCTGCAGCATGGACGCGCAACAAGACAGCCGTTTTTGCCGGGCCCAAATTATCGAGGTCGAGTAACACCAGTACTTGCAGCCTCATCCCGCAAAATACGCGGGGCAGGCGCGCAAGTTTCTGGATTCGGAATTACTGGTTTCAGGACGGGCAAAAGAACATCGCCCTCCCCTTCGGCAGGCTCAGGACAGCACTCAACCAGCGTCTAACAACCGAAATGAAACTCACCCAAACTATTTCGCTTTCGGCTCAACAGCCCGGCCGCCGATGCTGCCTTTGCTGGATTTCGGCAGGATCATCTCCACATCAGCATGTGGCCGCGGGATGACATGCACCGAAACCAGTTCGCCAACACGTTTGGCCGCCGCGGCGCCAGCGTCGGTGGCCGCTTTAACAGCGCCCACATCCCCGCGTACCATGACAGTCACATACCCGCCGCCGACATATTCGGAGCCGAGCAAGACTACATTCGCAGCCTTGACCATCGCATCTGCGGCTTCCACCGCGCCGACCAGGCCGCGCGTCTCAACCATTCCAAGAGCAATTAAAGCGGTATCCAAAGCCATTTCATTCCTTCCTTTCCAAACCTGAACATGAGATTGATGATTGACAGAACAAACTACCAGACTCACGATTTCTTGAAGGTGGTTTTACCATCCACTTCAAGCGAATCGATGACCGCCATGATGACGGCATCCACGGGGGTATCCTTGGTGATGGCCGTCTGCCGGGCAGATGAGCCTGCGCAGGTCAGGACCAGATCGCCGATGCCTGCATCCACCGTATCCACAGCAACGTAAGGCTTCCCGACCGGGCTGCCGCCCTCGTCGGTCTGCCGCACGATGAGCAGTTTTTTGGAGACAAGTTTCTCGTCTTTGATCGTCGAAACCGTCGTACCGATCACTTTGGCAATCAACATGGCATTTCTCCGATTAATAACTTTTGGCTGCGGCGAGAGCAGGGGCCGCAGGAGCGGGTTCCTTGCTCGGGCCCTGAATGATTTTCACGCCTGCACTGGCGCCGATGCGGGTCGCCCCAGCCCTGATCATGTTCTCGGCATCTTCGTAAGTTCGCACCCCACCCGCCGCTTTAACGCCCATCTCGGGGCCGACCACCCGCCGCATCAGGGCAACATCATTGGCCGTGGCTCCCCCGCTGGCAAAGCCGGTCGAGGTTTTCACAAAATCGGCTCCGGCTTCCTTCGAAAGCAGGCAGGAGATGGTTTTTTCTTCGTCGGTCAGGAGCACCGCTTCGATGATGACCTTAACAATCGCGCCGCCGCGATGGGCCGTGGTGACCACCCCGCGAATGTCCTGGGCAACCAGTTCCAGGTCACGCGCCTTCAGAGCGCCAACGTTGATGACCATATCAATTTCGGTCGCGCCGTGATCCAGCGCAACCTGGGTCTCGTAAGCCTTGACTTCCGGCGGAGTCGCCCCAAGCGGAAAACCGATGACCGTGCAAACCTTGACCGGCGATCCGTGCAACAACTGCGCACACAACTCCACCCAGGTAGGGTTAACGCAGACCGAGGCAAAACCGTGTTTACGGGCTTCAAAGCAGAGTTGGGCGATCTGCTCTTGGGTCGCATCCGGCTTGAGCAGGGTATGGTCGATCATCCCCGCCAGGCTCAAATCCTGCGGGATGATACCCACCGTGGAGGAAAGCCGCTCGGCGCCGGCGCTGACAACGTTCCCGGTGCGATCGAAACAGGTATGCACACACTGCGACTCGGCACAGTCAAACTTGCACTGCCCACCCTCCGGGATTTTGTCTTTTTCCTGCCGTTCGAGCATGGCAGCCAACACTTCGTGGGTAATAATCTCAACCAACTGCTCAACTACCTTGGGATCAGGTTGCATGTCAGCGCCTCTATTTCAAATACTGTTTTTCGACCGCGATAATCTTATCGACGCGTTGAGCATGGCGCCCGCCGCCGAAATCAGTCGACAACCAGGTTTTTACGATTTGTTTTGCGAGATTTACGCCAATCAGCCCGGCTCCCAGGGTCAGCAGATTGGTATCGTTATGTTCACGGCTGTTCATGGCAGAGGATAGATCATAGGCCATCCCGGCGCGCACCCCGGGGACTTTATTAGCGACGATGCAACTGCCAATCCCGGCTCCGTCAATCATGATTCCCCGCCAGGCCTTGCCCGCGCCAACCAGCCTGGCAACTTCGTGAGCAAAATCCGGGTAGTCAACCGGATCCTTGTTGTAAGCACCCATGTCTTTGACATCGTAGCCCAGTTCAGTGAGATACTGCCTGAGAATCTCGCGGAGTTCGTACCCACCATGGTCAGCGCCCAGCGCGACGATTTTTCCACCATCCGCCTTCGATTCAGGCAAAGGTTTGGAGACAGCCGCCGATACCGGTGACGCGCTGAGAGGGGCAACCCCCACCTGAGAACGTCCCATGACCTGGCTCACGACCCGCTGCACAATATGATGGATTTGCTGATCGTCAATCTCGCTCACGAGAATTTCCTTTGCGCCAAATCGCAAACTGGTAATGACCACATGACCGTTTTACCACATCATATTAGCATGTGAAAAAGAAAAGGTCAAGCTTCTTTATAACCTACATTTCTATCAATCAAGCAAGCAAGCAAGCAAGCAAGCACCGTTGTTACCTGCTGTTATTTGAAAGGACAAATATCATCGCTAGTATAACTATGTTCCTTTTGGATTCCGTGAAACGTCCATTCAAATGACTTGTCAGTTTTGACCGATCCCACATAATTAAATATCTCAAAAACATTTGCATTTGTAAACTCAATTGCTTTTGAGCAGGATGCCGATAAATCGTTAGAAATTAGAAACTCGTCCCAAAGAACGGTTGCCAACTCTGCAACGATATGCCCCTCTTTACCATCGGGATGCTTTTTTTGCAAGGTATCGTAAATGACCTTAGCGTCCGACAGCAAACCACCCTTTAGGTAGATGAGCATAATCCGATAACGGGCATAAGCGGAAAGGTGATGGTATTCACTATCATCCGGCGGTAATGGAGTAGGAGTGGGATCTCCAGAATATCCCGCATAAACTTTTTGGCTTTCATTTACCCATCGATCAGATGACCACCACTCCAATTTGTCACTAAAAATGACCTCCCGGTAAAGTGTGACCGCCTTGTCATATTCTCCGTCAAAAAAGGCATATTCTGCATCCTGCATGGCCTGAAAACGATAGACAGGAGGGTCTGGAATCACAGCATGGATCACAAACCCTTTGCCATTCCACATGTAGATATCGGTCTCTGCCCTCCAAGGCCCACGCATTTGCGTATCAGGATGAGTGGGCAAACCACCCCTAAGAATCAATTCGAACGTGCCATTTTTATCCACATCAACGACTTCCAACTCTTTCTCAGGCGTCTTGCCGTCATTCCACCTCCCGTTTATTGACACAAAGCCATCGTTAGCTACCCCAGCCCCATAACGACTCTCAAAATCAGATTGAGTAATCAAATCTTTAAAACTTGTGCCATCCCATTCCATAATCCGATAGATGTCAGGAATATATAAATTAATATCCCCTATCCATTCACTGATTAGCAAATCTGGCACCCCATTCAGATTCATGTCTTGGATATGTAATATGTTTGAATAAGCGATAGCTCCACCCGGGTCCATTTTCATAAGGGTAATGTATTTCCCATTTTTGCAACCAAAGATATGCAACAGGAAATCGCCAATGAATAATTCAGGCACTTGATCATTTGTAACGTCTTGTTGAAAAAAATTAAAATTGTTCTCTTCAAATCCCTTGGTGAAAGCATCAATCACTGCGCTTGGCAAGCCTCCAGCATTTAGAAAATCCAATACAGGCTGTTCAATCTCCCGATTTTCGCCCGAACCGTACATTTTATCTTTTTCAAATAGTGTAGCAAAGTTTGGGACAATAGTTTTATTTTGCTGAGGGCATTCAGCCGCAGGAGAGGGGGTTTGCGTCAAGATGGCAGAAACATCGAAGGCTTTAGTGAGCAAGGCAGTTGAAGATGCAATTGGTGTTGTTGTTAATGCTGGGGTTGCATATGGTTTTCGAGTTATTGGATAGGTGGTCGCTGTGGCAGATGGTAATATAAAAACAGTTGGTGACAAATCAACCGAAACAGGAGTTGATAATGCAGGCACACAACCGATAAGAATAAGGAAAATCAGCGAGATGAAAAAAAGGTTTTTCATTTATTGAAATTGTGCAATGCTATGAATACTTACCGGGTAAGTTTGGCGAAATAACGGTAGCGGTCGCCTCGATATAAAATTTTAACAAACTCGATCACGCGGCGATTTTGCGAATAAGTCGTCCGCTCACTGACCAGCAAGGGGCTGCCCGGCTCAATTTGCAAGAGCGAGGCTTCACGTGGATTGGCAAGCGCCACCTCCAGGATCTCGTCCGCTTCGGTGGGAATGAGATGAAATTTCTCCTGAAGTATTCTGTAAATTGAACCATCTTCTTCCAAATCTTCACGTGTAATGACCTGGTCATCAGATAAATTGTAATACGAAGTTTGCAATCCCATGGGCAGATCGTCGCCCAGGCGGACGCGCTCGATATAGAAGACCCGGTTTTGCTCTTCAGGAAGCTCCAAGTGCTGGCGAACCCTTTCAGGAGGCTCGATAAAACCAATTTCCAGAACTTTCTGCCCAGGGACAAGCCCGCGCTGTTTCATATCTTCGGAAAAACTGGTCAGTTCCGAGATACCTTTTTGCAGTTTTTGCGGCGAAACGAAGGTTCCCCGACCATGTTCGCGGTAAAGGAATCCCTGGTGCACCAACAGGTCAATCGCCTGCCGAATGGTTGTGCGGCTGACCGAATATATCGTTTCCAACTGGCGCTCAGAAGGAATGGGTTGGTGCTCCACAAACTTTCCGTTCGCAATGTTCTCGCGCAGGATATTTGCCAGTTGATAATAGCGGGGCAAAAAATCATTGGGGTCGATGGTTTCAGGCATGGCACTGACCAGTCCAAGAATAATAATTTTACGTGGTAATAACCAGTTAGATTATACCCGTCACGGTTATAAATTGCGCTTTTTCTGGAGCAGGAATTCCAAATCTAAAGCGAGATTGCCACAAATAGCCATCCCCGCCGGGGAATGATCCCCCCCGGCTATTCCTGCCAAGCTGCCTTAAGGCGACTGATTAGTCCGCTTGAGCGGACTTTGTAAAAATAGCCCGTACATGAATGGCCGGGCGTGGACTTCGAGAAAACCATCTGAAAGCCCTGTACCCAATAATCGGGAGCGTAATGCCTGGAGATCTTGCGCTCCTGATTATCGAACCTGGTCCAGGCTTAGCAGATGGATCTTTCCGCTATATTCCCGCCCCATGACAATCTTTATCTCTCCACTGGTCAGATTGTAGACAACCGACCATTGGGTATTTTCCTGGGAGACATCGGCCAACAGACTCAGGGCATCCTGGGACGCAAGCGCACCGCCCACCGCACCAAGCCGCTGGCCAATGAGATCGTAGCGCCAGCAAAGACCCTCCGCGCGTCCGTTGGTTGAAGCGACCAGGAAATTTGTAGCCTGCTGCCAGGCCGACTTATTTCGAAAGACCTGCATCTCTCCCCGATAAAACTCCACCAGCGCGGATTCTCCCGAAACGCTGGCAACCAGGTAATGGATCGGAACATTGCCCATGTCGATGTTGTAACTACCTAGAATTTCAAGCGCTTCTTTGACTGTGGCAGCATGGTCAAGGATTTCACGGATGATCATCACCTGGTCGAGTGTCTTTTTGTTTGGGTCAAACTGCATCTCTCCAGGCGGGACAGCCGCCATGCCGACTGCCACTCCTTTTTCGTTCATCCCATCGAAAGTCAGGAAGGGCGCCTCGAGCAACGCCCGGCGTTCGGGAATGGGCAAGCCCAACAAGTCCTTCGAAGCCTCGCCTTCAAAACCCAGGTAGGTGATATCCACCATTGAAACGGAAGCATAGCCATCGGATGGGGCAACAAACAAGAGCAGAGCCGGGCTGAAGCGCCAGTCAAAGTTACGGCCATAGAGCCGGTTATTCTCATCGCCCAAAGCCGCAAAAAGCGAACAACCCCATGGCAGTCCACAGGCGGCCGCAGCCGGGACAAGACTTTCGAAGGTGCGCTCAGTTTGCGGCAGGTTGGTCTGGGGCGGATAATCCCCTCGAAAGTGCATGACATACAATGGGTAATCATCCAGCTTTTGAAGGGAGGCCAGCGAATTGTACTCGGCCTGCGACAGGCCAAACAAATTCACTGTGGCCGTTGCCGTGATCAAGGGTTTGGAGTCCGGACCGCAACCGGCCAGCAGGCAGAACAGGAGCATAGAGAACAAGGCTGCCAAAAATGGTTTTTGAATAAACATATTTACCTCGATGCGTTCTGATCGAACCCAGATAAGGATGCATGTTCAGTACTTTACGACAACTGGGAGAACTTCAGATCTTTTGAGGTATGTAAACCGCTAAGCATTCAGGGCCGTACATGCCAAACGTGCACCACCGGTTTGGGGCCATCGGCATACAACTCCAGAACATAGAGCAGGCCGCTGGCGCGGTCGAAGGTCACATCACCGATGCGGTCACGGCGCTGGTCGCCCCAACCGACTGTTTGCAAATCCCATTCGGGAGGAACCAGGAAAAGGTCTGCGTCGATATCGACTGAAGCGTAAGGCTGGGGTTCCCAGGGTTGCAGTTCCCCAGCGGCAACACGCGCCAGGTCAGCAGGGTCATAGAGAATGAACTGGGTGTCGAAACGAGTCGACCACCAGCCTCGCAGGGAGGCACAACCGCCAGTACTCTCTTCACAGCACCCCGAAAAATCTTTGGGAGGACAGGAACCGCCATCCGCAGTACGGCAGGTGACAAAATCAGAAACATGCGCATCGACGCAGACATTTTGCGGGCCATCCGGGTGGATATATCCATACCAGTATTTCTCACCTGTAGACTTGGTCCCGGCAAACAAGACAGCCTGCCTGCCCGAGGTTGTCGTCAGCCACGCACCGCCTTCCCACGCATCAGGATGCTGGTAGCCGTTGAGTGCGCGGACAATCTGATCAGTCTGGTAGGCATTCTCATAAAGCAAAAGCGGGATTTCCGACAGATGTGTTCCAGAGGCAGGCGCAGAACCATCATCCTGCCAGGGGCGATAGGCAAACAGGGTTGGCCCCATCCCACCCTGACCACCGTCGCGCATTCGTCCGGTAGCCAGGTAGCGACCAGCCACGTAAGCATCGGCCCATTCGGTGGGAATCTCGAACATGTACCCGTTCACGCTGTACAGATCCTGCTCACCGATAAACCAGGCTCCCTGCAAGTTTGAAGCCCCAAGCTGTGGGCTAAACCAGGCGTGGGAGGCCACGTTGGGCGGTTGGAGGTGCTGTCCCCAGGCCAGGTGGATTTTTGCCCCGGTGAGTGGATGAGCAAGGTACTGCATCCCAGTTTTGGGAATTTCTTCCAAGTCGGTGAAATGTCCTGCCGCCACATCCTGGAAATCCTGCAGGAACGAGGCTGTGTTCAGGCTGCCAATTTCCCTGGACTTGACCGGCGCGGGAATGTCAATCTCGGCAACTTGGTTGCCATTCGGCAGGTCGCCATAGGGCATACGGTCATGGCCCATCACAAACAAGGAACCTGGAAAACCATCTGACGCACCTGGCGGGTCACCATCCGGATTGAAAGTCATGGCATTGCCGCCATAGGCAAATGTTTTGGGACGCTCATCCTCACCAGGCAAGCGAAAAGCGCCCAGATATTCCAGGTCGGCAGGCGAGATAACATTCCCAGAAAGGGGCATCCTCGGCGGGGAAACAGGATCTACCAAAGATGACGGGCCTATTGTCAGGGTCGGCTGGGCAAAGGAAGTCGGATCCGGCACAGGAAAAGCCACAGGCAGGCTACAAGCCAAAGCAACCAGAATCAGCCCGAACAAGGGAAATGCCGCCTTCAGCTTCATCGTCTACCGCCGTTTGCGACCAATCAACCAAAGACCAGCAAAAACGGCCAGGGGGAACGCCGCTGAACCAGGACAGTTCACGGGCAGCAAGGGATTTCTGACCGGGGTCGGTTCGGAAACCGATGGCTTGGGAGCCGGGGGGGAGACCGGCATGACGGTGGCAGTGGGACCAGCTACCTGGGCGGCTTCCCAGAGCGCCAGGTCATCGAGCCAGATCTGGCCCTCGCTGGCAGCCTCTTGGGAAGGGATGCCAAAGGCCAGCCCCTCCACTTGGGCAGGTTTAGCAAAGGGAGCACCTGCGTTGGCTTCCCAGTCAACACGGTGGAACTCTTCCCAGCGAATTTGCACCGGGACCCAGCCGGAAACGCTTTCTTGGCCAGTGACAAGTTCATGGAAATAGCTCTCACGCTCCCCTCCAGATTGAGCATACAGGTCAACATGGAAGACTTGCCCGGCTTTGGCAGAATGCAGGTAAAAACTGAGTCCTGAAGCGGAACTCCAATCCTGTGCAGATGGGTAGATATAAGCGCAGGTGGCCCATCCACTGGGGGCTGCGACCTTGAAATCAATCCGCAGCGCCTGTGCGCCACCGTGCGCCTGGGCGGAATCGGGGAAGCAGACCATGGTCGTGGCTCCGCCCTCATCAGTGAAGGCTTCCCAACTTGAAGCGCCTTCAAAATCATCGAGCACGGCAGAGGCAGGCAGCCCTTCCACAGGCCGAACGGGCTGCGGAGTAACAACCAAATCCGCAGCCGCGGGCGGGGCAGCGGGTGCGCTAGCCTTCCAGCGGTTGTAGAAAACGTTAAGCAGGGGAACGAAGTCCTTGGTCGCTTTGCGGCTACCTTCCACCGAGGGATGGTCATCATCTCGCGAGGTTGGGTAGTAAGAAGTATTCTGATTGGGCTTGAAATAGTGTACAACTTGCCCATTGGCATAGCGGTGATAATGATCGGGGCCAGTCAGCACGGTAAAAAAGTCGAAAACGACCACATTATTCAGAATGTAGTTATTTTCGCGCAGCCAGTCGTTGAGCAGCCACTCGTTGAAGGCCCGTGCATTTTGGGCGAGGGAGGCATCCTGCAAAGGCGGGGCAGCAATCACGACAAAGAGCTTGTCGGGGCGGGTAGCAAAGTATTTGAGCAACTCAATGTAGACATATTTGGCATGTCCAACTGAGAGCCAGCCATCCGAGTCAGGCGGATCATTGGGATGGCCTTCCAGCGCAGAATTGGGGAAACAGGATTTAAACATGACAATCTGGTTTTCACCGCCAGGGTCTTCGAAGCTTCGCGTGTAACTAGAATTCTGGCCACCTTCAGTGAAAAGCGCCTGCAAGTACCGCGCTGTATGCTCACCGCGGAACCACTCCAGCCAATCAGGGATATCAGTTCGGTCGCCGATCGAATCTGGCCCCCAGCCATAATTGGTATCACTGACGAAGTAATTGTTCTTAGCCAGTTCGCGTCCCAAGTCCCCATATCCATCGGTGAGCCAGTTTTCGCCGGTGGAATGATGGATAAAGATGAGTTTGACGGGTTGGGCAGGTGGATTGGGATTGTCAACCTGTTTCGTATGGATCGGACGAGACAGGGCTGTCGTAAAGATGACAGAAAGTAATAAGATGATGAACTTGGGAAGTCTTTTCATGAGCTACCTCTTGTCTTGATAGTTATTCCCCGGTCATCACAATTCGTGAGTTTTCGCAGATTTCTATAATCATTATAGGGGGTTTGAAAATATTTACAATCACTCTCCTGCGAGAGGCCAGGGGTAAGGCACGGTAGGTAAAAAGGTTCGAACGATTGTATTGATCTATCGGCACATTCCCAGATGCGCGAGCCATGCGATAGACAGATAACCAGACATAGCATAGCAAATAACCCCGGTTATGTCATCGAGGCAAAGTACCATTTCAGTACCGCCTTCTCAAACAAATAATCGGTACTACGTTACCGGGTTAGTAAAACCTAGCCCTGGCGGTATATCCTGGAAATCGGCACCCTCCGAATTTAATTCGGAGGGTGCCATGTTTACAAAGGAATTTATACCCGTCCCAGTCACAAATTACGCTTATTTGGAGCAAAGAATGCGCAATTTGTGACCGCGGGCATTTTAGAGTTGGGAATTTGCGCTTATTGACCTGATGGCAAATCCTGAACCGCAGGAGGCAACAGGAAGAAATTGCCCACGCCACCACAGTTGAT
Organism: Anaerolineales bacterium UBA5195; assembly: GCA_002412925.1. Classification (GTDB taxonomy): domain Bacteria; phylum Chloroflexota; class Anaerolineae; order Anaerolineales; family Villigracilaceae; genus UBA5195. The sequence continues at coordinate 139,604 of DHVZ01000011.1, read as the reverse complement.
CTCGCCGCGCACCGCCAGTAGATAGTACCCGGTACGGTTGGCCCAAGTGTAGAGGCGGTCGAAGTCGCCAGTCAGGCTGGCATCCAGGAAGGTGGAGGAGACTTCAACCCAGCCACCCACACCGTTATTCAGCATCGCATCCCAGTAGAAGATGACCAGTTCACGTCCCTTGAGACAGGCAGGTATCACAAAGGAAACTTGGAATGGGGTTTGGGACTTTTCAACCAGCGCCCCATCCTTGAACAACTGCACTAACATGCCATAAACCAGGCTGTAACCTTCGGGCAAGCCCTTCGAACCAGCCAGGTAGCTCAAGCTGGCATCGGTTCCGCTCCCAAGAGCGAAGAAGACCTGATTACCTTCCGGCAGGCGCAGGATGATCGCAACACAATACTGGCATTTCAGTTCAACCACCTGCTGGCTGATGACCGGGATGACCAGGATGAAACCCGTGGGCAGGATCGCCAGCTTCACCCCTCGTCCACCGAGGCTTAAGGTGGGGATGACGACAACAGGGTCGACAGGTGGAGGAAGGATGTAAATCAAGTTCTCAATATCACTGAGCGGAACGATGAACAGGCCGCCGTAGGAGATGTAGGCTGTATCATAGCCATCGCCACCATAGAGGGTGTTGAAGCCAATACCGCTGTAGAGTGTGTCATTGCCGCCAAGGCCAGTATAGATATAGATATCGCCGCCATCACCATAGAGGGTGTTATTGCCAGAACCACTGATGAGCGCATCGTTACCGCCCAGGCCGACCAGAAGGTCATTCCCAGAGCCGCCATCCAGCGTGTTATCGTTATGATCGCCCACGAGAGTATCGTTACCGCTGCCGCCAATCACATTTTCGATGCTGGTAACGCCTGCAACAAGTGTGTTCAAATAACCATTGAGCAGGGTGGCGAGAATATTGGTGGTGTAATTCGACAGGTCAACCGTATCGTTGCCGCCGCGCCCATCAATGCTGCCAGGCAAGACCGCGCCATTCATGAAGACAAAGCGGTCATCATAGGCCGAACCATTCAAGATTTCAATGCTGCTGAAATTCAGCAGGCGATTATTGGCCTGGTACGTGCCACCGCTGGAAGTGAGCGTCCAGAGACCGGGGTCATTCGTGCCGCTCAGTTCGTCGCTGGCGCTGCCACCGATTAAACCGTTGATATTGGTAAACGACCCGATAATGCTGGTTTCGCCGCCTGTGAAACCGGTCAGGCTGCCATAGCCAATCAGCCCAATACTGCGCCCACTGGTATAAGCAGAGTAATCGAGTGTATTTTGGCCCAGACCGCCATCAATGTTCCCGCTCAAGTAGGCGTCATTTGCAAAGGCGAAGGTATCATTCCCAGCTCCACCAAGCAGCTGATAAGTGCGTAAACCACTGATCTGGAAGCGATCATCGGCGCTGCCGCCCTGGAGGATCTCGAAGCCGGAGAAATCGAGGGTGTTGCCACTGATGTAGCGGTCACTGCCATCCAGGTCGAAGGTAGCGTTCGCGTTACGCCCTGTAAGGGTATCACCGCCGAGGCTAGAAGCCAGCACCTGATCGATATTGGTGAACGAACCGATGATCGCGCTCTCTGAACCACTGAAACCGTCCAGACTTCCCAGGCCGGTAAGGATCAGATTGCGCGGGGTAGTGTAGGCGCTGAAATCGAGCGTATCGTAACCTGCCTGCCCGTCAATCAAGCCCGTCAAGGTGACGCCGTCGGCGAAGACAAAACGGTCATTTCCGCCACCGCCATAGAGCGAGACAGTGTGGTTGGCATTGAGATAGTAGGTATCGTTGCCAGCACCAGTCCGGATAATTTCGAGGTTGTTCGCGGAATGGCTGGCGAGGTTGGCGCCATCGGTAATGGTGACCGACCCCAGGGTCACAATCAGGTTTGCGCCAACTGCGGTAAAGTCGAGGGTGTCAGTACCTTCGTTCAGGTTTTCGTAAAGGACATCCGACCCCCAGCCGGAGGCGAACTGGAACAGGTCATCGCCCAAACCACCGTAGAGGAAGTCGTTTCCAGCCCCGCCAATCAGTGTGTCGTTGCCGTCCAGACCATAAATGGTATCGCTGCCGTCCAAGCCAGAGAGAACGTTCGGGCCGCCATTGCCGGTAAGTAGATCAGCATTGCTGCCGCCAGTTACATTTTCAATACCGCTCACCGTTCCACTGACAGCCTGCGCCGTGTTTGCAGAAAGATTGACAGTCACCGAGGCAGTGTAGGCACTGTAATCGAGCAAATCCGTGCCAGCGCCGCCGTTAATTGTGCCGGTGTGGGTCGCGCCGTTTTCGAAGGCGAAGGTGTCACCAGCCGATCCACCGATCAGACTCTCGATCAAGGAGAAGGTCAGCGTGCGTCCGCCGGAGACGTAAGTATCCTGCGGGGTGAGGGTCAAGTTCCAGGTAGCCGTGGTGTTCATCCCGGTCAGCGAGTCGACATAGACCGTGCCGATGATTGCATCGAGATTATCGAAGCCACCCGGCAGGCTGGCCTCGGTACCCTTGAAGCCGCCAAGTGTGCCATAATCGGTCAGGATAAAGTTCCGCGCGCTGCCATAACCGCTGTAATCAAGCGTGTCGCTGCCCAGGCCGCCAACCAGCGCACCAACCACCACCGCCCCATTCGTGAGGGCGAAGGTATTGCCCAGGCTACTACCCATGAAGTTTTCAACGTGGTTGGCAAAGTCCAAGGCACTGGTGCCCGTGGTAACCGAGTTTGCGCCCTGGCCCACCGTGATGGTCAGCCCATTGAAGTTGAAGGTCAACAGGCCACCCAAAGTCACAGCAGTGAAGTCGAGGGTATCGTTACCTTCGCCGGGTAGCTCGATGACCTTGTCGACGCCCCAATTATTGCCAAAGATGTAGGTGTCATTGCCCTTACCGCCGATCAGGGTGTCGTTGCTCGGTCCGCCAACCAGGATATTATCATTGTCATCGCCATAGACAGTGTTACTAGCTGTGCTGGAACCGATGAAGTTCTCCATGCCACTGATGCCGCCGCTGACAGCTGTGGCCGTGCCCAAAGCGAAGTTGACGGTTACGGGAGCAGTGTAAGCTAAGTAGTTGAGGGTATCACTCCCCAGGCCGCCGTTGATCGCGCCGGTCAACTGGTTGGTATTGGAGAAGACAAACTCATCATTACCAGAGCCACCATTCAGGTTGAAACCAACGTTGCCGTTGATCAGGAAGGTATCCGCCGCCGAACCGCCAGCCAGGTTTTCGAGGGCCGAGAAGGTCAGGGTATTGCCACTGGTATATGTCCCGGCGCTCAGGTCGAAGACAGCAGGGGCATTCAGGCCAGTGAGAGTATCCACGCCGGAGCCACCGACCAAGCTGTTGACGCTGCTGAAGCCGCCGGTGATGGCCACGGCCGTTCCATTGAAGCCATCAGCACCGAGGCCAGTCAGCGCCAGACTGCGCCCGGTGGTATAGGCCGAGAAGTTGAGCTCGTCAGCACCCGTACCTGCATCAAGCACACCATTCAGGATGGCATTATCAGCAAAGATAAAGAGGTCATTGCCGCCGTTCCCAAACAGGTTATGGGCCTGTGTGCCAGAGATGTTGAAGGTGTCCACTGCCGAGCCGCCGCGCAGATTCTCAAAGCTGCCAAAGGAGAGGGCCTGTGCGCCCAGGAGATAGCGATTGCTGCCGTCGATTTCAAAAGTGGCCGGGCTGTCGACGCCAATCAGCGTATCCACTCCGCCCGATCCAGTCAATATATCGATGTGGGCAAAACCGTTCAGGCCGGTGCCAATGCCAGAGAAGCCGTTTGCATCCGCACCATCAAGTGTGACCGTAACTGCCGGGCCATAACCGGTGTAGGCAAGGGTGTCATTGCCACTGACGCCATCGAGATTGCCAGTCAGGCTACCCGTACCGGAGAAGTTAAAGCTGTCATTGCCCACCGAACCGGTCAGGTTTTCGACGCTGCTGAAAGCCAGGCTGCCGTTCAGGTTGCCGCTGTCTGGGCCGGTGACGGTAAAGATGTTGCCCGCGCCAGAGCCAACGAGCGTATCGCTGAAGCTGCTGCCGACAAAGGACTGAATATTCGTCAGCGCGCCGATCAGGCCATCAACGGTACCAGCCGCCAGGTCAAAGGTCACGGCTGAGGTATAACCGCTGTAATCGAGGCTGTTGTTCGCGCCAGCGCCGCCATCGATGTTTCCGGTGAGCGCACCCGTTGTGAAGGCAAAGCGGTCATTCCCGCCGCCGCCGTTCAAATTGGCTGTGGCTAGGCCGATCAGGTTGAACAGATCCGCGCCGCTGCCGCCAACCAGGTTCTCAAGAGCGTAACCAGTGTGACTGAGGCTGTTCAAACCATCAGTGACGTCGAAAGCACCCGCATTCAGGTTGAAGGTCAAGGCCGCGCTGATGGCGGCAAAGGTGACGGAATCCGTACCACCGCTGTCGATAATCGTATCGCCCACGCCCCAATCGGGCAGGAAGACATAGGTATCGTTGCCCAGACCGCCGTTGAAGGTATCGGTGCCGCCGACATCTGTCAGAACGTTGTCGCCCGCGTCACCAGTGATGCTGTCGTTACCCAGGCCAGAGATAACATTCTCGATACCAAAGACAGTGGTCATAACACCATTCGCGAGTGCGCTGTTCATTTCCAGATTGATGTTCAGGCTGGTGGTGTAAGCGCGGTAATCGAGCGTATCGGTGCCGCCCAGACCGTCAAGCGTTCCGCTAAGTGTGGCGCCATCGGCAAAGACAAAGCTGTCGTTGTTGGCCGCGCCAGTCAGGTTTTCGACCGCCGAGAAGGCGAAGGTCCCATTGACGTTGCCACTATCTGCGCCTGTGAGATTGAAGGTATTGGCGGTGTTGAAGCCGGTCAGCGTGTCAACCAGGCCGGAGCCAACCAAAGTGCCGATTCCGCTAAAGGTACCGCCCAAGCCGGTGGCAGTGGCAAGTTGCAGGTTGAGGTCGGCTCCGCTGGCAGTGTAAGCGCTGTAATCGAGCGTGTTCAAACCCGCGCCGCCGCTCAGGTTGCCCGCCAGCGAACCGCTGCCGACAAAATTGAATACGTCCGCCGCCGAGCCACCGCCCAGGTTTTCGATGGCACTGAAGCCAAGCGTCCGCCCGCTGGAGGCGTAGGAGTTGCCCAGGTCATTAATGTTCCAGGCCGAGGCGGCGTTCAAGCCCGCCAGGGTGTCCACTGCGCCAGAGCCAACCAGCAAGGTGACATTATCGAAGCCAGCCGTAAGCGCGCCGCTGACCGTACCCGTGAAGCCAGTCGTTGCACCAAGACCCGTCAGGGTGATGGTTCGAGCAGTAGTATAAGCCGAAAGATCCAGCGTGTTTGCGCCAGATTGACCGTCGAGCGTACCCGCCAGCGTGGCGCCATTGGCAAAGGCAAAGGTATCTCCGCCGGAGCCACCCACCAGATTCTCAATCACATTCCCGGTGGTGGTCAGGCTGTTCGCACCCTCAGTCACCACCAGGCTGGCAAGGTTGACCGTGAAGTTCAAGTTCGCCGTCGCCGAGGCGAAGGTGACGGTATCCGTCCCGGCGCTATCGGCCAGGGTATCGACACCCCAGCCGTTGCCAAAGACATAGGTGTCGTTCCCGCCCGCGCCGTTGAGGGTATCGTTCCCGCCGCGGCCATCAATCCGGTTCGGGTTGGCATCGCCGATGAGCGTATCCGCAAAGTTGGAGCCGATGATGTTTTCGATACTGATCAGGGTGTCATTGCCACTTTCACTGCTGGTAGCCGTGCCTGCCGCCAAGTTGACGGTGACACCTGCCAGCGTGTTGCCACTGTAATCGACCGTGTCGATCCCGGTGCCGCCGTCAAACGTATCATTGCCACCCAGACCAATCAGCGTGTCGTTGCCGCCCAGGCCGTAGATGGTGTCATTGCCGCTGGTTCCAATCAGGATATTATCGTTGTTATCTCCAGTGATGACATTTGCAACTGGGCTGCCAATGACGTTCTCAATGCTGGTAATGCCTCCCAGAACGCCGGTGGCCGTCCCCGCGCCAAGATTGACACTGACGGCTACGGTATAACCGCTGTAATCAAGCGTGTCGCTGCCCAGGCCGCCATTGATTGCGCCAGGCAAGGAGGCGGTGCCAAAGAAGTAGAAGGAGTCGTTCGCAGAACCGCCAACCAGATGATCGATGGAGGTCAGGCCAAGCACGCGCCCACTAAGGAGTTCGCGATAATTGTTCCCTGCAGCGCTGATGGTGAAAGCGCTGTTCGCGTTCAGGCCAGTCAGCGTATCGCTGCCAGTACCGCTAACGAGATAGTTGACATTATCAAACCCACCGAGGATCGGGGTGGCCGTCCCAGCGTAGCCATCGATAGTACCGAGGCCTGTCAAAGTCACAGATACAGCGGTGGTGTATGCCGAGAAGTTGAGCAGATCCGCACCGCCGTTGCCGTTCAGGTTCCCAGCCAGGGTTGCGCCGTTCGCAAAGAGGAAGGTATCCGCAGCTGAACCGCCCGTGTAATTCTCAATCTGGCCGCCAGTATGGGTCAGCATATTAAGGCCATCCGTGACACATGTACCGGATGGGCAGGCAAGCGTGACGCCCCGGGTGAAGGTCAAGGCCCCGGTCACGGGGGCAAAGCTGAGGGTGTCGTTTCCGCCCGCCGCCAGTTCGGTGATGAGATCCACACCCCAGTTGTTCTCGAAGACGTAGGTATCGTCACCCAGGCCACCAACCAGGACATCATCGCCCTGGCCACCGTTAATTGTGTTCGGGCCAGCCGAACCAATCAGAACATCCGCAGCCAGACCGCCGGTGACCGATTCGATCCCATCGATGCCATTCGCCAGGCCACCGTTGATACCAGTTGCTGAACGCGGCTGATAAGTTACTGCGCCAACCGTTACCGGGACGCTATCCAGGTTAACCTGGACGGAGGTAGTGTAGAAGCGGTAATCGATGAAGTCATTGCCTGCCTGACCGTCGAGGAGGCCGTCAAGCGTGGCACCGTTCTGGAAGACAAAGGTGTCATTCCCGTCACCGCCAAGCAGCGAATAGACCGAATTGCCGCTGATCATAAAGGTATCATCAGCCGTGCCGCCAGAAATAATCTCGACGTGCTGGAAATCGATGGTATTGCCGCCAAAGGCATACTGGTTGGTGGTCGGTGAGATGTTCCAGGTGTAAGCCACATTCATACCGGTCAGTTGGTCACCAACATTGCCGCCGATCAAGTTATTGATATTGGCAAAGCCGCTCGAGAGGCTGGTTTCAGTACCATTGAAGCCATCGCTGGAGCCGAGAGCGGTTAGTGTGGCATTGAAGGTGAGCGTTGAACCGGTGTAATCGAGAGTGTCATACCCGGCGGCGCCATCCAGCCTGCCCGTGTGCGCCGTAGAAACGATAAAGGTATCCATGCCGGTGCCGCCAGTCAGATTCTCAAGACCGGTCAGGTCGAGGGCAAAGCCGCCAGTCAGATAGCGCTCGCTGCCATCGATCTCGAAGGTGGCGGCAGCGTTCATTCCGGTTAGGGTATCCGTATCGCCGCTACCAATCAGGCGGTCGATTCCGTTGAAGGAACCCGCCAGGCTGGCTTCGAGGCCCGAGAACCCATCCGCATTCGCGCCCATCAGGGTGACACTGCGTGGGCTGGCATAGCCGCTGAAATCGAGGGTGTCATAACCACCCAGGCCATTGAGCGTATCAACTGCCAAGAAGAACAAGGTCCGCCCACCAGAAGTATACGTACCACTGTTCGCCGCCTCGACCGCAAAGACGCCGCCCGCCGAAAGTCCAGTCAGCGTATCGAGATTCGACGAGCCAACCAACGTGCTGATATTATCAAATCCGCCGGCGAGACTGGTTTCTGTGCCCTGGAAGCCATTGGCTGTGCCAACGCCCGTCAAGATGATCTGCCGCGCCGTGCCATATCCGGCGAAGGAGAGCGTGTTCAGGCCCGCGCCGCCGTCAATCCAACCGCCAAGGTTGCCCGAACCGGTCAGGTTAAAGGTGTCGTTGCCAGAGCCGCCGAGCAGGTTTTCGATCAGGCTGCCAGCATGGTTGACGCTGTTCGCACCCGCCGTGACACTCAAAGCGGCAGATTGGGTAAAGGTCAGGTCAGCAGTCGCCGTTGAGAAGTTGAAAGTATCCTCGCCGCTCGTCTCGGAGACGGTATCTGCACCCCAGCCATTGCCAAAGACATAGGTATCATTGCCACCCAGTCCAGCGAGCGTGTCGTTCCCGGCCAGGCCGGTGATGACGTTCGCGCCGTCGTCGCCGGTCAGGCTGTCAGCGAAGACTGAGCCGGTGATATTTTCAAAACCGGTAATGCTGGCCGCTACGCCGCCATTGACGCCGCTGGCCGCACCGGTGGACAGGTTGACAGTCACCGGGCTGGCATAGCCGCTGTAGTTGATCTCATCCGTCCCGCCGCCCGCATCGATGGAGGTGGCGATCATCCCCGCGTTGACGAAGTTGAACAGATCGGCGTTGGAACCGGCAAAGAGCCGGTCGAAGGAACCGAAGTCGAGCGCATTGCCACCGCTGGCGTAGGTGCCGCCATTCGCGTCGTCAATCGTAAAGGTGCTGACGGCATTGAGTGTGGTCAGGCTGTCGACTGCCGAGCCGCCCAGAATCTGGTTCAAGTGCGTGAAGCCGCCCGCGACCGAGGCTTCCGCTCCGGCAAAGCCATCCGCACCGGAAAGACCGCTCAGGGTCACCGCGCGAGCCGTGGTGTAGGCATTCCAATTCAGAGTGTCGTAGCCTGCACCACCATCGATCGAACCAGCCAGGATGACGCCGTTACCGAAGACAAAGTCGTCTGCACCGCCCTCGCCAATCAGCGAGTCGATGTACGAGAAATCGAGGGTGAAACCCTGGGTGGAGTACTGGCTCTTCTCGGCCGCATTGACCAGCGTCCAGATACCATCGGTATCCAGGCCTTGCAAGGAGTCAAGCTCGATGGGCAGGCCTGTGTTCTTGCCAAGCAGGAAATCGATATTGTAGAAGCCATTGAAATCGAGGGTCGGGTTCATCAGGCTGGCTTCGGTGCCGTCGAAACCATCAGCATCAACATGGGTCAGGTCAAAGGCGCGAGCGGTGTTGTAGAGAGTGTAGTCAAGGGTATCGTAGCCAACGCCGCCATCGATGAAGCCAATCAGACTGCCAGCCCCGCTGACATTGAAGAGATCCGCATCGCCCTGCCCGTAGAGACGGCCTGTATGCGGCCCGGTCAGGTTCATGGTATCGACCAAGGAACCGCCATACATATCTTCCAGGTTCTGCAGATCAAGGATGCGCCCACTGACCAGGTCAGTGTAATGCTCCACCGGCGTGCCCAGGTCGAAAGTCGCCGTGGCGTCACGGCCATGCAGGGAGTCGGCAGAGGCCAATGAATTGGCGCTCAGACTGCCAATAATCTGCTGGAGGTTGAACATCCCACCACTGACACTCGTTTCGCTGACGTTGTAGCCATCCGTCACACCCAGAACCGCTTGCAGGTAGAAGTGGCGTGGGGTAGTGTAAGCGCTGTAATCAGCGGTATCGTACCCGCCTTGACCTTCGAAGAAACCGGTCAGCGTGGCATGATCGAGCATGACGAGCGTATCATCGCCCGCGCCCGCGTAAATCTGCGCCACCTGCGGGCCAGATGCCAGGGTAAAGACATCCCGAGCCGAGAGGCCAACCAGAGTCTCGAAGTAAGTAAAGGTCAAGGTGCGGCCGGAACCATCCACACTGTAGGTGTAGGTCGGGGTTGCCACGGTCCAATGACTATCCAGGCTCAAGCCAGTGAGCGAGTCGCTGGCCGAGGAGCCGGTAATCCGTTCCACATTATCGAAGCCCGCCGGGATAGTACTGTCTGCCCCGGCATAGCCATCCAGGCTGCCGAGCGCCGTCAGGGCTACCGCGCGCCCAGTAGTATAAGCGGCAAAATTCAAGGTATCCGCGCCGCCGCGGCCATCCAGCGTGCCGTTCAGAACGACGCCATGATGGAAGATGAACAGGTCATCCCCGGAGCCGCCGATCAGGTTTTCGATTTCAGACAGCGAACCGGTAACCTGGTTCGTTCCCGCGGAGACGACCAAGCCACCCGGACCCGCCGCCAGGGTCGTCGTTAAATTGGCGGTCACGGTGCTGAAGTCGAAGGTCTCGTTCCCGCCGCCACTATCGACGACGGAATCCTGGCCCCAGCCATCCGCAAAGACGTAGCGGTCGGAGCCACCCAGGCCAGTCAGGGTATCGTTGCCCGGGCCGCCGGTGATGATATTCGAGCCATCTGAACCGGTCAGGGTATCGTTGCCCGAACCGCCGATCAGGTTCTCGATCGCGCCGTAGAAGGTCAAGATCAGGTTGGCATTGACTGTCTGAGGATAGAGATTGACCAAGTCACTTGAAAGCGACAGATCGAAGACAACCGCCAACGAAGTCGGGGCGAAGGAAACCGTATCAATGCCCCAGCCGCCATTCAAGAGATCTTCGTAAATATAGACCGAGTTGAGTTGAGTATCCGCGTCAAAGATGTAGGTATCGTTACCGCCGCGGCCATAGATGTTATAGCCACCGCCGCCGGTGATATTGAAGATGTTGTCATTATCGTCACCGTAGAGCGTGGTGGCGCTGGTGAAGGAACCAATAACGTGCTCAATGCTGGCAACGCCATTGGTAACGCCTGTTGCCACACCGCCAACCAGGTTGACATAGACTTCCGTGGTATAGGCACTGTAATCGAGGGTATCCGTGCCCGCCTTGCCGTCGATGCTGTTAGAAACACCGGGCAAGACCGCGCCATCGTCAAAGATGAACAGGTCATTACCCGTGCCGCCGACCAGGTTTTCAAGGAAGGTCGTGTGCAGGCTGGTGCCGCCCGCGCTGTAATCGATACTGCCGGTATGGATGTTGAAAGTGCCATCCAGGTTGAGACCTTCGAGCGTATCCGGTCCGAGGCCACCGATGATTTCATCGATATTCGCAAAACCAGCGGAGATGCTCAGTTCCGTACCGTTGAAGCCGCTCGTCCCGAGGCCGGTCAGCGTGAAGTAGCGACTAGTCAGGAGGGTGGTCGGATCGGCCTGGTAATTGAGCAGGTCGTGGTCCGCGCCGCCATCCAGCAGACCGGTCAACGCGCCACCGACCGCGCCGTTGGCGAGGAAGTTGAAGGTATCCGCGCCAGCCGAGCCGTAGAGGTCGTAATCCTGCGCGCCAGCGAGATTGAAGGTGTCCGCCCCGGCGCCACCGATAACAACATCAATGCCGCCGAAGTTGACCGTGTTCCCACCGCCCAGCACTTGCTGGTCGAGCAGGTTGACGGTCAGATCAATGGCCGCTGTCACCGCCGAGAAGTCGAGCGTATCCTGGCCGGAAGAGTCGGCGACAGTATCCGCGCCCCAACCATCCGCAAAGACGAAAGTATCGTTCCCGCCGTTGCCAGTCAGGCTGTCGTTTCCAGCGTTGCCGGTGATGACGTTGGCGTTGTTGTCGCCGACCAAGGTATCACCAGCAGAACCGCCAATCAGGTTTTCGATGAAAGAAACACCACCGCTGACATTCATCGCCACACCCGTCAAGAGATTGACATTGACGCCGGTAGTGTAGGCACTGTAGTCGAGAGTATCGATATCGTCACCGCCGTTGAGGGCGCCAGTCAAGATCGCGCCGTTGGCAAAGACAAAGCTGTCATTGCCCGCGCCGCCGTGCAAGTTGTAAGCGCGCGTTCCGCTGATTTGGAACAGGTCTGCCAGGGTGCCGCCGTTCAGGTTTTCGAGGCCGCTGAAGGCCAGTTCATGCGCGCCAACGTAGTAACGATCAGTTCCATCCAGCTCGAAAGTACCCAGCAGGGGCGCGCCAGTGAGGGTATCACTGCCATTGCCGCCAGTCAGAATGTTCAGATTCTGGAAACCATTCGCCAAACCGGTTGCCGTACCATTGAAGCCATCAACCAGGCCAAGGCCGGTCAGCGTCACAAAGGTCGGGGTGGTATACCCGGCGTAGGTGAGCGTATCCAGGCCCGCGCCGCCATCGACTGTGCCAGCGAAAGTGACGCCTTCGGTGACGGCGAAGATGTCGGTGCTGGTGCCGCCCTGAAGAATTTCGAAGTCGACAAAGGCCAGGCTCAAGCCATCCGCGTAGATCCCTCCATTGGCGCTGGTTAACTGCCAGTTGGCAGGCTGGTTGCGCCCGGTAAGACTGTCAGTGGCCGCCGCCGAACCCACCAGCCGGTTAATGTTGTCGAAGCCGGTCGTCAGGCCGTTGGCAGTGCCCTGGAAACCATCCAGCGTGCCATCCGCCGTCAGGACCACCGAGGCAGTAGACGGGTAGAGGGAGAGGTCGAGGGTATCCAGGTTCGGGCCGCCGACAACTTTTTCCATGTAGTAGAAGGTAAAGTTCCCATCCACGTCACCCTGGTTCAAACCAGTCAGATGGAAGGTGCTGCCAGCCGGGCGGCCAACCAGAATATCAAGCTGCGGACTACCGTATACGCCTTCGATATTGGTGAAGGTGCCGACCAGGCCAGTGGAGGCAGAGCCACCCAGGTTGACGGTGACGGCCAGGTTATAGGCGGTGTAATCAAGCCAATCGGTACCCAGGCCGCCATCCAGGTCACCAATGAAGCTGGCAGTACCAAAGAACTTGAAGGTGTCGGTCTGCGTGCCGCCAACCAGATTCTCGAAGGCTGAGAAGACCGCAAAGTTGGTGACAGTGCGGTAGCGGTAGGTAGTATCAATTTCGAAGGTGGCATCCGCGTTCAGCCCTTGCAGGGTGTCTTCACTGTTCGCGCCGCCGATGAAATTGTCGATATTCGTAAAGTTCGCCAAATTGGTGGCCGAGCCGTCGAAGCCATCGGTGAGGCCATCAGCAACGAAGGTAACGGTAACCGGGGTGGCATAGGTGGAGTAAGTCAGGGTGTCGCTGCCTGCGCCGCCATTGAGCGTGCCGCCGAAGGAGCCGCCAACCAGGAAGACGAAGGTATCGTCGCCAGTGCCGCCATTCAGGATTTCGAAGGCCGAGAAGGTAACGTTCTGGCCACTGTAGCCGTAGGTATTCGTGGCGGCAAACTGGAAGGTGGCGTTTTGATCTGTGCCATTCAGGACATCCGCTGCCGCGCTGCCGCCCACCAGGGTGTCAATGTTTGTGAAACCGCCTGGCAGGCCGGTGGCCGTACCGCTCAAGCCGTCGTTGGGGCCAAGGCCGGTCAAATTGACCGTGATGGGGTCAACATAGTCATGATAGGTCAGTGTGTCGTTGGCCGTACCCGCGCCGCCGTCGATTGTGCCGGTGAAGATGACGCCTTCAGTAACGGTGAAGCTGTCGGCCTCCGAACCGCCAAAGAGTTGTTCAAAGCCGTCGAAGGTCAGGGTGCGGCTGCTGAGATAACTGCCGCCCAGCGCGCTGGTCAAGGTCCAGACCGCAATCGCGTTCATCCCGGTCAAGGTATCCCCATCCAATGGGCTGGCAAGAATGTTATCGATGTCGTCGAAGCTCCAGAGACCATCGACAATCCCCTGGAAGCCGCGCGTGGTGCCGAGGGCAGTCAGGAGGACATGGTGGATAACGCTATCGATTGAGAAGTCGAGGGTGGCCGAGGCCGTCTCCGGGCCGAGAAGATGCTCGATGAAAATCCCAACATGGCTGACCGTGTTAGCAAGACTGGTGATGGTCAGGGTATCGCCGAGGACTGTCGCGGTCAGAGCTGAGGTCAGGGCGCTAAAGTCGAGGGTATCCTCGCCACCCAGGGCCGCTTCAACGACCGTATCGGTACCAAAGTCATCTGCGAAGAGATAGAGGTCGTCGCCGCCCAGGCCAGTAAGCATATCGTCGCCCAAGCCGCCGGTAATGACGTTATTCCCAGCATCGCCGGTCAGAATGTCATTCTGCGGTGAGCCGATCAAATTCTCGAAGTTGCTGACGCCAAGCGTGCCCGTCGCCGTTCCCGCCGAAAGGTCAACGCTGACCCCGGTCGTATAGAGGCTGTAATCGAGGGTGTCGGTGCCGGTGAAGCCATTCAATGTGCCATTGAAACTGCCACCCGCCGCAAAAGCAAAGGTGTCATTGACCGAGGTGCCAATCAAGACTTCAAGGTTCAAGCCAGCGGCAGTGATGCTGTTCGCGCCATAGCCGCCGCTTAACCCGGCTGACCCGAGGTTGAAGGTCATGCCACTGGTCACGGCGCTGAAATCGAGGGTATCGCTGCCCGCGCCCGCCGCTTCGACGATCGTATCCTCACCGAAACCATTCGCAAAGATATAGGTGTCGTTGCCAGCGCCACCCGTCAGGCTGTCATTCCCGCCCAGGCCGCGCAAGACGTTGGCATTCGCATCGCCAGTCAGGCTGTCGCCAAAGGCCGAGCCGGTCAGGTTTTCTACGCCGCTGACACGCGCCGCTGCGCCGCCGCCAACGCCGGTGGCGGAACCCGCCCCCAGGTTGACGGTTACGCCTGAAGCATAGGCGCTGTAATCAAGGGTGTCCGTACCGCCGCTGCCAGCGATTGTCCCGGCCAGGCTACCCGCACCGCTGAAGGCGAAGACATCCGCTGACGAGCCGCCCACCAGGTTCTCATAGGAGGTGAAGGTCAGGGTCGAAGCGCCGCTGACGTAGGTATGCGCCGCGCCAATGTTCCAGACGGCATCCGCGTTCAGGCCGGTCAGGGTATCGGTCAGGGCCGTCGAACCAGCCAAAGTATCGATCCCGCTAAAGCCGCCGGTGATGGCCGCCTGCGTTCCGGCGAAGCCATTTGCGCCCACGCCAGTTAGAAGCACGTTCCGGGCGGTGGTATAGGCCGCAAAGCTCAGGGTATCGCTATCCGCGCCGCCATCCAGCGCGCCGGTCAGGGTCGCGCCGTTGGCGAAGTTGAAGACATCCGCGCCACCGCCGCCGTTCAGGTTGAAACTGCGCGCGCCGCTGAGGTTGAAAGTGTCCACAGCGCTGCCGCCGGTCAGGATTTCGACCGCAGAGAAGCTGAGCGCATTCGTGCCGTTGAGATACTGGTTCGTGCCATCGACCGTCCAGGTGGTCGGGACATCGCGCCCGGTCAGGTTGTCAGTGGCTGCCGTTGAACCGGTGTAAGCATTGATATTAGTGAAGCCGCCGATCAGGCTGGATTCGGTTCCCGAGAAACCATCGAGAGCGCCAAGGGCCGTCAGGGTGACATTCCTCGCGGTGGTGTAAGCTGCGTAATTAAGCGTATCACTGCCCGCGCCGCCGTCAACCGAACCGGCGAAGCTTGCGCCATTGGCAAAGACGAAGTTATCTGCCAGCGAGCCGCCCGTCAGGGCCTCAACATTCGAGAAGCTGAAGGTGCGCCCACCGGAAACATAGGTGTTCGCCCCGATGTTCCAGGTGGCAAGCGCGTTCAGACCAGTCAGGCCATCGCCCGCCGCGCCGGAGGCAATCAGCACTTCCAGATTGACAAACGGGTTCCCGCCCAGGGTTCCGCTGAAGCCATCCAGCACGCCAAGACCGGTCAGGATTGTGTTGAAAGCAACCGCCTGGGAGTTGAAGTCCATCGTGTCGGTGCCCGTGCCGCCTTCCAACGTACCGCTGAAACCAGCGCCAAGCGGGAAGATAAACAGGTCGTTACCAGCGTTGCCGTTGATCAGGTCGTTGCCGCCAATCGCGTTGATGACATTCGGGGTGTTGTCACCGGTCAGGGTGTCATTCAGCAGAGAGCCATTTAAGTTTTCAATGCCGCTGACACGACCCAAAGCACCGCCGCCAATCGCGGTTGAAGCACCGGTCAGCAGGTTAACATTGACCGATGCGCCAAAGACAGAGAAATCAAGCAGATCCGTACCCAGGCCGCCATTCAGGCTGCCAGCAATGGAGGCGCCCGCGCCGAACGCGAAGGTATCTGCGCCCGTTCCGCCGGTCAGGTTTTCGAAGGAGTTAAAGGTATAGCCGGAGACATTCCCGCTATTTGCGCCGCTGACGTTGAAGGTCGCGCCGCTGTTCGGCCCAACGAGCGTATCCACCGACCCGGAGCCGGTGAACTGCTCAATGGAGGTGAAGCCACCCGCAAAGCCGGTGGCAGTCAGGGTTTGCAGGTTGATCGTTGCCGCCGCGCCATAAGCCGCGTAGCTGAGGAAATCCGTCCCCGCGCCGCCGTTGACCAGGCCGCTCAGGCTGCCCGCGCCGCTCAGGGCAAAAGTGTCATCGCCGAGGCCACCGGTCAGGTTTTCGAAGGAAGTAAAGTTCAGCCCATCGACGGCGCCGCTGTTCGCGCCGCTAACGGTGAAGCTGCTGCCCGCGTCGCGCCCGAGGATGGTATCGCTGGCGGTCGAACCGTTGACCGTTTCCATGCCGGAGAAGGAGGCCAGGCCGGTGGCCGAGCCGGTTTGCAGGTTGAGCGTCACCGGGCCAGTGAAGCCGCTGTAGCTGAGCGTATCCGCGCCCGTCCCGCCCGCCAGGTTTTCAACCGAGGAGAACGAGAAGAGGCTGTTAATGTTGCCCGCGCCCGCGCCGGTCAGGTTGAAGCTTGCGCCACTGTTCGCGCCAATCAGCGTATCGCTACCTGCCGAGCCAGTCAGGCCTTCGATACTCGTGAAGCTCCCGGCCAGGCCGGTGATCAGACCGGTTTGCAGGTTGAGCGTAACCGGATTGCCGTAGAGGCTGTAATCGAAGCGATCCGTACCCGCACCGCCGTTCAGATTTCCGGTGAAGGTGTACGCGCCGCCAAAAGCAAAGGTATCCGCGCCCGCACCGCCGGTCAGATTTTCGAAAGCGGAGAAAGCGATTGAATTCGCACCGGAGAAGTAGCGGTTTGTGCCATCCAGTTCAAAAGTGGCTGCCAGGTTCGCACCGACCAGCGTATCGACGCCCGCTGTACCGATCAGGTTGTCAAGATTGCTGAAGCCGCCGCTGATGGCCAGGTCGGTCCCGTTGAAGCCGTCCGTCCCGCCCGCGCTGGTCAGGGTGACTGTTCGCGCGCCGAGGGCCGAAAGATCGAGGGTATCCGCGCCACCGTTGCCATTGACTGTTCCGGCTAGAACCGCGCCGCTGGTAAAGATGAAATTGTCCGCGCCCGCGCCACCGTTCAGGTTTGCGCTGTGGCTGGTATTGAGATGGAAAGTGTCGGCTGCACTGCCGCCGGTCAGGACTTCAAAACCAGAGAAGTCGAGTTGATTAACACTGACGTACTGGTCCGTTGCGCCGAGGATAAAGTCAGCATCAGCGTTGCGGCCAGTCAGCGAGTCGCCAAAGAGGGCCGAGCCACGAATTTCGTCGAGGTTATCGAAAGCGCCCAGGGCAGCTTCGGTGCCGCGGAAGCCGTCCACCGTGCCGGTGTTGGTCAGAACCACGTGGCGGAGGGAGGTGTAAGCGCTCAGGTCGAGGGTATCGTAACCGCCCTGTCCATCGACCAAGCCTGCCACCGTCGCGCCATTGGCAAAGGTGAAGGTATCGGCAAAATTGGTCCCGATGAAGTTTTCGACATTGCCATCCGTGGTGATGATGTTTGCGCCGGAAGTGACCGTGGCCGAACCAACCGCGAAGCTGAACGCCACGCCGGAACTCAAGTTGATGAAGGTCAGCGTGTCGTTGCCCGTTGTATCGAAGACAAAGTCGGTACCCCAATTGTCAATAAAGACATAGGTGTCATTTCCACCCAGGCCGTGCAGGTTGTCATTGGTCAGGCCGCTGGTCAGGATGTTGTCATTGTCATCGCCCCAGATATCATTGAAGAGCGTGCCGCCAATCACGTTCTGGATGCGGTCGATGCCGCCCGTCAGGCCGTTGTTGACGCCCGTCGCCAGTTTGGCAAACAGGTTGACGGTGACATTGGTGGTGTAGGCCGTGTAATCGAGGGTGTTGTTCCCCAGGCCGCCATCCACAAAGGTGCCGAGTCCGCCGCCCGCCACGCCAACGCCATCCGCGAAGACAAAGCTGTCGTTGCCCAGGCCGCCCAAGAGACGTTCGATGTTATTCGCAGCCAGGGTCAGGCTGTTCGCGCCGCCAGTGACGGTCAGCGCGCTGCTGGTCAGGTTAAAGGTCAGGTTATCGGTCGCCGCCGCAAAGTCGAGGGTATCGGCGCCGCTGGCGTCCGCCAGGGTATCCGCGCCCCAATCATTCCCAGAGAAGTGATAGGTATCGTCCCCTGCGCCGCCAGTCAGGGTATCATTCCCCGCGCCGCCGGTGATTTGATCCGGTCCGTTGTTGCCAATCAGGATGTTGGCGACGGCGTTACCGACCAGGGTATCGCCCGCCGAGCCGCCGATGGCATTCTCAATGTTGATCACGCCGTTCGGGACACCGGTAGCAGCGCCAGTGGTCAGGTTGACATTGACGCTGGTAGTGTAGGCGACGTAATCAAGCCAATCGGAACCGCCCGAACCGTCAATGAAACCGCCCGCAGGCAGGGCAAAACCGTCGCCAAAGATGAAGAAGTCATTCGTTGACCCGCCGATGAAGCGTTCAAGCCGGTTGCCGTTGTAGCTGAGGCTGTTCGCGCCATTGACCAGGCTAAAGGTCGAGAGGTTGAAGGTGATCGAAGTGCTGACACCTGAGAAATCAAGCGTGTCGACGCCAATACCTTCGGTCAGGGTATCCTGGCCGAAACCGTCGCCGAACAGGTAGCGGTCATTGCCGTCGCCGCCATTCAGGGTATCGTTTCCGCCATTGCCCATGATGACGTTATCGCCGTTGTTGCCGAGCAGGGTATCCGCCGCCGAACCACCATAGACGTTCTGGATGCCGCTGATGCCATTGGCCAGCCCGCCATTGATGCCCGTCGCCCGGCCCAGCACCCCCAGGTCAACACTGACGCTGGTGGTGTAAAGACTGTAATCGAGCAGGTTGACGCCGCCGCCGCCGTGCAGGGTGCCGTTCAGCGTGGCGCCATCGAACAGGCGGAAAACGTCATTCCCGGCATTCCCAAACAGGTAGCCGGTTTCTGCCCCGTGAAGGAGATAGGTATCCGCCAGATCGCCGCCCTGAAGCACATCCCAACCCTGGAAGTTAAGCGTGTTTACACCAACCATGTACTGGCTGGCCGCGCCGTTCAAATCCCATTGTGCATCAACCGGGACCAGGCCAAAGAGCTTATCACCGGTCAGACCCGTCGCAGGGGTACCAATCAGGCTGTCGATATTCGTGAACCCGCCAGCCAGAACCGTCGGCTCGTAACCGGCAAAACCGACCGCCGAAAGGGCCGTCAAGTAAACCGTCCGGGCAGTGGTGTAGCCCGCAAAGCTGAGAGTATCGAGCTCGGCATCCAGGCCGCCATTCAGCGTACCAATCAAACTGCTGCCATCAGCAAAGACGAAGGTGTCCGCACCCAGGCCACCGTTCAGGAGATAGGTGCGAGCGCCGCTGATCTGGAAAGTATCAGCCAGCGCGCCGCCGGTCAGGCTTTCCAGACCGGAGAAGGCCAGTTCGTTCACACCGGAATAGTAGCGGTCGCTGCCATCCAGTTCGAAGGTCGCCACCAACGGAGCGCCGGTCAGCGTGTCGCTACCATTGCCGCCCATCAGGATATTCAGGTTACTGAAACCGCTGCCCAATCCGGTTGCCGTGCCGTTGAAGCCATCCACTGCACCCGCACCGGTCAGGGTCACATTCACGCCGCTGGTGTAACCCGCGTAGGTCAAAGTGTCCGCACCCGCGCCGCCATCCACCGCGCCCAGGAAAGTGAGGCCCTCGGTCACGGCAAAAGTGTCGGCATTCGAGCCGCCCGTCAGGGTTTCAAAGTCTGCAAAGGTCAGGCTATTGGTGCTGGTATAGGTTCCGCCGGTGGCGCTGGTCAGCGCCCAGTTGGCAACCAAATTTGCGCCGGTCAGCAGATCGCTGCCCGCGCCGCCGATCAGGGTATTGAAGTTGCGGAAAGCGCCAGAAAGATCTGTGCCGGTCCCGTTGAAGCCATCGGCGAGGCCGGTGCCAGTCAGGGTGACCAAAACCGGGGTGATGTAACTGGCATAGGATAAGGTATCCGCGCCGGTTTCACCAATCAGGGTATCGATAGAGCCAAAGCCAAGCACCCGCCCCGAGGCCGTGTATTGCCCCGCATTGGTGCCTGTCAAGGCCCAGAGCGAGTCCACGCCCAGCCCCTGGAGGCTGTCGCTAAACGAAGTGCCGTTCAGGCGGTTGACATTTTCGAAGCTGATCCCGGCATTGGCTTCCACGCCATCGAAGCCATCTACCAGGCCGGTGGCGGTCAAATCAAAGGCCGCCGGGCCGCTATAACCAGTATAAGTGAGCAGATCATCGCCAGCCCCACCGCGGAGCACGTCCGTGGCCAAGAAACCGAACCAGCCATCGACCGTACCTGCTTTCGAGCCAGTCACCGCAAAGGTGCTGCCCGCCGTCAGGCCGACAATCGTATCGCTGTTCGGACTGCCGACGAAGGACTCGAGGCTGGTAAACGTGCCGGTCAGCCCGGTGACGGTCGAAGTCTCCAAATTGACCGTCGCGCCGGAGCCGTAGGCGCTGAAATCAAGAACATCCGTATTCGCGCCGCCATTCAAAGTGCCAGTGAAGGTCGCCGCGCCGTGGAAGGCAAAATTATCAACACCCGTCCCGCCGTTCAAGGTTTCGAAAGCGCTGAAGGTCAGCGCGTTGCCACCCAGCAGGTAGCGATTGGTCGCGTCAAAATCCCAGGTGGCAGTGTTGTTTGTGCCGTTCAGTGTATCGGCCAAAGCGCTGCCGACCAAAACGTCAATATTCGTGAAGCCGCCGGTCAGGCTGGCTTCGGTGCCGCTGAAACCATTCACGCCCGCGCCGGTCAGGGTTACGTTCCGGGCAGAGGTGAAGGCGCTCCAATTGAGGGTATCAGCCCCCACCTGTCCATCAATAGTCCCGGTCAGGGTGACGCCATCGGCGAAGATGAAGGCATCCGCGCCCGCGCCACCCGCGAGAATCGCCGCGCGATCGGCATTCAGGTGGAAAGTGTCGGCGTTCTGCCCACCGAGATAGGTTTCGATCTCAGTCCCGAGGCTCAGGCTGTTCGCGCCGGTCGTAATGACCGTCGTTGTCGCGCCAAAAGCAAAGTCGAGGCTGGTGGTGACGGCTGAGAAGTTCAGCGTATCCACGCCCGAGGCATCCACCAGCGTATCGACGCCGAAGTTATCGAGGAAGGCATAGGTGTCGTTCCCGGCCCCGCCGTTGAGCAGGTTGTTGTTCGGATCACCGGTTAAGGTGTCATTGCCCGAGCCGGTCAGGACATTTTCAAGATTCGTAAGGGTGTCACTGCCAAGACCGGTCGTCTGGGCCGTCAGGGTGTTCAGGTTGATCGTCAGGTTGACGGTGGCATTGCTCTCATCGAGCGTATCCACACCGCCGCGACCGTTGAGCGTATCGTTGCCCAGGCCGCCGCGCAGGATATTGTTCAGGTCATTGCCCAGGAGGCTGTCATTGCCCGAACCGCCATAAACGTCACTAATATTGGTCACGCCGTTGACCGGGTTCGTCCCGGTCGCCGTGCCTGCCGCCAGGTCAACGCTGACCCCGGTGGTGTAGGCGCTGTAATTGAGCCGGTTTTGCCCTTCCAGGCCATCAATCCGGCCTGCGCCGCCCGCCAACACCGCGCCATTTTCAAAGACAAAGTCGTCATCGCGTTTGCCGCCGCGCAGGAGTTCGGCATTGTTGCCGGTGAAGGTCAGTGTACCGCCCAGCCCGCCCGTGACATTAATCCCACCTGCCGCAATCGCAAAGCTCAGGGCGTAGGTCAGGTTCGAGAAATCGAGGGTATCGAGGGCGCCCGCCAGATCCGAAGCCAGGTCATTGCCCCAACCGTCCAGGAAGTGAAAGGTGTCGTTACCGTTACCGCCCTGGAGGGTGTCATCGCCCTCCGCACCGGTCAGGTTGTCGTTGCCATCGCCGCCATCCAGGAAGTTGTTCCAAACATCGCCAATCAAGATATCGTTGAAGGCCGAGCCAATCACACTTTCGACGCTGGCCACACCGCCAACCGCCGCATCGAAAATGGCCGTGGCCGTGCCAGCCGCCAGGTTGACGATCACGCCGCCGACAGTGTAGGCCGCATAGGTCAGGGTATCGTTGCCACCCTGGCCGTTAATCTTGCCGGGCACGCTCACGCTGCCGAGCAGGGCAAAAATGTCATCGCCCGCACCACCGAGGTACTCAAGCACCTGGAAGTTCGCAGTGACAAAGTTAAACAGATCGTTCAGTCCGCCGCCGCTGACATATTCAAATTTCTGAAAGGCCAGGCTGTTCAAATCAACGGTGTAATCGTTGACCACGGCATTAATCGTGATCGTCGCTGCCGCGTCCATGCCGGTAATCCGATCAGCCAGGGAGGCCGAACCGAGAAGGTTGCTGACATTATCAAAGCCCGCACCAAGCGAGAGCTCCGTCCCGGCGAAGCCGCTCAACGTGCCTTTGGCCGTCAGGAGAACATTGCGCCCGGTGGTATAGGCGCTGAAATCGAGGGTGTTCGCGCCCGCGCCGCCATCAACATAACCAGGCAGGGTGGCGCCATCGCCAAAGGCGAAGATATCATCGTTCAGGCCGCCGGTCAGGTTGTCAAGCGCACCGCCAGTATAGGTGACCTGGTTCGTGCCATCGGTGACGTTCAGACCGGTGGTCAGCAGGTTGAAGGTCAGCGGAGCAGTGACAGTGGCGAAGTCGAGCCGGTCATTGCCCTCACCCACGGCTTCACTGACGGTATCGTTCAGACCCCAGCCATCCGCAAAGACATAAGTGTCATCGCCCAGGCCACCCGCCAGGGTGTCGCTGCCACCGTTACCGGTGATGACGTTGTTGCCCGCATCGCCAGTCAGGGTATCGTCCGCCGAGCCGCCGATCAGGTTTTCGAGGGTGACGAGGCGTCCAACCGCAGACGAGGCCAGATTGTTGGCCTGCCCGGTCGAAAGATCAACCACTACGCTGGTGGTGAAGGCGCTGTAATCGAGGGTATCGATGCCGCCCTGCCCATCGATCGAGGACTGGAAGCCAGGATGCAGCGGGCCAGTCAGGTCGCCCAGGCTGACGCCGTTGGTAAAGACGAAGGTATCATTCCCCGCGCCGCCGTGCATTTCAAAGACCTGGTTCTCCAGGATATTGAAGAGGTCGTCCGCACTGCCCGCAAAGAGACGCTCAACATTCATAAACTCCAGAACATAAGCCTCGACGAGAGCGGTGTAGGTATTGGTATCGACAGGTAAAACCTGCGTCAGCGCATCGTCTGGAGTGAAGAGCGGGTCGGTATCGACCGTTACGCCATCCAGGTCGAAGGTGCTGTTCTGGTTGAGGGTGTAGAGCGAATCGAGGCCGATGCCGCCATAAATGTATTCGAACTGACGCGAAGTGTAGGTAACATTATTCGCCGCGTTGTAAACGTCGGTGACGGTGTCGCCGGTGGCGTCATTCGAGAGGACAAAATTCAGGTCGGTGGTGACTGGCCGCGGGGTGAAGGTGATCGTATCGCCGCCGTAAGAGTAGAAGAAGTTGGTCGTCAGGCCGTCATAGGCATAGAAGCTGAGCGTATCCGAGCCTTCGCCAGCGTTTTCGGTGACGGCGTCACTGCCCCAGTTATCAAGGAACATGTAGTAGTCGTCGCCCAGGCCGCCCGCCAGCGTATCATTGCCAGAACCACCGTTGAGAACATTGCTCAGGTCATCGCCGGTCAGGCTGTCGTCGTTCTGACCGCCGGTGACATTTTCAATCCCGCTGTAAGCCGAGAGGCCGGTGGCTGTACCTGCGCCCAGGTCAACCGTGACCGGGGTGGTGTAGCCGCTATAGTTGAGCAGGTCAGCGGTGCCCGTACCAGCCGTGAGCGTGCCATAGACACCGGAAATGAGACGATCCGGGTCATTCATCGCCAGGGCCGCGCCATCCGCAAAGTGGAAGGAGTCGTTATCTGGCCCGCCGATCAGGTGGTCGATGGTGTTACCGGTATGGATCAGGGTATTGGCGACGCCCGCCGCCGGGTTGGCATTCCCAATCGCCACGGTGACATACGTCTGGGCGATGTAGAAGCGGAGCTTTTCAGCCAAGCCAACGCCGGAGAAGTCAAAGGTGTCGTCACCGGAGGGGTCGGTAATGTTATCAATCTGACCCCAAGAGGGCGAGAAGACCCACAGGTCATCATCCGCGCCGCCGTCGATCGTGAAATAGACCGCCGGGACAGCTTTGCCGGTGTAAAGATAGAAGGTATCGTTCCCAGCCTGGCCGTTCAGAGCCAGGGTACCGGACGAAGCAGAATCGAGGTTGACATGATAAGTATCGTCATCACCCCCGCCCCTCAGAATGACGGTATCGCGGATGTTATCCACGTTGAAGATGTCCGCGCCAGCGCCCGCGTTGACAATCGTCGTGCTCCCGGGCAAGTCCGAGGAACGGAGCAGGTTGATCAGATCAGCGCCGCCATAGGTGTTGATGGTCGTGGTCACGCCGCCGATAACACGGTAAATATTGACGATGTCATCGTCGTTTTCGGTTTCATACAGCCCCGAGGTGCCCGTCAGGTTGCCGAGAACATCGATAGTGACGCCCACGCCGGGGTCGGCATTGCCACAATCGGCGCTGAGGATGACCGCGCCCGCGGCGATGATATTTGCGCCAGCCTGGATGTAGATGTTATCTCCCGCGCAGTAATGCACCGAGGAGGTCGTGGATTGAACGGTGATGCCGGTCAGGTGGGTAATATCGTCCCCAGGTGCAGGCTCATCGACCGCCGTTAAAACGATTTCAGCCACAGAGAGAATATTTTCAAAAATCGTGATCGGGCTGTTGGCCGTCAGGTAGACCGAACCAGCCGAATTGATTCCTGCGGTCTCAACTGTGACGCCGCCGGTGGTCAGGTGGCCGGTATTGATGACCCAAACACCCGCTGCGGTGGCATCCGAGTTCGGGCTGAGGCTGCCAGAAGTGGTTTGGCCTTCGAGGTTGCCGAGTTCGGTCTTGATGTAGGCCGGGGACTGCCCTACCGCCACAACCGCAAACAAGCGGGCCTTGCCCGATTCGATATTGTGGTTGCCGGGGTTGCCATCCAGAACGCTTTCGGGCGAGACGATGAAGGCCGTCCCGGCCGGAACGCTGATGGTTCCAAGGTACAGATCGCCGTAGGCTTCGATCAAATAGGCATCGAACAGGCTGGTAGTGGTCAGCGTTCCGCTGCCATCGCTGGCAGTATCAACAATCAGGTCATCGCCCGATTCGCCGATGAAACCATTCATCGCCTCCAGGGTAATGTTCCGTCCGGTAACATCGACCGAAATTGCCGGGTTGCTGACAATGTTGCTGAAAGCTCGCAGATAAACGTTCCCGCCAGTACCAAGGCCCTTGACCCCGCCCACCGATTGGAGATTGGTGAGTTTATTCAAGGCCGTGGCAATTTCTGAAGCCGAGGCGTTGTAGGCCAATGGCGTGGTGGTCTGCCCGTTATAAGACAAGGTGTAGGTGCCCGCGGTGGCGGTGTAGCTCAAGGTCTGGATTTCGACCGCGGAGCCCGAGCCATTCTGGGTGGTGACAATCGAAATTGTGCCGTTGAAACCCGGGCCGGGCGTGGCAGTCATGACTGGCCGGTCGCCATTGGTGCGGAAATTCAATGTATGGCTGTAATTCGGCCATCCGGTGGCATCGATGCTGTTAATCCGCATATCGCCAAGGATCTCGTACAGGTAGACGTCGCCACCTGCATTGACGGTCAGTAGAGGCTCTGCGCTATTGACCAGATCAATTTCAAGGTAACGGTCAGCGAAAGAGGCCGGTGCGCCAATCACTCCGAAAGAGTTCAGCACAAGGTATTTGGTATTGATGTTCAGCAGGCTGTCATCGAAGGCATCATAGATCCACTGTTCGGCGCTGACTTCGACCGTGTTGGTGGAGTAGATGGTATCGATATTCAGACCTTGGCTGTAAGCGCCGAGCACTTCACGGAGATAAACCGAACTCCGGGCGCGGGCAGTCACACGTGCGCCCGCGCGCATATCGAGAGTGACCGGATTGCCGCTTGCGCCGATGCTCTGGGCGCCCGCTTCGAGAATCAGATTACCGCTGGTGACATTCGGCTGGCCGGAGGAAGCGGCGTTGACAATTGCGTCGCCAGTCTTGATCCGGGCTTCGGTCCCGGCCACCACATAATCCAGATTGAGAACGTTTTCGGAACCAAGGTAAACAGCCCCATCTGGAGCAGTCACAATCACATTGCCGGTTGCAGTGATATCAACATCTTCGCGCAGGTCAATGTAGATGCGGCGGACGGTAAAGTCGATAATGTTCAAACCGGCTTCATCCGTGGCAACCTTGATGACCGTCTCGTTGACCTTGACGGCATAATAAGTGACGCTCTCGGTAATTCCGGGCAAACCGGTCAGCTGCCAGACACCGGGGAAGGTGATGGCGGTACCGGTGAACAAATTGTGCGCAGAACCAAAGGCAATCGTGTCATCGTCAGGGTTGATGATAATGGCATCGTCGCGCTCAGTCGCCGCCAGCTTGACCTTGATTTCAGGAGTAATCGTCGAGATGCCGCCGGTGATATCGATGATTTCAACACCAGCATCGGCGCCCAGACTGCCACCCGTGATCAAGATGGTGACATTGTTGCCCTGGATGTTGTTCACTTCGACCCGCGTATCGGTATCGGCAGTCGCCTTCAGCCAGCCAGCGGTGAGGGTATAGCGCAGGGAGTCATATTCCCATTTGGCGCCGGTGATCAGCGCATCCACATCGGAGAAAACCCCATTACCGGTCGAGGTGAAATTGATGACGATCGGGGTCGCTGCCAGGGCATCGGCCTGGGTGGCAGCCAGTTTGATCGTAGTCGAATCAACCACAACCACAAAATACATCTCTCCATCCATCAAGCCGGCAATCGGAGAACCACCGCTGTGGTAAGTGACACCCTGCCCGGTGCGGAAGAGATGCCCGGTTGAGCCAAAACTGAGAGAGTCAGCCCCGGTATTGACGGAATTGACATCCGGCTCATAAACGTCCGGATCGGCTGCATAACTCCAGGCGCTGTTGTAAGTGTTGCCCAGCACACCGTAGATGGAGTGCAAAGCATGGTATTCCGCCGTGCGTTTCACTTCCAGGGCGTCCACCTGGGCATCACTCCAGCCCAGGCTGTTCTTATAATTTTCACGCTCATCGGCAGAGTAATGGAAGACAAAACCGCTATCATAGACAGACGGGTCAGCCTGCAGGCTGCGCATCTTCCAGTAGCTTTGGTAGAGGCGCGTGACCATATCGGTGTACGAGGCAATGGTCGTAGCAATCGCCGCATCTGCCTCTGTGCCGTACAGGTTCATGGCATTCCAGAGCGCTTCTAGCTCGGCTATTGTGCGAGTGTCGGGCGATTCTTCAGTCAGGAAGTCCAGCAGACTGCCGTTAACCACCTTGATCCAGACATTACCGCCGCTGGAATAGACTTTGTAAACCTGCAAATTGTCGGTGGCAGAGGCCCCGTCGATTTGCTGGATAAAGATGTTTCCGGGGGCAGTCGCCGTCAGGCCATCGCGATGGGTCTGGCCAACATACAGGTAGAGCGGGAGCGCCGCGCTGGTGCCGATGCCGCCGTTTTCAGCGATCAGCGTCACCAAGCCGCCACGCACCAGGGAAGCGGTGTCATAAGCGAGGATATTCTGTTCGGCAACCAGGGTCACGTCACCGTTCGTCGTGGCCTGCTTAACCGTCAGGCTGCCGATCCGGGCATCCAGGTAGAGATCGCCATTGGTCGTGGTGGCATTCACCCAGCCATTCGCGCTGAGTTGGGCGTAAATCGGGCGGCCAAGCAGGCTGCCGATCCCGCTGACAGCGTCCAGGGTCAGGTCGCGGGTCTGGATCAGGTTGCGGTCACCGAGATTGGTGATTTTGCCGCCAGAACTATCCAGGGTGGTCGCGCCAGCCGGGTTCTTGATATTCCCGGCCAGGATGATATCCCCAACCGAGTTGACCGTCACCTGCACATTGGGATCATTCGCATCCCAACCAACGAAGGTAATATTGATCGCAAAGTCTGCTTTCAGCCAGTGGGTATGGAAATCCTTATAGGCCTGTTCATAGTAGTACTCGTCGTAATAGGTTTTACCCAGGCCAAGGAAACCACTGCGCTTGGTCCAGTGGTCTTCAGCCGTCAAGCACCACTGTTGACCGTCAATCGTGACCCAACCTTTGGCGCAAGTGGTTGCAGAACTAATTTTGAGGTAGCTGTAATCGTAGTAGCCTTCATCGGGCATGGTCGAACCCACCGCATCCCCTTCGCTGAGCGGGACGGCATCGATATTCTTCGTCCAGGCTTCGATGATGTCATCCGGGTCCTTGGAGAGCCAGTCGATTCCCAGCCAGGAGGAGGATTTATACAACTCATAGCGCTGGTCGAGGCGGCGCTGACCGCGATACCAGATATAGGTCTGGTTCGCTTTTGGTGTATAGGTTTCGGTCCGATCCAACGCCTGCTGGGTACCGCAGGACGATGGTTCAAAATCAGAGGCTGAAACGTTGTCACAGATGACCAGGTAAGGCTGCCCGGTGGATGAATTGCGTCCACGCAGGTAAACTACCACCTTCGGGCCGTCGACCGAGAGACCATTAATGGTCTTGGTCAGGATGTAATTCCAATCGGTGATCCGTAATTGGCCGCGGATATCCCCGCCTGTATTGAGCTCGTTCAGATAAAGCGGGTAAGCTGTCAGGTTGTTGATGATGATCCGGCCATAGCCATCCATAACGTTAATCTGGCCGCTGCCCGTGCTCATCATCCGGCCGGAGAGTTCCATGTACCCGCCTTCAACCCTGACCGCGCTGACTTCCAGACGCTTGGCCAGGTTGTTCCAGCGCACCACGAAGTCGGAATTGTTGATCAGGACACAGGAATCCGCCTTACAGGCATTGATTTTGTTTAAAATTTCAGACGAATTCGCGATGGTCAACTGCTTATCAGGGCGGCCTGCCTGGACGATGCCATTGATATTCAGGTACGCCGCTGAGATAAAGACGTTATTGCCCGCAATAATCGAGCTGGGATTGCTTGGCAGGCTTCCATCATTCAACGCGGAAAGGGTTACGCCGCCAAAAGTGTGATCAACACTGCGATCCACGCGCCAAGCTTCGGAGGCGTTCTGGAGGAAGGACCAGATCGAGCTTGGCTCGCCAATCGAAACAATCCGGTCGGCATAGCCCTGGACAAAGTCGCGTCCGGCAGCCAAGATAATTGTCTTGGCGCGAATGCTGGCCGCGGCTTCGCCCGTGGCGGTCGTCTTGATTTTGATACTGCCATGGGTGGCAGTAATTGTCACAGCACCGCTCAGGTTGGTAATATCGCCAACCACTTCGATATCGGGGGGCATTTCATTACCTGTGGGAGCGTAGTCACTGGTAATCGTAATCTGGGGCTCAACGCTGCCGCCAGCCGCTGTGATCGCGCCAAAACCAGCCGCGTAGCCAATCTTGTTCTTCTCGTTGATCTTGGTATTGAACTGGGCTGTATTCGCGGCGACAATATTTTCGCCCTTGAAGTTCAAGTTGCCGCCCGTCCCATCGGGGATCGTCAGGCGGTTGATGCGCAGGTAGAAAGGCCCTTCATTCGTGATCGTAATGGAAGTATTGCTCGGAGCCACCAGTGTGCCACTGCCAACCAGGTAGTCGCCTTCGACAATGATATCGCTCGACTGCGCCCAGATATCTCCCAGGGTAATGTAATAAGCCGGGATTTCCAGGTCAAAGACCTCGGTGCAAGGTTCAGTGGGATCGCAAGTGGTGTCATCGGTATCCCAATTCGGGTTTGATTCCTGCAGGGTGGGTACATAACCCAGCGCGCGCAAGTCATTCTGGATGCGGGTGATTTCAGCCTGGAAGGAAGCGACAGCCTGGGCATTTCCAGCATATTCAGCAATCAACTGCTTCAGGAGATTCAGTTCAGCCTGCATATTCTGGTTGAGCGATTCCCAGCCATGGGTGTAGGTGACACTGCTCGGGTTGACGTTGATGATCACAACCGAGGTTTCAGAGCCATCGGGATTAAGGGTGATCGAACCCGTAATGGTAATGTTCACCTGGTTGCGGATGCCGACCTGGATGCTGCCATCGACCCGCACACCGGTACTATCCGTTGAAATGCTGTCACCGGTTTCGATATCAAAGGAAACGGCTTCACCAAAGATGGCTTCGCCAGCTTCCCGGTAAAGGTCTGTGCCGCGTCCACGCCCGGTGATGCTCAGTGGGAAGCCTTTTTCGGCGCCCAGGAGCACATCTTTGACCGTGATCAGCTGCGCACCGCTGGCAATCTGAACATAATTAACCTGGTTGACTTCAGCGCGAGCCTTGACATGCTCGCTGAAGATCGGCACAACCGTCCAATTGTACAAATCGGTGAAAGCGCGAAGAACAAAGCTGTTAGTCTGCCATTCTGGAGTGCGCCCGGCTAGCAAACTGATGCCGCCTTCGGTGTAGAGCCGCGCACCAGACTGGATCAAGACTTTGTTTTCGACATCGGCATAAGCCTTCGAATCGCCACGCGCCGCGCCCGCAAAACCATACGATTTCGTGTTAGCGTTGGTTTCGAGATCGATCATCGCCCGCGTATAGATGTTGATGTCGCCCACCGCGGCAATATCGGCGTCGCCGATGGTGATGACGGCATCGACGTTGTTCGCCAAAATCTGCGAGCGGGATTCGGCAATCGGGATCAAGCCGCCAGCATCCAGGCGAACTTTATCGCGTCCGTAAATATCGTTATAGGCATAGACTTCAAAATCGCCCGGCGTGAAGGGATCACCCACCTGGTTAATGGCTGCTGAGTTGGCCAGATTGATATAGGTGTACTGATTGATCGTGCTGACGCTATCCGCGCCGGGGGTGGTCACCAACGAGTAGGAGGACGAATCCACATTGTAAGCACCACCGCTCAACCAGGGTTTGTTGCTCTGGTTGGCTGCGGTAATGTGCAGGTCATTCACAATTAAATCCACCGTTCCCAAATCAACCCTGACAGTGGCATTGATATTATTTGTGGCTTTCGCCCCGCCGTAGAAACTGGCTACATCGATCATCGTCACGCTCAATGTATCAGTGCGCGCGTTGAAAGTTGCATCATGCAAAGCCTCGAGGGTCAAGTCGCGGACTTCGATTTCCTTCCCGCTGGCGGCACCCAGTGTAACGGTGGTCAGGCTGTTGTTGTTGGTGGTGGCTTCAGCGGCGTTATAGACATCGACCAGGCCGCCACTGCCGGATTCGGCATAGGCATAGTTTTCATCGAAACCGCGCGCTTTGACTGTCAAACCTCCGGCAATTATGTCAAGACCATTGCCCAGGTAAGCCCGGGTTTCACTGTTGGAGTCCGCATTGACCAGCACTGCGCCGCCAACTGCAATCCCGCCGTGTTTGGCTGTCCCGGTCGCATACTGGTCAGAATTGGTGGTGGCCAGGACCGAAATTGTGCCGGTGGCCTTGTAGACACCGCTGTTCTTGAGATAAGCAACCACTTCCTGGGTGAAATTACCGGCGGTTGTATTCTTCTTGACCGCATCGGCATCGACCGCCTTGACATCGATCAACCCGCCGCCGGAGCCATACGCCGTGGCATAAGCCGAGTGCCCGCTGGCAGGCAGTTCCTGAACCGCAGAGACAGTGATATTTCCACCAGTGTCATCAACTTTGGTAATCGCAAAACCCGTTCCGCGCTCATCGGTAAACTTCCCGTAGGCGTTCAATGAGAGCGTCAGGGCCGAAATTTCCAGAACAGTGTAAGTGCCATCGTTCCAGCGCGTACCCGAAACTTGAACTTGATCACCGACAGCGAACCCATCGCTGGCCCAACTGCCAGCGCCGCGGGTAATCTGGTCGGGGATGGCTTCGATGGCCTGAATGACGGCGCCGCTGTAATTGGTGACATCGGCAACCGCATCATAAGCATCGACCGTCATGACTGTCGCGGTCAGGCTATTGATATAGTAGATGCCATCATTCGACCCGGCGCTGGTGACGCGAACAAACTGGTTGACAGCAAAACCATCGTCCAGCCAGCTGCCGGCAGAACGGGTGAGCGTATCCCGAACCGTAGCGCCCCCATTGGTGAAAGTCACCGTGGGAGAGCCGCTCATATTGGCCAGGACCTGGGTAACATTGGCAGGAACAACTTCCTCAACCGCGGCCGCCGCGACAACAGCATTGGTCAGCGTATCAATCGCGGTGATGGTCAGCGCGGTGGCAGTCAACGCATGGATCGTGTAGTAGCCGCTGTTGGTCCCCGCGTCCAAGACCAGGATGATTTGCCCGGCTGTGAAACCATCGGTGACCCAACTGCCCGAACTGCGGGTAATCGTATCTCTCAAGCCATCATCCGCGCCACTGGGGCCGCGGTAGAAAGTCAGGCTGGGGAAACCACTCATGTAAGCGGTCACGTCAAAGCCATCCGAGTTGTTCTGGAAAGTAATGATTGGCGTGCCAGACAGGCGAACGCCTGTCGTGATGGAAACATTCGCGCCAATCCAGGCTGTGACTGTGGGGGATGATTCTGCATAAGCATCCGAAACACCCACCGCCACTGCGCCCGCAGTCACTCCTTCGGCATCCGCATAGGATTTGGGCGTCGCCGAGGCTGAAATCAGCAAATCACCTGAGATATTGATGGTGACCGAATCCCCGGTATAGGCCTGGGTGGTCGAGGTGGCATAAGCCGAGGCAATCGAACCGCCACCCGCCACAAGCCCACCCACGCCCGACTGGGCATGAGCATAGGCATCGTCTGTGGTGAAGGCAGAGACAGTTAAGTTGACAGCGCCGGTGGCATTCGTAACAAGTGAATCTTTAACAGAACCATTCAAAACCGCGGTGGTTGTGCCGCTGGAGGAGGCATCTGCCAGGCTGGCTCCCATCCCAACCAAGCCGCCGGTGATACCATCGGCATTGGCGGAGGTTTTGTTATGGGCATATGCCAGGATGGAAACATTGCCGCCAGCATCCAGGATGCTGCCTGTGCCGAGCGTAGCGCCAACAGTCGCATGTGCAATCGCGTCAGCTTCCGCGCCATTGGCGCCGATCAAACTGCCGCCAGAAGCGTTAGCAACAGCCGTAGCACCTTTATCAACCTTCGTATAGGATGTGGAGTAGTTGTGCAAGGCCCGGATGATAATATTCCCACCCGCGCGGACGGTCGAAGTTGAGACGTAGGCATTTACCGTCGGGGAAACCGTCGCTTCAGCCGATGAAACACCGACCGCCGCTCCAAGCCCGGCGGCAACCGTCAGGGCCGTAGCGGTGGCTGTCGCCTGCATGTTGGTTCGGGCAGTGACGGTCACAGAACCTGCGGCCACAATCGTTGAACCAGTCAGATAGGCTTCCACCGTAGGCGTAATGCTGACTGTGGCAACCGACCCCGAAGCCGCAATTGCAATGATTCCCAGGCTGCCGCTGGTCACCACGACAGTCGCGGTGGAAGTAGCGGTGTGAACAGCTTCAACCGCAAGGCTGCCCGCCAGGGTCAGGGTGCTGGACTGAACGTAGGCGCGAGTCGCGCCGGTGATCGTTCCAGAAACTTCGGCGCCGCCACCGCTCGCAGCCCCACCATAAAGAGTCAGGCTGAACGCCGCCGCAAAAGCGGCTGCCTGGGCCGTCGCACTGATCGTTGCAGTCTCAAAAGCCTGAATGGACAGACCGCCGCCGAAGAGCGTGTCGATCACTGCCGATTTGACATAAGCCTCAACTGTATTATCGATAGAGTTGCTGGCCAATGCCACACCAATCGAGAGTGAAGCAGCCGACAAGCCAACCGAGGCGGCAATGGAGGCTGCATTTGCCGTGGCGGTAATTATGGAAGTATCCTGGGCAACGACCGAGATCAAGCCGCTGGTATCGATCCCCGTGCCCTGGGTGCCATCGATATAGGCCTTCACCAGGAAGGCAATCTTATTTTCGACCGAAACACCTGCGCCAGTAGCGGCTCCTCCGACAGCGCCAACTGCCAGGGCAACCGCATCGGAGGCGACAAAGGCAGTGATACTCGCGTTGGAGGTCGCGCTAACGTTAATGTTATTCGCAACAATACTCACGTTCTTCAGATAAGCCTGGACTTCAGCCCGTTGGAGCGTACCAGAGCTGGTATACCCAATCCAGTTTCGAGCCGTGGATGACCCAATCGCTGCGCCAACCCCCACTGCCCCGCCGCCCAAAGCAGCCGAGAGAGTCAGGATTTCAGCCCGGATCGTGGCTGTATTGGCGGCAGAAACCAGCAGGCCGGCAGCGCTGATCAGTTTGCTATTCTGGACATAGGCCAGGGTTTTGGTCAGAAGCACGTTTTGCGCATCTGCCCCGGCGCCGCTAACGCCCACGCCCACCCCGCCAAGCGCCAATGCGCCACTGGCAGCCGTGGAATAGGCGGTGATGGTGGCGTTTTCAATGGCGCTAACGCTGAGATTACCCATCCGGGATTGAACAAAGACATCCGCGTTTTCGATAAAAGCTTCGACAATATTCGAAATCTGGTTGAAGGCCAGGGCCACGCCGATTGAAACCGAAACTCCCACTCCGCCAAAGGAAGCGGCCACAGCCGCTGTCCCTGCCGTGGCAGTAATGCTGGAAATATCCTGGGCCAATAAGCTGATGCTGTCGGCAGAAACGCCGGTCGCGCCATCGTTCGAAATGTAGGCGCGAACGTTTGCCGCAATCTTGTTAATAACTGTCGTCCCTGCGCCGCCGACACCCACGCCGACGCCGCCCGCCGTGAATGCCACCGAACCGGAAACTACCAGGGCGGTAATCGTCTGGGATGATGAAGCCGACAAGGTCAATGCGCCCACCGCGGTCAGGCTCGAATTCTGACTGTAGGCTTGGATCAGGGCTGGCGCATAATTGCCATTCGCCTTGTAACCGATGTAGTTACGCGCCATGGAATAGCCCAAAGAAACGCCCACACCCACGCCGCCCGCAGCCAGGGAGGCGGCAGTCGTCGCCACTGTCGCAGTAATGGTCGAGGAATTGGAAGCGGTCACCAGGACATCTTCTGCGCTTGAGAGGCTGCTGTCTTTCAAATAAGCATTCGTTTGGGTTAGGATGACATTTCCTGCATCTGCTCCCGCGCCACTGACCGAGACCCCGACCAGACCGCCCGAAACAGATACCGCGGCAGCAGCCGAGACAACCTCGATGGTAGCATTAGAAAGCGCCTGGAGCTCTATATCCCCAACCGTGCTTGTAACCAGATCATTGGCATTTTGGATGTAGGCCTGAACAATCGTACTGATTTCATTTTCGGCCAAGGAAACCCCGACCGCCACCGAGACACCCACCATCCCAAAGGCAGCCGCCAGCGAAGCCGCACCCGCCACCGCACGAATGGAGGTGTTATCCTGGGCCAGCAGGTTCAGGCTGGAGGCCGTTACCCCGGCCAGGAGCGAACCCTCGTCAGTGCCATCGCCATCGATGAAGGCCTGGACGAGCATAACAATTTTATTAATCGCTGAGACACCTGTGGCAGTAACCCCCACACCTACCAGACCTCCGGTAATCGCCGCCGAACCAGCCAGAACCGCCGTTTCGATCGAGGCGCCCGCCGTGGCACTCGCATTCAAATCACCAGCAACTGTGATGATCGAGTTTTTCGTATATGCCTGGACTTCAGCCGGGAGATAATCGCCCGCCAGGTTCCAGCCAATCAGGTTCAAAGCCAGGGCCGCGCCAATCGAAACGCCCACCCCAGCCGTACCGCCGATACCAACTGTCACCGAAGCTGTCGCAACCAGGGAGGCAATCGAAGCCGAATTAACCGCCGTCAGGTTCAGATTAGCCCCGCTGTTAATGACGCTGTTATCAATATAGGCGTTGGTCTTTGACAGGATCACATTCGTCGACCAGGCTCCACCGCCGCTGACGGCCACCGCCGCCACCCCGGCTCCAGCCAGCGCAGCCGAAGCCGCCGCCGCCACCGACTTAATCGTTGTCTCGCGCTCCCACTTGGTCGTGTCGGTATAATCCGCGGAGGCCAGGTTGACCGCCACCGGGTAAATCTTGACCCACGAACCAGTTGCATAATTCTGCGCGCTCAAATTGACCGGACTAGTCACCGCCGCGCCGGTATACTCATACACATCGCCAGCGGTCAGGCCGCTCAGGTTGTCTTCTATTTTCACCCGGTCGCCAGGGTTGAGGACATCGGGGGTATCGAAGGTGGTATAGAGATAACCCGGCATCACATAGCGGTAAACTTTGCCATCCGAGGCCAGGACGGTATCGCCCGCATAAAGCACCAGTGAGCCAGAAGTGTAAGTGGGCGTGTAGGAGGCTTCCAGGGTGCTGGCGGTCAGGGAAATATCCCCGCTCAATGAGCGTACCAGCCCGGCATTCAGGATGTAGGCTTCGACCTGGTTATCAACAGTGTTCAGGGCAAAAGCGACGCCAATCGAAACCGCCACCCCCGCTGTCCCGGCAAAGCCACCCGAGAGGGTCGCCGAAGCCACCGCGGAGCGGATATGAGAGGTATCCGTAGCGCTCAAGGTGAAGCTATCCGCCAGAATGGATTTCAGACCTGCGCCCGTCTTAACGCCATCACCTTCGATGAAGGCCTGGACCTTGGTGGCAATCTTATTGACCGAGAAAGCGCCAGCGACGCTGACACCGACCCCAGTCGTTCCACCGCCGCCAATCGCCACTGAGCCCGCCAGGACGGCAGAATTAATCTCGGGGGCAAAACTGGCCGTCAGGGTCACTGCGCCAGCTACATCCAGGCTCGAGTTACGGATGAAAGCCTGAACTTCCGCCGGAGTGGAGGCCGGAGGCACAGTCACTTTGGCCCAGAGGGCGGCATTGCCATAATTCGCCTGGCCCAAGTCGAGGGTGTCATCCGCGCCAAGATAGCGGTAAATTTCACCCGAGTCGCCGCCATTGGTGTAGCTGTCGTCGAGCAGGACTTTATCGCCAGCTGTGAGTTTCTGCAAACCCGAAGCTGTCGTAAAGTGATAATCCAACGGGTTACCAATCAGGTTGCGGGCAATTGCCACACCAATCGAAACCGCCACCCCGGTGCTCCCGCTAAAGGACAGGGAGCCGGAAACCCCCGCCACCAGGGCATTAATCGTCGAGGTGTCAGTCGCAGTCAGGCTCAAATCCCCGCCAATCCCGGCCAGGTTGCTGTTATCGATATACGCGTGGGTCTTGTTTTGGATGGCATTGACCGCCACCGCCCCGCCGCCGCTGACCGCCACGCTGGTGCTGGAACTGGCGCTCAAGGAGAGCGAAGCCGCCGTCGAAAGGACGCTGATCGAGGCGTTGGTCAGGGCCTGAAGCGACAGGTTGCCCACCAGGGCTTTGACCAACGAGGCATTGGCAATGTAGGCTTCGACCGTGTTCTGGACAATGTTCCAGGCCCCGGCCAGGCCAATCGCCACCGCCACCCCGGTCTGGCCGGAGAAGGAGGCTGCCAGCGCGCCGCTCAAGGCAATCGCAGAAATGGTCGACAAGTCACGGGCGAGGAGGGTTAAATCTCCAAGACCCGACTGGATACCCGCTGCTTTGATACCGTTAATGAAAGCCTGGACCAAGATTGAGATTTTATTCTCAACCCAGACTCCCGCTGCGCTGACCGCCACACTGGTACCCGAGGAGAGCGCCGCGCCGACCGAGATGGCCCCCACCAGGGCATTGATGCTGCTTTGGGAGAGGGCTGAAATCGAAAGCTGGCCCGCCGTGTTGGCGTCACTGCCCTGCAAGTAAGCCTGGACATTAAGCGGGGTGGCCCCGCCGTACTCGCTCCAGCCGATGAAATTGCGCGCAATGGAAACGCCAATCGCAATCCCTGGCGCGGTGGCCGAGCCGCTGATGGCAATCGAAACCGAAGCAACCAGCACGGTCGCCTGAATGGTGGCCTGGTTGCTGGCTGAGAGAGAAAGATTGCCGCTGCCGAGAACAGTCAAGCTGCTATTTTGAGCATAGGCCTTGGTCGCACCCTGGATGTGGTTGGTCACCATCGAACCGCCGCCGCTGAAGGCCGTGGCCGAATTGCCGCCGCCTGCCAGGGTAATCGATGAAGCCGAGCCAACAGCATCGATGCTGCTTACTTCGCTGGCCGTCAGGCTGAGATCGCCATTTTGAACATTCAACGTGCTGCCGCTGACAAAAGCCTGGGTGTCTGTGTCAACCTGGTTGCGGGAAATGCTCATCCCGACCGCCACCGAAACGGACTTATCGCCCGCCGAAAGCGCCAGCGAAGCCACACCCACATTGGCTTTTATCGCAGCCTGATCGACTGCACTCAAGGTAGTGTTTCCGTTGGTGACAGTGATAATTTTAGCTGTCGGGGCAGATTCAATGTAGGCTCTTACCCGTGTGCTGACTTTATTCAGCGCGATCACCGCGCCAACACTGACGGTAATGCTGTCACCGGTGCTGACTTTGATCGAAGTAACACTCGTGGCAATTTCCGCGTTCAGCTTGGCAGACGAGTCACTCAGCAAGCTCAGACCGTTCCCGGCAGTCACTGTCGAGTTTTTCAGGTAAGCCTGGGCTTCGGCAGGCTGCTGGGTACCAAGCACTGTCCCAATCAAGGCATCAACAGTATTGAACAGGAAGTTTTGCGCTTCCCAGCCGATGGTATTGAAGGCCAGCATGATCCCTACTGAAACGCCATTCGATTTGGTGATGTTATCCAGGATCGCGTTCAGGGTGCTGCGGTTGCGGGCGGTAATTCCCAGGCTGCCATCAGCGGTGACAACGCTGTTCTGGATGAAAGCATTCGCCTTGCTCAAGACCACGTTGGTCGAAATCACCCCGGTCACGGCAACGGAATAACCTTTTCCATCCAAACCACCGCCCACTGAAGTCACATTGCTGGTGTCGACCGAACGCATGAAGGCCGTATCCGCCGCCGCCAGGTTGAGATTCCCACCAGTGGTGATCGTGGCATGGTCAATTTTGGTTTCGGCTTCGCTCTGGACTTCATTGCGCACAACCATCCCGCCGACCGCCACTGAACCCGAATCGCTCACGTTCAGCGGGAAGGGCAGCAGACTCATCAGACTTTCGGGGTCAATGACTTCTACCCAATCGAGATCGGTGCTGTAGGAAACCGCGCCCAGATTCAGGCTGATTGGATCAGAACCAACGCCATTGTAGAGATAGATTTTGCCGCGCGCCGAAGTGTCAACGGTATAACCATTATCGACCCGCACCTGCATCCCAGGCAGGAGGCTCTGCGTTCCCGATTTGGTAGTGAATTGATATTCCTGAAGGATGTTCTTAGCGGTGCTGAGAGCAATGCTCAAGCCGCCATCACTAACCGAGCGCTGTAAAACTATCAAGTTGTTTTCAGCGTTGATCATCGTGTCATTGGTCGCCGACATGGTCAGGGCGCCGCCAACAATGATCGTATGCCCGGCCAATGGAGTCAGGGTGCTGAAGTCGATATAGGTACGGGTCAGGGTATTGATCAGGTTACTGACCAGCAAGCCACCCACGCTCACGCCGCTGGCATTTTCAAGCATCAAAACTTCGGAAGTGGCGTTGTTGGTGGCCCGAGCATTGATCGTATTCGTTTCGTAGAGCTTCAGGCTCCCGCCGCTGAGCATCACCACATAACCCAGTCCAAGCGAGTCGCTCACCAGCCAGCGGCTGCTTTCCGTCAGGAGCGTAACACTCAAATCACCGTAGATGGTGATGCCTTTGCTCTCAAACTCGGCCAGCAGGGCTGCCAGGATGAGCGCGTCCCCTTCAGCATCAGCATCAATTTCATCCACCGTATGGGTGGTCAGGTCATCCTGGGTTACCTGTTCGGCGGCGTCGTTCAAATCTGCTGCCGTGACAGCGCTGCTCAGGTCAAAGCGATAGACTTGCGAATCTGCCGTCAGGGTCAGATCCCCGGCAACATCCATG
Source organism: Anaerolineales bacterium UBA5195 (assembly GCA_002412925.1). Lineage (GTDB taxonomy): Bacteria > Chloroflexota > Anaerolineae > Anaerolineales > Villigracilaceae > UBA5195. The sequence goes on along the minus strand of DHVZ01000011.1, from coordinate 99,931 downwards.
ATCGAGTTATAGATATAGGCCTGGGTCAAAATCGGATCAGCATTGTGGAAGGCATTGGCAATTTCCGATGAACCGATCAGCGCATCCAGGGTGTTGAAGAGCACATTCTGCGCATCCCAACCGACGGTATTGAAGGCCAGGGTGATCCCCACGCCATTGCCCTGGTTAATCGACGCGCCAGAAATAACGGCATTAATCTGCGAAGTATTTTCGGCCTTCAGAGTCAGATCGCCGGTATTGTGGGTGGTGATTTTACTGTCTGTGATGAAAGCGCTGGCTTCGCTCAAAACCAGGTTGGTGGCAATCGTGCCATTCACCGCGATGGAATCGCCGCCGTCGAAGGAACTCCCGCCGGCTGAACTCGTGACGCTATCGACAAGCGCCCGGATGACGGCGGTGTCGAGCGCCGTCAGCGTAAGATTGCCTTCGGTCGTGACATCCGCATTCTGGATGTAAGCCTGCACCAAGCTGCGCACCTCGTTGCGGACAACCAGACCACCCACCGCAATCGCGTCCGAGTCCGAAAAGTTCAGGCCGGTCGGGACAAGCTGCGTTTCGAGCACTTCCTTCCAATAACCGAGGTCGGTGTAATCTTCGGCGCTGAGATCAATGGTCGCCAGCGTGCCCATGTATTCGTAAACACTACCAGGATTGCCGCCGTTGGCATAGGCATCATCCAGACGAACGCGTTTGCCAAAGACTATCTCTTTGGAACCGTCATTGGATGAGTAATCCGCCGGGACAGCATCTTTCAGACTCTCATCCAGGATATTGACGCCGCCATCATTGGTGGTCGTTGTCGATGAAACCATTTTGCTATTGGAAAATATTTTTGAACGGTCTTCGGCAAAGATCGAGAGCGCGCCGCCCACATCCACCGTTCCCTGCGCGCCTGTAAACTTGATATAGGCCAGGGCCTGGCTGCTGACCATGTTGCTCGCCAGCAGTGCGCCAAAGCTCTTGCCATTGGCATCGTACATGGCAGAAGCCACCGTCACAGCCGCATTGCTGATCGTGGCATTCAGCAAAACTGCTGAAATGGCAGAAAGCGTCAGGTTGCCGCCAACGGTGACAATCGTATCGAGCAGGTAAGCCAACGCTTCAGCCGGGGATTCATTATGGAAGGCAGTGGCGATTTCAGGTGAGCCGATCAGCGCGTCGACGGTGTTAAAGAGAACATTCTGCGTCAGCCAGCCGATGGAATTGAAGGCCAGCGCAATACCAACGGCGATCTCACCAGACCCTGTCGAACTGAGAATGGTGGCATCCAGGCGCGTGGTGTTTTTGGCATCCAGCAGCATGTTCCCGGCAACTTCAATCTCGCTATTGGAAATGTATGCCCTGGCACTGCTCAAGACCACATTGGTGACAATCTGCCCATTGACTGCCATCACTTTCTTTCCAGGCGGTTCCTGACCCCAGGCGCTGCCGCCCGAGGCGCTGACACTGATCTCTGCATCTACCAGCATCAGGGCATTTTCAATGGCAGTCAGCATAACATTCCCACCGGCCAACACCGTCGCGTTATTAATGAAGGCTCGGACAACAGTTCTAACCTCATTCAAGACCACCAGTCCGCCAAAAGCCCGGGCGGGAGAGGCGGTCAAGTTCCCGATGTTCGGCAGGTAATCGGCCACACCCGGCGCGCCGCTCGGGATCAGTTCCCAGATGAGCGGGTCGGCAGAATAATTGACAGTTCCCAGGTTAATCAGTGTGGGAATGCCCAAATAGCGGTAGACCGCTCCGGCTTCACCACCGTTGGCATACGTCGCCCCCAGACGGACACGCATATTCGGGACGAGAGGCATGGTGCCCGAAGCAGTGGTGTAATAGTAATCGTTCAGGTTGAACGATTCGGCCAAATCGGCCAGCCCGTTGAGAGTATTCGAATTTACGGCCAGTTGCACCACGGTGGACCTGGCATCGATACCAGAGGTATCCTGCGAAGCAATGGAAATGTTGCCAGAAACCTCGACCCGATGGGTAATTTGATCCCACAAAATCAGATTGCTGAAGTTTTCAGTACTCCAATTAGGGGTCTTATCTGCGCCCAAGTAGCGATAAATCCGACCCGTTGAATTGTTTTTGACCCAATCCCCCTGATAGAGCATCGGAGGCGTGACTGTGGTAATGCAATCAAACGGGATTTGATAGGTTGTGTCGTAATCAACATACGCCTTTGCCAGGCTGCTGACCTTATTGCTCGCCAGGAGCCCGCCCGCGCTCATTGCCATCTCGCTGGCGTATTTTGTGGTTATGACCAGGTCTAGTTCGGCTTTCGAACTGGCTTCATTGCCCGCCACCGCCGTCAGTTGGGCTGTATTGTCTGCGGACAGGTCAAGACCACCAGCAAGCTGGAGCATGGTGTTTTTAATGTAAGCCTGGGTCTCAGCCGGTTGTTCTCCGCCGAAGGCCTCATCTGCCAGCAACGGATCGCCAATCAACGCATCGATGGCGTTGAAGAGAATATTCTGCGCTTTCCAGCCGATCGAGTTGAAGGCCACCACAATCGAGACTGTCTTATCCCAACCTTCGACGACACTACTGGCAGTGGCATTGGCAACCGAGGTATTCTTGCCATCCAGGGTTAAATTCCCGCTACCGCTCGTCACTATCCGGCTGTTGGTGATGTAGGCATTGGCCTTACTCAAGACGATGTTGGTAGCGATGATTCCGCCGCCCCCGGTCCAGGTTGCAACAACGCTGTCATCCAACACATTCATCAGCGCCGATTCATCCGCCGTCAGGTGAAGGTCCCCGTTAACCATCACCAGCGAGTCATTGATAAAGCTTTCCACAGCGGAACGCAAATCGTTGCGATCCACCAAAAGATAGTAACTCTTGGCACCGCCGTTCAAATCGGTCTTCTCGAGCTTCAACCCGAGTTCTTCCACCGCGGTATAAATGGCTGAATCGGTGATCATGTTGGCCGTGTTGAGCAGCTTCCAGAGCTCAAAGTTGTCGTAGTTCTGCGTCCCAAGGTTCAGGGTGGCCAACGTGCCCATGTATTTGTATACGCCGCCCGGGGTGCCAAGACCGCTGTAATCATCAGCCACGCGGACTTGTGCGCCAAAATCAAGTTCCTTCGAACCGGATCTCGAAGTAAATTGATAGGAATTTTTCAACATGTTAACGTAGTTATTTAAAATTCCCAGGCCCATATCATTGCTCGGAGAGACTTCAGAAACCATCTTCGTCTCGGCATTGATCTGGGCATCATCCTTGGCATACAGGTCAAGATCTCCATCAACCTGGATGGTGTTGATTCGGTCAACGTAGATGACTTCCTGCCACCGTGAGGTATCCGTATAGTCTTCATATGCAAGCGGGCTATAGACCCCCACGTATGCCCACAAATTCGTATCCGAGAAATTCGTCGCTCCAAGATTAACCGTCGCATAGTTTTCTGGAACGTAGCGATAAATGCTAAACCCGACTCGGACCAGATCACCCTGTTGCAGGAATGTGTTACCCAGGTCTGGTGTGTAAAGCCAGAATAGTTCAGTGGAGCCAATAAATTCATAGGTTTCACCCGGCGTACCAGAAGCGGAACCAGAAACGATTCGCACCCGGTCGCCCGGCACCAGGATCCAGGCCAAATCATTCGTGGTGTAAGTATATTCACGATGATCGATATACGCCCTGGCCCGACTGCTAACCATATTGCTGGAAAGAACGCCGCTGGCGCTCATCCCTCCCGCTCCAACAAAAGCGGTTGGCGCCGAAGTGGCCAGATTGCTGACCGACGAATTGATCACAGCGCTTGAAACCGCCGAAAGAGACAGCGCACCAGCTATATCAAGGAAAGAATTCAGGATGAAGGCTTCAACGCGGGCAGGCTGCTCATTCCCAAAAGCATTGGCAATCAGCGGGTCGCCTAATAGAGCATCGAGTGTATTGAAAAGAATATTCTGGGCTTTCCATCCAACCGTATTGAAGGCCAAAATCAGGCCAAAGGAGTTCGCCCCGCTCTTGGCTGTCGTCAGGTTGGTTGCATCGATGACAGAGGTGTTTTCTGCTTCAAGGTTCAGGCCGCCCGCAGTGGTCACGACCCGGCTATTATCAATATAGGCATCGGCTGAACTGAGGATCAGATTGGTGGCCACCGTGCCGCTCACGGCGAGCGAATCGCCTTTGCCAAAGATGTCCCCCCCCGAAGATTCAGAGGTGCTGTCGGCGGTGGCTTCAACGGTAGCGCTTTCCAGCGCGGTCAGCGTGATAGAACCAGCTTCGAGATTGACGTTATCAAGATAGGCTTTGACTTCACTGCGCAGGTCATTCCGCACAACCAGCGCGCCGACCGAGTTGGAATTGGAAGGCGTGACGTTATAGCCCTGAGGGATCAAGTTGGTTTCTGGAACCAGCTTCCAGTAACCCAGATCGTTGTAATCGGTCGTGCTCAAATTCTGCGGGGCGGAGAGATCGGCCCCCATATACTCATAAATTCCGCCGGGGGTCCCCAGCGTATCGTCATAATCATTGGACAGGCGGACCCGGTCGCCGAAATCCAGCAAAACGGAGGTTTCGCCACTGACGTGATCGACCGAGAAGACATCGACAACGTTGATAATCGAATCGCTCAGGATTTTGGCTCCGCCATCATTGGTGGTAATCGAGGATGAAACCACTTTGACATTGGCATAGATCCCGGCGTTGTCCTCAGCGTACAGGCTCAAGAGGCCGCCGACAGTGACATTTCCGCGCAGGCCTGTGAATTTAATATAGGCCCGAGCCAGGCTGCTGACCATGTTGCTGGCCAACAAGAAGGAACCGCTTTTTCCGTTGGCATCATACAAAGCCGAAGCCGTTGAACTGGCCGCGTTGCTCAAAGTGGAATTGAGTTTTGCATTCGAGATCGCCGAGAGAGACAGGTCGCCCGCCACATTCAGTGGAGTATCAATAATGTAAGCTTGAACTTCCGCAGGCTGTGGATTGCCGATATCAGTGGTGATCAGGGCATCCACGACTGCGAAGAGAATATTCTGAGCTTCCCAACCAATGGTGTTGAAAGCCAGGGCAATCCCTACCGCCGTATCGCCAGACATGGTGCCCGTCAGGGCAGTGGCATCGATCAGGCTTTCGTTAAGCGCCTTGAGGGTCAGATCTCCGCCAGCGGTAGTGGTGACATCACTATTTTTGATATAAGCATTGGCGCTGCTCAAGACAAGGTTGGTCGCCACCGTCGCATTCAGTGCAAAGACCGTCCCGGAGCCATAAAGGCTGCCGCCCGAGGCGCTGGCAACGCTTTCAAGCGCAGCCTGCAAGGTGGCTTTTTCATCAGCCAGCAGGGAGAGATCCCCGGCTACATCCACATCTGAGTATTCAATGAAGGTTTTTACTTCGCTACGCAAATCATTGCGAACAACCATAAAACCAACTGCTTGGGCATCCGAGTCGCTCACATTCAAACCGGTCGGGACCAGGTCAGTTGGACGAAACGGCTGCCAAAGGGAGCTGTTAGCATAGTTGTAAGTCCCCAGGTTAACATTGGTCAAAGGCGCCACGCCCAAATATCCATAGATCGTGCCGGGAGCGCCTAAAGCGCTGTTGTAATCATCCGCCACCCGGATTAAGGTCTGGGGCTGCACGGTCTGGATGCCAGATTTGGTCGTGAACTGGTAATCGTAAAGCAGACTCTTCCCCAGTCCATTCACCAGGCTGGCGCCGCCATCATTAGAACTGGAAGAAGACGCCACCATCCGGCTGTAGGCCGTGATCCTGGCTTCATCTTGCGCTGAAATCGTCAGCGGGCCATCCACCACTACTGTCCCCAGCCCAGAACTAAACTTGATAAACGCCCGGGCTTTGCTGTTGACCATATTGCTGGCCAAAACGCCGCTGACGGCCATCCCCGAAGCCCCGTAGAGGGCCGTTGCCACTGAAGTGGCTTCGTTACTGACGGTGGCCAGCAGCGAAACCAGCGATTCAGCCACCAGCGAGAGCGCGCCGCTGAGATGCAGAACCGTATCCTGTAGATAGGCCTGCACTTCGGCAGCTTCGGCAGTTCCCAAAACCGTACCAATCAGGTTATCAATGACCTGGAAGAGGATGTTCTGCGCCTGCCAACCGATAATATTAAAGGCAAACATCGGGGCCGCGGCGGTCTCACCAGAAGTGACTGCCGCCAAAACGTTGGATTCGATCTGGGAGCTATTTTTTGCGCTGACGGCCAGGTTTCCGGCATTGGTAGTGATGCTACTATTCGTGATGTAGGCGTTTGCCTTGCTCAGAATCAGATTGGTGGCAATCGTCACATTGGCGGCCAGCACACTGCCGCTACCATAGGCACTCCCGCCTGAGGCTTCAGCAGTGCTATCCGCCGTGGCGCTGATGGTTGAATCTGACAGCGCCGATAATGAAAGGTCACCAGTGGTCAGGGTGATTGCTGCATTATTGATGTGACTTTCCACCTTCGAATGGATTTCATTGCGGACAACCAACCCGGTCAGAGTAGTGGCATTGGAGTCATCGATGTTGATACCTTCAGGGATGATCTGCGTTTCGGGGACAAGTTTCCAGTAGCCCAGGTCGGTGTAATCAGTTTGGCCAAGGTCAAGCATGGCAGTGGTGCCCATATATTGGTAGACACTGCCGGGTTTGCCGCCCACCTTGACCCAGTTGGAGGAATTGTTGTAATTCTGTGTCGCTAAAGCAGCGCTGCTCAACGGGGAGGCGCCAATATACTTGTAGATCTCGCCCTGCATCCCGCCGCCCAGGTCGGTGCTGAGTTTGACCAGTTCGTTCGGTTGGATTTGCGCAGGTTTATTCAAGTCGGCGGTGGCGCAGGTGTAATCCAGGTAATCGGCAGAAATCCGCACATTTTTGCCAAAAGAAATCGAGACCGAGCCGCTCTCGGTGGTATAGTCATTCGGGATGATGCTGCGAATCTGTCCATTCAATAAATCCAGGCCGCCGTCATTGGTAATGACTGTGGTGGCAACAATCTTGGCATTGGAATAAATCTTGGAATGATCCTCCGCCGAAATCGTCAGGTTCCCGCCAACGGTGAAAACGCCCTGTGCGCCGGTAAAGTTGAGGTAAGCCAGCGTCTCAGTGTTAACCAGGTTAGTGGCGAGCACGCCACCCGTAGCTGAGCCCTTGGCCCCGAAACGTGAATCGCCAGTCGAATCGGCCGTATTCTGCACGGTGGAGTTGATCAGCGGCGAGGAACTGGCAAAGATTTCATAGTTGCCAGAAACAGTGATATCCGAATCTTCAACATAAGCATGCACCAGCAAAGTCTTCGCAGCTTCGGCAAAATTAGTTCCCAAGAGCGTGTCAACATCAGTCAATGCCAAATTGGCAATATTGGCAATTTCTCCGCCAATCAGGTTGAGCGCAATCGAAGCGCTGATCGTCATCGAAGTATTGTTAAGCAGGAGGACATCGTCAGAATTTTTAGCTGTCGCGCTGACTTCGCTGGTTGCATCCAGCGCCGTCCGGTCTATCGCCGAAACCAGGAGGTTGGCCGCAGTCACCGTGCTATCGGTAATATAAGCTTTCGCCCCGCCGAGCAGTACATTAACGGAGAGGGTCAGCGCAACCGCCTTGAAACCACTGGTTGCTAATAAATTGCCGCCGTGCTTGATCGAAACCGTGGCAACTTTCGAAACCGCCTGGGTCAGATTCTCAGCCAGCAAGCTGACATTAGATCCGGCCGCAGCAATCGTTGAAATTGCGTCAACATAAGCCTGGGTTTGCCGGCTGACATCATTACGGGCGTAGGAAAACTTGGCGGTAACAAAGTAGGTCGTCGGCTTGAGAACCAAATCTTTTGACTCCGCCGAAACTGTCGATGAGTCTCTAGCCGTCAGGGAAACATTGTTCGTTGAGGTCACCGCGCTTGACGAAAGATATGCTTTTGTTACGCCAACCACAGTATTGCGAACATCCTTGGCCGAGGCTGTGTAGCTTGTCCCAGTTAACGCAGATAGCTCCAAACCGCCAGATGTCACTTTCGCATCCAACACAAAAGCCAGGGCGTCATCCTGGCTGACACTGGTTTCCGCCTCGCCCACCAGATCGGAAGTGATCGTATTAACCACACTACCCGAGTTCGCAGCCTTAATTTTCACCAGGCCCCCGGTGCTCAATGTTTGGTTCGGCGCAACCGGGACATTCTTGATATATGCCTGGGTATCGCGCGATAGATTCAAAGTAGCCTTTACGCGGTCGAAGTCAAAGAATAGAACGGTCAGGCTTTCATTAATCCGGCTAACGTTACTGATATCCGTAATCACAACCTGAAGATTAGCCTGATCGAGCGCCTGGATTAAAACACTGCCAGGTTCTCCAGCAGAAATTGGCCCGTTCCCGACTGTCACGCGCGCGCCGCCTACGATGCCAGCGTAAGTCTGATTAGTGATGGTAACAGTGATCGTTCCCTTAGCTACATCAGCTCCAATCCCTTCGCCCAGAATGGAGGCGTTGGTTTCTGGAGCATTCGCAATATAAGTAAAATTCGTGTTTGTCTGGGCCCTGACTTGCAGTGTGTCTACGTTAATGACGGCCCCAGCCCCAATCTCAGCCTTTGCCAGGGAAGTGGACGAAAAAACCAGGTCTTCATTGAGCAGTTCATCGGCTGGCAAATTAACGGTGTTGTTGACCGTGGCCGAAATCACCAACCCGCCTGTGGTCGTTGTCACCGAGCCGGTGACCAGCACCCTGGCCGTAAGACTGACCGGGGTTCCCAAGGAGGCCACATTGGTGACGGTATTGGAAGCCGTTGCAGTCAATGTCACCATCCCCGAGGTGGCCGTAATCGCGCCGGTCACGAGAATGGTCTCAGCCTCAATGGTCAGGTTGCGGGTGCCCAGCGTTAAGGATTGCAGGGTGATCTGGTCGTTCCCTGCCAGACCCTGAACCGTGAGTGAGACGGTTGGTTTTGTGAAAGAAATAGATTCAAACGTAGAACCGGAAAGCATAAAATTCGCGCCCGACTCTGAGAGTACCGCATCTGTATCATCATTATTGCTGAGGCCAATCACACGGTTGGTCGAATTATTATTATCGGAAATCGGCTCTATGTTCCAATAGACCACCTGGAAATCATCCAGCGCAATCGTCCCAGAATGGGCATCCTGGGCCAGATAAGAAACCAAGTCAAAGGAGCCGCCCGAGAAGGCCAGGATATCAAAGTCCTCGCCTCCATCGTAATTAAGTTTCCCTTTCGGACTCCCGGTTTCAAAGGAGACTTCCAGAGTATCGTCCCCAGCGCGCCCATCCACCCTGACATTACTGGGCGCATCACCGCTGATCGCCACGCGGATCGTATCCGCCGCAGCCGTACCATTAACCACTACGTCGGAAGCATTAAATACAGAAATAATTGCATTTGGTCCAAACAGGAAATTATCGAGTGTAATTTTACTGCTGGTGTTACTGATTGTAATGGTCCCCAGCAAGGTGGTTGGGCCTGTCGCCGCGCCGAGTAAATTTGGCGCGCCGCCAACCAGAATCAGGTCATATAAAAAGCCATCAATCACGATGACATCTTCAAAGATTCCACCCTCGACATAAATCGTATTGTCATCCAGGGCTTGCCCTTTGGCCGAATCGATGGCCGCCTGAATCGGCATCACTGCAACGGAACAATTCGGATCGGAGCCGCAATCACCGCCAACTGGCAGGAACCGATAGGTAGTCCCCGCAACCGAGAAATAAGGATCCGGGACTGTCTGCGTATCAGCCTCATCGCTCTCAGGCAAGCTGACAGGTTCTGTTAACGGAAGCGTATCGACTAACGGGTCGGCCACAACTGGCAAGGATTCGGTCGGTTCGCCGAGTTCATCATCAGAATCCGCCGGGGACAATTCGTCTGACGCTGGCCCCGGTTCAACACAAACTTCCAGAGATGGTTCATCGACGCCGCAAGCAGGATCGCTGGCCGGGTCAGCCTCGGCCGGGGATTGAACATCGCCCGACTCTGGAAGAGCAGGGTTGGGATCTGCACCGGCTTCTCCAGTATCAGGAAGAGCAGGGTCGTTATTAATCTCATCGGTGCTTGGGGAATCAGCAGGGGTTGTCTCGCTTATATTCGAATCAGTTACATCGTTAGCAGGTTCTGCCTCAGTGGCTGGCTCGACAATCGCCGTGGGATCCCCCCCATCTGCATAAACGGTTTGGGCCAGCGGGCCAAAGAACAGGACAAACAACCCCAGCATCAGAACGAGTCTTAAAAGCCAAAGACGACCGAAAATGGCCGAATGGAGATTCGGATACTTGGTGGTATTTATATCGATGACCATATGAACCCCAGGTTTATTAAAAATGTACGAATGGACTTCAATAGTTACACGTACATTAATACTTTACACCAAAACCAACCATTTTTTCAAGCAATTCGCTTACATTTTTGCAAATAAACTGAAATCATTCCGAATCGGCAGAACCAGACTCATCCCCCACGCGTTTCTGATCCGCCTGCCCGCCACCATCCAGAGGAAAAGGCGGTCACGCGCACCCGGCAGCAGGTATAAAGCGGTCAACCATCAACACCGTCCGAGATTTACCCTTGACCCATGGAGAAATCCATTTAACCGCCGTTGACCGCCGGATAGATTTTGACCTGATCCTCGTCCGAGACGACCGCTTCGTCCAATTCAACCAACTCCCCATTGACCACCACCAGGTGGACTTCCGCCAGTGGAATCCCCAACCCGGCCAGGATTTCTCCCAGCCGGGTCGGTTCTTTGACTTCGATTTCCATGCGGCTGCGACGACCCGGGAGGTAGAAATCGAGCAGCCCGCCAGCGTAGAGTTTCACGTGACTACCGCCCTTTGAGCGTGCTGAAGAGTGCGTCGCACTTCTGCGCCATCCTTACGCTGGTAACAGCTCAGCCGCCCAGCCCAACGACAGGGACTCGAGCCGTTCCCGAGTGGGGACGCCGGTTTCCGGGTTCCAACCCTTTAATCCGTACAAGGTGGTCAGGGACTGCTCGAAATCTTCGCGCGGGATGGCGTTACCTTCCAGAGGACCATTTTCCAGGCCAGTGAAAAGCCGCTCGGGCAGGGTATCATCTTTGCGGGAAAAACCTTCGCGCAGATTGAAGATGCGCGCCAGGTTGGTAGCACGTTCGCCAATTTGCAGGGCCTCCGCCATCGTCAGGTTCCAACCAGTGGCGGCATTCAGGGAAACAAGAACGTCATCCGGGTGGATAAAGGAGCGCGGCGCAGGGCCAAAGAAACAGTAACCCACCACTTTTTCCAGGCTGCCCCAGCGTTCCAGGGCGTAGAAATGGCTCATTTTTTCGGCATTCAAAACGCGGGGAGGCTGGGCAACGGTAATCCCCAGAGGAGCCGCGCTCTTGAACTGGATCGAATCAGGGTTGGCAAAGGCCGGGTCGTGGGCCACCACCAGGTGGTCAGCACCGATCTCAGAAATGGCATAACCCATCCCAACGTTGTACTTGCCGCGCGGTTCGTGCATGGCCAGTTCCTGGCCCTTGACCTGGATCGCAAAGAATTTGGCGTCGCCGCCAATTTTTTCCGCGGCGCGCTTGCTGCCCTCAGCCAGCAGGTCACCGAAACCCTGGCGCAGGGCAATTTTCTCAATCATGGCCAGCATGGCTTCGGCGTTGCCAAAACGCAGTTCGAGACCATCCGTTTCCTTCAAGCCAATCAGGCCATGTTCGAAACATTCCATCGCGAAGGAAATCGTCATTCCGGTGGAGATGCTGTCAAGCATGTACGCATTGCAGAGCTCGCCCGCCCTGGCAATCGCCTGCAAATCATCCACACCGCAGTTCGGGCCAAACGCGCCGACCGTTTCATATTCCGGGCCGCCGTAGACGGAGGGTTGGCCGTCGATGGCCACCTCGCGTTTGCAGCGCACAGCGCAGGCGTAACAGCTCCGTCGGGCAATCAATAATTCCTTTTCATAGGCTTCCCACTTGAGTTTGTCCACACCTTCGAACGCGCCCTGGCGGAAGTTGCGGGTCGGCAGGATACCGCCAGTGTTGAGCGGCTCCACCAAACCAGGCGTCCCGCGTACCTGCAAATCCCAACTCAGGGGATTATCGCGCATTTCTTTGGACAATTTGCGCCCCAGCGCCAGCAAGGTTTCAGGATCATGCGCCAGCGACTGGTAGCGCTGGCTGCCGCGCACGGCAATCGCGCGCAGGTTCTTGGAACCCATGACTGCACCCAGGCCATTGCGTCCATTGAAATGGCGCAGATCATTGGTCAGGCCCGCGTAACGCACCCGGTTTTCACCGGCGGGGCCAATCTGCAGGACGCGGATTTTGTCGTCGCCCAATTCGGTGCGGATCGTTTCCTGGGCCTCAGCCGTCATCCGACCCCACAGGTGTTTGGCCGAACGGATTTCGACCACCCCGTCCTTAATCCACAGGTAGACGGGTTCGGGCGCGCGACCGGTAATGACAATCGCCTCGAACCCGGCCATCTTCAGTTCCGGGCCCCAGAAACCGCCCGCCTCCGATTCGCCGTAGCCGCCGGTCAGCGGGGAACGCGCCGAGACAACGTAGCGCGTGGCGGTGGAAACCGGCGCGCCGGTCAGCAGGCCGTTGGCAACCACGAGTACGTTTTCGGGGGCAAAAGGCTCGGTCTGCGGCGGGATTTCTTTCAACATGAGGTAGCCCGCCAGGGCTTTGCCGCCGGGGTAGAGCCGGTAAAACTCTTCAGAAAGTTCTTCGGTTTTGAATGAACCTTCGGTCAGGTTGACGCGCAAAATTTTTGCAGTGCTGCCGTAGGGCATAGGGACCTCCAAAGCTAAAAAACGAGGGTCGAGTAACCGGTGCTTTCCCGGCATATCGAGACCCGGAAGACTGGTTTCGACACCTGCACTGCACCGAACGCAGCGCGGTGCAAGTGTACGGGCGAAAGGGCACCGCCCTACTCAACCAGCGGTCTAATCCATTTCCAATGCCAGCGGGCATTGGATTTCGACATTCTGTGACTCAATTTTAACCGATATGACCGGCCAATTGGGAATGGTCGTCAGAATTTCATTGGACTTTTCGCCAACCAGGAGGGTGTCTTCCATCTTGGCCCCGGCGATGGTCGGGTTCCAGGCATAGGCCTGCCCAACCTGAACCAGATCCGCAGAACCGGGCAGGCCCAGGAACTCGCGCGGCTCGTAGCCCACCGCCCCGCCCTGGTGGTGGAAGCGCCACTCGTCAGGGAAGCCCGTCGCCGCATATTCGCGCTGTCCGTGCTGGAAAACTTCGTCGAGTGAGCGGCCGGGCCGGGTGTGAGCGACCAAAGCCGCATTGACGCGCGCCGTCGATAAGATTCTGTTCCGCACATCCGCCGGAAGCGGGCCAAAATGGACAAGACGTGAAATCGAACAGACCAGGCCCCATTTGCGACCGCTCAGCACCAGCAAGGCATACTTCTCCAGCTTTTTCTCAGTCGGCAGCGGGTGGCGGTACTGGTAAATCCGTTCATCGGTGGCCACCAGGTTGACAATCGGCTGGAGGCCGCATTTTTGGGCTTCGCCGCCGAGCAGGGCCGCAAGCTGGTACTCTGTCAGGCCGGGACGGACAGACCGGGCGGCGGAATCCATGACCTGGGCAGATAACTGCCCGAGCAGCCTGAAACGCTGCCCTTCGGCAAGCGTCAGACTCGCCCGCAGCCTGGATAGTTCCGCACTGACATCCCTGGCCCCGCCAAAGGGGACGTCTGCAATTAAGTTCAGCCCGGCGGTCAGTTTGTTCAGCTCCACGAGCGGACTCGTCCAATGCGAGACACGAAACTCCCAGCCCTGCCCGGCCAAACCGGCTTCCTGCTCCAGGCGCGGGGCTTCGATATTGTTGGCCGCCAGGTAACAGCCCTCGCGCGTCACCAGCAGGGAGGCCGCGCCTTCAGTAGTCGCCGTGTTGACATAAGAAGCCGCGCCGCAGGTGGCCCAGGCAAAACTGCTCACCCGGCGCAAGAGCAGGCCCTCGGCGTTGTGCTTGTCGAGCAGGGTGCGTATGATCGAAAGTTTGGTTTGGAATTCTTCGTGAGTGGGTTGCATGATTTCCTATTCCCTGACCACAAAGTCACAAAGGTTCGAAGTCTCGAAACAAAATTCCTAAACTTCGCGGTGGCTTTGAGGCTTCGTGGTGAAAGAATTATCGGTCAAGAACATACGGTATCGTCGATGAGGCATGCGTCAACACGCCAATCCGCTCGCCAGGCTGTAAATCGGGCAGGGCCAAATTCAGCGCCGTCTGCAAATCCTTGACCGGGTTAAGCAGCAAGGCGCGCGAGAAATTTTCATCCATTTCTGAGCAGAACAACAGGCGCACCTTGGAGGCATCCCGGGCAATCTGATAGGCCTTGTGCGGACCAATCCGGAAGCCTTCGGCCTTGAAGCGCTCGATGACTTCCTGGTAGGAAGTCTTGCCCAGCATCCAGTCTTCGTAATGCGGGCTGCCGGTGCCTTCGTGGCAGGCCGCGACCAGGATGACCGTCCCGCTCCGCTGCGCTCCGGGGACTTTCCCGCCCGGGCGCGTGACCAGGGCCGCATGGGCCAATCCTTTTTGGGCCTGGTACACGTTGATGTCTTTGGGATGGCCGCCCGGCGAGGAGATCATCAGGCTGTAGCGGGCCAGGACGCCCACCTGGCAGACCTGCCGCGAAAGCGGGATCCCGGCCTGCATGACAGCCCGCGGCGCCCCGGCCAGGACATACACAATCTGTTTGTTCTGGTTCAGGATCGCATTCAGTGCCAGGTGGATGCCGATTTTTTGGCCGATCTCTTCCACATCCTGCCGGGCCGGGTTGGTTTCATACTCGCCCAACTGCGAGTCGGGATGGGTCATCAAGGCATGATTGTGGTTGATGGTCGTCAGCCCGGAAAGCCCAACCGCCGCGCTTTTTACGCCACCCGAAAAACCGACGAATTGGTGCGGTTCGAGATTGCCAACGACAATCTTAAAATCAGACTCGACAAAGGCCCGGTTCGACCAGACCGGCGTCCCGCGCGAGGTCTCTCCCAGGTTGACCAGCAGCTCGTCGTTTTCCGAATCGTGTGAGACAACCCGGTAACGCTCCAGGATTTCGGCTGGCAGAATCGAGGGGAACTCGTCGGGTGTCATCGGCGGGTGGGTGCCGACGGCCACGTAAAAGGTAATCGCCGAGTCGGGCAGGCCGAGGGCAGTGAGACGCTCCAGTAACGGCGGCAAAAGCTGAGGGTGAGGCACCGGTCGGGTTTTGTCATTGACGGCAATCCCCACAGAAGCGGCGTTTTTAAAATCCGCCCACTTCAGCCCCCCGAGCAAATTCTCCAACGCCGCGCGGACAACGCCCAACGGATCCGCCGCAGCCGGGGCTTCTGGCGGCTCGATCAGGTCCACGCCGATGCCGTCCGGAATGTTGGCAGATAGATGAGAGTGACCGTACGGAACGCAGATTTGCATGTTCAGGCTCCCAGCGGGGTGTATAAAATCAGGCCCAGGCTGACCAGGGCCAGCAGGACGGCCACGCAGGTACCGACCACCAGGGGCTTCAGGCCAATCCGGCGCAGGCTGGCCAGGTCGGTATTCAGGCCGACCCCGGCCAGCGCCATCAGGATCGCAAACTTCGAGAGTTCATCGCAGGCTTTCAAGACAGAGGCGGCCAACTGCAAATCGCCCGGGTTCGAAAGGCTCTGCGGCAAAACGCCGAGCGCCACCCCCGCCGTGCGGACCAGGGACATGACCAGGAAGCCAATCACAAAGCCGGGGATGAGTTTGCCCCACTCGAGGCGCGAGGCGTGAGCGGCTTTGGGGCCCAGTTTGCGGTTCAGCCCGCGGGTGTAGAACAGGCCAAAGAGCACAATCAGCGGAGCCATGAGTGTGTTGCGGGTCAGCTTGACGACCGTTGCCACATCCAGGGCGGCTTCGCTGAAAATCGCGCCAACCGCCACCACTTGCGAAGTGTCGTTGACCGCCGTCCCGGCCCACAGGCCAAAAGACCGGTCAGAAAGCCCGATCAGGTGGCCGATCAGCGGGTAAAACAGCACCGCCAATAGCCCAAAGAGGGTGATGGTCGCCACGGCAAAGCTCACCTCTTCCTCATCGGCCTCCAAAACCGGGGCGGTGGCAACGATGGCAGTGTTGCCACAGATCGCTGTGCCGATGCCGATCAAGGCCGCCAGGCGCATCGGGATTTTGAACAACCGCCCGGCAAAATAGGCCAGCGCCAGGGCTGCCGTGATGCACACCGTGACCAGGATCAGGGCCGTCACGCCGGTCGCGGCCACATCTTGCAGGCTAAGCCGCAGGCCGAGCAGAATGATCCCAAAGCGCAGGACGCGCTGAATGGCAAACTTGATGCCCGGCTTGGCGCGATCACCCAGCTTGATCCAATTCCGCAAATATAGGCCCAGGATAACCGCAATCAGGATTTCGCTGATCGACTTGCTGAAGGTGGAATTTGGAATCAGCCCATGCAGGAAACGGGCGACAATCGCCACGGCCAGGACGAGGTGCAGTCCCACCCGCGCCTGGCGCAGTTCGTGGTGGAGGGTTTGCCAAAATTGACTGAATGATGACATGGTGGTGAGACCCTTGAAAGAGACCCCAACCCGGCCTCCCCAAAATCCCCTGTTCTGAGGATTTTGGGGAGGCGCAAATCTCGGATGTTCACAGGTTTAGCCCCTTGCCCCATTTTTGTTCTTGAAAATTGGGCAAGACCAGGATGGAGGCTGATAATAGAAACGCAAAGCGCAAGACGAAAACAGCCCGTTTTACGCTTTGCGTTTCTCCCTCACCCTGGCCTTTTCATGGCGAGAGAAGGGATTAAGTCCCCTCCCCTTTTGGGGCTGTTTCGCCTGCCGTGCTTTCCGGCAGGAGGGCGGAGGATGAGGGGTGTTCAGGCTAAGCGCTGCGATAGAGCTTCGTAATCACGAATTCATCATGGCGCAGGGTTTCTGCGTTCGTCAGGCGGCCATTGATGGTGTGGGCCATCACTTCCAGCGTGCGATCGGCGGCGCCATCCAGGTTGAAATCAAAGCGCAGGAGACCTGAAAGGTCAACATCGATATGTTCAGACATGGTCGAAATGGTCAGCGGATTGGCTGACATTTTGATAACCGGCAGGAGCGGGTTGCCGATGATGTTGCCCTGCCCGGTGGGGAACAGGTGGACAACCGCCCCGGAGGCCAGGCAGAGAGTCACCATTTCGGCGGCGGCGCTGGACGAATCCATGAAATGCAGGCCGGGCTTCTTCGGCTCTTCGGCAGGCTTCAGGAAACCAACCACCTGACAGCGTCCCATCTTTTCGACGTTACCGAAGGCTTTTTCTTCAATCGTCGAGAGACCGCCCCGGATGTTGCCTTCGGTCGGCTGGGTGCCAAGCAGGCTGACGCCCTGCGATTCGACCAGGGCTTGGTAATCATCAAAAGCGGCCTTGAACTGCGCGGCCACTTCGGGTGTGACGCACTGTTCCATGATTTTGTCTTCGGCGCCGGTTACTTCGGTGGTTTCGCCAAAGATGAGCGTGTTGCCGGTCTTCTCCAACCGCTCAAAGACGCGCCCGACAGTGGGGTTGGCAGCCAGGCCGCTGGTGGTGTCGGATTCGCCGCATTTGGTCGAGGCCCAGATTTCCTCCCACTTAATCGGCACGCGCGGCAGCTCGGTGGCATACTGGACGAATTCCTTGGCCTTGCGCGCAGCCATTTCGATGGTTTTCAGGTCACCATAGCGCTCGATGCTGAAACCCGCCACCGGTTTACCGGTCTTGGCAATCCCTTCGACGATGTAATCCGTCCACTTCGGCTCGATGCCGATGACGACAACGGCGGCGATGTTGGGGTTGCGCCCGGCGCCAATCAGCGTATCAAAGGTGAGGTGCAGGTCTTCGCCGAATTGCAGGCGCCCGTAGGGATGTGAAATCGCCCGCGTGCCACGGATCAGGCTCGCCACACCTTCAACCGCGGCATTGGAAATATCATCCACCGAGAGAATGATGACGTGATTGCG
Organism: Anaerolineales bacterium UBA5195; assembly: GCA_002412925.1. Lineage (GTDB taxonomy): Bacteria > Chloroflexota > Anaerolineae > Anaerolineales > Villigracilaceae > UBA5195. The sequence continues at coordinate 82,022 of DHVZ01000011.1, read as the reverse complement.
AATACCGACCCGGCCATTTTCGCGGCGGTAACCGGTCAGGGGAATATCCTTGTATGTAGCCATGAGTCCTCCTACTTCGCCAGAACTGTGGATGTGCTGGCGGCCCAGCGCAAACTTTTGATGTTATGAATATGAACATGCTCTCCCGCTTTGATTGGGGCAGCAGCATAACCGATCTCGCGGCCATATTCGATGATGTGCTTGTCCTGCGCCAGGTCGCTCATCGCCACCTTGTGGCCCAGCGGGACATCGCTGACCAACTTGACCTTCTTGACCTCGATGCCTTCCAGGGTGACAGCATCGATTTCTTCACCAACCTTCAAGTCCATGACGGCCACGCCAACATCATCGGTCGCTTCGTGCAATAAAATTCCTTTTTTCATCTTTTTGTCTCCTTGTAGATGATTGATTTTTATTCGTACTGCGTCTTATCCCAGAACTGGGTAAACTTCTGGATGCCTTCCTGGGTATACGGATGCTGGAAGCCTTCCTGGTAGACCGAAAGCCCGGCTGTGACAATGTCCGCGCCCAGCATGGCTGCGTCGACAATCTGGCGGGCATTCCGCACGGCGGCAACGATAATTTCAGTATCGAAATCATAGTTATCGCGGATGGTGACAATCTCGTCAATAAAGCCCTTGACATCCTCGCCATTGGTTTCCTTCCAGCCAATAAACGGGGAAACGTAATAAGCCCCGGAGCGCATCGCCTGCAAGGCCTGCATGGCTGAGAAAATTAATGTGCAGTTGACCCGGATATCCTTCTTCGCCAGCGCCTCGATGACCTTGAAGGACGGTTCGACACACTGCAGCTTGATCACAAAATTGGGCGAAATCGCCGCCAATTTTTCAGCCTCGGGCATCATCTCTTCATAAGTCATGAAATGCGGGTTGACTTCCACCGAAACGGTCTTCTCGGTGCCTTCGACCAGTTTGGCAATCTCGCGGATAACCGTCAGGAAGGGCTTGCCCGAAACCTGCACATGGCGCGGGTTGGTGGTGACGCCATCGATGTTGAACGCCTCGAGGGCAGCTGAAATTTCATGCACGTGGGCGCTATCCAGAAAAAATTGCATCGTTAAACTCCTTTACTTGACTTGGATTTTCACATCCGCCGGAAGGTTTTCCACTTTCGTTGCGGACGAAACACTCAAATTCAAACCTGGCAGCTGCATTCCGTTTCGCAGCGACCCAAACACCCAGACCTGCTCCAGGTCCAACCCGGCTTTGAGTTCGCCGGTGTGCTGGACGGCTGGCCCAAGCGGGAGAAGCGTTCCTTCGCGCCCGAAGACGGGAATCTGGTCAAGGGGCATTTCCCGCTCGAAAACGCCCGGCCCCTGCACCCAGGTCTGGTTCCAGAGGTCGTACCACTTCCCGGCTGGCAGGTAAAAGCGCACCTTTCCGCCCGGCTGGATGACCGGCGCGACCAATAGCGACGGCCCAAGCATATATTGATGTTCAAAATGCCAGGCAAGCTGGTCATCAGGGAAGGCCAGCATCATCGAGCGCATAACGGGCATCCCAGTTTGGCTGGCTTCTAGGGCGCAGCCCTGCAGGTACGGGATTAACTGGTAGCGCCAGGCCAGCCATTTACGGACAATTTCTTCCGCCTCTTGGCCAAAGAACCAGGGTTCGCGCGGGCTGGTGCCGTGAAAACGGGTATGTGAGCCCATGATTCCGGTCTGCGCCCAGCGGATATACAACTCCGGGTCGGGCATTCCACTTCCGAGTAAGCCGCCGCTTTCCTGGGGGCCATAAAACCCGCCGATGTCGTGCGCATAGAACGCGCCGCCGCTCATCCCCCATGAAAGCCCGCCGCGAATGCTGGCCGCCAAACCTTCCCAATCCCCTTGCGGGTCGCCGCCCCACTGGACGGGATAACGCTGCCCGCCTGCCCAACTGGAACGCCCCCAGACGAGGCCTTCCTTGTCGCCGTAGAGTTGCGAGGCCTCGAAGACACAACGGTTGTAGAGCAGGGTGTAGAGGTTGTGCAGGCGTTTACCCGTATCGCCATTGTGCCCGACCACATCCTCGGGCAAGGCTTCGCCGTAGTCAGTTTTCATGACCGAGACACCCATTTCAAAGAGCGAGCGGTGCATATCCCGAAACCAGTTGTAGGCTTCGGGGTTGGTGAAGTCAATCAAGCCGGAGGGTTGCAGGTGCGGAATCAGCCGGTCGTTGGGCGGTGACAGCCAGCGATAGATGTACGTTTCGCCGTTCTTGTCTTGCAGGAAATACTTTTTAGCCGCCAGTTCCGGGAAAAGCGGATTCAAATCCGAAAGGTACGAGTATTCCCACAGGCACAGGCGGTAATTCATCGCGCGCAGGCCGCGGACAAACCCTTCCGGGTCAGGGTAGCGCTCGGGGTCCCAGGAAAAGTCGAAGCGCGTCTCGGATTTGTGCCAGGCGCGCCCGTCCAGGGTCAACACGTCACAGGGGATGCGCCGTTCGCGCAGTTGCTGGGCAACTTCCAGGATTTCCTCGGCGGTTTTGTAGAACGCGCGCGAGAACCACGCACCGTAACTCCAGAGCGGCGGAAGCGCGGTGCGGCCGGTCAGCGCGGTATACTGGCGCAACATCTCCGCCGGGAAATCGGCAAAAAGCAGGAAAATATCGAGCGTCGGGTCATCCAGTTTGATGACGTAACTACGGTGCGACCAGGGCGAATAGCCCACGCCGTGCGTGACCCGCGCCGGAGTGTGAACAAACAGCCCCCAGCCGCGCGGACTCCACGCAAACGGCACGTTTTTGTAGGAGATTTCGGCATTGACGCCGGTCGCATCGCGGTTCCAATTTTCGATCAACTGCCCGCGCTTATCCAGTGCGCCGAATTTATCACCCAGCCCAAAGACGCTTTCATCGCTGGCGAGCGCCAGGGACAGGAACCATTGGTCGGGGCTGGCCGCCAAAGGCGCAAGGCGCAAAGTGCCGCTGATGGTGCGGTCGGTGGCCGATTCGAGCATCAATTTTCCCGCGCGATAAACCGAGATGCGCAGCGGCTCCTGCTGGAAAACCAGTTCCAACTCTCCGCTGTGGACACGGATCTCGCCGTCGGCTTCTTCCACGCAGAGGTTTTCTTTTGGCAAACCACCCTCATCCACCAGAATGCCGTAATCGGGCACGGGAGTGCGCTGGAAACGCAGCCGGAGCAAATCCACGCCCGGCGCGCTGACTTCAAAAGTCCCGGCGGCGGTCTCGAAACGGGCAATCCCATCTGCGAGATTGGTAAATTTCAGCCATTCCAGGCGGGTGAAATCGGTTTGGAGTTTGTTGGCTTCCTGGTCGAATAGCATGGGTTCTCTTTATAAAAGTGATGCGAGGGTCGAGTAGCCGGTGCTTTCCCGGCGTACCGAGACCCGGAATGGCAGGTTTCGACACTTGCACCTGCACTGCAAGTGCAGGTGTACGGGCGGGGAATACCGCCCTACTCAACCAGCTTCTTTCTTACTTCAACCCGGTCGTGGCAATGCCAGTGGTGATGTTTTTCTGCAAGAAGCCAAAGACAAACGTAATCGGCAGCAGGGTCAGCACCGTCATCGCCAGAATTAGATTCCACTGGACGTTCAACTCACCCTGGAAGGAAGCTAAACCTACCTGGAGGGTGAAATACTCGCTGCGGCTCAAAACAATCAACGGCCAGAGAAAATCATTCCAGCGCCACATGACCGAGAAAATGGTCAAGACTGCCAGGGCCGGTTTGGCCAGGGGCAGAATGATCTGTGAATAGATGCGCCACTCGCTCGCGCCGTCAATCCGGGCGGCGTCGATTAATTCATCCGGGATAGTCAGCATATACTGGCGCAGCAGGAAGACGCCGGTGGGCGTTGCCGCCGCGGGGACGATGATCCCCAGCAGGTTATTGTTCCAGCCCACATTGGTAATGACCAAAAAGATCGGCACCAGCACGACCGAGAGCGGCACCATCAGGGTGCTGATCATGACCATGAAAATCGTCTGGCGCCCGCGGAATTTGTATTTGCTCAGGGCAAAAGCCGCCATGCTGTTGACCAGCAGGGTCAAGAGAGTTGCCACAACAGTCACCAGGATGCTATTCCAGAGATATAGCCCAAAATTGAAGCTCTGCACGCCTTCGATGTAGTTCTCCAGGCCAAAATGGACTTTTTCAAGCGGCTGGCGCTGATTGATGTTAACCTTGATCAGCTTGCCGGGGTTGGCCGGGTCGACCAGTTGGGATTCCAAACCAACGCGGCGCACTTGCGCCAGGGTCTGGGTCGTGCCATCTGCCATCGTCACAGAATAGAGGGGCAGCGGGTCTTTGAAGCCTTCGATAGCCAGAGTTTCCTGGCGGTAGGGCAGCAAACGCGGCGGGAATTTGACGATTTCGCCTGAGGTCTTGAACGAAGACAACACCAGCCAGATGATCGGGCCAAACATGATGATGACGCCCAAAAATAGATACAGATACGAGATCACATCAGTCAGGTCAAGCTTTTTTCCGCCTTTGGTGCGGGTCAGATAGCTGAGGGTGGCATCCATCTTAGTCCTCCTCACGGCGCACAAGCAATTGAATCACAGTCAAGACAATCAAGACCGCCGCCATCAGCAGGGAGGCTGCCGCAGCCAGGCCAAATTGTTTATTCGGGCTGGAAAACCCATAGTTGTAAATATACTGAACCAGGTAGAGCGTGGCCGTGCCCGGCCCGCCGCCCGTAAAGACAAAAACGATATCGAAAACCTGGACTGCGCGGATCAAGGACAGAACCAGGACGACAACCATGGTTGGCATCAAGAGCGGCATGGTGATCCGGGAAAAAGACTGCCAGGGATTGGCCCCGTCAATCGAGGCGGCTTCGTACAAATCCGCTGGGATGGATTGCAAACCGGCCAGCAGGATCAGGGTGTAAAAACCCATAAAGGCCCAGACGCTGATCAAGATCACCAAAACCTGCGCCCACTGGGCATTCACCAGGAAGGGGATTTTCTCACGCCCCAGGCTGGTCATGATCCCATTGATCAGGCCGTTTTCCTGCAAGATCCATTTCCAGATCAGAGCGACGACGATCGGCGAAAGCAGGACCGGGTAAAAGAAAACTCCCCTGAAAAAACCGCGCGCCTTCAGGTTCCGATTGAGGATCAGGGCCGTGATCAACGCCAACAGGACCATCAAAGCCACCTGGAAAACGACATAGCTGGCTGTGTTGTAGACAGACCGCCAGAATAAATCTTCGTTGCAGGTGCGCGGTTCCAGGTAGTTCTCGCAGGCCAGCAGGCGGTCAAAGTTGGCCGTGCCCACCCAGGGACGTTGCTCCGGCAAAAAGGAGGCGCCGCCAGTGAAGGCATAAACAAAGTTCAGCAGCATTGGGAAAAGGATGAAGATGCCAAAAATCAACAGGTTCGGCAGCACAAAGACATAGGGCATACCGCGCACCCCGATCAGGCGTTGGATCGATCCAAAAACCAGGTCGAGGAACGCGACAAAAAGCTCGTAAAGCGGATTAAACAACCCGCTGAGCAGATTCCCAGCTTTTTTGGTTCCGGTTTGCATGAACATAGGCTCATCCAATCTGGTGGGGCGCAGAACACCAGCCTGCGCCCCACCCAAACAAACCCGCAAAACTTTACTACTTTTTGGCTTCCTCGATCGCCTTGTCAATATCCTGCTGCAGGTTGACGAGCATCTCGTCGAGCTTCAGTTCACCGCTCAGGTACTGGGCAATCCGGTTGGCGCTGTTGCGATAGTAGGCAAACGCATACGGATGGACGTTCAGGGCCACAGCCTGTTCTTTCAGCTTCGGCACTTCGGTTGTGTAGGCTGAGAGAGCCGCCAGAACAAAAGGATTCTCGGTCTTGAAGGAGACGCCCTTGGCCGCTACTTCTTTGTTCGCCGGAAGGGAGAGCGTGCCCGCCGAGAATTCGCTGTAGTTTTCAGCCTTGATCAGGAATTCAACCAGTTTGGCCGCTTCCTGGGGGTGCTTGGAGCTGGCAAACACAACCACAGCCGAGCCGCCCGCGATACCGGTGGAGCCACCTTCGCCAGTGGGATTGGGGACGACCACCCAGTCAAAGGCATCAGCAACATCTTTGGCAACGCCGTTGATCTGCCAGGAACCGGACATGCACATCACCAACTGGCCCGATTTGAAGGCCGCAATACAGCTGTTGACGGGTTCAGCGCCGAGCCAGACTTCTTTGGGGGTCAGGCCCTTGTCGTGCCAGCCCTTGACGATTTCGGCATAAGCGCGGAAGCCAGGGGTATCAACCGTGAAGCCGTTCTCGGCATTGATCAGGGTTGCGCCCATGCTCATCGCCGGGCCGGCAAAGCGGTGACCGGTGCGATCAATGGCGATGGCGTACTGAACGCCAGTGGCCTTGGCAACTTTCTCAGTCACTTCGGTCCACTGCTGCCAGGTGGCGCCTTCACCAAGCAAGGTCTCGCCCGCCTGGTCAAAGAGGGTCTTGTTGACATAGGGGCCGGTGACGGTCAGGGTATCGGGGAAACCGCCATAGTTCAAGGCTTCCAGGATCGGGGCCGGGAAGTTGGCTTCGTAGTAAGCCGAATCGGCGAGAACGGGGCGCAGGTCCAACAACTTGGCCTTGTAGGCGCCAAAGTTGGTGATGCGGGCCAGGTCGGGGCCGGTGCCGCTTTCCAACTGGACAGGGAGTTGTTCATCGATGGTCTTGTACGGGACCACATCCAGAACAACAGTAATGCCGGGGTTTTCGGCCATGAACTTATCCAGGAGCGGCTTCATCACGTCAGCTTCGACGCCATCGGCGTAGTAGGTGAAGCGCAATTCAACTGGTTCCATGGTTGGGGCAGCCGTGGGGGCCGGAACATCTGTCGGCGCAACGGTTGGCGCAACCACCGGAGCCTCTGTCGCTACGGGGGTTGCGGTGCCGCAAGCGGACAGCAGAACAGCGACTAACAGGAACAGGGCAAATATTTTCTTGACGTACATTTTTCATCTCCTCTTTATTAGTGGTGATAGGTTATTTTCAAGTTCAAGACGGACGGGCCAATTCTTCGGGGAGACACCTCCTATGGTTAGCAATTCAAGACAGGCAGGCCAACAAGCGAGGCAAAAACCTGTAATTCTTTTAGGTAATTGCCATAGACCAACGAAACATGATGCTCCAGCCCTTCACGCATCAATACATCCAGAAAATCGCGCACCGGACTGGAAAGCCGCAGCGTGCCAGATGTGCCGCTAAAGGGCTTGGGCGATGAAAGCATTTCGCCCTGGGCCAACACCAGCCTTAACTCACCGGTGGCCTGGCTAAGACGCGCGATCGTGACCGGCCCAGGCTTGAGCGGGAACTCCATCACCAACGGCACACGCCGGTTGGAGTGAATGCCTCCGTGGGCCTGGACAGCCGGGTCAGCCATCGAGAAAGGGGCCAGACCGCAATGCCAGAGCGCCATGCTGTCTTTGTCAAAATCCACGGCCACCATGTCGGTGCCGAAAGCCGGGGCATCGGCCAGGGTTTGCAATAACAACTGCGTCACAGTGCCATTGATATCAGCTTCGCAACTGCAGGGGAGCGAGGTGGCCCCATCAAAACCATCGCTCAGCATCGACATCGCGCCACAGGCGGCGCAGCCCATCTCGGTGAAAAACTCGGGCCAACAGCGAACGGCCAGCCCATCCAGCTTGTGTTCAGCCGCGATTTCTTTCAGCGCTGAATAAACGCTTAAGGTGCCATTCAACGGGGTCTGGTCCAAGGTTGCCAGGTTATCCAGGTGAGTTTCCAGGCGTGAGCGAATGGGGGCCAGCCGGGCGGCGGGCGTGCTGCGCGCGCGTTGGAAAACCTCGCTCAGTTCAATCCGTTGGATTTGGATTCCGAAAATGCGGGCCAGGGCCGGTTCGTCCAGGTGGCAGGAATCCATCCCGGTTGGGTGCTCACCAACCACGCCCAGGCGGGTAGATTTCAAGCTGCGGCGCAACCGTCCCGCCGCGGCCAGGGTGCGGATTTGCTGGAGGGTGGCCGCATCCTCCGGCGCGGCGTAGGCGTAATCGTATTTGCGCCGGCGCAGGGTCAAGGCATGACCGGCCAGGTTGATCCCGCAGAGCGAATTCAGGCGCAGCCGCTCGCCTGTCCAGGGTTCGGGGACAGCCCACAAAAAGACCGGAGCTTCGGTTTTCTCGGTCAAGGCGACTGTCATGGAGCTGTCAGCAAAGCTGGCCTGAAAAATCAGGAGCAGGTCAAAGGGGGTGGAACTGAGTTCCACGGCGGCGGCCTGGGCGGCGGCTAAATCAGTCAGGCCCTGAGCAGGGCCGACCAATTCAAATCCGGCCTCAAGCAAACCCTGACGCGCTTCAGAAATCATCGTTTCGGCAAGCGGAACATCAAAGGTGGTGCGCAGAAGAGGTAAGAAAGCGATGCGAAGAGATTCCACAAATTCCTCTTTATAGATTTGATGATTCAGACTGATAGAAAAAGTGCATTAACGCCAGGGCTGACGCCCCCAAAACACCGGCTTTCCAACCAAAACTGGTGGCTTCGATCCGGACCCGCCTGCCCATCCCGCCAAAAGACATCTGGCTGACAGTGTTGATGGCTGGTTCAAGGAAAAAGTCTACCCCGCGCGAGAAGATCCCGCCCAGGAGAATCAGCTCAGGATTGAACAGGTTGACGACACCGGTTAAAGCCACCCCAAGATAAAAAGCGCGATCTTCGAGCATCGCCCTGACAGTTTCATCACCTGCGCGGGCAGCCCTAAAGACACGTTCAATCGGAGAAATATCATTTTCATCAGATAAAGTCTGGGCGAGAATCCCTTGCGGATACAGCCGGGTAATCTGCTCGGCCTGCCGCAAGATGGCCTCCTCGGAGATCAATGTTTCCAGACAGCCTCTCTGCCCACAGCGGCAAAGCTCCCCGCCACGCAGCAAAATGACTGTGTGTCCAATCTCGCCAGCGCCTTTGGTGCTGCCGCGAAAAACCTGGCCTTTAAAGATCAAACCGGCGCCCACACCAGTCCGCCCATAGACAAAAGCCAGAGAATCGACGCCGCGCCCGGCCCCGAAATAGGTTTCACCCAGGGCCATTGTGCGCACATTGTTATCCACCACAACCGGCAGGTTAAGCGCCTGCTGTAAATCATCGCGCAGGGGGACGTTGTGCCAGTTCAGGTTGGGAGCCAATAGATTGATCCCGGTTTGAAAATCGACCAACCCCGAAGCTCCGACGCCGATACCCAAAATTTTGCTGCGCTCCACCCCGCTGACAGTGATCACCGCTTCAATCGTCTGGACAATTTGCACCAGAACCTGGTCAGCCGGCCGGCTGATCTCGAAATAAACCACCTGGTTGTGGAGCATCTCGTTATAGATATTAACAAGACCCACCCTGAACAAGCCCACGCCAATATGCACCCCAACGACAAAGCGGGCATTCGGCTCAAGCTGGATGCTGGTGCGCGGGCGGCCCACCGGGCGGAGTTCACCCTGCTCCAGTTCAGTTTCTTCGACCTCTGAAACGATGCCCTGGTCGATCAGTTCAGAAATTAAATTGGTGATGGTCGTATTGGAGAGATTGGTCTTTTTAGCTATCTGGACGCGCGATAAATTAGACTCATGCAGCAGGCTGAGCAGGACAACACGCAAATTATGCAATTTCACCAGATTGATGTTGCTGCCCCGAAAGCTCTGTTTCGGCATGTCAAATCTCCAGATAATTATTTTTTCATCTTTAGAAAATAATTATTTTCATTATATAATTGGAATGAGCAAATGTCAATGTATTTTGAGGCGCGGCGAAGAACTTGAAGTTTGTTTTGACTGAGCGAATCGTCGTTCCCCTACTCTCACAGGAGGAGCCATGACCATCCAATCCACACCCCAACCCATCCGCTGGTACCAGTACCTGTTCATGAACGCCAACTGGTTTGCGCTGACCCTGCGTTCGCAGGTGCTGGCCGGGCTGCTCATCCCCCTGCTTGTGCAGGGCTTTGTCGGCGAAGCGCAAAAGGGAACCTACTTTGGTTTCATCCGTTTGTGGGGATTAATGGCGGCGGTCCTGCTCCAGGCCCTGTTCGGGATTCTCTCAGACCACTCCCGCCTGCCCTGGGGGCGCCGTCGCCCGTTCATCCTGGCCGGCACCCTGCTGGAAGTGCTGCTGATCCTGAGCCTGGCCTGGGTGGCGGGCCTGCAAGGTCTTTCCGGCTATTATGTTTTATTTGCGGTTTACCTGCTCTCGATGGCCTCCACCAACCTGTCGCAATCTGCCACCCAGGGTTTTATCCCCGATCTCGTCCCCCCGGAAAAGCGCGGGCTTGCAGCGGGCGTCAAGACCCTGCTGGAAGTGCCCCTGCCGCTGGTCATTTTTGGGCTGGTGATTGCGCCAATCGTTCAAAAAGGGAATATCCTGGCCGGTCTGCTGATTACCTGCGCCGCCATGCTGGCTTGCATGGGGCTGGCCATGTTCGTCAAGGAAAAACCGCTCACCTCCGCCCCCGCCCTGAACTGGAAACCTTTCGTCAGCCTGCTGGTGATGACCGGCGCCTTCACCGGCCTCATCCTGGGGCTGGGGCAGTTCGTCCAGGCCGCCCTGCCCCTCCTGCCAACTGGCAACCGCCTGGTCTTCGGCGCAGTGGGGGTCACCGCCATGACAATTGCCGTCGTGGCAGGCGTTTTCGCCAGTTTGTATATCCACCTGGGCGCTTCAGCCAGCCAGAACCGCCCCTTTACCTGGCTGGTGATCAACCGCCTGGCTGCGCTGGTCGCCATCAACAATATCGGCGTCTTTTTGTTGTACTTTGTCCAGGAAAAATTCAACCTGCCCGGCAAACAGGCTGCCGGTCTGGCCGGAACCCTGCCGCTGGTGCTGGGCGTTTGCGTGATTCTCTTTGGCCTGCTGGCGGGCTGGCTCTCAGACCAGGTTGACCGCCGCCTGCTGACCGTTTCGAGCGGCCTGATCGGCGCGTTGGGCGTGGCCGTCATGGTGCTCGGGCAAACCCAGCCGCTGATGTACGTCGCCGCCGGGTTGATCGGCATGGCATACGCCATCTTCAGCGTCGCTTCGTGGGCGCTCGGCACCGACATCATCCCCAAAGAGCGCTCCGGCGAATTTCTCGGTTTGCAAAACATCGCCGGTGCGGGCGCGGGCGCGATTGGCGCATATATCGGCGGCGCGATTGCCGATGCGTCTGGCTACGTGCTTTTAATGTCGATGTTTGGAGTGATGTTCCTGTTCTCTTCTGTGGCCGCAGTCTTTGTGCGCCCGATCAGGAACTGACCCTGCGCCAGAGACTCGCGAGCAGGCTTCAAGGAGTTGGGCTGCAAGAAATTTCTTCCAGAGCCGCGGAACTCAGATAACAACTGGGACGAGGCTGGTTGGCCGCGCTGATGGTCGGCGGCCAGGGGAGACCCTCCGGCCAGCGCAGGGAAGGGTAAACCGACTGGAGCGTCTTCAGATACCAATCCGCCGGGAGCAGGTCAGGGACCAGGATGGCAAGGTCGGGGCGCTGCCCCAGGGCGAAATGAAAATACCAGAGGGCAAAGATCGCCCGGTCGCCATCTGCAAAAACGATGGCATTTTCAGGCAAGCTTGCCATGGCCCGCGCGCCAAACTGTTCGGCGCGCAGGTCATGCGCCGCGTCGACACTACCCCAGCGGCTGGCCGTCAAAACGCAAAACAGGAGCGCAAAGGCCGTGAAGACCACGATCCTCAGGCCGCGCGCAGATTGGCCGGCTGTTTGCAGCAGACCGCCAATCCCGAGGCCGATCCAGATTGCGAAAGACAGGAAAACCGGGAGCAGGTAAACATACGAATCAAACGAAGCGTAGAAGATGGCAAATAATGAAAACAGGATTGCATTACACAGGGTGATGAAATACAGGCGGGAAGGTTTAAAGAAGTAAACCAGGCCAACCAGCGCAAGCAAGACCCCGGGCAGTTCGAATTGTTGCAGCAGCAAATTTGCCCAGGCCTGGACGCGTTCGAGAAGTCCCGCACGGGTCAAATCCAGCAGGCGTTCCTGGTATAACTCGCCGGTCACCAGCCAGGCAAACTGGCGCAACGTAACCGGATTGCCCCAATTAACCGGCGGATTCGAGAGCGCCCGGATTGGCAGGCCAAGGTAAACCAGCAAGCCTGCCCCCAACCAGGCAGAACTGCGGAGCAGGACGTTCCAATCCAATTGCCAGCGCCCTTTCCAGGCGCCCGCCAGGAGTATTGAGGGAACGAAGAAGACGGAAGTCAGGTGGTTCCCGATTGCCAGCCCGAGGGTCAGGCCGCGCAAACGGTCGAGCCGCGCGCGCGAAGCAAGGCTGGGAACGAAAAGGGCCAGCCAGATGGAGAGCGCGGCAAAAGCCGCGTGCAAGGCATAGACTTCAGTAATGACCGCCTGTGACCAGAGCAGGGGGGAGAGGCCGAACGAAAACGCGGCGATCAGGCCCGCCAGCCAGTTCCCGGCCACCGGGGAGGCTGGCAGCCGGACAAGGATCAGGTAGACCAGCAGAGCCGCCAGGACAGCAGCCAGCGCTGAGAGCAGGTTGGTGCGCAAGGCCAGCGATCCGAGCGGCAGGAATTGAAAAAGCCGGGCCAGGAGCAGGTAAGTGGGATAACCTGTCGGGTGCGGGATTCCACCGGTGGCAGCGGCAGTGATCAAATCGCCGCCATCGGCCCCGTCATTTGCCCAGGTCAGGCCGGGAGCGAGCGTTCCCAGGTAGATCAGCAGCAGGGAAAGCGCCAGAAAAAGGGGAGGGAGGTTTTTTCGCACGGGCAGGCTCTCGAGGTTAATCAAAAAAGGGAGGAGGCCGGGCCTCCTCCCTTTTCGGAAGACTTGACTTTTTAAAACGGGACTACCGGGTTACTTTCCCAGCACGTACAGGCCGCTCGTGCTGACATCCACACAGGCCTGGCCGTCCACATAGAAGGTGTAGAGGGGAACCCATTCGCCATTGCTGTCAACATAAATCACTTCGTTGCCCTGGGGGGCGCCAAAGCACAGGCGCGCGCTGCCAGAGGTGAAGTACAGGCTGACAACTTTGGAGAGATAGCCGGACTCCCTGGCGCGAAGCGAGCCGAAAACTTCCGTTCCGCTGGTCAACGCGCACAAGGTGGCATGGCCGCGAATGGAGACCGGGCAGGCCTTACTCGCATCGACATTGACGCCTTCTTGTTCAGGGTGATTCGGTACTGGCACTACCACAGTTCCAGGCTTGAGCGCAAGCGCTGAGGCAGCCTCAGCCTTGGCCTGGTCTGAAGCCGGCGCGGAGCCAGCCCAGGCAACTTTACTGCCTGCAACCGCAACCACCCCCACCAGCAAAACCAGGATCAACAGAAAACGAATGGTTTTATTCATAAAATTCTCCTTTTTAGCTAGAATACGTTATTCATATTCTAGCCTATTCAATCCCATTGGCGAAGAGGTTGAGGTTCGGATTTCGTCCGGATTTAGGGCAGGGAGAAAACAACCCTGATCATCAAGTCAGTGGTCAGGTTGGTTTCAAGCAAGAGATTGTTTGATTCAACCAGCGCGGCGGGAGGCGCCTGCTCAACCTGCGCTCCCGCAGGTAAATGGAGGCGAACTGTCAGGGGCATGGCGCGCGTGCCAGCCTGTTTTTGAATCTTCAGGCTGTAGGTTTTTTCCCAACTGGCCGGCCCCGACAAAACCACCCTGGCGGGCAGGGCAAACGTAAAACTGGTGCTGAGGGTGCGCTTGCCGGGCACCACCACCAGGGTGCCAAACCCTTGAAGGCCATCAATCTTTTCGAATTCAGGGTCGAGCAGGTCCACCCGGGCGGGGACGGCCTGCCCGAGGATCATCCAGTCCGCCGGAATGGCGTGCGGAGCGGCCTCGATCAGGCGTGTGCCCTCCGGCAGGTAAACGCGCAGGTAATTGTAGTAACAGCGATTGATCGCATACCACTTTTCGGCAGCCGGCGTTTCCGCTCCCCATTGCACGCAAGGCAGCGGCGCAACCGCCCGATTCTGATGGAAGACCACCAGCGAACCGGTGGGGTTTTCAAGATCGCTCAAATCGAGATCATAGGCCAGTTTTTTTTCGACCAGCGCGTTGGTCTTGTTATACCCAAGATTGGTATCCACGCTCATCAGGAAATCGCCTTCAACCGCGCGCACAGCGCCATCCCAGGCGTGCCGGGCGACGAGAGCCGTCAGGTCAGGGTCATCGAACTGGAGCAGGATCTGGCGCTGGTCGAGCGCGCTGATCATCGCCCGCGCCAGGGGTTCCCAGGCCAGCCCATCCCCCGCCAGCAGTTTGTCCAAAATGGCCGCCGCCATATTCCCGATGAAAGCCTTGCGATCCCACTTCGAGGGGCGCACTTCTTCGGGAGGGATTTTGGCTTCGCGCATATAGGCGATGACGTTCTCTGCCGTAATCGCCTCGGGAACAGCTTCAATGCTGAGCGGGCCAATCGCCTTGAGCAGGATGACCAGGGCCTGCTGGTTGATGGCAATCACGCCATCGACCGAATGATTATTCTGGTAAGCGTACAAAAACTCGGTCAGCGAGACGCTGGCCGGGAAATTGGGAGACCAGTTCGAATCCCGCAGCAAAATCACCGGGATGTTCATATAGTCTTCCATCTGCCAGGGTGAGAGCGGATAGGGCTTTTCCCAATCTTGATAATCATCCGTGTTTTCAAATCTCAGGCCGAAAAGCTCCCCATCGCGAATCACAAAACTGCCCACGGAGCTGAGATAGCCGCCGGTGGCGCGCAGTTCGTCTTCGTTCTGGACCAGGATCATGTAGGTCTTCGGGCCTTCGCTGCTGGCCCCGAGCAGTTTCGGCAGGGCCAGCAAGCCAGAGAGACCATCCTCGAGCAGGTCAAGCAGCGGGTCCAGCTTGAGGACCAGCGCTTTTGTTTTTGGCGAGAAGACCTCGGGATGGATCCGCACCCGGATCGAACGCGCTTCGGCCAAAGCCTGCCTGGCCTGCACCAGTTCTGGCTGGGCCTGCACCAGGAGCTTCGTCAGGGAACGCGGGGAAGGCGGGGCGGAAGCCGCCTGCACGGCTTCGATGAGCGGGGCGGTCGCCTGGGAAGCCAGCCGGGCAGCATTGACCGTCTGGTCGGCCAGCGCTAGCAGGTCGGAAGCCGCCGAAATATCCGCGCCATAGACGGGAACCCAGGCCAGCCACGGCCCAAACTGCTTGAGCGGCGGGTCGGCCTGCGCGCGCAAGCGGCCCAGATCCTCGTGCAAGCTGCCCAGAAGCGGCCCGGCCTGCTGGATCATCTCAAGGTCAGGCTCGCCCGAAACCAGCTCCTGGAGTTGGGAGGCGTCAGCGTTGATTTTTTCGGCCAGCTGGGCCACCTGCCAGGCCTGGTTGGCAGCGAAAAGACCAGCCAGCAGCCCAAGCGCAAGCAAGCCCCCAAGAACCCATTTCCTGAGCGGAAACGTTGGCCTGGTTCGCTCCGGTTCCAGCCGGGCTGGAGCCGGAACCTCGACCACCTCGGCCGGCTGCGGGAGCGCGCGACTCAAATGCTGTTCGCGCTCCAGGATCACCCCGGCCAGGCGCCCAATCCCTTTGCGGTGCCAATCACTCAGGGTGCTGTTGGGAGCCACCTCCAATTCATCCCCGACCAGTTTGTAACGGGCCAGATCCAAGTCTGAGGCAGACTCGGGGATTTTTCCATAGACAAACCATAAGATGGCCTGATCGATCTTGCCCCAGGCCTCCCGCAGGGACGCCGGGGATGGCGCGCCAAACAGGAAGGGCGCAAAATATTGCGCCGCCAGGAGGCCAAATTCGCCCCAGCGCGTATCCAGCCGTTTGCCCCGTTTGGGCGGCGCGGCGGGCATCGCCTCCTTGAATAAATGGCTGACCGCCACGGCCAGTTGCAGGCCCGGGCTTTTTTGGAGCAGCGCTGGGTCGGCGGCAATTTCAGCCTGCACAATCAGGCTTTTTGTCCAGGGGTGTTCGTCCAACTGCTCTGGAGAATGTAAATTCTTCAGGATTTGCTTGACCAAATCCACTTGCGCTTTGAGGGCGGCTTGATCTTGTTCCACAGGTCGGGGGGTTTTTGGCATTTGGTTAGTTCTTCGTTTCATCCATTCTGACAGAGGCTGCGCCGCACCGGGTTAAACGGGGCCTGTTCAAGCGAAACCAGGCCCCGTTTCGTGAGATTTGTCCGAAAAGCCGGGTGCGACGCACTCCCGGTGCAGTTTGAAAGTGCGGTGGATTGAGAAGCTCCAGGCCTAAAGAGACCTGGCATCAGCCGAAAGCGATTCGGCCAGGCGGAGGATCTGGTTAAGCCCCTTGTCAATCAATCTTTTCAATTCATCGGCCACTTCGTCAGGGTCCACGCCGGGCGCGGCAGGGTCGGGGATGTCATACGGGAAGCCGTCCACAATTTCAGAGAGCAGGTAGACCCGCTCTTTGAGCGCGGGAAACTCGCTGCGCAAGGCTTCCTTGTGCCCGGCTTCCATGACAATGCTCAAATCATAACGCGAGAGCAGTTCTGAATCGACCTGGCGGGTGCGATGGCTTTCCAGCCCCGGCAGGCCGATCCGGCTGGCGATCTGGCGGGCAAGCCCCGGCGCGGGCAGCCCGGCCCTGGCCCAGGTGCCGGCGCTTTCGACCACCCAGCGCCCGGCAGGCTGCGCCGCCCGGATGGCCTCGAGCAGGCAGGCCGCCGCCAGGGGGGATCGGAATTGGTTGGCTGTGCAAATCATGAGGACAGACGGCATTGGGCTTTTCCACTTATCAAGAACAGGATTATTTCGAGCGCGGAACCAGCAGCCAGTCTCCTTTGACCAGTTGACAGCTATCCAGGCAATTGTTGTAATATTTCAGCAGGGCCAGGTCAGCGCCCAGTTTCACGGCCAGGTCTGCGGCGCTGATTCCGGTTTCGACCACCTGGTACGGCTCGAAAGCTGGCAAATTCGGGTCGACAACCTTCAGGCCGGGGGCAATCGCGATCACCCGGCCCGCCAGGAGCGGCGCGGGCGGGAGGTAATTGATCGCCTCGAGGACTTCCAGGGTCGTCTGGTGGAGTTTGGTCAGGAGCACAATTTGTTCCCCCTCCACGACGCGATGCAGCAGCAGGGGCTGCTCGCCCACCAGCACGGGAACTTCGAGCGGATGCTCTCCGGGCGGAGGCAGTTGGGTGGGCGTGGGAGACGGGACCGGCGTGGCCGCCGCCGGGGTGGGCGTCCGCAGACGCGGGATCAAGAGCCAATCGCCGCTGACAAACTTGCAGAACCCTGAACAGCGGTTGTAATATTTCAACCTGTCCAGGTCGACACCCAGCTTCCCGGCCAGCTCCCCGACCCCAATCTCGGGATCGATGACCTGGTAGGGGTCAAAGGGCGGCAAATTCGGGTCGACGTTCATCAAGCCGGGGGCAATCACGATCACCCGCCCCGCAAAAACAGGCGCCGGGGGGCTGTAATTGAGGGCCTCCAGGACTTCGAGGCTGGTTTCATAGCGCCTGGTAAGCAGCACAATCTGTTCCCCCTCGATGACGCGGTGCAGCAGGATGGGCTGCTCACCCACCAGCACGGGAACTTCGAGCGCATGTTCCTGGGGAGGGAAATCGGTGGGCGTGGGGGAGGCGGGTTCGAGCGTGGGCGCAGGCGCGCCGGGCGTTTTGGTCGACGGCAGGGCCAGGCCGGGGAGTTTTGTGGCCGCCGGGCTGGGCGTGCTGGCGCTGGTGGGAGTCAGGCTGGCCGCCGGGCTGACCGGAACCTGCCCGGCAGGCCTGGCTGGCAAAACCTGCCAGAGCGCAAACCCGATCAAGAGCGCGCCAACGGCCAGGGCGATCCAGCGCCAGGGAGTCCGGCGCGCGGAGCGGAACTCGCCGCCGCCAAAGCGGAGATTCGACGGGAAGGGCTGCTGCGGTTCCCGGCCAAAGACCGGGCAGGCGGGATGCGTCTCGGCCAGGCAGCAGGCTCCCTGGTGTTCGAGCAGGGGCGCGGCCGGCACCCGGCAGTGGAAGCAGAGGTTGGCCGGGTTGGGATAGGCGAAGGAGGTGCCGGGGTCATCCTTCAACCCCAGGTATGGACAAATGGTCAAAACGAGGCCAGCTTTTACATTTTTTTTCATCAGCATCTTTTCTGAGGAACGATGAGGTCCAAACAGACCCGGGGCGCGCCGCGCCCTGCGGCCAGGCGCGCGGCCAAATCATAACGCCAAACCCGATTTCCCGGTAGGATTGACCGACTTTTAGGTCTGGTTTTCTCAAAGTCCGAGAAATGTCGCTGCGAGGCGTTCTTCCCGCACTGCGTTCTGGGCAGTGTGCCCAAAGCAGTCTCCCGCTAAGGACTTGTAAAAGAATAACTCCGCAGCTTCTTTTTTTAAGATTTTCTTTTTCGATGAGTTTGTTTAAGGCTTTTTACCACGAAGGACACCAAGGGCACGAAGTTTAAAAGCCTTTGCGCACGAAATAATGCAAGCTTTTTAATCCTTGGGGTTTTCCTTCGTGTACTTTGTGTCCTTTGTGTTTCAAGCTTTCATTTTAGCCGAATGGCAAAATCATCCAAAATGCGGAATAATACTTTTACAGGCCCTAAATGGGCAAAACTGACCTTTTGGAGATTGCTTCAGGCGGAAAAGCGCGCCCTCGCAACGACATCGTTATTTTGTCAAGCGACTTTGAGAACGCCATTATCTTTTGCTACTGGCTGAAGAGCTTTACCACGAAGTACACGAAGGGCACACAGGAGCACAAAGGGAACCTTTGATTTTCGCTGCCTGCACCGAACGCAGGTACGCGTGTGAACCTTCGGGTTACTTGGTGGCCGCTTGCCCCGTGTTCTGGGCGGAGTCGTGGTCAGGGTTTTCTTTTCCGGTTTATCCGGGTTAGTAGGCGCTTTTTTCCCAGAGCACCACTTTGACCGTTTTGACCAGGATGTAAATATCAAGCCAGAGGGACCAGCGCTGGATGTATTCGAGGTCCAGTTCGGCGCGGCGGGCAAAGGTCGTCTGGCTGCGGCCGGAGACCTGCCAGAGGCCGGTCATCCCGGGGGCCACCGAGCTGTAATCGCCGAAGGTTTCCCCGTAAAGCAGGCGCTGGTTGAGCATGATCGGGCGCGGGCCCACCAGGCTCATCTCGCCCCGCAAAACATTCCAGAGCTGCGGGAACTCATCCAGGCTGAACTTGCGCAGGAAGCGGCCGGCGCGGGTGATGCGCGGATCGCGCTTCAGCTTCTGGTGGCTGTCCCACTCGGCTTTCAGGGCCGGGTCGCGCGCCAACTCGCCGCTCAAGACCTGGTCGGCGTCCCGGTACATGCTGCGGAATTTGAGCAGTTGGAAGGGCCGCCCATGCCGCCCGAGGCGCGCCTGGCGGTAGAAGACCCCGCCCGGCGCATCAAGCCTGATCCAGAGCGCCAGCAGCCCAAAGAGCGGCGCCAGGCAGAGCAGCCCCACGCCGGCACCCAGCAGGTCGATGGCGCGTTTGAAGAGCTGCGCCCAGGGATTGAGCAGGTTGTTCCTGACTTCGAGCCCAAGGACCTGCGAAAAATCCAAAACCTGGAGGCCCGATAACCCGTAGCGGCCCGCCTTGTGTTTGACCAGGATGACGCGGTGAAAAATACCGCGGAAGCGCTCAACCAGGTCGTCGATCACGCCGAGATCATCGATCGCGACCAGGGCCGTTTGCAGCTTCAGGCCGCGGGCCTGGGCCCTGACCGGGCAGGTCACCTCGGGGCCATTGCAGCCCGCCTGGCAGCCCGCGCAGCGTTCGGTTGGCAGGAGCGCCACCGGGCGCAGGCCCAGCTGCAGGTTGATCCTGAAATGTTCGGCCAGGGTTTGCGCCGCCTTCAAATCACCGATGACCACGACCGGCTCGCCCCACAACCGCCAGCGGATCAAGAGCCGGCGCACCAGGTAGCGGGCGGCGGGGATCAGGCCCAGGCTGAAGGCCCAGGCCAGCAGCATCACCAGGCGCAGGGTCAGGCTGCCATGCTCGAGCGCAAAGGTGATCACAATCACGACCAGGAAGCTGAAGCTGGCGCTCGAGACAACCTGGCCGAGCTCATCAACGTAGTTGAAGCCCACAGCAGGGTAGAGACCCTTGCGGGCAAACATCAAGAGCAGTGTGACGGCCAGCAGGCCGTAGACCTGGTTATAGTCCAGGTCGACAACCAGCCCGGGCAGGCGGCGGATTTGCAGGGCGAGGGCCAGCGCCAGGTAGAGGCTGAGCAGGTCGCTCAGGGCCAGGGCCAGCGTCATCCACGGGCGGGCATATTCATCCAGGACCGGGGCCTGGCGTTGATCGGATTCGATTTTTATTTCCATTTCCTGACCAGTAATCGCATTTTGCATGGGTTTTTCTCTCCAGGCGGAGGCTGATTGTATCCCACAGATGACAAAAACCTCAATCGGAACGCGGGGCAAGGGCGCGATAGAGGGCTTCGTATTGATCCGTCACTTTTTCCCAGTCATATTTCTCGCGGACCGCCGCCTGCGCCTGACGGCGATAGTCTTTAACCCGGGCCGGTGGAAAGCCTTTATCTGAAGGCAGGACAAAGAATCTGAAAATTCATTTACATCGCATCGGGATGGTTTGAAGATATGACAATAATACCTGCACAACAAACCATGGGTTACAAATCAGGTATCGCTTCCAATAAACGCTTGGCTCTAGTGAAAGCCTGTAAAGCCATTCCAATCCATTGCCACGCGCCCAGCAGGGAGTATCTTTTTTAATGCCCGCCAGAACATCAAAACTGCCGCCAACACCCATCGAAACAGGAATATTTAATCTTTTTGAGTTTTCGGCGATCCAGTATTCTTGCTTGGGAGACCCCATCGCAACAAAAATCAGATCCGGGCTGCTTTTGGCAATCTTATTAAGCACAATCTCATGCTCTGTTTGAGTCTTTAAGTAGCCCTGATGAAACCCGGCAGGCCTGAGTCTGGGGAAATCGGATTTCAATCGCGCAGCTAATGCATTGATTACGCTTGGCTTGGCTCCCAAAAAATAGGGCCGATACCCTTTCTTTTCTGCCCAGGGCATTGCCGCTTGTAATAAGGCCACCCCAGCTACATAGGCTTTTACGGGAGTCCCGACTCTTGCGGCGCCCCAGTAAACAGCCCATTCTGGAATAACCAGCTCGGCGTTCTGAACAAATTGCCGCAAACGCACATCTTGTGACATTCGCCAATACTTATTTGCGTTAACAACAGCGATTGCACCTGGATTGCGTTCCTTGATGCGGCCATCCATCCAATTTAAAGCATCCTGCATATCCAAACTATCGACCTGACAATCCAAAAAATTTATCCGTTCCATTTCCAAATTCCCAATTCAGTCAATCTCATCCAAATCTTAATTACAACCAAATAGAAACTTATGGCGGTTTAGACGTAAGCTTTTCTTACGACATAAATTGTTTGTACCACAACTCAAAAGTCAGCAAAGAAAATAATTGACGCTTATGATCATGCCGTTTACTTTCATGATCCGAAATTAATCTTTTGATCGTTAAGGGTTCGAAATAATGCCTACACGCTGAGTTACTGGCTAATAGATGTTCTCCAACATAGCTGCGTAACTTTCCGCCAAACCACTGATCCACAGGGGTTGCAAATCCAATCTTTTTTCGCTGGATAATTTCTTGCGGCACCCAAGCGGTCACAGCGCGTTTTAATAAATATTTCTGGGTGCGTCCATGAATTTTTAAGTGTGGCGGAATGCCTTCAACCAGAGCCATTAATTCCAAATCTAGAAACGGGACACGCGCCTCGAGAGACGCAGCCATGGACATTTTGTCTCCATAAAGCAGCAGGTTGTCCGGCAGAGAAAAACGGGCATCCACATAAAGTATTTGGCTTAGCCCATCCAGGTTTTGCACATCCTGCTGCCAGAGCCTGATCGATTCCCGAATCGAATATTTTGCCAAATCAGCAAAGCCAGGAAGATATAAACGGCGTTTCATTCCAGTATCAAATATGGAATAAATTTGCGTCAAACGCTCCAAAGGATTCTGGATACCCAGTGAGTGTACTGCCCGCTTCAACTGCTCATTCCTGGGTAAGCAATCTACAAAAGCTGTAATAATTTTATCTTGCACAAAAGCAGGTAACTTTCGATACCATCCCCCGTAGTATTCACCAAAATGGCGGCCATACCCAGCAAAAGGCTCATCAGCGCCCTGGCCAGTTAATACCACTTTGACATGTTGACGCGCCAGGCGACAGATCCAATAAAACGCCAGGGCTGAAGTCGTCGCAATCGGCTCTTCGAGATACCAGAGCGAACGTGGCAGGAATTCTGCATATTCATCGGCTGAAATGACAGCTTCATGGTGCTGACTGCCAATCAACTCTGCGCTGCGACGAGCTGCCACCAATTCATTCTGGTTAAATTGGCCTGAAAAGCCAACCGTGAAAGTATGGATGGGTTGACCGGCCAGACGCTGCATCAGCATGGCCACGGCTGCAGAATCGACCCCACCGCTCAACATCATGCCAACCGGAACATCCGCAACCATCTGGCGCTGAACTGCGGCTTCGAGTGTGGTACGCAGGGCTTCCAACCATTCGGCTTCTGACCGAAACTGTTGCCCAGGGATTAAAGTATAAAAGCGCTCTACGAAAGGACCCGCGGGTGTAACCCGCACAACATACCCCGGAGGAATTTTCTGAATGCCTGCAAAGAGAGTGCGCGGTGACGGGACAAAGGTCAGCGTGAGAAACTCGTCCAAGGCCTGCTCATCCACGTACTTCTGGACTGTCGGATCTGCGAGGATGGCTTTGATTTCGGAGGCAAAAAGCAGGCGGCCATTAGTATCTGTGTAATAGAGCGGCTTGATTCCAAAAGGGTCACGCGCCAGGATCAATTCCTGCCGGCGGGAATCCCAAAGGGCAAAACCAAACATGCCATTGAGTTTAGAAAAAGCGGCCAGACCCCATTCTTCATAAGCATGCACCACCGTTTCAGTATCCGAGCGAGTGCGAAAAATGTGCCCTTTTGCCTGCAGTTCGCGGCGCAGTTCAGGAAAATTATAGATCTCGCCATTAAAGACAATCCAGATACTTCCGTCTTCGTTGCACATGGGCTGGTGACCACCCTCAAGATCAATGATGCTCAGACGGCGCATCCCCAGCCCAACTGCGCCGCTTACATAGAAGCCATCGTCATCCGGTCCCCGGTGGATGATTTGGGTTACCATGGAACGTAGCAGGGTTTCATCTGCCGACAGACGATAGCGGTAGTTGTAAATACCACAAATGCCACACATGCTTAACATCGAGTCCGGATTACCCTGGCAGGAATTCCAGCTACAACCGTATAGGGCTCAATATTTTTTGTTACAACAGCTTGCGCACCAATGATAGAACCCTTGCCGACTAGAAGCCCTGGCATAATTATTGCTCTATACCCGATCCAGACATCATCTTCAATAATAGTCTGGGGAAAATCTATAACGCCCTGCTTTGACATTGGTATTTCCAACGAATCAGAACGATGAAACTGGGAAACGAAAACCACCTCTGGCGCAATCATGACATAATTACCCAGTTTTACATTCACCAAACGACAGCGAGTATTGATCTGGCAATGATCGCCAATCTCTACATCATCACCTTTGCCAAGATAAACCTGACTGTCAAATTCATTCTCTTTTCCAAAATGAAACAGGAAGTGCTTTAGCAAAAAGCATCGAATTCTATTAAATGTTCTCCCAAAAGGAAACGCAATATCCGGCAAATGTATCCCAAATATGTAATAGGCAAGCAAAAAAAAGACTCTCAATTCAGACTCGCTTTCTTTTCTTGGACAATCACAGCAAATAAATGCGCCGCAGCCAAAACCGCCGGGCCATAAGTCCAGCGGAGTTGATAATTATGGCCTGGATTTAGGGAAGGGATCTTCATCATTTCGCACCAAATAAGCCTGGCAGCCTGGAGGTTGGCAGAAGATTGACCGCAGATCGCAAAAGTTTGCAAACACTGGGCAAAATTTTGTCCATCCAAACTGATACTGCCATCCGCAAAACCTAGGGGCAAACCCGAGGCACTTACCAAATGCTGTTTAAAGAAAGCAAAACCTTTTTCAATCACCCGATTTACCAATGGCCGGTTCGGTTCCGAACAGTGATGGGCATATTCTGAGAGACCCTGTAAAACAAAACCTGTATGAAAACCGTCAACAAAATTCGCTTTTCCATCCACGCTGTAGTACCAGCTACCATCATCGTTTTGGAAATTCACAACGGTTTGCATTGCAAGATCTGATAACTCTGTATAAACCGGCTTCCCGGTCAAAATCCCAAGATTTGAAAATACCCCCGCCAGAGAGGCTTGGATATTGACAATGGGGGCATCCAAGCCAGGCCAATAACGGAACCATTTGAAATTTCTCCATTCAAAAACACCCAGATCATCCATAATAAAGTGGGAACCCTGTAATGCAAAATCCAGGCATTTTGATGAATGGTTAAGTTTATACAGCGCCAATAAAGCCTGAATGGCATTTATGCTTTGGTAGAGATTGGGCGTGCAAGCCGCTACATTAACAAAGCGTGAGGTATATGGAAACTCCAAGCCCCAGCCCACCCCGTGACCGGTTGGGATAGATCGTGCAATTAACCTTTGCGCCAACTCCTCCAAATATACATCCACCCATCTCTGTTCTCCAATACTAAATATTACTGCAGATTCAAGGTAGTCTGAAAGCGTTTTGGCTTCTTCATGAGGAGCTATTTTGAGCAACCAACGAATAGATGCGCCTGAGAACTTTCCAAACTGGATGGCGAGACGGGCAAGGAAAGGGGAAAGCGTTCGCAGTTTCTCCAAAGGGGGCGACAAGAGGATGTCATAAGGATCATAGCTTTTCCAGCCAAGTCTTTTGGCAAGTAAAAACCATTCCTGCGCTTTTTGGGGGATGTCCTGATCAACCATCAATAATCTCCATCAGTATATTCAGATATTGTTGCCCCACTATATTGGGCATAAACTCTTCGACTTTTTTACGATTTGCCAATCCCATTTGAATCCGAAGATTCGGATCATTCAGCAAGGACGCGATTGCTTTTGCCAAAGAAGCCGGATCTTTTATTGGAACAAACAGGGTATTTATGCCTTCTTGCAAATGATCGGCAGTTCCGCGAATGCGCGTGGTTACAATAGGCAAGCCATAACCCATTGCTTCTGCAACCACCGTTGGGAAACCTTCTCTCCATGATGGAAAAACAAATACATCAGCTTTTCGATATATATCGCTTAACTCTTTACCTTTCAGATATCCCGTGAAATTCACCCAATCACCCAGGCCCATGCGAACAGTCTCAAGCTTTGCATCATCGGAATCCGGGCCATCTCCTACAATAAACATGTGAAATGGTATTTTTACCCGCAAATTTGATATCGCGTTTAACAAATCAAAGATACCTTTTTCACGCATTAAACGGCCCACAAATAACAAAACGGGATCTTCTCCCGATTTACCGTTATCCGGCTGCCCAGAATTCGCAAATTCGAGCAGATCAGGATGAAAAGGATTGATGGTTACATAAAACCGGCCTTTGGAGTGGAATTTTTGCCACTCTCTTTGTTCTTCAGTGGACAAAACCAGGATTGCATCGCTTAAATCCACCAACCAGTGGGAAAATAATTTAAACAACAAATTCCCAGGAACAACCAGTTGATCTGAAAAACTGCCGTGAAGTTGTAAGACGATATGGGGACACAATTGGCGAGTTAACAGAAGAAGGGGGATATCTCTACTTAGCGCTAACCAATTATGTGTAGTTTTGACGATCATAAAATCGTACGGATGGGTTCTTAACTTTCCAACTGCGCGGAAAAGATCTTGAATTCTACCGACTACTTTTTGAAACAGATTTTCTCGTTCAGTATGACGTCCCCAAATCGAAGTATCGATTTTGCACCCAAGGGCTTGCAAAGCGTTGATTAATATCGGCGTATGTTTGGGTAATGGTCCATCAACCTGAGGTGACTGCACCAACATTAGTATTTGCATAGACTTATTCCCTATTATCCCAAAAATCAAAATAAAGATTTTCTCGGGCTTCAATCATATCTTGAAGGCTAAAATGATCAATAACTCTGCGACGGCCTATTTTTCCCATTTGTTTTCCCAATTCAGGGTTGCTCAGAAGCAAAATTATTTTTTCTGCAAAAGCCAACGAATCGCCCAGCGGAACCAGAAAACCTGTTTGCTGATCTACAACGATATCTTCCGGGCCTCCGCATCTGGTTGAAACGACTGGCAAACCGACACTCATGGCTTCCAAAATTGCGAGAGAAAACGATTCTGCATCCGAAGTGATCGTAAGCAAGTCAGAAATTTGCAAATATTTTTCAACTTGCTCGCAAGTGCCTAAGAACAAAACATTTTTTTCAACGCCTAATTGTTGTGCTTTTTTTTCTAATTCAGAACGCATGGAACCGTCCCCGATCAACAAACAACGAACCTGCGGGTAAGATTCTTTCACAAATTTTATAGCTTCTAAAATAACATCATGCCGCTTTACCTTTCGGAAATTTCCGATTTGAATAATAATAGGTGCATCGTTTTCAATGCCAAGCCCGGCCAACACTGCCCGATCAGGCCGCATCGGCGGCATAAAGTTACTGAAATCAACACCATTCGTTATCACAAATATTCGATTTTCTGGAATACCCATGCTCTTGCAAAATTCTCTCTGCGAAGCGCTAACCAGAACAAAACCGCTGGTCCTACTATCAAATAGCCGGTTAATCCAGTGATGGATAACCGCCTTCGGATCCTGTTGTAATTTATATCGGCCAAAATGTAGCGACTGAATAATAATTTCGGTTCCCGCCAGTTTGGCGGCCAAGCGTCCATATAATCCGGCGAGATCCCTGGCAAAGACATCAACGATATCTGGTGTATGTAAACGCAAAATCTTAACCAGTGAAATGAGTAAATTGGGATCACCTGACCAGCGGGCAATGTTTTTATAGACCAGCACGTCCTTGTTGACTTCGTTAAGCAAAGCCCCTTCATAAAGGACACAAAGAATGGGAATAAAAAAGTTTCGATCCAAACTGTTAACCAAATTCACCAAAACCGTTTCTGAGCCACCTCGGTTCAGAGCGGAAATGATAAATAAGACCCGGATTGGACGCTTTAGAGATTTTTCCATTAGGCTGTTCTGTAATTTCTCCAGGCTTTGACCCAGACGGCAGGCATAAAACTCAAGAATAAATTAAACCAACAGCGTAAATCGAAAGGTTTAGAATAGAGCGAATTCAGCAGGTAAGGTCGGGCGCGTTTGGGCTGCCAGTCATAAGAGATTAAGGCCTTCCCGGCATTGAAATAATACTGGGCGGTTAATTCCCTCGGGCTTAGTTTTTGTTTTAGCTCGCGCATGATTCGGGCATCCTCAACAGAAATCGTTCCGGTCTTCACGATTTTTTGCATGATGGCTTTTCGCTTTTTTAATAACGATGGCGATAAATTTGTTATCGCCAAACGGGAAAAGCGGTATTGATACAAAACCAGCGCCAAGTTGGTAAGCTTACCAAGCTTAACCAGCTTGGTGGCCAAGTACCAATCCTCATTCCCATTGAGCCGTTCATCATAAAGCCCGCATTTTTCGGCCGCTGCTTTTCGAAAAACCGAAGAACCATTAAAGAAAGGTAAGATCCCATTATTTAAATTGTCCTGAATAGTCCCAAGGTCAGCCGGTTTATCCACCATGCCCAGGGGTAGCCCAGCTTCATCGATCAGCATACCAGCGCTGCCCACCATCACAAAATCCGGGTTATTCTCCAGAAATTCGACTTCACGCTCCAGCCTTTCCGGCAAAGAAATATCATCTGCATCCATTCTGGCGATCAATTCACCGGTTGCGGCAGAAATTCCCTCATTGACGCTGGCCGAAATTCCGCGGTGATTTCGCTTCAGTAGCTTGAGGCGTTGATCAGTAAAAGCTTCGATCATTTCCACCGTGGCATCGGTAGAACCATCATCGATGATCAAAAACTCAAAATCTGAAAAAGTTTGCCTAAGAATACTGGCAATCGCCTCTTGGATAAATTTTTCACCATTAAAAACAGACATAATGACACTAACTTTAGGCATAATTTCTACTCTGCTCCGGCACTTTTCAATCCCAATTGGGAAAAGAGGGTCAGGTAACGCTGATGGTAGGTATGGTCCCGCAATGCTCTGGCCCGGCCCGCCACGCGAACTTTTTGAGCAGCATCGGGATGCGCAAGATAATAGCGGGCTTTATCGAGTAACTCGTGTTCATTGCGATATGTAATCAGCTCTTTTTCAGGCTCATAAAACTCTTCCAGCTCTTCACACCAGCCGGTGAGATACAGCGCCCCGCTCATCGGTGCTTCAAATTCGCGCAAATGCAAATGCTGTTTGACTGGCAAAATCGAATTGTGAGCATCGAAGACTTCCAAAAAACCAAGACTAATTTTACTTTCGCTATAATTTCTGATCATTTCGTCATCGGTTAGGGGAGAATGAAGCTGCGCCAAGTATTTAGACCGCAGATAACCGACGCCATCCAGCCAGGCAACGCGAGTTGTGAGCGAATACCTGTCTTGGGCAGATGAAACTCGGAGCGCGTTAAGTAATAAAAATGTCCGCACCAGCCATCTTCGCAAACTGCGCAGCCTGTTTTTTCCAGGTCGCGGCAGCCATTCAGGGCCAAAAGCGTGGACATTAATTCCATTTTCGAGCAAATGCAACAGATAATTCGGCCTCCGGGCATAGCATTGGCCTACAAAGGAAACCTCCCAGCGAATGGGCAGATCATTAGGGTGATAATATTTTGGGTTGGCCGCCATCGGAAACCAAATGGGGGTAGCACCTATCGCGCGAAATTTGGGAGCCACATCCTTCTCTGAGTGCAAGTTGTAATCAAAGTGTGGAGAAAGCTCATCAACTAAGTTGAATTGATGCGAATTATTACAGGAAAAATTACAAGTTGGAACCCGATGAGCTTTGACTTCATCAATCAATTCTGGGAGTACCATGCCATCCATAAGGTAGGAAAAAAAAAGATCAAAGGATTTAACCCTATTTTCACGTTCAAAAGCCTCGAATATCTGCTGGCTAAAATGTAGGCGGGCTGCCCGATCGTTGGTTCGCATTATTCTCCGCCCTGCCTCAGCACGATACAAAACTACTTCATGACCCATCTCCACCAAAGGCTCATACAAGTTGCGAAGCCAGATTTGCCCACTACTGTATCCGCCGGTTGCACTTGCTTCAATAACCTGAAAAATTCGCATTACTTTCACTCCCAATAATTTTAAATCAGTTCAATCTAAAATAAGTGCGATCGTGGACAACCTACTCTCGGCCATTTGCCCAGGTTCCAAAAACAGAGAGGACTTGAAGTACAGGGTTTTTTATTCAATAGGTAGTGTTTGAGACTGATTCCTTAACCACTCTTTACCTAAAAAGAGTTGAGCAATAAGCGCATAAAAAACCATTCCAACAAAAGCCAAAACTAAATAGATATTGCCTTGTACCAAATTTATACCCCAAAAGGTTACCAAATAAGGTGCAGAAATAGTTGATGCGATTAGTATCAGCTTCCAAGGAATTGAAACTGGCATAACTTTTTTGATCTGCCACGCCATACCAACAAGATTTATAAATGCTCCTGTTAAAACGGCAATCGCTCCGCCTAATAAGGGGTCAATCGGTAACAAGAATGAAAGTAATCCTACGGTAAAAAAGGCTCCGAGAATCGTAGGCATTATCATCAGCTTGGTCTGGTAGAATGCATGCGAAGCCATATTTAACAAAGAGTAACTAACTACACAAACTTGTAATATAACCCCCCAAATTGCCAGCCATGCTACTGACTGAAATTGTGAACCAAGCAATATCTTTGCCAAAAGCGGGCTAATCCCAATCACAAAGAAGCCAAAAGCTATTATTGCAGGTAAATACGCCTTCACATATTGATTCCAAGCATCCCTTATTTGCTCAGGATTTGAATTTATTCGGCTATAAAAAATAGGATTGTAGTACTCTTCAAATAAATTACTAAACATTCGCATGGGGTTGAGCCCTAAATTAAGCCCAACACTAAACAACCCAAGCGAAACTACATCAGCACGAAAACCAAATAGGAATGGATAACTTTGATATTGAAGAAAATAAACAAATGAATAAACTATCAATGGAGATGAAAATTGCCAAAGACTTTCCCACTCTGAGGAAATATCCACCTTATGTTTAGTGGTTTTTTTTTGTAATTTGAATACTATAGAAGGGAACAAGAGTACAAGCAGAAATAACTTTATTACAACTGTGCCCGAATACCACCATTCAGCATTGTTTTCCAGATTTCTAATAAAAACTACGGATAACAATAATCCACCCCAAAGGACAATGTTAGATACAATTACATAAATCACACGTTTCCCCCACAAATTGAACGATGTAATTGCAGTATTACTTATTTGAGACAAGAAAAATCCGCCAAAGATGATCCAAATCAACCAACCAGCTGAAACCTGTGTTCCAAAGCCAACGATATTATTAATAAATACACCTATCAAGCTAATAGGGAGCAACAAAACCGCCATATAAATTAATGCATATTTCGTGATTTCCAATAGGTTACCAGAATCTTTCCAACCGTGAAAACGCCTATTCCAGAAGGCAGCCAAGGGGGTTGAAAACAAGGTCATACATATTGTGCCGATCGCCAAAAAAATATTTTGCCTTCCCATTTCAGAAGGACTTAATAGTGTCGTAGCTATCTTAATAGAAACAAGAGAGAAAAGAATTTGTGATACTCGCCCAATTCCTACAATTATCAAATTTCTTATATCGGAATTTAAGAACATTTTTTTATGCCTTGTCAAATTAGCATCAAAGATCCCTTGCTCCTAACGATCCAGCCCTATAAAACTCCCGCCATTATCTGTGATGGCTTTGGCCGAGAACAAGATTGAATACATCAGAATTGTTGCTTCACAAGGGTAATAATAAACGATACTAGTTGAAGTGGTATTTGCAAAAATAAACCATCCCAGCAAACTTACAAACAAATATGCAATTAAAGTAGTTTTTTTTATCCACTTAAGTAATCGAGATATAACTGAAACATAAAACATAAGAAAAAAGATCGATGCTATTGCCCCTACTTCTTGAGTTAATTCAAGCAACATGTTATGGCTGGTGAATTCCCTATTGACTGATGTATATAAATATATAAGGTTTCCGATCCCATAACCAAACCCAAACCCATCGAATATTCTTGGAAACGCTAAGGCCCAAAGCTCAAATCGAATTTTGACATTAGGATCCTGAAGAATAGATGTGCTTAAAGTAAAATCCCTTTCTGAAATTAGATAAAGAAAATCACTCCATAACCCCGTCAATAAGAAAGAAAATATTGTACATATTATCAATAATAAAATAAATTTTCTTTCTTTTGATAAAACCACTAGAAATACGACTATCAAAAAGGAAAGTATAGCTCCCCGAGTATGAGTGTTTATAAGCTCAAAAAGGATCAAGCCTGTTGCTAATAACCATAAAAGATTTAACCAAAGCTTGCTCGAAGATTTAGCAAGGTAAAGACTTAGTATTGCGGCAAAGCTGAGATAGCCTCCATAACTAACAGCTGGACCAAATGCTCCACCCCCAATCCGCTGCAAACCTTGGCTATTAGCAAAAATGAACCCTAAACCAAAAGTCCCTTGCCGAAACACAATACCAACGAGAATAGAAATTACAACCGCCTTAATAATAAATTTAACATCGTCTTCGTTGCTAATTGCGGCACCAACTAAGTAAAACAAAGCAACATATTGCCAAAGACTTTTTATAGAAAGCCAAAATGCACTCCAAAGATCATGATTTATAAACTGAGATATCGTCCCTAAAAATGCAAACGCCAAGATGCAATATTCCAAATACCCAAAGAAGTGGTTTTTTTTTCGTAATACCACGCCCTTTACAATAAAAACCGATAGTATGGCAAAAATTAGCAGTGTAGTAGCTGAAACCAATTCAGGAGGATCACCTTCTTTTGCAAATGCTGTAATGCTCCAAAACCCCTGAAATCTATAGGTTGCAGGCAAAGCGACTATATACAAAAACAATACGGTTTTTAAAGAACCTTTTATTAAGAAAAACAAAAAAAATAGCATGAAAATAAATGATAAAAATATGACACCTAAATTAAAGAGTCCTCCATCACTGCTCACCGATTTTTTAATCAATATATCCAATAATGGAACCCCATATTCTGCAACAGAGAAACCCAAAACTATCGCTAATATGATAGTCAGTACGACTATAAAAAAAGCCGGTGTATCGTTTCCATATTGAATCAGTGATTTTATTTTCATATTGGCACAAACTCTAATGAAGTATGCCTTATAGCCAAGCCACCCGGGCATAAACGTCCGGGCTATCAATACCAAGCCCGCCAAAAAGGGACTTTCAGTCGCCATTAGGCGACTTTGAAAAAGTAGCCGGTAGATAAATCCCCCGGCAGAACTCACTGAATAGCTAATTCGAATTCACACGACAGATACAAATACTGGATGGTATTGAGACAATTACAAGATAAAACCGATTAGTTCCGATTTCAAGAAGCCGCTTTTACCCCCGGCGCAGTTTTTTTGCGCTTTGGCAGAACGCTATCTTGGTCATAATAATGCGAATACTTCGAACCGTACCCGCCGTAATAATAGCCGTACTTGCGGCTCTGGGTCTCGACGTCGTTCAGGACGACGCCCAAAATCCGCGCGTTGACGGCCCGGAGCTGCTCGAGGGTCAGCTGGAAATCGCGCCGGCGGGTCTGGCCCGGCTTGGCGACCAGGATGACCCCGTCCATGCCGGGGGCCAGGGCGACCGCATCCGTCACGCTCAGGACGGGCGGCGTATCGATCAGGATCAGGTCGTAATCCTGGTTCAGGCGGTCGAGGATCCCGGTCAGCTTTCTTGAAGTCAGCAGTTCCGAGGGGTTAGGCGGCAGGCTGCCCGAGGTGATCACGGCCAGGCCCGGCACGCCATCCGCCTGGATCAGCTCCGGCAGGATCCCCAGCTCGTGGATGAAAAGCTCGCTCAAGCCGGCGCGGTTCGGCAGGCCAAACTTGCGGTGCACCTGCGGGCGGCGCAGGTCGGCGTCGATCAGGACGGCTTTCCACTCGCCCTGGGCCAGGGCCACCGCCAGGTTGGTCGAAACGGTCGTCTTGCCGTCCTGCGGGGTGGCGCTCGTGATCAGGATCCGCCGCAGGGGCCGGTCGACGCCCGCGAAGGTGATGTTCGTGCGCATCGAGCGGAAGGCCTCGGCCACCGGCGAGCGCGGCTGGCTCAGGCTGATCGGGCGCTCCCCCTCCATGGCGTGGCTGGCGATGATTCCCAGCACCGGCAGGCCGAAGCGCTGGCGGATCTCATCCGGGTTTTTCAGGGTGTCATCCAGGGCGTCGATCGCAAAGACCGCCCCGGCCGCCAACAGCATGCCCGCCAGGGCCGCCAGCAGGGTATTCTGGACGGTCTTTGGCCTGACCGGCTCCCTGGGCGGCGCCGCCGGCTGCGAGACGACCACGTTGGTGCTGGTCTGGGCTTCGGCCAGGCGCACCTGCTCGTAATTCGTCACCAGGTTCGAATACAGGCGGCGGTACTCCGTCAGGCGGGCCTCGAGCTGTAATTTTTGAGCCGGGTCGTGCTCCTCGACCAGGGCCTGGGAGGTGAAATAGATCTGCTGTTCCATATCGCCGACCTGTTTGGCCAGGCCCGACTGGGTGGCGCTGTAACGCTGGGTCTGCAGTTCGCGGATGCGCTCGGCGAAGACCTGCCCGAGGGTGTTGGCAATCCCGGCGGCCAGGGTTGGGCTGGGGTCTTCAACCGTCACAACCAGCAGCTGGGTATTGCGGACGATCTCGACCGTGATCTTCTCACCCAGGTCTTCGGGGGTGGTTGGCAGGCTGAGCCGTTCGATCACGCCCTCGAGCACCGGGCGGTCGACCAGCATTTCGGCATAGGTGCCGGTCATCGACTGCGAGCTGACCATCGCGCTGTAATCGATGCTGCGCATGGCGGGCGGGTCGCTGACCAGCAGGCGCGCGCTGGTCTGGTAGATCGGCGTGCTCAGGAGCGAAACGACCAGGGCCGCGGCCCCGGCCAGCGCGCCCGCCAGCCCGATCAGCCAGGCCCAGGACCAGAGCAGGTAAAAATACTCCTTAACGCTCAAGGAGGTGATGGCGGCTTCTTCATCTTGTTCGAATTGATTCATGCGTGACGACCTTTTGGATTTTTTTCAACCACCCGGCGCGCGCCCGAGAACCGGCGCTGCCAGAACCGCTCGATTTTACCACGCCCGGGCAGGCCGGGAGAGCTTTCAGCGCTGAGCGGGCAGGGTGAACGCACCGCCGGCCATCGCCAGGCTAAACAGTTGTGACACTGGCCGAGTGCCAGCCTCCGCCCTGCCAACAACCACCCTGGAGGTCGGTCCGTTTTCAGCCGCTGACACAGCCCTGCGGCCGCCTTTCCGGGCTGCTGCCCAGGATTGTTTTGGCCCCACCAAACCCGCGCGGCGGGGAACAGAAAAACAAGCCACGTTCAAACGCGGCCTGCTTGGCGAACCTGGATTGTACCTGAAAATCACAACGAGAAACAGCGGCTGTCTAGGCATTTGTACTTTAAATCACCCGGCCCGCGCCGCCTATTCAACCAACGATAAGTCCAAAAGCAAACTATCCGGTGGCTAGTACCGCAACATTATAAAGATGTAGAGTCATCGGTTCTCTTTCAAGGAGAAATGGTATTTAACCCAAGTCGCTGCCTTTGCAGCGATCAGGAAGATTTCAGGTCAAAGACCCTCACCCTGCCCTCTGCCAACGGGAGAGGGGCAAATCGCCATGCTAAACAGTTCTGACAAACCGGGTGAGGGAAGGATTTTTGCCGCACTCCGCGCCAGCCCCGCGCCGTGCGCAGGAGGCGTTCCCCGGCGGCTCAACCCATCGGCTCAGGGAATCAGCCCCAACCCCCTGAGCTGGTTGAGGACGTTCGCGCGGTTCCAGGAGAGCGAACCCTGCGGGCCGGGCGAAGTCCATTCCTGCCGAACGCCATCCTGGATGACGGCGCTGGTCGGCACTTCCCTGAGCAGGCAGGCCAGGTGGTTGACCTGCTCGAGGCTCAAATCGGTGGCGACCACCTGCTTGAACTGGGTGTACAACTGGGGGATTTTTTCCCAAACCTGCGGGTCGAGCAGCCGCTGGCGCAGGGCTTCCATCAGCAGCTGGTTCCTGCGGATGCGCCCAAAGTCCGAATCGGGGATGGCACGGGCATAGGCGGCGGCCTGCGTTCCGTTCAGGGTCTGCTGTCCGGGCTGGATGACCATCCCAATCCACGGATCGGTCGTCCGCTCGGGGATGTAGATCGGGATGCCGCCGATCGCATCCACCAGGGCCGGGAAATTCTGCAGGTCAACCGTCAGGTAATGGTCGGTGCTGAGCTGGAAATTACTCGAGAGCATCCTGGCCGTGGCGCGGGTCCCGTCCACCAGGGTATCGAGCTTGGCAAATTGGAGCGAGCGCAGGCGGCCCTCGTGGAAGACCTGTCCCAGGCGGGTGGCGTTCACCGTCGGGTTGACCAGGCCCAGGTCGGCGGTCTCGACCCACAACTCGCGCGGGAGGGCATAAACGACCACCCGCCGGTTGGGGAAATCTGCCCGCAGCAGGCGCGTCAGGTCAGAACCTTTCAGGCCCTTGGGCGCGCCCGCATCCGAACCCAGGATCAGGATGTTCCAGGCCGTCGTCTCGCCGCAGACCCCCGCCTGGACGGTGGGCGGGATGGGCGTTGGGGGCGCCGGGGTCTCGGTCGGCGGCTCAGGGGTGGCGGTGGGAATCGGGGTCAGGCTTGGCAGGGCCTGGGGCACAGAAGTGTAGAAAACATCCATCGGGGTGCTCTCGAGCGCGGGCCCCAGGCGCTGCTGGTAGGCATAGGCTCCCACCCAGCCGATGAAGACCAACAGGCACAGCCCAAGAAAAACGAAAACCAGCAAAGAACGTGATTTCATAGCCTCTCTCCTTGTGTCTGAAGCTCAGACAGACTCAACAGCCCGGCCAGCCGCCCGAAGGTTTCCACCAGGCTGAATTCCCTAGGCCCGCGCTGGCGGGCCAGCCTGCTTCGATTTAATCTCATCCTTTTTGTAATATTGTGAATACTTCGAATAATAACGCTGGTAATAATAGCCATACTTGCGGCTAGCCGGGTCGACCTCGTTCAGCACCACGCCCAGCACGCGGGCGCCGACGGCCTGCAAATGCTCGAGGGTCTGCTTGAAATCGCCGCGTTTGGTCACGCCCGGTTTGGCCACCAGGATGATCCCATCCATGCCGGGCGAGAGCGCGACCGCATCCGTGACGGTCAGCGCGGGGGGTGAATCGATCACGATCATTTCGAAAACCTGGTTCAACTGGTCGAGGATCTCGGTCATCTTCTGCGAGGTCAACAGCTCGGCCGGGTTGGGCGGCGTGCCGCCCGAGGCGAGCACCCCCAGGCGCGTGCCTTCGCTGATTTGGATCACCCCGTTCAGCGACTCGAGCGCGTGTAAAAACAGGTTGGTCAAGCCCAGGCGGTTGGACAGACCAAACTTGCGGTGCACCTGCGGGCGGCGCAGGTCGGCATCGACCAGCAAGACCCGCTTCTCAGCCTGGGCCAGGACCACCGCCAGGTTGGATGAGATCGTGGTTTTGCCTTCCTGCGGGGTCGAACTGGTCACCAGGATGCGGCGCAGGGGCGCGTCGACCGAGGCAAATGTGATGTTGGTGCGCAGGGTGCGAAAGGCTTCGGCCACCGGCGCGCGCGGGTGGGTCAGGCAGATGGGTTTCTCGTTGAGCATTTCGTGGTGCGCAATCACGCCCAGCACGGTCAGGTTGAAGCGCTGGCGAATTTCATCCGGGTTCTTCAGGGTATCGTCGAGCATGTCGATGGCGAAGACCGCGCCAGCCGCCAGCAGCATGCCCGCCAGGACGGCCAGCAGGGTGTTGCGAACGGTCTTCGGGCTGACCGGGTCCCTGGAAACGCTGGCCGGTTCGAAGACGAAGACGTTGGTGCTGGTCTGGGCTTCGGCCAGGCGCGCCTGCTCATAATTGGTCACCAGGTTCGAATACAGGCTGCGGTATTGCGTCAGGCGCGACTCAAGCTGTAATTTTTGGGCCGGGTCGGCCTCGCCGGCAATCGCCCGGTTGGTTTCATCGATCTGCTTCTCCATATCAATCACCTGCTGCGCCAGTCCCTTCTGGGTGGAGGCGTAACGCTGTGATTGCAGGTCACGGATAAAATCGGTGAAGACTGTGGCAATCGTATTGGCAATATCCGAGGCCCGCAGCGGGTTGGTATCCTGGACGGTGACCACCAGCAGCTGCGTGTTGCGCACCACCTCGACCGTGATCGCGGGTTTGAGCTGGTCGCTGGTGATGCGCAGGTCGAGCCGGTCGATCACCCCTTGCAGCACCGTCCGGTTGACCAGCATTTCAGCGTAGGTGCTGGTCATCGTCTGGTTGCTGATCATATTGCTGGTGTCGAGACTGCGCATGACCGGCGGGTCGCTGACCAACAGGCGGATGGTGGTCTCGTAAATCGGGGTGGTGCGAATCGAGACAATATAGGCCGCCACCCCGGCCAGCAGCCCGGCCAGCAGGATCAACCAGGCCCAGGACCAGAGCAGGTAAAAATATTCCTTGAGGTTGACCGGCGTTTCAGCGGCTTCGTTTTGTTCGAATTGGTTCATGGAAACCTTCCAGACTTTTTGCTCACCAGGGTAGGAACTTGTAAATTAAATCCTTGTACAAAAGCAGGAACTTCACCACAAAGGACACCAATCTGGCGCCTGGTTCCATGCCTCCGCCCTTCCGACATTCACGTTGGAAGATCAGAACAAAAAATGGCGGTTGTCACACGCGCTGGGGCCCAGCTGTGATTTGTCTACCTGTCCTTGCGCCGCACCTGCCCGGCGGGCAGTTCGACCGGCACCAGGCGTTTTTGGAGCAGTTTCAACAGGACGCGCACCCGTTCATTCCCGGAAATCTGTTCGTCAAAAATGGCTTCGTAACCGCTGAAAGGCCCGGCCTGGATCTCGACGGCCTCCCCGGGTTTCAAGCCGTCGAATAACTCGCCGCCCAGGCCGTTGATTCGCTCAACCTTGTGCCGCAGCGCGGTGATCAGGCTCTCCGGCACCGAGGCCGGTTCGCCGCCAAAAGAGACCAGCCCCGTGACGCCGGGCAGCCACTGCAAAGTGGAGAAACCGGCTTCGGCCAGGTCTAGATGGATAAAGACATAGCCCGGAAAATACGCCCTGACCTGGCGCGCGCGCGGGTTGACCGTCTGCACGCGAATGCGCGGGAAAAAAGTCTCTATTTTTCGCAAACCCAACTGCTCAAAGAGCAGTTCTTCTTTGCGAGGCTTGCTGTGCAGGGCATACCAAGAGGCAGGCATTTTATCAATCCAGCGGCGTCATTTCGTTTCGAGACCCTTGATCGAATTTTCGCGCAGCCAGGCGTCAATTTGCGTTTTGGGAAAGCGCAGTGTCTTCCCAAAACGGACACAGGGCAGCTTCCTGGCCCTGGCCAGCCTGTAGATCATGGCGTCGCTTAATTGGAGATAGAGGGCCAGGTCATGCACCGTCATGATCGCCGGGGACGATTCTGTCACTTCTGCATTTTGTTGGATGATTTTTTCCATCACAAAGCCTCCACTGACTGCCTTCACGAAACGAAACCACGAAGTACCAGCCTGGTATCAACCAGTACAGTCAAGTAGCACTCATATACTACTACACTCTATTCTAACCAGAACTAACTCTTCTGAAAGTTGCATAAACGTTGTACTTTCCCCTTACACGCAATTTCGCCTTCTCTAAGAGCGCTTACCTGGGCCCTCTCGGAAAAACACCGCTTTCCGCCGAGCGGACTTCTTCGACCGAGATAAAAGCCTTCGGGCAGACTGTATGGATGATGCTCGTGGCGGCCGCCAGGTCTTTGCGCTTGATGACGGTGTAGAGCAGCTTCACCTGTCCGCTGGCACCCTCGCCATTGACGATCGTCACGCCGTAGCCAGCCGCGCGAAGCTGCCCGGCCAGGTCCGCGCCGCCCTGGGCCAGGATGATCCGCAGGATCAGGGTCCCCAGGGCCAGGCGCTCCTCAATTTTCATGCCCACGAAAGTTCCCAGCGCAAACCCGGCTGCATAACCCAGGTAAGCGTTCAGGCTGTGGGCGCTCCTGACAATTTGCCCCACCATCGCGATCCAGATGAAGACCTCCACAAAACCGAGCAGGGGCGCCAGGTTGCGGCGCCCGCGCGAAGTAAAGATGATCCGCAGCGTGCCGAGCGTCACATCCACAAAGCGCGCGATAAAAACCAGGATCGGCAAGACCACCAGGGAATACCAGTCGAACGCTTCCATGAATTTACTCTCCTCGGAAAGAGTCTAAAATTGGTCTCGACCAACAAGCTGGCCGATCACAAAATGTCAGTCTGGTCACGTGCTTTACAGGCTGCGGCTGTGACCCATACCGGGCATAATCTGGTCATCGCTAAAATGTTCATGCATCATTTTATAGTAGAACAGCGCTTCTTTATTGGGTAATTCGAATTCCCATTCTTTGGCAAATCGGGCATGCTCGCGGCTGAATTCGCTGTCGCTGATTGCTGCGTTGGCATGTTCAAGGATGACATCCCGCGAACCGGCCCCCTGCGAGAATTTTTGTTTGGGCCGCCAGGCGATTTCCCCGGGGATTAAATCTGCAAAGGCGCGGCGCAGCAGGCATTTGGGAGTACGCCCGTTATTTTGGAGTTTCCATTCGGTCGGCAGGCTGAACGCCAGCGAAATGGATTGGGTGTCCAGGAAGGGAACCCGCGCTTCGAGGCCCCAGGCCATCGAAAGCCGGTCGGCGCGCTGCAGGTTGGTGTTGTGCAAGGCGGAGGTGATGGCCCGCAGTTCGGCATCCAACGCGGGGGCATCGGTATAGCGGACGAGGTAATCGTAGCCCGCGTAAAGTTCATCCGCGCCCTCGCCCGTCAGGAAGACTTTGACATAATCCGAAGTCAGCTTGGCCAGGAAATAGTTGGGGATGGCGCTGCGGACGAGCGCCGGGTCGAAGGATTCGAGGTGGTAAATTACCTCGGGCAGGGCATTGAGCATGTCCTGCTCGTCATAGACAAGGATGTGATGGAGGGTGTCGAACGCCTTGGCGGCGAACTGCGAGGCGCTGATGTCTTCACTGCCCTCCATCCCGACGGCGAAAGTATGCAGCTCGTCCAACCCCTCGCGGGCCAGCGCGGCAACAATGGTGCTATCCAGGCCGCCGCTCAGGCTGACCCCCAGCGGCACATCTGCCATCAAGCGCTTATGCACGGCTTCGCGCAGGATGTCGACAATCATCGGTTGGGCGGCTTGTTCAGTTTCAGCCACCGGGACGATACCCTGCCCAAGGAAATAATACTGGTGCAGGCCCAATTCAGAATGATAGTAATGCCCGGCGGGGAACTCGCGAATCTCGCTGCTGAAATCTGCCAGGGCTTTGATTTCGGAGGCAAAATAAATTTTCTCGCCCTCCCGCGCCCAGTAGAGCGGCTTGATGCCAAGCGGGTCGCGCGCCAGCAGGAATTTTCCGGGCGTGTGCAGGGCAAACGCGAACATGCCATCGAGCATCGAAACCGCTTTTTCACCAAAGCGCGCAAACAACCGCAGGATTGTTTCGGTATCGCTCTGGGTCTCAAAAGCCAGGTCGTTGAAGAATTCGCGCCGCAGGCTTTGGTGGTTATAGATTTCGCCGTTGAAGGCAATCCAATAATCCTCAGATTTCATCGGCTGGTGCCCGCCGTTCACATCCACAATTGCCAGGCGGGTATGGCCAAGCGTCCCAAGCGACAGGTTTTTAACCCCGGCGCCATCTGGTCCGCGGTGGCTGAGTTTCTGAACCATCTGTTGAACTTC
Source organism: Anaerolineales bacterium UBA5195 (assembly GCA_002412925.1). GTDB lineage: Bacteria > Chloroflexota > Anaerolineae > Anaerolineales > Villigracilaceae > UBA5195. Next base: position 41,217 of record DHVZ01000011.1, on the reverse strand, counting down.
ATCTTGAGAATTCGCGTTAAAAACGCCGCAAATACCACACATTTCATTTCTCCTCGTAGCGTTCATCCCTGGTCAGAAATTTCCATTTGGCCCCAAAGAAAGCGCAATTGTGACCGTGAAGGGGTCTCAATGGGGGTCATTTTGGGGAGGTCTTGACGGCCACCAGCAGGCCAACTGCCAAGCTCCAGATCCACATTTCCAGGCTATGAACAATTTCAAAATCCGCGCTTTTGACCACCGCTTCAAGCGGGATCGGGCGGCAGTCAATGACCTGCGGCCAGCGGTGATGCGCCCAACCATAGGCTCTCTCCATCCAGCCGGGCTTTTCTTTTTTCGAAAGAGCGACAATTCCCAGACGCCCGCCGGGGCAAAGCGCGCGCCTGCATTCCTGGAGCAACCCGGGAATCTCTGGCGCAGAAAACAGTTCCAGCGTGAAACTCATCCAGACGACCTCGAATGATTCATCTGGAAATGGCAGCCAGACGGCATCGGCTTGCAGACAGGCGGCCTGGCGCAGGGCGAGTTTTTCCAGTTTATGTTTTGCAAGATCCAACATGCCCGCCGACAGATCCAGTCCAACGACTCGACCAGTCGGCCCCGCAGGGGAGGCAAGCGCAGGCAGGGAAACGCCTGTGCCGCAGCCGATTTCGAGAACGCGCTCCCCGGGTTGGACGTTAAGGATTTGCAATCCACGCAGCCTGGCGGCCCGTTCGCTGGGCGCGCTGAACAGTTCGTACCAGCGGCTCAACTGGTCGTAATTGGCGCGGGTCTGGTTGTGATCCATCTGCATCGCTTCCGGGGCGCTATTCGATGACCCCTTCCTGCACAAAACGGGTCAGTTCGCTGACGCTCCACTGCTCCAGGCCGAGTTTTTCCACCGTCCGCCCGCGCCGCCAGTAATCGGTGCGGTGGATGATGCTGCCCAGGCGGATGATGCTTTCCATGCCGCGCACGCTGACTCCGTAGCGCATCCCCAGCGAGGCCATCGGGACCATGCTCATGGGTACATCTTCAAAAAGGTAACGGTGGTTGAGCGTGGGCGGGGCTTTGATGCCATAGTAGCCTGGTTGGTTTTGGACGGCTTCATGCAGGTCTTCGCCCACCGTGTCATAGGCCAGTTTCAGCCACTCGAGCGAAGTGCGGGCGCGGATCCCGACCGAGGAGGCCACCGTCACCCGCTCACGGTCGAGCACTTCGAGCACGCGCGCCACCGAGGGTGTGACGCCATCGATATAGAATTGGTAATCGCCGTGGGTATGTTCGATCCAACCGGCGTTGAGCAGGGTCAGGGCCGGGTGAAAAATCGCGCCCATGTTGTTCAGCCCGGTATGGAGCACATCGATCCCATCGATAAATTGGGGATAGGCATGGCTGATGGCTTCCAGGACCCGTTCGTTGCGGGTGGAGGGCAGGGCCGCCAGCGGCACGGCCTCTTTAATGCGAAAGATGCGCGCCTGGGCCGGGCCATCGGAGCGGCTGGCATAGATGAAAGTCTCGGCCTCGGCGACGGTCACATCAGCGGTGCAGCCCTGATCGCGGATCGTTTTGGCAAATTCCAACGCGCCGAGCGTGCGCCCGGGATGCAGGATGACAATCTGCCCATCCTTCAGATACGGCGCGGCAGCTTTGGCAATCTCGGCGTGCGCCGAGGAGGGCAGGACGACCATGATCACCTGCGCATGGTTAATGGCTTCCGCCATATCCGAGGTCGCCAGGTTGATTTTGCCAAAACCGTGCGGGCCGCCTTCGGGGCTTTCCAATTCGATGCCGCCGCGTTTTTTGAGAATCGAAATGTGGTCAAAGGTGCGGTTCCAAATGGCCACGTCTGCGCCCATGATCGACAGGTGCGCGGCCATGGCTTTGCCTCCATGCCCGGCGCCAATTACAGTATATTTTTCTGCCATGTTGATTTTCCTTTCAGGTTTGCGGGTGACAAGCAATAGTTTACAAAACATCTCGGAGAAGCCCGATTTTGGGTGTGCGCGGCGGGNNCCCGCCGCGCACACCCAAAATCGGATCATCTTTCAACTTTCGTGAAGTACCGACAATCACTTTTTTAGGTTGGAAATGCGGACTTTTTCTGCCAGCGGGCGTCCAGCTGCATCGACGGCCTGACAGGCCCCGTCGAGGATCCGGGTGCGCATCTCTCCGCGCCCGAACTTGTTATTGCCCAACTGAGGCGCATCCAGCAGCCCGAGCGTGACCGCCTGCGCCAGGGTGGCGGCCTCAGCCCAGGGGTCCTCAACGCCCGGCGCGGCAAGCGCTCGAATTGCCTCGAGCAAAACACGCGCCTCGGCGATCAGCTGTTCTTTCCGTTCCTGCACTTCGGGCGCTTTGGTCATATCGGGCGCGCCCAGGGCATTGTTGATCGCCCGGCGGACAATTTTACCGGCTTCGATAATGTCATCGGCGGTGGCGGCGTGATGCGCCTCGGTCTGCCCGACAATGTGGTAAATATCCGGCTTGAGCGCCATTTGCAGGTAGGTGCTGGCGGCCAGGTGTCCGCGGGCCGCATCGGTGTCGAGCGGGTGCGAGAGCAGGCCAATCCGGGTTTGTTTCCAGATGCGGAAGCCGCCCTGACCCCCTGCAGAAAGGGGGGCAATCATCTCAAGGATCGCCAGCATCTTGGCCAAATCCATCGCGTCGCTGGTGCCGGGCGGGCTGTTGAACATCATCTGGGCGATATAATCGCGCACGCCGAATTTTTTGGCGTTGTAGGCCGCCAGGAACGCAGAGACAACGTAAACAACATCGGATGAATCGCGCATACCCCAGTGATGCGGTTCGTTGAGTTCCACCGGGATATCCCGCTGGCCGTACCAGCTCATCACTTTTTGGTGTTCGCGGATCGAGCCTTCCAGGTCCCAGGGGCCGCGCCCGTCCATCTGGTTGAACCAGAAGAGCGGGATGGCGCACCAGGCGTTGTGAATGGTTTCGGTCAGCACCTCAGCATAGCGGATGAAGTCATCGGTGCCGGAATAAGCCCTCAGCAGGGGAAAGTTGCCCCGGCGACTGGCAGCGGACAGGGCGCGGTAATCCTCGGGGCTGCGAACGGGGACTCCGCCCGCGCCTTTGCGCCGTGGGTCTTGCCGTTCGGGATGGAAGAAGTTCTCCTGCGCATCCTGGTCGGTGCCGAGCGAGATCAGGTCGAGGGCCTGGGCCTCGGCGATTTTCTGAATGCCCTCGATCGTCGCTTCCATCGTCGGCAAGCCAAAGTGGTGGCGCAGAATCGGGTAAGGCGACTTCCAGCGGATGCGCGCAGTGGTCGTCTGGGGGTAGTCTGCCTCGCTGGCGGCCTGGGCGGGGAGTCCTTTCAGGTAAGCAAGCACCTGTTCGGGTTCTTCGCTCCCGTCAAAGATTTTCTCGAAAAAACCGATTTTTTCCGCCCGTTCGGCCACTGGCGGTGTTCCCGCAAAGGCAAAACGCACGCCTGCTTCGTGCAGGTCACTGGCGGCTTCGGCAAACTGGCCGAGCAGGCGCTCGCCGGTTTCAGGGGTCAGGCGGTACGAAACGCCAACCAAATCCGCTTTTTCTTTGCGGGCAGCTTCGAGCAGGGTTTCCACCGGAACTGCGGGGCCAAGAAAGATGGTTTTCCAGCCTGCTTTTTCAGCCAGGCGCAGGAAGTTTGAGACACCCGCCACATGGACACACTCGCCCAAGGCGGCGGCGATGACAGTTTTGGTCATGATTTTCTCCTTTCTATAATGCCCGCGGCCATAAATTGCGCATCCCTGCTTCAGAAAAAGCGCAATTTGTGATCATGGCGGGTACAAAAATTAACGCGCGTAGTAAGGGTAAGCAATCAGATAAAGAATGCTGGTGACGACCAGCGTGACCAGCATGACCGGCAGACCGCGCTTGTTCCACAAGGCCGAGGTGATGGGCGTCCGGGTGCGCTCGGAAAGCGAGGCGACCACGACATTGGCGGTCGAGCCGATGATGGTACCGTTGCCGCCCAGGCCCGCGCCAAAGGCCAGCGCCCACCACAAAGGGGCGATATTCATTCCATTTGTGCCGAGTTCCAGGATCACCGGGATAAATGCGATCGTGATGGGAACGTTATCGACCACCGCTGAGAGCGCGGCGACCAGCCAGAGCAGGCCCACGCCAAGCGCCATCGGGTTGGCATCCCTGAGGTGCAAGATCAGATTGGTGACCACATGCAGCACTCCCGCTGATCCCAGGCCGCCCACCAGCACGAACAAGGCGGTGAAAAAGACCAGCACGCTCCATTCCACCCGCTCCAGGGTTTTGCGGATATCGGGGCGAACCCAGACCAGCGCCGCCGTGGCTGCGCAGAGGGCAATGAAGGCGGGGCTGACGTGCAGGAACTTTTCCAGGAAAAGGAACAGGATGGCAAACCCAAGCACGATAAGAACCTTGCGCGCTGTTTTCCAATCATCGAGGGCCGCAGCAGGGTCGAGGCTTTGGATGGCCTCGGCATTGGCGGGGGCCTCCGCCAGTTCGCGGCGAAAAAGGGTCCGCAGGGTGAACAAGGCCGCAAACCAGGCCACCAGCATGATCGGCAGGGAGTGGGTCAGGAAATCGATGAAAACCAACCCTGAGGCAGAGGCAATCAAAACATTGGGCGGGTCGCCCACCAGTGTAGCAATACCGCCAGTGTTCGAAAGCAGGGCTTCACTGATCAAAAACGGGGAAGGGTTAATCCCAAGGATTTCGCTGATCAGGATGGTGACGGGCGCGATCAGGACCACCGTGGTGACGTTATCGAGAAACATGGACAGGATTGTGGTGACTGTTCCCAGCAAGACCAACAGGCGGATTGGCCGGCCTTTGGAAAACCGCGCCGCCTGCACAGCCAGGTATTGAAAAAAACCGGTCGGTTCGAGCAAAGCCACCAGGATCATCATCCCCAACAACAGGCCGAGGGTTTCCACATCCACAGAGCCAACGGCCTGCTCTTCACTATAAAAGCCCAGGATAAGCCCTGCCGCAACCATCGAGACTGCGCCGGCAGTGGAGACGATCGTGCGGTTGAGTTTCTCTGAGAAAACGAGATAAAGCGTCCCCGCAAAAATGATCAGGGCCACGCTCCCCGCCATCATCCCGGGCCTCCCTGGGTCACATTCCAATTGGAGACAAAGGCTGTGCCGATATCCACGCGCGAGGTGATACCCACCAGCACATTCTTTTCATCCACAACGGGCAAATCATGCAGTTGGTATTTGTGCAAAAGAGAAAAGGCGCGCAGCAAGCCGCTTTCGGCTTCGACAGAGATGGGTTCATGCATGATCGTGCTGACCGGACGCGCCAAAGCCTCAGCGGAGAGCTGGCGCGTTTCCACCGCGCCGAAATCAGGCACGAAATCAAAATCATCCAGCAGTTTTAAGAAATCTGGCAGGACAAGTTCCAGCAGGTCGCGCAGTTGCAGCAGGCCAACCAGCTTGCCATCTCCGTCGACCACCGGCAGGCTGCCGATGTGCCTTTTAGCAAACAAATGGGCTGCCTCACCGATGCTGGTGTCTGGCGCAACAGTATAGACGTTGCGTTTCATACAGTTTTTGACTTTCATAGCCATCTCCATTAACCGAACAGGCTCAGCACTTCGGCGATTCCCTGGCGGTCAGAGGCCGCCAGCACCCGGTCGCCGGTTTCCAGGGCAATATCGCCGCGCGGCAGGAACAGGTTTTTGCCACGCTGGATGAGGACCAGCAAGACGCTATCGGGCAGGTTGATTTCGACGATCCGCTTTCCACAGGCGCTGGAATTGGGTTTGACAATCAACTCGACCAGTTCGCCCTGGTATTTGTCGAAAAAATCATCGGGCAGGTTGGTGATCGCCCCGGCCGATTCGGGATGATTGACCCTGAGCAGGCGCGCGACGAAGGGGATGCTGCTGCCTTGCAAGAGCACCGAGAGCAGGACGACGAAAAAGACAAGATTGAACAGGGTCCCAGATTTTTCCAACCCGGCCAGCAGGGGGAAGGTCGCCAGCACAATCGGCGCCGCGCCGCGCAGGCCGACCCACGAGACCATCAGTTTTTCACACAGGGTGAAACGGAAAGGCAGCAGCGCCACAAAAACACTGAGCGGACGGGCAACAACCATCAGGAAAGCGGCGGCCAGCAGGCCGGTTAGGGCAATCGCGGGCAGTTGCGAGGGAAAAACCTGCAAACCCAGCACCAGGAACATCGTAATCTGCATCAACCAGGCCAGGCCGTCATGGTAGCGGGTGAGACTGCGGCGATGGACAAAGACGCCGTTGCCCATCACCATCCCGGCTAGGTAGACGGCCAAAAAGCCGTTACCGCCCAGCGCCGTGGTTGCCCCGTAGATCAAGATGACCAGAGAGGTCGTCAAGACGGGGTAAAGGCCGTCCTCGCGCAGTTTAATCTGGTTGACCAGCCAGATCCCGGCTTTGCCAAAGACGAAACCGGCCAGGCCGCCAATCCCAAATTGGATCAGGAACATCGGGAGCAGGCTGGCAGGTCCCAGGCCGGGGTCGCTCAACAGGCGCACCAGGCCGAGGGTCAGGAAGATCGCCATCGGGTCGTTGCTGCCCGATTCCATTTCCAGGAGCGGTTCCAGTTTGCCGCGCAGGCGGGTATCCCGCGAACGCAAAATCGAAAAGACGGCGGCGGCATCGGTGGATGAGACGATGGCGCCCAGCAAAAGCCCCTCGAGCGGCGCAAACCCGAGGACTTGCATGGCAAACCAGCCGACCAGCAGGGTTGTCAACACAACGCCCAGGGTGGAAAGCAGCAGCGCCGGAAGCGCCACCGGGCGGACAACGCTCCAGCGGGTTTCCAGCCCGCCCGCGAAGAGGATATAGGCCAGCGCGGCTGTCCCCACCAACTGGGTCTGCCAGGGGTTATCGAAGTAAATCCCGCCGGGGCCATCGGAACCGGCCAGCATGCCCAAGGCCAGAAAGAAGACCAGCGCGGGCACGCCCAGGCGTCCAGAGGCCTTGTTGGCAAAAATTGCCAATAGGATCAGGACACCAATACTGAACAGGAGGACTTCAATCGCCAGGGGCATTGGCCGCCTTACCCAAGCCAGTAGAGCATGCCGATCGCGCCCAGGTACATCCCGAGCAGCGCCAGTCCATCCCAGGAGATGCGGTAGGGTGTCCGCGGTGAAGCGCGATACATCAAGCTGAGGATGACCACAGCGGTCATCATGATCGTGATCACGGCAGCAAAGCCGTTGGCATTGTTGAGCGCGGCCCAGAAGTTGTTTTTGCCATCGGCGAGGTCATAAGCGAAAAACAGGGTGATGTTGAAAAGGTTGGAGCCAAGCACATTCCCAATCGCCAGGTCGATGGCGCCCAGGCGGATGGCGGCCAGGCTGGCGGCAATCTCGGGCAGGGAAGTGGATGTCGCCAGGAACAGGTTGCCGACAAAACTGCTCGAAAGCCCGGTGGTGGCTGAAATCTCATCACCGATGGCAGCGAGCCAGATACCCAGCCCAATGACCGCAACGGCGCTGATCACAAAAATGGTATAGGCTTTGCGGGCGGTTATATGGGCGTAATCACCTGCCACGGCTTCCTTCTCGAGCACTTCGCCCATGCGTTCTTTTTCCAGGCTGGCGACCAGCTTGCCGCCGATGGCATACAAAACAAGGATGGCAAAGCTCAAGACACTGACGCCGAAAATTCCAAAGCCATTCAGGGCCGGGCCGAGGAAGATGCCCATGGCCACGATCCCGAGCAGCAACACACCCATCCCGGCTGAAAGGATGTGGACATCCTGCGCCTGTGAGAGGACGCGGCCCGGTTGGTAGGCCAGGTCCATGACAGCGATCAGCATCAGGTTAAACAGGCAGCTGCCCATAACAGCGCCCGCCGCCAGGTTGGGCTCGTTCAGCCAGGCTACAGCCGAAACGCCGGTCGCCAATTCGGGCAGGGAGGTGACGCCCGCAATCAGGATTGCGCCGATCCAGGCTCGTCCCAGGCCCGATTTCTCGGCAATGACATCCCCATATTTTGCGAGCAGTGAACCTGCCCAAACAATGAACGCAGCGCAAATCAGAAATTGAATCCAAATCATTTCAACCTCCTGTTGATGCTCGAATCACTAATATTGGCTGGATTTTAACCTGCCGGTCTGGCAGCGTTTCCCCGTTGATCAGCGCCAGCAGCATTATTACCAGTTGGCGCGCGAGGTTGTAGACGGGGATATCCAGGGTGGTCAGCGAGGGCTGGGTATGCGCCGAGTCGGCGATGCCATCGAACCCGGCAATCGCAATGTCGCGGCCAACCTTCAGTCCGCGCTCATGGGCGGCGTGCATGGCGCCGATCGCGGTCAGGTCATTGACACAGACGATGGCCGTCGGCGGGGCGGCCAGCCCGAGCAAGTGTCCGGCCGCCTGGTAACCGCCCTGGGGCGTCAGGTTGGCGCGGGCCACCAAAACCGGGTCGGGGAGGATCGATACAGCTCCCAGCCCAGCCAGGTAACCGCTATAACGATCATGATCGATTTTAAGTTCCGCGTTCCCACCGATGTAGGCGATGCGGCTGTGTCCCTGGTTAACGAGATGGGCCAACAACTCAAGAAAGCCTGTGTACGAATCGGCTTCGATGCCGACGAAATCCGGCTGGGAGGGCGAGCGTTCCAGCGAAACATGCGGGATGCCCTGCCCGGCCAGGTAACGCAGGCGCCAGTCATCCAGGTAGATGCGGTTGAGGACCATGCCATCCACTTTTCCGCCCTGCGCCCAGCGCTGGTAGGCGGCTTTTTCGGCCGGGCTGGCCGGTGAGGCTGTCGTCACGAGCAGGTCATAGTTGTGTGCTGAGGCTTCGTCGCCCAGCCCGGCGATGAATTCCGCAAAAAATGGGTCGGCAAACCCGGCGCTGACGGATGGGATGATGTAACCGAGGGTTTCAGCGCGTTGGCGGCGCAGTTGGCGCGCGGCGCGGTTGGGGCTATAGCCCATTTCCTGGGCGGTCTGAAAAACCAATCGGCGGGTATTTTCAGCCACGTCGGCATAACCATCCAGCGCGCGAGAAACGGTGGTGATCGACAGGTTCAAACGGCGGGCAACATCACGAATGGTGGGACGCATAGCTTAACCAAAACGTTTTGGATAAACCATTTTATCACTTTCAGTTCAAAATTGTGATGGCAAAAGCGCCAGTACCTGCGTTCGGTGCAGGCAAAGAAAAATAAAGTTATCTTGGTGCTCCTTGGTGCCCCTTTTGTGTCCTTTGTGGTTAATGCTCTCAACCCGTGAAAACAGATCGACAATCTTTTGTCGATCTCAGTGCCATAAGCCTCTAAAAATGTAGGGCGGAATGAATTCCGCCCTACATGCCGTCTGTATTTCTGATTATTCCGCGTTTTCGTTTAATCCGTTATCCGCTGATCCGTGTCCATCCGTTGCCGCTACCAGCCGCTGGCTTCGAAATACTCCTGTAAGAACGCCTCGCGCTCCTCCGGCGTCATCGGGCGCGGTTGGGCGTAATCGTAGAGCATGGCCGTCAGCAGTTCCGTGCTGATGTATTTCCCATCATAAAAGACATGCCGGTCAAGGAACTCGCGGCGCGTGTTGGTCGTGCGCAGGCCGCTGCTCGGGTTATCGTAACCCATCTGGTCGAAAAACAGATTGCCCAGGCCATAATGCACGAAGCTGCCATTATAAAACTCCATCGCCTGGGCATAATGCGCCTGCGAACCGCTGACGATATCCGCGCCCGCCTCGGCCATCATGCGGAAGTCCACCTGCTGCCAGGGGCGCGGGTCAGCTGAATAGTATTCAAAATATTGGAAGGTGGCGATCACGATGTAGCCTTCCGACTTCAACTTCTGGATCTCAGCCACCATCCACTCATAACCGGTGCCCTTTTTCCCGGCTCCCGGCCAATCCTTGCCGCAGGGAGCCGCGCCGGGGTAGCCATCCGCCCGCGCCCAGGCCCAGTCCGGCCCGGCCGGGTTGCAGCCGATAAAGGCAAACTTCATCCCGCCGCTTTCCAGAATGGCCGGTTTTTGGGCATCGGCCAGGTCAACCCCGCCACCAAAATAGGGCAGGCCACGCTGGCGGTACATCTCCACGGTCATGCGCGTGGCTTCCTTGCCCCAATCCTCAAAGTGATTGCCGGTCAGCTCGATCACATCCGCGCCGACGTAGTCAAGCAACTCGATATATTTTGGATCTGAACAGAAGACCAGCCGCTTGGAACCTGCCTTGGGGAACGGGCAGCCCTCGGCAAAGGGGATTTCGTTCGAGATGTGGGCGATGTCGGCGCCGGTCAGCCATTCGCGGATACCCTCCGCAGGATAAGTCACACCATTCTGCTCCATTTTGACTGCCGTCGCGCGCACCAGGGCGGTCACGCCGGTCATCAACACCGTCGCCATCTTTTGAGGGTCGCGATTCGATGCGGGCAGGCTGACCGGCGGACAAGACTCATTGCAGGACAGGCCAAAGGTCGCCTGCAGCGGATATTTCTCCGCCTCGAATTCTTTGCGGATGGGAGACTGGCCGTCAACTTCCAGCACCTTTAGTTTTGGATTGAGTTCCTCGAACGGGACGATCCCCCAGGCCGAACGATTGCCCCAGAGGGTATCCGCCAGCCCTTCGGCGGGGATGGTCATTACGACGCCGGAGCCTGCCTCGCCGCCAAAGACGGTTTTCAACGCCCCGTAAGTGGCTTCCGACATCACCAGCACCTGGCCGTTCCCTGACCAGGCAGCTTTTAACTCGCCCAGGCTGACTCCATCACGAACCGTGGGAAATGCGGCCACGAGAGCGTAGATCCAGGTCGACTTTTGATTCTCGGGGGTGGATGATTTTGGAGTAATATCCAGCCAAACATTGGCTGATTCTCTGGTATCGGCAATGATCGCACCATCGATTCTTGTGGCTACCCGCAGTTTTTCGGGGATAGCCGGGGAGACCCAAAGTTCAGGCACAATCGGCGTGGGCGGCGCCAGCGTGGGCAGGGGCGCAGCAGCCGCAGCCGGAAGACTGGTTGGCTGTGAAGCAGCCACTGCGTCACCGCAAGCAGAGAGCAGGAAGCTTAAAATGCTGAGCAGGACTGACAGGGTAAAAACACTTTTCTTAACCATAAGAGATCCAATTCTTGCGCAAAAATAACGGATGATCCCAGCTTCCGCAACCTGGGCAAATTATGCCGCCTTGGGCCAATCGCCCAAACCTGAATTGGCAGACATGAGGCTGCGGAATGTGGGATTATACCCTTCACGATCATAAATTGCTTTTTTTTAGAACGGGTCTCCAAGATTTTCCTGTCCCGCTGGGCGTTTGCCCTGATAGGTTAACAGGGTACGGGTAAATGGTGCCAAAATCGGAATTTCTTTCTACTTTTCGTGAATTACTGATTATATAAACGACCCTGCTCCTTTGTGGAGAGGGCCGTTGGTCATAGGTTTGTAACAGAGGCGGCTAGGCTGCTACAACTTCCCCGAAAGCAAAATCCTTGACCGCCTGTTCATCCACCGTCACTCCCAGGCCGGGGCCGGTTGGGACGTCGATGGTGCTATCCGCATTGAGCGTGAAGCGTTCGCGCGTCACATCCCGGGTGTAATAGCGGTCAGAAGCAGAAATGTCACCGGGCAGGCTAAAACCAGACAGCGAGGCAATCGCCAGGTTCGAGGCGCGGCCAATCCCGGTTTCCAGCATCCCGCCGCACCAGACCGGCATCCCGATTTTCTGGCACAGCGCATGGATTTCCAGGCCCTGGCTCAAGCCGCCGACGCGCCCGGGCTTGATGTTGATGATGCGGCAGGCTTTCATCTCGATGGCATAACGCGCATGGCGCGGAGAAATGACACTCTCATCAAGGCAGACGGGCGTGCGCAACTGTTCCTGAAGCAGGCGATGATCCCAGATGTCATCCTCGAACAACGGCTGCTCGATCAGCAGTAAATCCAGGCCGTCAAGCGGTTTCAGCACGTGGGCCGTCTCCAGGCTGTAGGCAGAGTTGGCATCCACCTGGAGTTTGATTTGCGGATACGCCTGGCGGACAGCCCCGGCCTCGCTCACATCGCGCCCCGGTTTGATCTTAATCTTGATGCGCCGGTAGCCCTTGGCCAGATACCCATCGACAGCCCTGACCAGGTCGGCAGTGGTGTCCTGCAGGCCGACAGAAACGCCCACATCGACACGTTCTTTCGTACCGCCGAACATCTCCCTGAGCGACCTGCCATCCCGTTTGCCGAGCAAATCCCAGAGCGCCATCTCCACGCCAGCTTTGGCGAGATGATGCCCACGGATCGGGCTGATGCGCCGTTGGAAATCAGCGGCATCAACCACCTCCTGCCCAACCAGCAGCGGCAGGGCAAAATCCTTAAGAATGTGCAGGACTGTGCCAGTCGTCTCGTAAGAATATCCGGGGTCACTATCGGCAGCGCACTCGCCCCAGCCGACCAAGCCTTCCGATTCGATTTTGACCAGCACACATTCACGCTCATAGATTCGGCCAAAACTGGTCTCAAAATGCGAGACCAACGGCATTTTCAAAGGAAAGAGTGTCACCCGATCAATTTTCATGGATATTTCTCCTCATCATGGACAGGCAATTTCACTTCTAACCTGCGCAACAAGCGCAGAATCAACCCCGGGCAATTCTGCATAGCGCAACCATTTGGCGCACAAATTCGGCTGCAACTCGGCAGTCAGCGCCAGAACCTGCTGGCTGGTTTGGCAGGCTTGCTCCCAAGCGCCTGACTGGGCGTAAGCCTCCACCAATGGCAGGTATTCTCCGCCCTGGGTGGGCGCAAACCCGGCAGCCGATGCCTGTTGATAAAGCTTGATCACCTCGTCCCAGCGCCCGAGCTGGCGGGCCAGGTCAGCTTTCTGGAAGTAGTAACACCAATTGTACGGCGGTTCCGCGCCGAAAATGGCTTGCGGTGGTGAATAAGCGGACTCGGGCTGAATCAGCGACAAGTCAGAGTAACCCAATAAGTTGTTCTGCGGACCGAGCACCGGATCCCCGACGTAGAATCCATCCGCTACCCGTATACAGCCAGGGAGCGATTGATGTAAAACCATCACCGATTCGCCAATAAACCCCTCGAATTCCAGGTTGCGAAATCGCTTGCCCGCCTTGGCCCCATCTTTCAGGTTGATGTTATTCATCCCATCCCAGGTGTAATACCAATAGGGCAGTTGGGTACCTGTGGGCTTGTCAGCATATAAAAGCGCCAGGGCAAAACTGACATCGTAATCAGGCAGCACCGTTGAGGGCGCGTACCCGGCCAGGATGGCGGTTCCCGGTTCGAGACCGGGCGCGCGCCAGGCCAGTTGCCAGAAATAATTGCGCAGGTTCGCCCACTCGCGCCGATAGGTATTGACCGTAAAAACCTGTGTGAACACAGCCGTCATCAACAAAAAGGCAAACACCCAGCGCTGCCAACGCGGCCGGATCAGGATGACCGTCAATGCGACAACCAGCAGGATGGCGCCAGGCATTAGACCAAGCGCAAAGCGATTATCAAAACTGCCGCCTCCCGAAACTTGTTTCTCGATGATCCAGACGGGTATCCCGCCGAAAAGGAAGGCCGCCAGGCCCAGACCGACAGCCTGCGCCCCAAAACCCTGGGTGGACTCTTCATCCTGGCGGAGAAGCAAGACCGCCAACAGCGCCAGCGCCGCTGCAAGCGCCAACCCAAACCAGACAGAGGAGGCCGAAAAATTCAGCCTTTCAGCATCCATCAACAGGGACAGCCAGTTTTGCCCGACAAGATAAGCTAAATCTTGCAGCACCCATTCCAGCAAGGCCGCCAGTGTGCCCGCCGGTGACTTCTGGAAATCGGTCAGGAGTCGGGCGCCGCTGACAAACTGGTTCGTGGGGAGCAGCGTCGGGTAATAGACCACGCGCCACCAGCCAAAAGCCAGGAAAAAGCCCAGGAATGGCAGCCAGAGCAGGGTCGTGCGCTTGAGTTTCTCTTTAACCGGTAAATTCCCAAGCAGCAGCCAGATGAAAACTGGCCGGGCTAATTCCAATCCGGCGAAGTATTCGATGGTGAAGACCTGCGCCGCGCCCGTGATCCAGGCCAAAACCCAGAAGAGTTTCTTGCGCTCCGTCTGCATGGCCAGCGCGGTTAAATAGAAAGACAGGCCGCAGAGCATGAAAGCGGTGAAATGACGGCTGAAGGCCGTGGCGATCATCTGCTGTAAAAAAGCGGGATAGACCAACATCAGCAGGCCGCCCCACTGCAAAGCAGAGCGGTTTTTGGGCCACAGACGCTCCAAAGCCAGGTAAAAGAACAAAGTCCCGGCCCAGCGCAGGAACAGGGTCAACAGGTGCCACAGGTAGGGCTGCGCCCCCAGGATGGCCGCATAAACAGGGTACGGCCAAGCCAGCGGGCGGTCAAAGAAAAAGTAGCCTTCAAGGATTTGCGGCGTAGCCAGTTGGGTGAGATAAACAACCTCCCAATCATCCCAAAAATAGCCCAATTGAGGCAGCGAATAAAGGTAAGACAAGCCTCCCACCAGGAGCAGGAAAAGCGGATAGCCCCAGGCAGATTGGCTGGCGCGGCGCAGATGAGAAACTGCACGTTCCAAAACGATGAATTTAGCGGACATGAGTGCGCTTTACTGCTCCCCTTCGCGCTTCATCCCCGGCGCGGGCGTGCCGCAGTATGGACAGATATTCCAGGGCAGTTCCATCAGCTTGCGGCAAGCTTGGCAGTTCTTTTTCAACTTGGTATGGCAGTTCGGGCAGACCTGCCAATCCTCTTTCACGCGGCGTTCGCAGCCAGGGCAGAGCGACTGGTCTTCAATCGAAGCCAGCAAGGCTTCTTCTTCCAGTGTTTTCTGGTAGTCTTCTTCGAGCGTGTGCGCGGGGCGCAGGATCAAGTAGACCAGCACACCGGGTAGGTTGAGAATCGCCACCACCAGCACGGCCAGAGCCTGCGCCAACGGGTCACGCGCGCGGTTGCGGATATCGCGCCAGGTCCAGACAATCAGCGCCAGCCACAAGGCCACCAGGAATGCGCCCCCAAAGGCCACCAGGATCAGGAAGGCACTGCTCATGAAGGTTGGGTCTAAAATCATAAGGTCTCCAATTCACCAGGGATGAACAGGAATAAACAAGAAACTTGGAATCATTGTTTATCCCTGGTTTATTTTCTCAGCCGTCGAAAATCGCCATCCCGAATTGTAACTCCAATCGCATCCAGATGCTCCAACAAAGCCAGCGCATATTTGCGGCTGGTGCCAAACAAGTCGCGGACTTCCGCGGCGGTCACCTGGCTGTTTTTTGTAATTTCCTCGCGCACTTTTGCCAGCATCAACTCATAATCAGCCCGGCGAAAGACCACTTCGGGCGAGACCAGCGTCAACTGACCCAATTCCACCAGCGCGGCAAAGACCTCCTCGCCAATCTCGGCCTGGCATTCCTTCACGGCTGGCGGCGCAAACGGAGTCGCGGCAATTTTTTTCAACAAAGCCTCGGCTTTGGCCTGCTGGGTGGTTGAGAAACGGATTTCGTGCCCAGGCAGCGCCAGCCAGGCGCCGCCATCCTGCAAATCAAGCTGCTTGAGCGCGGCATTGAAGACGCGCGGCGTCAGCTTCAGGCGGCTTTTCAGTTCCTCGCGTGACATGCCTCGCTTCAGGGGCAAGGCTTTGTGATAAGCCGCCAAGACCGCCATGACGTTATTACGCAGGGTTTCCCAGTGCGGGGCAGGCATGACCAGGCTCTCGGAGGATGCAGATGTGCCCGGCCCTTCAAGGGCCACCAACATCCCAGACTCGAGGCACTCTTTGAGCGCCAACTCAGCAGATGCGGACTCCAGCCTGGCCTTTGCCACCGTTTCACGGGCCGAAGCCGCCCCCAGGGCCAGAGCCGCCTGGAACAAGATTTCAGCCGGACTGCCTTTCGAGAGTGACTCCAAACCTTTCAGGACCGACTCGTCAAAGCGCTTATGCCGCAGCTTTGGGGCCGGGTCTACCACCTGGCCTCCGCCAAGCGTCTCCCCCGGCGAGGGACGTCGTAAAATATAGCGATCCCCCCGCACGACCACGAGCGGCTCGCGCAGTTCGAGTTGGATCCAGCCTTCCTCGCCGGGGTTCAAGATGTCTGCGCCGAGAATGCGCAGGTTGGCAATCGTCTCGGCAGTCCCGGCAAAAACTTTGACTTCGGTGGCATGTTTCAACGGCGCAGCGACATCCTTGAGCAGGCGAAAACGCGCATCAAGGCGCCGGGTGGGCTGGTAATGGCCGGGTGTGACCAAGACTTCGCCGCGCGCAATCTCGTCCACTGAAACACCAGAAATATTCACCGCAGTCCGTGAACCGGCGACCGCACTCGCCTCTTTCTTTTTATGCGTTTGCAGACCGCGCACCCGGCCTTTTTTACCGGAAGGGAGAATCTCGACTTCATCACCAACGGATAAATGTCCATCAGTCAGCGTCCCGGTCACAACGGTGCCAAACCCCGCAATCGAGAAGACCCGGTCGATGGGCAGACGCGGTCGTCCCAGGTCAAGGCGCGGAGGCGAATCTTGCAGGAGCAGGCTGAGGGAGCGCAGCAAATCGTCCAATCCAGCGCCGGTTTTAGCCGAGACGCGCACCAAATCAGCGCCTTCCAGAACGGTACCGGTCAGGGCTGTGCGGATGTCCCCTTCAACGAGAGCCAGCCATTCGTTGTCATCTGCCAAATCCGTTTTTGTAATCACCACCAATCCCCTGGGGATTTGCAGCAGGTCGAGAATGGCAAGGTGCTCGCGCGTCTGCGGCATGATCCCTTCATCAGCGGCGATGACCAGCAAGGCAGCGTCAACGCCGCCCACACCCGCCAGCATGTTTTCGATGAAATCGCGGTGGCCGGGCACATCGACAATGCCGATTTCCTCGCCGTCTGGCAGGGTCAGCCAGCCAAAGCCGAGATCGATGGTCATTTCACGCTCCTGCTCCTCCTTAAGACGGTCAGGATGCGTACCGGTCAGCGCGGCGATCAGGGTGGATTTGCCATGGTCAACATGCCCGGCAGTGCCGATAACTCTCATAGTCTTCCTTTACGCAACACGCAATACGGCTTGGGCGTATTGCGTGTTGCTTGGCACATCTTGATTGGCAGGATTAGCGCGATGACTGGGTACGGCCCATAATCCGCCCGTAATTGGTCAGGAATTCGTGCGCCCAGTTCATCAATTCTTGGAGCTGGATTTCGGTGGTTTCGCTGGTCTGCTGGACCAGGTCTTGCAGGGATTGGGAAACATCGTCGAGAGCGGCGATCCGCTGGTTGAGCTTTTCCAACTCCAGGCGGATATCTTTGACCAGCTCATCCTGGGTCAGGGAGTAATTTGTCCAGCGCTTCTGGTCATCGGCTCTGAAGGTGACCCATTCCTGGCGGAAACGGTCTTCAGCCAGACGCTGGATTTCCGTAATTTCGTTGATCCGGCGCTCGAGACGGGTGTTGATATCGTCAAAAGCATCCTGTGAGCGTTTGACCGAGCGCTGGGTCTCTTCCAAAGTGACTAACTGCTGGTCAAGATTGGCGGTCTGCCGACTGAAATTTTCGAAACGGGTCTGGATCTCATTCCAGATGCGGTCGCGGTCGACCTGGGTCATGTTTTGCTGTTCGATGAAACTCATCTGCGCCTGGCGGCGGTCGGTTTCGGAGGCGAGCAATTCATTGATCCGTCCATCGAGTTGGCGCAGGGCATCAGCATTAAGCTCTGCCCTTTCACGGGCATCTTCGGCGCGTTTGCGGATGGCGGCTATTTCGCCCTGTGTGTCAGCCAGGTGTTTGAGGTCGTTTTTGCGAGACTCATCCAACAGACGCACGCTGCGGCGAATATCATCCTCGGTCCGGGAATTATCAGCAATTTTTTTCTCGATCTCGGCGATCGAGCGCCCGAGGCGGGCATCTTCTTCCACGCGGGTCTGCAAGCCGCGGCGCAACTCCTGAAGTAGATCAAGGGAGTTGCGGACTTCGACCAGGGATTTATTAATGTTATCAATTTCAATGCGTCGGCGGTCTTCGACTGCGTGCTCCTGCTTGGAGCGGCGTTTTTCCATCTCATCGATCGATTTGGTGATCTCTGCGCGGTACTGGGAAACCATCTTGTCGAACTGGTCGAGCCGGGCAGCTGTGGCTGTAAAACGTGAAAGGTCTAAATTTAGTTCCCTGAGTTGATTTTGCAGCAGGCCATAATTACCATCAGAACTGACCAGCTTTTCCTGTAACTCAGCAATGGTAGCGTGGTCTTTGCGATGTTCTCTTTCAAGCCATTCCAGCTTTTTGGCGAGATCTTCAATTTCCATGGGGTATTTCTCCAGGGGGGAATTTAAGTTGAATTGATTATACCCGTCACGGCCACATATTTCCTTTTTTTGGCTCTTTGGGCCTCTGCGTGGCAAGACCCAAAATCGAAAATTCTTTCAGCTTTCGTGAAGTATTGATCAAATGCATGGGAAGAAAAAGCAATTTACGGGAAGTGAATATAATAAAAAACGAGGAAAACGCTCCACATCTGCGTGATGAAAAACAATTGCAGGCTGTGCAGGGGATTCTTGAGTAACTTCAGGCTTTCAGGGAAAACCACCAAGGCGAAGCCCGGCAGGAGGAAAACCCACAGGCGGCCAACTTCGCTCTTCGTCTGGCCAATTAGGTTAAGGACGAGAAAGGTCAGGAAAAAAGCAATCCGAAAGCCATCATAGGTGCTGGCCTTGCCCTGAAAAAACAAAGCAAAAGCGCGCGCCGATGAAACATAAAACAGGAAAAGCAGGCCGAAACCTGTCCAGAGCATGAAATCGACGTGGTTAAGGAAGGTATATTGCAGGATCCACTGCGCAGAAAACGCGAATTGCTTGATCTCGCGGTGTCTTTCAAAAGCAAGCTGGTAGCGCACAATCGGGTTGTAACCAGTCAACCACCAGGTGAGCAGGGCAGCCAGCAAAACTCCGCCGAAAAAAACCACCAGGAGGAGCAAGATCCTGCTGAGCTTCCGGTTTGGGCGGTTGATCCAGTAATCGACGAAGAGCCAGATGACCGTCAACCCGAAGATCGGCAGCAGGGAAAAACTCACAAAAACCAGCAGGTAGGCCAGACACCCGGCCAGGAAGGCAGATAGCAGCGACTGCCGGGTTATCATCATCGCCAGGAGCAGCAGGAAAACGGTAAAAAGCAGGGGAAACAGAAATTGATCGATCAGCAAGGTCATCAAGATAACGCTGGGGGCAGAAATGTAAACCAGCGCTGAGATGAAAGGGGTTGGCTGTGAAGTGATTTGTTTTTGGATGAAGTAAAGCGGAATCAATAAAAGCGTGGCAAACAATGGCAGGAAATAGGCAAAATTCTTCGTCAGGGTGATAAAACAGGCTTGCGCGTCGTTCATCACAGCAGGCCTGAAAAGCCCCACCCCAGCCCTGAGGAGCGCGTAAAAAGAGAAAAATCCGGGGGGCTTGGTTCCCAGCCAGAAATCTTCGCCATAGAGGGCATCATAATTGCGAATGGATTCCAGCAGGTTTTCACGCGCCTGGCAGACTGTCTGGAGTTCTTCGCTGACCGCGGCCCGGGCATATTTAACGCGGATCGACTCGAATCCATGGCCTTGAACAAAACCAAATCCAATTTGCAGGAAAAACAACACTGCAATCACCAGGGGAAGCGCCCAAAGGGGCCGCCTGGTTAATTTGAAAACGGCAAAAACGACAACGAGCGCAAACACCAGCATCAGGAAAAGATAGGAATACTGGTAGGGATGGTCCAGGTTGTCTTTCCTGAAGAAGAACCAACCCGGGATGCTGCGCAACCAATCATAGTGGAATGCCAGGACATACGAATAGATGGCAGTCCCCAGCAAAAACACGACCAGCCCGGCCCTATCCAGGGGCGAGTATTTCTTTGCGTCGGTCAAATCATTGACTGGCATGACTTGTTCCACCTGAAAAAGAGTTCATTTACCCAGATGCTCGAACATCGCAGGCAAGCTGGCGAGCAGGGGCTGCGCCCACTGAGGGAATAAGCCGAAAACAAACAAGGCCAGCAAACCAAGCCCGATCAACAGGCGCTGGCTCCATGTTTCGCGGGCCTCCCATTTTGTATTTTGGGGAGCCATCGACAGAACAGCCAGGGAACGTAACGCGCCAATCCATAAACCCAGGCTGGCCACGCCGAGCAAGATGGCGGCGGGAAGAGATTGGACAGCCAGCGCTTCCCATAACACCTGGCGGACAGGGAAACTGGCAAAAAGCGGCGTCCCGGCCAGGGCCAGGTTGGCTAAAAACATTCCGATCACAGCCAATGGAAACTGACGAGCCAGGCCTTGTGAGGTGACAAATGTAAGCTCCGGGGCCTGTTTTTTCAAGATTGTGATCGAAATCGTCCAGACCCCAAAAGCGAGCGCGCGCGGAACCAGCAAGTAGAAGAAGACCTGCAAACCAATGCGCTGGTCTGGCAGGCTCAAGGCTAATAATGAGATGCCCGTCTCGGCAACGGCGGCATAAGCAAAGATTCGTCCAAAGTGGCGCTGGAAGGCCGCCCATAACCCGGCGCTGACCACCATTAACAGACCTACGAAGCGGATGCCTGCCAATAGACCAGGAGAATCTCGCAACCAGGAATAACGGTCGATGAAGTTCAACCCAAAGATGAGACTGAATGTGGGAAAGATGATCAGGACAAAGCCAACCGTATAAGGCAGCGCTTCTTCAGCCAGCAAGGGTATCCAGGTATAGAGGGGAAAGATGGAAAGCAAAAAGGCAAACCCAAGGGCCAGCAAAAGCGCCGCCTGGGCAATCAGTGCCAAATCGGCGGGGCCAGCTTCCACGCCTGAGAGCAGGAACCCGGCAAACAAGATAAAAGGCATGGCCAAGGTCTGATAGATGAGAAAACGGAGCAACCCCCGGCCCGGTTTTTGACCTGGTTCGGCCAACATTGGCACAGAAAGCAAAACCGCCACTTCGATGATCAGGGCTGCAAATAAAAATGGTTGGACGGCTAACGATGCAACCAACAGCGCGACTATCGCCAATCCCAACGGGATAATCCTGCGCGCGTTCCCCGCAGCCAGGGTTCCAAAGAACCAGAAGGAGGCAACGCTGTAAACCAGGATGAGCACCGTCTGATCTGCGGAAGTCAGGCTGATTTGACGGCCAAACAGGCGCAGGGTCGCATCAATCCGCACCGAGATGGGGCCAAAACGCTGGGCTGTATCTGGCGGAAGCCAAAACGCTAGCCAGGCCAGTAAAAGGCAGAACGCCGCACCCAGCAAAGTAATCCAGCGTTCACGCGGTAAAATGAGCAAAAACACGGCAAAGACCAGGGGAAAAATAATCCAGATAGCTGGGGCCGTCATTCGGAATCCCCCGCAGAATCGAGAGTCAGCAAGTAAGACCCGGTTAGCGCCAATCCCAACGTCACCACCGCCAGCAAGCTCGCCACCAGGATGGAGTTTTCAACCGCTGAATAAAGCACTTCGAATCCGAGCAGGGTCGTCAGCAACCCCAGGATAACTTTTAATGGATGAAGGGTCATGCCAAGATGTAATAATCCCAGGCCAATCAGCACCAGGGATCCCCAGATGGACGGCATACCCGCGTCTGGCAGCCAATCGGTCAGCCTGTTTGCCGCAGCCGAAACGGCAACCAGGAATAAAACGGCAGCAAAAATACGAAAGAGACGGCCCTCAGGCCAGGAGGTTTCCGCAGCAGGGTTATTTTTAATACCCAGTTGGGTTATTCCCAGGACGGCAGCCGCCATCCAACCTGTAACCAGTTTGGCGGCAGACATGGTCAGCGGCCAGTGCTGGTAGACAAGCCAGGAAGCGGCAAAGTATTGAATGGCTAACAAGCCAAGACTCCAACGCCAATCACGGCTAAGGAGCAATCCGACCGAGGTGACAGCCAGTAACAACGCGGCAACCCATAATAAGACGGCAGACATTAACGCTCTCGCAACAGGGAAACGAATAGAACCAGCAGCAACAAGGTCCAGAGCAGGCCGCCATCGCCCTCAAGCAGGTTCGCTGCATATGTGAACAACCGGCCAGTGATACGATAAATCCGCCACAAAACGCCCGCCAGGGCATCCTGAACCACGGCAAACCCGGGGGGCGGATGATTTTCAGCAGGCAAGGGCGCTTGAGGAGGAACGAAGCTCCCGAATCGGAATACGGAAAACACTGCCAGGCCTGCCAGAATGACCAAGATCAACGCAACAATCCAAGCGCCTATCTGCAGGGCGCCGGGCCAGCCCCACAGGCCGGAAACCAACAGCGTTACAACCAGGATGCCCAACCCCATCGGGTAGGCGGCCTGCGCCCAGCGAGGCAACCCGGCAAAGGTTGTCTCGCCATCACGAAATAAATGGCGGGCGTAGCCTGCGGCCAGCATGACATGCGCAACCAGGAAAAGGGGCCAGAACAACCCAGGCAGGGGAAATTCGCCGAGCCAGCCTGAAGCGGTCAGGGTAAATGGCAGCCCCAGGAGCAGGATTCCCAGCGCAGCCAAAATTCTTGTCAACCAGACCTGCCTGGCAGAATAAAGGAACGAAATTCCGCCAAACAAGATCAACGCTGCACCCCAGGCTGCGCTTCCCGCAGAATTACCCCGTAAAGCCGCAGCCAGCGAGAGCGCGCTCATTCCAATAATCCAATATGGACGACCGCTGAGTTCGTCCGAGGCCGACAACCACTTCCAGGCGCTATAGAGCGCAGCCAGGGCGACAAATCCCAGCAGGTAGGGGATAAAACGCGCCTCCACGGCTGAGGCTGGCAGGCGCGCCAGCAGAACCAGGCCGGTCGCGGCAGATGTCAATCGCAGGCTGGTTCCAAACCCGCGCCGTAGAACCGGCTCACTGCGGTAAGGAAGATGCAGGGGCAGGACACCCAGGCGCAAACCAACCGCCACCAGCAAGAAGATGCCGATTTGAACAGGCGTCTCCTCAAACAAAAACACCCGCCCATTCATCGCGCTGACTACGCTGGCCCACAAGACAATCCCCGTCCCGGCGGCCCGAATGGAGAATGAGATGACCGCTCGTTCACTCAAAGAAGGTGAGTTTGAGGTGCGCAAAGTATTGAGTAATTCGGCCAGGTCAATCGCGGTCCAGACCAATACCAGCGCCAACGGATTATCTGCCAGGACAGAAAGCAATGCCAGCGCCATGAGGATCAATGTCGCAGCCCAGGAGGCCGGGCTTTCAGCGGGTACGCGCGCCGGGGAGGTGAGCACGACCGCCCCGGCCAAGGCAGCCAGACTCAAAGCATATAGCCAGGCAGATTGGTCGGCCAGGAATTCAGGGGAAACGGTAAAAAGGAAGAGGGTCGTCCAATTGCCGGGGAAAAGGCGCTGAGGTAAATCGATCTGCCAGAAAAAAATGCTGGCCCACGCCAACAAAACGCCCAAAGTCGCGGCCAGCCAGGTAAATGAGGCAGATGGCCGGGACAGGCGCAAGACCACCAGGATCGCGGCGGCCAGGATGGGAAGGAGCAAACTCAATAGCACGAGCATGGGTAACGTATTTTATCAGGTTTGTCGGTTGTAAAGCGGTATAATCCCCGCGATGAACGCTTTACGGCTTAAAACCCTCGTGCTGGTGATCTGGGGAATTATCATCCTCCTGTGCGGCGGAATGGTCACCTGGGCCTTCGCCAGCCCGAACTTGATTGCCGGGCTGGGCACGGATGGTCAAAGCCCTTCAACCGGGGAATTACCAAATGCAGCTACTCCCAGCCCATTAGCCCTGGTTCCAACCCCGTCCCCAAAAGACCGGGCGATCATTTTTCTCCCTTCTGCCACGGCCCGATTCGCAACAGACATTCCGACCACCCCAACGCCCACATTCGGCGCCACGCTGGAAATCATCCAATACTCTTCGACCCTCCCGGCAGATTTCGATCCGTTAACAGGGCTGAAGCCCGCCAACCCAGAGATGTTGAACCGCCGCCCAGTAGCAGTCAAAATCAGTTCCTTCCCCCGCGAGATGGTGCGGGCCGTCCAAGCTGGTCTCAGCCGGGCAGATGTGGTTTATGAATATTACATCGAAGATTACCTGACCCGTTTTATCGCTGTCTATTACTCACAAGATGCGGAACGCGCCGGGCCAGTGCGCTCCGGACGTTATTTCGATGAACACATCATGCGCATGTATCATGCCTCGCTGGTTTATGGCTACGCCGATAAACGGGTTCAAAAACACCTGGAGGAGAGCGATCTAAAGCCGCTGCTTTTCCTCGAGCGCCCCGACACCTGCCCCCCGCTATGTGGAAACAGCAACAAAAACGCCGAAATTCGCCTGTTTGTCGATACTGCCGGCGTTGGCCCCAAACTTTCAGATAACAGCCATCAGGATCTGCGCGCCGCCCTGTTCGCGCCCATCCTTTACCCGCCCACCCTGCCTGCCATCAACCGGATCTATACCCACTACTCCACTTCCAGCTACAACTACTGGGAATATGACCCCGCCCGGCAGGGTTACAAACGCTTTTCCGACGCCCGGGATGCCACCGGTTTTATGCAAGGCGAACTCTACACCCCGCATATTGACAACCTGACCGGCGCGCAACTTACTGCCGATAATGTCATCATCCTGGTGGTGCCGCATCTTTTCAACAATGAGTTCGACCGTGAAGACCAGGTCTTCGATATTTCCCTGAATGGCTCGGGTGAAGCCTACTTGTTCCGCAACGGGCGCATGCTCAAGGCCAGATGGATGCGAGACCAGGTCAACCAGCCGATCCAACTGGTCGATTCTAAAGGCAAACTTGTTCCCATGAAAGAAGGCGTCACCTTTTACCAGGTCATCAACCCCGAAAGTTCGATCAACGAACTTGACACAAATATCGAGTTCGTCTTCTCGATCCCGCCGCGACGCCTGACTGCCACCCCTTCTCCCTGGGGTTACATGACCCCCACCCGAACGCCACGCAAACACTAAGGAGGTGATGCATGTGTGGACGCTTTACCCTGACCGTTGACCCGGCTGATTTGCAGGCCGCCTTTCCCGACTTTTCCTTTCCCACCCAAGGCGCGCCTCGCTTCAACATCGCCCCAACCCAGCCCATCCTGGCGCTGCCAAACGATGGAAAATCAACAGCAGACTATTTTACCTGGGGCTTGATTCCCGCCTGGGCGAAGGAACCTTCGATTGGCTCACGCCTGATCAACGCCCGCGCTGAAACTCTGGCTGAAAAATCATCATTCCGGGGCGCTTACAAGTACAAACGCTGTTTAATTTTTGCAGACGGGTTTTACGAATGGAAATCCCAGGCCGGGACAAAACTAAAAGTCCCGCACTTTATCCGCTTGAAATCGGGTCTTCCCTTTGCTTTTGCCGGGTTATGGGATGAGTGGCATGCCCCGGATGGCTCCCTGATCAAATCCTGCGCCATCATCACCACCGAACCGAATGCGCTCATGGCCTCGCTCCATAACCGCATGCCTGTCATCCTTTCGCCGGAAGCCTACGCCCCCTGGCTTGAAACCGCCCCACAAAAACCTGAGAGTCTACAAAAATTTCTCGGCCAATACCCCGCAGACGAAATGACAGCTTATCCCGTTTCGACGCTGGTCAACAGCCCGGCCAATGACCGGACAGAACTGGTCATGCCGCTGCCGGTTGACACAACCTCCCGGGATCCCAAAAAAGACTTTTCTTAGCCATCCATGCCGATCAAACAACAAATCGCCCAACGTTACCCGGCCCTGGCTTCACGGGATTTCGTGATTTTTTGGGTCGGGCAATTCATCTCGTTGATTGGCACCTGGATGCAGAACACCACCCAGCCATATCTTGCCTACCGCATAAGTGGACAACCCTTCGACCTGGGTCTGATCGGTTTTGCCAGCGCCCTGCCCACCCTGCTCCTGGCCTTACCTGGCGGCGTATTGGTCGAAAGGCTCGACAAGCGCAAAACTGTCATCGCCCTGCAAATCGTGATGATGTTCCAGGCATTAACCCTGGCCTTCCTGGCCCTGACCGGCGTCATCCAAATCTGGCACATTGTGCTCCTGGCCTTTTTGCTTGGGACGGCCACCGCCATGGAAATTACAGCCCGCCAGGCGATGTTGATCGAATTGGTGGGAAAAGGCTCCCTGCCAAATGCGATTGCCCTGCAAGCGACGATTTTCAACGCTGCGCGCGTCATCGGGCCATCTCTTGTGGCGCCATTCCTCATCTTTCTCCAGGGAAATGGTGAAGGCTGGGCCTTCCTGGCAAATGGCATCAGCTACCTGTTTATTATCATCAGTTTGCTATTCGTGCGGACGCCCTTCAAGACAGCCCGGGCAAGCTCTGAACACAACCTGTGGGCCGAATTCCGCGAGGGCCAGGCCTACATCCGCCAGACACGCTCGGTGGCGATGATCATCTTGATGGCTTCGCTCCTGGGCTGGTTTGGGTTCCCGCTCTTGCAGCAGATTCCGGTCATCGCACGCGATGTGCTGGCACAGGTGGGCGATACCGAAGCGATCAGGGCGGCCCGCAACAGCGCGTTGTACACTGCGCAAGGAATTGGCGCGCTGATCGCGGCCTTCACACTGGCCTCTTTTAATATAAAGCGCAAAGGGTGGATGCTGACAGCCGGTCAATTTGTTTTTAGCGTTGGCCTGATTATCCTCTCAGCCACGCGCAATACGCCCATGGCGCTTGCGCTGATCCTGTTGATTGGCTGGGGAACGGTGACCATGCTGTCCACCATGAATATGCTGATCCAACTCGAAGTGCCAGACATCTTGCGTGGGCGCGTCTTCAGCACCTATCTGTGGGCCTTGCAAGGAGTTGCGCCCTTCGGGAGTCTCTTTGTCGGCTGGATGGCGCAAAACTGGGGCGTTCCAACAGCAGCCTTTGTCAGTGGTGTGATCTGCCTGGTTGCCATCGGGGCGATCCAGCTATCCAACCCGGAAATCAGGACACGGGTCATTTAGTTCCGCGCGGGTAAAACCGGCAGGCCGGGAAGAGGCCGGGCGCGTTAATCCCCCCTTAATGGTTAGCTTGACGGGTCTTTTTGGGCATGTTATCATGAATTTAAAGGTGCTGTGAATGAATGATGATTTTCAGGAAGTCGCTCCGCAGGCTGAACAGGGGATTGAGCCGCTCGCGGAAGAAACTGCCATTCCCGCAAAAAAACAAAGCGCTCCAAACTGGCTGGAAACCCTGGCCCGCCTGGGGCTTGGTGAAATCGTTGCCCGGGTTGGGACAGCGCTTTTGACGTTGGTATTGATCATTGCCGTTGTCTGGTTGATGCGCTCTGTAGTTCAAAATTCTCCCCCGCCTCTTTCTGGCAACGAGGCAAAAACTGCTGAGGCGACAGCCACCCCATCCGTCAGCCTGGCCTCGATCCCGCTCATGGAAGCGGATTACAGCGGCGTTGCGCGCCTGGCAGGAATCCACACCAATATCCCCGACCGCCCACGGCAGGACATCGTCAAATATACGATTGCAAAAGGCGACACCGTGATCGGCATCGCTGAAAAATACCACTTGAAGCCACAGACGATCATGTTTGGTAATTATTACACCTTGCGCGACGATCCCCATAACCTGTCGATCGGCGCAGAGTTGAACATTTTGCCTGTGGATGGTTATTATTATGAATGGCAGGCTGGCGACGGTTTAAACGGGGTAGCTAAAGGGCTGAACGTCAACCCTGAAGATATTATCAACTATCCGTTGAATCGTCTTGACCCGGCCACGATTGGCGATTATTCCCGCCCAAATATCAAAACCGGCACCTGGTTAATTGTTCCCGGCGGGACGAGACCCTATACCTCCTGGAGCGCTCCAGCTGGGGTGACGCGCACCAATCCAGCTGTCGCCCGCGTCATGGGTGCCGGTTCGTGCGGTAAAGTCGCTGACGGCGCGGTTGGGCTGGGATACTTCGTCTGGCCTGCCGACAAGCACTATCTCTCAGGATTCGATTATTCCCCAGACACCAACCACCGCGGCATCGATGTTGCCGGGAACACGGGCGAGCCGATTTATGCCGTGGATGCAGGTGTGATCGTTTATGCCGGTTGGAACGATTGGGGCTATGGCAACATGATCATGATCGACCACGGCACAGGCTGGCAATCGCTTTACGGACACTTGAACAGCATTAATGTCGTTTGCGGGCAAAGTGTCGACATGGGAACGGTGATCGGCACCCTCGGTAGCACCGGGCGCTCAAGCGGTTCACACCTGCATTTTGAATTGATGCATTCGCAATACAGCAAGGTCAATCCCTGGAACTTTTTACCACCGCCATAAACCGGGATTTCAACGCCTTTCAAACCCGCATGCTTTCAGCGAAGGTTCTTGGAGAATCTCTATGTTAACCCAAGCTGCTACCTTGAGTTCAAAAACTTCCCTCACCCGATTTTGACGACTTCTCAACTGAATAGTTGACCGCTCACCCGGTGGGAGATGGCAGGGTGAGGAGTTTTTGTTGAAAAACAAGGTTCCGCATGGCAGGTGGCAATTTGGATTATGTTAAGACCCTTCGCCCCGTAAGTTGATGGAGAGATCCAAAATTTCCGAGATATTTCTTGAGCTACTGATTGTCTAATAACGTATTTTAAAGGGGGATTCGCCGTATAATTTAAAAACACCTGGCAAGAATAAAAGCGCTTACCGTTTGAAATGAAAACCGGTTTACGGGAGATCTGGGATGAGCGAACACATCAACCTGCTGCTCGTCGAGGACAATGAAAATGATGCCATTTTGCTTGTTCACGACCTGCGCAATGCCGGGTTCGATGTCTTCGTTGAGCGTGTCGAAACCGCAAAAGAAATGCAAACTGCTCTCTCGCAGCAGGCCTGGGATGCAATCATTTCTGACTTTAATCTCCCGCTCTTTAGCGCGCCAAAGGCGCTTGAAATCCTCAGAAATAGTGGGATAGACCTGCCCTTCATTGTTGTCTCGGGGACGATCGGCGAAGAAACCGCGGTAGAAATCATGCGCGCTGGCGCGCACGATTATTTGATGAAGGGTAATTTAAACCGCCTGGCTGAAGCACTCCGGCGGGAAATCCGCGATGCGCGTGGGCGGGAGGAAAGGCAAAAAGCCGAAGGGGCTTTACAGAAAAGCGAGCAACAACTGCGTTTGCTCTTTGAGCGCTCCAATGATGCCATCTTCATCATTGACAAACAAAATGGCCGTTATCTAAATGCCAACAAAGCAGCACAGAATCTGAGTGGAATAACGCTGGTTGAGCTCAGATCAAAGAGTATCTCTGATCTGGCCCCGCAAGATACAAAAGAGCGCCTCCAGCAACTATCTGACACGGATAACCCGTTATTTTTGGGGGAAGTCTCTTATCTTCAACCCGGCGGAGAGACCCGGATTGCCGAACTTACCATTTTGCCGGTCAACGACTCGATTGTGTTCGGGATAGCCCATGATATTACCGAACAAATCCAGGCGGCCAATGCCTTGAAACGCCGGGCGCATGAATTGGAATCGCTCTATCGCACATCTCTGGAAATAAACGCACAGCCAGATTTGCTGACGCTCCTGCGCACAATTGTTGAACAGGCAGTCGGCCTGCTCAATGCGCAGTTGGGTGAACTGAGTCTCGTTCGCCCGGATGAAAATAGTATTGAAATGGTTGTGTCGCACAATATTCCCGGCCTAATTACCGGGACGACCCTCCAATTAGGCGAAGGATTGGCAGGAAAAATAGCCCTTACCGGCGAAACCATGGTCATTGAAGATTACAGCGCCTGGGAGGGCCGGGCTGCTGCTTATGAAAATATCTTGATTAGGCGCACCATCGGCGTGCCCCTGCGCGTCAAGGGACGCGTGATCGGCGTTATCTCCATTTCGGATGACCAGGTCACAGGATCGTATACCACCGATGAAATTCGCCTGGTCAGCCTGTTTGCCGACCAGGCCGCCATCGCGGTGGAAAACGCCCGGCTGTTCGATGCCGTCCAGCGTGAATTGAACGAACGCAAACAGGCTGAGCTTGCCTTGCGCGAAAGCGAAGAGCGCTACCGGGTGGTTGTCACGCAAACCCCCCTGATTTCATTTGTCATCGACCCAAAAGGAATCTTCACACTTTCAGATGGTAAGGGACTTTCGAGCCTGGGCCTTTTTCCGGGGCAGGTCGTTGGGCAGTCGGTCTTCGAGGTTTACCGGGACCATCCTGACATTCTAGAAGACATCCGCGCCGCCCTGGCTGGAGAGTCGCGCCACCGTGATATCACCATTGGGAAGGCTTCCTTCGAGATCCATTACATCCCCATTATGGAGGCTGGCAGAGTCAGTCGTGTGGTTGGGGTGGCAATCGACATCACAGAGCGCAAAAAAGCGGGCGAATCGCTGCGTGAGAGCGAGTCCAGTTACCGGGGTTTATTCAATAGCGTGGCAGAAGCCATCTATATCCAGGACCGTGATGGACATTTCCTGGATATCAATGACGGCGCTGTACAAATGTATGGGTACGCACGCGAAGAAGTCATCGGCAAGACCCCGGCTTTCCTGGCGGCTCCCGGGAAAAATGACCTGGAGGCGATCAAGAATGCCACCCAATCAGCCTTTTCAGGGAAATTGCAGCAATTCGAGTTTTGGGGATTGCGCAAGAACGGGGAGGTCTTCCCAAAAGAAGTGCGCGTCTATCAGGGTGCTTATTTCGGTCAGGATGTGGTCATTGCCCTTGCCCAGGATATCACGGCCCGCAAACAGGCTGAACAGGCTTTACAGCGCCGCCTGAAAGAAATAACCATCCTGCACAACATTGCCAGGGCTAGCATTATTGTCAGCTCAATCGATGAGTTGGTAGAGCAGGTCACCCAGGAAGTGGGCAATTCCTTCTATCCAGACAATTTTGGCGTTTTATTCCTGAACGAATCCAAAAAAACCTTGCAGGTCCATCCAACTTACCGCGGGATTACAGAAATCACCTCAGAGTATATTCCCCTTGAAAAAAGTGTCGCGGGGCCAGTTGCTGTCAGCGGCAAACCACGCCGGATCGCAGATGTCAGGCTGGATCCAAATTACGTGAAAGCCACCGCGGGGATCCGCTCCGAGCTGTGCGTGCCCATTAAAACCGGCGAACAGATCCTGGGGGTTATTAATGCGGAGAGTAAACAACTCGACTTTTTCTCCGATGACGATGAGCAATTGCTGTTGACCATTGCCAGCCAGCTGGCGATTGCCATCGAGCGGATTCGCCTGTTCAACTCCGAACGGCAGCGCCGCCAGGAAGCCGAGACCCTGCGCCAGGCAACCGCGGCCCTCTCAACCTCCCTCGACCTTAATCATGTTCTCGATTCAATCCTGACTTCCTTGAAACAGGTTGTTCCTTACGATAGCGCTTCTGTCTTCATGCTCGAGGGAGACCGCCTGAGAATCACTTCTGCCCACGGAATTCAAAACCCGGAAGAAATCATTGGACGGACTTTCCCGGCAGATGATGAATTATTCCAGGATGTGCAGAAAAACAGACGCCCAATTATCCTGGAAGATGCCCAACTCGATCCGCGTTTCAATCGCTGGGGAGAAGACTTCCATATTCACGGCTGGATGAGTATTCCCTTGATTACGCGTGATCAAGTCATCGGCTACATCACCCTCGACAACCGCAAGGAATCTGCTTACACCCAGGAAGCCAGCAGCCTGGCACAGGCCTTCGCCCACCAGGCCGCCGCGGCCATCGAAAACGCAAGATTATTCGAAGGCTTGCAGCGCTCGTTGGAAGAAATCAACCTGGCCTATGAGTCTACTATTGAAGGCTGGTCCAAGGCCATGGACTTGCGTGACAGGGAAACAGAGGGGCACACCCTGCGCGTGACACAAATGACGACAAAGCTGGCGCACTCCATGGGCATTGGTGGAGAAGACCTGGTACATATCCGCCGTGGAGCATTGCTCCACGATATCGGCAAGATGGGCGTTCCTGACCGCATCCTGTTAAAACCTGACAGGCTGAGAGAAGACGAACTGGTCATCATGCGACATCACCCACAGTACGCTTACGATATGCTTTCACAGGTTTCCTACCTGCGCCCCGCCCTAGCCATCCCCTACTGCCATCACGAACACTGGGATGGCAGTGGCTATCCTCAAGGATTAAAGGGCGAAGACATCCCCCTGGCAGCGCGGCTTTTCGCCGTGGTGGATGTCTGGGACGCGCTCACCAGCGATCGCCCCTATCGCCCGGCCTGGACACACCAGGAAGCTACCGCTTATATCAAGGGGCTATGCGGTAAACAATTTGACCCTGAAATCGTCGAGAAATTTATGGAGATTATGGAAAAAGATGGTGAGAGTTTTACCAGCCTTTGATCCCGACCAGATCACGCACCCAGGAACGCTAAAGAATCTATGAGTGAGAAGATACCCGCTGTTGGATTTTTCGACCGCATCCGGGTTTGGATGGAAAATCTCATTTTGACCCGCCTGGTCCCCAAGGACGACCCGGGACCTGTCTTCCGTTACCTGTTCAAAATCCCCATCCTGCTCTTTCGACTCGGCCTGGGTGGATTCATCGGCTCGCATTTTCTCTTGCTCACAACGACCGGCCGTAAAACCGGCAAAACCCGCCACACCCCGCTCGAGTTCACCTTCGATGAAAAAACTGCCTGCTATCTCGTCAGCGCAGGCTGGGGCGGCAAAACAGACTGGTACAAAAACGCTTTGGCAAACCCTCTTGTCAAAGTGCAGGTCGGCTGGAAAAAGTTCGAGGCGGAAGCCGTCCCCGTCCCCCACCGCGAAGTAGCCGAACAGATGATGGAAATTGCCAACCGCGCCCCGGCCATGATCCCGGTCTGGCAGCGCTGGTGCGACAGACCCATCGATGGCTCGCTAACAAGTTACATCTACGCCGCGCAGTTTTTCCCATCCTTGAGGTTGATTCCCACAGAAAGGATGAACCATGAGCCAGCGCGCTGAGTTGATTGCCATCCTTGAGCATTCCCGCGCCAAGATGATGGCGCACCTGGATGAAATTGATAAAAACCGCAAAATCTACCCGCTCTGGACCATCCGCGAGATGCTGGCCCACATTTCGGGTTGGGATGATGCTGTGATTGCCTTCATCCAATCGCTGATGGCCGGGGAAATCCCAGCCACACCTGCCGTCCGCGGAGTGAACGTCTACAATGCCGAAACTGTCGCCACCCGCGAAGGGCTCGATTACGACCATATTTACCGCGAGTATCTCGAGACGCGCAAGATACTGCTCCAACTCCTGCAAGACATCTCGGATGAAAAATTTTCCGCGCCGCATGTCCTGCCTTGGGGCGACCCTGGAACACTGGTGGATATTATCAAAATCTTCGGCGAGCACGAAGCAGAACACGCTGAAGACGTGGAAAACCTCATCTCGCAGCACAAAGAATAGACATTATCGGTAATTGCTGTTCCATGTCGTTGCGAGCGCTTTTTGCGAAGCAACCCCCTGTTAAACGGGCAAAACTGACCTTTGGGAGACTGCCTCGTTGGGCAAAGAACGCCCTCCTCGCAGCAACATCTTTATTGCCGATAATGTATAAAGGCAGTTTGATCCGCCAAACGCGGGCCTCCCTGAAATATTTCGCGTACTACTGAAATTGACAACTTGACGCACTAGAAAGTCTGTGCTAGTATCAACCAATCCCACCCACTCCTGCACATTTTCTGTCTGGAGGAGACCAAAAAGAACATGAACAAGAAATATATATTGATTATTCTTCTAGTACTGGCGCTGACGCTGAGTGCCTGTGAGCGCTCGGCCTCGACTGCTCCGCAAACCACGGCCGCAACCGCCCTGGCTGATTTCCCGTTGCCTGTGGCCACTTCTGGCATGAACATCATCGAAACCGCCGGAACACAGACCGCCATTGCCTCAGAGGGCATGCCCATCCCTACCGCTTCGGGAAGCGAGACTCAAGTGCCAGTGGTGGAAACGCCTGACCCAAACGCCACAAGCACACCGCTGCCGACGCCAACAGTCGATGTAGCCATCATCGTTGACACGCCAGTTCCCCAGCCTCTGGTGCAAACCAGCAAGCCGGGCACTTATAATTTACACCAGGGCGAATTCCCGTACTGCATCGCGCGGCGTTTCAATGTTAATCCAGACGAATTGTGTTCTCTGAGTGGGATAAGCTGCAACCAGAACTATTATGCTCCTGGGGCGCTGCTCAGAATCCCTCAGACCGGTGGCATTTTCCCCGGTACACGCGCGCTCAAGGCTCATCCTGCCCAATACACGGTTCGCGCGGGTGACACCATCTATTCCATCGCCTGTGAATTCGGGGATGTCGACCCAATGAATATCGCCGCGGCCAACAACCTGAGCGGCGCATACAATCTGACCACCGGTACCACAATCCAGATTCCATAAAACTTCACCTGCTTCCACGCACCCGGGCCGCATCCTGCCCGGGTGTTTCTTTGTGACGGAGATGATCATGAAATTTGAACTGCTCAAATCAGAAACTGCCTACAAAGGCCGTGCCTTCAGTGTGCGTCTGGATCATTTACTAACGCCAGATGGGAAGACCGTTAAATACGATATTCTCGAGCACATTGGCTCGATCAGCATTGTTCCTCTTGACGAAAACGGGCAGCTCTACTTTGTCCGGCAATATCGCCAGGCAGCACAAATGGACCTGCTCGAACTGCCTGCCGGGACTCTCGAAGCAGGCGAACCCCCCGCTGAAGCCGCCGCACGCGAAATCCGCGAGGAAATCGGCATGGCTGCAAAAAATCTCAAAGAAATTGGCAGTTTTTACCTGGCCCCCGGGTATTCGACTGAACTGATGCACGTTTTCCTCGCCACCGGGTTGACCCACAACCCGCTCAGCCCAGATGCTGATGAATACCTGAGCGTTGAAAAAATGAGCGTGGCAAAAGCCTTCGAGCTTGCCGAAAATGGGCATTTGCTAGATTCTAAATCGCTGGCAGCGCTTCTCCTGGCCAGGCAGTATCTCTAAGGGTTACATTTCCACCCGTTATTGTCCAGAATTCATGACAAGACTCGGTCTTTTTAAGTGTCATTTATTACTATCTTATCCAAGTTGATGCGGCTAAACTTGTCTAAATGTGGCATAATTCACAAGATTTGCGACTGTTTTAAAAACAGAGCCTGCTCTGATTATCTACCTATCAAGGAGTAAAGATGTCCAAGCGAAAAATGATTACCGTTGACGGGAACGAAGCCACCGCTTCAGTCGCCCATCGCACCAACGAAATCTGCGCCATTTACCCGATCACCCCGTCCTCGAACATGGGTGAATTTGCTGACGACTGGTCTGCATTGAAACATAAGAATATCTGGGGTAGCGTTCCCCTGGTGATGGAGATGCAGTCTGAGGGTGGGGCTTCGGGCACAGTCCATGGCGCCCTGCAAACCGGTGCGTTAACGACCACTTTCACCGCCAGCCAGGGCTTGCTGCTAATGATCCCGAACATGTTCAAAATTGCGGGCGAACTAACCAGCACCGTCTTCCATGTCTCGGCTCGCACCGTGGCTACTCACGCCCTGTCCATTTTTGGTGACCACTCGGATGTGATGGCAGTCCGTCAGTGTGGTTGGGCGATGGTGCCCGCCGGCTCAGTGCAGGAAGCCCATGATATGGCCGTGATTACCCAGGCTGCCACGCTGGAAGCCCGCGTTCCGTTCGTACACTTTTTTGATGGCTTCCGCACCTCGCATGAGGTCTCCAAAATCGAACAGTTGAGCGACGATGACCTGCGCGCCATGATCGACGACGAACTCGTCCGCGCTCACCGCGCCCGCGGTCTTTCACCTGATCATCCGGTGCTGCGCGGCACCGCCCAGAACCCCGATGTCTTCTTCCAGGCGCGCGAAACGGCTAACAAGTTTTACACCGCTGTCCCCGGCATTGTCCAGAAAAATATGGACAAGTTTGCCAAACTGACCGGGCGCTCCTACCACCTGTTCGATTACATCGGCGCTCCAGATGCCGAACGCGTTGTCATCATCATGGCCTCTGGTGGCGAGACTGCTGAAGCTACCGCCAAATACCTGGTTGAAAAAGGCGAAAAAGTCGGCGTCATTCGCATTCGTCTCTACCGCCCCTTCGACACTGCCTCCTTCCTCAAGGCCTTGCCCAAGACCGTCAAATCCATCGCTGTTATGGACCGCACCAAGGAACCCGGTGCCGCTGGTGATCCGCTCTACCTCGATATTACCAATGCCCTGTTCGAAAATGGCTACAAAGATATCACGGTCGTTGGCGGGCGTTATGGCCTGTCTTCCAAGGAATTCACCCCGGCCATGGTCAAGGCTGTCTTCGATGAACTCAAAAAGGACAAACCAAAGAACCACTTCGTCATTGGGATCGATGAAGACGTGACCAAAACCAGCCTGGACTATGACCCGTCCTTCTCGGTCGAGCACCCTGAAACCGTGCGCTGCCTGTTCTTCGGGCTTGGCTCGGATGGCACCGTTGGCGCGAACAAGAACTCGATCAAGATCATCGGTGAAGAGACCGAGAACAATGCCCAGGGCTACTTCGTTTATGACTCGAAGAAGGCCGGGACCCTAACCGTCTCGCACCTGCGCTTTGGTCCCAAACCGATCCAGGCTCCCTACCTGATCACCCCCAACACCGCCAACTTTGTTGCCTGCCACCAGTTCACCTTCCTGGAACGCTTCAACATCACCAAGTATGCCCAGCCCGGCGCTGTCTTCCTGGTGAACAGCCTTTACAGCCCAACAGAAATCTGGGATAAGCTGCCCCAGGAAGCGCAGAAGGATATCATCGAGAAGAAGCTCAAGTTCTACACCATCAATGCCTATGATGTCGCCGAAAAGACCGGCATGGGTGGGCGCGTCAACACCATCATGCAGACCTGCTTCTTTGCCATCTCCGGGATCCTGCCGCGTGAAGATGCAATCTACCAAATCAAGAAAGCCATCCAGAAAACCTATGGCAAGCGTGGTGAGGCCGTTGTCCAGAAAAACTACGCCGCAGTCGACCAGACCCTGGTCAACCTGCACGAAGTCAAGGTGCCTGAAAAAGTCACCAGTAAATTCACCCGCCGCCCGGCCGTCCCGGCCGAAGCCCCGGCCTTCGTCCGCGATGTGCTTGGCCCGATGATCACCTTCGATGGCGATACCATCCCCGTTTCTGCCATGCCCATCGACGGTACCTTCCCCACCGGCACCACCAAGTGGGAAAAGCGCAACATCGCCCTGGAAATCCCGGTTTGGGAACCTGATTTGTGCATCCAGTGTGGCAAATGCGTCTTTGTCTGCCCGCATGCTTCCATTCGACATACTGTCTATGAAAAGTCATATCTGGGAAAAGCTCCTGCAACCTTCAAGTCGATGGACTCCAAGTTCAAGGAATTCCCTGGCATGGGCTACACCGTCCAGATTGCTCCTGAAGACTGCACCGGCTGCAGCCTGTGTATCGAAGCCTGCCCGGCCAAAGACAAGACCAACCCGGCCCGCAAAGCCATCAATATGGCTCCTCAGCCCGAACTACGCGAAACCGAAGCCACCAACTGGGACTTCTTCCTGTCCCTGCCTGAAGTGGACCGCACCGCGCTCAACCCCAATACCATCAAGAATTCACAGTTGCTCGAACCGCTCTTTGAGTTCTCCGGCGCTTGCTCCGGCTGCGGCGAAACCCCTTATATCAAACTCCTGACCCAGTTGTTTGGCGACCGGGCCGTCATCGCCAATGCCACCGGCTGCTCCTCAATTTATGGCGGCAACCTGCCAACCACGCCGTACACCTTCAACCGCAGTGGACGCGGACCAGCCTGGTCCAATTCCCTGTTCGAAGACAATGCAGAATTTGGTCTCGGCTTCCGACTGACCCTCGACAAGCAGCTTGAATACGTTTCCGACATGCTGCCAGCCTTCGCTGCGGAACTCGGCCAGGATCTGATCGACGCCCTGCTCAAAGCTGACCAGTCCGATGAGACCGGCATCAAGGCCCAGCGTGAGCGTGTCGAAAACTTGAAAAAGAAATTGGCTGCGTCTAAAAACCCCCAGGCCAAGAATCTGGCAGCCGTGGCCGACTCGCTGGTCAAGAAATCCGTCTGGATTGTCGGCGGCGATGGTTGGGCTTATGATATCGGCTATGGTGGTCTCGATCACGTCCTGTCCACCGGGCGCAATGTCAACCTGCTCGTCCTGGATACCGAAGTCTATTCGAATACCGGCGGTCAGGCCTCCAAGTCCACCCCGCGCGGCGCTGTCGCCCGCTTTGCAGCCTCAGGCAAGGGCCTTTCGAAGAAAGACCTGGGCATGATGGCAATCGCTTATGGCTCGGTTTACGTGGCTCGCGTTGCCATGGGCGCCAATGACCAGCACACCCTGAAAGCTTTCCTGGAAGCCGAATCTTTTGACGGCCCGTCCATCATCATTGCCTACAGCCATTGCGCCATGCACGGCATCGACATGTCCAAGGGCCTCGAACAGCAGAAACTGGCAGTCCAATCCGGTCTCTGGCCGATGTACCGCTTCGACCCCCGCCTGGCAGCCGAAGGCAAGAACCCATTGATGATCGACTACAAGGAACCCACCATCCCGGTCGACCAGTACATGTACAACGAAACCCGCTTCCGCATGTTGACCCAGAGCGACGAAGCCCGCGCTGAGGACCTGCTCATGCTGGCGAAGGAAGATGCCAAGGCTCGCTGGAATTTCTACTCCCAGATGGCCGCTATGCACTACGAAGAGAAGCCAGAATAAGTACTCAATTCATCAAAAAAGAGCAGAGGAATCACTCCTCTGCTCTTTTTATAAGAGTAGTATTTGTACTATAATAGTCGTATAATTAATCAAAAGGAGCCATCAAAATGACAGACCTGACCACCAAATATCTGGGATTGACGCTCAAGAACCCGTTGGTAGCCTCTGCCTCGCCACTTTCTGAAAAAGTGGATTCCGCGAAAAAATTGGAAGATGCCGGTATCTCTGCAATCGTGATGTATTCCCTCTTTGAGGAGCAAATTATCCACGAGAGCCTGGAACTGGATCATTTTTTGGATTACGGGACCGAGGCCTCGGCAGAATTTGGCACAATCTACCCTCAGACCGGCATGTATTCGCTCAAGCCGGACAAATACCTGGAGAAATTGAGCCAGATCAAGGAAGCGGTTAGCATCCCTGTGATCGGCAGCCTGAATGGGGTCTCCACAGGCGGCTGGATCAAGTATGCCAAGAAAATCGAAGACGCGGGCGCCGACGCCCTGGAACTCAATTTATACTACCTTCCCACCAGCCCCGATCTAACCAGCGCTGAACTTGAAGATACTTACGTGACCCTCGTCAGCGATCTTCGCAAGAGTGTCAAATTTCCCATCGCTGTCAAGCTGAACCCTTTCTTTACGGCCATTCCCAACATGGCCAAGCGACTGTCCGAAGCAGGCGCAAACGGACTGGTGCTGTTCAACCGGTTCTACCAGCCTGATTTCGACCTGGATAACCTGGCAGTCGTGCCTAATCTGGTCTTAAGCACTTCTGATGAGCTGCGCTTGCCCCTGCGCTGGGTATCCATTTTATATGGCAAAGTGAATGCCGACCTGGCCCTGACCACAGGCGTTCACACCGCCACAGATGTGATCAAATCCATGATGGCGGGCGCAAAAGTGACCATGCTCGCTTCTGAGTTGCTCAAGAACGGCTACGAACGTGTTCCAGACATCCTGGCCACCTTGCAAGCCTGGATGGAAGAAAACGAATACAAATCCATTCAACAGATGCAAGGCAGTCTTAGTCACCAAAAAGTAAAAGAACCTGCCGCCCTCGAACGGGCAAATTATATGCAGGTACTCAACTCGTACCACCAGCTACCATAAACCTGCTCGGAATCAAAAACAGCCGCGAGAGTTCGCGGCTGTTTTCTCATTAAAAGAGACACCTTTGCGGGTGTCTCTTTATAATATCACTGTATGGGTGTCTGGCTTTATGCAACAACTTCTTCGATCACTTCGCCGCTGCTCGTTTTCTTTGCGCGGTATGTGATACGCCCGCGGCTCAAATCATACGGAGACATCTCCACTTTCACCCGGTCTCCCAGCAAAATGCGGATATAAAACTTGCGCATCTTGCCAGAAAGGTACGCCAGGATAACGTGTCCGCTCTCCAGCTTGACTTTGAACTGTGTACCCGGCAACGCCTCGATCACAATTCCTTCAACGACCAGCTTATCATCTTCTTTAGCCATACACACCTCCGGTCAATTATTCGGTGACCTTAACCGTACGCCGTTTGAGGCGGCGAATAGCCTTCTTATCTTCCATGCGGCGCTGTTCGCTTTTAGAAATAAACCAGCGCTTGCGGCGCACCGTGCTGAGAACACCGCTCTTCACAATTTTCTTGCGGAAGCGCTTGAGTAAAGACTCTTGCGATTCGTTTGAACGTAACACTACGATCGTCATGCGAAATCACCTCCCTTCTCTGAAGGGATATAAGAAATAAAAAACCCGGCTGTTCACATCATCAGCCGAGGCAAGGCGCAATCTTAATGATGAACATCTGCACATCTTCAAGAAATCAACGCTCCTGCACAACTCCTTGACCGTTTTTCAACAGTCTTACCGGGGCCAGTTAGTGAACGTAAGAATTATACTATCAACCTTCTGGGGAAGCAAGGTTGGTTTATAAAAGAAAAAGCCTCTTGGCGATGACCTACTCTCCCAGGGGGCTGCCCCCCAAGTACCATCGGCGCTGACGAGCTTAACTTCCGGGTTCGGGATGGGACCGGGTGTACCCTCGTCGCTCAAATCACCAAGAGACTTTATTCACAATGTAAAATGACTAACTGATTATACCCGTATACTTCCGGGTATTATAAGCGCTTTTTTGACCCTGCTTTTGAAAAAGTATCAAGTTCTCCGTACCACATAGGTCAGCCCTCGACCATTAGTACAACTTAGCTGAACACTTTACAGTGCTTACACTTGTTGCCTATATAGCAGGTAGTCTACCTGCGGTCTTACTGGATTAACTCCATGAGGGATCTAATCTTGAGGCGAGTTTCCCACTTAGATGCTTTCAGCGGTTATCTCTGCCCGACATAGCTACCCGGCAATGCTCCTGGCGGAACAACCGGCACACCAGAGGTCAGTCCACCCCGGTCCTCTCGTACTAGGGGCAGATCCTCGCAAATCCCTTACGCCCACAGCGGATAGAGACCGACCTGTCTCACGACGGTCTGAACCCAGCTCGCGTACCGCTTTAACGGGCGAACAGCCCGACCCTTGGGACCTTGTCCAGCCCCAGGATGCGATGAGCCGACATCGAGGTGCCATTGAAAACAACGGACTGAGCGGCCTTTTTCATGACCCAGAAATTGGGCTTTGTGGGTAGTGGTTTTTTGGCCCTAAAAGGAACCGGCCCCATCTGCTTAAAATATCGCTCGGCCTTGGGGAATCCAACAACAGCGCC
>DHVZ01000004.1 GCA_002412925.1 Anaerolineales bacterium UBA5195 | reverse complement strand
GGGTCGAAGACTCCCTGTTCCAGCAGGGCGCCCGCTTCGCCAAAGCCGCATAGACTCAACGCTTCCAGCGATTGCAGTTCCTTATAGGCGTAGGTGTCGTCGACTTCGGCAAAATCAATTTCGGTCCAGGGGTCTTTGATGCCAGCCTGGCGGTAGGCCATGCGGGCGGCTTTTTCGAGATAGGGCAGGCTGCCCCAAGCGCGGCTTTCCAGCGAGGCCGAGCCGTTGCACCAGCCTGCGCCCAAAATCCAGACCGGTTTCTCGGCCAGCAGGGAGGCTTTCTTTTCGGAGGCCAGCACCATCACGACAGCGCCATCGACATGCCCGGCGGTTTCGCGGGTTCCCAGCGGCCAGGCCAGCGGCGGCCCTTCGAGCACTTCATTCAGCGTCAGATCGGCGGGGAAGGAGGCCAGCGGATTTTTGAGCGCGTTGCGGCGGTTTTTGACCACCACCCCGGCGCAATGTTCCTGTTCTGTGCCGCTTTCATGCAAGTAACGGTGCATCTCGAGGCCGGCCACAAAATGGGTGTTCAGCCGCAGGGGGCGGTTCAGCACAGGGTCCTGGGCGTAGGCCGATACGCCCTCGGGGGTCAGCAGGTTGGAGGCTTTGCTGTGCCCTTCGACCGCGACCACATCGAACATGCCGGTGCGGATGAGCATATAAGCCGTTGCCAGCCCGTGCAGGCCGTCGCCGGTGATGGTATGCACGGATTTGAGCGCCGCGCCCAACTGGTCGGGAACGTATTCATCGAAGATGCTGACGCCTTCATGAAAGTCCTCGGCTACGGTGACAAAGGATTCCACATCGCGGCGCGGGTCTACGCCGGCGTCGGCATAGGCGCGTACTGCGGCTT
Source organism: Anaerolineales bacterium UBA5195 (assembly GCA_002412925.1). Classification (GTDB taxonomy): domain Bacteria; phylum Chloroflexota; class Anaerolineae; order Anaerolineales; family Villigracilaceae; genus UBA5195. The sequence goes on along the minus strand of DHVZ01000004.1, from coordinate 1,851 downwards.
CGTACATCAGTTCCTTGTAAGATACTTCAGGCGTGCGCGGCCGGAATCCTGACCAGCCTGCGCCCACAATCGCAACGCGTTCGTTCATGAACTCTCCTTTCTCTGGCTGCTGGTTAAGCGGGGCGATATCTTTTCACCCTGCATACATACATTCCCCCGATTAATCTTGTCTGGCAATACATGGCTTTTGCCTGGCGCAGTTTCACTCCCGAAACTTGTCCAGGTCGAATTGCTGGATATTTTCCCCCGGCCTGATTCAAAAATTTGCATCTTGCTTCTCCTTTGGCGTTGAGAATAAGATCACTTTAATTTGTTACGGCTGATTTTGCTGCAACTTTATATGGATGTCTGTGTTTGTGAGTTCACCTCCGCGTGGAAAACGATTATCCCGGTTCAGTCTGCGGCCAATGCGTGCCGGGCGATGACCAGCCTTTGAATCTCGCTGGTGCCCTCACCGATGGTCATCAGGCGCGCATCGCGGTAAATACGCTCGACCGGGTATTCGCGGCTGTAACCGTATCCGCCAAAGACCTGGATGGCATTGCGGCAGACGCGTTCGCCCATCTCGCTGGCGAACAATTTTGCCATGGCGGCCTCCTGTGTATAAGGCTTGCCCTGCTGTTTTCGCCAGGCGGCATAGTAGATTAAGTTGCGGGCGGCGGTGATTTCTGTGGCGGCATCGGCCAGCATCCACTGGATGGCTTGAAAATTGGCAATCGGTGTGCCGAAAGCGTGGCGTTCCTTCGCATAGGCGACAGCGAGCTCGAAAGCCGCGCGCGCAAGCCCCAGCGCAATCGCGCCGATGCTGATGCGCCCGCTGTCCAGCGTGGCCAGTGTTTGGCGCAGTCCGTTACCTTCCTCGCCCACCAGGTTGCCAGCCGGGACGCGCACATCCTGGTAGGTGACCGCGCTGGTTGGTGAGCCTTTCAATCCCATCTTTTTTTCGGGCGGGGTAACACGCAGGCCGGGCGTATCGGTCGGAACCAGTATCATGCTCATGGCGTGGGGGTTGTCCTGCGTAGCGGTGCGGGCCAGGGTAATGATGTATTCTGCGATGATGGCATTGGTGCACCACATCTTTGCGCCATTGATGATCCATTCATCCCCGTGTTTGACGGCCCTGGTCTGGATGCCCTGCAAATCTGACCCTGCTCCTGGTTCGGTCAGGGCCAGCGCGCCCAGTTTCCCCTTGCCGCTGGCAACCAACGGCAGCCATTTTTGTTTCAATTCTTCAGAGCCGTATAAAACAATCGGGGTGGTGCCCAAACCGTTATGGGCTGCGATGGACAGGGCAGTCGAGCCGCAGGCCCAGCCAAGTTCTTCTGTGGCGATTGCCGCGCTGATTGCATCCACGCCCGCGCCGCCATATTCTTCAGGGATATTCAGCCCCAGCATGCCCATCGGCCCCATCTTGCGGACAGCCGGCCAGTTGAACTCCCCCGTTTCATCTGTCTCGTGCGCCCTGGGCTGCACTTCAGCCGCTACGAAATCGTGGACGGCTTTTTGCCACATGCGCTGCTCGTCGGTTAGCTCAAAATCCATGGCGTCTCCTCCTGCAGAAAGACAAAAACTCTTTGTACTCGACATGCACGGTAATAAGGAGAATTATGACAACCAACCTCTTATATAATACATGCTTTCAGCGGATTCGTGAACTGTGGCCATGAAAAAGTTACATGATTTGCAGATTTTTCTCAGTGTAATGAAACCGTCACGCAAAATTTGGCCGGGTCATGAAAGAATGAGAACGGACAAAGGAGAGAAACTATGAAATCCCGTATTTTATTTTTACTGTTAGCCCTGCTCTTGAGCGCCTGTGCACCGCAAGCGACGGCGACCCCCGAAGTGCTT
>DHVZ01000002.1 GCA_002412925.1 Anaerolineales bacterium UBA5195 | reverse complement strand
CCACCAGTTCGTTGATGGTCTGCTCGAGACTTCCGGGCACGAGCTGGTTTTCCAGGGAGATGGGGAGCATCACCATCTGATCATAGTTGCAGGGTTTGAATTTGGCCATAGGAACACCTCTACCTTATAAACCCCTTTTCTTTAAGGTAGATTCGCCCCTTTTTCGACAGTTTCAACGGTTTGCGTTACCCGCGCTGGGGCGGGCGGCGGAACGCCGTCCGACTGGGAAAATGCTTGAAAATGCCGCCGAATCCCCAGCGTCAGGTGCATGCTTTGTTGGCTGGCATTTTGTTGCGCAAGATTCATTGCCTGAAAAAGAGGCTGCTCCATATTACTAGACCTTCAAAGGCGGTCCAAGTAACTCCATGCCATGAGTACGCCATAATTCAGGGTCTTGAGGTGGCATAGCATTTGCTTTGGTAACTTCTCGAAAAAAGGCTTCCATTTTCCCAGCTGGCATAAAGGCAATTAACATTCTGCCACGACTACCACCTGTATATGCCCACACATGGGGAATCTTTCGAGGGGCAAGCACCGAGTCTCCAGGTTTTAGTCTGAACTCCTCCTGACCGACTTCGAGAAGAAACTCGCCTTCAACAGCATAAAACCATTCATCTTGGTCGTAGTGCAGGTGTTTGGCGGGGCCTCCTTTTTCATGGAATGTATTTTCGATAATAAAAATGCCGTTGTTGTCTTTAGGCGTTACTTTGAAAGTAATTGCACTGACGCCGAGATCACGATGCTCTCCGAACTGGTCTTCGTTTGCGAGAACGCGAAGCACGGATGGCGCACTAGATTGAGATTCAGTTGTGTTACCCATAAAAGACTCCTTTGAATATTGTTTCTAAAGTTGATTTTGCACGAAGCCAGCCAACTACTTATCGGCGGCCAAAGATTAAATCGATTATATCAACCCTGCCACTACCTAGAGCAGCCGGTCGCCCACTTCCACCGCGTTGGCGGGTAGTGACAGCCGTGACACTGGCGATTGTGGTAGAGGCTGATTAGTTGTTCTTTGACAGCAGATAAGCATACAACTCAGAAAAGTTGCTGATTGTCAAATCAGCAACCACTCCAGCAGTCTTGAGACCAAGGAGACAGGTAAAGATTCCCGCGGCTTGCCCAGCCAGGATATCAATATCTCGGTCTCCAATGGTCATAGTTTCTTCAGGCTGTAAGTTATGCAATTTGAGAATGGCCACAAAGGCGGCAGGATGAGGCTTCTTGGGATAATCATCGTTTCGGGTCAGGCAACCCGCAAAATACTGGGACATATTGTTTGCGGCCAACAATTCATCTGTACCGGCTTGTCCACGATGGGTAACGATGACATTCTTGCCCCCAAGGGCACAGATATATTCACAAACGGTAATCACCCCGGGGAATGGAGGCTGTTCCTCTGGTTGGATACAATCGTAATGCTCATCAAAGGCTTGACCAATGTCTGCTTCGTTCAATTGGCAGGTCTCGGCCAGGGTTGAGACACAATGGCCGAGTGATTGCTTGGCCAACGCTTCGATCCAATCCACCGGGGCATCTTTTCCCAAGTCGTTCAAAGCTGTCTTAAAGGCTTTGGCAATTGCAGGATAGGTATCAAAAAGTGTGCCGTCGACATCCCAAATAATGTTTCGAAACATGGTCGCCTCATTCTAGAGCAGCCGGTCGCCCACTTCCACCGCATCGGTGCGATAGTGACAGCCGCGGCTCTGGCGGTTGTGACGCGCGGCCTGGGCGATGATCAGCGCCGCTTCGATGGCGTTCCGCAGGCCGATCAACCCGTCGCTCAGTTTGGTGCGCCGGTAAAAGGTCTCGATTTCGTTTTGCAGGTGGCGCAGTTCACGGATGGCCCGCGAGAGCCGGTCGCCGGAGCGGATCAGCCCAACGTAGTGCCACATGATATTCTGGATGGTTTGCATATCACCCTGGATCAGCGCCGGATCGGCATCCTGGGTCAGCCCGCTCTCATCCCAAACCGGGATTTCGTCAGGAGCCGGCACCTGCTGCGCTGCGCCAGATTGCGCGATCTGCTCCGCCGCGCGGCAGCCCCAGACCAGTCCCTCCAGCAGCGAGGTGGAGGCCAACCGGTTGGCGCCATGCAGCCCGGTGCAGCTGACTTCGCCTACGGCGTAAAGGTTGGCAATGCTGGAGCGCCCCCACTCGTCGACGGCGATTCCGCCGCAGAAATAGTGCGCCGCCGGGACAACGGGAATCGGCTCACGGGTGATGTCAATCCCGGCGCGCAGGCACTGGGCATGAATGTTTGGGAAGCGCGCACGGAGCGCCTCGGCAGGCATGCGCGAAGCGATATCCAGCAAGACATAGGAATAGCCATGCGACTCCATTTCCGTATGGATGGCGCGGGCGACAACATCGCGCGGGGCCAGGTCTTTCCACTCCGGGGAATATTTCTCCATGAAAGGAACGCCCTCGGGGTTGAGCAGCACGCCGCCTTCGCCGCGGACCGACTCGCTGATCAGGAAACCCTCCGCCCCCGGTGCGGCCAGCGCCGTCGGGTGGAATTGAACATACTCGGCGTTGAGAATCCGCGCCCCGGCCCGTGAGGCCATCGCCAGCCCGTCACCGCGCGAACCCTGCGGGTTGGTGGTATTGCGATAGAGGCGGCCCAGCCCGCCCGTCGCCAGGATGGTCGCCGCCGCCAGCGTGCGGTGGATAGCCTTGCCGTTCCGGTCAAAGACATAAGCGCCGTGGCAGGTGATCGGCGCGTAGGTATCGAGCGGGTTGCGCGAATGGTGGGGATACGTGATCAGGTCAACGGCGGTGGCGTTGGGGATAATCTCGATATTGGGGAAGCGTTTGAGCGCCGCAACCAACCCGCGCATGATGGCCGCCCCCGTCCCATCGCCCACATGCAGGATGCGCCGGACCGAATGAGCGGCTTCCTGGGTATAGTCCAGCGCGCCGCCCGGATTGCGGTCAAAAGCAACCGGGGCGACCGCCATCAGAACTTCCTCCAGGCGGGCTGGCCCCTCTTCGGCGAGAATCCGCGCCGCCAAGGGCAGCGAAGCCCCGGCCCCGGCAGCCAGGATATCCTTCACAAACAGATCGGCGTTATCGTCCGGCCCGCGATGGATGATGCCCCCCTGCGCCCAGCGTGTGTTGGATTCCTGTAAATCCGGGTCGCGCGTGATCAGGATGATCTGGCGGCTGGGGTCTTGCGCCAGCTTGAGCGCGGCGGCTGCCCCGGCAATCCCGGAGCCGATAATCAGAACGTCGGTGGTTTTCATGGTTTTAGCCGATCTTGATCATTCGATCGACCGCTCGAAAGGCCTTCACGCGAATCTCCTCGGGCACGTCGATCACGTATTGGGTGTGCAAGAGCGCATCCCGCACGTTTTCCATCGTGATGGTGTTCATGTGCGGGCAGCGCACCATGCATAGCCGCAGCAGATCCTTCTCGGGGTTGGCGGCGGCAATATTATCACCCATGGCACATTCGGTCAGGACGAGATAGTGCGGCGCGTGGCTCTCGCGCACGAACTTGATCATCGCATTGGTCGAACCCGAGAAATCGGATTCGGCCACCACCTCGGGGCTGCACTCGGGGTGAGTCACCACAACCACATCCGGGAACTGTTCCCGCACCGTGCGGATGTCCTCCACCGTGAACTTCTCATGCACTTCACAGCGTCCGTGCCAGCCGATCATTTGGACATCCAGGCCCCCCTCATTCCCCCCATTTTGGACTGGACTTCGTCCAAAATGGGGGGACGCAAGGGGGGCAGGGGTCAGGGCTGGGAAAATAATATGTTTCCCCGTTTCCTTCGCCACGTTCCCGGCCAGGTATTGATCGGGCAGGAAAATGACCGTATCAGTCTTCAACGATTCAACCACCGCAATCGCATTCCCTGATGTACAGCAAATATCGCTCTCAGCCTTCACGTCTGCGTAGGTGTTGACATAGGTCACGACCGGCACGCCGGGATATTTACGTTTCAGGGCGCGCACATCCTCGGCAGTGATCGATTCCGCCAGCGAGCAGCCGGCTTTTTCAGACGGCAAGAGCACGGTCTTCGTCGGGTTCAAGATTTTTGCCGTTTCGGCCATGAACTTGACGCCGCAAAAAACGATCACATCCTTGTCGGTCTGGGCGGCTTTGCGGCTCAAATCGAGCGAATCACCCTTGAAATCAGGGATCGAATAGAACAGCACGGGTTCCATGTAATTGTGACCCAGGATGACCGCATTGCGTTCTTTTTTGAGTTGGTTGATTTCAACGGCGATCTCAGCCTTGTAGGCCAGTTCGAAATCGGGCACCACCTTGCCAAGATGGATTTTCATCTCTTCATAAAGCTTTTGGGCTTCAAGATTCATTTTTTCTCCTTTTACCAATATGAAATGTCATTGCGAGCCGCTGGTCGAGTAAGACGCCGTTCTTGGGCGTCTGTATCGAGACCCAGCAAGCGTAGCAATCTCCGCTTGGCAGGCAAATCCCGTTTAATTGGGGATTGCTTCGTCGGGCTACTGAACATAATCAAAGGACACATCAAACACCACTGCCGAATGGGTCAGCGCGCCGCTGGAGATGTAATCGACGCCCGTTTCGGCGATTTTTCTCACCGTTTCGAGCGTCACATTACCCGAGGCCTCCAGCCTGGCCCGCCCGTTGGCCATCCGGACTGCTTCGGTCATCATTTCGATCGACATGTTATCCAGCAGGATGCGCCCCACTCCCAATCCGAGCGCCGTTTCAACGTGCTCAAGTGTCCGCGCCTCGACCTCGATTTCTATATTTTTTTGCGTAGCGCGTACCCGCAGCACGGCTCGCTCGAGAGAACCTGCAAAGTCGATATGGTTGTCCTTGATCAGAACCATATCGTACAACCCAATGCGATGGTTTTGCCCGCCGCCGCGCTTGACAGCCAGCTTATCGACCATGCGCAGGCCGGGGGCAGTCTTGCGCGTGTCGAGAATCACAGCATTTGTTCCCGCAACCGCTTCGACAAACTGACGGGTCAGGGTCGCAATCCCCGACATGCGCCCCACAAAATTGAGCGCGGTCCGTTCGGCGGTCAGCAAACTGCGCGCCAGGCCTGAAACCTTCGCCAGAACCTGCCGGTTTTCCACCAAAGCACCTTCTTCAGCCAATGGAGTAAATTCGACGCGTGAGTCAAACGTCCGGTAGACGGCTTCCCCCACATCCAGCCCGGCGATAACGCCTGGCTGCTTGGCAATAATCTGTCCATTCATCCGCGCCTCGGCAGGAATGATGCTGTTGCTGGTCACATCGCCAGTACCGATATCCTCCACCAAGGCGCGCCTGATAACCGTGTAAATATCCTTATTATGAAACTCCGGCAAGGGCCGCATGAACTCTCCTTTTATTAGTGTACAAACTACACTATATTTAGCCAGAAATTGAAGCGGGCATCCCCGCTTCGTGTCGCGCAAAGACCATTTTACCGTTCCACCCTGCTTTGTCAAGAGGCTTGAATTATTGTGATAAATGGGAACAGGCTCCAGGCAGACCAGAGCCTGTTCCCATTAAATTGAAGTTTCTCTACGCCCGGGTCTGCATTGACACAATTTCCGTTCGGCGGGCCGCGCGAAAACCAAAAGCAATCGCCACAAAATAAGCCAGGTAAGCCAGCATCTCAGTCAAGGCCGGGTTCCCGTTATAGCCGAACAATGCCTTGAGAATTTCGCCAGCGGTCGATTTTTCATCCAATATCGGATTCAAATCCCAGATATGTTCCACAATCGCCGGAATCCAGCCAATCTCGTTAAACTCATGCACGCCATGCGCCACCAGGCCCGCGGCGAATAAAATTAGCAAAACCCCGGTCACCTGAAAGAAACGGCGCAAATCCAGTTTGACAGTGGTCTTAAAGAGTAACCAGCCCAGCAAAATAGAGGTAAACAGGCCGACCAAAGCCCCGCTGATGGTCTGGGCAGCAGTTGAAGTGAAAGCTGAAGCTGTGAGAAACAGGGCCAATTCAATTCCCTCGCGAACGACAGCCAGGAAGGCCAGCATGAATACCCCACGCTTGCCACTGGACAACGCCGCCTGGCGCACACCTGCTTCCAATTGATCTCTGATTTGGCGCGACTGGCGATTCATCCAGAAAATCATCCAGGTCAATACCCCGGCTGCCAGGAACATGGCAAAGCCTTCAAAAATTTGCTCGTAGGGTTCTTCGAGGCTCAAACCGAGGGCTGTTAAAATGCTGCCTGCCAAAAGGCTGACCATCACGGCGCTAAAGACACCTGCCCAAACCGAAGGGAGCAATTCCGTTCTGCGCATCTGGCGCAAAGCGCCCAGCACAATTCCAACAATCAGGGCGGCCTCCAGGCCTTCGCGCAGGGAAAGTAAAAAGGAAGGTAACATATTTGTGTTCTCCAATACGGATAAAGGTTTTTTCGCCAATTGGCCGACAGTCAACAGGCTCAAACTGGCTGACAGGTTAATCGATATTAGTATATGCTAATATATAATGTTAGTCAATGTTCTCTCGGCCCAGGCTTTAATTATCTGGTCTCCAAACCGGATCGGGAAAGACCTCCTTGCTCAGAATGATCAACCATATTTGGTTCACAGCACTTGAAGTTATAATTACAAACAGCGCCACTCAGCGGATTATTTGTTCAGAGGCTACATTCAATCAGGAAGGGGTAAGGCAATGAGAAATAAACTAATCTTGTGTTTGGCTCTAATCGTGGTGATGATCGCCTGCAATGCGCCAGGGCAGTTGCCAGCCACTTCGGTCCCAGACGAGTCGACCCGGCTCCCTGACCCGTCAGCCACCTCGGCCCCTACCGAAACCAGCCTCCCAACGGAGACCGCCATTCCCCCAACAGCCCTGCCAACACCCACCCTGACACCCACTACGGTTCCATCGGACTTGCCATTCACCATCGATTGCAGCGCCCTGCCGGCCTCCCGCCAGGCAGACTGTGACGCCTTCATCACCGCCACGCGCGACCAGGTCTACCCAATCTACAGGGAATTAACCGGCGTCTCCCTTTCCAACTGCTACAAAAGCCTCCATTATGTCATCCTGCCCACTAATCCGAGCGCCGGGGCAGGTGGGCTGAGCGGCGGCGATACCATCACGTATAACCAGAAATACAGCATCGACCTGCGCCACCGTCGGGATGTCCACGAACTGCTGCATTCCATCAGCTCCTGCACCAAGGCCCTGGATGATCACGTTCTGCATGGGCTGGTCATGAATTATGTCAATGACCAGCTGGGCATACATGATGCCGGGTATTTCATCGCGAAAACCAGCGATGACCTGACTGTCAACCTGGATTTTTTGCTTAAGAATGTCAAGACCGCCAGTGGCAAAGATTTGAAAGATGCCTGCCGGGGCATCCTGATGAGAAAGACAACCCTGGCCTATTTTGAACTGGGGAAAGAATCCGTTCAGAAGATCTACCAGAGCACGATCAGGCCGCTAAAAATCACCACCCCGCCAAATCAAAAGCTGATCAATGTTTGGGGAACGAGCGCTGAACAAGTCGAGGCCCTGCTCGAAACGTTTGAGCAGGATTTTCAATACAACATTGACGTTCCTGAATGCGGTTATTAGGAAATTTCGGGCCATCGATTAACCGCCAGTCTTTATGACTCACCGGCGCATTGAAGTGCAGTTCAGCCAAATTCTGAAGCAGCGCCAAGTTGAACGGAAAACCCCGTTTTCCAGGCAAAGGTCGCCGGGAGAGAGAACGCAAATGAAGCATAGTTTGATCTTACCGGGGAATAAAAAAGGCGCTGGGCTGGAGACCAGCGCCGATCCTTCTAACCCGTTACTTTTTTCTCTTTACTTTCGTCCCTACAAACGCTGGAGCCGTGATCGCCACGACTGAACAGATTCGCTCATCCAGCATCCGCGTGCGGATGCGTTCGTCCACATCCTTGAGCATATCCACCGCCACGGTAATGATGGTTGGCAGTTCGGCGTTATAGCGATAGTTCAACAACTGGTAGAGTTTTTCCTTGGCCCAGGGTGTCGCGGACTGCGAACCCATGTCATCCAGCACCAGCAGCGGCGCAGTGCGAACTTCGTCGAAGCGGCGATCGTAACTCGTGCCCGAGTTGGGACTGAAAGCGGCGCGCAAATGGTCGAGCAGATCTGGAATCATGACAAAGAGCGGCGGGTCGCCCAACCCGGCGCGGTAGTTGGCAATCGCCGCGGCCAGGTGTGTCTTGCCGCAGCCATATGGGCCGGTAAAGACCAGCCAGCCGCGTGGTTTCTTGGCAAAAATCTGCGCCGTTTTGAGCGCCTTTTCCAATGACTTGATTTCGTCCGGTTTCAAGCCTTCATCTGTCCGCTCGATAAAATTGACAAACGTCCGGTTCGAGAGCAGGTCCAGCGAGGAAAGCTCCGAATGCCCCATGTCATCTGTTGGATGACGGTAATCGGGCGATGAAATCCGCACCGAGGTGACCAATTCCGGGTCCTGCAACCGTGAGCGGATCCGCGCTTCGATTTCATCCAAGGCCAGGTTGGTGGTGACCACCAGCGGCAGCTTGTTGATATAGCGGTAATTGATAATCTGGAACAGCTTTTCCTGCGCCCAGCCGGTGGCATTCTGAGTACCGAAATCGTCCAGCACCAGCAGTTGGGCGTTTTTAATCTGTTCAAAGCGGTCTTCGAAGGTTGTCTCCACGCTGTCATAGGCAAAGCGGAGCGTATCCAGCAGGTCAGGGACGGTCAAGAAGAGCGTCGGCACACCCATCTGGACGGCAAAATTGGCGATCGCCGCCGCCAGGTGCGTTTTGCCGCTACCATACCCCCCTTGCAGCAGCAGCCAGCCATTCAGCGACGCGGCATACTGGCGCGCATGGTTAAACGCCCATTCCAGCGACTGCGCCTGCAACTCACCCAGGCCCTTGCGCCCGCGCGGTTTGAAGGACTCAAATGTCAAGGCGCTGAGTTCTTCCAGGCGGCTGATCGAGAACAACCGGCTGCGGACCTGCTCGGTCACCGACTGGCGGCGGCATTCGCAAATCTCAATCCGGCCAAAATCGGGATGCCCGACCGGCAGATCGCGGCGCAAATAGCCCAGCCCGCCGCAGAGCGGACAGTTCGGGTCTCCCAGCAAACCGGGATCAGCGCTTCGGCTTGAGGAAGTCTTCGACTTTGCGGGCGACGTCCCCCCCGCGACTCGTTTCAGTGTCTCGTCGATCCTGCTTCTCGGCACGGCCTTCTTCCTTCCAGCGACGTAAAATCGCTTCGATATACTTCCAACTGCGCTTGTTCAACTTGGCCGATTGCTCAATGGCCTCGGCCATCCATTCCGGCGAATAAACCAGTTCGGCATCTTTCAACGCATCCGCGATGAGCGGCGTCAGCGGGCCGATATTCTCTTCGTAAAGCTTGAAAACATTCGGCACGTCACGCGGCGGGATGGATGAAACGGCGGCGGCCCGCCATTCGCCTTTTTTCAACGCCTCGGCGGAGGCGCGCCCGCGCGGCGAATTCAGGAAATAGAAGCCGCCCTCGGAACTTTCGACCCGCAGCAGCGTCCCGCGCTGGACAGCCCTGTCCAGCCCGGAATCCAGCCCGTCCGCCGTCAGCCCGCGCATGAAGCCGTCATCTGCGGCAATTTCATGGCGACAGATCTGCCGCTGCGCGCCCTCCATGTGCTCAACGCGCCAGAGGATATAGAGCGTCACTTTGAGTTCGTTCAGATCATCGATCTCACCCAATAAACGGAAGAGAGCATCGGGGACCTGGGTAAAAGTTTCAGAGGAGGTAAAACCGTCGAAAGGGGACATAGGCTGCGGGGGGTTAGACTCCGGAGAAATCCACGTTCCGCGTGGCAGCGTTCTCAAACTTCGTCAAATTGCTGCGGAAAATCAAATCCACCTGCCCAACCGGGCCATTGCGATGCTTGGCCACCTTGAGATGCGTGACGTTCGCCATGGTCGGATCCTTTTCGTCGCGGTAGATGAACATGACGATGTCGGCATCCTGTTCGAGCGAACCCGATTCTCTCAAATCGGAGAGCTGCGGCTCCTTATCGGCGCGCTGCTCGACAGCGCGGGAAAGCTGCGCGGCAGCCATCAACGGCACGTTGATCTCACGCGCCAGTTGCTTGAGCGAACGCGAAATATACGAGACTTCCTGCACGCGGTTGTCGTTGCGCGTTTCAGACGACATCAATTGGAGGTAATCAAGGATGATCAGGTCGATGCCAAATTCCATGTGCAGGCGGCGGCACTTGGTGCGCAGTTGCAGCGGGGTCAGCCCCGGCGTATCATCGAGATAGATGCGCGTATCGCCCAGGACTTCGATGGCATGGTTGAAAACCGGCCAATCCTCATCGGTCAGCTTGCCAGAACGCAAACGCTGCGAATCGATGCCGGTCTGCTGGGCGATCAGACGCTGCACCAACTGCTCATTGGACATTTCCAACGAGAAAATCGCCACGCGCTTCTTATGCACCAGCGCGGCGTGGTTCGCCAGGGTCAGCATCAGCGCGGTTTTACCGGTACCCGGACGACCGGCGGTAATCAGCAAGTCGGAAGGCTGGAGACCGCCGAGCATTTTATCCAGGTCGGTGAAACCGGTCGGCACGCCAACGATTTCGTCGCCGCGGCGGGCCAGTTCATCGACATGGTCGTAATAATCTGAAAGCACCTCGCGGATCGGGCGCACATCGTGGCGCATCCGGCGCTCGCCGACGTTGAAAATGGCCTTTTCGGCCTCCCCCATGACCGTTTCAATGACTTCGTTCTCGTCGTAGGCCAGCGTGGCGATGCTGTTGGCCGCCGTCAACAGTTTACGGCGGATGGCCGTGGCTTCGACGATTTTCCCGTAGGCCTCGGCATGGAGCGTGGTCGGCACCTGGTTCAAGAGCGCAGTCAGATAGGCCGGGCCGCCGATTTCCTCCAGCCGTCCCATGTCTTCCAGTTCCTCGCTGACGGTCAGGCTGTCGAGCGGCACGCGGCGTTCCTGCAGGCGCACATAGGCTTCCCAGATGAAACGCAGGCGGTGAATGTAAAAATCATCCGGCTGCAGGAACTGCGCCAGGTCGTAATAGACTTCCGGATTGATCAAAACCGCGCCGATGACGGCTTCTTCGGCTTCGCGGCTGTGCGGCAAACCGGATGCAGTGGTTTTCTCACCCCCGTAAGGGGTTTCGTCTGCGTAGGGGGTTTCGGGTGGGGTGAATTCGGTCATGGTTGGCTCAAGAACCCCCTCCCGGCCTGGGGTGGGGGTGGGATAAAAAAGGACACGTCCGAGGTTTATTTTACTTCGTCGTGCCCTTTGTAAACATTACGGTTATGCTACTTCTTGTCAGGCTTAGGCTTATCAGGATCGTCTGCTTCGCTCGGCGGCTTGTCATCTTCCAGCTTGCTCAGGAAATCCTCAAAAATCGAGAGGCGGCCCACATCTTCAGGCGGGGCCAACGGTTTGGAAGGCGCTGCGGCACCTGGCGCAGAAGCCGCGGAGCGGGAACTGTCGGAAAGCGCCGAAGATTGAGGCGGCATCTGGGAGCGAAGATCCTGCTCCGGGGAGATTCCGGCGGTGGTCATCACCTCCGGGTCGACCAAAATCGGCACATGCGCGCGGACGGCCAGCGCAATCGCATCCGAGGGGCGCGAATCGATGTTGATGGTCTTCCCATCCGCTTCGGCAACGATATTGCCGAAAAAAATTTCTTCACGCAGGGCCACAATCTCGACCCGTTTGATCTGCGCATCGAAAGTTGCAAACAGGTTTTTCAACAGGTCATGCGTCAGCGGGCGGATCATCTCGATCTCTTGCAGGGCAACCGTAATCGCTTCAGCCTCGTAGGGACCCACCCAGATCGGCAGGTACCGGTCGCTGTTCGTATCACGCAGGACGACCAGCCGCTGGGGTGACATCAGGCTGACGCGCACGCTATCAATTGTAACTTCCACCATTTCAGACATAAGCACTCCTGTAAGGTGTTCCTATTTTAGCACAGGACGCAAGCGTGAGTACTGAAGGAGTGTTAGAGTTTTCCGCCTGATAAAAACTCAATCATCGCTCCTCACTCGTTTCTCCTCACTCCTCCCTTATAATTCCCCCATGTTCTCCCGTCGTCTGATTGCCCTGGCCCGCTCCTCCGGGTTCGCACTCACGCTGACCACCCTTTTAGGCTGGGGCGGCGGGCTGCTGACCATCCTGCAGGCCTGGTATCTGGCTTCCATCGTCAATGCTGTCTTTCTCAACGGCGTGACCCGCGCCGCGCTGGCTCTGCCGCTCGGCATTTTACTGGCCGTGATCGCCGCCAAAGCACTGACGATCTGGGGCGCGGAGGTTAGCGCAAATCTCGTCGCCCAGCGTGTCAAAACCGACCTCCGCGCGCGGCTTCTGGCGCACCTGACGGCCCTCGGCCCAGCCTTCACGCAGGGCGAGCGCACCGGCGAACTGGCGGCCGCCGCCGTGGAAGGCGTCGAATCGCTGGAAGCGTATTTCAGCCAGTACCTGCCGCAACTGGTGCTGGCGGCCTCCATTCCCCTGACAATTCTGATCCTGATCTTTCCAATTGACCTGTTGACCGGCATCGTTTTCCTGCTGACGGCTCCGCTCGTGCCGTTTTTCATGATCATGATCGGCAAGGCCGCCGAAGCGCTGACCGGGCGGCAGTACCAGACTCTCAGCCGCCTCTCGGCTCATTTTTTTGACGTGCTCCAAGGCCTGACCACGCTCAAGGCGCTCGGGCAAGCCAGGGGTCAGGCCAACGTTATCGCCGAGGTCAGCGAACATTATCGGGATGTGACCATGCAGGTCTTGCGCGTCACTTTCCTTTCGGCGCTGGCCCTCGAATTGCTGACCACGCTCAGCACCGCCATCGTGGCCGTCGAAATCGGCCTGCGCTTGCTCTATGCCAAAATGGATTTCCTGCCAGCCTTTCTCATCCTGGTTCTTGCCCCCGATTTCTACCTGCCCCTGCGCCAACTCGGCCTGCGCTTCCACGCCGGGATGAGCGGCGCCACGGCGGCCAAACGGATTTTCGAGATTTTGGATCTGCCAGCGGCGGAAATCGGGCTTCGGGAAGCGGGCATCGGAAGCGCCGCTCCAGCCGCCATTCACCCTTCCCCAATCACTTTTGAACAAGTTTCCTACCAGTACGCCGAGCGCGACACTCCCGCCATCGACGCAATCTCTTTCACTATTCCACCTGGTCAGTTGACCGCCCTGGTTGGGGCCAGCGGGGCCGGGAAAAGCACCCTCGCCAGCCTGCTGCTGCGCTTCATCGAGCCAACTTCCGGCCAGATTTTGGTGATGGGCCGACCGTTAAGCAAAATCTCCGCAGACGAGTGGCGCAAACAGGTCGCCTGGGTGCCGCAAAACCCGTATCTCTTCCAGGACAGCCTGGCCGCCAACCTGAGACTCGCCAAACCCGATGCGGCCGAATCCGACCTGGTCCGCGCCTGTCAGCAGGCCGGGCTGATGGATTTCATCGCCACGCTGCCGCAGGGGTTTGAAACCATGATCGGCGAACGCGGCGCGCGGCTGAGCGGTGGCCAGGCCCAACGGCTGGCCCTGGCGCGCGCTTTCCTGAAGGATGCACCCTTCCTGCTGCTCGACGAGCCCACCTCCAGCCTCGACCCCGGCCTGGAAGCCGAACTCCAGCAGTCGGTGCAAACCCTGATGCAGGGCCGCACCGCGCTGGTCATCGCCCACCGCCTGTCCACCGTTTACCAGGCTGACCAGATTATGGTGCTGGAGGCTGGCCGCGTGGTGGAGACCGGCAAACATGCTGAACTCATCGCCCGCGAGGGCCCATACTATGCGTTGGTTGTCGAAGGTCAAAAGTCAAAGGTCATTCAGCCCATGACTTCCGACCTTCGACCTTCGACCTTCGACCAATTATGAAAACCTTCTTTCGTCTTTTATCTTTCGTCAAACCCTTCTGGCCGCAAGTGCTGCTTTCAGTCTTGCTTGGCGCGCTAACCATCAGCGCGTCCATCAGCCTGATGTCCACTTCCGCGTACCTGATCTCGGTGGCGGCGCTGCACCCCGGCATGGACGCCATCAGCGTAGCTGTGGTGGGGGTGCGCTTTTTCGGAATTTCGCGCGGCGTCTTCCGCTATCTTGAGCGGCTGGCATCGCACTCGCTGACCTTCCGCGTGCTGGCCAAATTGCGCGTCTGGTTCTACCAGGCCATCGAGCCGCTCGCTCCGGCGCGGCTGGTCTCGGCGCGCTCCGGCGATTTGCTGAACCGGATCATGTCGGATGTCGAAACGTTGGACAATTTATATGTCCGGGTGTTGGCTCCGCCGCTGGTGGCAATGGTGGTGGTACTCGGCATGGTCATCTTTATGGGAGCTTTCTCCCCGCTGCTTGGAATCGTAATCTTCGGCTTTTTACTGGCTGTCGGCTTGGGGCTGACGATCCTGACCCTGGCTTTGAACCAAAAACCAGGGCGGATTCTGACCGACGAGCGCGCCCGCTTGCGCGCCGACCTGGTCGATTCCGTGCAGGGTCTGCCCGACCTGGTCGCTTTCGGGCAGGAAAAAACTTATTTAGCGAAAATCCAGGCCACGGGTGGACGGTTTTCATCCATCCAGACGCGCCTGGCCCGTTTAAACGGGTTCCAAGCCGGGCTGAACAGCCTGCTGACTGGCCTGGGTGTCTGGTGTTTGCTCTATTTGTCTATTCCGCTGGTGACAGACGGCGCGGTCAAAGGCGTCCACCTGGCGGTGATTATCCTGGGCGCGATGGCCAGCTTCGAAGCTGTCCAGAACCTGCCACAGGCCGCCCAATTGTTCGAGGCCAACCTGCAATCCGCCCGGCGGCTGTTCGAAATCGCGGATGCCGAACCCGTCGTAAAGCCACCCGCCGAACCGCTCCCCCGCCCGGCCAGCGCCGATTTGCAGGTACTTAGCCTGAGCTTTGCCTACGAACCTTCGCCACGAAGGACACAAAGTGACATAAAGGAAAATCTGGGGTCTCCTTCGTGCGACTTGGTGCCCTTTGTGGTTAAAGATATTGATTTTGACCTACCGGCAGGCAAAAAGCTGGCCATCGTCGGCCCGAGCGGCGCGGGGAAATCGACCATCGTCAACCTGCTGATGCGTTTTTGGGAGTTTTCGGAGGGCGAAATCCTGCTCGATGGCCAGGACTTGCGCGCCTATACCCCCGTGGACGCGCGGCGCATGTTCAGCCTGGTCAGCCAGGGCACGTACCTGTTCAACGCCAGCCTGCGCGAAAACCTGCTGCTGGCGCGCCCCTGGGCCACGCCTGGCGAGATCGAAACCATCTGCGCCCAGGCCGAACTGCATGATTTCGTGACCTCATTGCCCAATGGCTACGAAACGCTGGTTGGCGAGCGCGGGGTTCAGTTTTCGGGCGGTGAACGCCAGCGCGTGGCAATTGCGCGCGCCCTGCTCAAGGATGCGCCCCTGTTCATTTTCGACGAACCGACCGCCAATCTCGACCCCACCACTGAACGCCGCCTGGTGAAAACCCTGCAGCGTGTGACGAAGGAGAAATCGGTGCTCTGGATCACCCACCGCCTGATCGGCCTTGAAAGGATGGACGAAATTATCGTCATGAATCAGGGCCGCATCGTCGAACGCGGCACGCAAGCCGAGCTTCTGGTGCAAGAGGGGTTGTATAAAAAGTTATGGGATTTGCAGAACCGCGCATTGATCTAAATTCAGTAAATCACAGATTGCGATGATTGGTGAGTACTTGACTTTAGAAATGCTGAACTAAGTATCTGAGCAGTGTGCATAAATGAGTTG
>DHVZ01000051.1:3822-4517 GCA_002412925.1 Anaerolineales bacterium UBA5195 | reverse complement strand
TCGATCGGCGGGATAACGCTCAGCAGGGTCAGGCTGGCCGGGTGGATTTTGGCAACCTGCATTCCCAGGTGCTCGGCGGTCATGCTGTATTCCAGCCCGCCCATGCAGACCAGCACCTTGCGCACCGGCAAACGCAGGGAGGGCACGAACAGGATCGGGGCTTTGATCTCGGCCATCATGTGGCGGAAAGAACGCCCCGAGAGCATGCGCTTGAATTGCGAACGTCCCAATGAACCGAGCGCGTACAGGAATTCGTCGTGTTCGCGCGCAAAGGCCGCCAGCACATCCTCGGTCTGTCCGTTTTGCACCAGCAGGGAATAAGGGACCTGTTCGCGCTGCAAAAGCGTCACCGCCCGGCCAAATATCTCCTCGACCGGGTGCTCGGCGTCGCTCTCTTCGACGACCCCCAGCAGCGAAAGGCGGGTGCGGAAGTGCTTTGCCAGCCAGGCAGCGTATTCGATGGCCGCCCAGCCTGCTTCGACACCGTTTGTAACTGCCATTAAATTGAGATTCATCATCCACGACCTTTTAACGAAACAGGAAAATTCCCAGAACGCCCGCCCCAAGTAAAACCAGCGGCGAGGGCACATCCAACAAAAGGGCCGCCAGGCTGATGATCGCGATCAGGACGGCGCGCCCGGTCACTTTTTTCGAGCGCCCGGCGCGGAACAGTTCCCAGGCGACGACCACCATCA
>DHVZ01000051.1:0-3768 GCA_002412925.1 Anaerolineales bacterium UBA5195 | reverse complement strand
GCCATCACACCCGGGATTCCACCGGCGGCAAAGCCGACGAACATGGCCAGTTTAAGGGCCTCGCTGCCCGGCAGGACATTCGACAGCCCGACTGATTCGACAAAACGTTCCTCGGTCATGATCTTGCCGACCGATTCATCGTAGAGCAGCCCGATGGAAGCCGGGCCGGAGGGCGAAAGCAGGTTCACCTTCAGGAACATCCACAATAGCCGCCACCAAACGGTAAAGGTTGGCGATTTCATGGAATGAGAAGTATCCCCAGCAAACCGGCCGCCAGCACCACGATCCGCGCGGGGGCGTTCAGGAACATCAAGGCCAGGCTTGCCAGCCCGATGCCCCAGCCGAGCAGGCCGGTCTCGCCGCCGCGCTCGAAAATCTTCCAAGCGGTGACAACCATCAGCACCGCAATGGCCGGGGCCAGACCCTCGACAAAACTGCTCAACCAGACCTCGCGGCGCAGGCGCTGCAAGACCATCACCGCGCCGAGGATCAGCAGGAACGGCGGCAGGATCGAGCCGACCATGGCCACCAATCCGCCAGGGATGCCCGCCGCCGCGTAGCCGATGTACATCGCCAGTTGGATGGCGTCACTCCCCGGCAGGACGGACGAAAACCCGACCGCCTGCACAAATTCGCTTTCGGTGATCAGGCTGCCGACCGTCTCCTGGTAGAGCAGCCCCACCGAGGCCGGGCCGGAGGTGCTCAACAGGTTCACTTTGACAAATATCCACAAGATTTCGAGAAGATTCTGCATGTTTTTAGGGGAGGGCTTTGTTTGCCAAAATAAAATGAGCCTGGAAATCTCATAGGATCAGTTTGCGCCAAATCCGGGAGCCAGAGAAAACCAATGCTCACGACAATTGTACAACATTTGGAAGAACTCGTTGTATTTATCCCCGTTTTATACCAAACGCCCATGCGATGCCGAAAGGCGGAAAACGCCCATGAAACAGTATTGTTCTCAGCACAGACGAACCAACCCGTAAAATCCCCCGTTTAACAAACGCAACCTACCCGCCGTACTCGCCCGGCGGTCAAACCACCGGGCTATTCCTGCAAAGCCCTGCGGACTGATACCCGCCCGGAAACAAGTCGCCTTTAGGCGGGTTCGTAAGAATAGCCCCGACTTTATGTCCGGGGCGGGGCCGCAGGGGCTGAAAAACACGCATAAAGCGATCTTGCTCCCAGCCCGGACAAACCCACTCGTGACGATTGCCCGATACCCTGGCGTTCTATCCCCGCCACACCCGCCCTTCAATAATGCTATTTAAACAAAGTATTAGTTGAATTAAATTTTCTCAACTACATTTACAATCAATTTTTCTTGAACCGGTTTATCAAGTCCATCAGCCCAAACTGTACACTCAAATTCATATTTGCCATAATCCGGTCTTTCACGTTCCCCATCTTTTTTCCCTAATGTTGTGGTCATATGAAAGGGAAACATGTCACTGTCATTTGCATGTAATACCCAATTTGCTCCCCCAATAAAAACAAAATCAGCATTATTTACTTTTTTGAATGTAAAACGATCATCTTTGCGCCAGTCTACACACTCAAGAACTGGTACAGCTAGAGAGTTTTCCTTCGGAGCTCGACTAACGAACTCAAAATGGATTTTTATCGATTTTGCAGTGACACTACCATTATTTCTAACAACCAACTCAAAATGTGGATACCCACGTGAAATATCCTTGGTTGTATGCAGCGCTTTTGCGTTTCGAACTTTAGACAGAGGCAAGTCGTTTACGTTGGCTAAACCAATGTTTATCTTCGGTTTTCGATTTATTGCTTCCCGAATTTGGTTTAATTCTCTAAGCAAGATTGGAACACCAAGAGCTGCGATTCCAACCTGTACCCAACCAGACACATCTGCATTGGGTCGAACTGCTTCAAATATTGATAAACCAACTAAACCAACTGAAATAAGAATGATGAAAATCCAGAGCGCACGAGACATCACTTCTCCTTCTTGAATAAGATGACGAGTTTAGAGCGATAGCGATAATCTTTTACCATATAGAAAATGTACGTGAGAATTCATAAAATGGTTCATAAGTTATAAACGGGGTCGGCAGCCCTCTCGGACTGCCGACCCCGTTTTTCCGTTACAAAATCCGCTCACGCGTCCGCTTACAGCTTCGCAAACCTGCTGACCACCAGCGCCGTACCCGGCAGCGTGGCCTTGTCCTTGAGCGTCATCTCAGCCGGGGCCAGGCCGGCCTCCTTGGGTGCGCCCTGATAGATAAAGATCGGCGTGCCTTCGACGGCGTTGGCCAGGGTGACGTAGGCCTGGCCGGTCAGGAAACCTTCCATATCCAGCGAACAGCTTGTCACCCAGCCAATGACCTTGCCGCGTTTGTCCACCACCGGGTCGCCGTTGTGGGCCATGCGCACACCCTGCTCCGTAAAGCGGAAACGCACCACGACACCCTTGCGGGCCTTCTCGCGGGCCATAAAGGCCTCGCGCCCGATGAACCAGGGTTTGTAAGGCTTGACATACGAGCCAAACCCGCCTTCGGCCACGCCCAGGTCGCGTTCATTAAACTTGCCGGAGCCGAGTCCCATTTCGTGGCCGTAGAGCGGCAGACCGGCTTCGGTGCGAAGCGAATCGCGCGCGCCCAGGCCAATCGGCCTGACGCCAAAGGGTTCACCCGCCTTCAGCACCGCATTCCAGAAATCGACAGCGCGCTCAGGGTGGACGAACAATTCGAAGGCCATCTTCTCGCCGGTATAGCCGGTGCGCGAGACGATCAGATCGAAGGGCTCCCCTGAGCCTGTCGAAGGGCCCACCACTGCATCGCACAGCTCGGTGCGCTTGAGAGCCATGATGCGGCGCTTTGTTTCCGCGTCCACGCCCATTGCGAACAAAATATCCCGCGATTTCGGGCCTTGCAGGGCAATATCGACGCGCATCTCATCGCCCGCCGAAGCATCGCGCAGGTTGCGGATGATAGCCTCGTAGCCATAAGTCCGCGCCCAGGGACGGGCATTGTCGATCTTGACTGCGCCATCGCGCACGCTTTCGAGCCAGGTGCGGTCTTTGTCGTCGTTGGAGGCATTGACCACCACCAGGAACTTCTCCGCGCCGCGCCGGTAGACCAGCGTATCGTCGATCACGTCCGCATCGGGGGTCAGGAAGTGCGTGTACAGGCTCTCGCCCGCGTCCAGCCCGCCGACATCGTTGCCGCAGACCGTATCCAGGAAGGAAGCCGCGTCGCGCCCGAGCACCTCGTAAACGCCCATGTGCGAGACATCGAACAGCCCCGCCGCCTGGCGCGTCGCCAGGTGCTCTTCCTTAACGCCGCTGTACTGCACCGGCATCTCCCAGCCCGCAAACGGAACCATGCGTCCGCCGAGGGATTTGTGAACATCGTACAGGCGGGTGCGTTTCAGCGTTTCCTCAGGTTCTGTCCACGCGAAAGCCGGCTTCTCAGCGCCGCCACCCGCATCCTGTATCCCGATAAACCAGGGTTTGGCAACATCCGATTCAGCCATCCGTTTTTCCGCTTCCGAATCCGCTCGCGCATCCGCTACCACCACCGGCCCCGGCAAACGCGCCGGATCGAAATCAGGCTGGCCGTCGGCGCGGAAGGAGACGTAGCCGTCCGACAGGTCGCGCAGCCAGGCGCTGACAACGCCCGAATCGGCGGCGTCGACGGTCAACTGGTAGGAACCGCCTTCGAGACAGGTCAATGTGCCGCTGACAACACCCTGGGGGGCGGAGATGGTCGTCGAAACGGTCTGGCCGGGCTTGAGCGCGGAAAG
>DHVZ01000086.1 GCA_002412925.1 Anaerolineales bacterium UBA5195 | reverse complement strand
GCAGTTCAGCAACAGGGTTGGATGTTGGGTACCAGCCTAATTTTTCAATCGCGGGGGGTCTCATGGTAAAGTGCCTTTCGGTAGTCGATGTGTTTGTCTCGTTTGCTGGAGTTGCATGGGCCACACAGGGGCTGAACATTGTCGATAGTGTGTGTCCCGCCTAGAAAAATCGGCAATACATGATCCATGGTCAGCTTGACATCGGTGCATCCGCAGCGAAGGCAGCGATGGTGGTAAAAATTCAAGATGGAGTTCCATTCTTCAGCCGTTAAATTGCCCCCATTACTTTCGATGCGCGCTCTACGAACCTGTGCGTAATTTCGGATTTTGTCGAGGTTGTTTTTGCGCCAATCCTTCCCATAATCAGGGTTCTGTTCACGCCATTTCCTTTGGTTCTCGATTTTTCTATCGTAATTCTTAGCCGCCCATAACTTGGAATAAGCTCTGTCTTCTTCTGGGTGTGCCTGCTTTCGAAACCTGCAAATCTCTCTGAATTTCTCCTTGTTGTTGTTTTGCCAGTTTTTTACCATCACGCTATGACACTTTTTACATTTGGTATAAAGACCATCTCCTGTTCGGACATCACTATAGAATTCCGAAACAGGCTTTATCTGTTTACATACAGTGCACTTTTTTCGGTGATCATGTTCTTTATCCTTTTGCAGACGGGATAACAAGACAGTCCTCGCAGGATACGAGGGCTGTCTTTTCTTTAAAAGGGAGTCATCTTTGTTGGCACACCAACCTGCCGGCAATGTTCACAAATCCCAACTGTCCGCCCATCTCCGGAAGCAAAATCTCCGGAATGCTGCGGGACCAGTCACGATGGGAATGCCGGAACTGGATGATGATACTGCCCGGATTGACTTGCCAAGTCTTGTAGGCTTCCAGACGGGTGTCGCAGACCTTGAAAGCTAGGCGTTCCAGCGCCTGTCCGGCCAGAACCGGTTTGGATGCCGAGCACGCCGGCTTCATCGAGAGCAGGAGTAGCAACCGGATCCACTCTTTCTTGTGCAGCTGCGCCAGCCAGTAGGCTGGATGTGCTTCGGGAACCTGCCTGCAACGCTGGTCAAAAATCTCTTGTGGTGTCACGATCTGAAACATCATTCCACCTCCTACACAATCAGCAGGTTTTGCTCGAGCAGACCCTGCACAAGCGCCTGCCAGTCTTTAGTCAGGTCAAGGCGCACCCCGCCCCGGCAATCGCCGCCCGTTTCCAGGCGCTCGATAAACCCGGCATCCAGGGCGTAGTCCCAGATGGTTTTGGCCCACTTATCCGGAATGGGAAAGGCCAGGATTTCCTGCAAGCGCTTGGCTGCCAGCTTTTGCAGTTCAACCTCCACATTGCCCCCGCTCTCAAAGACCAGGGCATAGGCACAGTC
This sequence comes from Anaerolineales bacterium UBA5195, assembly GCA_002412925.1. Classification (GTDB taxonomy): domain Bacteria; phylum Chloroflexota; class Anaerolineae; order Anaerolineales; family Villigracilaceae; genus UBA5195. Next base: position 3,435 of record DHVZ01000086.1, on the reverse strand, counting down.
ATCCGCCGCTTCCCATTTGCCGGGCAGAGCCTTGCGCACGAGAATCCCGGCATGGATCACCCCAAACTCAGGCAGGGGCGTTGAAAGCAATTTGATGTCCCCGTCCGCGACGAGCGAGACGCCGCGCATCGAAGCCCCGGCCTTGCCCCGGATGAGCGATGCCCATAGGCTCTCCACGCTGGTCTTATGTGCAGCCAGGCCGGCATATACCAATATATGCAGGTGGGACCGGTCGGCGAGCAGGGCATAACCGGTCATGTCGGCGCGGGTATGGGCATTTGAGATGGTGGGGACATTGCCTTCCGGGTACAGATGCCGTATCGTTCCGGGCGCATCCAGGCTTGGCTCTATCTTCCACACATAAGCACCGCTGCCGGTGCGCACCAATTCGCGGTTAATGTCCCGCAGCAGTTCGTGCGGCTTGAGATTGACATTGATGCCGGTGAAGGTGATGGCCGTGTCGCCCGCTTCGATTTTCACCATACGTCCATCCAGATCGATGGATGCGGCAGCCGGTAGCCACTCTCTCGGATTGCGCAGTTCAGGGGGCAGGTCGGCCCCGATCCGGGGCACAAAAGCCAGCGCACCGTGGAAAGGTTGGGACGGGATAGGCTGGAAATTGCCATAAGGCGCGCGGTAGCGCTCCTGGCCGACATATTCCACATCCAGCAGGCTGCCCACTACCGGCAGCCAAAGCTGCTCATAGGTGGAACAAAGAACCTGGCCGTTATCAGCCAGGTTCTTTTGCGCCATCATCACTTCTTCGATGTGCTCTTTTAGGTAGGTGTCTTCGTAAACATCAGTCCATTGGTACATGGTTTAGTACCTCACTTTCCATGATGGATAATTCTCCATTTCCCTGTTGTTCAATCACCAGCCAGGGTTTTGTTTCATCCCCGGCGCTGGACTCGCAGGCCAGGAGCACCGCCTGCCCGGTCTGTTCGCGCGCCAAAGCCCGAGCAAAATCCAGGGCAGGGACAAAATTCCCATTTACCTTATTGGGAAAAATGCCGAATTGGTGAGCGATTGGATCGTGTTCCCGCCAAACCTTGAATACGCCATGGACTTGGGTGTACATGAATTCAGGCAGACGGGCAAAGTTCAGATGATAGCCCTCGATCTCTACGATCAGGCACATCCAGTTGATGCCAATACCCGAGTCGTGATCTCTGAAAACGTTTTGCAGCACCCAGGCGGCATCCTCGCTGATGATGGGCTTGCCAGCCCGGCAGGCGGCTTCCAGCACATCGTCTACTTGCCAGACATGGGCGATTTTGTCCCGCCAATAGGCAGCCAGAGTGTGCAAAGCCGCAGCGTTGTCAACGTGTAAATCCTTTGAAATGGCGTCAGCCATTTCTTCAAGCATGTAGTCGTACATCCTGTCCTCCAGAAAATAGTGAACTGGTTGGATTGTTTTGAGATTTCGCGCTGTATTTTTGCAATTCAAGCATCAGCGCATACTTGTCTGACGCTTGTTGCTTGTTTCCAAGCAGCTTCGGTGATGTTTGAGTCGGTTGCGGGCGAAATCACAAAACCATTTTGTAAGTTGGAGATAATCTGTTCAACCTGGGTTTCAAAAAGCCTGATCGGCCCGGCGGATTCAGGCTTTTGTAACTTGGCCGCCCTTCTCAGCCAGGTAATTCAGCAACTCATCGACCAGTCGGTTGCTGTTTCTTGAAATTGTGGCAATGACAAGTGTGAGACTCATGATGTTTTCTGTTGTCCGACCTGTTTCTTTATGCGCTGTTTTCATCCGCCTCCAGATATTTCTGCAAGATACGCTCCGTGATCGGCGTGGAACGCATTGTGCCGGTAGTTTGGTCAAAATAGGTTTGGAAGTGATTGAGCGACCCGTAGACCAGCATTTGAAGCAGGTAACTTCCGGCGATCGCGGCCACTTGCTGGTTTATGGCCAAGCCTTGCGTGCCGCGCAAGGCCAGGTCGGCGCAGGACAGGCCGCCATCAGGATATTCATCCGCAGGCTGCTCCACCAACAGTTCCGGATGCTGGATAGACGGCAACGGCAGGCGGGTGCAGTAACCGGGGATAGGGAAAACATTCCGATCGTGCTTGTTGTTGAAACCGCCTAATAGCACCTGCCCGCTGTGTTTATCATTGCCGCAGTCCAGCCACCAGCGCGCTGCGCCATAGCCGGATTTCTCAGTCACGTAACGCTGGATTTCAGCGCGCGCCAGGGGATTGTCTACGCAGCCGATGACAACAGACAAACTGTAATGGGTCTGGCGCTCTTCGCTCAGGGTGTTGTCCTGATCAGCATCGAAGGGCTTGGACAGTGCCAACACATCCACACCCCAGGCCAGCCCGTAGCGCATGGCAAGCACTTCCGCCTTGTTCAACCCAACTTCAAATTTGGCGAAGTTTTGGCGGTAGCAGTTCTTTGGCTCCACCACATCGGGATCCACAAAGACCACCCGCACTGCCTTGTTGAATTTCTCAATCAGGAGCCGCGCGGTGCGGACAATGGTCGGAGCCAACCAGGAACCGGTCCCGCCGCAGCCAACCAGCGCCAGGCTGAGGCTGTCGCGCTCGATCAGCCGCAAGGTTGCGGCTTCCAGGGTGTCAAGGTTCAGCTGCATGGGAGTTCTCCCAGCATGGCGTGGGTCAGGCCTTTCGGTAACTCCATCACCCAATCTGGTGGGATCTGCCAGAAGTGTCCGTTGATGCCCAGGCGCACCAGAATGGTGGGAGATGGAAAGTCGCCTGCCACCGCGAACAGGCGGAAGCCCTGACTCTCATCCTTGGTATCGATAGTGGAAAATAAGGGCGGGTGAATCCCATGACTGTGAAAATCCAACAAGGCAATCTGCCCTCGTGGATCGCAAGGGTCCAGCGGTTTGCAGCGGTTCTCGGTCTGAGTCTGGGCAGGAATCGTGAGGTGGTAACAGCCAGCATATCCCACCCAGGCCAGTAGTTCCAGCGGAGCGGCCTGCTCCATCTGTTCCACAGCCTGCCCTATCAGATGCTCTGAAATTAGTCCCGCCTCGAGGCGAACATAGGGAGTGAGCGGAACCAGACCGCGGATGCCGCCGTTGAAATTCAGGCAGACCGGCAGCATGGCTTCCAGGCCGGGACGCTTGGCGCGTACAAAGACACCGTTCGATGCAGTAACGTACTCACATAGATAGGGGCCAAAGGGCGGCAGTTTCTGCGATGTGGCGTGAATATGATTGAAGAACATGGTTTGAACTCCTATTTGAACAAACGCTCGATGTTACTGGCCAGTGTGCCGCGGCTGGCGGCCAGCTCGCGCAGCGGGAATTTTTGTTTGCCCTCGAGTTTCACCAACAGCTTGCGGACATCATCGCTATGGCGGCGCGTTTTGCCTTGCACCAGATGGCTGTTGAAGGGTGACTCGAAGAACAACTTCCAAGCGAGGTGGGCGTTGACCAGGCTGGCCTGGGGCGGCATGTTGTT
>DHVZ01000060.1 GCA_002412925.1 Anaerolineales bacterium UBA5195 | reverse complement strand
GATCAGTTAGCGGAAACTAAAGTTAAAGCCTGGAAATCTTTCAACTGGCGATCAGCATCCCAATCAGCCCTCTCTCAATGACTCCTAAACGGAATTGTCCCTGCTCGATCGCCAGTAATCAGGATGGCAACAGCCACAAGTGTAACCAGGCTGATCATCAGCCCCACGTAGAACCAGATTGGCCTATAAACGAAAAGATAGTGATGAGTGCCCGGGTTCACTTCTGCGGCCAGGTAGCCATAGGCGCTATAGATTTTGGTTGGTTTGCCGTCGATTGAAAGCTGCCAATTGGGTGTAAAGGTGCTGAGCAGGATAAGAGCCTTGCTTGAATCGCTGGAAATCGTGCCGCTATAGGAATTGATATTTCTGGCGAGAAAAGTTTCCGGGGTAACTTCTCTGGTGTCCAGGTTGGAATCAGAAGGGGTCGTTAAAATGGTGGCATCCATGGTGAATGCAAAGGGCAGGTTGTTGGGGTTTTTGTAGATACTGGCATTGGTGAATAACACCACCGGGACAGCCTCGTTTGAAGGGATGATCCCATCGGTCACGATGGCATATTTTGGTTCTGCCACAATCTTCTGGTCGCTGATCTGGTTTTTGAAACTGGGAAGATAGGTGATGGCATAACCGCCGTTTTGATAACGCATTTGATTCCCAATTATGGCCTGGTCCCATTTGTTGGGCGCGTTGACATAATAAATGCCGGAGTCATGATTTCGCATCCATTCAATAACTTTATTCTGAACTTCGTCAGGCTGCGAGGTCTGCAGGAGCGGGCGGGATGTGTAGGCCAGATCGCCGATTGACCAGAGTGAAAATGTTCCGAGGGCGAGTATCAACATGTTCCCGGCGAAGCGCCGATGAATCTCTGCCGGTTCCGTGTTTCGCAGTTTTTGCGCTTGTCCCCAAAGAAAATCCAAACCAAGCCCTCCAGCCGTCACCAGGGCCATTGCCCCAATAACGACCATCCTGGAAGGGTACCTGAATTGATAAAGGAAAGGAACTGTTTGGAAGAGGTTTTTCCAGGGCATGTCCTTCACGTCGATCCAGGCAAAAGTAAAAACCACCAGTGATAGTAAGAGAACGATCCAAGACCGGTTCTGTTTGTTCCACGCCAGAGGGAGGAAAGTCATGCCAATCAAAGGCCACCAACCAATATAGGCGAAAAACTCCTCCGGGCGCAGCTGATTGGAATATGCGTCTGGGCGAAACGGCTCCGGGGAGACAAAATCCAGTAAAACGGTTTCAAGGTTTCGAGAGTCGGTCAGTCCGATATTGATGTCTTTGATGTATCGATTGCGATAATCGAGGGACGGCAGCAGTTGGACTGCAATCAACCCCAAAGCTAGGACCCCGATTGCAACCAGGACTTGGAATTGTTCCCGATCGATTTTCAGTCTGACGGGGCTGTTTTCATGTCGAGCAGCCCGAATAAGCGCTATTAAAACTGCTGCAAGCAGCAGGTAGTACGAGTAATACAGGTTGCCGGTCAAGTACAAAAAGACCAATCCGGTGAACAGTAGAAGGCAAAAAGATAACCCCCAGGTTAGGCCCAGCCTGTAAAAGCCTTTAAAATTAGATGGGGGTCTTTCAAGATTCTTTTCCAGCTTGACGGTTGTGAGGATTGCAAAAAGCGCAATCACATACAACATATAGTAGGCATAATAGTGATTCCCACAGAAAAAGAGCAGCGCCAGTGCGGCTGCCGCAACGCAGATCTGTGTCCATCGTTTGCAGCGAGTTGCGGCGAGGATGGCGGCCAGCGAGAAGGGTATCCAGCCAAACCCAAGCACCATCAGATACTGTCCCTGGATGAATTTGGCTGCCGGTACCCCGCAAAAGGCGTACATTAAGCTGATCCAGATGCGTCCCGCCGGGGTCAGGCCAAGTTCTTTCCCGAGCCACCACATGCCCAACCCGGCGATAAGAAATCCAAAAAATACTGCAAGCTTAAATCCATCCTGCGTTCCCAGGATCATCACGGGCAGGCTGACAAAAGGATTGTACACATGTAACATTGGGTGGGCAATGTACGGAATACCGGTAAAGTAGTAAGGATTCCACAAGGGGAATTGCCCCTGCTCTTTGAGTGAGAATTCCAAAATCTGATCAAAAGTCTGGAAGTACTGGGCCTCTGGCCCAGGCAGGTTGGACAGTCTGCCAAGATCGAGAAACGGCAGGCAATAGACCCAGATTGCGAACACGATCAGCCCCCATTCGAGCCATTTCGATTTCCCTGGTTTCAAATCTGGCATGGTTTCAGTCTCATCAGGAGTGGTTGCTTTTCGTGATTATAGCACGGGGAATTTTTCGAGATATAATCCAGCGTGCCGAGAAGCGCCACGCTGAAGGCGTGCTTTTTCTCATCACGAAACAGGCAACACTTGCATAAGCGGATCTACTGATTAATCATCATATTCTGAGGATTTATGAGCGACGAAATCACCCCCGAACTATTCACCCATCTGGTTGAATTAGCTGCCCTGGAGCTGGCTCCCAGCGAAGCTGAATACCTGCGCCGGGAACTGAACAACCAGCTCAAGGCCATTCACGAATTGGAGGCCATTCCTCTTGACCCGGCCACGCCGGTGGCCTCGCATGGCGTGCCTTACACTCCCGCCACTTCGCCCGCCATCCGCGAGGATTTGGCTCTGTCGCATCCCGATCCTGGGCGCTTGCTCAAAACTGCGCCTGAGACCGAGGCTGGTTATCTCGTTGTGCCTGAAATTCCGCACCAGGATTTGAAATAATTAGAAGATGAGATTGTAAGGTGGCAAGATGGAATTATTCGAACTTTCTGCCCTTGAAATTGCTCGCAAAGTGCGCGCACATGAAGTGACCGCCAGTGAAGTCCTTGAAGCGCATCTCAGGCAGATTGCCCTTGTGGATGGCTCTCCCGGAACAATTGGGGGCGATCCCAAGCTGGAACCTGACAAAGTCCACGCTTTTATCACCCTGACAGCGGAGCGCGCCCGGCAGCAGGCCGCCGCCATCGACGCGAAAATCGCTGTTGGTGAGGATCCTGGTCAACTGGCGGGCGTCCCGGTCACGATCAAAGACATTTTTTGCGTTGAAGGTACGCCCTCCACTGCCGCCTCCAAAATCCTGGCGAATTTCGTCGCGCCCTATACGGCCACTCCCGTTGAGCGCTGGGAAAAAGCCGGGGCGGTGGTACTCGGCAAAGTCAACCTGGATGAGTTCACCTACGGCTCATCGAACGAGTCGTCAGCCTTTCAGCCTGCCACACGCAATCCGTGGAAGACCACCCACGTTCCCGGCGGCTCATCGGGCGGCTCGGCGGCGGCGGTCGCAGCCTTGGAGGGGCCGCTTTCTCTGGGTACAGATACGGCGGGTTCCATCCGCCTGCCAGCCGCGTACTGTGGCGTTGTCGGCCTGAAACCGACCTACGGGCGCGTTTCCCGCTATGGGTTGATCGCCTTTGGCTCCTCGCTCGATTGCCCCGGCCCGCTAACCCGCACGGTGGCAGATGCCGCCCTGGCGCTGGGCGCGATGGCCGGAGCCGACCCGCGCGATTCGACTGCCGCGACTGTCCCTGTGCCTGATTACCTGGCCGAAATGGAAAAAGGCGTTAAGGGTTTGAAAATTGGTCTTTCGTCCGATTATTTCCAGATCACTTATTTCCATGCCGACACTGGTGAGTTGGTCGAGCAGCCTGTTCCCGAAATCATCAAGCAGTCAGTGCTGGAGGCGGCCGAGCGGCTGGCCCGTCAGGGCGCTGAGATTGTCGAGAACGTGTCCATGCCTCACACCAAGTTTGGCATCCCGGCCTATTTTGTGATTTCGCGTGTCGAGGCGGCCTCCAACCTGCATCGCTACGACGGTGTCAAGTATGGTTACCGCGCCCCCGAAATGACCGGCGACCTGCGTTCCATGTACCGCAAATCCCGCGCTCAGGGTTTTGGGCTGCAGCCCAAACTACGCGTCTTGATGGGCATGTACGTCTCGGCGGCGCAGTACAGCGAGCAGTATTACAACCGCGCTCTGCGTATTCGTTCGCTCATCCGCCGCGATTTCGACGAAGCTTTCACCAAAGTCGATACACTCCTGACGCCTTCCACGCCTGCCCCGGCCTTTGCGATCGGCGGCATCTATGGCGACTCGGTCTTGATGCAGTATGCTGACCAATTGCTTGTGACTGGCAACCATGCTGGCGTGCCAGGCATCTCCATCCCCGCCGGGCTTGATCGCGAAAACCTGCCCATCGGCGTTCATTTCTTTGCTCCCGATTTCCGCGAGGAGATGCTCTTCCGCGCCGGATACGCTTACGAGCAGTCTTCTGGAGAGCGTGAGCTTGCCCCCGCCTGGGTACGGGCTTAACCTCGAAGTTAGCCCCGATATTCCAAAATGATGAAACCCGCTGCTGAAGAACGCATTATCGCAGTCATAGCCCATCTCTCTGCTCTCGCTTTGGGGTCCGGGTTAATTATCCCGGCAGTTTTCTGGAGCGAGAATCGGGGTAAATCTGCTTATTTGCGCTTCCAGACTTTGCAGGCTCTCGGTTACCAATCGCTGGGCTACACCGTTTGGATGCTGCTTTACCTGCTGGTGGTCGTTTTGCTGATGGCGGCGATGTTCGTGACAGCCGCGCTGGTCCCCAACGCTTCCCGAAACGAGACCATCTCGATGATTTTCTCTGTCGTTTTGCTGGTTTCGGCCTTTGGGTTGCTCGGCATTTATTTTCTCTTGCCGGTTATCGCGGCAGTTTTTTGCGGATTGGGGAAGGCTTTCCGTTACCCGATTTTGGGAGGCCGCCTGGCGCGTTCCCTGGGCTATGCTCGCTCCGATTCTGAAGAAGACTCGCTGGATGCAGACTTCGAGGAGCGCTTTGCTGCTGCGATGGGGCATTTTGCCGTTGTCCAACCCTTGTGGGGGATGCTCGCCCCGGCCTGGCTCTGGATTAGCCACCAAAAACATTCTGCCAGTCTGAAATTTCAATCTGCGCAGACCACGCTCTACCAACTCTTTGTCAACCTGTTTTATTTTGGGTTCACCTTCCTGGCTGTTTTCCTGGGATTTGCCTCGATGTTGTTCTTTTCTGCCGCGATGGACTTGGGCGAATGGGGTGGTGTAGCCGGGATGATGGTCATGCTCTGTTTGATGAGTTTTATGATTTTGGTCATGCCTCTCTTTCACCTCCTCGGCCAGTGGGCCGGATTGCGCGTTTTACTGGGGCACGATTTTCGCTATCCGTTGCTGGGTGGATGGGTGGCAAGTTGGATCGATAACAGGAAATCCTGAAGGCTTCCGTACCCTTTAGGATAAATCTTAAGGAGTTTCTCATGAACAAGAACACCTTCCCCTTCTTTCTCAGTATCTTATTACTGCTCTCTCTGTCCCTCGCCGCCTGCGCCGGGACAGCCACCCCCACCCCGGCAGCTGAGCCTGTTGCCGCTGCGGAATCATCCTCTGGCAGCGTCACAGCCGAAGGGAAACTGCTCCCTGCCCCCGCGGTGGAACTGGGCTTTGCCCAGGGCGGGGTGGTCGCCGAAGTGCTCGCCCAGCCTGGAGACAAAGTCGCCGCCGGGGAGGTGCTCGCCCGCCTGGTCGGAATCAAAACCGTCCAGGCCGAGCTTGCCGCAGCCCAGGCCCAGTACGACCAGACCTACAGCGCCGCGCTGTCCGAGGACAAATCCAACCGCACCCAGGATTGGTACAAGACCCAGCCTGGCGAGTTCAGCCTGCCCTTGTGGTACTACGACCAGCAGGAACAGATCGGCGCCGCCCAGGACACTGCGGATGAAGCCCGGGAGGCTCTGATCAGGGCGCAGGAAAAGCTGGCCAGCCGTGTACAAACCACCGGCGCTGAATTCATCCGGGTCGAAACTGAGCTGGCCAAGGCCCAGGCCGCTTACCGGGTGGCGAAAAACCTGAATGACCGGCTCTCGAAAGGCAAGGATATCGATGAGTTGACCCGCCGGCAGGTGTACCTGTTGCAGCGGGATGAATACCTGAAGTCCAAGGGACTCGATGCGCGCTGGGTGACGACGGTCAACAAGATCAACAAGGATCTGCGTGATGAAGCCCAGAAGTTTTTCGATGATGCCAAGGAGAACCTGAAGGACGCGCAGGAGGACTATGACGATGAACTGACCAGCGATGGCGCCAAAGACATCCTGAAGGCGCGCGCGCAGGTCAGCATTGCCCAGGAGCGCTACCACACCGCGCTGGATTATGTGCGTGTCCTGCAGACCGGCTCCGAAGCGCAGACGGTCGCCGCGGCTGCAACGGCCCTGGACAAGGCTGAGGCCGCCATGGAACTCTACGAACTGCGCACCCCCTTTGGCGGGACGCTTTTGAGCCTCGACCTGTCGGCTGGCGAAACCGCCGTTCCTGGCCGGGCGGTCGCCTTCCTGGCGGATACCGCCACCTGGACGGTCGAGACCAAGGACCTGGCCGAACTCGACATCGCCCGCGTGGCTCTCGGGCAGGGCGTCACCGTCAAGCTGGATGCGCTGCCTGGCGAGGAATTCTCCGGCAAGGTGACTGCCATCGACCCGGTTGGCAAGGAATACCTGGGCGACATGACCTACAAAGTCACAGTCACGCTTGATGAAGCCGATCCCCGCTTCTTGTGGAACATGACCGCGACGGTGAATATTGAAGCGAAGTAGGGGATGCCGTTTGCAAGTGCGGGTAGGCTAATCCAAGGGTTACTGATTAGGAATACAATGAGCAGGGACGATCAGAATGACCGTCCCTGCTCATTGCGCTATCTACTGGTCGCCAGCCCGCCGCCGTCGCCAGGCCTCCTGTTGCGCCAGGTTGCGATGCGTCCCATCGCAGAGCGGCTTGTTATAAGATTCCCCGCAGTTGCAAAGGGTGACGCGGTTGCGGGTCTCGAACGGTTCCCCATCCGCGCGTTCGATCGGGAGGTTGCCGGTTACCCAGAGCGGCCCGGCGATGGGGCCATCCGAGGTGATTTCGGTCGTGACGGCCACCTGTTGAGGCAGATCAGGCTCGATATCCGGTCCGTCTGCCTCGACGCGGTAGGTCAGCGCACCGGAGGGGCAGCGCTCGACTATCGCCATGATCAACGCACGCATCTTGGTATCCTGGGTGGCGGCCACCATCGGACCCAGCGCGGTGTCGCTGAAGGCGCAGTAACCCGACAACATGCACAACGAAGCGTCCTTATCGACAATCAGGCGGGTGCTGCGCTCATACTTCATCTTTTGCGCCCTCGTCAGAGGGGGATCAGCCGTTTCCCTGCCGTCAAAGCCCACTTTGAGATGGGTGTCATCACAAAAAGGCAGTTTGCCTGACCGCCCGCACCGACAGAGGCGGTATTCTCCCTGGCTGACGGGAATCTCGCCATCTTTTTGCCAGGTCAGCGGCTCACCGTGCTCAGAAACCACCTGCGTTTTGCTGACCAACGGCACGTCGCCCTGAACCAGATAAGGGCCATCCTTGAGGATGATGATGCGTTTTTTCTTGGCGGTGTGGTTAGATTCATCTGTTGCCATATTGTCGGCTCCCGATGGTTGGTTTTGCATTGCCACAAATTAGAATCCCGCCGCCACGTATTCGCCCCAGATCCCGCGCAGGGTATTGCAGACTTCGCCGAGGGTCATCTGGTTGTCGACGCACTCGATGAAGAGCGGTATCAGGTTTTCGCTGCCCTTGGCGGCGCTTTCCAGTTGGGTGCGCAGCTCGGAAATTTTGGTGTTATCGCGTCCGGCCCGTAGTTCCGCCAGGCGTTTATGCGCAGCGGCCTCGATGGCCGGGTCGATTTTCTGGCGCTCGAGCGTGATCTTTTCGTCGGTTTGGAACTGGTTGACGCCCACGACCACCTGTTCATTTTTCTCGATCGCCATTTGGGCCGCATAGGCGGCGTCCTGGATTTCAGACTGCATGTATCCGCGTTCGATGGCGCTCAAGGCGCCGCCCAAATCGTCGATGCGGCGGATATAGTCGCTGGCACGGGTTTCGATTTTGTCGGTCAGGTACTCGATCAAATAGGATCCGCCCAACGGGTCGATCGAATCCGCTGCGCCCGATTCGTAGGCGATGATCTGTTGTGTGCGCAGCGCCACCCGCACGGATTTCTCTGTTGGCAGCCAGAGGGCTTCATCCATCGAATTGGTGTGGAGCGACTGCGTTCCGCCCAAAACGGCGGAAAGCGCCTGCAAGGTCACGCGCGCCACATTGTTTTCGGGCTGCTGGGCGGTCAGTGTCGAACCTGCGGTCTGGGTGTGGAAGCGTAACTGCCAGGAGGATGGTTTCTGCGCCCCGAAGCGTTCGCGCATGATCTTGGCCCACATCCGCCGCGCCGCGCGGAACTTGGCGACTTCCTCGAGCACGTTGTTATGGGCGTTGAAGAAGAAGGAGAGCTGTCCGGCGAAATCGTCCACGATCAGCCCGGCCTTGAGCGCCCCTTCCACGTAAGCAATGGCGTTGGCCAGGGTAAAGGCCACTTCCTGCGCGGCAGTTGAACCTGCCTCGCGGATGTGATAGCCCGAGATCGAGATCGTGTTCCAGTTGGGCACTTCGCGGGTGCAGAAGCCGAAAATATCGGTGATCAGGCGCATCGACGGCGTGGGCGGGTAAATATACGTGCCGCGCGCGATGTATTCCTTCAGGATGTCGTTCTGGATCGTACCGCGCAGGGCTTTCATTTCCACACCCTGGCGTTTGGCGACCGCGATGTACATTGCCAGCAAGACCCCGGCTGGGGCGTTGATCGTCATCGAGGTGGAGACCTTGTCGAGCGGGATCTGGTCAAACAACGTGGCCATATCCTCGACCGACGAGATCGAGACGCCGACTTTGCCGACTTCGCCGAGGGCCATCGGGTCGTCGGCGTCGTAGCCGATCTGGGTTGGCAGGTCGAAGGCCACCGACAGCCCGGTCTGACCAGCGCCGAGCAGGTAGCGGTAGCGGCGGTTGGATTCTTCAGCCGTTGAAAAACCAGCGTACTGGCGCATCGTCCAGAAACGCCCGCGGTACATCGTCGGTTGGACACCGCGCGTAAATGGATATTCGCCGGGGAAGCCCAGCTTATCAGCGTAATCGGAGTCTGCGTCACCGGGAGGCAGGACGGGGGGCAGGTCGATGCCCGAGGATGTTTCGAATTTTGGCCTGCGTTCAGGGAATCTCTCGATGCTTTTTTTAAGGGTGGTTTCCAGCCAGCGTTTGTATTCAGTTTCGTGATTCATATTTATCCTTTTCGCGTTAAAATATGCGAGGTTTTCAGAGTGAAAGACAAGTTAATTGTACCGGTTGATGGTAAATTTTGTCAGAGAAATGTGTCATACCGTTTAACGCCATAACTCCCGATTCGTTCTCCTCGGCCCGGTTTTGTCAACCGGATGCAAACTCATTGGTTGTTTGCGCTTCGTTTCCGTAGTATAGTGCTAATCAGAGTAACATTCGCAGCGAAAGAGATAATGAACCATGCCTGATAAAACCTTGGAAACCATCCTTGTCGTGGACGATTTACCTGATAACCGGAATCTGTTGGCGCGGATTTTGAAAAGCGAAGGTTACCAAGTGCTGACGGCAGAAAGCGGTATGGAGGCGATCCGTATTACTCAAGAGACATTCCCCGACCTGATCCTGCTGGATGTATCCATGCCGGTGATGGATGGGATTGAGGCCTGTGAGCGTTTGAAAAAGGACGAACGTACGCGTGAAATCCCGGTCATTTTCATCAGCGCGTTGGATGAGATCGATAAAAAAGTAAAAGCTTTCGATGCTGGCAGTGTAGACTATATCGTCAAACCATTTGATATCGAGGAAATTCAGGCGCGCTTGAGCACTCATCTATCCATTTTGCGTTTGCGCCGTCAGCTTCAGGCGACAAACCGGCAACTGGCCGACCGGCTCGAGGAATTAACCCACTCACAGCAGCTCCTGCAGGAACGGGAAAGAAAGCTGGATGCGTTTGTCAATGCAATGCCCAATATTTCTTTTGTTTGTGACCAGGACGGTCGTTATCTCGAAATCCTGGCCAACGAGACCAGCCTGCTGAGCGCTAGCGTGGATGAAATGAAAGGACGCCTGATTGAGGAATTGTCGCCTCCCGAGGAGGCAAAGTTAATGATGGAGGCTGTTCACAGGGCGGTTGAAACGGGGGAGACGCAGGTGATTGAATATAAAGTCCCTGTCGTGGCCGGAGGCGAGCGCTGGTTTGAAGGGCGCATCGCTCTAATGGAGAAAGACGATGCCGGGCACAGCAAGGTGGTTTTCATCGCCACTGAAATTTCAGAGCGGGTGCGGTTGTACCAAGAGGTCCAGCAGCTGGCAATCCACGATTCGTTGACCGGTTGCTACAATCGTCGGCACTTTTTAACCCTGGCGGGTCAAGAGCTGGAACATGCCATACGCTACAAACGGCCCCTATCTTTGCTCATGTTGGACATTGACCACTTCAAGAATTTTAACGATCAGTACGGGCATCCCATCGGAGATCATATCCTGTGCGCGTTGGTGAACCTGTGCGAAAAGCAGTTGCGTCATGCCGATATTCTTGGCCGTTATGGGGGCGAGGAGTTTGTCATGCTGATGCCCGAAACCATGGTTCAGGCTGCGCTGCAAGTGGCTGAACGATTACGGTTAAAAATTGCCAGGATGAAAACGGATACGCCGGTTGGAAAACTTTCGCTGACAGTCAGTATTGGCGTCACCGGTTTCGACATGGAGTGCGCGCAGCCGCCCACAATGGAAGCTCTCATTGAGAGCTCTGACCAGGCGCTTTACGCCGCCAAGTCTGCCGGTCGGAATTGTGTCAGGGTGAGCAATTTGATAATTTCAAAGCAGTCAGCCTGAGATTGTCAAGCGGGCGATGATTTCCCCCATCTTTATTAACTGGTGTTACGCACCGTCCCGAAGGGTTGACCGACAAAACAAGGTTTTTCATGGGAACCTTCGGGACGCTCTGCGTAAGGCGAGTTATTGATCTGAAATTAATCTTTGCTGAAAAGCTATTGAGTACACTTTTTTACTTATGACCCCCTTTCTTCAACTGGTTTTTCTCCTTGCCGTTATCCTGCTAGTCGCAAAAACGGCGGGTTATCTCAGTATCCGCCTGGGGCAGCCCTCGGTGCTGGGAGAACTGCTTGTTGGGGTCGTGCTGGGTCCCTCGCTGGTCAACCTGCTCCAATTGCCATTCCTGCACAGCGAAACGCTGGGCGAAATAGTTAAAATGTTCAGCGAAATAGGCGTCCTGCTCTTGATGTTCATCGCGGGTCTGGAATTGGAGTTTCATGAACTGCAGCATACCGGGCGGGTTTCGGCCCTCTCTGGCACGCTGGGAGTGTTTGTTCCGGTCTTGCTGGGCTGGGGCGTAGGACTGGCTTTCAAGCTGGAAATGGAATCGGCCATTTTCCTTGGCCTCGCGTTGGGAGCCACCTCAGTTAGTATTTCAGCCCAAACACTGATGGAAATGAAAGCCCTGCGCTCGAGAGTGGGGCTGGGCCTGCTGGGCGCGGCAATTTTTGATGATATTCTCGTCATTCTCCTGCTCTCGGTTTTCTTTGCCCTGACCGATGGGTCTGGGAATTTCATCAGCCTTTTACTAATCTTTGGGCGGATGTTGTTGTTCTTTGGCCTGGCAACCGCTTTCGGCCTCTGGGTTTTGCCCCGGTTGGTCCGTTGGGTGCGGGGGCTGCCTATCAGCCAGAATATCTTGAGCCTGGCTGTGATCACCCTGTTTGGCTATGGCCTGGCCGCCGAACTGGTTGGCGGGATGGCTGCCATCACTGGGGCATTCCTGGCTGGCCTGATGTTTGCCCGCAGTCCCGAAAGGGAAACCCTGCAGCCGCGTATTTCATCCCTGGCGTATGGTTTTTTTGTCCCCATATTTTTTGTGGGGATCGGCTTGCAAGTTAACCTTGCCAGTCTGTCGGATGGATTTTTATTGGCTGCGGTATTGATCACTGTGGCTGTTGTGGGAAAATTCCTGGGGGCGGGCTTAGGCGCCCGCCTGGCCGGGTTTGCCTGGCGCGAATCGGCTCAGATGGGTGCGGGGATGATCTCGCGCGGCGAAGTTGGATTAATTGTGGCCAGCGTGGGCGCAGACGCCGGCCTGGTGACCCCGGCCCAGTTTTCTGCCATTATTGGCATGGTGGTTGCCAGCACCCTGATTACTCCGCCTGTGCTTAGGTGGCTGTTTAAAGGAAACCAACTCTCCAAGGTTGAACAAAAACCAGACAAGGTTGTTTTATGAGCATGATTTTGTTGGTCTTGCACGATACCGAAAAACTGGATGAACTGCTCGCAGCCTGGCAGGAGGCAGGCGCGCCGGGTGTCACCGTCTTGGAGAGCACCGGCGTTGGGCGCATTCGCCAGAATGAGGCGCTGCGTGAGGATACGCCGCTGATGCCTTCGCTGGAGGATTTTTATCCAGACCCTGAGCGGATGAGTCGGACGATCTTCACCATTCTCAAAGATGAGCTTGTCCAACAGGTGGTGGAAGCCACCTACAGGGTTGTTGGCGACCTGCAGGAGCCAAATACCGGGTTGCTGGTGGTTTTGCCAACCACTGCCGCCTACGGTTTGGAAAAAAGAAGCCACTAGCATTTCTTCGCCCGCAGTTTTATCCCTTTCAGCGGCAATTGCCGGACAAATTCTTTCCCTGCGCGAAAACCCTCCAGGCTGCCGGGGGCAACTTTTTAGATTAATTCCCGTAGAAAAAGAGACAAAAGTCATTTGTTTCGGCAACCGCAAAGTGCTACACTTGTTGTTAGTCAATTTTCGTTTACGGAGGCGCTTATGGGACGCACATTAATGTATATTGGCGCGGCCATTTTATTCCTAATCGGGCTGTGTCTGGTGGGCTATGGGGCCTTGAGTGTGGTTGGTTCCACCTCGGCCCAGGGTAACTCAGCCTGGATGTCATTTGGAATTGGTTTTGCCTGCCTGGGAATATTTTTCCTGGCGGGAGGCGCGGGATTGATCTGGCTTGGCGCGCGGAAAACCGGCTCCGGGGAGGCCCAGATTATCCAGCAGGTCTTGCAGGTCGATTTGCCGGGTGATACCAAAATCAGCCAGATGAAATGCCAATCCTGCGGCGGAGCCATTACCTCCAATGACGTAAAAATGATGGCAGGGGCGCCGGTTGTCACCTGTCCGTATTGCCAGGCAACCTATCAACTCACCGAAGAACCCAAGTGGTAAGCGTTTGGGGAGGCATGCCATGAAGAACAAATTCTTTGCCCTCTTGCTCATTCTAACAGTGCTTTTTGGCCTGACCACGAGCGCCGCGGCGCAGTCCAATTATTCTTTCCAACTGACCAGGGAAGTTGTCCACGTTTATCTTAACCAGGACGGGACCATGGCGCTGGACTATACGTTCACCTTTGACAATGATCCCGGGGCGAGCCCGATCGATTTTGTGGATGTTGGCCTGCCAAACGGCAATTATGATTTCAGCAGCATCCGCGCCGATGTGGAAGGCACCCCAGTCAGCGTCACTTCTGATTATCAGGGCAGCGGAACCGGGGTAGCCATTGACCTGGGAAGCAAGCAAATCACCACGACTGGCACCGTTCATGTCTATGTGGGGCGCATTGAGCGGATGTTTTTTCCAGACGATGATGACGAAAACTATGCCAGCAGCGAATTCTCGCCGACGTATTTCGGCTCGCAATATGTGCACGGCAAAACAGATTTGACGGTGGTTTTTCACCTGCCTCCGGGCGTCAAGCCGGAAGAGCCGCGTTACCATCTACCCAAAAATTGGCCGGGAATTAACGAACCCGCCATAGCCATCGATAACGAAGGGCGTGTCACCTACACCTGGCAAAGCCCCGACGCCAACGGTTCAACGCAGTATACCTTCGGCGCATCCTTCCCGGCCAGCTACATCCCCGCGGATGCGATTGTGCGGGTCAATGCTTTCGACTTGATTTTTGGCGCGATTGCGGCGTTTTTCGGCGCAATTTCCTCCATCCTGCCTTTCTGTTGTTTCGCCGGGTTTTTCTTTGGCATACCGATTGCGGGAGCTGTCAGCGAACGGAAACGGAAATTGCAATATATTAAGCCGTCCATCTCGATTGAAGGTCACGGCATCAAGCGCGGCCTGACGGCGGTGGAAGCGGCTATTTTGATGGGTCAGCCGCTCGATAAGGTCATGACCATGATGTTATTCAGCACCGTAAAAAAGGGTGCCCTGCAGGTTGTAACGCGGGACCCGCTCAAGGTGGAGATGCTCCAACCCCAGCCGGATGGGTTGCAAGGCTATGAAAAGGAATTTGTGCAGGCCATGGTCAAGGAAGATCGTCAGCGCCGCAAAGATTTGCAGGCCATGACGGTCAACCTGGTGAAGAGTGTCACCGAAAAAATGAAGGGTTTCAGCAGCAAGGAAACCAAAGATTATTACAAGGCGATCAATGACAAGGCCTGGCAGCAGATCGAAACTGCCGGGACGCCGGAGATCAAGAGCCAGATGTTCGAAGAAGCCATTGAATGGACCATGCTCGACAAAGATTACGATGACCGCTCGCGACGCGTCTTTGCCGGGCCGGTATATGTGCCGATGTGGTGGGGACGCTACGACCCGGTCTACCGCCAGTCATCCATGCCCTCTGCGTCGGGAGCGCCCTCCATGTCATCCAGTTCAGGTGGACGTGTCTCCCTGCCTGGCGCGGATTTTGCAGCTTCGGTGGTTGGCGGTGTTCAGAATTTCTCTGGCCGCGTGCTCGGGAACCTCAACGATTTCACCAACGGGGTGACCAAGGTTACCAATCCGCCACCTCCACCCTCGCGTTCGAGTGGCGGCGGGCGTTCGGGCGGTGGCGGCTGCGCCTGTGCTTGCGCCGGTTGCGCCTGCGCTTGCGCGGGTGGTGGTCGGTAATTTTCGATTTACGCTGGTTGATTTTTGATTGGTTGTAAGCTGATAGGTAGCTAATGAGTTTTATTGATGGCTGGTTTAATCGTAAATCGAAAATCCAAAACCCAGAACCTGGTCTGTTCCACTACCGTGTTGAAGGTGCAGATGAGAAATCGCGTGTTCACCTGCGTCTTGACCCGGATGGGCATGGCACCCTGATCGTCAACGCCAACCGGATCATGCACCTGAACTCAACTGCGGCAGTCATGGCGAAGCTGATTCTCGAAGGTCAACCGAAGGCTGAGATTGTCAAAACCATGGCAAAGCTGTGGAACGTGAAAAGTGAAACAGTTCTGGCTGACTTCTCTGCTTTCGACCTGCAACTCTCCAGCCTGATTCGCCCTGATGGCGCTTGCCCCATCCATGACTTGGAGTTGGAAACGCTGATGCCCTTCAGCGCCCGGCCCTCCGCGCCTTACCGGCTCGACCTGGCGCTGACTTATCGCTGTAATAATGATTGCCACCACTGCTATAACCTGGAGCATCCCAAACCCGGCGAGAAGCCAACCGGGCGGCAGGAACTCTCCACCGAAGAATGGAAGCAGGTCATCGACAAGGCCTGGGCGCTGGGCATTCCGCACATCATCTTCACTGGCGGCGAACCTACTTTAAGGGATGACCTGCCCGGGTTGGTTGCACATGCCGAGGGCAACGGCCAAATTACCGGGTTGAATACCAATGCCCGGCGGCTGTCTGATCCAGGTTTTGTGAAACGGCTGTTGGACGCGGGCCTCGACCATGTCCAGGTAACGGTTGAGTCGGCAGATTCCAACATCCATAATCAGATGGTAAATGCGCATGCCTTCGAGCAAACTATCACCGGGCTGAAAAACGTGCTGGCTTCGCGCCTGTATGTGATGACCAATACGACCATGCTGCGCACCAACGTGGCTACCATCCCGGCTACGCTCGATTTCCTGGCGAATCTGGGCGTGCCAACGGTCGGCCTGAATGCGTTGATCTACTCCGGCCATGGCGCGACAGTCGGGACGGGACTGCCCGAAAGCGAGTTGAAGCCGTTACTTGAAATCGCTCGCCAAAAAACCGAGTCTCGCGGCCAAAAATTGATTTGGTACACGCCGACACAGTATTGTCACTTCGACCCGGTGCAAATGGATTTGGGCGTCAAGGGCTGTACGGCAGCGCAATACAATCTGTGTGTCGAGCCGGATGGGGCGGTGCTGCCTTGCCAGTCTTACTACCAGCCGCTCGGCAACCTGCTGGCCGATGATTGGGATTCCATCTGGAACCACCCACTGGCGCTGAAACTGCGTGAGCGACAAGACCTGCCGCTAAAATGCGAAGGCTGCGCGCTCCTGGCTGAATGCGGCGGCGGATGCCCACTTCAATTTGCGATTTCAGACTGACGATTTTTGATTGGAGAATGATGAGCGAACACACATGGATCAAAGAATTCCCTGCCGCCGTGACTGTCTGCGATACGGAAGGCATTATTTTGGAGATGAATGATAAAGCTGCCAAAACTTTTGAGAGCGACGGTGGCTATGCCCTGGTTGGCAAGAACATGCTCGATTGCCATCCCGGCTTGTCACGGACTAAAACCGAGCAGTTGCTGGCAGCCAAAGAAAAGAATGTTTATAGCATCGAAAAAAAAGGCGTCAAGAAGTTGATCTACCAATCGCCCTGGTACAAAGATGGCGAATATGCAGGTTTTGTGGAGATGTCGCTCGAAATTCCATTTGAGATGCCGCATTTTATTCGAGGTTAGATGCTCTATCTTGGGGTTGCTCTCCTGTTGTACCTGGCTGTCATGGTTGGCTGGATTCTCTGGCATCTGCTCAACGCTACCGCACCGCGCATGTTGGCCCATGACCAGAACAGACTGCGCGGGATGGGGATAACTTTTTCCGAAATACAGGAGAAAGACAGCTATACCCTTGCCCACACCATCGAGGATGGCATTGAGCGGATCGTCTACACCCCGAAAGTGCGCAAACACGAGACGCCCATCCTGATGGCGCATGGCATGTGGCATGGCGCCTGGTGCTGGCAGCCCTGGCAGGAAATCCTGGCCGAACGCGGCTGGGAAAGTGTCGCTTACAGCCTGCCCGGGCATGGCAAATCGCCCATCCAGCGCTCATTGACTACTTGCACCCTGGGCTATTACCTGGCGTTTGTGCGCGATGAGATCAACCGTCTGCCGCGTAAGCCGGTTTTGATGGGTCACAGTATGGGTGGGGCGCTCAGTCAGTGGGCCTTGCGCTTTGTTGAGACCAATCTGCCCGCTATTGTGTTGGTTGCGCCGTGGGTCTCTCATAGCTCCATGGCAGATTGGCCTGCATTACTCAAGATCATGGCTGGCGATCCGTTTGGCATAGCCTTGATGTTCGTGACATGGAATGCAGGCCCCTGGGTCAGAACGCCGGAGGCTGCGGCGACCAAGCTTCTCAGCCAGGACGCGGTTGTTTCACCTGAAGATCTGCAACGACAGTTGGTGGACGAATCAGCGCTGGTGATTTTTCAGCATAACCCGCCTTTTTGGAAACCGGCTGAAAATGTCAAGGTGCCCATGCTGCTGCTGGCTGGTGAAAAGGATGCCGTCCTCAGCATGGAAAGCTTGCGCAAATCGGCGGCGCATTACAAAGCTGATTTTATGATTGTCCCCGGCGCCGGTCACAACCTGATGATGGAAAAAACTTATCTCCAGACTGCCGATCAAATCGACACCTGGTTCACTGAAAAGCAAATCGCTTGATTTTTTGTTCTTTTGAGGAGGCCCCATGAACCTGTTTTCTCGCCTTGTCGAACGTTTCTCCCCGGTCAAGCCTTTACCGGCGGGCGTGCATCATTTTCAATCCCCCACTGAAGATGAAAAGCCTTTCCGTTTGCACCTGCGCCTGAATAAGGATGGCTCGGGCATCCTGATCCTGAACGCCTCGACCGTTTTGCAGCTGAATGCCACGGCGGCCGAGTATGCCTACCACCTCATCAAGGGCACTGAGCCGCTCGAAGCGGCCAAGTCAATTTCGGCGCGTTATCGCATTAAAAAATCACAGGCGCTCGAAGATTTTGGCGACTTCATGGAGCGGATTCTGACTCTGGCCCACACCGATGACCTGGACCCGGTCTCCTCCCTGGGTTTTGAGCGAGTTCAGCCCAATAGCGCGAACCTGACCGCCCCGCTGCGCCTTGACTGCGCCCTGACTTACCGTCTCCCTCCGGGCGGGGATCCGCTAAATGCCCCCTCCAAGCGGGTCGAGCGTGAATTGACCACTGATGAGTGGAAGTCAATCATGGACAAGGCCTGGGCATTGGGAATCCCGCAAATCGTTTTCACCGGCGGCGAAGCCACCCTGCGTGATGACCTGCCTGAGCTGATTGCCTATGCCGAGAAAAACGGCCAGGTGGCTGGTTTGCTGACTGACGGGCAAAGGTTGGCTGACAACGATTACCTGGACAGCCTCCTGCAAACCGGTCTCGACCACCTGATGATTGTCCTGCCTACCCAGGCCGAGCCGAATTGGCAGGCCATTCAGAACGCGCTGGTTGCAGACATCTTCCTGTCTGTCCATCTCACCCTGACACCGCAAAATGCGCCTGGCGCGCAGTCCCTGATGGAAAAACTTCATCAAGCGGGCGTCGAGGCAGTCTCCCTGAGCGTTGCCGACCCAACCCTGGGCGAGATGCTTTCCAGGCTGCATGATCTTGCCGCCAACCTCAACCTGCGGATTGTCTCAGACCTGCCCGTGCCTTATTCCGAGGCTCACCCGGTCGCGCTTGAAACCGCCGAAGATGCTGAACCGGGCGGAGCAGGGAAAGCCTGGTTATACGTCGAACCCGATGGGGACGTGCTTCCCTCCCAGGGCATGGCTGACCAGATTCTAGGGAATCTGCTTCGGGACGAGTGGGCAAGAATTTACCATTAAAAGACCGGGGCGGCCGATTGGCCGTCCCGATTTTTTAGAGCATAAGTTCCTTCTGAAAGCTGGTTGCGTAGCGTTCTAACTGAGGAGCGGGCTATGAAAAAACAAGGATCTTCCAGTTGCTGCCTGTGGTCCACTTTAATCGGCCTGTTCACAATCTGTGGATGTGTTGTGCTGGGGAGTGGACTTTTTCTGTTTGCGAACGAAGTCAATCGGATTGCGAATGCCACCCCGACGCCCATTACCACCTGTGAAGGCCTGCTGGAAAACATTCACAAAACTTACGGCGCCAATAAAAACATTCAGGTGGATAAAAGATATATCCTGAACGTTTATTCGGTCAAGGGAGACCAGATTTCTGAGCCGCAGAAGGAATCTGTCCCAGAGAATCTGCTTCCCCTGCAAAACGATCTTGAATCACACCAGCTTATCTGGGATTACTTTGTTTTTATTATTCCACTCGAGCAACGGGTTCCCCTGACCGAATACCGCATTTTCTCTGATGGCAGCGGCAATACCTCTGGCTACAACGAAATTCAATGGACCTGGAGAGGGGAAGACGAATCTGAAACCTGGGCTTTGGAAGTAGACCTGGCTGATTATCAAGACCTTAAATCGGCCAATAATGTCCTCGTTCATGAATTTGGACATATGCTGACGCTCAATCTTCGCCAGGCCGATGTTAGAACCGAACCGGCTAAATGCCGGTTTTATGCCGACGAAAACCAATGCAGTTTTGAAGAATCCTACCTTAACCGTTTTTTTAGCCAGTTCTGGAAAGGGGAATTATACGAGGAGTGGAAAGCGGTTGCTTCCCATGCTGACCAGGAAGCTGTCAAGCGTGGGCTGACCTCCTTTTACCAGGCTCATCAGCAGGAATTTGTGCGTGAATATGCCGCAACTGCCCCAAAGGAAGACGTCGCCGATAGCTGGACCTATTTTGTTATGACGCCCAGGCCAACTGGCGAGACGGTTGCTGAACAAAAAATCCTGTTTTTCTATGATTTCCCCGAACTGGTCGATTTACGCTCGCAAATCAGGAGCCGGATCTGCGGATATTATCATATGCCTGAATAAGGTTTTTGAGTCATCATTCCACACGAATCCGCAATTAATCCCGCCGAAGGGGCAGACGCACAAGTCTGCCCCTTCCTGTATAATTGCGCCATGTTCCGCGCGCGTGCTATCATCATCCGTAACCGCCATATTGCCTTGATCAAGCGACAACGGGAAGGGCGTACTTATTATGTTATTCCAGGCGGCGGCATGGCAGCGGGGGAAAACCCGCGTCAGACCGCCATCCGCGAAAGCCACGAGGAACTTGGATTGAACGTGACTATTGAGCGGTTACTGGCCAAGGTTATTTTTCGTGGCCGGGAACAATATTACTTTCTTGCGCGGGTCACCGGCGGACATTTTGGCACGGGCAGGGGGCCTGAAATGACCGGGAAGTACCCACCCGAACGAGGCACGTATACCCCAGTCTGGATGCCGCTCAGCACCGTTGAGAAGATTGAACTATTCCCTCCGTCCATTGCCGAATTGGTTTCGCGCGCCGCTGAGAGCGGCTGGCCGGATTCTGCCGTGGAAATTTGTCTTGATGAGTGATTTAGCTTTGGGAAGATCTTGATGAAACGCCTGGCCCCATTTATCTTGATTGTCATCTTGGGATTGGCCTCCTTTGCCTGCGCGGCCGTTAGCCGCGCCATTTTTGGCGAAGCGCCTACGCCGCTGGCAGCCAATGTCACGCTCACCCTGCTGCCTCCCCCGATCTCAACCCTGGCTCCCAGCCCCACGCCAGATTTCTGCCCCAACGGCGATTGTATTACCGCCTGCCTGGACAAGTTGGACGATCTGACCCGGCCGAACAACGCTGAAGGTGAAACCAGGCTGGCGCGCAAATACTTCCTATCGGACGATGAGTACACACTTGTCACTTATACGATCGATGGCGACCAGATTAAAAACCCGGTGGACGAAGCCGGCCTGCCAAAGAATTATGAAGACTACCAGCAGGACCGCGCCGCGCAGCAGCAAATCTGGAACTATTTTGCGGCCATTATTCCTTCTGAAAATCGCAAATTCCTGAGCGAGTATGTTGTTTTTACCGATGGAAAGGAAAATATCCTGGCCGCAGTCTGGCAATCTGACCACTCGCCGGATGAATGGGTCTTGAGTGTCGATATCATGGACGCCTCGAATCCTCAGGATTTAACCTTTACCCTGGTGCATGAATACGGGCACTTGCTCACCTTGAACCCCGCGCAAGTGCCGCCTTCCCGGAAAATTTTTGACAATCCCGATAGTGAAATCATCTACGAACAGGAAGTCAACGCCTGCTCTGTTTACTTTCCTGGCGAGGGCTGTCCCAGGCCCGATTCTTATCTCAATCAATTTGTGGATAGGTTTTGGGATGGAATTTATGACGAGTGGCTCGAAATTGACCTGATTACAGATGAAGATGACTACTACGACGCGCTTGATACTTTCTATAAAAATTACACCGACCAATTTGTCAGCGACTATGCTCCCACCAGCCCTGCAGAAGATATTGCTGAGACTTTTGGCTTTTTTATTCTCCAGCCCCGGCCTGTTGGAACCAGCCTGGCCGATCAGAAAATCCTATTCTTCTACGATTTTCCCGAACTCGTGCAGCTGCGCGCCCAGATGGGTCATCGCTTGTGCGACCAGATTAAAAAATAATGGCAATCAGGCATCTTTACCTTGTTCGACACGGACAGCGTGAGCCGGGCCCTGGCAGCGACGCCCTCGGCCCGAGCCTGACCGTGCTTGGATGGAAACAGGCGCACAAGGCGGCCCGGCGGTTTGCTGCGCTCAAGATCGACGTGATCCACACCTCCTCACTGCGCCGGACGATGCAAACTGCGCAAATTCTGGCCGTGGAGCAGTCCAATATCCCCATTCGCCCTTCGCGCCTGCTCTGGGAATGTGTCCCGGCTATGCCGGATTTCGCCCTGGAATGGTTTAGGGAACATCCCGATCCTGGTACTGGCCGCCTGCCTGAAAAAATGCAGCCCTGGCGCGCGGTCTGGTCAGAGATGGAGAACGTGGAGCAGCTCCGGAGCGACTTTGAACAGGCCCGTCAGGCCTGGGAAAAGTATTTCATCCCGGCTAAAGGGAAAGACCGGCACGATATCATTGTTGGCCATGGCAACCTGATTCGTTACTTTGTCACACGCGCTCTGCAGGCTCCGACTGAAGGTTGGATCAACATGGATATTTATAATTGCTCCATCTGCCAGATTAACATCGAGTCGAATGGCCGCCCAATTCTGATCTCCCACAATGACAGCGGCCATCTTCATGCAGACCAATTGACTTTGTTCTAAACTTGAATTCTCATGCGAAAATGTGATTCCCCCACGAGCGGCAGAACAGCCTGCCGCTTTTTTCTTCGGCCACGACCATATCCATATGTTTCAGGCCTTGTTCCCAGGCCAGGTCAAGACTTAAGTTGGGGAGCAATCCCGGCAGTCCAAAAATGGTAGTCCCGCCATGACTGACGCACAAGATTTCGGCATTGCCCCCGCCATGTCGAGCCGCCAGCCCGTTGACGAAACCCGCCAGCCGCTGCTGGATCTCGAAAAATGTCTCGCCGCCTTCCGGTGCCTGGTCGCGGTTCTTTCCTGCCAGCCAGTCGAGGACATATTTTCCGTGCGTGGCCCAGGCGGCTTCATCGCCGCGCCCTTCCAGGATGCCGCAGTCGTATTCGCGCAGGGCCTCGGCCACTTCGAGGGGCGATCCCAGCCTCGCTGAGACGATTTCAGCCGTTTCACGCGCCCGCAGCACTGGGCTGGAGTAAACCTGGGCAATGGGCCTCCCCGCCAATTTGTCAGCCAGCGCAGCAGCCTGGGCGCGGCCTGTTTCCGTCAGCGGGTGGCGCAAGTCGCGGTTGGAGATGACGTGCAGGGTGTTGGCGAGACTTTCGCCGTGGCGGGTGAAGATGATTCTCATCGATAAATTCGCGTTCTCTAACGCGAAAATCCACACCATCTGGCGTGGACTGTGAAGCTTATGGGGTCTTTTGGAAATATTTTGTTGTCAGGCCGGAAATATCAATCTGCGTATGCTCGCGCAAGAGGCGAAAAAAATCATCAGAGGTGGCGATTTTGCCGTCCATCTGGGAAGCATAATCTTTCAGGAATGAGAAAAAGGCCTCGTCGCCGATGGCCTGGCGTAACTCTTCCATAAAGCGTGCACCCTGGCGGTAGGTGGCGTTGGTGTAGGGGGTGAAGCCGCCGTAACTGGCGACAGTGCCATCAATTTTGCCTACCGGCTGGTAAAAATTAACCCGGTAATCCCACCACCAGCTGACCTCCTCGGGGTAGTTTTTCTCGTAGAAGAGCTTTTCGCAGTAGGTGGCCAGGGCCTCGTCGAGCCAGGGCTGCGCGGATTGGTCGCTGGCAACCCGTCCGAACCACCACTGGTGACAGGTCTCATGCGCGGCAACCATCACCAGGTAGGATTTGTGCGTGCCATCGTACAGGTTATAAAAAGAGTTGGGCAGGTAATACAGGCCGTCGAATTCCATCCCGTCGTTGAAATCACCCTGTACGGCGGCCAGCGTTTTGTGCGGATAAGGTCCAAAGAGCGCGCTGTAAGTTTGCAGGGCTTTGACGGTGGCCTCCAGCACGGCCTGACCGGCGTTTGCTGAACCGGAATAGTAATAACTGGTAACGGTCACACCCTGCACTTCGGCGGAGGTGGAGATCAGTTGGCGGCCCATCGCCAGGGCGAAGTCGCGGCCATTTTCGAGGACGAAATGCCAGCCGCCCTCGATGGCTTCGGCCTCGCCACTGGCGGCGATCAACGGCAGGTTGGACGGATCAGTGAAGCGCAGGGTCACGTCAAAGTTGGCGAGCGGATAAACGAGGTGTTCTCCGTAATACCAGGGCTCATGCAAAATCCAGCCGCTGCCGGGCCGGTAGGGGACAATCATTGGGTACCAGTCTGTCAGGTTGACCTGGCGCGTAGTCACCCCAAAAATCTGCGGGCGGATGACATTTGGGTCGCCCTGTTCGATCTGGGGTAGCATCAGGCGGTAGGAAAACTCCAGCCTGAGGGTTTTACCCTTTTCAAGGGGCACAGTCAGCTTGACGGTCAGTTTTTGACCGGCAAGGTTGTAATCTGCGACTGGTGCGCCATCTGCGTTCAGGCTTTTTAATTCAAAAACATCCTGAAGATGGTTCGGCTGCACGGCCAGCACAATTTCATCCAGTTTTTCGCCGCTGGTGTTGGGGTAGTCGATTTGCTGTTGGACATCCAGTGTTTTGGCATCGTAATCCATGCTGGCGGCGATGACATAGCGCGGCAGGATGTCGTCTGGAATGGGAGTAACTGTCGGCGCAGTGGGCGGTTTCGGCAGGCTCAACCCGGCGGCTGGCAGGGTCGCTTCGGGGGCTGGAGTATTTTCCGGTAAAGGCGAGCCAGGCTGAATGGGAGTTGGAGCCGCGACACGGGTCAGACCGGGCGGGGCAACGGTGACAACGCCGGGGAGCGGCAGGGAGTTACAGGCGGTTATAGAAAAAAGAATAAAGAAAAAAGAGAGCAGGAACATCTTTCGCATGAGACTCCGGCAGGTTAGCGATAACGGAAAAAGGTTGTGACCAAGTCGGAATAGTCGGCGCTGGTGTGCAGGTCAAGGATGGCAAAAAAATCACCGGCGGTGGCGACGCGGCCATTGTTGCGGGTATAGTAATCACGCAGGAAGGCGAAAAAGGCTTCATCACCGATGCGATCGCGTACGGCCTGGAGAAAGCGCGCGCCGTTAAAATAGACGGCGTTGACATAGGCGCGGAAGCTGGCCGTATCATAGACGCGCGAATCGACCCAGCCGGAGGCGCCGTAATAATAGACGCGGAAGCTCCACCACCAATTGATCAGGTCAGGGTAATTGTTTTCGTAAAAGACATGCTCGCTGTAGGTGCAGAGGGCTTCGTCGAGCCAGGGTTCTGTGGCCTGGTTGCTGGCGACCGCGCCGTACCACCATTGGTGGGCGGTTTCATGGATGGCGATCACTGAAAGATTATTGCGCACGCTGCCATCATAGGCGCGGTAGAAACTGCGCGCCAGGAAATATAGTCCGTCGGTTTCAAGGCCGTCGTTCAAGTCGGTTTCGCAAACGGTCAGCGTGCTGTGGGGATAGGGACCAAATTCGGTGCTGTAGGTATTGACTGCCATGCGGGTCAGTTCGAGCACCATCGCGGCGGCGCTGGCGTCTTCGGGATAATAATAGCTGTAAATCGTCACGCCGTTGGCGTCGGCGCTGTTGACCAGGTATTCAGGACTGACCGAGAGGGTAAAGTTGCGAGCGTTGGGCAGGGTGTAGACCAGCGCGCCATTTTCAACGGAAGCCGGGGCCGAGGCGGCTACAACCGGGGCGTTGGCCGGGTCGGCGAAGGACAGGCTGACCCGGAAATCGGCTTTCTCGTAGACGAGGTTTTCGCCATACGAGTAGGGGTCCGGCAGAATCCAGCTTCCGGCGCTGTACGGAGGTACGAAGGGATACCAGTCGATCAGGTTGGTCTGGCGGCCAGTGTAGCCAAAGTTTTCATATTTGGCTGAACTATAGGGAAGTTTTAGCTGGTAACCGATCCCAATTTTGACGGTCTCTCCCGGCTGGAGCGGCGCATCCAGGTTGACGGTCAGCCACTGCCCAGCCAGTGTGTAGTTGACTGATGGTTGGTCATTAATCGCGAGCGACTGTAATGCAAAGACACCATTCCACAGGTTGGGGTTGACTGCAAAGACAATGCTCGCCAGGGCATCGGCCGAGCGGTTTGGATACAAAACCACCTCGCTGACGCTAACGGTATGCCCGGCATAGTCCATCAGTGCGGAGATGGCATACTGCGGCCTGTCAACAGAAGTTGGCGGTGGCGGCGGGACCGATGTGTTGCCTGGGATGGTGGTCGGGGGAATGGCGGGTGTGTTGGTTTCGACAGGCTCAACCTGGCGGGTTGGCGGGGGGGTGGCGGTCAGTGTGGGGAAGGCCGTCATGGTCGGCAGGGGCGTGATCTGCGAGGGCTGGAAGGGCGTCGCTGTTGGCTGCGGGTTGGCGGTCACAAACACATAGCTTGAAAGCGGTTGTGGGTCTGTGGAAGTTGTGGTTGTTGTGAGGAGGGCGGGAACGCAGGAGGTCGTTAAAAGTAATAAGAAAAAGGTAATGAGTGAGGAGTGAAGTGAAGGGCGGCGGAGTGGTTTCATGGCGGTAGATTATTGAATTATACCCATTTGTAGGGGCACGGCGGATTTTGGCAGTCAAGATAATGCTCCTATCCCCGCCGTGCCCCTACGGTGATTATCTTTTGCCCCGTTTGACCAGAAATACCACCAGGAAGACGGCAGTCGCCGTCAGCACGATGGCCGAGCCGGAGACGATGTTCAGGTAATAGCTGAGATACAGGCCCACCAACGAGGAGAGCGCCCCGATGGCGGCAGAGATCAACATCATCGCCGCGAGTCGGCGGGTAAGCAGGTAGGCCGTCGCGGCGGGGGTGACCAGCATGGCCGCCGCCAGCCCGACACCCACTGTCTGGAGTGAGATGACCACCGTCAGCGCCAGCAAGAGCAGCATGACATTTCGCAAAAGTTCGGCGGGCAGGCGCAGGGTGGCGGCCAGGACGGGATCGAACGAAATGACCAGGAAAGGCCGGTAGAGCAGGAAAACCGTCAGCAAAACGAGGCAGCCCAGCCCGAAGGTGATCCACAAGTCAGCGGGTGAGACGCCCAATACATTGCCAAACAGGATGTGACTCAAATCCACGGCGTAACTGCGGATGGATGAGATCAGCGCCACGCCCAGCGAGAGTGCGGCGGCGAACAGGATGCCGATGGCGGTATCTTCCTTGATCGTGCCCTGGCGGGAAAAATAGCCT
The DNA here is from genome assembly GCA_002412925.1 of Anaerolineales bacterium UBA5195. GTDB lineage: Bacteria > Chloroflexota > Anaerolineae > Anaerolineales > Villigracilaceae > UBA5195. Next base: position 59,697 of record DHVZ01000060.1, on the reverse strand, counting down.
ATGCCGAGCGCCACGGCGGCCGCGGCGACCAGCGCGCCGATCAGCAGGTTGCCGCCCAGCAGGTAGGCGATGGCGATGCCCGGCATGATGGCGTGCGCCAGTGCGTCACCGAGGAAGGCCATCCCGCGCAGGACAACATAGGTGCCCATCACGGCGCAGAGGATGCCGACCATCGTCCCGGCCAATAATCCACGTTGCATGAAGGCGTAAGTGAGTGGTTGTAAGAGAAAGCTCATATTTCCAGATTTCAGATTTTTCAGGACATCACGAAAGTCGGGCTTCTTTAAAAAGGTGTGGATTTCGCCTGGCAGGCGGCGCGATAGTTGGCGCCGATGAGGTGCCCGGGCGAATTATCTGGCGGGCAATAAAGTCTGCTGCACGGGTTTCTGGCAAAGTCTCGGCCAGGTTGATGATCGCCAAAGCCAACTTTTTGATCCTGTTTTTGAATGTCTGCTCATTCATCGCAAGTCCTCCAAGTCTGAAATCAAAAATCGTCAGTCGACAATCGTAAATCGCACTATTCTGGTGGACAGCATTCATCTACCAACAATGCGCCGTTTTCAGTCACCAGCAGCGAATTGCCAAAGGCCAACTTGAGATTTTCCTGTTTCAAGGCGTCTTTAGGTTCGCCGTAAGCAACCAGGCGCTTGTTAATCAGCAAAACCGCGTCAAAACGGCTTGCAGCCAGGTTCAGGTCGTGCGTGGAGATAATCGCGGTCACCTGCCGCTCACGTAATCGATCAAGCAGGGCCAGGGTCGCTTCCTGGGTGGTCGCGTCCACGCCAGTGAAAGGTTCATCCATCAGCAGGATGTGCGGTTCCTGGGCCAGGGCGCGCGCCAGGAAGACGCGCTGCTGCTGTCCGCCAGAGAGGTCGCTGATCGAGGTCTTGGCCAAATCGGCAATTTTCATTTCACCCAGGCTGCGCGCCACTGCTGCGCGGTCGTCCCGGTTGGGAGGGGCGAACCAGCCGCGCGTGTTGAAGCGGCCCATCATGACCACATCGCTGACTGTGACGGGGAAACGCCAGTCGACTTCTTCGCGCTGGGGGATGTAGGCCACGCAATCCTGGTGGTCGCCCAAGGGCAGGCCGTGGATCAGGATTTGTCCGGCTTGCAGCGGCAGCAGGCCAACCAGCGCCTTAAACAAGGTTGATTTCCCGGCGCCGTTCGGGCCGACGACGGCCACCCGCGCGCCGTGCGGCACCTGGAAGCTGAGTTCCTTGAGGATGGTCTTTTCCCCGTAGGCCACGCTGATCTTTTCGACTTCGAGTCGGTGAGGGGTGTGAGTCATTTTGGATTTGTGATTTTGGATTGACGATTTACGATTGGAGCCTATCCAGAGAATTGCGTATGGTAGACTACGGAGCCAAGCACCAGTAAAACAATCACGCCGCCGGTCAGGGCGGCAATCGGCTTTTCAGGTCTGGTTTCGACTTCCGCGGTCTTGCGCTTCTGGTCCGCGTTCAATTTCGCGCCAACGGCCCCGGCAATGGGGATGGCAGCACAGAACATGCACATAATTTTCTCCTTTACCTCTAACGACAGTCTTTGCACAGCCCGAAAAATTGCAGCCAGTGCTCCTGAATTTCGTAGCCGGTTTTCTCTGAAACAGAAGCGATAAAATGATCCAGGTTATCGCCCTCGAAAAAAGTCACCATCCCGCATTCCTGGCAGAGCAGCAGGTGCTGGTGCCCCTGGCTGGCCGCAATAAAGGCCTGGCAGCCCTTGGGTTGGTGAACCCGTTGAATTAAGAGCAGTTCTTCGAGCTTTTCGAGCGTTCGGTAAACCGTCACCAGGCCCAGGTCGGGGTAGGAATGGCGGGCCAGGTCAAAAATTTCGAGCGGGGTCAAGGCACGGGCGCTGGCGGCCATGATTTCAACCACGGCGCGGCGTGAACCGGTCAGCCGGTATCCATTTTCAGCCAGGGCGGTTAGCCAGATTTGAGCAGTCATAGCACCTCTCTATTGAAAATCATTTTCATTATAGAAGGAAAACGGGAGCGGGTCAAGGCTGGAGGTTGTTTCCGCTAACGGGAAAGCGGCTGCGGGTCAGCCTGGTTCCGCGCGGGACTCCCCGTCAGCTTGCCCGGAGTTCCGGCGCGTTTCCACCTTTTTGGGTGATGGGCCGTCAATTTTTCAGCCCTTCGGGGGATGGGTTTTCATCCGGGTCGGCGCGGCTGGCGTGCTAGAATAAATTCATTCAAACTGCAAGCTGAGAAGGAGTGAGCGATGAAAAAATCTCTGGGTCTGATGCTGCTGGTTATTGCTGTTTTCCTGGCGGCCTGCGGCGCTGGAATGTCGGACAAACCGGCGGTCACCGGCGGCTCGCTGGAAATCTATGGTCCGGTGGCGATGGCTGCCAAAGAGGGCCAGGTGACCGGGGCATTCATGCGCATTCGGAACACCGGCAGCCAGACCGATCGCTTGCTGGGGGCCTCCAGCAAGGCAGCGGATTTTGTGCAGGTGCATGAAACTGTCGTTGAAAACGAGATCATGTCGATGCGCGAAGTGGCCGCGATCGAGATTTTGCCCGGCGAAAGTATCGAATTGAAACACGGCGGTTACCACATCATGTTGATCAATCTCAAAACAGACCTGAAAGCCGGTGAAACGCTCACAATTCGATTAAAATTCGACCAGGCTGGTGAAGTGGTTGTGCCGGTGCTGGTCATGAAAAAATAGGAGTGGAATGACGCGCCAAAATGTCTTTTTTGCCCTGATAGTTTTGCTTTTGCTGGCGGGGATTGCGATCTACCAATTTAGCCTGCCGCCGCAAATTCACGGTTCGATCATCGAACCGCCCAAACCGATGCCCGATTTCACGCTCCACTCGGCGCGCGGGCCGGTTTCCTTGAGCGATTTTCGCGGCAAGCTTGTGGTGCTCTATTTTGGCTTCACTTCCTGCCCGGATGTCTGCCCGACGACGCTGGCCAGCCTGCGCCAGGCCTTGAATGATCTGGGCCAACCGGCGGACCAGGTTCAGGTAGTTTTTGTTTCGGTTGATTGGAAGCGCGACACCCCTGAGAATTTGGCCTCCTACCTGAGCGCTTTCCACCCCGATTTTCTCGGCCTGACCGGGAGCGAAGCCCAGGTCGCTGCGGTCGCGAAGGATTTTGGCATTTATTACAAGCTGAACGAGCCGGATGCCAAAGGCTATTACTCGGTGGATCATACGGCCACCGTCCAAATCCTCGACCGGCAGGGGAACCTGGTGATGACCTGGCCTTACGGCCAGTCTCCGGCTGATTTGCTCGATGATCTTAAAGTTCTGGTGCGAAAATAAAATCACAGGGCGGCCATTTGGCCGCCCTGTGATTTTATGGCTGAACCGGATATCCGCTATCCCGCCAGGTTTTCAAGCCTCCGGCCATACTGGTGACGTTGGTGAAACCGGCCCTTTTGAGAAGATCGCGTCCTTCCTGGGAGCGATTCCCTGAGCGGCAGACAACCACAATTTGTTTGTCTTTGGGAAGTTCGTTGACACGCGCCGCCAGTTCTCCAAGCGGGATCAGCGTGCTGTTGGGGGCATGGTATTCAGCCCACTCGCTCGGCTCGCGCACATCCAGGAAGTAGGCGTTGCCTTCCTGGTAAATCTTATAAGCCTCCTGGACGCTGATTTCTGCGGCTGGACTGGAGGCTGGCTGGCCTCCGTTCAGCGCAATCAAGACGACAATGATGGCGGCGATCACGACCAGCCCAATCTGGACGAGTGGGCGGCGGAGAAATTTTGACAGCGGATATTCAATGTTGCGGCGGCTAGAAGTTTTTCTGGGCATGTTTTCCTCTGGATAGTGGATTTTTGTATTTGGATGTTGGCCGGTTATAAAAGTTGCACCAGGTTATCCGAGTTCCGAAATTTCATCGGGGGTGATTTCCTTTTTGAGCAGAAAGTAGCCCCCGGTCAGCTTTCCGTTCAGGGTGATGGGCGCAGCCGCGCCGGGATTGGCAAAGAAAGCGGCCACTTCCCAGCCTTCACATCCGTATTCATTCAGGGCCTCGACGCTTTCTCCATCTTCCGAGATCTCATTACTCACAAAATTACTGACCCCAAGGAAAACCGTTTTGTATAGAAAGACAGTTTTTCCCTGTTGGAGTCGCTGCCTGGCTGTTTCGAGCCGGGCTTGCCGCTCCTGCCTTTTTCGCGCCAGGACATCTTCGCGCACCCGGCGCAGTTCTGGGGAGGCCAGGATTTCCTCGGCGACGGCTTTGATGTCTTCATCCTCACTTTCGGTGGCGTCCTGGATGAACTCAACCCCGCGCAGGTCTCCGAGCATCACCAGCCCTTCGGCAGCCTCCAGGCAAACCAAAAAATCATCGTTTTCAGTCATGACATCGTACAGGCTTTCGATGTCGCGTGTGTTGACGAGGTGCTGAAGAGCTGAATCCATCTTGTTCTCCTTTGGCGCACTCAGAAGAGTTGCGGTTGTGTTGTCGTGTGCGGCTGGTATACCGGCATGCGTGTGGAAAGATTGTACGTTGCGCACAATTCCTTGAACAGGGTTTCGAGTTGTTTTGCGTTTTGCGCCGGGGCGTAATAACAGTTTCCAAATGCGCGCTGGTATTTTTCCTTGAGGCCGGGAAAGTTTTCATCCAGCTGGTGATAAAAATACGCGCGCTGACGGTCGCGCAGGGTGACGCCGAAAGCTGCCAGGATGTATTTTGCTCCGCTGGCAGCGGCTTTTTCCACAATTCCACGGATGTTTTGTTCGTTGTCCTCGAGAAAAGGCAGGATTGGCATCATCGTCACACCGGTTAAAATCCCGGCGGCGGATAGTTTTTCCAGTGCTGCGAAGCGCTCGGAGACTTTGGGTGCGCCAGGTTCCAAGTGTTTCCCCAGTTCGTCGCTGGAGGTGGTGATCGTGAAACTGACGGCGGCGAAGGTGCGTTGGATCTCTCTCAGCGTGGGCAGGTCGCGTAAAACGAGAGTTCCCTTGGTCAGGATGTGAACGGGAAAGCCGTGGGCGGCGATCACTTCCAGGGCGCGGCCGGTCAGGTTGCGGGTGGCTTCGACCGGCATATAGGGGTCGTTCATCGAGCCGGTGCCAATCGTTCCCTTGACTCGTTTACGGCGCAGTTCGTTGTCCAGCAATTCAATCGCATTGGCCTTGACCAGGATGTCAGCAAAGTTCTCGATCTGGTAGCACTCAGAGCGCGAATCGCAGTAGATGCACTGGTGCTGGCAGCCGCGATAGAGGTTCAGGTTGTATTTCAGCCCGAACCAGGTATCGGGCTGTTTGACGGAGGCGAGCAGGGTCTTGGCGGTAATTTCTTTGATCATTTTTCTCAGGCGGGCAAATGGAACGGGAAGCTCATATTTTCCAACGATTCTCCCACCAAACCAATTTCTTCGGGCAGGTTGGTTCCCAAGCCCAGCTCACGCGCCAGCGAAAGATAGTTTTCCGTGTGCAGGAACGGGGCAGTGCGCGCTTCGGCAGCGGGGGCAAAGCCCATCAAAGCTGTGGCGATGGCATCTGTTGCGACGGCATTCAGCCCAACCGCCAGCACTCCCGGTTTGACCTGGATCATTTCTTTGTCCCACGGGCCAGCGCCCCGGTCAGCGGTCATGATTCCATCGATCACGGCCAGGTGAATGGGGCAGGCCAGGTTCAGGTCCAGAATGATTTTGGCGAGGCGCGAGTCAAAATTGAGGCCATCATGAAAGAGCGAACGGTTATTATGAGTCTCTGCGCGCCGATAAAGGCTGATCGGGACCAAACCGAACAGGTTTTTCATGGCCAGTGTCACGCCGCCCACTGAGTGGGTTTTCATCTTGCCCACTGAGATAAAAACATCGATTTCGGTCAAGGCCGGGTTGAACGCGAATTGGTCAAAGACCAACGCCTGTGGGCCAACCGGTACGTTGACGAAGGATGGATGCGGGTCAGGCTTGCACAAATCGATGAGTTCGGCGTTGAGCGGCTGGGCCATGGCAGTATAGCCCCACTTGGAAAAACTGCTCGGATCCCCAAGTCCGTCCATGATCAGTAATCGGCCTGCGCCCAGGTCTCGCAGCAGCTCACATAATACGCCCACCACAGCGGGGTGGGTGACAAAAAACTCAGTGGCCGGAGGTCTGTCAGGTGTATCCCACCAGGTTCCGCCTGTCAGGTTGGCTTTGATCCCGACCCTCGCGCCGCTTTTAATCAGCTTGTCCAACCCACCCAACCCTGCCAGCATTCCCTCCAAAACAGGGCGCAGCCTGCCCGGATCATACGTGGTTGCTTTTCCAAGAGCCACCTGGGTCTTGAACGCCGGTGTGGCTGTGGGCGCGGGCTCGGGTCTGGGTGTTTCAGTTGGACCCGGCATTGGGGCGCTCGGAATGATGGTCACGCCAGGTGTCGGGGAGGTTAATTCGGCCGGGTGAATGCCACAGGCAGATAGCGCCAGGGCAGCCGAGGCTGTACCGCCCAGCTTCAAAAAATCCCGCCGGGAGAGCTGGTAACGTGGTTTGGAAATAGAGTCCATAAAGGCTTCTTTTGATGCGGCAGGAATTAAATATACCCCGCCGGAATTTTCTTGGCCCAGGGCCTGGCCTGTTCGAGCTGCCCGGCCAGGCGGAAAAGCGTGGCTTCGTCGCCGAACTTGCCAACGAAGTGCATGCCAATCGGCAGGTTTTCGCCGCTCCAATGGAGCGGCGCCGACATGGCGGGCTGGCCGGTGACGTTAAAAACCGGCGTCCAGGGCATGAATTCAAAGGTCTGGGCGGCCAGGGGCTTGATGATGCCCATGGCTTTGAGCAGCCCGCCTCCGTCGAAGCTGCCGATCAGGTTGATGAGCAGCTTTTCGTTTTCGTTGGGCTGGAGCGAGCCAATCTTGACTGGCGGTTGCGAGAGCGTGGGAGTCAGCAATAGGTCATAATTTTCGCAGAAACGCGCCACCTCGCGCGCCGAGGTTTGCAGGTAGCGCGCAGCGGCCGCATAATCGCAGGCGCTGAGAGCTTTCCCGAGCATTCCCAGCCCAAAAGAGGATGAGTCGAAATCCTTGACGGAGACACGTTTCCCGGCAGCACTGGCAGCTTCTTCGATATCCGCGCGTAGTTCGGCGGCCAGGATGGTGACAAACGCCAGTGAGAAAGCTTCACCATCGATCTGGGGCACAGCTTCCACTACTTCGTGCCCAAGCTCCTTGAGCAGTCTGACGGTTTCTTCCAGTCCTTTGAGCACCTCGGCATGGACGTTTTTGCCCAACAAGGGCTCCCCGGTAAAAGCGATGCGCAGTTTGCCCGGTTTGGTGGTTACTTCTGCCAGGAAGGGGCCAGCCTGGGGTGGGGCGTAATACGGTGCGCCGATATCCGCGCCCTGGGTGGCATCCAGCATGGCGGCTGAATCGCGTACCGAGTGGGTGAGCACATGCTCAATGGCGAATCCGTGCCAGGCTTCGCCGAGTTTGGGGCCGGTGGGCGTGCGTCCGCGCGTGGGCTTTAACCCGAAGACCCCGCAGGCCGAGGCCGGGATACGGATCGAGCCGCCGCCATCACCGCCCGAAGCAAGTGGAACAAGGCGCGCCGCCACTGCTGCTCCAGATCCGCCGGATGAGCCGCCGGTAGTGCAAGTCAGATCCCAGGGGTTATGGGTTGGGCCAAAAGCGCCAGGCTCGGTATAGGGCGTCAGGCCAAATTCGGGGGTATTGGTTTTGCCGAGGATGATCACCCCGGCCGCCTTCCAGCGTTTGACCAGTTCACTGTCCGCTTTGGCGGGGATGTTTTTCCACAGGCGGTTGCCGCTGCTGGTCGGCACTCCAGCGATGGTTGCAAGCAGGTCTTTGATCAGGAAAGGCACACCCGCGAACGGACCATCAGGCAGGGGCTTTTGGGCGGTTTCCCTGGCGGTCTCGTAAAGCTTTGTGATGACGGCATTCAGTTGCGGGTTGTGGTTTTCGATGCGCTGAATGGCCTCTTCCACCAGTTCAATGGGGCTGACTTCTTTTTTTCGTACCAGTTCGGCCAGGCCGAGTCCATCGTAGTTGGGGTATTCAGGAAAAATGGTCATCATTTCTCTCCGTAATTGGGGATGGGAATACTATAGCGCAATTTTGGCCGCATGGCAAATCAAAACTCCCGCCGGTTTTGCGGGAGTTTTGGGCGGGAATCAGTTGCTCTACCGCTGGCGCAGGCCGAAGTTTTGTGCGGCGAGAAGGGCATTTTTGCTTACGATCCGGTCTGTTTTTTGGTTCTGTTCAGCGACAGATTTTGCGCTGGTGGCATTGATGGTGAACTGTTCTGCAATCTGGTACAAGACAGGCAGGGCTTTGAGCAGTTCGGCATTGTCAAAGTTGTCAAAACCCGGTTCAATGGTGATTTCTTGCCCGGCCAGCCGGATTGGCCAGCCGTTTTTGGTGGCAGTTTCATTGATTTCGCCAGACATGGCCTCTGCACCATAATTACCGCCAGATTGGTTGATAAGTTCATAGAAAGACTGGATTTGGGCGGTAAAGTATTCGGTCAGGTAGGTGCTGTTTTCCTTGGTTTGCTGGCCGGTGCGTTTCAAGATGCCCTGGGTGATGGCGTTTGATTCTTCGTCGAGCGGATAGGCCTCGGCGCTGTAATTTGGCAATTGCAAGACGATATCCAGACCAAAATAATCGCTGCTGGTTAGCGAACCAACCGCGGTCAGCAGAAGCGGCACTGGCATTTTTTGCCCCGCCGAAACTTTGACATCCTGGTTGATCACGAATCCGCCCCGGGAACAGATGTCGCTAATCGAGTTAAACTCGGCATTGCCCAGGCCGAGGGCATCCTGGATTGGCTTGCCGAGGTACCTTTCTGGCAGGCTGTTATTCGTAAATTGCAAAAAATTCCTGCTGACATTGACGATTTTCCCGTCCACATCCGTATTGAGCAGGAACTGCGGGATTTCCTTGTCTCCGCCAATAAAACCCAGCTTGAGTTGGGAAACCAGCGCAATTTGCTGGCCGAGCAGCCAACTGCCGTAAATGCCCACTGCCAGGACCAGGAGTACCAGGCTATAGAGAATGGTGGGAATCGTGGCCAATCGTCCGGGGAAAAGTGTGCCTGAAATCAGGAATGTCAACAGGAAATAAATGACTGACCTGAGAATGAAGGCGATTGAAATCAGCCCCCAGACTTTGAAAAGGCGTCCGCGGCCCAGAGAGAGCAGGACAAGCAGGGCAAACGGCAGGATGGCGAGGTTGGCGAGGGCATAAGTTGTTTTGGCGAGCAAATCCAAAATTTGCGCCCAGTTTTGCAACCTTACCAGGGTGGGGAATAACAGGATGTAGGTGATGGGGACGAGTAATGCCAGGATGAACAGGATCGAAGCCAGAGCGCGGCTTCTTCCCGGGCGGGTGCGATAATCCTGGTAGCGTAAGGCGAGTGCTTCGATAAACGGGATGTAGCCCAACAACCAAAAGGCGTCTGCAATGCTCACGCCCAGGCCTTTTTCCCAGCCCTGCAAGGAATAGTAATACCAGATTCCTTCGGCAACGGTCCAAAAGATCAGTCCAATTACAATTCGACTCCAGATTTCAGGGGAACTTTCAGACTGGTTGAAACCTAAGCGCGCCCACAGAGCTGTTGCCAGGGCGACCAGCGCGCAAATGGGGGCGAGCGTGTTCACAATCTGGAAGACTTCGACATCTTTGCGGTCAAGAATCAAAGCCCCCAGTACCAAGGCCAGGTACGCACCGAAGGTGTAAAGGATTGGAAGATAATTTCGATTGCTTAGGATTTCGCGCATGTTTTTGCCCTATCTCAGGATTCTCTGGGTCTCCAAAATGCGGGATCTGACCGCGGAGATTCCCGCAGAACCGATTCTCTTCTAACTACTATAGCATTATACTCACATCAGGGAAAAACCTTCCTTGCGAAAATGTTGGAATTTCAGCCTTCTTTTTCTTGTTTATCAGCCTTTTTGTCTAGCAGCAAGCCCTGGCGGGATAATTCCATAGCCAGTTGTTCGGCAGATTTGAAGTGGATTGTATTAAAGCCCAGTTGCTGTGCGGCGGTGATATTTGTCTCCGAATCGTCGATGAACAGGCCGTCCGCAGCGGGGCGATTGATTTTTTCCAATAACAGGGCGAAGATGCGCGGGTCAGGTTTTATCAGCTTGACGATGCCCGAGACAACGATATCGTCAAACAAACCCAAAAATGGGTATTTATGGCGGACGATTTCGTACTTTTCTGCCGACCAGTTTGTCAGGCCGTACAAAGCATAACCGCGCTCTTTCAAAGCCCGGAGAATTTCGACCGTGGCCTGGATCGGCCCGCGCAGGCTCTCTTCCCAACGCTCATCGTAAGCCCTGATCAGATCTGCATATTGCGGGAATACGCGGCTCAATTCGGCCACGCTTTCAGCGTAGGGGCGGCCGCGATCCAACTCCAGATTCCAATGGTGGAAGTCGATTTCGGTCAGGAAGCGCTCAAGTTTGGCGGGGTCATCAAGCAGTTTCTTGTAAAGGTGCCGGGGATTCCAGTCGATGAGCACGCCGCCAAAGTCGAAGATGATGGCGGGGAGCTGGCTGCCTTGTGGTTTCATTCGGGCCTCTATTTTTCGGATGTCTTCAACGGCCCCTGGGGGTCGAGGGTTTCTTGCAGTACCGCAAACGGGATGACCACTTCCTGCGGCCCGACGGCATAAGCCGCCACCTGGTATTCGTTGAAGGTGATCACCAGACCCTCGGAGCTGACATTCCAGACGGCGTAATTCTCAAGGGTGGGGTTTGCGCCTTCGCTGAACATTTCAAAGCCGATCTCGCGTTTACTCAATTCGGCGGAACAGTAATCCGAAATAGCCTGTAGATAGTCCACGCCTGGCAGGAAAAGCTGATCGAGGCTGATTTCTTGACCTTTTTCGAGGTCGAAGTTGAAGGAGCTGGTCAGGTGATAAGGGTGCGCAGCCCCGTCAGAGTAGCCTTCGATGTGGAGCTGCAGGCTCAAGAGGTTGCCGGGTGGGGAGGTCAGCACGTAATTCAGGCTGAAAAAGCTGCCAGCCGCGATCGGCGTCACCGAGGCCATAGACAAGTCTTGTTTGAATTGATCGACAGACTTTTCGGCCCGGGCGGCCACCAATTGGTTGAAGTTTTCGACGCGCAGGTCGCGGCTGCCCTGCAAGACCGGGGTAACGGCTTTGAGCGTGTAATCGGGAGCTTTGCCGCTTTCCTCGAGCGTGTTTCCGCTCAAGGTAACAGCCTGGTAGAGCGGCAGAGGCGCCTGGGTGGACAGCAGGTTGGGAATTTCAGTTTGTTGGGCCGCTGCAACAGGAGTCTCGATTGGAACAGACCGCGCGGCCGGGCGCTGTGTGGCCAGGTTACAGGCGACCTGCGTCCAAAACAACAAGGCAGTTGCCGCGAGGACAGGGGTGGTTTTCATTTGGCTTTTTCCTTCGCGCTACTCAGCTTTCCGTTTCCCTTTTTTCTGTTCTTTCCACAACTTATAATTCTTCTTGATTTGCTCGATATGCCCCGGGATGTGCTCGGAATAAACCGTCAGCCACATGGTAAATGTGTAGGGCTTGTCGAACTCTGGGTGGATGATAGTGTTCTCGAAGACTTCAGCCGGCAGGGATTTGAGCAGTTGATAGGTGGTCTTGCGGGCGTATTTGACCAGTTTCAGCGCGTCATTTACATCCCGATCGTGATAGTTCAATTTTAGCGCCCAGGCATCCTGGTCGTAGGCCATCACCGGGCGGCCCGGTTCGGCGACCAGCAGCCGGGCGCGTAGGGCAGCGTTGGTTTCGCTGTCGGCCAGGTGCAGGATGATTTCATGCACACTCCACTCGTTTGGGGCGGGTTTAAATTTCAACATCTTTTTTGGGATCGTCTTGAGTGTCTCAACCAACAGGGCATAGCCCTTGCCATACAGCTTGATTTTTAGCTTTCGTTCATCGGGTGTCATCTACGCTCCTTATTTTGGATTCCAGAAGCTTACTCCTGGACTTTTAAAACTGTACCTTTGTACTCGAATTATACAGCCAATGGCAGAAGGAATCCCATTGGCTGTCTGGGCGGAAACGTTAGGGTTGTGGAAACTACCCTCTGGGCTTTTCCCTTATTCAGCCTTGGCATACACCCTGAGCTCGAAAAAGTCGCCCCAGCCATTCCAGGCGCCGTCGGGCGGCTCCCAAAACTTGACATAGCGGGCTTTGACGGGCTCAACCGGGAGCTTGACATTGACCCAATATGAGCCGGTGACGCCATCGTACGGATGATTTACTTCAGAAACAGTCATCCAGGTTTCCAAATCGTTCGAAACCTGGACAATGTATTTGAGCGGGTTTTTGAAGGCCCCATCCCAGTCCAGGCTGTAGCCGACGCCCGTGATCAAGTATTCCTGTTCGAGGTCGATAACCTGATAAGTCCCGCCGCCGTTGTTGGTTTCGATCCCCCAGCGGCCGCCGTGCGGCTTGGTGGTGCTGTTGAAGTCGATGGCGTCATTGGCGTTTCCCCAGGGCGCGTAAGTTACACCCCCCGCGCGGTCGATGACATCTTTGCCGATCGCCACATTGATATTCTCGTTCAATGTTCGCATGTCTGGAGTAAGCGTCAGGGTGGCTGGAACCCTGCCTGGGGTAGGGGTTGTCTCAACCAGCGGCATGGCCGTCAGGGTATGGACGACCCCCGCCGCGACCGTGGCTGGCAGGTCGGCGGTGGGGGCCAGGGCTGTCTGCGTCCCTTCCAGGCCAGCCGCGATTGTGGCCTGGAGATTGGGCGTGGTTGAGACTTCGCTTGCGATTTGCTCGATCCCCGGCGCCGTGGCGCAGGCCAATGAAATGATGATAAGACTGGCTGTTGCACACAGGCTGAAAATCGACTTGGTTTCTCGGGATCTTCGCATTTTAATACCACCTTTATGGCAATGCCTTGGCCCGGGGCTGGGTAGAAAAGGCGTCAGTTTGTTTGGACACTTCCGGAGGTCTCAAGCGCCAGCTTTGTCTTTCAAGGCCGCCCGAATCTCTCTTAAAACCGGCCAGGCGCCGTCGGTGGTGTTGGACAGGACCGTGACTTGCAGGCCTTTTTCCCGGTTCACGCTTGACTTGAACGAAACCCCCGCATCGCAGCCGACAAAGTATTCTTCGCGGCTGCCGCCTGCGTCTTCGCGGATCCATAAGCCGTGACCGTAAAAAATGCCCTCGCCCTCCGCCTCGGCTTTGACCTGGGGCTGGGTGTACTGCTCAACCAGCTCTTTGGATAGGATTTTGCCTGCCCAGAAGGCCTGCCACAGTGCAGCGACATCCTGCACGGTGGTATACGCGCCGCCATCCGACGCGCCGATGATCGGCAGGTTGTAGATGTTCGTCCGCCAGCCGCTCTCTTCTTCCACGTAGCCGGTGGCCGTGTTCTCGGGCAATTGATTGAACGGGAAAAAGCCCGAGCGGGTCATGCCGGCCGCCTGGAAAACCTCCCGCGTGACAAAGTTCTGGTACTTTTCGCCGGTCAATTCCTCGATTACTACGCCGAGCAGGATATATCCGCCGTTCGAATACGAGAAACGCTCCCCGGGTTCGAACTTCATTGGCTCATCGGGGAAAACAGGCAGGTAGTCGCGGGGGCCTTTCAAGTCATACCACGGCACGTTAACGGTGAAATTGTCAAAATCCTCCACCTTTTCCTCGTCATAGTAGTCCGGAATCCCCGAAGTATGGGTCAGCAGGTGCCCGATGGTGATCTCCGGGGAGTAGCGCGGGAAATCCAGGACGAGGCAGTCTTTGAGCCGGGTGGAGAACGCCAGTTTCCCGGCCTCGATCAGCTTGCCGATCGCCAGGGCGGTGAAGAATTTGGTCCCCGAAGCGATCCCGAAGCGGGTTTCGAGTGTGTTCTTGACCTTGAGGCTGCGCTCGGCATAGCCAGCTGCTTTTTCATAGAGGACCGCCTCCCGCTGGCGAATTGAGATGACCCCTGAAAAGGTGTGTTTCTTGAGCGAGTTATTTAGTTTTTGGGTGAACCGGTCTGGTTTCATTGTTTTCTCGAAATGATGGTGTTAGCTGACCGTTTAGGGGCACCAAGTTGGGTTGAAGTCGCCGGGTTTATCTTCCATTAGCCGCGCAGAGACTGAACTATCGGCGCTGAAAAGGGTGATGTCGTTGGTACCCTGTGTTACAGCGACGTAGGCGCTTTTATCGGGCGACCATTCTCTCTCATAGCTGTCAAACTCATCTTTGATAATTTCTTTGATCTCCGAGCCATCGCTGTTCATGCGATAGTATTTTTTCTCAGCCTGGGCATAAAATGCGATTTGCCCTTCAATAGTCCAGACTGGTATGATGTTGTCTTCTCCCGTGGAAGTTAGTTGGGTTTGCCCGGAGCCATCCGCGTTCATGATGTAAATTTGATTCGAACCTTCACCAGAAACGTAAACAATCTGTTTGCCATCTGGCGACCACCTCGGGCTGATACTTTTGCCTGAAGTTAAAATCGGGGTTTGATTTGTGCCATCAATGTTGATGGTAAAAATTTGTCCGCCAATGTCATTGGCAACAATCCGCTTGCCATCTGGTGAGCAATCGGGAGAATGCCCGATCACGCCTGCTTTGGTCAGCGGGCGCAGGTCCGATCCGTCAGGATTCATGCTGTAGAGATGCCAGAGCTGATTGCGCGTTGACTCAAAGATGATTTTGCCTTTTCCGCGTACTGAGGCGAGGAGATCGGTTTGTTCAGTTGAACGTTGGAGTGTGACCACCGGTGAGGGTTTTTCTGTGGTTTTACTAACGTTGAGCGGGTTTGTATATTCGCAGTAGAAATTCTGGGCGCTGATACTTAGTACCCCGTTCGTGATTATGTATTCATAGACATAACCAGTCTGAAGGCTCACCTTCCAAACTGGCGCAAAATCAAACATGATATTACCGTTTCCCATGTCTTTATATTTCCCAGACGCAGACCCTGCCTTGGATGTGCCGTCTCCAAGAAATTCCAAGTAAAGCGGGCATTTGTTCGAATACAGACTGCCAGAATCGCGAAAAGTCCATTTTCCGATCAATTGGTTTTGGGGTGAACAACCCATGCTCAAAAAAAAGAAAAATATTACAATCAAAGACACGATTAGTACTGTCTTTCTTGTTCCATTTGAATTTATCATTGCGTCCTCCTTAATGAAGTAACAATATCCTTGTTTGTTTGCTTATAGAAAATTACACCTGCTTGAAGTTCGCAACTTATCTAGCCGCTTTTTGTTCTCGTAGGGTCGGATAAAGCTGAGATAATCATCTTCAGGGATTTCTGCGCCAACTCTGGTTTTGACTTCCTCGTATACGACCAGGCGTTCGGTCAATTTCTCGCAGATATACCGCTCGCATTGTGCGCAATCCTCCAGGCCTTTTTCGATTACACAGGGTCGCACCGGGCAGGCCTGATCGATCAACCTGGGATGTTCTGAAAGGCATCCGTCGCAGATGACCTGCTCCGGGGGGATTCGAAAACCGAAGTATTTAAGCCACCCGGCGCTCAGTTTCTGCTGGTTGGATGGATTTTTTTCAACATTGGGCTTGTACGCCAGACACAAGTCGCAGCGATATCCGCACCTTGTCAAAATTGATACCATGCAATTTCTCCAATCTTGTCGATTAGAATGGCAGGAACCAGCCCGCTCCAAAGCTGGCCAGGTTCATCCCCAGGCTGAGCGCGAGCGCTTCGCGCCAGGCGAGCCGGGAATTAGGAAAATAATGCAAAAAGGCGCTTTCCATCAGCCAGATAAAAAGTTCCATTACCAAAAGAGTCGGTAAATAAAAACCGGGGAACAGGTTCAGCGCTTCCCATAAGAGGAATTGCGTCAGCAGGTTGGCGATCAGGCTGGCGACCAGCAGTTCCCCGAACGGCTTTTTCCTCCATAGCGCAAATCCGCAGATGACGATTCCCTCGACCAGAATCGTCAGGGGCAGGGTCAGGCTCACTGTTTTTTGCGACGGATGAGCAGGATGACACTCACGACAATGATCACAAGACCAAGCAGGCAGCAGCCACAGAGCAGGATATATGTCAGTGGTGAAAACGCGCCCAGGGTCAATTGCGGCTCAACCAGTAGATCAGCTTGCCGGATGAGGACTTTGTAATGGGCATTGAATTCGGAGGTCTTGAAGATATTGCTCTGGCGGGTCTGGCCATCGGAGAATTCGATTTCAATCCGGTGGTAATCGCTAAACCCGTAAGCCAGCGCATGACAACTGTTTGCTTCACAGGTAAAACGCTGCGGGCCGGCTTCCATCAGGGGTTTGGCGTCGCTGCAATCGGCCTGGGCACATTCGAACAACGCCCCCGTAACGATCTTGACCTGCGTTCCCGGAAATTCCTGGGCGAAGGTAAAGTCCATCGTCGGTTTGGGACCCATATCCGCCAACGCGGTTTGGAAGGGGAGGTACGAAAGCACGAGAACCAACAGGATCAGCATTCTTTTTATATTTGCGCGCATGCTTGACTCCTTCGAGATAAAGGGTATAAAAATATTATACAACCTCCATCAGCTGAGATTCCCGAAGAGACTAATTAATTCGTCGTCCCGAACGAAAATGTGATATAAACTCGCCCTATGGCACTCGAACCGCATTACCATTCCGCGCTTAACGATTTCAACGATGCCCGCCTGCAAGCTTCCCTACAGGAAGCCCTGGCGCGCCTGACCGGTAAATCAAACGAACTGCTCTCTTTTGATGAAGTTACCGCCAAGCTCAAGCTCAATGTGCGCAGCGAACGCGGCGTCTTTGACATCCCCCTCGAAGCAATCGTCGGCAGTGTGGGGCGCTATACCGATTTCACGCGCAGTTTCTTGCCATTGAAGAATACCGACCAGGAACGCTGGGCGCGCGTCAAGGCTGCCATGGACGACCCAACCGGGATGGGCCTTCCGCCCATCGATGTCTACAAGGTTGGTGAAGTCTATTTTGTCCTGGATGGAAATCACCGCGTCTCGGTGGCGCGACAGGAGGGTTTTACCCAGATCCAGGCGCATGTCATCGAGGTGAAAACCGATATTCCATTGACTCCCGACTTGCGCCCCGACGACCTGATTCTCAAGGCCGAATATGCCGAATTCCTTGAACAAACCAATTTCAGCGATCTCCGCCCTGGCGTCGACCTCAGCCTGACCGCCCCCGGGCAGTACGAAAAGCTTAAAGAGCATATTGAAGCCCATCGTTATTTCATGGGGCTGGATTTTCAGCGTGAGGTCTCTTACCCTGAAGCTGTCGCGCACTGGTACGACACGATTTACCTGCCGATCATCGAACCCTTGCGCGAACGCGGCTTATTACGCTGGTTTCCGGGACGCACTGAAACTGACCTGTACCTGTGGGTCTCGACGCATCGCGCCATCCTCGAAAAAGAATTGGGTTGGTCGGTGCGCCCCGAGGCTGCAGTCGCTGATCTGGCGGCCCGGGAAAACCCGCAGGGAGGCAGCGAGGTCGTTGAAACAGGCAGTTGGCGGCTTGCCAGGCTGGTCGACCGCTATACTGACCGGCTTTTCAGGGATATCTTGGTGACTGTCACCGGCGAGCCCGAAAGTTGGCAGGCTTTGGAGCAGGCCCTGCTGGTTGCGCAAAAAGAGTCAGCGGTTTTGCACGGGTTACATATTCTCACGCCCAGATCCAAGTTGGATGGCGCCCGGGCACTGGCGGTTAAGTCGCGCTTTGACCAGCGCTGTCAAGATTACGGTTTGGAAGGCAGCCTGGTGGTGGAAAAAGGCAGCGTCCCCGAGTTGACCTGCCAGCGCGCGTTGTTGACCGATCTGATCGTCTTGAATGTGGCGCATCCTCCGTCTGCCGGGCTTTCCAGCCTGGGTTCCGGCTTGCGCTCGATTATCCGGAAATCCGCCCGCCCGATTCTGACCGTTCCTGGAAACGTCAGCCAGATGGACAGGGCACTGGTGGCTTATGACGGCAGCCGTAAGTCAAAGGAGGCCCTTTTTGTAGCCGCCTACCTGGCCGAAAGTTGGAAGACTGCGTTGACAGTCTTGACCCTGGCGGATGACCCTGCCAGTTCCGTCCAGGATTATGCCCGCGACTACCTCGATTTGCACGAACTCCAGGCTGAATTCCTGGTGGCCAGCGGCCCTTCGGAAACTATTTTGAGCGCCATCCGGCAGCGTGAGATTAACCTGGTTCTGATGGGTGGTTACAGCGGAAATGCCTGGCAGGAAGTCATCATCGGCAGCCTGGTTAACTTCTTGCTGCGCGAAGCCGAGTGCCCAATTTTGATTTGCCGGTAGGATTTTTTACGAAAACTCGTCCCGCAGTTCAACTGTGGGACGAGTTTTATTCTTAATCCTTGTTAGGCGCAGGTTTCCTGCTCCCGCCTCTCGTGCCGCAACCACCTTACTAACTTACTTTGCAAACGTCACTTTACTGGCATTGATCAGCATCATCGGCACCAGCATGGGCTGCATTTGCGGCAGGTACGGGTTGGTAATTTCCGCGTCGTAGATGGAGACCCAGCCCGAGTGAACTACTTCAAGGGTGACACCCAGGGGTGTCGCTGCCGCAATCCGGATGCGGGCTTTAACCAGGAACGTTCCCATTTGAATGGCGACCGGTTCCATGGCGCGGTTCTTTTCCTCGGGGTCGTAATCGAGTGGGTCGACCGCCGGCGGAGCCAGGTGAAAACCAATCGCCGAATTTGTCGGAATGAAGATTTCCGAATAGCTAAATGGTTTGGGCGGGTAGCCGCCGAAAAGCATGATATTCGGCTTGAGCAGATGAATGAAATTTGGAACGCCTTGCGTGCGCAGCCAGACACTCACCCGGGCGCTTTCCTTCGTGACCACCTCCCCTCGTATCAGGGTATCATGCGTGTAAACCATTGCCAGGGTCGTCTTTTCGTCAGAGGCCAGGGTATCCATAAAGCTTCTCCCAAAATTTTCAGGCTGAATTATTTAGGGTCTCACTGTCTTGCGGGGTGCTAGCACGGAGATTCCCAAAGAGCCAGTGTTTATCTGATTATACAACAACCCTTCCCCGGCTCATCATCCGCGTTTATACTATTTACGTGAATCAATCCAAACGCTGGAACATCTCCCCTAAACTCACCCCTCAGGCTGATCAGGCCCTGGAAAAATTCCCGCCAATCTTGCGGCAGTTGCTTTTTAATCGCGGCTATGGGACGGATGCCGAGGCCCGCGCCTTTTTGCGCGCCGAAGCCAATTTTGACACCTCTCCTTTCCAGATGACCGGCATGCAGGCGGCCGTTGGGCGCATTCTCTATGCGCTTGAGCAGCGCGAGCCGATCGCCATTTATGGCGATTATGATGTCGATGGAGTCACAGCGACGGCCTTGCTTGTGCAAACGCTCCAAGCCCTGGGTGCGGATGTGCGCGGCTATATCCCCAATCGTTTTGATGAAGGCTATGGACTTAATAACGAGGCCCTGACCGCGCTCAAGGAGGATGGTGTTGGCCTGGTCATCACGGTGGACTGCGGGATTCGCTCCCCCGACGAGGCGGCCCACGCCCGGAGCATTGGTCTCGACCTGATCATTTCTGACCACCACCAACCCGCCGACCTGCTTCCGTCTGCGTTTGCCTTGCTCAATCCCAAACAGGCTGGCGATGCCTACCCGGATAAGGATTTGGCCGGGGTGGGTGTGGCTTACAAGCTCGCCCAGGCTTTATGGGAACGTTTTACGCTTGGCGGTCAGCAGATTGATTTCAACCTCGATACGCTGCTCGACCTGGTTGCTTTGGGGACGGTCGCAGACCTGGCTCCCCTGGTGGGGGAGAACCGGATGTTGGTGCGCAAAGGCTTGCAGAAAATCCGCGCCACCAGCCGCCAGGGACTTTTTGCGCTGGCCAATGTGGCCGAAATGGCGATTGCAAAAACGACCGCCGTCAATATCGGGTTTGTGCTTGGCCCTCGTCTGAACGCCGCCGGGCGGCTCGAATCGGCGCTGGCAGCCTTCGAACTGCTCACCACGCAGGATGTCATGCTGGCCGGTCAACTGGCCCAGAAGCTGGATGTTCAGAACCGCGAACGTCAGCGCGTCACGCGCGAAATCCAGGCCAAGGCTGAAGCCATGGCCCTGGCTGACGACCCCCAGGCGCATATTCTCTTTGCCGTTGACCCCGGTTTCAACTCGGGCGTGGTGGGGCTGGCTGCTTCGCGCCTGGTGGAGACCTTCTACCGCCCGGCGATTGTCGGCCAGCAATCCGAAGAGACCACGCGCTGCTCGTGCCGCTCCATCCCAGAATTCCACATCACCGAAGCGCTGGATCAATGCGCCGACCTGCTTGTCCGGCATGGCGGGCACGCTGCGGCGGCCGGGTTTACCGTCAAGAATGAAAACCTGTCTGCCTTGAAGGAATGCCTGAAGCGCATTGCCGCAGAACAGCTTTCTGACCAGGAATTATGCCCCACGCTGGTGGCCGATTTGGAAGTGCCGCTCCATGAAATGAAGCCTGAAGTGTTGAAGTATCTTGAATACCTCCAGCCGACCGGTTACGGCAACCCCGATGCAGTTTTTGTCAGCCGCAATCTGCAGGTGAAAGCCTCCCGGACGGTGGGCGCCGAGGCCAAACACCTTAAATTATCGCTCAGCGATGGGCGTGTCACTTTTGATGCGATTGGGTTCCGCCTTGGGAATCTAAAAGAAAGCCTGCCTGCCCGGATCGATGTCATGTATACCTTCGAGGCGAATGAATTCAACGGGCGCACCTCCTTGCAGCTCAATCTCAAGGATTTGAAAGCCGCCGGTTTATAGGAGTAAGGGGCGGGTTGTTTTTCTGGTTGGGCGCTGGTCTCCTGACCAGTGTCCAACCAGAAAAAACGCGCTGGTCAGGAGACCAGCGCGTAAGGTTTTGGACAGACACTCCAATGTCAGGAGACATTGGAGTGCAACTAGCTGACGAAATCTTTTTCTGCCAGCGTGAGCGCTTCTTCGAAAATTTCCAGACCGTGATTGACTTCATCCTTCGAGATGCTCAGCGGGGGAGCGATGCGAATGACCGACTTGGCGCAGCCGAGCAGGAGCAGGCCGCGCTCGAAGGCATAATGGACCAATTTGTCGCGCAGTTCGGGGGCGGGTTCCTTGTTTTCCTTGTTTTTGACAAATTCCACGCCGATCATCAGGCCGATGCCGCGCACCTCGCCGATCGAGGGGTGCCGGGCGGCAATTTCTGCCAGTGCATCCAGCGTATACTGCCCGACTTCGGAAGCATTTTTCATGTATTCGCGCTGGATCAGCTCGATGGTTTTCAGGCCAGCCACGCACGAAAGCGGATTCCCGCCGTAGGTATTGCCGTGCGCGCCGCGGCCCCAGTCCATGATCGACCGGCGGGCGACACACGCGCCCAGCGGTACGCCGCTGGCGATGCCTTTGGCTGTGGTGAAAATATCCGGTTCCACGCCAAAGTTCTCGATTGCCCACCACTTGCCGGTGCGCCCCATCCCGCTTTGGACCTCGTCGGCGAGCAGCAGGATGCCGTACTTGTCGCACAACTTGCGCAGCGCCGGGAAGAACCCGGCCGGCGGGACGATGTAGCCGCCCTCGCCCTGGATGGGTTCCACCAGGATCCCGGCGACTTCGTCTGCGGGGACGATTTGTTTGAAAATTTGCTCGTCGATATAGCGTACGACGGTTTCACCGTAGTCTTCACCGGCTGCGCGCTCCAGGATTGGGCGATAGGGGTTGGGGAAGGGCGCGTGCACCACGCCGTTCATCAACGGGTAGAATCCGCTGTGGTACATGGATTTGCTGGCCGTCATTGTGACTGCGCCCATCGTCCGGCCATGGAAGGCGCCGGTAAAGCCGATAAAGTTGGTACGCCCGGTGTGGTAGCGCGCCAGTTTGAGGGCCGTTTCGACCGATTCTGTCCCTGAGTTGGTCAGGAAGGAAACGGCGGCTTCGTGCATCGGGGCGATTTCGTCCAGTTTTTCGGCCATTTCGATCATGCTGATATGGTAGAAATCGGACGAAATGTGCAGGAATTTCTCTGCCTGCTCTTGAACGGCTTTGACGACTTCGGGGTGGGCATGCCCGGTGGAGTTGACCGCAATCCCGGCCATGAAGTCCAGGAATTTATTTCCATCGACATCCCAGAGCCATGAGCCTTTGCCATGATCCATGGCAAAGGGATAGTCGCGCGGATACGAGGGGGAAATGACAGACGAATCGCGCTTGACCAGCGCGCGGGCCTTCGGCCCGGGTAACTTCATTGGTTCCATGAGGAGGCTCCTTCAGGTGAAATTGGTAGGTTGGACGATTGAGAAAGATTGGGAGTTGGATGCGGCAGAGCTTCCAACGATCAATCAAAAGCATAATTTGAAAATTTGGGAATGGTGCAATGCCGCGATTCTTGAGCGAAAATGCTGACCAAAAATCGCAAAGCTGTAATGACTCCCCGTTGATCTGGAATAACGGCCTGGGGGAGGCAGGCAGGTTGTCAGTTATCGGGTTTGTCGGGCATCAGGCCCAGGGCCAACGCGCCCATCAACCCGGCATCGTCGCCCAGTGCGGCATTCGCGATCACCAGGTTTTTCAGGTACGATTGATCCATAACGTGCTTTTCAAGCGCTTGCTTCACTGGGTCGAGTAGGAATTTCCCGCTGAACGAGACCCCGCCGCCAAAAATCACGATCGAAGGGTTGAACATGTGCAAAAAGACTGCCAGCGCTTGGCCGATGTATGTCCCGGCGCGTTCCAGGGACTGAATGGCCAGGGCGTCTCCCAGGGCGGCGGCTTCCGAGACCTCGCGGGCGGTTAGTTTTTTCTTGCCTGCCAGGCTCGATTTGACCCCAAGAGCGATTTGTTCTTGCGCATAACGGGCAATGGCAGGCCCCGCAGCCAGGGCTTCCAGATGCCCGCGCTGGCCGCAGCCGCAGACTGGGCCATCGGGCAAGACCGCCAAGTGACCAACTTCCGCGGCCAGCCCATGTGAACCGAGCAGCAGGCGGTCATCACTGATCACTCCGCCACCGATGCCGGTGCTGATTGTCAGGTACAAAACGTGGTGATGGCCCTGCCCAGCCCCGAAGCGCCATTCTCCCAACGCCGCCAGGTTGGCGTCGTTGCCGATCCTGGCGGGCACACCGAAACGTTTTTCCAGTTCGGGACCAATTGGAAAGTTTTCCCAGCCAGGGATATTGGGCGCCGAGAAAATCACCCCGGTTTCAGGGTTGAGCGGCCCCGGCAGCGCTACAACGATCTTTTCGACCTTGATATCTTCCGGCCAGATGGACTGGATCAGCGCACACATGCGCTCGAAGGCTGTCCCTTCACCCCGCGTGGGGGTACGCTGGACGGTTTCGGGCGTTGTGTTCCCGCGCCGGAAAGCCGCCGCGCGGATTTGGGTCCCGCCGATGTCAATCGCGATAATCATGGTCATGAAAATAATTATATCGTAAAGGCCTGCTTCGCAGATGTGACGAATGTGATGTTCGGGGACGTTACATCCTTCTTTGTCTGCGCATTCGCAGAAATTCTCAATCGCGAATCGTTAGCCGTTGACGGATGTTTTGAAGCCTGCTATTATCATTTCGTGCAAAAGAGTCGCATTTTTTTTAGCGCATTGAAACGCGAATTTACCGGCGTGCTGCGTTGGCTGGTCCCCGGGTTGGGCGTCAAACGCTGGTTCGGTATCCTGTTGGCAGGAATCACCCTGCTGGGTATTGGCGTCGCTTATTTCCTGCTGGATATTTACCGGACGAACAGCGCGGATTCGATCCTGCCGGTTTTGGATGTCGCCAGCCTGCGCTTTTTCCCGCGCCCGGTGCGGGTGGCGATTTTCTTAATCCTGGGCCTGAGTCTCGTTACTTGGGGCTTGTGGGGGCTAAATCGCGCCCTGCTCAATCCCTTCCTGCGCAAGGATCGCCGCCTGGTGGATCAGATTGCAGATTTTCGCCGCCGCGAGCGCGGTGCGAGGGTGGTGACAATGGGGGGCGGGCATGGTTTGGCCACCCTGTTACGTGGATTGAAAAACTACACCTATAACCTGACAGCTGTTGTCACCGTGGCTGATGACGGTGGCTCGTCTGGAAAACTGCGCCTCAGCCTGGGCATTTTACCGCCGGGCGATATCCGCAATTGCCTGGCGGCGCTCTCCAACGATGAGGCGTTGCTAGCCCAGTTATTTCAATACCGCTTCAACGACGATTCCGGTCTGGGCGGGCATTCGTTCGGGAACCTGTTTATCTCGGCTCTGGCCGATGTGACCGGCAGCTTCGAGGAGGCGATTGCCGAATCAGGGCGGGTGCTTTCCGTCCACGGCCGGGTGTTGCCAGCCACGCTCCACGATGTCAAGCTGGTCGCTGATGTCCAACTCCCGAACATGGTCAACCAGGTGCGGGTGGAAGGGGAGAGCAGCATCCCCGAAATGCCGGGACGGGTCCGCCACGTGTACTTGGTGCCGAATAACCCGCCTGCGTTCCCGCCCGTCCTCCAGGCCATCCTGGCTGCCGATCTGCTGGTCATTGGGCCTGGTAGTTTGTATACCAGTATCTTGCCAAACCTGCTCGTCCCTGATTTGCTGGCGGCTCTGCATGCGAGTCGGGCGCTGAAAATCTACGTGGTCAATATCGCCACCCAGCCGGGAGAGACTGGTTCCTATGATGTTGGCGACCACCTTTCGGTACTGGAGGAGCATGTTGGCAAGGGTTTATTTGATATCATCGTTTGTAATAATCGCCATGAAGGAACATTACCAAATGGGGTAGAATGGGTTAAGATAGGCGAGAATCCTGCTGGTTACCCGATTTATTTAGCTGATTTTCTCGATCTGGAACATCCCTGGCGGCATGACTCGGAGAAACTTGCTAAAACCCTGATGGACTTGCTGGATGAACGCACCGGCCCACTGCTTGACCGGGATAATTAAATCAGTAGTTCTCGAAACATCTTGGAGAAACCCGATTTTAGGTGTGCGCGGCGGACGCAGGCCCGCCGCGCACACCTAAAATCGGAAATTCTTTCAACTTTCGTGAGTACTGATTATAATTACGGGTACGGGCTGTATAGACCACACCAAGAGCGAGTTTGTGGTAAAATTCCTAATTGTGTAAAAATTCACAATCTATAAACCTGAGGAGGTTTTATTATGACAGTAAAAGTTGGTATTAATGGCTTCGGCCGAATTGGTCGCCAGGTTCTCAAGGCGATCCGCGATTCCTACCCCGATACCCTGGAAGTTGTCGCTTTCAACGATATCGGCGATACGAAAACCATGGCGCACCTGCTCAAATACGATTCGACCTACGGGCGTTTCAATGGCACCGTTGAAGTGGTCGAGGATGGCCTTTTGGTGGATGGCAAGAAAGTCAGAGTCTTCAAAGAGACTGACCCGGCTGCCATCCCGTGGAAAGACCTGGGCGTGGAAATCGTGATTGAGTCGACCGGTCTGTTCACTATCAAGGAAGATGGCGTCAACAAGAAGGGCAAGACCGTCAAGGGCGCAGTCAACCACATCACCGCAGGCGGCGCGAAGAAAGTCATCATTTCGGCCCCAGCCGAAGGTGAAGACCTGACCGTTGTTTTGGGCGTCAACGAAGACAAGTACGACCCGAAGACCCACCACGTGGTTTCGAATGCCTCTTGCACCACGAACTGCCTGGCCCCGGCCGCAAAAGTTGTGCATGACAAGTACACCATCAAGCGCGCTTTCATGACCACCATTCACTCCTACACCAACGACCAGAAGGTCTTGGATATGCCGCATTCGGACCTGCGCCGCGCCCGCTCCGCCGGGTTGAACATCATCCCGACCACCACTGGCGCTGCCAAGGCTATCTCCCTGGTGATCCCGGACCTGAAGGGTAAGTTTGACGGTTATTCCCTGCGCGTTCCGACCCCGACCGTCTCGGTGGTGGATTTCACTGCTGAACTCGAAAAAGAGACCACCACCGAAGAACTGCGCCAGGCCTTCCGCGAGGCAGCCAAACTGCCACGCTTCAAGGGTATCCTGGAAGCCGTGGATGAGCCCCTGGTCAGCATGGACTTTAAGGGTAGCCCGTACAGCTCCTCTGTTGACCTACCCTTCACCAGCGTTTTGGGCAAGGAAAAGAGCAACTTCATCAAGGTTGTGACCTGGTACGACAACGAGTGGGGCTACTCCTGCCGCACCGCCGACCTGGCTGCATTGATGGCGAAAAGCCTGTAAGTCACAAAAAATACATAAAATAGTAGACAAGTACACACGTAGACAAGAAAACCTGTTTACCTGTGTACTTGTTTACAAATAGGAGGAGTTTCCCATGAATAAAAAGACGGTAAAAGATATTGACTTGAAAGGCAAGCGCGTTTTTATGCGCGTTGATTTCAACGTGCCGATGGCTGAAGGCAAAGTGACCGATGACAAGCGCATTAAAGCCGCCCTGCCGACCATCCAGTATGTGCTCGAACAGGGCGCTTCGCTCCTGCTGGCCAGCCACCTCGGCCGCCCCAAGGGCGGGCCGGACCCAGAGTTCAGCTTGAAAGCCGCCGCCGAAGTGCTGGCTGGTCATCTTGGCAGGCCGGTGACGATGGCCCCTGATTGCGTCGGCCCCGAAGTGGAAAAAATCGCCGTGGCGCTCAAGCCCGGTGATGTGGTCATGCTCGAAAATACCCGTTTTCATGCCGGTGAAGAGAAAAATGACCTGGAACTTGCCAAGCAGATGGCCGCGCTGGCAGATGTCTACGTCAACGATGCTTTTGGCTCTGCTCATCGCGCGCACGCCTCCACCGAAGGGATTGCCCGCTTCCTCCCGGCCGTCTCTGGCTTCCTGATGGAACAGGAACTGGAATACCTGGGCCGCGCAGTTGCTGACCCTGAGCACCCGTATATCGCCATCCTGGGCGGCGCCAAGATCAGCGATAAAATCCTGGTGGTCGAAACCCTGCTTTCGAAGTGCGACAAGCTGATCATCGGCGGCGGCATGGCGAATACCTTCCTGGCTGCCAAAGGTTTAAACATGCAAGACAGCCTGGTCGAAACGGCTTCGGTTGAAACAGCCAAAGGCATCCTGGCGAAAGTAGGCGCCAAGCTCGTCCTGCCGGTGGACGCGGTCATAGCCGATAAATTCGACGCCGAAGCCCAGAGCCAGGTGGTCGATGTGGATGATATTCCGGCTGGTTGGCGCATGTTGGATGTCGGTCCGAAAACCCTGGCGCTCTACAAAGAGACGCTCACGGGCGCGAAATTGATCGTCTGGAATGGCCCGGTGGGCGTCTTCGAGTTCCCCAGGTTCGCCGAAGGGACGTTCGCCTTGGCCAAACTGCTGGCTGAATCCGGCGCGACAACTGTCATTGGCGGAGGCGACAGCGCCAGCGCAGTCAAGAAGGCGGGCCTTGCCAAGCAGATGACCCACGTCTCAACCGGCGGCGGCGCATCGCTCGAATTCCTGGAAGGAAAAGAACTTCCTGGCGTCGCGGCGCTTAACAACAAATAAGCAAGGAAAGCGTAAGGGCAGGCTTCCGAGACCAACCGGTTTCGGAAGCCTGCATTTGAGAAAATGCCAAACACGTGAGGAGTATCATGGAAAATTTGCAGCTCCCGAACAATAAGCCGCTTGTTATCGTTGGAATTATCCTGCTTGTCTTGTTATTCTGTTGTTGCTGCCTGATCGTGTCCTTTGCGATTTTGGAAGGGCCGTTAATGCAATCTTTCGGCGGTTGAAAATGGTCAGTCTGGCAGGTAATGCTTTTTGCAGAAAATTCTGAAACCCCAGATTAATCGGATAAATATCCCCCAAAAAGATGATATGAATTGACCCATATTTGGGTATAGTATTAGTGAATGGACTGAAGACTTTGTCCAGCACTTTTATTTGCCAAAGAGGAGAGAAAAAATATGGAAGGTTCCCAGTTTACTCCGGTGGAACAGCCCAAGAAAGCCAATACCGGAAAGATCATTGCTATCGTGGTGGTTGTCTTGCTGTGTTGCTGCTGCCTTGCGATTGCAGCTGTCTTCCTGTTTATGGGACCGGCGGTTGGCAATGTCTATTCATCGGTTAACCAGCAACTGACGGCCATGCCCGAACTCCCATCCATGCCTGCGGATCCATCCAATCCCTCAGACGTGCCGATGCCGGCTTTACCTTCCAACCTGATTCCGCAAGGCGGGCTTGGCGATGATTTGTTGCGTACCAACACTTGGGGTTATGTTGTCACGGCTGCAGCCGTCTCTGGGTGTGCGGCTACCGATGCCAGCCAGACCGCCATTGAGGTGCTCCAGGAGCCGGATTCGTCTGGTGCCTGGAAAGAACAATGGACTGTGACCTGTGGTGATGGTTCCAATAAATCCTTTGATGTTTCCTTCACCCCCAGCCCGGGCGGCGGCACGGATTTAAGCGTGACAGAGTCCAAATAGTCATCCACAACCTAAGCAGGCATGAGGCATCCCGCAGGAACTGAATTCCTGCGGGATGCTATGTTTCCAGTAAATGCAGAGGCTTTGAAGCATTGCTGTATTCTTCCGGCACAAATTACGCTTTTGGGGGCGGGAAGGTAAAATTTGTGATCGGGGCATTATAAAGAAAACTTGCATCGTTGCGGGACAAGTGGGCTATAATATCGGGCGGGCAAAAGAATTGCAGCGGATGGCCAGGGAATTACCGGTCACCTGTGCGAAATCATTCCATAAATCGAGGTGAAAAAAATGCGTACCCCATTTGTAGCTGGAAACTGGAAAATGAACAAGACCGTCGCCGAAGCGCGCGAACTCGTTGCGGTGATGGGCAAGGAACTCAAGGAAGTCAAAGGTGTCGAGAAAGTGCTCTGCCCGCCGTTCATCTCGTTGGTGGCGGTTGCCAACCTGATCGGCGGCACGGATCTGGGCCTCGGCGCACAGAACATGCACTGGGAAGAGAAGGGCGCCTTCACCGGCGAAACCGCGCCCGGCATGGTCAAAGAGTTTTGTAATTACGTTATCCTGGGCCATTCAGAGCGCCGCACCTATTTTGGCGAAACGGACGAAACCGTCAACAAGAAGGTCCTGGCCGCCCAGAAGCATGGACTGACCCCGATCGTTTGCGTGGGCGAGACCCTGGCCGAGAACGAGGCCGGGAAGACGGCAGAAGTCGTCCGCCGCCAGACGCTGGAAGGTCTCAAAGGCCTGGACGCGGCTTTCGCGCCTAAAATCGTCGTCGCCTACGAGCCGGTCTGGGCCATCGGCACCGGGCGCGCTTCCTCGGCTGAAAACGCCGAAGCTGTCCACCGCGACGTGGTCCGCGCGGCGCTGAAGGACTTGTTTGGCGCCGAAACAGCCCAGGCCATCCGCATTTTGTACGGCGGCTCGGTGACCGGAGCCAACGCGGCCGAGTTCTTTGGCCAGCCTGATATCGATGGCGCGCTGGTCGGCGGCGCCAGCCTGAAATCAGATGATTTCATTGCGATTGCCAAAGCGGCGGTGAAGTAAGGTTTGCTGATTTTTTACGCAACACGCAATACGAAAGCTTCCGTATTGCGTGTTGCGTTTTATCATACCCATGCTGACTTCCTTCGATGGCCTGCTCTGGCTCCTGGCCAGCCTCGCGCTCCTGATGATCCTCCAGCGCGCCCTGCACCGCGAGATTCAGGCGATTTTTTTGATTTCCACACGCAGCCCAAATATAACCATCCTGGTCTTTTCGCTCATTTTCCTGCCTGGCGTCTTCCTGCACGAATTCAGCCATCTCTTAATGGCCAAGTTACTGCGAGTCCGCACCGGCAAGTTTTCGCTCCTGCCAGAAGTGATGCCCGATGGCCGCTTGCAGCTTGGTTACGTGGAGGCCGCGCATACCGATCCTTTTCGCGATTCGCTGGTGGGCGTGGCTCCGTTGATCAGCGGGATTGCCTTCGTCGCCTTTGCGGCGATGTCGCGCCTGCACCTGGTGATCATGTGGGATACGTTTCGGAATGGGCAGTGGGATTTGTTCCTGCTGGGACTCCAGACCCTGCCGACCATCCCCGATCTCTGGATCTGGTTCTACCTGACCTTTGCCATCTCCAGCACAATGATGCCCTCAGATTCTGACCGGCACGCCTGGCTGCCGCTGGGTCTCGTGGCTGCGGGGCTGCTCGTGGTGGTGGCGCTGGCTGGTGCCGGGCCCTGGATGCTGGCGAACCTCGCGACGCCGGTCAACCAGTTCCTGCGCGGCACGGCGCTGATTTTGCTGGTCAGCATTCTCATCCATATCCTCCTGATTTTCCCGCTGATGCTGATTCATCGCTTGCTGACAAAGCTGACCGGTTTGGATGTGGGAGAGTAGCCGGTGGTTTCCTGAAAACAAAATTCCTTACTGCCCCCTCTTCACGCCCTTAACCCACAACAACTTCCACCTTAGGCCGCGCCAGGCGCGGATTGCTTGGCGGACTTCGGCTTCTTGCAGCGGCTGCGGGCTGAAGAGGCTTTTCAGGTAAGCCGCAGTCAGCAAATCCAGACGCGGGTCGGGGCTTTTAAGCGTATTTTGCAGGTTGTTCGCAAATTCAATGGTGGTCTGGCCGGGGGCAGGCGCACCCAGGAGTCGCGCTCCCTGCCCGTAAATGGAACGGATCATCCAGCGCAGGGCGAAGGCCGGGCTGAGCAGGCCGAGCAGCCAGCCTTCGAGCAGGAAAAACAGGCTGACCAGCCCAAGCCCCACGGTCAGGACTAATAAGGCCCGGCGCGCGCCGGATGAAAGGTGGTAGACCGTGCGCAGGAATTGATCCCATTGCTGGTCGGGCTTTGACTCGGTCTGTGGGGCTTGGCCGCCCTGCGCCGGTAGCAGAAGTTCTGGCTGGTTGGCTGTCGGCTCGAACTCCACCCAGCCGGTGCCAGGGAAGTAGATTTCCACCCAGGCGTGGGCATCGGCGGCAGTGACAACATATTCTGCCGTGGCGGCATGATAAACCCCACTGGCATAACCTGTCACCAGGCGGGCGGGCAGGTCCACCGAGCGCGCCAGCACGGCCATGGCTGTGGCGTAATAGTCGCAATAGCCGGTTTTTAATTCGAACAAAAAATAATCAGTTACATCTGCGCCGCCGGGCGGCATGGGCACCTCCAGGCTGTAGGGATAGGTTTGGCGTAAATAAGCCTCAATGGCCTTGGCTTCGTCGAAGGGCGTGGCCGCAGTCGAGGTCAAGCTCCGCGCCAGGGCGTAGACCCGTTCGGGGACATTCGGCGGCAGGGCGGTGTAGCGCTGCCGGATGAAATCGGGATAAGCGCGCCCGGCCGCGCGCAGTTTTTCAACGCTCACCTCGGCGACCAGGGATTCGACCTGGTAAGCCGGGGCAGCGTTCAGCGCTCCCAGCAGGTCCGCGCCGCGAAACGGGTCAACAGCCTGCGGGTAGTCCTGCCCCGGAGGAATGCGCCAGGCGGCCTCGAAAGGCGTGTCGGAACGGTACAGGTAGCCGGTCCAGAATAAACTGCCCATCTCTCCGTTCCGCAGGCTGAAGTTCTGGGTCAAGAGTTTGTAACCCGGGGGCGCTTCGTAGAGCTCCTGGCCGGGTGCGTACTCGAAGCTTTGCGCTGGTGACGAAACCCAGCCCAGGCCGGTGTAAATATCGAAGGTGTTACTGCGCCAGTAATGGCGCGGGGCGATTTGCTGATCCGAGATCGGGATGGGGGGCAGTTCGCCAGTGTGGACGGTGAAAACCACCTCTTTGGAGAGCTCCGGCCCGCTGCCCAGCAGGTGTTTGTTGGGCAGGTCTGAGGCGCGCAGTGGAGCAAACCGGGAGGTGGGGCGCGCTTCCGGGCTGTGGGCGGCCTCCAGCCCGAGCGAACGGGCGGCCTGGCTTTCTGCGGTCTCGCGGCGCATGGATTCCAGAATGTCCTTGATGGAAACCAGCGGCAAGGCCCAGCCCAGCGCGGCCAGCCCCAGGGTGAGCGTAACCATTGCGACCAGGGTATTGGTGACGATCATTTCGGCGTAATCCAGCTTGGCGGCGCCCCAGCGGCGCAAGTTGGCATCGAAGCGGGCAATCCCCATCAACCCCAGCGTACTGGCCGTCATCAGCCAGAGGGTTGTCAGGTTTGCGCCGGTATACTGGGTGACCCAGGCCAGCACAGCCAACGCGGGAACCAGCCCGGCCAGCACTTTGTTCCGCCCTGTGGCCCAGCCAGCCCAGGCGGCCACCACCCAGAGCAGCAGGCTCCAGGCCAGGAGGCGCACGATCGGGTCGTTTGGACCGCTGCCTGTTCCCAGCCCGGCCAGCCAGGCGAGAAGACGCGCCCAGGCTGCTGCCGATTGGGTTGCCAGCGCCTCGACGGCAGACTGGATGAGGGCTGCTTCTGGTATCTGGCTGACTGGCTGGTGAGAGTAACTTCGCAGCAGGTAGGTGGGCATGGAGGTTGCCAGCTTCAGGAGGGGGCCGCCAAACTGGGCGACCCGTCCCCAGAGCAGCAGGCCGCCAAGCAAACCCAGACTCCCGAAGGCCTGCCAGCCCTTTAACCGGTTCTGACTCAGCCCCCAGCCCAGCAGCACGGCCAGGGTCCCGACTGGCAGGAAGGCGCTTGTCTCAGCGCCGCGCACGATGCTCCCCAGCCCGACGACAAAACAGTTCAGGGCGATGAGCAGCAAGGCCACCTGGAGCGTGGTCAGCCAGGGGGAGCGGCGCAGCAGCCAGCCAATCATGCCAGCCTCCGCCATTCAGTATCGACCGGTTTGCGGATGGGGGTGATTTTGCCGGTAACGGAAGTGCGCCACTCCCAGCGCCCGCCCTGCCCGGGATGGGCTTCGGGCCGGTCGAGCAGGTCGCGGCTGATGAGGTGACAACTGATGCCCATCTGCCGCAGCTGGGCCGCCAACCCGCCGCTGTTCCCCACGCCGCCAAACGAAACCGGGTCGAGCAGCATGACCGTCGAGACGATCCCGCGCCATTGCAGTTTTGCCAGCCCTGCCACCCAGCCTGCCGAGAGATTGGCGGTAATCACCACCAGGCTGGCTCGCTTCCCGAAGGATTTGCCGTTGCATTCCAGGTATTGGTCCAGGCTCAGTTCTCCGGGACGGGCCAGGGCCAGCGCGCGCAGGATTTCCCAGCGCTGGCTTTCGTTTTCTTTGGGCGGCTTCCAGCAAACTTCCTGACCGTTAATGGCCAGCCCAACCGCCTTGCGGCTGCGCAGGCCCCGGTCGGCCAGGGAGGCCGCCAGGATGACGGCATGTTCTTCGATTGAGTCCTGGCCCGCGACGATTTGCGCGCTGGCGTCCAGGTCGAGCAGGATCCACCAGTCGGCGGCGGGGGTGCCGTCCAACAGGCGGATAAAGGTTTGGTTGTGTTTGGCCGTCGTCGGCCAGTGGATCAGGCGCAGCGCGTCACCGGGCTGGTAAGCGCGCACGCCTGCCGCGCCAACGGTTTGCTCCGGCGAGTGGCTGCGCGGACGGCCTTCGCCCAGGTACCCGCCGGGGGTCACGTCGATGGAAGGCAGCGGCACAACCGGCGGCAGGACGAGCAGCGT
Organism: Anaerolineales bacterium UBA5195; assembly: GCA_002412925.1. Lineage (GTDB taxonomy): Bacteria > Chloroflexota > Anaerolineae > Anaerolineales > Villigracilaceae > UBA5195. The sequence goes on along the minus strand of DHVZ01000060.1, from coordinate 26,443 downwards.
CTGGCTGGCCGGGTTGTCAATGCTGACGGTGTAAATCCCGAGCGGGTCGCCGCTCAGGAGCCGGGTGCCGCCCAGGATGTAGAGTCCGCGCCGCGAACAGTGTCCCCGGCTGAGGAGTTCGTTGACGCTGTGACTGCTGACGCCGGTGGCCAGCGAGGCCTGGTAACCCGGCAGGGTGGAATGGTCGTCAATTTCGACCCAGGTGGCCGGGAAAAACGAGTCATTCACGACTGTGAAGCGCTCCTCCAATTCGTCACCGACCTGCACCCAACCATAGCGCACCTCGCGCGTCAGCCGCAGATGGTTTGTCAGCCCGCGTGCCCATAGGTAGCCCACCAGCCAGGCTCCGCCCAGGATGACCAGCAAGGTTTTCCAGGCGCGCGAGGGGTCGATCACCTGCAAGACCAAGAGCAGTCCTACCACAATCGGGAGTACCCACGAATTCAACCGCAGCTTTGCCGACATGGTTTCATTATATGCCAGGACGAGCTTTGTGATAGGTTTCACGACAGTCTTACCACGGAGATTCCCAACGAACCACTACGATCATCTAAATATGATAAAAACTACCATATATCAAGTATTGTGTGTGTGAGCCAGGCCTGATAATGGATTTGCAACTGTCCACCCCGATTCTTTAAGGTTAATCACCCGTCAGTCCTCTTGTATCGACCTTACAAATATGCTAGAATCTAAATCGCTACGCCACAGATAGGGGGATACCCAGCAAGTATTGCCATATGTGGCGGTGACATTTGTTCTATTTACGGAGATGACCTATGCGTTGCCCATATTGCCAGCATCACGAATCCAAAGTGATTGATACCACGCACGACAGCCATGGCGGCATCCGGCGGAGGCGTGAGTGTTTGAGCTGCGGACAGCGCTTTAGCTCCTATGAACGCCCGATCCTTTCGACGCCATTGCTGATCAAGCAGGATGGCACACGTGAAGAGTTCGATCGCGAAAAGCTGGCACGCGGCATCCGCATTTCGTGCGCCAAGCGCCCGGTCTCAGCGGCAGATATCGAGCGGCTGATTGGGCAGGTGGAGGCCGAACTTCAAAAAATGGGCAAGGCTGAGGTTTCTTCCCGCGTGGTGGGGGACATGGTCATCAGCGGGCTGAAAGAACTCGACCAGATTGCGTATATTCGTTATGCGATTGTGTACCTGCGTCTCGATGATCTCCATGCCCTGCGCGGTGAGATCGACCGCCTGCTCGACGCCTGATTTTTTCCTGACATTATCATTTTTAAATCTTAGAGGAGTGTATTTCATGGTTGCAAGCGAAGTTGTCTCGAAGCATGGTATTTTGCCCACCCCGCCCATCCCAACTGATTTACCGAAAATCGAACTGACCGAAAACGCCCGCCAGGTGCTCCTGCGGCGATATGTGCGTCGCGGTGATGACGGCTTGCCCGCTGAAACCGTGGAAGAAATGTTCTGGCGGGTCGCTTACCATGTGGCAAAGGTCGAGGAAGCCTGGAGCGGCGACGTGCTGCTGCGCGCCCGCGAGTTTTACATTTTATTGACCAGTAAGAAATTTTTCCCGAATTCTCCGACTTTTACCGGGGCGGGCACACCGCTTGGACAACTGGCCGCCTGCTTTGTTCTGCCGATCAACGATGACATGGGCCGTGACGAAGCCGGTATCTTCCAATCACTGCGCAACGCGGCCCTCATCCAACAGACCGGCGGCGGGAACGGTTTTTCGTTCTCGCGCCTGCGCCCCAAGGGCGGGATTGTCAAATCGTCCGCCGGGCAGGCCACCGGGCCGGTGGGTTTCCTGCGCGTCTATGACCATGCTTTCGGGGAAATTGCCCAGGGCGGTTGTTTGTTGCCCGAGACGCTCGTTTTTACATCAAGGGGCCTCCTGCGGTTGGATGAGTTAGTGGATGTTGAGCGAGCAGGCTGGCAGGATCATCGTTTAGATGTTGCCACCGATGAAGGTTGGCAGTCTTCGCCAAGGGGCTACAACAATGGCGTTGCGCCTGTTTTACGTGTGCATACTCGCCAGGGTTTGAGCCTGGCGGGGACATACCAGCATCGCGTGAAAGTCATGACGGATAATGGCCCTGAATGGCGCATGTTGAGTGAATTACGCACGGGCGATTGGATTCTGACCCAGACCGGTCAACTGCGTGGGGATTGGCAGGCTTTACGCCAACCGCAGGTTAAGCACGGTAACCAGGTTTTACCCACATTTCCTGCTATTTTGGATGAAGAGTTGGCGTTCTTTATTGGGTATTTGGTGGGGGATGGGTTTGTCGCTGTACAGCCGGATGACCATTGGGTGGGTGTGAGCGTCTCGCATTCATCCTACTTGATGAAAGAAATGCCTGAATTATTGGAGCGGCTTTTTGGCGTAAAGGTGCACCGCCAGCAAAAAGAAAATGATCGTTCGGTCACTTTCGTGATGGATAACCGCGCTATCAAGGATTTCCTGCAAATCAATGGGCTGGATAAAGCTCGCAGCCGGAATGTCGTGGTTCCACGTCTCATTCGCCAATCTCCCCCCGAGGTAGCGGGCGCATTCCTGCGCGGTTTATTCGAAGCAGATGGCAGCCTTAGCCATGGTTATCCCAACCTGACTACGACTTCGGCGCGACTGGCCGAAGAAGCCGCTACTTTGTTGGTTGGCCTAGGTTGCCCGGTACGGATGCGCTCTGTCACCCCGGGCGTCAATCACTACGGTGACGCGACCGTTTATCATGTGCGCATCGAAAGCACCCAGGGGCTTCAAAGTTGGCGCGAAAAAATTGGCTGCGATATGCGCTCCCGCTTCGCGGCCTGCCAAGCCTGGGAAAGCGATACCCGACGCGAGAGCACTTACGTTTTGCCAAATCCGCTTTACTGGCTCCAACCGGTTCTGGATGCGATTACTCTTGAACAGGTGGATGCCAAAGGGCGCGGAAAGGGTGTCAATTTTCGCAGTACCCAGCCAGGCCTGCGCCGATTGTTGCTGCGTTATCTGCGCGATGAGCGCAACTTTACCCGTTCAGCCTATGATAACCTGGCCCAGAAATATCCTGTTTTTGCTGAAAATGCAGTTTCCCCGCAAGAAAAATGGTTTGTCCAGGTATCAGGCGTTGAACAAGCTGGAGAATCTCTTACCCTTGACCTGGAAGTGAACGAGAACCACACTTATCTTGCCTATGGCATGGTGACCCATAATACTCGTCGTGGGGCCAATATGGGCGTCCTGCGTGTGGACCATCCGGACGTGGAAGATTTCATCACCTCCAAGATCAGCGAAAACGCCATTACCAACTTCAACATTTCGGTTGGGATTACCGACGCTTTCATGCAGGCCGTCAAGGATGACGGCGGTTGGGACCTGGTTTTCCCGGATATCTCCGTGCCGGAATATCGCAAGTTCCGCGGCACCCTTGAGCAAGCCAAAGAAAAGGGTATTCCCCTCAAGGTCTACAAGACTGTCCGCGCACGCGATATTTTCAACCAGATTGTCAAACAGGCGCATCACAATGGCGAGCCGGGCGTGCTCTTCCTGGACGCGGCCAACCGCCAGAACCCGGTGCCGCATCTCTACCCACTCGAATCGACCAATCCATGCGGAGAACAGTGGCTTGGGCCTTTTGAGAACTGCTGCCTGGGGTCGGTCAACCTGGCCCAGCACCTCGGCCCAGAAGGGACGGTCGATTGGGAGGCCCTGCGCCAGAGCGTGGCGCTCTCGACCCTCTTCCTGGATGACGTGGTTGAAGCCAACGCCTACGTCCCGGCGGTGCCGCAGTTGAAGGAGGCCGCCCACCGCGCGCGGCGCATCGGCCTGGGCATCATGGGCCTGGCCGACCTGATGTACCACGTCGGCGCGCGCTACGGCTCGGACGAGGGCCAGGAGTTCGGCGCGCAGGTGATGGAATTTATCCGTTACCACGCGATGAAGACCTCGATTGAGATGGCCGCCGCGCGCGGGGCCTTCCCCGCCATTGCCGGTTCGATCTACGACCCGCAGGAATTGACCTGGACCCCGCCGCAGCCTTTGGCCCCTTACCAGGGCGACTGGGCCCGCCCGGCCATCGACTGGGAAACCGTCGTCGATGGGATTAAAAAGGTCGGCATCCGCAACGCCGCGCAGACCACCGTCGCACCGACCGGGACGATTGCCACCGTCGCGGGCTGTGAAGGCTATGGCTGTGAGCCGGTCTTCGCGCTGGCCTACATCCGCCATGTGAACGACAACGGGCAGGACCTGAAGCTGACTTATGGCTCGCCGTCCTTCGAGAAGGCTCTCGAAAACGCGGGCATCGACACGCAGTCGCGCCAGGAAATTTTCGAAGAAGTCATGAAACACGGCACCTGCCAGGATGTGGCCGCCGTGCCTGAAGACCTCCGCCGGGTCTTTGTCACCGCCGGGGATGTCAGCGCCGAAGAGCACGTCCGCATGGCGGGGGCGTTACAGGCTTTTGTCGATAATTCGATTTCGAAAACGATCAATTTCCCCGAAGGCGCCACCGAAGAAGATGTCGCCCAGGCCTACCTGCTGGCCTGGGAACTGGGCGCGAAGGGCATCACCGTTTACGTGACCGGCTCGCGCGACAAGGTCGTGCTCGAAACGCATGCCACTGCCGGGAAGAAACAGGCCCCGGCCAAGGACCTGGTGCTGGCCGCCGAACCCATGCAGGATAGTTCGCAAAAACTGATCTGGCATGAGACCAAAAAACCGCGCCCGCGCGCCCTGCACGGCCAGACTTACACCGTCGATACGCCGCTCGGCAAGGCTTTTGTGACCGTCAACGCCAACGGCGGCGAACAGCCTTTCGAAGTCTTCATCAACACTTCGAAGGCCGGGTCGGATACGGCGGCGGTTTCTGAAGCGATTGGGCGGCTGATCTCATACGTGCTGCGCCTGGCTTCGCCGATTGCCCCGGTCGACCGGCTGCGCGAGGTGGTCACACAATTGACCGGGATTGGCGGCGGGCGCTCGCTCGGCTTTGGCCCGCACCGCGTCCGTTCTTTGCCCGACGGCGTGGGCCAGGTGCTGGATGAGTACCTGCGCGAGCGTGACGGCGAGCCGAAGGGTCACGAACTGGTCAATGCCTCGACGGGCGGCAACGGGCATCATTCCCAGCCCGAGACCCCGCCCCAGGGACCTTTGATGAAAATCGGCGATCTGTGCCCCGAATGCGGCGAAGCGGCGGTGGTCAACGAAGAGGGCTGCCGCAAGTGCTACGCCTGCGGGTTTAGTGAGTGCTGAGAGCGGTAATCAGCGAATAGTGAGTAGTAACCAGTGCCCTTGCGGAGGTAGAGATGCCTTTGCAAGGGTTTTTTTGACCCTCTCCCAACCTCCTGCCGGAAAGCACGGCAGGCGAAACAGCCCCGAATTCCCAAAACCAGGGGATTCAGGGGACGCGTACCCGAAGCGAAGCGAAGTGGTAGGGGAAACAACTGGCTGGAAAGAAACCATTGTTTTTAAATTCAAGTGATTGGGTGGGGGGAGCTGAATTTCGTGTAAAATTATGTCACCCAAAACCATCTCGCAAACACGCAGGCAGCCATGCAAACCAACCAGCTCACCGCCTTGAAGCTCGTCGAACAGGCCCAGAATGCCCTGAAAAGTGGGGATCGATCCACTGCCCGCCAGCTTGCCGCGCAGGCGGCCCGGCTCGCGCCCGAATTGGAAGAGGCCTGGCTGCTGCTGGCCGCCCTGGCCAAGCAACCCCAGGCCAGCCTGGAATACTTGCATCGGGCTTTGCAGATCAACCCGGCCAGTCCGCGCGCCCAAAAAGGGCTGGCCTGGGCCATGGAAAACCTGCGCAAGGAACAGGCGGATCACGCCCAATCTGCTGCCAGCCCTCTCCCCGAACCGACAACAGTTGAAAAAACGCCGCCGCTTTCCAAACCAGAAGCCAGGGCGCAGTCCCGGCCCCCAAAGACTCGCCGGCGGAAAAACCTGGTTTATGCGGCTTTGCTGGGGCTGTTCCTGGCCTGCCTGGTTGGCGGCGCTTTCCTGGTCAGCGCCTTCACGCCGGTTTCAGCGCTCCTCGGACTGGTCTCGGGCGCGCCTGTCTGGGCCCAGGCGCCCACCGCCGCTGCCGTCCCCGAAGACTTCCCGACCGCAATCCCCAGCTTCACGCCTGCGCCAACGGCCACTTTATCCCCGACCCAGCCGGTCACTGCCAGCCCCAGCCTGACGGCCACCGCGCAGGTGACCGCCACCGCCAGCCAGACCTCCGTCCCCTCGCCCAGCCTGGCGCCCTCCGAACTGCCGACCGAGGCCGCTTCCCCCACGCCCCTGCCCAGCGATACGCCCGAACCGACGCTTGCGCCGCTTCCCACCCTTCCGGCGGCGGCCCCGGCGCCCGTCCCGGGCAGCGCCGCCACCGGCGTTACGGGCGGCAAGCGCTGGATCGAGGTCAACCTGACCAGCCAGATGGTTTACGCCTACGAAGGCCAGACCCTGGTCAATGCTTTTGTGGTCTCCACCGGGGCCGCGCCGCGCCGGACTGTGACCGGCAGTTACCAGGTCTACGAAAGGCATGTCAAGGGTAATATGTGGGGGCCGGGCTACTTCCTGCCAGATGTGCCCTACATCATGTACTTCCACAAAGGCTATGCCCTGCACGGCACCTACTGGCACAGCAACTTCGGCACCCCGATGAGCCACGGCTGTGTCAACCTTTCCATCGCGGATGCGGAGTGGCTCTACTACTGGTCATCGATTGGCACGTCGGTCAAGATTCACTATTGAGCGGCCTGATCTGGGGTTGCCACAGGTTCAGTAGATGAAAAGACTGCTTCTGGCATGTTTGCTCGTTCTCAGTTTGAGCCTGTGGATTTGGGCAACCCCTGGCCTGGGTCAGGCCTCCGGGGCTGCTGCGCTGGGGTCGCTCCAGGGGCTTTCGATCAATTTACCGGTTGAGCCGCTTAAACAGTTGAAAATCACTTCCTGCGGTGAAGCGGTGATTGCGATGGCCCATCAATATGCCTATCCACAGGCCGGAATTGGTGAGCGCGAGATCCTGACTTATGCAGAAATGATGGGGTATTACACCGAAAAGAAATGGCCTTTCACCAGCCCGGCCAACATGGTCAAAATTACCAAACATTACACCAGGGATTTTTCCAGCGGAACGGTCAGCGGTTCCAATCAGGGATTGGAGTTGTTGGCCCGGGAATTGCAAAAAGGACATCCCGTCATGATCGACATCCTGACCCGGCTGGATGAGCCGCGTTCCGGTGCGCATTTTGTGCTCGTCACGGGCATCTCGGTCGCTGCGGATAATAAATACGCAATCACGATCTATTACAACGAGCCGCTGACCGGGAAGAATAAATCGGCCCCCTGGTACGGCGACGGAGGCCTCTGGAACGCCTGGCGTAACAACGGCGACCCCGGCGGATCAGGCTGGTGGTTGTCCATCCAGCCTCCAGCGGCCCCGGCAAACAGTTCTTGATCTGGCGGTGTGACCTCTTCACTTCCTCTGCAACCAGCCTGCCGCGAAGTTCAAGGAACATCCAGGATTTCGATTATCCCTTTCCGGGTGCCGATGGCGAGCCGTGTGCCATCCGGTGAGAATGCCAGCGCGGTGACGGAGTCATGCTCCGCCGAAGTGGAGAGTAATTCCCGGGTGGCCGGGTCCCAGAAAAAGAGCTTCCCAGCGTAATCGCCCGCCACGAGCAGCTTCCCATCTGGTGAAAGGGCGATTACGCTGATTAGGGCGTCATTGCCCTTCAATACTGCCAGTTCCTGGCCCGATTGGGCATCCAACAAGAGCACTTCCTCACCCTGTTGGGTCGCCAGCGCCAGGGTTTTCCCATCGGATAGCAGCGCGAGATCCTCAATGAAAGAGTATTCGAGTGAATAGCGCAATTGCCGGCTTGCCCAATCCCAAACCCGGATGCCGGTTTCCCCGGCGGCCGGGCAGGTTTGGCAGGTGTACAGGGCTGCGATGAGCAGGGTTCCATCCTGGGAGAAAAAGACTTTCTGTACCGGCGCTTTCAGAGGAATACTTTCCAGACTCTCCCCGGTGATTGGGTCGCGGAAGTAAATCCCGCTCTCATCCCGGCCCATCCCGGTCACCCAGGTTTTGCCGTCCGCAGGAAATGCCGAAGCCCAAACGTTCAAACTGAATTTGTTCAGGGATTCCCATCTGGTGGTGTCCACCAACCGCGTCGAACCGCTATCGGCAAAGTATAACCGGCGGCCGTCCGGCGAAAAAACGGGAACGTTGATCTGCATTCGAAGGCCTTTTCTCATCGGGTGACTAAAAACCTCTTTGCGAAGGGACAAATCCCAAACCTTGACCGAATTATCGTCTCCTGTCACAGCCAGGAATTTGCCACCAGGAGAGAAACTGATTCCCACTATCTCAGCTTCATGGATCAAAACCCGGTCGCTGGCTAGGATTGAAAGGATCCAAGCCTGGTAAGCCTGATCCGGGGGTGCGCCATATGCGGGCCCGCCTCCCGTCTTCACCCCTGGGGGGCGCAACCCGTAAAAGGTTTTTTCATCGAAAGGCAGGCGTTTTTCCCAACTGACCAGGCGGACTGTCCAGGAAACCTGGTAGCCTGGCTGTCCATCGGTATACGTTCCGTTTTGTGCGCGGTCTTCTTTGATGCAGGCCAGCGTCTTCACTTCTTCGGCAGACCTGGCAGCGATCAGCGGGTTGGTGTACATGCTCCTGGCTGCAGTGCCCTTCCATTTTTTGAAGGAATCGCTAAAATCGTCATACTCGCTGTAGACCAGTGTCAGGGCGGGGCTTTCCGGAGACTGGGAAACCAGCGTCTCCTGCGAAGCGAAAGCCGCTTCGCAGATCTCCGCCGCTTCAGCGACCAGCGTATCCGGCGAGGTGGTGGGCGTCGGGGATGGCAGGGGGGTTTCTGTGGGTGGGACCGGGGTCAGGGTGGGTGGCGAAGGAGTCACTGTTGCTGCCGGGATGGGTGTTTCAGTAGGAACACGGGGACCGGGCGCAGGCGAACAGGCTGGCAATAGGGCCAGGGTCAGGGCGAGTAGGGCAAGTAAGGATTTATCAAACATAAAACTCAAGGGTTTCATTTGTTCTCCTCTCCTCCGGTGGGAAACGCACTTCCCTTTATTATAACGATATCTGGACTCCTCACTACCTGTTTTAACGGGTTTCAGAAGTAAGCGATGGAATTGGCAAGCATTTTTTAGTCTCCTTGCTCGATTGGGCTTTTTCCTGTATGCTATTATTGGAACAGTACCTGTCATGGGGAATAACCCGAGGAGGCAAAACGATGAATAATCCTGAAGTAACCCAACTGGCCCTGAGCATCCTGCGCAAGGGGGATCATTTTCAATGGTACGTGATCACCTTCCTGGCGCTGGTCGTCTATATCTATTTCAACGAGATTTCCAAACAGAACTGGAAGGGTATCGCCGCCGGGCTGGCGCTCTATACCGTCCACTGGTTCTATGAGATTTTGAACGCGCTCATCCAGCACTTCAGCGGCCATGCCCTCTGGACTGTCCCAACCGGCACGGCTTTCCTGCTGCTGGTGGGCGTGGGCATCGAGTTGAGTTTCATGTTCTCCATCGCCGGGTTGGTGATGAGCAAGCTGCTGCCCGCCGACCCCAGGCTGAAAATCCTGGGGATGAACAACCGCCTGTTGTTCGCCATTGGCAACGCGGCCTTCTTTTCAATTGTTGAGATATTCCTGGCAAAAACCCCGGCCTTTGCCTGGGTCTATCCCTGGTGGGGAGCTTTCCCGGTCTTTGTGACGGTCTACATCCCCTTCTTCCTGGCGGCCTTCTACTGCTACGATTGGAAACCCAAAACGCAGGCGCTCTTGATCGGTTCGCTGGCGGCCCTCGATGTGCTGATGCTGGTCGTCTTTGCCGGGGTCTTGGGTTGGATTTGATGAACGATATTTCTGCATAAATTCTACACACTCGTCTGGTAGGATTCTGGCAGAACATAGAACGCCGCGCGCACTTGCGACGTATCTGAAATGCCATTAAACCTTGTGCAGGATCACGCTCCAAAGGAAAAACGCATGAAAAAACCACTCATTCTCCTGGCGTTGGCCGCCATGTTCGTCTCGGCTTGTGGCGCGCAGACCCCGGCGCCGCAGCCTGCGCCATTGGCAACCGCCACGGCCAGGAAGACGGCAACAGCCGTTCCACCCACCTCGACCGTTTTGCCCAGTGCCATTCCCGAGCCCACTGCCACCGCCACCCCGGCTGTGACCCTGTTTCCCACGGTCACTTTCACCGAAAAGACGGTCTGCCGTCTCGGCCCGGACGCCAATTATTACCCGGTGGTGACCTACTTGCCGGGGCAGACTTCGCAAGCCCAGGCCCGCAGCGAAGACGGCGAGTGGCTGGTGATCATGTCGCAGGTCCCGATTAAAAGCTCCACCTGCTGGGTGCCGGTTGCGAGCGTGGAAGAGCTTCGCAACACCGCCGAAATGACCGTCAGCATTGCGCCGCCCCTGCCAGTTGGCCCTTCGCGGATGACCGCCTCCAAAGGCGTTTGCGGGGTAAATCGGACAGGCCCGATCGTGCTTCAATGGTTCCCCGCCGTCGACGGGACGGGCTATTATCTCTATCGGAACGGGAAAAATATTGCCACCGTTTTTGGCAGCCAGTACCTCGAGCGCGACACGCCAAGCTCCAAAACCCCGTATGTCTATACCTACGGGGTGCAGGCTTTTAATTCGGTTGGCCTTTCGAAGGTGACAGCCTCGGTCAGCGTGACTTTGTGCAAGTGAACTGCCCGGCGGCAGATTCGCGTATAATTGAGAAAATTCCCGGTAGAGGAGACTTGCGCAATGTCACTTCATGATTTCCTGCTTTCCGCAAAACAAGGCCAGATCGTCTGGTTTGTCGTCCCCGGCTTCCTGATCCGCGGCAGTTTTGCCAAGGCTGATCCGGGGCTTGAATTTGTGAACCTCAGCCAGGTGGCTATTTTCCAGGGCGCGCAGGCCACCGGGTCTGTGCCGACCATGATGGTAGCAGTCAGCGCCATCAATGCCTGGGGCTAAAAAGCCTCTAGAGAGGCTGGTGGTCTTTTGGTAGGGGTGTACCCCTCGGAACAGGTTTCGCCACCTGCATCAGGCAGCTCATGAAATTTTTCAGGCAATCTGGCCCCGCCCAGGTTGTTGTTTTCCTTGCTTTTCTGGTGGTCTGTTGTCTCTGCGCGATGGGTGCCCTCATTGCATTTTCGTTTTTAAGGGGCCGGGTCGCGCCAGTTTCAACCTTGAGCGTGTCCCCCACCCGGCCTGCCCATTCTGCCACGCCGCTTCCTGCGCCTTATCTCACGCTCACGCCACTTCCCGGTCAGTGGACCGAGACCCCCACCTCTGCCCCAGGGCAATCGACGAAAATTCCCAGCCTTACTCCTTTGCAACGGACAATTGCGCCAGCCATGCCATTTCGCACGCCTGCGCCCGGCGCTGGTTTCCTGGAAACCCTCACGCCTGAAGCGGAGGCGCACTTGCGCCAGGCGCAGCTCAGGTTCGAGGTTTTCCGGTCGGCTTACCAGGCCTTGAATGAACTCCACCAGCAGCTTGCTGCGAATCCTGCGCTGACGCCCGATGAAATCTGGAAAACGAAAACAGGCGCGGCTTTATTCCGGCTGGAAGCTGCTGCCAGCCAGCTCGCGGCGGTCGAATTTCCTGATCCGAATTACGCTGTCTATGCCTCTTTCCTGGATCAACTGGCCTCCGAGACGGGCTTCATGGCGGCTGCCTATCGCCGGGGCCTCGACCGCGACGATCCCACTTCCCTGCAGATTGCCGCAGTCCATTTATTGACTGTGAATGAAATCCTGCTTAAAGCTGAACGGGAATACCGGGCGGTTAAATCCAGGCTTGCGACTCTGGCTCTTTCGCCGAGTCCTTCCGTGACACTCACTCCCTGAGTGTCAGTAAAATTCACACGAGAGCCGCCCGCCCAAGGCTCTCTTAGGGCAGTGTTTTCTCAGTTGGCAAACAGGAGCTAAAGATGAATCGAAAAAAATGGCGTGTATCAGTGTTTTCCGAGTTGATCATGTTGGTTGGGACAGCTTTTTTAGTGGCGGCCTGCGCGGGAACCACTGCCCGGCCAGCCCAGCCGCCGACTGCACAACTGGCCCCAACAGCGCCTGTGGCAGAAACCAACCTGATTACGGTTGTCGCCGACAATTGGTGCCCGTATAATTGCGACCCCGGCTCGGAATATCCCGGGTATGTGATCGAATTAGCCACAGAAATCTTCCAGAAAGCGGGCTACCGGCTCAAGTACGAGAATGTTCCCTGGTCCAGGGCGGTCAGGGGGGTTGAAGAAGGCATTTATGATGGGGCGGTGGGCGCAGCCCTGGGCGATATCCCCGGCGCAATTTTCCCCGAAGAAGAGGTCGGCTCTCTTTTGAATTGTATGTTTGTGCGCAAAGGCGAAACATGGCGGTACACGGATCTGGATTCCTTGAAAAATATTCGCCTGGGCGTTATTGGCGATTATTATTACACCGACGAGATCAATGCTTATATCAATGCCAGTCAAAACAGCCCGCAGGTCGATATCATTCGCGGCGCTAATGCAGTTGAGCGCAATCTGAAAAAACTGCTCGATCAAAAGATCGATGTTTACCTCGAAGACCTCAGTGTGGTTTACTACACCGCTGCCCAGGCTGGGCTGGATAAAGACGAATTTGAGATTTCTGGGACTATCGATGAACCCCAGGCTATCTATATCGCCTTTAGCCCGAAAGACCCTGAGTCGGAGAAATGGGCGCAAATCCTTTCCCAGGGGATCAAAGAGTCGCGCGAAAACGGCCGCCTGGCTGAAATTCTGCGGCGCTATGGATTGAAGGATTGGAAATAAAGTCAGGAGACAGCATGACCCGTCTAATTTCCGCCGCCGAGCGGATCATCCACGCCCGCGCTTTTATCCAGAAGGCGCGTGAAGTGCCCATCCCTGCTGAAGGTGGCAGCTACGATTTTTCGTATGTGGCCCAGGTCAAGGATCTGCTGCGGCAGGCGCGCGAAATGGTCAAGTTCATTCCGCAGTCTGCCGGGGCCAGCGCCGAGATTAAAGGCGAGGCGGGGCAGGTGCTTGTTGAAATCGAACAGACCGACCGGGAATTGTTACGGCGCGGTGGTTTTTCTTCCGCCTGAACGATTTTGGCGCACACTTGCGAACCGAAGATGAAAAAGATGTAAAATGGATGTAACGCTTATCGTGGAAAGTTAATCATTCTGAAGGAGGTGCTGATATGGACGACCAAGAACTCCGCAAACTTCTGGATCAATTGCACAACGAGATCGAACAGACCGAAAGCATTGACGAAAAAGGACGGGAGCTCCTGCGTGACCTGGCGACAGATATCAGTGAATTGCTGGTGCGCTCCAACGACGGGCAGGCGAAAGCCCAGCCATCCCTGCTTGGGCGCTTGGAGGATTCCATCAGCTACCTGGGGGTCACACATCCCACCCTGACACAGGCGCTAGCGCGAATGCTGGAAACCTTGAGCAACGCGGGGATTTGACCCGGCGCTCCCGGTGATAAATTGCGCCCAGATAGAAATCACATTAAAACTTCCGAGATGATCATCTCGGAAGTTTTGATTCTTGCTCAACTGCCGAATCTCATGATTAACTTTGTTTTCGCAATCCCTGAATTCGTGATATTCGTCACTAGCTAGTCTGAACAGGCTTTGCTATGCTTCGAAGTGTTGCGTAATTTTCTAAAGCAGTAGGTTCGGCTGCCCGGTGGCGGCTGATGTATCACAGATAAACAGGGTAACAGCCTGTCTTATTCTCTGTTGGTGGATAAGGAACCTTCAATCTATGAAAGACTACCGAATCACCACTCATCCCATCCTGCCCATCCCCGAGCGGGAGACAATCGATTTCACCTGGAAAGGCGAGGCGCTGCAAGCCCAGGCGGGTGAGACCATCGCGACAGCACTGTTTGCGAACGGCATTCGAATTTTTGGTTACCATCCAAAGGATGGTTCGCCCCAGGGTATTTTCTGCGCGAATGGGCAATGCGCGCAATGCACCGTCGTTGCAGATGGATTGCCAGTCAAATCTTGCATGGCGCTGGTTAAGCCTGGCATGTCTGTTGAGCCGGTGCTAGCTCTGCCAAAACTCCCCGAAGCCGAACCCATCTCAGGTTTCAAGGCTGTGGAAAACCTTAAGGTTGACTGCCTGATTATCGGCGGCGGCCCGGCCGGGCTTTCGGCGGCCATTGAACTCGGCCAGCGCGGTATCCAGACGTTGGTGGTCGATGACAAACACCGCCTGGGCGGGAAACTTGTCCTGCAGACCCACCGCTTCTTTGGATCCATCAACGCTTGTTATGCTGGTACGCGCGGCATCGATATTGCCACCAAACTATCCGCCGACCTGGAACAAATTCCATCTGTGGATATCTGGACGAACACTACTGCTGTGGCGGTTTACAGCGATAAAAAGGTTGGCGCGGTGCGCGACGGGAAAGATTATGTCCTGATCGAGCCGAAAGTCATTCTGGTTGCCACCGGGGCGCGCGAAAAATCGTTGACTTTCAAAGGGAATACCCTGCCCGGCGTTTACGGCGCGGGGGCCTTCCAGACTCTGGTTAACCGTGACCTGGTGCGTTGTTCCGAGCGCCTGTTTATTGTCGGTGGTGGTAATGTCGGCCTGATTGCCGGTTACCACGCCCTGCAGGCGGGGATCGAAGTCGCCGGGTTGGTTGAAGCCCTGCCGGAATGTGGCGGTTACAAAGTCCATAAAGACAAGCTGGTGCGGATGGGCGTGCCGGTTTACACTTCGCACACCATTTTGAGCGCCAATGGCACCGATCAGCTCGAATCGGTGACGATAGCCGCCATCGATAAAGAGTGGAAACCCATCCCCGGCACTGAGCGAACCTTTGCAAGCGACACCCTCCTGATTGCCGTTGGGCTGGACCCGGTGGATGAGTTTTACAAAAAAGCCCAGGAATTTGGACTCCCGGCCTACGCCGCTGGTGACGCCGACGAAGTGGCCGAAGCCTCGGCGGCCATGTTCTCCGGCAAGATCCGCGGGTTGGAAATTGCCCGTTCTCTGGGCTACGATGTCCCTGAAATCCCGCCGGATTGGTTCCGCACCTCCGATATTCTCAAATCGCGGCCGGGCGTGATTATCCACGAGACTGTTCCCGACGACGGTGAAGCGGTTTACCCGGTGCTGCATTGCAGCCAGGAAATCCCCTGCAACCCCTGCACCTCCGTTTGCTCGCAGGGTGCCATCGTGATTGACGATGTCGATATCCGCAAAGTGCCGGATTATATTGCGAAGAAGATCGGTGTCGAGTGCATCGCCTGTGAAAAATGTATCACGATTTGCCCGGGCCTGGCCATCACGCTGGTCGATTTACGCAAGGAACAACCGGAAACCGCCCTTGTGACGATCCCATATGAATTCGATCGAGGCTCGATTGAAGTTGGCGATTTTGTGACCGTGCTGGATACCACCGGGACTGCTCTTGGCCAGGTGGAAGTGGTGCGCGCCCGCATCGGGAAGACCACCGACCGCACTGTGTTGGTCAAGGTCCGCGCGCCGCGCGAGATCGCCAATAAGATTGCGGGCATCGAAATCCAGAACAAGGAGGTCGGCGCTTCCCTGGAGCAGTATGTCGAACGCCTGACGGATGACCTGATCGTCTGCCGCTGTGAGCGCGTCAGCCTGGCTGAGATCAAGGCGATCATCCAGTCGGGTGTGCATGACATGAATGAGATCAAAGCTGTCACGCGTGCCGGGATGGGCGCTTGCGGCGGAAAAACCTGCAGCAGCCTGATCAAACGCGCTTTCCGCGAACTGGGCGTGCCGATGTCCGATGTGACCGAAAATGTGGCCCGCCCGATCTTTGTCGAAGTTCCGCTGGGTGTCCTGGCCGGTGTCAAAGAATAACCCGCCTCACTGAGTTGATTGGAGATGAAATATGGATAACAAGTCATACGACACCATCATTATCGGGGCGGGCAGTGTGGGGGCACCCCTGGCCTGGCAATTGGCCGAGGCCGGGGAAAAAGTGCTGGTGTTTGATCAATTTGCCAGCGTGGGACAGGGATCGAACAAAGAGGCCATCGGCGGTATCCGCGCCACGCATTCCGACCCGGCCAAGATCCGCGTCAGTCTGAAAAGCATCGAGATTTTCTCCACCTGGCGCGAGCGCTACGGTGATGATATCGGTTGGGAGCAGGGTGGTTATTCCTTTGTGGCTTACCAGCCGCGTGAGGAGCAAACGCTTAAGGAATTGCTTGTCATTCAGAAGCAACTCGGCCTGGATATCGATTGGTACGACAAGCCAGCTTTTTTGGAAATCATCCCCGCCCTGAACCCGGAAGGACTGATTGGTGGTACTTTTTCTCCTGGCGATGGCAGCGCTTCGCCGATGCTCTCAGCGTTGGCTTTTGAAAGGCAGGCGAAGGTTTCTGGCGCGGTATTTCGTTATAAAGAAAATGTCACCGGCATCCAGCGTCAGAATGGGCGGGTGACGGGCGTCACGACTGATAAGGGTACGTATCACGCTAAAATGGTGGTCAACGCTGCCGGGCCGTGGGGACGTGAAGTCGCCGAACTGGCGGGAGTAGATGTGCCTGTCAATCCGGATTCCCATGAAGGCGGCATCACCGAACCAGTTGCGCACTTCCTGCGCCCGATGGTGGTGGATATCCGCCCGACCGATGACTCGGCCAACTATTATTTCTACCAGCACCATACCGGTCAGATCATTTTCTGTATCACACCCAACCCGCCGATCTATGGCAAGGACCGGCGCGAAACCTCGGTTTTCCTGCCCCAGGTGGCGAAGCGGATGTTGGAAATCATGCCTTGCCTGAAAAACATCAAAGTCCGACGTACCTGGCGCGGACTCTACCCGATGACCCCCGATGGCGCTCCGATTGTAGGCGAGGTCGAGGGCCTGGAAGGTTACTTTAATGCGGTGGGGATGTGCGGCCAGGGCTATATGCTTGGCCCTGGGCTGGCTACTTTTATTCGGCAATGGATCACTGGCGATGGCGCAGAACAGGCCAGAGAAGTTCTCGCCCCGCTAAGCCTGTACCGCGATTTTGGCAAGAAGGAAAAACTCAAGTAAGGCTTGTGTCTGTCACAAGTTTTACAAAAAGCCAGGGCTTCGGAACTTCCGAAGCCCTGGCCTGGTTTCAGGCTTAAACTGTTTTTACGGCGATTTTCCTGGTTGCCGCCCCCTGTGATTTCGGAAGACGCAGGCGCAACACCCCTTCGCTTACGGTCGCCTCGATCTTGTCCTGGTTGATTTCGTTGGAGAGGTGGAAACTGCGTTGATAGTC
Source organism: Anaerolineales bacterium UBA5195 (assembly GCA_002412925.1). Classification (GTDB taxonomy): domain Bacteria; phylum Chloroflexota; class Anaerolineae; order Anaerolineales; family Villigracilaceae; genus UBA5195. The sequence continues at coordinate 9,201 of DHVZ01000060.1, read as the reverse complement.
GCCCTCTTCATATTCTGCATAGGCTAACTCGAACCCATTCGCGCGGACTGGATCAATAAAGGCGTTGATGGTGAGCACGCTCTTTTCCAAAGTGATCTCGACGGTTTTCTCGTTGGCTCCTGGGATGTCAGCCAGAACGACGATCTCTTGGTCGGTTTCGTAGATATCTGCTTTCGGGACAAAACAGCGGCGGGAACGGGTGCGTTCCTGATCCTCAGTTGGGACAGCTTCCTGTTTTTGCATTTCCATTGTTTGATCTTTCTTTGTAGCCATAGAAACACCTCCGGGATAAACTGGATGGCTGATCTACTGGTTTTTGATGGCGATTTTCTTGGGTTTGTCGGCTTCAGCCCGGGGCAAGCTGATCACCAAAACCCCGTCTTTGAAGCTGGCTTCCACTTTATGGGTGTCTACCATGAAAGGCAACTGGATCGTCCGGCTGAAGGAGCCGTAAGCTCTTTCGCGCCGATGATAGCGCACCTCCTGGATGACTTTGTCCGGTTTACGCTCGCCGGAAATGGAAAGGGCATCTCCGGTAACGTCGATGCTGATATCGTCCGGCTGGACTCCGGGCATCTCGGCGCTGACCATTTGCCCACTCTCGTTGGTCCAGAGGTTGAGGGCAGGATAACTGGGAGAATTGAACACTTGTCTCTTGCTGGTGGTCTCAAAGAGGCGGTTCATCTCACGCTGGAGTTGATCCATTTCCTGCCATATACTGGGCCTGGGAAAACGTTGATACATAGCATTTACCTCCTCGGGTTGAAAAGTGGTCTTGCGGAATTCACAACCATAAATATAAAAACAGTTTGTAAAAAATAAATCAGCTTAATGTAAGAAATCGGTTAATTTTCGGAACCCAACAAGCAGAGAACCTCCCGCAGGTTATTCTGCTGCGGGAGGTTCTGGTTTAGTCCACAATTTGCCCTTCTACCACTGGAATATCTGTTTGAAAAACCAACCCTTCGGGACCGCGCTCGACCTGGAGCGTATCGCCCTCTTTGAAAGCGCCAGAGAGAATCTTGAGCGCCAGCGGGTCTTGCAATTCGCGTTGGATGGCGCGCTTGAGCGGGCGGGCGCCGAAATCGGGATCATAACCCACTTCGGCCAGGTATTCGCGGGCGGACTCGCTCACTTTGAGCTGGTAGCCCTTGTCGGCCAGTAATTGGCCGACCCGGCGCAACTGGATGCTGACGATCCCACTCAAGTGTTCCTTCTTGAGCGGATGGAAAGCCACAATCTCATCGATGCGATTGAGAAACTCGGGCCGGAAACTGGCCTGTAAAATGCGCGTGATTTCAGCCCGGGTGGCCTCGCGACCGCCTTCCCAGAGCGTGTTGCCCAGGTTGGAGGTCATGATCACGACAGAGTTGCGGAAGTCCACTGTGCGGCCTTGTCCGTCGGTCAGGCGGCCATCGTCGAGCAGTTGCAGTAGGACATTGAAGACCTCAGGGTGAGCCTTCTCGATTTCGTCGAACAAGACCACGCTGTACGGACGGCGGCGGACCGCTTCGGTCAATTGGCCGCCTTCATCGTAGCCAACGTAGCCGGGGGGGGCACCAAGTAGGCGGCTGACAGTATACTTTTCTTGATACTCGCTCATGTCGATGCGAATCATGGCGTGTTCATCGTCAAACATGAATTCCGCCAGGGCGCGCGTCAGTTCGGTCTTGCCAACGCCAGTCGGGCCGAGGAAAATAAACGAGCCGATAGGACGGTTCGGGTCCTGTAACCCGGCGCGGGCGCGACGCACAGCATTGGCGACCACGCGCACGGCCTCCTCTTGCCCGACCACGCGTTGGTGTAAACCTTCCTCCATGCGGATCAGTTTCTGGGTCTCGCCCTCGAGCAGCCTCGAGATGGGGATGCCCGTCCAGCGGCCGACAATGGCGGCAATCTCTTCGGCGTCTACTTCCTCTTTGAGCAGGGCGCCGGCGGTTTGCAGCACTCTCAGACGCTTTTCTGTTTCGGCCAGCCGGGTTTCCAACTCGCGCAAGGTCTCATAGCGCAAGCGAGCGGCTTTTTCCAGTTCCGAGTAGCGCTCGGCGCGCTCGATTTCAGCACGCGTCTGTTCGATTTGTTCCTTGACCGTGCGTAACGCGGCGATAATCTGTTTTTCATTCTGCCAGCGGGCGGTGATCTGGCTGGAACGTTCCTTTAGGTTGGAGAGTTCCTGCACCAACTTCTCAAGCCGTTCCTTGGAAGCCTTATCCTTTTCTTTTTTCAGGGCTTCACGCTCGATTTCCAGTTGCAGGATTTGGCGGTCGACTTCGTCCAATTCCTGCGGTTTGGAATCGATTTCGGTTCGCAGGCGGGCGGCGGCCTCGTCGATCAAGTCGATGGCCTTATCGGGCAGGTGACGATCGGCGATGTAGCGGTACGAGAGTGTGGCCGCGGCGATGACTGCCGGGTCTGTAATCCGCACGCCGTGATGGATTTCGTAGCGGTCTTTCAGCCCGCGCAGGATACTGATCGTATCTTCCACGCTGGGTTCCTCCACCAACACTGGCTGGAAGCGTCGTTCCAGGGCTGGGTCTTTCTCAACATATTTGCGATATTCATCGAGAGTAGTGGCGCCGATCATGTGTAGTTCACCGCGCGCCAGCATCGGTTTGAGCATGTTACCGGCATCCATCGAGCCTTCGGCCTTGCCTGCGCCGACGACCGTGTGCATTTCGTCCACGAACAGGATGATCTCACCCTGCGAGTCGGTGATTTCTTTGAGCACGGCTTTGAGCCGTTCCTCGAACTCACCACGGTACTTCGCGCCCGCGACGAGCGCGCTTAGATCCAACTGGACGAGGCGCTTCTTTTTCAGGCCCTCCGGCACGTCACCATTGACGATCCGCTGGGCCATTCCTTCTGCAACCGCAGTTTTCCCAACCCCCGGCTCGCCAATCAGCGCCGGGTTGTTTTTGGTGCGGCGCGAAAGGATTTGCACCAGACGGCGAATCTCTTCGTCACGCCCAATCACCGGGTCAAGCTTGCCTTTGCGGGCCAGGTCGGTCAGGTCGCGGCCGTATTTTTCCAGCGCCTGGTAGGTCGATTCGGGCTCAGCTGTGGTCACGCGCTGGGAGCCGCGGACAGTTTTTAGGGCCGATAAAATTGCGTCCTTGGTCAGGCCATAAGCAGCCAGGCGTTTGCCCTCATTTGAGTCTGTCAGGCCCAATAGGAGGTGTTCAGTCGAAGTGTAGTCATCCTGCATGCCTTTGGCATACCGCTCGGCGGCTTTCAAGACCTCGGCAGAAGGCTGGGCTAGGCCCACCTCCAGGTTCGCCCCCTGGATTTTGGGGCGTTTGTCCAGCTCTTTTTGCAATTCTTCGCGCAGGGCGAGCGTGGACCCTGCCACCTGGGTGACAATCGCGGGGACAACGCCCTGTTCCTGGCGCAGCAAGGTCAGAAGCAAATGGGCGGGCTCGATCGCCTGGTGATTTAAATCCTGGGCGAGTTGTTGCGCCTGGAAGAGGGCTTCCTGGGATTTTTGAGTAAATTTTTCTAAGTTCATAGTCATACTCCTTCCAGATCTCCTGCGTACGATTATAGAAAAGGAGTGTCTGAACTTGGTTAAAAAGGGGTAAGAGAAAAGTTAAACGGGGCTACCAGCGGTTCCAGTCGTTGAGATAAACCACGGGTTGCTTGTGCTGGCGCAGCAGCGGGCCAAATAACATTCCGAAGACGAATCCGCCAATATGCGCCCAAAAAGCCACCCCGCCGAGTTCGGCCATGCCCAGCGCCAGGGTTCCTTCAAAGAGCTGGAGCAGAAACCAGGCGCCCAGCACAAACACAGCCGGAAGGCGCGCGATTTGCAAGAAAAAGCCGAGCGGAATTAGCGTTACCACCCGGCGATGCGGGAAGAGCAAAAGGTAGGCGCCCAGCACAGCCGCGATCGCGCCGCTCGCGCCGACAGTTGGAACCAGGGAGGTCGGGTAGAGGAAGACGTGGGTTAGCGAGGCGGCAAATCCACCTGCCAGATAGAAGAGCAAATAGCGGAAATGCCCGAGGGTATCTTCCACGTTGTCGCCAAAGATCCATAGGTAGAGCAGGTTGCCGAGCAGGTGCATCAGGCCAGCGTGCATGAACATGCTGGTCAGGATGGCGCGCGCGCCGCCCAGGCTGAAGCCGAGGGTTACCTCTGCTGGGATCAGCGCCATTTGCAGCAGAAGCGTCTCGCCTGCCGCCCCCAGGCTGATTTGCCAGAGAAAAACCAGGAGATTTACGGCAATTAATCCATAAGTAACGATCGGGAAGCTGCGGGTGGGGTTTTCATCCTTTAAGGGAATCATGGGCGGCTCCTTTCTATAGAGATTGTATAACCGGATGGAGATAATAAATAGCCCCTCCTGACCAGGGGAGGGCTGGGGCCCTGTTGGGCAAGGCCGAAACCAAAGCGGAAGAATGAAAATTAGGTCAGGAAATGGTTGACGGCCGACCAGCAGCCATCACAGCGACTGGAAAACAGCGGGTAATCGATGGGAAAGCGTTGGTTTCATCCCTTGTCTGGAAACTGGCCAAACGCATATGATTGAGTTGTCGGGAGAATTTACAGGTTTTCGCTCAGCTGCACCTACTCTTTGAAAGCTCAGCTACTCACTTGGTTCAAACTCAAAGAAAGGCGGATTATGAAACGCGATGAAATCGTAGGTCTTCTCCATGCGCGCCAGAAAGAACTGGTGGAGCGCTACCACATCGTTTCCCTTTCCATTTTCGGTTTGGCCCTGCGAGGGGAGGCTCGTTCCACTGGCAAAGTTAATATCCTGGTGAAATTTGCCCAGCCAACCGGTTTGTTCCAGTTTCTCGATCTCAAAAAGCATCTCGAGACTTTGCTGGGGTGTAAAGTAAATTTGGGGAAACCTGGCTGGTTGAGACCCCAGGTCAAAGCCATGGTTTTGCAGGAGGCGATCCGGGTTTTCTAAGCCTGGCTTAGTCCGCAATCACGCCCCGCAGAGAGATGCCTGTGGGGCGTTTGATTCTCCGCCAGCAAGTTTCTGGGTGGATTTTCTGCTGCCAATCCCAATTTTGTGCTAACATAGACTTTCATCAAAATTGGGAAAGGGACATCTTCATGACCTGGATCAAGCGCCTGGGCGGGGCCCCGCGCGAATTGAAACTGTTTGCTTTTGCCTCCTTGGCAATGGGGGTTGCATACAGCATTTTCGACTCGACTTTTAATAATTTTCTCAACGAACGCTATGCGTTGACCGCTTTCCAGCGTTCATTCCTTGAATTTCCGCGCGAATTACCGGGTTTCTTGGTGGTTTTTGTCTCGGCTATTTTATGGTTTCTGTGCAGCCGCAGACTGGGGGCTTTATCCCTGGTGTTGAGCTTTGCGGGAACCCTGTTAATCGGTTTTTTTGCGCCGACCTACGCCAGCATGTTGTTTTTCCTGTTCATTTACAGTTTGGGGCAGCACCTGTTTATGCCGGTCGCTTCCACGATTGGGATGGAGCTGGCGTCGGAAGGCAAGACCGGTCAGCGCCTGGGGCAGTTGAATGCCATCCGCAATTTGGCGGCCATCGCCGGGAGTTTTCTGGTCTTTCTCGGGTTTAAATATCTAGGATTTACATTCCAGCACGCCTTTGTGCTGGTAGCCATTGGCCTGGGGATTGCGGCTGTGTTGATGTTTGCCATGCAGCCAGAAGCCAACCCCCGCCCGGGGTTGTTCCTGAAACTCCACCGGGAATATAACCTGTTTTATCTCCTCAACGTGCTTTCTGGTTCGCGCAAGCAGATTTTCATTACCTTTGCCCCCTGGGTGATTGTGACCATTTTCAACCAGCCAACCCAGACGATTGCCACCTTGATGACGATTGGCGGGGTGATCGGCATCCTTTTCCAACCCTTCCTGGGAAAAATGATCGACCGCTTGGGGGAGCGTATTGTCCTGGCCGCAGAAGCCGTCCTGCTGGTGGGTGTCTGCCTCGGATATGGTTTTGCCAAGTTTGTTCTCCCGGAGGATGTGGCTTTTATCGCCGTCTGTGTTTTCTACCTGCTTGATCAAATGCTGTTTTCAGTTGGGATGGCGCGGGCCATGTATATTAAAAAAATTGCGCTTCAACCTGCCGATGTCCAGCCCGCGCTGGCGGCCGGGGTGACGATTGATCATCTTTTCTCGATCACGGTCGCACTGGTGGGTGGGGTGATCTGGAATACTTTTGGCTTTCAGTATGTTTTCCTGCTGGGTGTTTTGATCGCCATCTTGAACTTTTTTGTGGCGCTAAAAATCCGTATCCCACAGCGGAACGAAGCGTAATTCTGTTTCAGACACTTCTTTAGCGCGTGTTCCTGACCAGGAAATCCTTCGCCTGGCAGCTTTTCAGTGCTGTTTTCTGCATTTCGGCACTGCAAGAGGTGGGTGTGCCTGCGCGCGAGAAGCAGACAAAAACCTCTTTCAGGTAACGCCCTGAACTCGAGCAGCCAACTTCGAAGGACGTTTCAGCGAAACCCGGGTTTGCCTGCGCAAAAAGCGCTTTCACCTCTTTCATTTTGGTGCGAAAGGGATTTTCTGGAGAGCGGAATTCAACAGGGATGGTCACGAATTCCTTGAGCGCCTTGCTCAACTGGAGATATTCCAATGGCGATAACCCGGTGCAGGTGCCATGTTTTTCCCACTCATGATCGAATAACTTATCGTTGGGGTACAAACCGATAAACTGCGCTTTGACGTTCTCTGGCATTTTTTCGCTTGTGCAGTCGCTGGGGTAACCCTTCTCGTACTGCGGCCAGAGACCATGCAAGACAAATCCCAATTTTTTCCCTGCCGAACATTGCTGCGGATCGTTTGCCCCAGTGGCGGCGCAGTAATCTGGGGACCAGGAGAGAGCCAGGACGAAATAATCGAACTCGCTCAACTGGCCGGTGGGAATGGTTAGGCCGGTACCTGCGGTGGGCGTTTCGACGCGTATTTGTGGTTGGCTGGCTGGCGCGGTTGGCTCCGAGGGTGGAGGCTGGTCTTTTTCCAAATATCCCTGGCTGCGCAGGAAGGCAACTGCCAGGACGAGGATGAGCAGCACCAGGTATTGCGCAGACGATAGTTTTTTGAATGCTTTTGGCATGGATGGGCATCCCTTAAAACCAGTCTCCGATTCTTTGCCCAGCCGGGTCAAGAAGTCGGAGACTTTGGTCAATTTGTGCCTTGTGCTATTTCTCGCTGATGGAAACGCTTTCTATGGCGTCACCGGTAAACTTCGGATTCGTCTGGGGGTTGCGGAGGGTGATTTCGTTGACCACCTCTATACCGCTGGTGACCTGTCCAAAAATCGTGTAGCCGCCGTTGAGCTGTTCTGTCGGCCCGAAAGTGATGAAGAATTGGCTGCCGTTGGTGTCACGCCCAGCGTTGGCCATGGCCACCACCCCGGCTTTGTCAAAAGTCAGATCGCTGTCTTCGTTGACAAATTCATATCCGGGGCCGCCCATGCCGGTGCCGGTTGGGTCGCCGCCCTGGGCCATGAATCCCTCCAGCACGCGGTGAAAGGTTGTCCCGTTGAAATACCCCTCGCGGGCTAGGAACACAAAACTGTTGACGGTGATGGGCGCTTTATCGGGATAAAGCTGGATGACGAATTCCCCGCCCTTTGCCATTTTGACGGTCGCAAAATACTGCTTTTGGGGATCGATGGTCATCGGCGGCGCGGACTGGTATTTTTTCCCATTGACGGTTGGGGCAGGAACCTGGTCTGGTTGTGCAGACTGCGTTTTTTGTGACAAGACCAGCGCCCAGATGGCTGCAACAACGACGACCAGGATAATCCCGGCGGCGATAATGATCTGGTTCCGTTTTTGGTCTGCGCGTTTTTGCCTTAGTGCTTCTCTTTTGGTAGTCATAATTGAATCTCCTGAGGGTTGATTGTACAGCAAAATTCCCCGGATGCCCGGCGCTTCTGTTTTCCTTTAGCGTTTGCGGATGATGCGTGGCGCGACCCACAGGGCGCGGTCATCCGTTGCCGGGCCAAAGGCCTGCACTTGCAGGACGAACTTTATTTCCTCGCCCGCAAAGGGACTCAGGTCCACATCGGCTTCGAAATACTTGCCTTCGTTGACCTCACCGATGCTCCAGAAGCCAAAAATGGGGCCGTTGCCAATCTGGTAGTCAAGCCGGAACAGCAAGAGGCAGGCTTTTGCGCCATATTCGCAATTGACAATCGAGCGGAAGCGGTCGCCGGGCTGGACAAGTAGCGGCGGGTAAATGCCCTGGATGCTGCCATTCTCGACGTTCTGGGGGAAGGTGAGCAGGCCTGGCAGGCTGTAGGTTGAGCCATCCTCCAACCTGGGCTGCTTTATTCTCAGCACAAAGCCATTTTTGTCACCTTCCCTGCCGGGACAGGGAAGGTTGCCGGCCGGGCTGGACCATTCCGCCGCGCAAGCATTGGCGACGAAATCGTAGTGGGTGCCTTCGAGCGCTGTCTTGTTGACCTTGATCTGGACCCAGATGGTTCCGTCGGTGGACAAGCCACTGCCAAAAGGCTTGCCTTCCGCGTTGCGCATTTGCCAGGCGCCTTTGTAGGTTCCTGCGAGGCCCGGCGCGACGAGGTTGACGGAGATATCAATGACCTGGCCGGGGGCAACCTTGCGGGGCAGGCTGACGGAGGCCGGGCCGCCCATTGGGTCGCCACTGTGGAATGCCAGTCTGTAGGCGGGGGTCCAGGTGCAAGTCCCGGCATTCTTTATGCGCCAGGTTTTTGTGAAGGCAAAGCCCGGATTGAGCGACGCGCCATCGGGTATGGTCACGTCGCTGACGAATTTTATCCGGTCACAGTTCGGGTCCGAGGTCATGGTCGGAGTCGTGGTCCGCGTGGGGGTGATGGTGGGCGTGAAAGTTGCCGTAGGCGAAGGTGTGGTCGTATTCGTGGCTGTTTGGGTAGCGGTAAAGGTCAGGGTTGGGGTGAAAGTGGGTGTACTGGAAGGCGTCCAGGTGGGGGTGGATGTCAAGGTGGGAGTAAAAGTGGTAGTCGGAGAGGGTGTCCACGTTGGGGTGTCGGATGGCATGGGCGTCCAGGTGGGTGTGAAGGTGGTTGTCAAGGTTGGCGTGAATGTCCCGGTTGGGGTCTTGGATGGCGTGAAGGTTTTCGTCGGGGTGCNNTGGAGGGCGTCCAGGTCGGGGTGGAAGTCTTGGTCGGCAGCGGCGTCGGGGTGCGGGTCGACGTAAAGGTTGGCGTCAAGGTCTCAGTCGGCGTATTGGTCGGGGTGAAAGTCGGCGTGAAGGTT
>DHVZ01000006.1 GCA_002412925.1 Anaerolineales bacterium UBA5195 | reverse complement strand
CGAACTGCGATGGGGCCAAATAAACGCCATTTTCGAGCATTTTTTGGAAAAATTTCCCGAAGCGGACCTTATTCGCTATTTTGACGGAATTCCAGTCCCGCGGTTCGGTCTCGCTAAAGAAGGTTGTGAACATCGTCCCGACCCGTGTCTGGCGCACCGGCACACCGGCTTTTTGCGCTGCGGAGGCAATTCCCGCTTCCAGTTGCCGCGCGCNNGCGCTCATCGCCAGCGGATTCCCGGACAGAGTCCCGGCCTGGTACATCGGCCCCGAGGGGGCCACCATCTGCATAATTTCTTTTTTGCCACCATACGCGCCCACCGGCAGGCCACCGCCGATGACTTTTCCGAGCGTGGTCAGGTCGGGTTTAATGTTGTAAAGGGCTTGCGCCCCGCCGGGATGCACGCGAAAGCCTGTCATGACCTCATCAAAAATCAGCAGAGCGCCTTCGCGCTCAGTGACTACGCGCAGTTTCTCCAAAAAGCCCGGCGCAGGCGGCACCACACCCATATTCCCGGCCACCGGCTCGACGATGATTGCCGCGATCTGCTCGGGATGCTGTTTGAATAAGGCTTCAACCGATTCGATATCATTGAAATTCGCCACCAGCGTTGCCGCCGCCGTCTGGGCTGGCACACCGGGCGAATCGGGCAGGCCGAGGGTTGCCACCCCCGAACCCGCCTGGACGAGCAGCATATCGGCATGGCCGTGGTAGCAGCCGTCAAACTTGATGATCTTGTCGCGTTTGGTGTAGGCCCGCGCCAGCCGCAGGGCAGACATGGTCGCTTCGGTGCCGCTGTTGACGAAGCGCAGCATCTCAAGGTTGGGCATAAATTCGATGATGCTCTGGGCGAGTTCAATTTCAAGCGGGCTGGGCGCGCCGTAGGAGGTCCCCTTCAAGGCTGCCTGCTGGATGGCTTCGACAACCTCCGGGTGGGCGTGCCCGCTGATCAGCGGCCCCCATGAAAGGACGTAGTCAATGAAGCGGTTGCCATCCACATCGTAAAGATACGGGCCTGCGCCGCGCTCGATAAACAGTGGCTGCCCGCCCACCGCACGAAAAGCGCGCACCGGGGAGTTGACCCCGCCGGGGAAAATGGTCTGGGCTTGCTGGAAGAGTTGGATTGAGTTTTGGATGTTCATGAAACCCTCGAGAATAGAGAATAGAGAATAGATGATTAGCGAGTGGTGGCTTCGAGAGAGAGACTATTCTCTACTTGTCTACTCTCTATTATCTTTTCCACCGCCACCTTACCCGAATTAATACAATCCGGAATGCCAATGCCGCGGTAGCCGTTGCCCGCCAGGGCCAGGCCGGGATGATTGCCAAGCGCGGAATCAATCTGGGCCAATTTGGCCGGGTGGCCGAGGTTGTATTGCGGCATGGCATTTTCCCAGACAAAGACACGCGAAAGGATCGGTTCAGCGCTGATGCCGAGGGTGAGTTGCAGCTCTTCGCGGGCAAGTGCCAACAACGATGTTTCGTCACGCGGCATGTCGGCATCCTGACCGGCGCGGCCCACGAATACACGGATGAGGGCGTAGCCATCGGGCGCGCGGTGCGGGAACTTGGTCGAGGTCCAGGTGCAGGCCAGGGCGCGGCGTCCCTCACGGCGCGGGATAACGTATCCGTAGCCGTCCAAATCACGGGGAACATCGCCCAGGCGATAGGCCAGGGATACAGTGGCGGTCGAGGCGTAGTGAATGCTTTGTAAAACGGAAGCCAGCGCCGGGTCGAGCGCTTCGAGCAGCTTCCCGCTGACAGGGGCGGGAGTAGCCAATACAACGGAATCAGATTCAAGGCGTTCGCCAGAGTCCAGTATCACGTTCCAGGTGTCAGGTGTCAGGTGCTGAACGGAGGCAACGCGGGTATTGAGGCGCAAGGTAACGCCGTTGGCTTCAAAATGATCGACCAGTTTTTCAACGATTTCTGCCAGGCCGGTGGTGGGGGTCAAGAAAGCCGAACGCGAACCGGGCGTGGAGGGCGCTTTTTTGCGCATCGCGAGCGCGCCGCGCGCCAGGGAGCCATATTTGAGTTCAAGATCGCGCAGGTAGGGGAAGGTGCTGGCCAGACTGAGCTGGTCGCCGTCGCCCGCGTAAATGCCAGACATGAGCGGCTCGATCAGGTTTTCGTAGGCTTCGCGCCCCAGTCGGCGGCTGACGAATGCACCCAAAGACTCGTCGCCATTGACTGCTTTGGCGGGCTGGAGAAAGTCAAACCCCATGCGGGCTTTTCCAAACCACGAAACCAGCCGGGTTTTGAGAATCGATTGGACATTGGTGGGGATCATCATGGCCAGGCCGTCAGGCAGCGGTTGCAGGCGGTTGCGGTGCAAAACGTAGGTGTTGCGCTTGTGCGGGTTGGTGCCGTGCAGGCGCTCGCCCAGGCCGAGTTCCTTGCAGAGCGCCACGCCCCAGGGCTTGGTAGCCAGGAAGGTATCGGGCCCGCCTTCGATGATGAAGTTGCCACCCTCAAAGGGGACGCGCTCGGTCATGATTTTGCCACCCCAATGAGAATCGGACTCGAGAATGGTAATTTGTGAATAGGTATTGGTGTTTGCCGCATAATAGGCCGCAGAGAGTCCGGCGATGCCGCCGCCGACAATGACGAGTTTCATAGCCATTTCTTTCCCTGTGCGGTTTGTTGGACGAGTTGTGCCAGGCCATCAATCATCTGCGGGGCTGTGTTAAGCATTTCGATTCGCTCCAGTTGGACACCCAGAGCTTGTGCCTGTTGCTTGAAAACAATATCCACATCGTAGAGCACTTCGACATGCTCGCAGACAAAGCCGATCGGTGAGAGCAGGATATATTTCCTGCCTTCGGCGGCGTAACGCGCGATGACTTCGCCCGCATCCGGGCCAAGCCAGGGTTCGTTGGAAATGGCCGCTGACTGGAATGCAAAGGTATGCGGCTGATTGCCGAGCCTTTCCATCACAGCGGCAACCGTGGCGTTTAGTTCGTCCGGGTAGGGGTCATCCCATTCGCGGATGCGTTCCGGCAGGCTGTGGGCGGTAAAAATGACCGGAACTTCGGCGCGGACTTCAACCGGGAAACGCTCCAGCGCGGCGCGCACCCGCCTAGCCAGGGCATCGAGGTAGCCGGGGAGCAGGTGCCAGCGCTCGATGGATGCAATTTCCAGCGCGGATTGGGCTTCATCCACTTTTTTGTAATAGGCGCCGATGCTCATGCGCGAATAATGCGGGGCCATCACCAGCCCAACGGCCTTCTCAACCCCGGCGGCGGTCATCTCGGCCAGGCTGTCCTTGATGTACGGATGCCAATGGCGCATGCCTACCATCACGCGAAATTTCTCACCATCGGCATTCAGCGCGGCTTGGAGCGCTTCGGCCTGGGCCTGGGTTTGCTCCAGGATGGGCGAACGCCCGCCGATTTCGCGGTAGCGTTCACGGACTTCATGGATGATTTCGGTCGAGGTCGGGCGGAATCCGCGCACGTCGAGCAAATAGGGTTCGACTTCATCGAGGTTGTTTGGCCCGCCGTAGGCCATCAATAAGACACCTATCATGCGGCCGCCTTTTCGGGTGAAAATTCATGCACCATATCCACCACGGCTTTAACATTTTCAACCGGGGTGTGCTGCAAAATGCCGTGTCCCAGGTTGAAAATGTGACCGGGACGGCCCCCGGCGCGGCGCAAAATATCGTGGATGCGTTTTTTGATCTCAGGCAGCGGGGCAAACAGCAAGGCCGGGTCGAGATTGCCCTGGATGGCAACATCCTGCCCGACCAGGTCCCAGCCCTCATCGAGCGGAATGCGCCAATCGAGGCCGAGCACCGTCCCGCCGGCGGCTTTCATCGCTGGTAAAAGGGTCGTTGTCCCGGTCCCAAAGTGGATGACCGGCACGCCTGTTTCCTGCGCGGCCTGCAAAATGCGGCGCGAGTACGGCTGGACAAATTCGAGATAGTCCGCGGCATTTAGCGCGCCCACCCATGAGTCAAAGACCTGTACCGCCTGCGCTCCGGCGCGGATTTGCGCCAGCAGGTAATCGCTCAGGACGCCGGAAAGTTTTTCCATCAGCGCGTGCCAGGTCTGCGGGTCGGAATACATCATGGTCTTGGTCTTGAGAAATTCACGGGTCGAACCGCCTTCGATGATGTAGGAAGCAACGGTGAAGGGAGCGCCGCAAAAGCCGATCAGCGGCACATCCTTCAACTCGCCGCGCAAAATGCGGATGGCCTCCATCACATAGCCCAGGTCGGTATCCGGGTCGACCGGCCGCAGGTTTTTGACATCTTCCAGCGTGCGGACGGGGTTGTGCAGGATCGGCCCCTCGCCTTTGGCAAACTCCAAGCCGACGCCGAGCGGAATGGCCGGAAGCAGGATGTCGGCAAACAGGATGGCGGCATCCACGCCCAGGGCTTTTACCGGCTGGAGAGTCACTTCAGCGGCCAGTTCGGACTGGTCGCAAATTTCAAGCAGGGAAAATTTCTCACGGATGGCGCGGTATTCGGGCATGTAGCGCCCGGCCTGGCGCATAAACCAAACCGGGGTCACATCCACCGGCAGGCGGTTGGCGGCGCGTAAAAAGCGGCTGGTTATTTCCATAAGGCCAGGGTCTCCTCGGCGGGATGATAGATGGCGGTGTGCAGCGGGGTATCGCGGAGTGTGTAGCGGCGTCCTTCGGTATCGCGCAGTTCATTGACCAGGTCAGAGAAGCGCGGCAGGTCATCGGTTTCGTAAACGACCACAAATTCCTGGTTTTGCAGGCCGAACGAGTAGAGCAGCAACTGGCTGATGTCTTCATATTGCTTGCCGATCCGGATGTGCTCGTTCATCATGCCCTGGCGGGCTTCACGGCTCATCAGGTACCACTCGGTGGTTTTACTGAAAGGGTAAACAATCAGGTACGGCTGGCGGGTTTCGGCAAACGGATCCATTTCCTGCTTCGAGCGTGCTTTGGAATACTGCGAGGGGCGGGTAAAGCCCCAGAGTGAATCCTTGATTTCGACAAGATGACGATACGGGGCGTTGGCGCGGGCAAACTTCTCGAAGAAAGCGGCGGCGTCCCCTTTTTCATCCGCGTTGATGGCCGACCAGATCAGCAGGTCGAGGCCGCTTTCGGTGGCCTGGTACACATCCACCTTTTGGGCCGCCCCGCGCAGGGCTGAGAGCCAGTTTTTGTGAAAGTCGGCGCGTTCAGCAGAGGAAAGTGCCCAATAGGCGTCCTTGAACGCGACCAGGGCATAATGATTTAATGTGCGGTGGGTGATTTCGTCGCTATTTTCCATATTCAGGCAGCCTTTGGTTGGTAGATACAAGCCGGGTCGGTTTCGAGATAGTCGCCGGTGACGCCATAGGCGCGTCCGCGCTGGCCGCCGCATACGTCGCGGTATTCGCAGATGCCGCAGCGGCCTTTCAGTTTGGTCACGTCGCGCAGGTCTTTGAAAATTGGCGAATTGCGGTAAACATCCACGATGTCGTCGTTACGAGTATTCCCGGCCGTGACAGGTAAAAATCCGCTTGGCTGGATGTCGCCGACGTGCGAGATGAATAAAAATCCGTTGCCGTCGTTGACGCCCCTGGTCGGGCGGTTCAGTCCATCGGCATACTGGAAACCCGCCCCCTGGAAGGTGACCGGCTGGTCCGCACCCTGTTCGGCGCGTTTGCGCTGGATGGCAACGCGGCGGTACATCGGCGCGGCGGTGGATTTGATGTCAAATGGCGCATTTTGCGACAGGTCGTAGAGCCAGTTGAAGACCTGCTCGTGCTGCTCGGCGCTGATCATGCTCTCGACCTGGGCGCGCCCGGTCGGAACCAGGAAAAAGAGCGACCACTGCACCGCGTTGACTTCCCGGATAAACTGAACCATCTCGGGCAGGATATCCACGTTGTGTTTGGCGACGGTGGTGTTGACCTGCACGCTGACGCCGATCTCCTGTGCGCGGTGCAGGATGTCCATCGTGCGCTGCCAGGAGCCGGGAACCTGCCGAAAGGCGTCATGGATCTCGGCGCGGGGCGCATCCAAAGAGAGCGCAATCCGCCGAATACCGGCATCGCGGACTTTTTCGAGCCGCTCTTTGGTCGGCAGGGCGGTGGCAGTCGGGGTCAGCGAGCAGCGCAGGCCCTTCTCTGTAGCGTAGGCAATCAGTTCGTGCAAATCCCGGCGCATCATCGGGTCGCCGCCGGTAAAGATCAGGATCGGGTTGTTGCCAAAGTCGGCAATCCGGTCAATCAGGCGCAGGGACTCTTCGGTGGTGAGTTCGTTCGGGTCGGCAGTGTGCATCGCATCAGCCCGGCAATGGACACAGGCATAGGCGCAGGCGCGGGTCACTTCCCAGGCAATCGTGAAAGGCGCCAGGCTGAAATCGGCGTGAACCATGTGCTGGTTGTGCAGGCTGCGTTCAGCGGCGGCGCGGTCTGTCAGGCGGGAGGGCATTGTCATTGGGTCTCCTTTGAAGTAATTGGGGATTGGTAATTATCAATCACTATTTCAACCACTTCGCTGCCTCAACGGCATGATAAGTAATAATCAAATCGGCCCCGGCGCGTTTCATGCCGGTCAGGGTTTCGAGGGTTACTTTGGCTTCATCGATCCAGCCGTTGGCCGCGGCGGCCTTGACCATGGCATACTCGCCGCTGACGTTGTAGGCCGCCAGCGGCAGTTCAGGGAAGGCATCCTTGACCACGCGCAGCACGTCGAGATAGGCCAGCGCAGGCTTAACCATCAGCATGTCCGCGCCTTCGTCCACGTCCAGGGCAGCTTCGCGCAGAGCTTCGCGGACGTTGCCAGGGTCCATCTGGTGAGACTTGCGGTCGCCAAACTTGGGCGCGCCTTCAGCGGCATCGCGGAACGGGCCGTAAAAGGCCGAGGCATATTTGACGGCATAAGACAAAATCGGCGTATTCTCGAATCCGTGTTCATCTAGCGCGCCGCGGATAGCGGCGACCATCCCGTCCATCATGCCCGAAGGGGCAACGATGTCCGCGCCGCATTCGGCATGTGAAACCGCCACCTTGCCGAGAATGTCGAGAGTCGGGTCGTTCAATACATACCCATCTGGAAGATGGGTGCGATATTGGAGTCCAACGTCTCCTGACGTTGAAACTCCGAAGTCGGGAGACTTCGGACTCCGGGTGTTGAGCACGCCACAATGCCCATGATCGGTATATTCGCACAGGCAGACATCCGTCACCACAATCATTTCGGGGATGTTCCGTTTAATCGCCCGGATCGCCTGCTGAACAATCCCGTCATCGGCAAAGTTCTCCAGACCAAGCGGATCTTTCTGGGCCGGGATGCCGAACAGAATAACGGACGGGATGCCCAGGCTGAAAGCGGACTCCGCTTCGCGCACCGCTTCGCCGACCGATAACTGGGCAACCCCCGGCATCGAGCGGATATCCGTCCGCCCGGAGCCATGCCGCACGAACAGCGGATAGATAAAATCGCGGGCATTCAGTTCCGTTTCACGCACCATCGCGCGGATGCCAGGAGATGTGCGCAAGCGCCTGGGGCGGGTGATTAGCGATTGGCGATTGGTAATTTGTTCTTGTTTATCAAGTTCTTTTGACACATTGTCTCCATTCGCGAATTACTTCCAGCAGTCCCTCTGTTGTGTATTCCTGCGCTACAACAGCCACATCAAAACCTTCCTCGCGCGCAGCTTTCTCTGTAATCGGCCCGATACAGGCGGTTTTGGGATTTCCGGGCAGGTTTAACGGGTCTAGCCCATTCTGGCGGGTAATTTGGGAAAAATTTTGTGCAGTAGACGGACTGGTGAAAGTAACCCAATCGACACCAGCCTTGAGCGCGGCCAGGCCTTCAGCATTCACTTCTGCTGGCAGGGTCTGGTAGACGATAATTTCGTGGGCCACCCCGCCTGCCAAAACGATGG
>DHVZ01000102.1 GCA_002412925.1 Anaerolineales bacterium UBA5195 | reverse complement strand
ATTAAAAGTGTCCGGTAATCAAAAATGAATAAAGAATTAATGAGGTTACCGGATTTCTATAAATTGGATTCGTTTCAATGGCTGGGAAGCAATACCGGATTTTTCTTACTCTTAAACAAATATAACGAAGAGCGTGATGAAGGGGCGGGCGAGGTGTGGTTTCTCGACGAAAACGGTAATGTGAAATGGAAGATAATGCTGACAGATTTCATTAAACTTCCATCTGTTCATAATTTATCTGTCTCTCCTGATGGACAATATCTATCGTTTAGTGTAGAAACATGGTCTGGAGCCGTTAAGTATAATGATTATTGGTTGCTCCTTGATACAAAAACAGGAGCCATGCTTGATTATTGTTTGAGTAGTGATTATCCCGCCGTATGGTCTCCCGATGGTAAATATGTGGCAATTGCATCAGGAAGTTCGAACTCTGACGAATTTAGAACAATATTAATTGATATAGAACATCCAAGTATCTACGAAATAGTAAATGGATATATTCCCGTAGGATGGCTGAAATGAAATCGGCGAAACAACACGTTTTGCAAGTCTCTCGAACTTGTTAATTTAGCATTTAAGGTCTCAGGATTCAGGGACCATGCTCAAACACATCGAAAAACACTGGCCCACCGTCTCCATCCTGCTCCTCTTCGCCCTGCTGGCCTGCCTGCTCTTCTGGCCGGGCATCAGCCGCCCTTTAGGCTTGACCGCGCTGCTGCTTTCATTCGTTGCGGGCCTGACCTTTGCGACGCAGAAACACGTCCGCGCCTGGCGGAGAGGCCAGCTTGACCGGGCGGGCCTCCTCCGCAATCTGGCGGTTGAGCTCAGCGGGATTCTGCTGACGTTTGCGGTGGTCTGGTTGATTGTCGGGCGGGTCGCCCGGTCAGCTGGCTTGCTGGCAGGGAACGCCATTGAGAGCTACTGGCCGGGCATGGGCGCGGGGTTGGGTCTGCTAGCGGGTTTGTTGACCGGGCTTTTGCTTGGGATCGGGTTTGGCTTGCTGGTGCAATCAACCTGGGGGCGGCTGGTTAAGCGTCCGCGGGTGGTGAACAGTCAGTAAATTAAACCGCTTGGTCTAAAATCGTTGCTAATTCACGATCTGTCAGTTCAACCGGATTTCCCTGCATGCTGCTGGCCTTTTTGGCCTGGGCGATGACCTCCGGGAAATCCGATTTTTTGAGACCGTATCTTGCCAGCCCGGGGATCTGAAACGTCTCTGTCAATTCCTTCAACCATAAAAGCCCATCCTTGGCCTGTGCGTTGGGCTTGCCGGTCAGCATTTGCGCCAGCTCGTCAAATTTTTGCAAAGTTCCTGGTTGCGGGGCGCGCGTTTGCAGGGCCGCCAGGTTGGCTTCGAGTACGAGTGGAAGCAAGCGGGCGCAGATGGCTCCATGTGGAGCCAGGAACATCCCGCCCAGCGGCCCGGCGAAACCATGCACTGCGCCCAACCTGGCGTTTGCCAGGGCCATCCCGCCGAACAGGCTGGCCAGTGACAAATCTTCGCGCGCCGCGAGATTCTCTCCAAAGTGATAGGCAAGGGACAAGGAGCGCGCCGCGCGCCGGAGGCCTTCTCGGCAGAGCGCATCTGTCAGCGGATTGGCGGCATTCGATAGGAACGGCTCGATCAGCTGCGTCAGGGCGTCCAGGCCGGTCGAGGCAGTGACCTCCGGTGGCAGGCTGGTGGTCAATTCCGGGTCGACGATTGCCAGGCGCGGCAGCATCGCCGCGCTGCGCAGGCTGACTTTGACCCGCTTTTCGGGCAGCGCCAGGACTGCGTTGCGTGTAACTTCAGAGCCGGTGCCTGCCGTGGTGGGGATGGCCAGGGTTGGGGCAGGGGGGCTGACCAGTGGAAGTCCTTTGCCGACCACTTCGAGGTAGTCAAAAGGTTCCCCGGGGTTGGTCATCAGCGCCGCGATGGCTTTGCCCGCGTCCAGGGCGCTGCCGCCGCCCATCCCGATCACCAGTTCGCACCTGTTCCTGCGCGCCGCCCGAACGCCTTCCAGTACCAGCTCTACCGTCGGTTCGCCGTGGACCTGAAAAATCGTCACCTGGACGCCCTGGTTGGTCAGATCGTTGACCAGGCTGGAGGCCCGTTCGGCGGATTTCCCCACGACAAGCAGTGCCTGCCGGCCCCAGCCGCGCGCTGCTTTCGCTGCTTCCTTGACTGTCCCGGCACCGAAGATGACTCGCCCGGCGGTGGCAAACTCAAAGCGCATGGCTCGAATCCCAGCCTTTTTCATCGGGAAAAACATTGGAGTAAATGATGCGCGTGCGCGGTTCGGCCAACAGCGGTTCGGCCAGTTCGCGCCAGCGGTTGTAATGGGCCGTTTCCTTATGTTTCGGCGCATCTTCTGGGGTGCGGTAGACTTCGACCAGCACGAAACGGTTCGGGTCGTCGGCCTGTTGGATGAAATCAAAGCGCGCCACGCCCGGTTCGAGCAGACTGTTCCTGGCGTTTTCGAGCGAGACCGCCTTGAACGCCTCCACCTGGTCAGCCTTAACATGGATAAAAACATGAACAATGAACATTTCTCGCATCCTTCCTGTTTGGTTGAGTAAATTTCGTGTAGCCAATATAACATGTAAATTATTTCAAAGCAACCGAATTTTAACAGAAAAAGGGATAGGCAAACGAATTGCGCCTATCCCTAAGGAGAAAGCTGCCACTACCCAGCGTTACTTGTGCAGGTTTTTCGCTGCGATGAAGCTCAGCCCGTGTTCGGTCAGTGCCCAGGCAGAATTATTACAGGCATCCACCTTGTCCATGAAGTTGGTCTGGAGCGCGTCCCAATCGCCAGAATCGATCACTTCCTGTTTGTCGCGGAAATAATCGAGGATGTCGGAGGGGTGGGGCCGCGCGGAATCGATTTCAGGGTCACCGCCTTCATGCTTGGCGGCGATATTTGCCACGTGATCGGCAACAGCCACCAGCTCGGCGCGGCGGTTATAGGGCTGCTTGACAATTGATTTCCACGTCTCGGTGATGTGATGCTCGAAGCGGACAATGTCTTCGAAACCAAGTGCCTTGCGGAATTGGGCGGTCAGTTCCATCGTTTCATTGTTGATTGAATTGGCCCAGTTGAACCCGATCAGCGGAGAAGTGCCATCATCGCGGCTGAAGAGCTTGGCCGCCATCATGATCCAGAGCGCATGATAAGGGTTATCGCTGCCAAAAAAGACCGAAATCTTGAACTGGATATCCACGCCCAGCCGATGGAGCAGGAAACCGAGCAAAATTGTTCCAGCATTGAAATTAAGGACGTGCTGGACGCCGAAATTGGTGTAATAGTACAGGAATTCATCCAACCACAGCAGGGCGTGTTCATTCGGCTGCCCAATCCCGCCAAAATAGCCAGTGATCGTGGCCGGGCCGTTCAGGTGAATGTTGGAACCGTCGGTGCCTTTGGTATCCAACGTTTCGACAAAAGATGCGCCCATGATATCAAGCGCGGCCACGATGGCGGGCAAGTCGCCATCCGCTTCAGACTCCTTCATCTTGCGGACGGCAATAAAACGTCCGGGGATGAGAGTCCCGTCCTTGATAGCGCGTTCGGCCATCGGGCGGATCCAGGGGAAATATTGAAGCGCCGAGACTTCCAGCGTGACGGCAGACTCATCCTTGAATTTGGTCTGGTCCGCCTTCGCGCCCAGAACTTTGCGCCGGTAATCCGCGACCGGGATGAATGCGCCGCGATCGCGCTGTTCAAGCAACCATTTCAAGTCTTTGAGATGTTCCGGGTTCCTGGCTTCGATCTGCTTGAACAGGTTTTCGCGCTTGCGCGATTCGATATGCTTGCGGTTGATTTCTTCGGGCGTGCCGTGCTTGGCGACAACCGCCAGGAAATCATTGATGACACGTTCATTGGGATCCAGCAAGACAGCGTTAATCGCCTCCAGCCGGGAAGTGGGAATTTTAAGGGATTGGCGCAGCTTTTCGTCCATTTTTTCTCCTTGACAGCCGGGTCATTAAAGGCGCGCTCAAATATGAGCACGCCTTTACCAGGTCAATTATTTATCTTTGCAGCAATCGCAGTCGCAGTCACAATCGCTTTTTTTATGCTTGTCTGCCTCAATAAGTTTTTCAAGCTCGGCATACTGCTCATCCTTCATGCCAAACCAGTTCTCCGGCTGAGGGAATTGTTTGCCGATGACTTCATCGTGATAGCCTTTCAAGCCATTCAGGATAACTTCACCCGCATTGCCAAAGACTTTCGCCATCTTCGGCTTGAACTTCGGATATAGGCCAAACATGTCGTGATAAATCAGCAGTTGTCCATGCGCATCCGGCCCGGAACCCAGGCTCATGATGATACAATTCTCGGCCTGCTCGGTGATGAGCTTGCAAAGCCGGTCAGGGACCATTTCGAGCAGGATCATGAAAGCCCCGGCCTTTTCAAGCGCTTTGGCGTCATCCAGGATTTTCTTGGCCAGCGCGGCATCTTTGCCCTGCACCTTGAAACCGCCCAGCGCCGAGACCGACTGGGGTGTCAGCCCCAAATGGCCAATGGCTGGGATGCCCGCATCGACAATCCCTTTGATGCGGTCGGCCATGGCAGCGCCGCCCTCGAGCTTGATAGCATCGCAGCTGGCTTCGGCCATAAAACGCCCGGCATTCCGAATGGCGTCTTCAATCGAGGCCTGGTAGGTCATGTAAGGCATATCGCCGACCACAAAAGCCGTCGAGGCGCCGCGCCGGACAGCCGAGGCGTGGCGGATCATATCATCCATCTTGACCGGCAAGGTAGAGTCAAAGCCCAGCATGGTCATCCCCAGGCTGTCGCCAACCAGGATCATCTCAATCCCGGCCTGCTCTTGCAAGTAGGCAGTCGGGTAATCGTAGCAGGTCAGCCAGGTAATTGGCTCGCCTTTCGCCACTTTGTCGAACAAGTATGGTAATGTGATTTTCTTGCGTCCTTCGGTCATCGATTCCTCCGTTGCGTAAATTGGTTTGCGCTATTCCTGGTGCCACAACCTTTGTCGTTGCGCTACTAGTATAGAGCCAAAACAGATTCGGCGCAATTGACGAAAATCACATCTCTGTTCGAAATCTGCACAATAGATCCACGACGCCGCAGATCAGGGATGAAGATCATCCTTAAAACCCGACATCCATTCCCGTAATTCATGGGACAATAGGGCTGGGGATGTTCTGCTTGCTGACATCACTATCTACCAATGAAATATCTCCTGCGGATCCGTGTCTTTCTCAAGCCCTACGCCTGGCAAATCTTTGCCAACCTCGTCATCCTGTTGACCATGACCGGGCTGTCGCTGGTTGTGCCGCGCATCATCCAGGGCGTGATCGACGATGGTTTACTCAAAGGGCAAACTGCGTTCATCCTCCATTCGGCGCTGCTTTTGCTTGGATTGGGTCTCTTCTCTGCGGCACTGGGACTGGTGCAGCGCTACCTGGCCCAGTGGATTGCCGCTCACATCGGCTATGATCTGCGTAACCGGCTCTATGACCACATCCAATCCATGCCTTTCACTTTCCACGACCATGCGCAGACTGGTCAATTAATCTCACGCTGTATTGAGGATGTCCGCGCCATCCAGGATTTCGCCGGGTCGAGCATCATCGAGTGGATTCAATTGATCCTGCTGGGCGGTGGGATTGCTGCGCTGATGCTGCTGGATAACTGGAAACTGGGCCTGATTGCCCTTGCGCCGATGCTTCCGCTCCTGTGGGTTGCTGCGGATTTTGGTAACCGAATCACGAAATTGTTTTACCAGGTTGATAACGCCCTCGGCGACCTTTCGGCTCGCCTCCAAGAGAATGTGACCGGGGCACAGGTCATTCGCGCCTTTGCCCGCGAACCGCACGAGATCGAGCGCTTCGACAAAATCAATCAAGCCTATTACAAGGCACGCGTTACCGTCGTAACCAATTGGGCCACAGTCATGCCGACAACTTCTTGGCTGGTGACAGTCGGCACGATCCTGATCTTGTGGTTTGGCGGGCAAATGGTCATGGCGGGGACCATGTCGGTTGGAGAGATTGTCGCCTTCAATGCTTATCTCTTGATGCTGGCTGCGCCAGCCCAACAATTGACCTGGCTGGTCAATGCTGGCGGCGAGGCAGCGGCCGGAGCGCAGCGGGTTTGGGAAATCCTTGATCACGTTCCAGAAATCCAGTCACCGCCGAATGCAGTAAAACTGTCTACGCTGACGGGCGAGGTCGAATTCCGCGCTGTGGCGCTAAAATACCAGGACGAGACCAGAGATTCCCTGGCAGAGATCAATGTGCGGGTCGAGAGAAACCAGATTGTTGCCCTGATTGGCGCAACCGGTTCGGGCAAAACCTCGCTGATTAATCTGATTCCCCGCTTCTATGACGTCACGGATGGCGCAGTTTTGGTCGATGGGCAGGATGTCCGCAACCTGGACCTGGTCAGCCTGCGCCGCCAGATCGGGATCGTGCTGCAAACCTCGCTGCTCTTTTCAGACAGCCTGCGCGAGAACCTCCGTTATGGCCGCCCTGAGGCGAGCGATGACGAAATCATTGCAGCCGCCCGGGCGGCCCAGGCGCACGAGTTCATCGTCGGCTTTCCGCAGGGTTATGAAACCGTGGTGGGCGAGCGGGGAATCACCCTTTCGGGCGGGCAGCGCCAGCGCGTGGCAATTGCTCGCGCCCTTTTGATGGATCCACGCATCCTGATTCTCGACGATTCACTTTCATCGGTGGATACGCAGACGGAAAAACTCATCCAGGAGGCGCTCGACAAGCTGATGGAGGGCCGGACCACCTTTGTGATTGCGCACCGCTTGAGCACCGTCCGCCGTGCTGACTTGATCCTGGTGTTGGACAATGGATGCATCGTTCAGCGTGGGAAGCATGCCGAGCTCCTGGCGCAGGGTGGGTTGTATCAAGAAATCCACGATTTGCAGCTGCGGGCGACCGAAGAGTTTATGAATGAGATTGGAGAATTTGAAACAGAAAACGAACCTGCTTTGCTCGAAAAGCTGCCTCATGACGAGGAAGCATAGCCTGATACCTCCGTCCTGTGCGGAGGGCTGAATGCTTTTTGAAGCCCGAAGTCGAATGACATTCTCAGGAAAACAACTGTAACCAGATAACCGCCCTTCGACTGCGCCGTCAAAAGCAGATGGCTCCGCTCAGGGCGAAAGAAAGACTATGACACAGACCATCACCCCGCCTGCCTACGTCACCCAGTCTGAGGAACAATACGACAAAGCCTTCGATCCGCGGATTGCCCGGCGCCTCGTGGAATTCATCCGCCCGTATAACTGGCGCGTGATCGTTGCGCTTTTCTTCATGGGCGGCGCCTCGGCGGCTGCAGTAGCCGGGCCATATTTCGTCAAGGTGGCCCTCGATGACGGCCTGGCTGCGCAAAACCTCGCGATCCTGCGTCAGACAGTTCTCGCTTTCGTGGCGGTTTCCATCCTTCAATGGATTTGCACTTACTTCCGCGTCAAGCACATGGCCATTGTCGGGCAGTCGGTGATTTACGACCTGCGCAAGGCGCTCTTCGCGCATTTACAGAAACTTTCACTCAATTTTTACAGCCGCTATAGCGTTGGCCGGGTGATCACGCGCGTCATCAACGATGTGGAAACGCTGCGAGAATTTCTCACCTGGGGCATGCTGGCCATCGTGCGAGATGTGTTTGTGCTGGCGGGCATCATTATTGCCATGCTGAGCATGAATCTGCGCCTTTCACTGATTACATTTATGGTGCTGCCGTTGATGGCGCTGGCAACCTACATTTTTCGCCGCGCGGCGCGCCGAAATTATCGCAAGGTGCGGGCGGCCATTTCTTGGGTGAATTCTGTCCTGGCTGAGAATATCAATGGGGTCCGCGTGGTGCAGGCTTTTTCACGTCAGCAAACCAATTATGAGCATTTCAGTAATGAAACCAATCGTTATCACTTACAAATGGGGCTGAACGCAGCGCGAGTCGCAGCTTTGTATTACCCGGTGGTCGATGCGTTGGGAGCGATTGCCACTGCGCTGGTTGTCTGGCTGGGAGGCACGGCGGTTGTCGGCGAACAGATCACGGCCGGGGTGCTGGTGGCCTTTGTGCTCTACATTGACCGCTTTTTCGAGCCGATCCGGGATCTCTTCCGCCGGATCGACACGCTCCAGACCACGATGGCGGGCGGCGAACGCCTGCTGGGCCTGCTGGATACCCCGGTGGAAGTTCAGGATGCCTCCACCGCCAGCGACCTGCCGGCGATCAGGGGCGAGGTCTGTTTCAACGGAGTTTCCTTCCACTATTCCGACGACCCGACGCCTGTTCTCCGTCAAATTGACCTGTCTGTCCCGGCTGGCTCGACCGTGGCCCTGGTCGGCGAGACCGGAGCAGGGAAGACCACTTTAGTAAAACTGCTCTCCCGGTTCCACGATCCGACCGAGGGCCAGGTCACTGTGGACGGCTATGATCTGCGGAGCGTAACCCAGGCCTCCCTGCGCAGGCAAATGGGAATTGTCCTCCAGGACCCCTTCTTGTTCAATGGCACGGTCAGGGAAAATATCAAGTTTGGCCGCCTGGAAGCCAATGACGACGAGATCGTTGCAGCGGCAACCGCCGTCGGTGCGCATGAATTCATCACCGGGTTAAAAAATGGCTATGAGACGGTCGTCGAGGAGGGCGGCGTCCTGCTGAGCGTCGGCCAGCGACAATTGATTTCCTTTGCCCGGGCCCTGTTGGCCGACCCGCGCATCCTGATTCTCGATGAGGCGACTTCTTCTGTCGACACCCAGACAGAACAGGTCATCCAACGCGCCCTGGCGCGCCTGCTCAAGGGGCGGACAGCCTTCGTGATTGCCCACCGCCTTTCGACCATCACCAACGCCGATTTGATTGTCGTCATCCATGACGGCCGGGTCATTGAGCAGGGCAGCCACGATGAGTTAATAAATCTGAAAGGCTATTATTTTGAGCTCTACAGCACTGGATTTCAGGAATGAAATATTGTATGCTTAGTGAAGCAATTTTCAATAGAGGGTAGGCGATGTCCAAGCGCAATCCAGATTATGAACAGCTCTACCGACAGCAGACCGCTTTCATGCTGCGGATGGCGAGCTATTTAAAATTGACACTGCTCGACACGTTAAAAAGCGGATATTCCTTGCTGTATAACACCGATCACCAACTACCTGACTCTGATCAGGAGAGGATCACTAAAATATTCGAATCGATCCACCCGGTTCTGGAGCAGGTCAACGGGTTTCAGGATTTGGCTGAAATCCTGATGGACAAGAAAACAGTGGTCTTCTCGACGGTCAATTTGTCCAGGCCATTAAATTCGATCCTGTCCAGTTGCAAACCATTGATTGCTGCGCATCCTGAAATCATTTTCGAGATGGAAATCCCCCAGGAGCTGCCGGTCGTCAAAGTCGACTCTCACCGCTTTCCTCAAATCGTTGTCAATTTAATCGATAACGCCTTCAAATTTACCGAATCGGGCATGATTCGCCTGTGCGTGAGTGTCTCGGAGCAGGAGGTTTTATTTAAGGTTCAGGATAGCGGGATTGGCATACAAGCGAAGAAGATTCGCCAGGTCTTCGAGCCTTTCCAAACCGCATTGGAAAACCCGGATCACTTGCGCGCCGGGTTTGGACTGGGCCTGCCAATTGCCAAGTACCTGGTTGAGGCTCATGGCGGAAGGCTCTGGTTTGAGAGCAAATATGGTAAAGGGACTTCGTTTTTCTTCACGCTGCCAGTCGATCACAGCGAACCTGAAGGTCCGGGGATTACCCAGCCAATTGTGCCCGTCAAAATCCAATAACGAAAACCTATCGAAAAGTGGTAAAATTAGTTGACGACATTCAACTGCGAAAGGAGGTTCGAAAATCAAATGAGCATCAGATCTGCGTTCACCCAACGTTTGTTTTGCGCGCCTCCTGCCGGGTTGGCTTTCTAGTCCTTCCTCGCTTTAATTTGCCAACCGCAGGCGCGCCTCCCTGCGGTTTTTTGTTTGCATGGCCCGGATTCAAACCTGGTCACCGCAGGGTAATTGACCTCTGCGGTGTTTTGTTTTAACGGCACCGCCAACCCAAGAAGAGAAAACGCCGTTACCCCTATGAAGACCTATCTTGAGTTTTTCGAAGAACTCGATGACAACGAATTGACCCACAGGCTGGTCAATAAAAATCGCAAGCCAAAAGGCCCGCCGCCGATTCCGAAGCTGCTGCCCCCCAGCGAAAAAGCGTTCCTGCGCGCGCAGGATGATTCGCGCGCCAACTTCAACTTCACTTACCAGGCCGCCCGCTTCGAAGCAGGCTGGCTGCTCAATTCCCTCGGCGGGTTTTACGAGCACCAGTGGATTTCAGATGTGCTGCGCTGTGTCAAAGGCGGCAAGGAGGCCTCGGTCTACCTGTGCCGAGCCGGGGCGGAGGTGGAGGCCGATTTGATCGCTGCAAAAGTCTACCGCCCGCGCTCGCTGCGCAACCTGAAGAACGACCACGCCTACCGCGAAGGCCGCGATAATCTCGATGACGAGGGCAAGATCGTGCTCGATGATGGCAAGCTGCACGCCATGGCCCAGCGCACCGCTTACGGCAAAAACCTGCTGCACCAATCGTGGATTGCCTACGAATTCACCTCGATGCAGGCCCTGCACGCCGCCGGGGCGGATGTGCCGCGGCCCTACGAAATGGCGCATAACGCCATCCTGATGGATTTTGTTGGCGACGAGACGGGCTGCGCCCCAACCCTGAGCGAAATCTCGCTCGAGCACGGCGAGGCGCAGAACCTGTTCGGGCGCGTCCTGCAAAATATCGACCTTCTGCTCGCCAATGAGCGCATCCATGGCGACCTTTCGGCTTACAACATCCTGTACTGGGAAGGGGAGATCACCCTGATCGATTTCCCCCAGGTGGTCTCGCCGAAAACCAACCGAAATGCGTTCAGCATTTTCGTGCGCGACGTGACCCGCGTCTGCGAGTATTTCGCCAAGCAGGGGATCGGCTCCCATCCGCGCCAAATTGCTGCCGATCTGTGGACGAAGCATGGCCACCGCCTGGCTCCCGAAATCCACCCGCGCCTGCTCGACGCAGAGGATGAACGCGACCGGGCGCTCTGGCAAAAGCAGAAAAACATGCGGTAAGCCTGGGCCTGCCAGGATCAAAAACCTGTCCCGTCCCAGCAGGAAAAACTGGGACGGGACAGGCAAATTCACCGCGTTGAGCGCGTTGGAGAACGCGCACTACCCTTAAAGGATTAACGCCAGCGCCTTCAGGAACTGGGTTTTCTTTTCGTACATCGGGAAGTGGCCGCATTTCTCGATCAGGGCCAGGTCGTTATCGGGGATCAGGGTTTGGGCCAGCAGGGCCTGGTCTTCAGGGACGACGGCATCCTGCTTGCCGTAAATCAGCAGGGTCTTCGCCTGGATTTTGCGTAGGTGCTGGGTCAAATCCAGGGCGTGGATGGCTTTACCAGTTTCATCCGCCGAGACCGCCCCGGCAGGGTTGAGCGCGTTCCGGCGGTCGGCTTCCCAGGCTTCAAAAGGCAGGCTGTTGAAATTATAGAACCAGGTCTTGAAAAGGCTCTTTGCCAGGGGACGGAAATTAACCAGCGCATTGGCCAACCCGTAGAGCCAGGGCATTTTGCGCGCGTTCCTGATGAAAGGCAGGCTGGTTTTTTCCACCCGGTCGGCAAGTTTTCCGGTCACCACGCCGCCGACGACGACCAGCTTCTCAACCCGCCGGGGGGCCAGCACTGCCGCGAGATACATGGCGATCTGCCCGCCCATCGAATGCCCAATCAGGGAGAAGGTCTTCAGCCCGAGCTGGTCGGCCAGCAGCAGGACGCGCTGGGCCTGCATCGACAGGCTGTAATCACTGCCCTCGGGTTTGTCGCTGGCCCCAAAGCCGAGCAAATCCAGCGCCACGCAAAAATACTTTTCCTCCAGCGCCGCCAGGGTCTGCTGCCAGACGCCCCGGTGCGAACACCAGCCATGGATCAGGATCACAGCCGGGTTTTGCGGATCCCCCGCCAGCGTGCAGGCAATCTGTTTACTCTTGATGCTGAACGTTTTTTCCATTTACGCCTCCAAATAATTCCCCTCTATTTTTACCATAAAATCCGCCCAGGCCAAAGAGCGGCTCACAGCGACATTTTGGTGAAAATCCTGATCTTGGATTCAATCAGCCCTATGCTAAAATCAGTAGAGCAGAGCTTAATGTGACAATACTGCTCGACAATGTGAAGCCTTTGACTGGAGATTGCTTCGTCGGGTTTCGATACGGCGAAAGAACCTCGCCTACTCAACCCTCCTCGCGAGGGCATCAAACCTGTGATTTCAGGAAGAGTTTTTGGAGCAGAATCAGGGTAATGAAAATCTCGATCGCGCTTCACAAAAGACCTGAATGGTTCTTTTATCCCGCCTGGATCATTTTGACGTGTGTCTGCATCCCGCTGGCTTACCTGCTCGATCTTCTCAGCCTGCGGATCATCACGCATTTTGTAGGTGACTACCTGGTTGTGAACGGGGTGCAACATATCACCGAAGATTATTTGGGGTTATACCCCTTTGTTCCGCTTGCGGGTCTTTTGACAGGGGGAATTCAGTTTGGGCTGCTGCGCTGCTATCTGCCCCGGATGGGCTGGTGGGTCTTGGCGACGACCGGCGGCTGGCTCCTGGGGGCGTTTATCCTGCTGATTCCCGGCTGGCTTGGCCTGGAAATTATCACCAATAATATTATTTTGATCTTCAGCGTCATGGGGTTCTCGATCGGTTTGGCGCAGTGGCCGGTGCTGCGACCGCACCTGCCTCGCTCAGGCTGGTGGATTGGAGCCAACCTGGCGGGCTGGGGTTTGTTGGCTTTGATCACCACAGGCAATTCAATTGGGCAATTCGGACTATTTACCCTGGGCTTTTTACCGGCCTGCGTGACAGCCACGGCGTTAGTGTTTCTGACGAATCAAAATTGATAGCCTGTTCAACGACCAAGGGTGAAAAGGGGAGGTTTTGATGAGTAAGAAAAAGGTCATTGCACTCATTCTGGTTGCCGCCGGGCTGGCTTTGCTGGGCGCGGCGCTCTATTTCTGGCTGGAACCGCCCGAAGAAGGCGGCGTTTTGCTGGCCGCCGGGCAGATTTTTGCCTTTCTGCTCGGAGCAGGCGCGAGCCTCAAGGGCTGGTTGGATTTGTTCAAAAAAGACAACCCCGCCCCTGCGACGAATATCAGCCCAACCGGTGAACAGCCGCAGATTGCGACCGGGCCTCACGGACGAAATATTCAGGTGAAAGATGGCG
Organism: Anaerolineales bacterium UBA5195; assembly: GCA_002412925.1. Lineage (GTDB taxonomy): Bacteria > Chloroflexota > Anaerolineae > Anaerolineales > Villigracilaceae > UBA5195. The sequence goes on along the minus strand of DHVZ01000102.1, from coordinate 1,471 downwards.
ACTATGTGGAAGGCGACAAACATATTCACATGCCGCCCGCTCTGCCCGAAACGCACGACAGCCTCGGCGCCATCCCACCCGTCAAAGCGGTGACATATGTTCAGCGGGGCAAGATCGAAACCGAGGTGGAAAGCTTCCTGTGCGCGGGCAATGGGGTTGGCGCGGTTGTCGGCCTGCACGCACCCGGCGGCTTGGGCAAGACTGAACTGGCCAAACATGCCGCCGAAAAACTCAAAGGGCATTTTGATGATATTTTATGGGTGGATATCGGCGAGAAAACCCCGCCGCAAGTGGTGGCCGAAATGCTGATCAAATGCGGCGTCCAGACCCAGCCGGGCGCGCCTTACGAGCAGCAAAAGACCGAGCTTTGTTATTATTTGCAGAACCGCCGCTTGCTGGTGATTCTGGATGATTTACGCCAGGCAGCGCTGGAAGGATTGGCCGATTTCCTGCCGCCCAAACCCTGCGCCGCGCTGATCACCAGCCGCATCCAGCAGATTGGCGGGGTCAACAAAACCTTCGAACTCGATCATTTGACACCGGAGCAAGCCCGGGAACTGCTCGAAGCCATCCTGGGCACAGAAGCGGTGACCGCCGAAAGCGATGCCGCTGAAAAACTTTACCAGCGCTGCGCGGGTAACCCGCTGGCGCTCGAAATCGCCGCCCGGCGGATTCGCCAGATGCAGGGCGTGAAAAACCCTGTCCGGCGCTATTTTGAGCTGGCCCAGGCGCGTTTCAGCGAACTGGTCATGGATGGCGATGCGCGCTGGGACATGACCAAGATTTTCGACAATAGTTATGCTGACCTGAACGCCGCCGACCAGCAGCGTTTTCGCGCCCTGAGCGCTTTTGCCCCCAGTGGTTTTTCAGTCGAAACTCTCGCGGCCCTCTGGGAACTGGAGCCCGAAGCGGTGCGCGGCGTGTTATCCCGTTTGATCAATTTATCGCTGGTTAAAGTTGTGCCGCTGGAGGCTGAAGAGCTTGAACGCTATCGATTGCATGATTTGCTGAATGAATATGCCGCAGCCAAACTAATTACCAGCGGAGAGGAAAGCCTCGTCCGGGCTGCCCTGGCTGAATGGCTTGTCAAGCTTTTTAGCGAATACTTTACAGACGATCAAAGCACCGCACCACAGGTGGCTGCAGAGCGCGCCAACCTGCTGCGCTCCTGTGAATGGGCGCGCGGCCAAAAGAATGCCGCCTTGCTCGCCCGGCTCGCAACCCAGAGCCGCAACTGGTTTTACGTCAGTTTTACCGAAGACTGGTCATCCTGGAAAGCCTGGCTGGAGGCCTGCCTGCAGCTGGGTCTTCCAGACGATCGATTAAAAGCGAACGTGCTGAAAGCCATCGGCGACGTGCAGCAGTTCCGCAAAGAAATGGACGCGGCGCTGACCAGTTACCACGAAGCCTTGAAATTGTTCCGCGCGGTCGGCGCGAAATTGGGCGAAGCGAACGTGCTGAAAGCCATCGG
>DHVZ01000099.1 GCA_002412925.1 Anaerolineales bacterium UBA5195 | reverse complement strand
TGTGCGCCTTGCTCCGGTTTTTGCAGATGGCTTCCATCTTGATGTGCACAAATATGCTTGGGAATGGAGATATAGTTTATGCCGAGTATTCATGAAGAAAAACCCAAATCATTACCAGAATACCTAGCTCTCATTGAAAAATATCAAACAAGCGTTGAGGAATCTTTGTGGTATCGTGGATGCGGAAAAGCAAGTTATGAATTAAAACCTTCCTTGTATCGTCATAGTGGAGCGAAAACTCCTGATCATGTTGCTGATTTAGAACGAAAATTAATGGCTCGATTTAGACAACGTAGTTTGCCATACCACACAAGGTCGCTTGTAGATGATTGGAATACGCTTTTTTTTATGCAGCACTATGGAATTCCAACTCGCTTATTAGATTGGACAGAGAATCCGCTAATAGCCTTACACTTTGCCTTGATGGGCGCATCTTATAAAAAAACCAAAAAAGGGAAACTTGGTTTTAAAGATGATGCGACTGTATGGCTTCTTGATCCAGTAAAGTGGAATCGACACGCACTAAGCCATCAAAGTTATAATGGTGGAGCGTTAACTCCAGGCGATGAAGCTCTCGGAGGATACAAACCTAATAACACTTTTTCTAGTATGAATAAATATCCTGTGGCATTGTATGGAGAGCATAACAGCCCTCGTATTGTGGCCCAACAAGGAGTATTTACGATTTTTGGACAGGTGATCGAGCCAATGGAAAAAATGTACGTAGATAGAGAATTTCCCGAATATAGCTTGGTACGAATAACTCTTGAAAGTTCGAATATTGATAATATGCGTAAGTCGCTATTGAGACACGGTATAACCGAATCGGTTGTTTATCCGGATTTAGAAGGTCTTGCTCTTGAAATTAAACGATCTTTTGGTTTTTAGGAGCATTGAAATGAAGGCACAAATACAAATAAAGACTTTTGATCCAAAAACCTTAGTGTGGTGGAATAATCGGCGCTCAAGGATTGATATGAATCCACCTTATCAGCGGCATGGACGGCTTTGGTCGCCTTCAGATAAAGCTTATCTAATAGATTCTATTATTAATGGATTTGATATTCCTAAACTGTACATGGCTGACTTTACTTATGGCGATTCTGATCTAAACGTAACCAAGCTTCCATACGCAATTATCGATGGCAAGCAACGCTTAGAAGCCATTTTTGATTTTTTTGACAACCTGATTGTTCTCAATGAAGATTTCGTTTATCTTAAAAACCCATCACTCGAACTTGGTGGGCTAGGATATAAAGACTTAAAACATAGTTATCCAGAGATTGCTGAAGAATTTGATAATGCGAGCTTAACTATCATGAGTGTTATTAGCAATAGTAAAGAACTGATAAACGATTTGTTCGTTCGGCTTAATCGTAATAAACCGCTTACGGGGGCAGAGATTCGAAACGCAATGACTGGGCCTGCGGTTGATTTAATTAGGCGAATTTCAAAGCACGACTTCTTCACAACAAATATTAGTTTCTCGACTGCGCGTATGACGGAACAAGATACTGTTGCAAAAATTCTCATGTTCGAATTTCACGAAAAATTACTTGAAAGTAAACGAAGACACTTAGATGAGTTTGTAAAAATGGGTAAGGCAAAGAAAGACAAAGATCGTTTGGAATTGGCTGGCAGGAGAGTACTTGAACACTTAGATGACATGGCGACAATATTTCTTCCAAAAGACCGCCTTCTCTCATCCGCGGGTGTTGTTCCTGTTTATTATTGGTTTATTAGAGATGTTGGCGAAGAATGCTTTCCAAAAATAAGGGGCTTTTTAGTTCATACCGAAGAGCAACGCAAAGTTGTGCAAAAACTAATCGCGGGAAACCCTCAATCTGGCAATACTATTGATCAAGAACTAGTACGATATAATAGCTTTATGAGAAGCCCTAACGATGCATCAAGCTTGGATGGAAGGGTTAGAATTTTACAAGAACGGTTTTTCAAAGAACGGCAATGAACAAAAGCGCCCTTTTCATTGGGCGCTTTTGTTGTGTATATATAGTGTTATGGTTACAGTGTTTCAAGTAGTATTTCTTTCGTGAAAGGAATCTGACGTATTGACTCCGGCGGCCAAAAGGTCGCCCTGCTCATTCCCAAGTCGCAGCTCACGTTTGAAACGTGGCATACTGTGGTGTGGAATATTTATCCACTTATGGTGTTGGCGTGGGGGTCTCAGCGGGGATCGAGTTCTTTTTCGCCCAATCATCGGCCAGGATAATTTCGAGGTCTGCCGCCGCCGAAGGATCAAGCTTGATCACGATTTGCGCGCCGGCGTTGAGTTTGAACAGCGCTTTCAGGTAGCGCAGCGTATACAACCTGCTCCGGTGAACAATCACGCGCGTCGCCCCTGGAAACAACTGCGAGTTGCCTTTCGCAACCACATTCAGGCCTTGTGATTTCAGATAGTCAGCCGTGCGCTGGTCCAGGCCAGCCGTCCGGCTGCTGTTATAGATGACCAGGTCCGCGGCTTCCTGCCGGGCCAGCTCGAGATCTGAACCCGTGGCCAATGGGCTCAGGGCGCCGCTCACCGTAAAAATCTCATCCCGCAAAACCCGGAGCTTATCCGGGATCGGTTTAAAGATACTTTGCATTTCGCCCTTGACCGTCAGGTTCGCCAGCGTGACCATGCTGTAGTCGACCACCCCAGTCTTGATCTTCTCCGGCGGGATTTCCCTGGCCAACATGCCCAGGCGCAGGATCTCGTCAAAGGTCAGGTTGGTCCTGACCCCTGACTGGATTTCGTCATAAATTGCGGGCGCATTGGCCAGCAGCGTGGGCAGGTTGGCGGGATCGGTCACTTTTTGACGGACGGCCAGGATGACCGCCTGCTGGCGTTTTGAACGGTCAACGTCGCCGCCTTCAGTATGGCGCTGGCGGACGTATCCCAACGCTTCCACACCCCCCAGCTTACGCCAGCCGGCTGAAAGCATGATTTTGTCAGCACCGGGGCCCATCGGGTCGATGACGATTTTCTTCTCAACAAAAACATCGACCTTGCCAATTTGATCGATCAAATTGGTAAAAGCCCAGAACTCCATGACCGCATAATACTGCACCGGCACGCCAATCACCTGTTCCACCGTGCGCATGGCCAGCTCCGGGCCGCCGCCAGGGAGTTTGCCCGCCTCGCCCAGGTAATAAGCTGTGTTGATCTTGGCATAGCCAAAACGTGGAATATTGGCCCACAGGTCGCGCGGGATCGACATCATCCCGGCCGTCCTGGATTGCGGGTCGATCGTCAGCAGGATCATGGTGTCAGAACGGGCCGGGCCAATGCGGTCCGGGCTGACTTTTCCATCTTTGATGACCACTTCGGTATCCACGCCCAGCAGCAGGATGGTCACCCGGCTGCCGCCGTCCCAGGCGGGAGGCAGCGCCGCCGCCGGGATGAGCGGCTCGGCAGTCGGCTGCTCGGGCGCTGGCCGGGTTCCAGCCGGGTCAGCGCGCTGCTCAACCAGGTGAATGCCAGGGATTCCAGCCACGGCGCGCATGGTCGTAGTCAGATAACGCGCCAGCTCAAATGAGCCTGCAAACAGCGCCAGAGCGCTGACGCCGACAATCATCAGGCGGAAGAGAAGGTTGAACCCGGGTTTCTGCATTTCTTCGGTCATCTCACTGGTCTAAAAAATTGTATCACGCAACCTGGAGACTGGCGCCAGCCCATCCCTTTCCATTTCTGAGCGTATAATAAGCCTGTCAGGCAAATCAGACTTGCCTGGACCACGGAGATTTTATGAACACAGCCTTGCTGGTCATCGACATCCAGAACGACTATTTCCCCGGCGGCAAGATGGAGCTGGAAGGCGCCTTCGAAGCTGGCCGCCGGGCCGGGGGGCTTTTACAGTGCTTTCGCGAGCATGTCGGGCATCACATCCACATCCAGCACGAATCCCGCCAACCCGAGGCGGCTTTTTTCATCCCCGGCACCGAGGGCATCCGCATCCACGATCTTGTGGCGCACTTCGAAGGCGAACCCATCGTCCACAAGCAGTATCCCAACAGCTATCGCGAAACCAATCTGCTCGAAATGCTCAACGCCTGGGAAATCAAGCGCCTCGTCATCTGCGGGATGATGACCCACATGTGCGTCGATGCGGCTGTCCGCGCCTCGGCGGACCTGGGTTTCCAGGTGCTGGTCGCCGCGGATGCCTGCGCCACGCGCGCCCTGACCCATGGCGGGGTGACTGTCCCTGCCGCCCATGTCCACGCCGCGTTCCTGGCGGCTTTCAAGGCCTATGGCACGGTCATGTCCACCGAAGACATCCTCAGCAAACTGGGCGCGGAAAAAGCGCGAATGTGAGTGTCATAGCGATGAGCCGCTGGTTGAGCAGGGCGATGTACTTCCGCCCGTATCGAAACCAGCAATTCCGGGTCTCGATACGCCGCTACGCGGCTGCTCAACCCTCGAGATGACCTTAGAAAGGATTTTTCCATGCGCTTCGCAATTTTCGGCAGCGGCGCTGTCGGTGGATATTTTGGCGGGCGGCTGGCCCAGGCCGGGGAAGATGTCACCTTCATCGCCCGCGGCCTGCACCTGGAAGCCATCAAAGAACGCGGCCTGTGGGTTGAATCGCTGAACGGCGATTTTCATGTCGACCTGACGATGGCCTTTGACGCTCCCGAAAAAGCCGGCGTAGTAGATGTCGTCCTGGTTGCCACGAAGGCCTGGCAGGTGGCCGAAGCCGCCCGGCAGATCAAGCCGCTCATCGGCCCGGAGACAATGGTTGTCCCGCTCGGAAACGGGGTCGATGCGCCGGATGAACTCTCCGCCGCGCTGGGCCGCGAACACGTCCTGGGCGGGCTGTGCCGCATCTCGGCTTTTATCGGCGGCCCGGGGCTGATCAGGCACGTTGGCGTCCAGCCTTATCTCGCTTTTGGCGAACGCAACGGGGCAAAAACCGAGCGCGTCGAGCGCCTGCGTGAAGTTTTTGCGCGCTGCGAGGGTCTAACGGTCGAAATCCCGGCGGATATCGAAGCCGCCATCTGGGACAAGTTCGTCTTCATCGCCGCCATCTCCGGCGTGGGAGCGGTCACCCGCCAGCCTTTGGGAAGCTTCCGCGCCGTGCCCGAGAGCCGCGCTCTGCTGGTCGCCGCGCTCGAAGAGACAACCGCCGTCGCCCGCGCCCGCGGCGTCCGCCTGCCGGATGACGAAGTCCAGAAAACCCTGGCCTTGATCGATCGCTCCGCGCCGGGGATCGTGGCTTCCATGCAAAAAGACATCCTGGAGGGCAAACCCTCCGAGCTGGAAGCCCAGAATGGCACAGTCGTGCGCCTGGGCCGCGAGTTGGGCGTCCCTACTCCCACGCATGCCTTCATCTATGCCAGCCTGTTGCCGGGCGAGCTTAAAGCCCGTGAAACGGTCAAAATCTAAAATCCCATGGCTCTCCTCGATCCCGAAAAACAAAAACAGGCCAAAGAATACAGCCGGATCAGCCGCCGCCTGTGGCTGGTTGAAACCGCATTTGGCCTTTTCTATACCCTGGCTTGGCTGGTCTTCGGCTGGGCAAGCGGTTTGCGCACCTGGCTGACCGGTTTGACTACCAATGACTGGCTGCTCGTCCCCGCTTTTGTGCTGGTTTTTGGCGGTATTTCCGGCCTGATCGAACTCCCGCTTAACTATTACACCGGTTTTGTCCTGCCGCATCGCTTCGACCAATCCAACCAGACCCTCAAGGACTGGATCATCGACGAACTCAAAGGATTGGCGATCAGCCTGCCGCTTGGACTGGTGGTACTCGAACTGCTCTACCTGGCTCTGCGCGTCACCGGTCCGCTCTGGTGGCTCTGGGTGGCGGGCGGATTACTCGTTTTCCAGGTACTCCTGGCCAATCTCGCGCCAGTGCTGATCATGCCCCTGTTTAATAAATTTGTCCCGCTGGGGGACGAACATGCCGACCTGGCCGAACGCCTGCTCAAACTGGCTGAAAAGGCTGGCACCCAAGTCAAAGGCGTCTACAAGTTCGACATGTCGCGCCAGTCGAAGGCCGCCAACGCCGCCCTGACCGGGATCGGCAACACCCGCCGGATCGTTCTGGGCGATACGCTGATCAATGAGTTCACCTCGGATGAAATCGAGACGGTTTTGGCGCATGAACTGGGACATCATGTCAACCGGGATATTCCGTTGCTGCTGGGTTTCGGGACTCTGACCATCGCCCTCGGCCTCTATCTCGCTGCGCTGGCGATGAATTGGGCGGTGGGCTTTTTCGGCTTTGCCAGTGTCGCTGATGTGGCCGCCTTCCCCGCGCTGACATTGATCATCAGCCTCTATGGGCTCTTGACCATGCCGCTCAGCCACAGCTTCTCACGCTGGCGCGAGCGCCTGGCCGATGAATATTCCCTCAAAGCAACCGGCAAAAACGAGGCCTTTGCTTCGGCCTTTACCCGGCTCGCCAACCAGAACCTGGGCGAAATCGACCCTGAGAAGTGGGTGGTCTTCCTGTTCTACTCACACCCGCCGCTGGGCGAGCGGATTGCAATGGCCAAGCGATGGACTGTCGAGGCATGAACGCAGGCGCGGGAGAACCTTCCGCGCCTGCGTTTTTTCTGCCTGGTTCTTACGCTGCCCCTGCGGGTTGCGGCGAAAACTCACTGACCAGTTGCGCAAGCATCTGAGCGGCCTGGTCGATACCCAGCTTCTCGCTGTTGATAATCAGATGGTACAGGCTCGAATCATCCCAGCGCACATTGTAAAAATGCTGGAGATATTCGGCAGAGGCCGCATCTTTTTCCAGGATCATATCCTGGGCGGCGCGGCGTAAATCCAGGCTGGTTGTAAAGGGCTGCCACTGCTCACGAACGCGCAAGAGCCGCGTTTCAAGCGGCGCTTCGATGCGCACATGCAGCACATCCGGCTCATTTTGAAGGATGACCTGTCCGCCGCGGCCCACGATCACCACGCTCCCAAGCCGGTGAGCGTGCTGGATGGCTTTTTTTACCAGGTCCAGGGCGGCTTCTTCAGTCAGCGCAATCGACTCGGAGGCGCGTGCGCCCTTGGCATCCTCCTTCCAAACGCGGATCTGCGCAACGGTTTGCGGGCCGCCCAGCATCCGCTCAAGGAAATTCCGCACCTTGTAGTTCTCCTCCGAGTAATCCACAACCTCCTGCTCCGAAAGCCCTGCGGCGGTGGCGGCCTGGATCATCAGGTGCTTGTCGAAGTATTGGTAACCGAGAACTTCACAGAGTTTGTTGGCAATTTCATCCCCATAACTGCCAAATTGACGCGAAATGGTGATCACTGTCATGACTGCCTCTCCTTTCTGCGCTGGCGCAAACAAAAAGCCCACCAGAAAACTGGCGGACTGCGATGGGGTTTTTATGCTGATTCGCCTCGGATGTGGGCCGCAGGGATGGATAAATTGTACTTTAACTATAGCACAGATAAAACCGGCTTTCAATCTTTTGGCTCTTTGGGAATCTCCATGATAGGACCCCGCCTGCCAACCTTGACACGGTTCCCCTGGCGCGTATAATCTAGCCACAAAGACAACCCGGAGACAAGTAGCTGCCACACCCGTTCAGAGACCTGCCGTTTGGTGCGAGGCAGGCGGATCGAAAGCCAAATCCCCTCCGGTGACCTGTGAAAATAACAGGTCGGTCGCTCTCGCAGGAATTTTTGGAGTGCAAAGCGTCGCCCTGAGCTTGTCGAAGGGTCTCCCGATTTTGCGCCGAAGTCGAAAACTTCGGACCCCCGAGAATTGTAAGAGAGCCGGGGCAGCCCGTTACAGCGCAAGCCGAGGTGCTCCCATCCCGGCCTTCCCCCATTTTCTCGAAAATGGGGGAAGGTGGCAAAGCCGGCAGGGGGCGCAAACGCAGGTGGTACCACGAGCCGCCCCTCGTCCTGCACAGGAGGGGCGGTTATTCTTTTTTAGACCGAGGACGGAGGACCACAGACCAAGGCTGCCAGGCCGCAGTGCCGTCTACCGTCCATCGTCTATGGTCTACCGTCAAACGAAGGAGGTACTACCATGTTAGATATCAATCTGCTCCGCGAAAACCCGGAGATTGTCCGCAAAGCGCTCAATGACCGCCAGGACAGCCCGGCCCCGGTCGATGCCATCCTGAAACTGGATGAGCAGCGCCGCGTTTTGCTGGTACAGGTGGAGGGGCTCAAGGCTGAGCGGAATGCCGTCTCAAAAGAGATCGGCCAGACACTTGCACCGCACGCAAGTGCAGGTGTGAAGGACCCCGCCCAGCGCCAGGCAAAAGTTGAAGCGATGCGCGTGGTCGGCGATAAAATTACCGCTCTCGACAAGCAGGTCGCCGAAGTGGACGCTGAACTCAAGTCCCTGGCCGATATCCTGCCCAACATTCCCGATCCGCGCACGCCTTATGGCAAGGATGACAGCGAGAATGTGGTCATCAAAACCATCGGTGAGCCAAAGGAATTCGACTTCACGCCCAAACCCCACTGGGAGCTTGGCCCGGCCCTCGGCATCATCGATTTCGAACGCGGCACCAAGCTGACTGGTTCGCGTTTTTACGTTTTGAGCGGCGCGGGGGCGCGTCTCCAGCGCGCGTTGATCGCCTGGATGCTCGACCTGCACACGCGCGGCCAGGGTTATCGCGAGCAGTATCTGCCGTTCATGGTCAAAACAGCCACCGTTTATGGCGCGGGCCAACTGCCCAAGTTTGCCGATAATCTCTACAAAGACCATGAAGAAGATTTTTACTTCGTCCCAACGGCTGAAATCCCGCTGACTGGCCTGCACATGGGCGAAATCCTGGATGAAGCCAGCCTGCCGCGGATGTACACGGCTTACACGCCCTGTTTCCGCCGCGAGAAAATGAGCGCCGGGCGGGATGTGCGCGGTATCAAGCGCGGACACCAGTTCGATAAAGTCGAGATGTACATCTATTGCAAGCCCGAAGACTCGGAAGCCATGCACCTGAAAATGCTCAAGGATGCCGAGGAAACCTGCGCTGGGCTAGGATTGGCCTATCGGGTCAAGCAGCTCTGCACAGGCGACATTGGTTTTGGCGCGACCATGACCTACGACCTCGAAGTCTGGGCGCCGGGCTGCGACGAATGGCTGGAAGTTTCGTCAGTCTCGAATGATACCGATTTCCAGGCACGCCGGGCCAACATTAAATATCGACCGACGGATGGCGGGAAGCTTCGCCTGCTCCATACCCTGAATGGTTCAGGCCTTGGTCTCCCCCGCACCTTGATCGCCGTTATGGAAAATTACCAGCAGGCGGATGGTTCCATCGTTGTGCCCGAAGTGCTCCGTCCGTGGATGGGCGGGGTAGACGTTATCAAACCATGATTTAACCAACATCCTAAAGGTCTAAAACCTTCGGAACGTTTCCACGTAGAGGATCAGTAGTTCGCGAAACAGCTTAAAAAGCAGAGATTCTCCCAACTCTCGTGAAATGCTAAGGATACACTATGGTTGATTGGTCCCTCTTTGGTGAATTCATGCTCCAATGGCTGACGCTGACCTTTATGCTGGTCGGCCTGCTTGGCCTGATGATCCCCATCTTTCCGGGGATCGCGGTCATCTGGTTGGCGGCGTTTGTCTATATGTTGGTCTCCGCTTTTGCCGGCACAATGACCGGCTGGGATTGGTTCCTGTTTGTGCTGATCACGATCATCGGTTTCATCGGCGGCTTTGTCGATAACATCATCATCACGGCCAAATTACGCGAGACAGGCACACCCTGGCGTTCAATTGGAATCGGCCTGGTGATCGGCCTGATTGCCAGTTGTTTTTTCACACCCTTTGCCGCGCTGGTGATTACACCCCTGGCGCTCTACGGGGTGGAATATCTGCGTTTGCGAAATGCAAAATCGGCGTTTGATTCAGCCAGGGGCTGGCTAATCGGCTTCGGCTGGACCTTCCTGGCGTTGTTTGCCATCGGTCTGGTGATGATTGGCCTGTGGATGCTCTGGGCCTGGCTGTAAGCGGAGGCCAGAGCGGATTTTGACCCCACCGCAGGTGCGGGTAAACGGATGTTTTAGCGGCGGGCAGGCTGCGGGTGGTTATAATCCGCAGGAAAGATGGTAAAGAATGGATAACGCCCGGGCGTGGGAATGCGCTCGGGCGTTTGAGTTGCTCCGATATCCAAGAGAATAAAAAATGCCCGGCGCGGCGTACGCTCGGGCATTCAGGTTGACTTTCATTATATTGGTTTTACAAATCCACCGGGTTCGACAGCAGGGCCGTGACCAGTTTGACCGCATTCTGGACATCGTTGTAATCGACCATTTCGCTCGGCGAGTGGACATAGCGGCAGGGGATCGAGATACATCCAACCGGGACACCCGAACGGGCGAGCTGCATGGCGCGAGCGTCAGTGCTGCCGCCCAACAGGATTTCACGCTGGTAGGGCAGTTTGGCCTTTTCAGCAGTTTTGACCATCCAATCGATGATCCGCGAGTCGGCCAGCATGCCGCCGTCTTTGATCTTGATCGCCGGGCCTTTGCCCAGGTTCATTTCGAAGTATTTCTGCCCGGGAGTGTCACCCCAGCCGGTGACATCAATGGAAAAGCCCAGGTCAGGATCAATGCTATAGGCCGAGGTCTCCGCGCCGCGCGTGCCGACTTCTTCCTGCGTGGTAAAGACAAAATAGATTTCGTGCGGGGTAGACTTCAAGGCGCGCAAGGCTTCGATCGCCACGACACAGCCGATGCGGTCATCCATCGATTTGGCTACCAACCGGTCGCCCATTTCGATGAAGGGGCGCTCGAAGGAAGCCACATCGCCGATTTTGACGGGGTGATTTTTATTGCTACTGGCACCGACATCGATGTAGCATTTTTCCAACGGTTGGGATTCGGTGATCTTGTCTGGCGGCTCGAGGCCGATGATGCCTGCCGTGCCATTGGCAAAGCGCACACGCCCGCCGGGCAGGTTGCGCGGATAGACGCCGCCGAGGCCGGTGAAACGGACAAATCCGTTCTCGTCGATGTGCGTGGCAATGATTCCGATTTCGTCCATGTGGGCGGCGACCATGATCTTTTTCCCGCCCTTCCCTTTGCGAACGATCAGATTACCGAGGGCGTCCACGCGGATTTCGTCAGCAAGGGCTTTTACTTCGGCGCGAATCACATCGCGGATGGCAGATTCGTAGCCGGAGGGGCTGAAAGTTTCGGTCAGTTTCTGGATGAGTTTTTTCATGCAAGTTTCCTTATCCACAGATTACTCAGATGATTATGCCGGGAGCGTGACTTGTTCGCCAGCGGCGTAGGTTTTGATTTCAGTTTTGGTGATGATGTAAACCTTCTGGCGTCCCATCACCTGCCAGGGGCCGCCCTGCTTCCCAACCAGCGCGGTGTCTTCATCCAGGCCGAGGGCGTATTCGCCAGCCGGGATGAGCGGCTGCAAGATGGGGAGGGTCACACCGCGCCAGGCCATCAGCCGGTCGAAGTGCGGAAAAATATGCGACTTGGGCAGCAGCCCAAAGGCATTTTGCTGGCGCAGCCTGAACCCGCGTAAATCGGGCAGGAACCCCCCGACGAACATCGCGCCTGCCGAACAGCCTGCGAAAGCGGCCCCGCGTTCAGTGGCGGTCAACACTGCCTGCCAGGCCCGGCTGCCCTGCATGGTCTCGAACAGGTAGGACGGGCTTCCGCCGGAGAAGTAAATCAAATCTGCCTGTTCGATGATCATTGCAAATTGCGGGTCATCAGCTTCGGCGCGGCTGGTAATCTGCAGGGCAGTCACCTCTGTGCCGAGGGTGCGAAAATGTTCCTCGCCCATACGCTTCCAGCGGTTGACCGATTCGTCACCTTCCATCCCGGCGGCGGTGGGGAAGCAGACCACGCGCGGGGTGCGGCCGTTGCTCACGGTCTGTTTTAATAAATAGCTGTCGGTCTCGTTCATGACCGGCAAGTATTCACCGGAACCAAGCAGGGCAATCAATCCATTCATAAGAGTATCAGTAATTCGGAAGATGCAATCTAGCCATCAGACAGTTTTGTTTTCAGGGTGGTTGAGTAGCTCTCCCGAAGGACATCGGGACAATGTGAGCGGCAGCGAAGAGCGTATCGAAACCATATTTTCAACCATTATTACGGCGGTGGTGGTTTCGACACTTGCACCTCACTGCGTTCTGTGCAGTGCAGGTGTATGCCAGAAAAGTATCGGCTACTCAACCACCAATTTTCTTTATCGCCTTTCCTGGGCCAGTAACTCGGGGGTGATACGTGTCAGCGCGGCAGACACCAGCGCCAGGGCATTTTTCCAATCTTCCATGCGCAAGAGCGAAATAGGCGTATGCGTATACCGGTGCGGCACCGAGACCGATACGCTCGGCACACCGGCGCGGGCCAGGTGGATCGCCCCGGCATCCGTGCCGCCGCCGCCTGGTTGGCGATACTGGAAGGGAATTTTTTCCCTTTCGGCGGTTTCCACCAGCAAGCGAATCAGGCGCGGGTCGCTCAGGGTTCCCCGGTCGAAGGTATAAATGGCCGGGCCGGCGCCGAGCTTGGTGTTGTAAAAGGTGTTTTCTTCGCCGTCATGCACAGGCAGGTCATGGGCGGGGGTCGCATCAACCGCGATGGCCAGATCAGGGTTGAAGGCATACGCCGCCACTTGCGCACCGCGCAGGCCGATTTCCTCCTGCACCGAGAACGACAGGCACAAGTCCACATTTTCAGGGGCGTTTTTCAGGATTTCAATCAGGATTGCGCAGCCGATACGGTTATCAATGGCCTTGGCGAAAATCGACGAACCAACCCGCCTGAACCTGGTCGCATACGAAGCGCGGTCGCCCACTTTGACTTTGCCCGACCCACCAGGGCCAACATCGATCCGCAGGGCATCCAGTGGGATTTTTTTGGAACGTTCCTCCGCCGTGGTCATGTGGATCGGACGCGCCCCGATCACACCGGGAACCTTGTCTTTGCCAACCAGCACCTGTTTGCCCGGCAGAGAGCGCACATCGATGCCGCCGACCGTTTCGAAGCGGAACAGGCCTTCGCCCTCGTCGTTGACCAGCATGAAACCGATCTCGTCCATGTGAGCATCCAGCATGACGCGAACGCGCTTGGGGCCTTTCCCGGTTTTTGTCACCAGCACACTGCCGAGCGCATCCACTTTGACGGTCTCGGCATAGGGTTTGACTTCTTCCAGCACGATCTGGCGCACTTCGCCTTCGTCACCCGAGACGGCAATTGCATTGCAGAGTTTTTCAAGCAGTTTGATTTGCGAACTTCCGGTGATGATTTTCTCAGCCATGGTTTCCTTCTTACTTGGGTCTCAGGGATTTTCCGTGAAGAGCGCCGCATTTTGGGTGTGAGCGTGTGTACGCACGCTCACACCCAAAATGCGGGATCCTGCCACGAGGATTTCCCTAAAGCCTCTTACTTTTCATCATCCCAGGTAATTTTCTCGACAAAATCCACTTCGAGCGCGGCAATGAACTCGGCCAGGAGACGACCAGTGCGCTGGATATCTTTCAGAGCAACCATTTCCACAGGCGTATGCATGTAGCGTAAAGGGATGCCGAGTACCATGGTTGGGATGCCTTCGGCTGTCACCTGCATGGCATAGGTATCTGTGCCGCTGTGGCGCGGAACCATTTCCACGGCATGGGGAATTTCAAGCTCATCAGCCAGTTCTTTGAATTTTTTAAACAAATAGGTGTGGATGTTTGGACCAAACCCCAGTGTGGGGCCTTTCCCAAGTTGGAAAGTGCTCCAGTCGGATGCGCCGGGGCCTTTGGCAAAGGTTACATCGATCGCGATTGCCAGATCAGGACGCAGGGCGAAGGCAGAGGTGTAGGCACCCCCGAAGACGGTTTCTTCCTGCACCGTCGCCACTGCCCAAACATCCCAGGCATGGGGTTTGCCTTTGAGTTCTTCCAATGCCACGGTCAGCGCAGCCACGGAGGCGCGGTTATCGAGGGTGTGGCCAGAGATCACCTCCCCGGCCAGTTCAACCGGCTCGGTGGCATAGGAAACCACATCGCCAGGATGCACTTTGGCACTGACCTCTTTGGCTGCCAGGCCAACATCGATCAACAAATCGTTCAGGCCCACGGGGTTATCGCCCAGACCGGCGGGTAATGCCCGCGCCGGAGGCTGGACCACTACGCCGAAAAGCTCTTCCGTTTTAGCGCCGCCGGTGGCATGGACGATGACCGGCGTGCCAACCAGGATGCGCGGATCGACACCTCCGACCTGCGTAAAGTGCAGGAAGCCATCCACAATTTTCGTCACCATCAGGCCAATGGCATCCATGTGAGTGGCAACCATGATCGATGGGCGCTTGCCTGCGCTGGGCAGAGTCGCAGTACCTTTTTTTAGCCCGTGCAGGGATCCAAGGCGGCTGACGGTCAATTCATCAACCAGCGGCTGCCACTTCTCTTCGATCAGCTTGGCAGCCGGCGCTTCATGACCTGACAGTCCAGAGATAGAGAGCAGGGATTTCAGGAAAGGTGTGATTTCAGGCATGGGTTGGGACAATCTCAAAAGGGGGTAGGGTTATGGTCCTGGTAAGGTAGCAGTGGGAGTCTCAGTGGCGGTTGGCGGAACAGGCGATGAGGTCAAGGTTGCCGTCGGGGGAATCGGCGTAAAGGTCAAGGTTGGCGGCACCGGTGAAGATGTGAATGTAGCTGTTGGCGGGATGGGCGTCCAGGTGGGAGTAAACGTCAGCGTAGGCGGCAGGAAAGGCGTCCACGAAGGCTCAGGAGTGCGCGTGACTGTGCCTGTGGAGGTTGTGGTGGGGGTAAATGTCAGGGTCGCGGTAAGCAGGTTGGGGGTGGGGGATGGGCCAAATGTCGACGAGGGGATGATCAGCGGCGTTGATGTCGCGCTCGCGGTGAGGGTGGCCGTGGGGGTGGGCGTGGCTTTGCCGGGCATCACCGTCCAAGCCAGCCAGCCAATACAATAGCAAGGAATCGTAGCCAGGATGATGGTGATCAGGGTTGTCCGGCGGCGGGTGGTAGCAGCGTCTAAATTAAACACATCGATATGATAACATCAGTCTACACGCCGGGCAAGGTAACGGTCGGGAAACGAGTAAGCAGATGTCATCACGGAACCGAGTGGAGCAACAGGTTTTTTTTTTGGGGGGGGTGGAAGTCAAAAGCCGCTCGGCCCAAAAATCCGGTAGAATTGTCGCATGATTCCCCTCAGGCTTAAACTTTCCGGTTTCCTTTCCTACCGTAACCCGGTGGAAGTCGATTTCACCACTTTCCAACTGGCCTGTATTTCCGGGCAGAATGGCGCGGGCAAATCGTCACTGCTCGACGCGATGACCTGGGCTTTATTCGGACAGGCACGCAAGCGCGATGAGGCCCTGGTCAACGCGGCCAGCGCCGCCGCTGAGGTGGTCTTTACTTTCGGCTACGAGGAAAATTCTTATCGTGTCCAGCGCATCTTACCGAGAGGCAAGGGCACGGTTTTGGAATTCCAGATTCTGGACGGCGAAAGCTGGCGCCCGCTGACCGAAGCTACCCTGCGCGCCACGCAGGCGCGGATCGAGAGCATCCTGCGGCTCGATTATGACACTTTTATCAATGCCTCCTTTTTCTTGCAGGGCAAGGCCGACCAGTTCACACAGCAGCGCCCATCTGACCGAAAACGCATCCTGGCCAGCATCCTGGGTCTTGAGCAGTGGGAAACCTACCGTGAACGGACGGCTGAACGCCGCAAACTGCTCGAAACCGACCTGAACAACCTCGATGGCCGCCTGGCAGAGATTAATACCGAATTGAGCGAGGAGACGGAACGCAAGGCGCGCTTGAAAGAACTGGAAAAACAGCTCAAAGACCTGGAAAACGCGCGCGAAACCCAGGGAAATATTTTGGAGCAAGTCAAAGGACTGAGCGCAGCGCTGGCCCAGGAGCGCAAACTTGTCGATACGCTGGGTGAGGCCCTTGAGCGCACCCGCCGGGAGCTTTCCAACCTGCAAGTCCGTCTCGCTGCCAAGCAGGCGGAATCTGGCGCCCAGGCCGAACTCGTTCAGCGCGCCGCTGAGGTGGAATCATCCTACCAGGCCTGGAGCGCCGCCCGCGCCGCGCTGGAGGTCTTCGAGGCCACCGCCGCCCAATTCCGCGAACAGGAGAAGCGCCGCCAGCCGTTTCTGGATACGCTCAACGCCGAAAAAGCCCGGCTGGAACAGGAAAGGCAGTCCCTGATTAGTCAATTCTCCGCGGTCAATGAACAGCAATTGGCGGCGGCTGAGTTGGAAAAGGAATACGAACGCGCAGATGAAGCGCTCCAGAAGGCTGTGGAACAGATCAATCGGCGCGAGATCCTGCGCGCCCGGCTGGAGGAGATGCGCCAGCGCCAGGCCGCGCTCAAGGCTGAGAACGACGGGCTGAAGGGCCAGATGCTGGCGATGGACGAGAGAATTAAGAACCTGGAGACCAGCGACTCGGGCCAGTGTCCGTTATGCGGGCAGGAATTATCCCCAGAGCATCGCGCTGCCACATTGGAGCAGCTTAGGCACGAGGGCAAGGCACTGGGCGACCAGTGGCGCGCAAACCGTAACGAGATGGAATCGCTTGCCAGCCAGCTAACGGAAGTTTCGGCGCAGGTCAAGGAGCTTGCGGAGGCTGAGTCGGAGCGGGTGCGCTTTGCGGCGCAAGTTTCAGCCCTGGGTGAGCGCCTCGAAACGGCGAGGCGGGCTGCGGCGGACTGGGAATCGGGCGGGAAAATTCGCTTGCAGGCGGTAGAAAACCAGTTGGACGGCGAATCCTTTGCGGCAGAAACCCGTTCCCAATTATCCAGCCTGGATGAAGAACTGGCTGTGCTGGGCTACGACGCCGCTGCACACGCCGCAGCCCGCCAGGCCGAAATGACCGGGCGCGCCAGCGAAGCCAAATTACGCGCCCTGGAAGCCGCCCGCGCTGCGCTGATCCCACTCAATGACGAAATTACCTCGCTGAGCGACAAACTTACCGCGCTCGGCCTCCAACACGCTGACCAGGAAGGGGCTTATGCCGAGGCGGTCGCTCGCCTGGCCGAGCAAGAACGCCAACTGCCCGACCTGGACGATCTGGAGCAAGCCCTCTTCAGGCTGCGCGAACAGGAAAACCGCATGCGCAATGAGGTCGGCATGGCGATCCAACTGGTCAAAGTGCTGGATGACCGCCGCGCGCAAAAGGCGCAGCACACCGCCCGGCGAGAAGCGCTGGCTCTGGAAATTGGCCGCCACAAAACCCTCGAGCGGGCCTTTGGCAAGGATGGCGTCCCGGCTCTCTTGATCGAGCAGGCCCTGCCGCAGATCGAGGAAAAAGCCAACGAATTGCTCGACCGGCTTTCGAACGGGACGATGAGCGTCCGTTTTGTGACCCAGGCTGAATACAGGGATAAAAAGCGCGATGATCTGAAAGAAACGCTTGAGATCCTGATCAGCGATGGGGCCGGGACTCGCGATTACGAGATGTTCTCGGGCGGAGAGGCCTTCCGGGTCAATTTTGCCATCCGGCTGGCGCTTTCGGAACTGCTGGCGCGGCGAACTGGCGCGCGGCTGCAAACCCTGGTGATCGACGAAGGCTTCGGGTCGCAAGATGCGCTTGGAATCCAGCGCTTGATGGAGGCGATTAACACCGTGCGCGGCGATTTCGCCAAAATCCTGATCATCACGCACCTGGACGAACTCAAGGAAGCCTTCCCAAACAGAATCGAAGTGGAAAAAAGCGCGGAGGGTTCGCAGGCGCGGGTGATGTAGTTTGAAGCCGTAAGAGTGAAAGGTTCACTTGCAGGGATTTCCGGAGGTTGTATGTCAAACACTGTGCTTTGTGTGATTGTCTTTGCCAGCCTGCTGCTTCCTGCCTGCGCACCGGTGCTACCAGCCCCAACTCCCGCGTCTGCCGCATTGCCCACCCTTCCACCAGCCCTACCGTCCCTGACGCCAGGCGAACTTTCGCCCACCGTTGCGCCGCCGATAACTTTGGGGAGGCCTGCTTTCACGAAGTGGGATTTATGGAAAGACGGCACGCAACTGCGCGGGGCAAATATCTACCAGCGACGTGTCTATCTCGAAGTGGACGGTGGCGAGTTTATGGGGCCAGGACCGTTTGGCCCACCCTACACCCAGGTCGATTTCGACCGCCTGGCGCAGCTTGGCGCGAACTATGTAAATATCTCCGGGTCAGGTTTGTTCACCTTCGAGCCGCCCTATGAGGTGGACGCGCAGGCTGTCGCCCATCTCGACCACCTGCTCGAAATGGCGGCACAAGCCGACCTGTTCGCGGTCATCACCTTCCGCAGCGGCCCGGGGCGCGGGGAGTTCGACATCTTCGGCTCAGCCGACTGGCTGCCGGACGGATACCTGCTGAACAAGGTCTGGGATGACTCGCAGGCGCGCGCCGCCTGGGCCGAAATGTGGGGTTTCGCCGCTGAACGTTACCGCGACAACCCGGTGGTGGTCGGTTACGACCTGATGTGTGAACCGAACGCCAATGCCGGGCTGGATCTATGGGACCCCGAAGAGTTCTACATGAAATATCAGGGGACTGGTTACGACTGGAATACCTGGTATCCGGACCTGGTGAAAGCCATCCGCGAAGTGGATCAAGAAACGCCGATCCTGGTTGGCGGGAACAGCTTCAGCGACATTGAGTGGCTGCCTTATCTGGAAACAGTCGAGGATCCATTTATCGTCTATACTTTTCACCAATATTCCCCCCACGAATACACCCACCAGGAAATTCCTGACCCGCTACGCACATACCCCGGACGCTTTGACACCGATTATGACGGAAATCCAGAGAACTTCGACCGCGCCTGGCTGGAGGATCTGCTGGCAGTTGCGGCAGGTTTCCAGGCTGAACATGGTGTGCACCTGGCGGTGAACGAATACGGACTTGAACGCTGGGCTCCCGGCGGTGCGAAATATGTCCGCGACCAGATGGCGCTCTTTGAGCAATATGGTTGGAACTACGCGCTCTGGCAATGGCACGCCTCCTGGCCGCCGCTGGCCGCAGGGGATAACTCCTTCAACTTCATCTTCGGCCCCGATCCACTCAGCCTGACCGAGACCCCGAACGATTTGCGGGCCGCCTACCAGCAAGCCTGGGCCAGGAATACCCTGCACCCCTCGGATCTGACCCGGCCATGACGATCAAAAACATTCCAGTGTTCGAGATTTTACTGGGCATCCTGAAAGTCCTGTGGCTGTCCCTGGCCTGTCTGGCGCCATTGATGTTCCTGGTGGGTGTGATTGGCACGCTTGACCAGTGGGGAACGCACAACCGTTTTATCCATAAATTGGAAGCCTACGGCAAAACCGCCGAAGCGACAGTCAATTACATCGACGACGAGTGGGGTTATGCTGGTTTGCGCCTGATTGATTCAAGCGGACGCGAACGCTTTGCCCGGCTGGATTTCCGCTATTACCCCCGTGAAGTTGTCGAAACCATCCAGAAGGGCGATACGCTGACCATAATTTACATTGACGCGCTCATCTCGGAAGGCGAAAAAGCTGCGCTGGCCGAGTATTATGATGAAATCAAGGCTGCCCCGGCTGTCCCCGCCGATGCCTGGTGGATCCTGGGAATTTCGTGGCTGGTGGTTGCCATCCAGCCGCAGTTCGTCTTCCTGGGCATGGTCAAGTTCGACTTAATGATGACGGTGCAGTCGGCAATCCAGCCCAAAAGGAACTGAACGATGGAACTCTCGATGAACCTCGCGATTGCAGCGGGTATCCTGGTTGAAATCCTGCTGCTCTGGGAAACCAGTGACCGGCAAAAAAACGCTCGTTCTGCGCCAGGAATACTCTCCTTGCGCCTGAGCCGCTGGCAGGAAATCATTGCCCTGACGCTGGCCGTCTCCTGGGCGCTGATTCTCCTGGCCGAATGGTGGAATCCAACCCTCAGCCTGGGCGCGCTCGGTTTCTTCCAAAATGTCATTATGGGACCAAGTTTCATGTTCCTGTTCGTCTTTGGCATGGTCATCCCCAAGTTGCTGCCGCGCGTCAACGAACAAACCATCGTCGTTGTCACCACAATTGTTGCTATTTCCCTGGTGCGCTGGGGCGAATTGGAGTGGTACATGTGGCCGGCACTCCTGATTCCGCTGGCCGGGATTACCCTGATGGCGCTGACCACTGCCATCCTCCCGCCTGCGCTGAAAAGCGTGTTGTATTTCTGGTACCTGGTTTGCCTGTTCCTGATGGCCTACCAGAGCAATTTCGAAATGTTCTTCAGACCCACCTCGGAACTCGAAATGACCTCTCTGGATTATTTTGTCAGCGGCGCGGCGGGGATTTTCCTGCTTCTGCACAGCATTTTCCTGGTGCGCTTTTTCCTGATGCTGACCGCCCTCATCTTGCCCCAAAACCGCTATTTGATTCAACTTGCCATGCCGCAACTCTTCAGCGATGAGCAAATGCCGCGCGCTAAATTCATCTTCATCCTACTGCTGGCGGCAATGATCATCCTGCTCAACCGCCAGTTCGGGTTTGTTCCCAACCTGGGCCTGGCCAGCCTGATGATTTTGCTAACCGTCCATTTTATGGATCGTCCCTTCGAACTCACCGAAAGGCTGTAAGCGTGTGAACAAGAGATGGCTTCCCACCCGGCAGGAACTCCTGTTGATTCCACAGATTCTGCTTCTATTTATGGCCGCACTCGTGCCGGTCATGTTCCTTTTTTCAGTCATCGCGGGGCTCGACCAGTACAATAATCACCGTGAACTTCTCGAAGCCCTGCAAACCTACGGCCGCGAAACTGAGGCCGTGATCACTTCGATTGACCGCGAAACCAGCCGCGGCTACATCTTCCTCTCTTGCCCGAACGAAACTGATGAATTCGATTTCGCCGCCGTAAGCACCCTGTCGCTTTATCCCCTCGGGTGGATCGAGTCGCTTGCGCCGGGCCAGACCCTGCCCGTCATTTTCGTCGCCGCCAAACCGCACAAATACGCTTTATCCGCAGTACCGCTGGCGCATTACGTCCGCCTTCAGCGCAGTTCGGGCATCACCCATGATATCTGGGGAGTGTTCGGCTATTTCTTGTTCATTGCCATCCTCAAGCCGCAATTTGCCTTTTCTGGCCTGGTCAGGTTTGAGGACATCTTTCGCGGCAACCTTCCCTGGGAGATTCCATGAGCATGTTTGTAATTTCCACGATTTTCTTTCTTGCCGCGCTGGTCATCCTGACCTGGCTGCATACCCAAGCCTGGCTGGATATCGACACACCACACGTTACCCCACCGGCGGGCGGCCCGCTCATTTCGGTTATCGTTCCGGCTCGCAACGAAGAGAAAAACATCCGCCGCTGTGTCGAATCCATCCTGGCGCAGGATTATCCCAACTTTGAAGTGCTGGTTTTGGATGACCACTCGACCGACTCCACCCCCGCCATTTTGACGAAGCTCTCCACCCACAACCCCCGTCTCGTTATTTTGGCGGGACGCGAACTCCCCGCAGGCTGGGCTGGGAAACCCCATGCCCTCTACCAGGCTGCAAAAGCCGCTACCGGCGATTGGCTTTTATTCGTCGATGCGGATACCTTTCTTGCCCCGAATGCCCTTTCCGCGACCCTGGCAGCGGCCCGTCAAAGCGGCGCGGGCCTCTACACGGTCATGACCGAGCAAATCCTGGGCAGCTTTTGGGAGAAAACCGTCATGCCGCTGGTTTTTACCGCCCTTTCGGTGGGCTTCTCACCTCGCAAAGTCAATGATCCCCGCACGAAGGATGCTATCGCCAACGGGCAGTTCATCTTCATCCGCCGCGAAATCTACGATGCAATCGGCGGCCACCAGGCGGTCAGGAACCAGATTGTCGAAGATAAAGCCATCAGCGAGAGGGTCAAATGGGGCGGCCACCGACTCATCGTGGCAGACGGGCGCGGTATCGCCAAAACACGCATGTACACCGGCCTGCCCTCCATCTGGGAAGGCTGGACGAAAAACATCTACCTCGGCCTGGCTGATCAACCCGCCATGCTGCTGCTCGGCGCATTTGGCGCCTTCCTGGCGCTGATAGCGGCCCTCTTTATGCCAATCTGGCCGCTGCTGGGATGGATTTGGTGGCAAAATGGCGGCGGCTGGATGGCCCTGACCATCAGCGCTGAGGCGCTCATTGTTTGGGCGGTCTTACTCTATGCCCGTGTGCGCGTCAACTGGGGCATGGGTCTTTCCGGTTGGTACGCGCTCACCACCCCGCTCGGCGCGGGTGTCTTCGCGGCCATGATGTTCACCTCGACCTGGAAAGTGCTTTCTGGCCAGGGGGTCACCTGGAAGGGCAGGAAATACGATCCAAAGGTGATCAGGTAGGCAGCTTCATACCTTTCCCTGTTGCCCGGTCAATCAGTTCCCAATCCAGAAGACATTCGCAAACCGGCGAACCGTCCGTGCGCGTCATACCGACATAATGCGAACCGCCGGTCTCGGTTAGCGCAGGCTGGCAGGTTGTCAACCTCAGGTTTTCACCCCAAACCACCGGGGACAGGTACTGGATCTGCACACGGCGCGTGGTCGCTGCCAGCCCGCGCTCAGCCAGTTTGGCGGGAGTCCAGCCGCGGGAAGCCAGGTCCTGCGCAGCAGCTTCTTCAGCGTAGGTGACATAAATCGCGTTGTTGACATGCCCCAGCGCATCCAAATCCCCCCATTCCACCAATCGCTGGCTGATGAAGGTGTTCTGAGATGGCGTGATTTTCGGAAAGCGCTCAACTGGAAAAACGCGCGGCGCCTCCAGCCGGAAGTTGTCGATGATTTCTTCCGGCGGGCTGGCCGGGCGCTGGGTTTTGACGTCCATGCAGACAATATGCTGGCTGCCCTGCGCGATGACTTCTCCACTCTCCCTGTGTTTTAGCTCGAAAGAGCGTGTGCCGCGCACCCGCTGCCAGTTGACCATCCAGATCGTGAAATCGAAGCCATCGTTGTGGCGCAGCGGGCGGAGCAGGTGGATTTCCGTTTCGCGGATCAGCCAGAACAGCCCCAACGCCTCGTCATTCGAGGCGCCCAGGCCGAGCGCCTCGCCCCAATCGTAAGCCGTTTCGACGAGGTAACGCAAATAACTGGCCGGGGCAACGACCCCATTTGCATCCAGTTCCGACCAGCGCACACGAAATCTACGGGTAAAGATTTTTGACATAAGATCTCCAAGGTGAATAGGGAATGGGAAAGGCATTCCAAACTATTCACCATTCACCAATTTACTGATCTTCCTCTGCAAATACGCTGAAAAATAGCCGTCGTAGCGTTTCCATAATTCAGGACGCTGCCAGTCGTTCCCGCTGACTTGCCCCCGGCAGTTTGGCGCACCGCAGGCGCACGCGAACTCGTCGAACGAACTGCTATCCGACATGGCGTAATCGAAGGTGATCTCCTCACCCACCGCAATCGGACGCATCGCCACCAGCACGATCTGCCCGCGAATGCCCGCATTCGGGTTGCAGGAGTGGTTGATGTAATCGGCCGGTTCCTCCAGGCCGATTGGCCCAAGGTAGAGCGCCTCATCGACCTGGATGGTATGGCCGCGTTCCTCGGGCGGCAGCGCCAGCACCTGATCCAACGTGACGATGCGCCCGCCCCAGCCCACCAACGTTTCGTCCCTGGCTAATGCCTCACGCGCGAAAACCGCAAAGCCGCCTTTTTCAGGCGCGGCGCGCACTTCCAATTTCGGGGAAAGGTAACCAGTCGTCACTCTTCACCATCCAGCGTCAGAAATCGTCCATTCTTTTTCAGCCAGGCCCGCTGGCGCTTGAAATCAGGCAGCATCCGCGCCACTTCAGCCCAAAAGACCGGCGAATGGTTTTTGACTTTCAAATGCGCCAGTTCATGGAGCACGACATAATCGACCACTTCGAGTGGGGCCATCACCAGCCGCCAGGTAAAGCTCAAAGTGCCGCGCGAACTGCACGAACCCCAGCGCGTGCGCGCCGAGGAGATCCGGATTTTCTCATAGCGCAGGCCAAACTTTTTGGAAAAAAACTGCACGCGCCCGGTCAGGATTTCTCGCGCCCGGGCCTGGTACCATTTAGTGAAGACTGCCTGCGCCCCGGGCAAGGCTTTTTTGGATAAGGAAAACTCGTCCCGGAAAGTTAATGCCGTTTTCTGACCGTCCACCACCCGCAGCGGAATCTCGCGCCCGAGCAGCAGGAACGTTTCTCCACCCGTAAACTTTTTGACCGGCAAAGCGACCTGCTGCGCTGCCTGAGCCTTTTTCTCGTTAATCCACCCGCTTTTGCTCTCGATAAACGCGTGGATCAACCGTTCGGGCGTTTTCAGCGGTGCGCGGACAACAACCTTGCCATCCCGATGAACGATGATGGCAATCGTGCGGCGCTTCGAGCGGATAATCTGATCAACGGTGGCAGGCATGGGGGCTATTGTAAAGCAAAACATAAGTTAATGAAAAAAACTCACCTGCCTGCAATCTTACGGGCACTGTTTCTGCTCAGGCAAAACCCAGGTCGAAACCTGGTGTTCAGGCGTATTGGGATGGGCCCGCAGTTGTTTAACCGTCAAACCCATCGATTCAACAACTACCAGCCAGCCGTCGGCCTCGCGCCGATCCTGGCCGATCTTCCACGCCTGGAGCTGCGCATCCAGCCTCATGCCGCGAGCCAGGTAATTGCTATCGACCCAAGGCAGACCCCTGGACAAGGCGTGCATAATCCGCGCAGGCACCCACCCGGCCAGATACTCAAGTGCTGCTACCCAATGATGTTGTCTATTTAGGCTGATCGCCTGCAGAGCGCTCCCGTTTTCATGCTTCTCGTTAATGACCAGCAGCTTCTGCGCGAGACCCTGGGTAAGCTGCCGGGCATCAATTTTTGCCTCACGCAGCAAAACCTGCATCTCCATCTCTTCAGTTTGATGATCACAGAGCACCTTGCTAATCCGTGCCAGCAGGCGCACCTGGGCAGACCAGGGTGTCGGAACAACGTCCGGTACCTGGCTGTCTTGAGCGGGGCTGCACAAGAGATTGTCCAGGTAGCGGACTTCGCAAGCCGCTTTCGCCAGACTGGCACTCATGCTGTCCTTCAAGCCCAGCACAACCGCACCTTTTCCATGCTCACGAATGGTGAAAACCAAATCTCGAAAATCGCTATCCCCTGAGACCAGCACAATTTTTTGTAAATTATGCCGGCTTGTCAACAGTTCAAGCGCATCCCGAACATCCTTGACTATCCGCATATCAGCAGAGTTCTTACCATGGCGGCTAATCAGGTAATGTGTATTGACCTCCAACTCAGCCAACTGCCGCTGAATTGCCGTGCGACCATGCCGCTCAAGCTCACCCCAATCTGCATATGCTTCAAAGCTGAGAATAGTGCCAAAATCAGCGGCCATCGTTTTGATGGCGCTCATTAATTTTTGGGGATCAGTTTCAAAACCGTTCCTCTCTAAAGTAATATGCAGGTTTTCGTAGTCAAGATAAACGATGATTTCCGATTTATTCGGAAACATATCATTGAGGTCCCGAAAGTTATAAAAAGGCCGTTTTAGCTCCCGGGGCGTTGACTCGCCAGCCGCCCAGACATGAACTGCGCCATCTGATTGCTTCGCCTTCAAGATCAGTGGCTCGAATTGCCTATCGGGGGAGACAACGACCAGATGGTTGAGAGGATTACCCTCTGTCAACATTTGTCTCCAGTTGCCGATCCGCGCACTTAAAACCTGCTCACGATTTCCATTGACTTGAATAGTTTCATAACCGGCATTGAGAAAGGCGTGGAGACCCTCCGGGTCATGTTCAGAGACAAAGGCGACCCGCTTCATGTTGGCGGCGAAGGCGCTTGCCATCAGGGCTATTTTTTCAGCTTCATCGGACGGAGAGAGCCTCTGCCCGGCTTCTTGCGCATCGCGAAAGCGGCGGTCGTGGTCAACGATCAAGAGCAAACTCGCAGGGGTGTTATTCATGGCAACAGCTCCTTTACCGAGGGCTAAAAGCATAGTTAAACTTGTGGATCAAGCGATGGACAACCAGTTTTTTCTGACATTCAATGCACAAATCTGCACACGGCGACGAACGCAAGCGTTCCTCACCAATTGGCCCAGCGCATAAGCGGCAGATATTGAAGTCGCCATTTTCCAACCGCTCCAGGGTGTCGTCGATCCTCTCAAGCCAATCGTAGTAATACTGTGGAGGTTCACAAACTGTCAGCCCATAATTCCCAGCGCTTTTTAGTTGCTCGAGATTCTCAAGGGCGCATTTCCGGTCTGCCATGAGTGTTTTTTTGATTTGTTGTTCGAAAGCGTTCATTTGTGCCTCCAATCCTGGTTCTGGCTCTGTTCGAATTCATTCCTGCATTGGTTTTCTGATATCGCAATTCACAGCGCTTGCTAATCACCAGCCAAGGGCAAGTCCCTGTATTGGCAGCTCCCGTTGGCATGGCGCGCAGGCGCAGGGGACATCGCCACACTTTTTGGCTGTATGGGAGTCGCAAGCTTCTTACGGTATTGCGCTTGTTCCATCTGGCGCGCCAGGGAGATAGCAAAGGCGCGATACTCCGGGTCATCCCATAGGCTGGCCTGTTCGGGAAAAACGACCCCGGATTCTGCCTGAGCCTGTGACTGCGGAAGTACAGGGTGCGCCAATCGGATGGCGAAACCAATCAGGAGACTGACAAGCCCCAGTGCCATCAGAGCACTGATCAGCATCAATGCGAGATTGCCCGGCTCCGCAAAAGCCGCTTTCCCATGCAGTTCAAGCGCATTCATTTTCTGCTGATAGGCCAGATCGTCAGCAGCCTGCTGGATTTGCTGCTGTTCCAAGAGCTTCTGCTGCCGAAGGTAAGCCTCATACTCGGCCTGTTTCTGCTGCTCTTCCAGCTTGTACATCTGCTCCTGATGATTGGTCTCGGCAGCCATGCGTTCAGCCAGGGCGCCTGAAGTCCAGGGATTGAGCAGGTCAGTTTTCGCGAGGGATAACCCCACAATCAGCCCGGCAACGAGCAGGACAATCACAAAGGTAGTTCCAATTGAGTTCATGGTTTCGTCTCCTGTATTGCTTGATTTACTTGACTTTATTAAACACAGGCAGCCTGCTGGGCCAACACCCGAATCTGGTTTAAGTCTGAGAATTTGCCATTAAAAACAAACAGGAAGATGACTGGCATCTTCCTGTTAGCTGACTTATCCCTGACCTGGGTTAGTGAAGATATCCGTTGGCCTTCAGAAGGCGCAAGCCCTCAAGCCGGAGGGCCGCCGGTAACAACGCCTTGTAAATCTGGCAATTTGGATTCTTGGCGTTCCAACGTCCCGAAGCACGATAGGTTTCCAACGGGCATCCGCCAGAACATCGATAACGGTAGAGACACACCTGGCATTCGTCTTTGTCATCCACAGGGAGGTTGTGTATCCAGCCATGATTGAGCACAGGCAGCCAATCTTTGTCCGCGATAGACGCGGTGGATTGTTCCTGGTGCATCTGGCACTGAGCCAGTTTACCCTCATGGGTAATGACCAGGTAATTCATCCCCACACCGCAGGTCTGCAGGTGCGCATCCATTTGAACCCGATCCAACAAACCATTCAAAAAAGGCCGAGTGGGCAAAACTTCTTCAAAAACCGCATACGCTGCCAGCATGCCGTTAATGATGGCAGTTTCTTCCAGGGCCAGGTCGCCTGGAGCCGATTGGGTCTGCCGATAAAAATTCAAGCTGACCGGGAGTTCACGTTCCAAAGCCCAGCGGACTGCCTCGGCCACGCCGTCCACATTCCAGCGCGAGATCGTGATCGATGCAAATGGATGGATCCCGCGCGGGAGCAGGAGCTTGTCAACGGCCTGGGAAAGAGCGGCAAATGAACTTCCACCGTCCTTCGTTGGGCGCATCAAGTCATGCTGACGGCCCACTCCATCCAGGGAGACCATCAACCTGACATTATTCTCCAGCAGCCAATCTGCATCCGCAGGGCGCAAGGTCGTGCCATTGCTGAGCACGACCCCTTGCAACTGAAGACCTGTCGCCTGGGCCAGCTGCCTGGCCCGCGCATGGATGGAGCGTATCAGGCGGAATTGCAGCGTCGACTCGCCACCCGCGTATTTGAGTTTGACCGTACTAAATCCATTTTCCTGAGCCTGGACAAAGAGGTTTTCGACCGCCCTCAAACCAGTTTCCAATGACATGCTGGCCGAAGACTTGCGCACGTAACAATAGGGGCAATCCAGATTGCAGGCATTCGTAACATGCAGCCAGGCTGTCAAGGTTTCAGGTTTGCCAAGTCGCACTTGTGAACGAGCATTAAAGGGGACCAGCAGGTTTTGTTCAACCAAAATATGATCGACAGGTTGGGAAAGCGGTCCGGGCAAAGCGAAATCCTGCAGGCGTTTCCAGGCTTCCTCGCTCAGGACGCAGGGTCCATGGGGCGCATAGGGACTGAGAACCAGCCAAAAACCATCCCAAATCTGTTCGCGATATAGCTCCCTGACTTGATGAAATCTTGCGTTCGCACCAGTCGAGCTTGTCGTTGCGACCAGAGTATCTGGACAAGCGCAATCATTCTCTTGCCCATCTGCAAAGTCAAAGGTCAGGATAAAAGCACGATCAGGGCAGGCGCAATCATCGTTTTTCTCTGTCTGCCTGCCTGTCAAAATGACTGAACCGGCCTGGCTGTTCTTTATCATGATAATCCGCTTCCTTCCTCCTCAATCTCAATTCCAAAACAATCACGCAGGAATGTATCGAGGTTGCTCAAGTCTTCGACTTTGAGTTCAGAAATGCGGTATTTCTTACGGGCTTCGCGTTCGAATTCCGTGAAGCGGTCCATCTCAGAATCGTTGAATTTTTTCAAGGAATCGTACAGATAACCATAAATCACTGACAAGGCATTCGAGCGCGAGGAAAGCAATTCGGAATAAGCCAGCGCCAGCACATAAGACTCAGCGGCCTTTTGCAGATAGCCCCTGGCTTCAACATCCTCATCCACAAATTTATGCCTCTCCAAACGTTCTTGTGTTTTACCAGCTATTTCAGCCAGGCGTTGATTGAACATGTCCATGGCCATGCGGCCCCGCAAACCATAGACCCGGCTCAACTCATGATAAACATAGGCATCATCTCTCTTGGATGAAGGGTGTTTTTCGTTTTCCCTGATCAAGCTCCCCTCTGGGAAGAGCTGATCCGCCTCCATTTGCTGGAAAACTTTTTCGGCCTGGTCATGGTCGCTGGCGTAGTAATGCGCCCAGGCCATGTTGACCAGGGCCTCCAATTGGTATCGCACAGAGTCTAATTCACGCGCCAACTTCAAGGCCAGCTCCAGATAATATAAGGCCTCACGATAGTGTTCTTGTTTATATTGTTTCTCCTGGCTGAAGCCAATCAGGTCGCGCTCCAGGCAGCCTCGTTCGATATAAGCCTCTACCAATCTGGATCTTTCTCCCTTGGCGGGGCTGTCGGTGAAAATTCCGATGGCCTCATCCAGTGCCTTCTTGGCCTCGCTGTAAATTGCATCCGGACGATCCGGGATGACATATCCGACGGCCTCACCGCGCCTGGCCAGGCGGCGCAAGGCTTCGCCCAACTGTAAGAGGGATAAACCCTGTCCGCGCGGGTCTTCGGCCACGTTGAAATAGGCCAGTGCCGTGGCCGCCTCCACCCAGGCCAGGTCGGGCCGCAGATTGTCATTATCGATCAGCGCCAGGGTATTATAAGAAAGACCGATCGGTATTTCGTCGCCCTGTTCCTTGCGCAAACTTAACCCATCCAGGCAAATGCGACGGGCGCGGGTATAGGTTGTTTGAGAAAGGGCCGCAGAAAGATTATTGCGTGTGGCCGCCTGTTGAGCCGGGAAAACAATCCTGCGCATGCAGCGCAAGGCAGAGCCATAATTTTTCATGCCATTGCGGATACGCCCTTGACGTGTATATCCAAAACCAAGGATGTTATAAGCCTGCGCCAGGACGCGCCACAAGCGTTCCTCGGCGGGATGCCCACGGAACCCATTTTCTTTGCGCTCAGGGAAAACCAGGGTGAATTGGTCAGCAGCCAATAATTTTTCAAAATCGTTTACCACATCTTCAAGCATCTTTACTGCGCCGGGGATATCATGGTTGGCATAGATACGCGCATAGCACAGCCAGACTTTGCGTTCGCCGCTGGCAAAAGTATGCGTCCAGGATTTTCGCACCCTTTCGTTTTTAAACGTTGCAATGACGCCTTCAACCTGAGCATAGAATTCGATTGCGCGAGTAAGTTCTTTCCGATTGACAAAACGCTTGAGCCAGCGGGTGACATCGCTCTGTTCTTCGACCCGCCGGAGGACATCGATCGGGGTCTCACCGCTCTCTTCAATCGCTTCCCACCCCTGGATCGGGATAAAGGCGAGGGTGTCATCGTCTTTCAGGATTTGCCATTCTTCTTCCTGGGCAATTGCATCGTCTTCTTCATTATTAGCTTTAGTTTGTCTATCAGACAAGTCAAAAGCAACATGGTTAAGGTTCTTGGCAGGATCGCGCAAGAGAGCATAATGAACCATTTCCAGTTCCCAATCCCTCAGGCTGCGGCCCATCTCCATCCTTTTTTCTTGTTCGTACTCAGAAAGATAGGGGAAACGAACCAAAAGTGCGCGCGCAGGGCCTTCAAAGCGCAGGGCGCGTTGGTCTTCCAATTTCAAGGCGCTCAGTTCTTCCCAGGTTAACTTTCGCTGGAACTCAGCCCAAGCCTGCATTTTCTGGTAATGCTCCTGGCGGGCGCGCGTCTCATCAGCCTTGTCGCCTTCCCGGGCAGCCATGTTCTGGGCGTAAATACGGTAAATCTCATCCTGCAAACCCAGCCGCCCATTGGGTCTAACTTTGATGATAGAAAAACGCTTCAATGCTACGATTTCTACCTGGATTTGCTCGAGCAGTTTATGGTCACCATTCTCCTGCCAATCTTGAGGCGTTTGGTCGTGCCGGCTGCCAAGCAAGAAATGCAACTGCCGGTCATCCAGCCCTCGAGGAGAACGGACCAGCGCTTTCAGGATTTTGGCGCGCAAAGTCGGACGAGCAAATAATAAACTAATAAACTCACCTTCGATTTCCTGGCGGGCTTGTTCCAACTCAGGTGTGCTATTGTTTGGGTCGCTTGTCTTCACCCGGCTCATTGCCTCTGCAAACGAGTCATTGAGCGGTTCTGGAATATCCACCCCCTCCACGATCAAATCAGAATACAACGACAAGCGCACAGGCTGGCCGCCGGTATACAGCCACAAAGCCCCAAACTCATCCTTGCTGTCTTTGCTTTCGAGGATACTTCTCAGGGTCTCTGCCGCGCGCTGCATTTCCGGTTGTTTTTCATTGGCCTTGACCCATTCATTCAGGTATGCGCGGGTTTGCTCCCGATCAAAGGGGCGTAGCTGAATTTCATCCAGGGCGCAGGCCTGCCCAACGGCTTTATTCGTCGCGTTGCGCATCAAATCGAAGAAAAACTTCCCTTCTTCTTTTCTGCCTACAAAGATAATGGTTGTATTTGTGAAACACCCGGCCTCGATTTGCTCCGCCAGCCACTGGAAGGTGCTGAAACCATAATCCTCAGGACGCAGGCAGCCTGTATCATGCAGCCATTGGGCGCCAAAGGAGAAGAGCTTCTCGGCCGTATCGAAGAGCAAGACCAGCCGCCGCCCAGCCGCATTTTTCTGATAATCCTGGAAAAACTCATCCGTCACCCGGGCGCGCAGTTCAGAGATCAGGTTGTAATCCCCTTTATATTCCTGGCGCCTGATCAATTTTTTGAAACTGGCATCATATCGTGAAAAATCCAGGATCCTCCCAGCGCCCGGCTGATTGACGGGCATAGCCTGGATAAGCGCATTGCGAATAGCGTTCATCAAGTTGGTGCGCGTGTGCAGGAGCGTATCGGTTAGATCGATGATGTTTCCAACCAGGGCTTCCCCGCATTGGGTCCAATCCCATTCAGGATGCTCTGGTGGAATCGGGCCGCGTCCGTCACCTGGTTCCCGGGCCTGCGGGTTCCCCCCTCGCCATAAGACCTCCTCGACCAGGCGCGATTTCCCCATGCCGCCTTCACCATACACAAAAACGACATGACAGGCTTTCGGCGAGGCATAGATTGCCTTGCGAATGGTTTCTGTTTCTTCGGTCCGGTTGACCAGGTGCGGCGTGCGGCTGGTAACACCAAGCAAAGATTCCATGATTCTCCTCCGGGATTATGACAAGGCGTTAATTTCTCGTAATAATTCGCGCAATCCATCGGCGATTTTATAGCGGCTATAATAACCTGGAACAGAAACGATAATCCCCGTATCAAAAATCCTTTCACTTTCTTCTCCAAATTTTATTCCCAGCTTCTCATCCAAATCGTGTTCCGTCCAAATTTCTTCAAGTTCACCCGCTATCTTTAACAAGAGATCCAGGTCGTCAGATGGCAATGCAGCAGTACCCTGTGGCGTTTGCCCGATGGGTGCGCGACGACGGATCGTTGCCCGAAAACACTCTTCCAAATCTTTTTTTGTCAACTGACGTAACGGCGGGGTGCCATCCTGCAAGGCAGTGTCAAATAGAAACGCATTGATGAATGGATGCCCCCAATGGTATTCTTTTAGTTTTTCAAACCAGCCAGTGAAAAATCCATCTTCAACTAATACAGCTTGTCGATGGACATTGAGAAACCGTCTGAATTGTTGTTTTGCAAAACCAATATTACGGCTGGTCGAGAACAATACCTTCAGCCTGTCGCTGACCTCCCTGTCGCTATTGCTTTTAAGCTTATACACCAACAATGGCCTTTGCTCACGCCGAGCAATGATCATCCGCCAACACTCATCACTCACAAATGATGTCAATAATTGGTCGGAAAGAACCTCGGCCTGGATCGTCTCCACATCGTCATACCCATCCACCAATACCACTGGAGGAGGCCACAACTTGCAACGCTGGCAAGTCGCGATGACGAGCTGTTCAAGACTCCTACCATAAGTCATTTTTGGCGGGGGAAGACAGGGTGGGATGTGGGTACAAAATTTTCTGGCCTCAGCAAAGGTGTTCTCCAGCCAATGCGTCACCGAGGCGGGAACGAGCACATTCTCCCTGTTCATTTTTTCTGCCAGATTGACAAGTTCCTTGGCATCCACCCAGATTACGAGACGATTCCCTTGCCATATGTCTTGAAGATATCTTAGCATCCAGGTTTTGCCCGTGCCTCGAGGAGCAATTAAAGACAGAACCTGCCGGTCCGCGGCCGGGTCATCTGCCCAGTGTTGGATTTCGCCAAGAATTTCAGGGCGGTCAACAAAGGCATTGCGGATGTAGGATTGCCATGAAGACATGATTACCTCCCCACTCGTGCGGTGGTCCGCCAGGAATGAGCATTATTGAGGGCGGGTGTGTAAGCCATAATTTCAATGTGTGGAGGAGGTTTATCAATCACGCTGGGTTAAGTTTTGAATCTTGTCCCAATCCGATTGGGAAATGCGCAAGTCGCCAGGACCGCGCCGCGCCACGTGAACATCGACCAAATCACTCGCGAGGCGCAACAATCGCCTGGGCGAACCATTTGCAGCAGTCACCAGCTTGTCATCAATATCCAAGTTGCGTTCGGCAAGGGCTTCGAAACCTTGCAGATGTGATCCCGCCGCAAAGAACCGCTGCGCCAACAACCGCCGCAGGGCATCCTCCCGCCACTTAATTATTATAGGCATGTAAAGATAGTTTGGCAAGCGGCTTGCGCCTAAAACCTGTTCAATCTTGGCTTGCAGTTCTGTCGGGAGGAAAAACCGAAAATAAATATCCTGTGCAGCCAGACCGGGTAATTTCCCAAACAAGGGTTTTATCAGGGCGAGCATATCCTTGATCGTTCGATGGCGTGTATCGACGCCATCCACCATGACCAGGAGGCGCTTAAAACCCCAAAGCCGGGCTGCATGAATCCCTTGCTGGACCAAATCCCAACCGGTAAGAACAGAACGCTCGGCAGGATCATCCAGGCAGTTTTGCAGTAACTTGACGACATCTTCTGTTTTGGGAACATATTTAACTGCCGCTTTGCCAACGGTCTGCCAGTAAGCACCAATCCCCGCGCGCGCGTTGGGCATTGAATTATCCAAAATTAGTCGCATCAACCTAGAGATATGTCTGCCGCCCAGCGCGACCTGTTTACGTAAAGCCTCAATCAGTTTTTTATTTGGGGGAGTTTCAAACAGGTCATATTGTTCGACAATTTGAATGAACAAATCAATAGCGATGGCTTTTGCAAGACGATCTCCATGTTCTTCGAGGGTCAGCGGGTTTTTTAGATCCTCCCCCAGCAGATAGCTGACCACCAATGTTTTTTCGACCCTGGTGCGGCACTCTGCCTCGATCGCCAACCTGAGGGTCGTCTTCCCGTCGCCTGGCTCTCCATAAATAAAGAAATTCTTTTCTGATTGACGGAGATCCTTTTCACTCAACTCTTGATTACCAGTAAAAAACGCGGGCTGCAGGTAATAGGAATAGAAAACAGGAATATCCTCCACTGAGCTGGTTTCCTGTTCAGCTACGGGGGTGGCAAAGGGATCGTGGTTAAGACCCACGGAGGTTAAATAAGTCAAACGAGATGTATTTGACATAGAATATGGAAAACCAAAGTTGTGATAGGACTTTCTTAATTTACTTAATTAAACTCCCCCAAGCTGTTTATACAACCCCTGAAGACGACACCAACCTGACTTAACCCTGTCAACGGGGCTGTTTTTCTGCCAACCCCTCCAGCCAATAACCTTCGTTTCTGCGATTTTGGAGATAAAACGGGTTCTTGGGGTCGGGTTCGATCGCTTTCCGCAGCCGGCTGGCAAGCGTATGCAGGTATTCATTGCCACCCTTGCCTCCCCAGCTTTCCACCCCAGATTTGGCCAGTCGTTGTAAAAGCTCATAAACGCCCGCATCCAGGGGAATAAACCGATGGCCGCGCCAGACACCCAGACGCTGGGGTTGTGCATGCAAACGCAGGGGCAGGTATTTAAGATAAAAACGTTCGCGCACGCGCTCAAAGTGTTGTTCGTCCAATTTTTCGCCTCGTTGGTTCAAATCCAGCAACAATTCGGTCAAATTGACCAGCGGCCCTGGGGACAGGGCGCCAAATTCAAGCTCAATCATCTTCCCAAGACTGTCCAATAGCTTTTTATCAGCGATCTGTTCCAGGGTTTGCACTTTGTCAGCCGTAGCTGCCAACAGGCGCTTTCCAACCACCGCATAAGTGCCCTGAGGAGAAGTTTCGACGCTGATAATTTTGACCCTGCCACGCATCAAGGCATCCAACTTATAGATTTCAAATAGCGTCTGGGAGATGGCCACAATGACAGCAAACCCGCGATGGTGCATGGGCTCCAGCCAGCCTAAATAATCCAACAGCTTTACCAATTGCTCTTTAGAAGCATAGGAAACTGTGTCCACAAGGACCAGGATATTTTGAGAACCCAGGCTCTTGCCCAAATTGCATAATTCTGTGATCTGCCCTTGCACATCCAGGGTTTCGGTTTGGGTGGCGTACAATTCAATGAAATCAACGGCCTCCATTATTTTCCGAGCGCCGGCATCCAGGCCATCGAGAAAGACCAGGTATGGACGACGGCCCATGAATTTCTCAATCAACCAGCGCACATATTCGCGCTGAGTGGAAGATATCTTTTCCAATAAAAGTGGCTCATCGCTGAAACGATACGAAAACTCCCGGGCGGCCAGGGTCATAATATCCTGGAACAGACTGGTCTCGCTGCCAGCCCCCTGGCGAGGCGAGTCTGCTGCCGATAAATCCAAAATGATATCGGCAGGATTTTTGGCCTGTTTGAGCGCGCGTAATAAAATGGATTTCCCGCATCCCACCCCGCCAACGATCACCGCCCAATGCGGTTGGTTTTGGAGAGTCTCATAGGCCGGGGTGGGCAAAAAACACTCTGCCCACCAGCGGTTTTGAAAGGACTCGGGTAAATTATCCACCGGCGCAAACGGCCAGCGTTCAAAATCATCCATCGACGAGATTCCTAGCTTCATTGACTAATTCTACTGAGATTTTTGGTTTCTTGTCATTCAAATCCATGATTTTGTTCCACAAAGTGGTCAGCCGGCCAGGATTGGCCCGCGAAATATCGAGCAGGTGTTCGAAGGCTCCCTCTGTGAAATAAGCCTGGGGGGTGGCTTTTGGCGAAACGATCTCCCAACGATGAGTGACCATTTTTTCAAGCAGGTTGACTCCTCCCTGTTTCCATGAAATCGTTTCTGTCACGAACGAACTCTCCAGTTGATTGACCCAGGCAGCTCCCAGCGGGGCAAAAAGAATTATTTCAATCTGGCTTTGATTCTCGTCAATAAAATCTTCCAGGTTTTGGAGATCAGCTTCTTTCAGCCTGGTTCCCAAATCGAAAACGGTTCGCACCCTCGAAAACCCCAGGGACCTGGCGCATTGGGAAAGGATTTCGAAAGATTCACTGGGATCGTAAATCTGCGTTTCGCCTGCCTCCAGCCTGCGGAATTTTTCCAGGATTTTTTTGGCCTCAGCCAGGTAATTGGCGCGCGCTTTTTCGTCACTGACATCCTCGACCCAGCCTGAATCCTCCAGGTCTTTGATGGCCTGGCTTAACCGCGCCTGGATCAGGCTATCCGACATATATGTCGCCAGCCATTGTTTGAAGAGGCGGACTTGGCTTGGATCATCCACTGGCAAGTAAAATGGATTCGCCGCAATAAAATCCAGCATAATTCTCGAAAACAATTTCTGGATTTCTTTCAGGTGTGGCAGTTTGTTCGAATAGCCAGCCAACACGGCTTTGTCGCTCAAGTATTTTCCATGCGCCAGGGCAAAAGCTGTTCTCCCGCTGCCCATCTCGCCGCTCACAATCGTGGTGGATTCATAGTGCGCTTTAAGTTTCTTCCACAAGGGATGCCCATTCCAGAAAAAACCGTGTTTGGGATGAAACAAAAAAGCTGAGTCGCCCTCCGCGTTTGCAGATGGGAAAGGGTCGTGAGAAAGCCCTTTTGGTAAATTAGGAGGTCTCACCAAGGCAACCGGGGGTTTTGGAACAAGCGGCCAGTAACGCCGGACGGGAGGTTCAGAATATTCAGGGTTCTCTGTTGAATACATAGGTTTATCTGCGATTACGGGTTGAAGCTGGGAGACCTGGGGAACTATTGATGTCCAGGGAGACTTGCCTGAGGATGATAAGCTGACACCCAGCCCTTTTGCGCGGATTTGCAGGGATTTCAAGAGTTTTTCTTGCCATTTACGGTCAAAGAAATTCAGCCATTGATATTGCTCCAGGTATGAAGGGGGTTGGCAATCATCGAGCTTGACCGGAAGGATAAAAATCATCCCTTCCGGTTTCTCGTCCGCCTTATCCACTAGTAATCTCAGCTCCTTTTGGATAAAACCTTCTTTTTTGACCGAGCGGGATGAGAGACAGGCGATCACAGCATCCGCGTTCTTGATTCCCCGTTTAATTTCCAATTTCCAGTCCTGCCCAGGCTGGATGTTCTCCTTATCAAACCAGATCTCGATTTTTTGCGCATGTAAAAATTTGACTATCTCGGAGACAGCTTGCAAGTCTTCGCTAGCATAGCTGATAAATACGATTAGTGAGCGATCCTGGGCAGCCGGCATAATTTCCTCTTGGATGACCATCCGTATTTCACGAAAATCGGGCTTCTTCAAGATGTTTCGTGAGCTATTGACTATGAGAACAATGTGTTAGAAATATTTTATACCCGAATCACTTTTTGATGTGTCGCTTTCCCCCTCTGGCTCACGCTTTTCTAAATACGAAGTCCCGGCAACCCGGGGAACCCGCGACCAATAAAAAAGTCCACCCTAGGGATGGACTTTTTTGTGGCGAGGGTGGGATTTGAACCCACGACCGAGCGATTATGAGCCGCTTGCTCTGCCACTGAGCTACCTCGCCGAAGCGGGCTGTATTTTATACCGCTCCGGGGGTTTTGTCAACAAAATTGTGAATTTCGAGTAAAATCGAGCTTCGCTGGCTATCCAAAACCAAACGCCAGGGATATTGATCAAGGAGAGAAGATGAGCGAAGTTTTGAAGGTTCAGGATGGCCAGGTCGTTTCGATGGATTACACCCTGCACGTGGATGGCGAGGTTTTGGATACCTCAGCGGGCCACGAACCGTTGGAATTTTTACAGGGCGCGGGCAATATCATCCTTGGACTGGAACAGGAACTCTACGGTATGGCAATCGGCGAGGATAAAAAAGTCGTTGTCCAACCCGATGAAGGCTACGGGGCAATCGACCCCGAGGCTTTTGTGGAAGTCCCCAAGGAGCAATTCCCGCCCTCCATTCCGCTGGAAGTGGGCACCGAAATCCAGGTGACGGATCAGGACGGACGCCCGATGCAGGCCCGGATCGACTCTGTCAGTGATGATGCGGTGACTCTCGATTTCAACCATCCGCTGGCAGGCAAGGAACTGCATTTCAACGTAAAGGTTGTTGGTTTGCGCGAAGCAACGGACGAAGAAAATGAACACGGTCACGTTCACAGCGGCGGGCATCAGCATTAGTGTAACTGTGAATAGTAAAAGGCTCTGGCGTTGATTTCGCCGGAGCCTTTTTTGTTATTCGTCCCTGGGCCTGCGTTGCTCTTACATCACCAGGACAACAAGGACCGCAAAGACCGCACACCCCAAGTTGACAATGTCATTATTGAGCCATTCCCAACCGCGCTTGAGCGTGGTTGGTGTCCCACAAGTATGCAGGGGATGGCGCTCGGTCTCTTTTTCACAGGCCGGACAGTAGTAAATGGCCTGGATCGTCGCGCCGAGCAGCGAATCAAACAGTGAGCCGAGGAAACCTGCCAGTGTCACCGTCAGCCCAATGGTCAGCGACCCAGGCGACGGGTAAACGAGCGCCGCGAGCAAACCGATGACGCCGGAGCCGGCCAGGGAGGCGAGGGTTCCCGTCAGCGAGATGCCGCCCGAGGTGCCTTTTTCCACCGCCTGCCTGAAATTGGTGATCATGCGCGGCGGATGCGGGTTGAGCACGCCCAATTCGGTACCCCAGGTATCGGCATTGACGGCAGCCAACGAGGCCGCGAAAGCGATCCAAACCCAGGGTGAGTCCGGGAAAAAGAAATGCAAACCAGCAAACAGGGTTGGCAGGGCGCCGTTCCCAAAGACCTGACCGGCGTCACGCTGGCTGCCTTTGGAAAATTTTTCGCTTAAACCGCGTTTGCGTTTTTTGAAGGCGCGCGAAAGGCCGCTGGATGAGATGAAGAACGCCAACAGGAGCACTGCCCACTGCCAGCCGCCCGCCCCAAAAATGACCGTTCCAACGATAACGGCTGCATAAGCCCCGGAGCGGCTCAGGCTGCGGGCGCGGTAAGCAACGAAAGCAATCACAACTGCAAGGATAAAACCGGCGAGTAACTGCATGGATGGATTCTAAACGGGGGAAGTAATCAGGGCAAAGACGGCAATCAGGAACAAGAGTGCGGTAACAGCACTGGATGCCCAAACCGCCAACGCCAGAACTTGCTGCTCTGGTTTGCGATAGAAAAACAAGCCTGCCAGCCAGCTCACGATAAAAATCAGCACGCTTAAGAGAGGCAAAAGGATCAGCTGCACAGTGGCAACAGGTTCCAACGGCTGACCATTCGGGGCAAAGCCCAACGGCACACTTCTCACCGTTGAAATCAGCGTGCTGACCCAGACCAGCAGTCCAACATTCAGGAAGATCCCGGACAGCCAGATGAAACGCGCCACCAGGCTATCCCAGGCGCGTACAACCACAAAGGACGGATACTGCGAGCGGCCCGGAGCGGTCTGCAGGCTGCCCATTTCGATGGTTTTCTGGAAGGCCGCTGCAAACCCCGAGGGGTCTTCAGGCGAGATCGCAAAAACCTGCCGGGCAGTCGCCACCAATAAAAGCGTGCCCGGCTCAGATGCCAGGAACTCGACGCGGCCAATATCCGGCTGGCGCGTGACACCCAGGATACCCCCCGGCAGGCGAAACCAGGGCAGGCTGATCGGCGCCAGCAACCCAGTCACCGGGCGGACCCACTCCACATCTGTAACCGGGATATCTTCGACGCGCAGTCCCCAGACCAGGCGCAGGGAGTTGCGGTCGAGCAGGTAGTTGGCGCGCGCCAGCGCATACGCGCGGTAGGCCAGGATCGGCGTTGGGACAGCGGTTGCAAAAAACAGCAGAACGTAAAATGCGAACAGCAAACCCACCGGTGTTTGGAACGTCAGCCAGAGAGCCAGCAGGCTGATGCCGCCCAGCAAGGCCGCCAGGACAATATGAATCACCAGTCCGCGCTGGCGGGGAGGCGGGAATTCGTTCATACGCCCAGGATTTCCTGCCGGAGGGCCTCGCAGACATAGTCCACCTGCGCTTCAGTCATCACACCACTAAACGGCACAGCCACCCCGCGGCGGCCTAAGTCTTCGGTAACGGGGAAATCGCCTTCACGGTAGCCAAAGCGTTCGACCATATAAGGCTGGAGATGGATCGGCAGGAAATACGGGCGGATTGGCACGCCGCGCGCTTCGAGCCGTTTGGCCAGTTCGGCCCGATCGATTCCTTTTGCCAGGCGGATAACGTAGACGAACCACGACATGCGCGTCGTTTCGGGAACGACAACGGGAATTTCGATCCCCGGGATTTCACTCAATCGCTCGGCATACCACCCGGCAATTGTCTCCCGTTTCGCAAGCATTTCATCCAGCCGCTTGATTTGCGTTATTCCCAGCGCCGCCGACATCTCATCCAGCCGGTAGTTGTAACCCAGGTAAGTGTGCGAAAGCCAGGTATCGCCGGGAGCGCGTCCCTGGTTACGCAGGGCGCGCATGAAATCGGCGGCTTTTTCGTCATTGGTGATGATGACACCGCCTTCGCCGGTGGTCATCTGCTTGTTCGGGTAGAAAGCAAAAATCCCGTAATCGCCAAAGGTCCCGGCTTGTTGGCCTTTGTACGTTGCGCCGATTGCTTCACACGAATCCTCGATGACTTTCAGGCCGTGTTCCCGCGCAACAGCGTTGATTTTATCCATGGCGGCGGGCTGACCGAAGACATCCACCGGTAAAATGGCTTTCAACGTGCCCGGCGCGGTGTGCGAGGCGCGAGGCAAATACTTTTCGATGTTTTTGGCGGCGTCGGAGACCAGCTCAGGATCGATATTTCCTGTTGCAGGATCGACATCCACAAAAACTGGGATGGCCTGCTCGAACAGGAGCGCATTCGTCGAAGCGACGAAGGAAAACGGGGTGGTGATCACCAGATCGCCGGGGCCAATCCCCGCCGCGTGAACACAAAGATGCAGCCCCGCCGTTCCAGAGTTAACCGCAACGGCCTGTTTTGCGCCGGTGTAAGCGCAAAAGGCTTGCTCGAATTCCACGATCTTTGGGCCAAGG
Source organism: Anaerolineales bacterium UBA5195 (assembly GCA_002412925.1). GTDB lineage: Bacteria > Chloroflexota > Anaerolineae > Anaerolineales > Villigracilaceae > UBA5195. Next base: position 81,391 of record DHVZ01000099.1, on the reverse strand, counting down.
CTCAGGATCGGCGTGTTAATCACCTCGATGACTGCCTGGCGGTCAGACTCGGTCAGATCGGGGGATGACATGGGGATTTTCAGCATGTTTTTTGTAGGAGCGACCAGCCGGTCGCCCCTAGCCTTTCAGAAGAGTTCTTTGATTTTGGCAGCTATTTCCGCCAGCGCAACCGGCTGATTCTCGGGAGAGGTGCGCTTTTTCAATTCTACCATCCCACTCTGCAGCCCGCGTTCCCCCACCGTCACGCGGATCGGGCAGCCGATTAAATCGGCGTCGTTGAATTTAACCCCGGCGCGCTCGTCGCGGTCATCGAAAAAGACTGAAAGGCCAGCGGCGGTCAGCTGGTCGTATAGGTTCTCGGCGGGTTCTCTGGTATCCATAGTCTTGCCCGGAACCTGCATCAGGTAAACATCAAAGGGCGTAGCGGAGGCCGGGAAAGTCAGTCCCTTTTCATCATGATAGGTCTCGGCCAGGGCCATGAGAATTTTCTCGAAGTCGAAGCGGCCGCCCGAGGCCAGCACCCAGCCCTTGGAGGCTTCCAGCGCAGCGCCGCAATTCGCGCAGGAGTCACCCGCCACTGCCAGGGTCAGGTCAGCCACCAAATCGGGCTGGTAATCGCGCCCGCAGTTGACATTCTTCAGGTGGTATCCGGCTTCGTTCGCTCCGGCCACCAGGTTCGGCGATTGCGGGATAAGATCGTCCACCACGATCAGGGCATTTTTCACACCAATCGGCGAGGCATAACCAGGGACGGCCCCCACTGTCCGAATTTCCGCTTCTGCGGCCAGGCGAATTTCGCCGACGAAGGCCGCCAGTTTGGCCTCGCTCAAGGTCAGATCGCCGCGCACAACAACGAAGATAAATTTTTCGTCAGATCTACGGACAAACATCAAGGCCTTGGCTGTCTTCTCCTGCGGCAGGCCCAGAAAGACAGCCAGGGATTCGATCGTGGGGCAATCAGGGGTGAGTACTTTTTCGAGCACGGCGGGAGCTTCGGTGGAGAAAACTGTCTTTTTAACGGGTGCAAGTTCGAACCGCGAGGCGAAACCACAGGTCGGGCAATGAAGCAGCTCGGTCGAACCAATTTCCACCGGGTAGTAAATTTCATTTTCCCCAGAAAAGAGCGCGAGGCCGAGGTGAGAAATGAATGAGGGATCGCTGGCCAGCTTTTGAATCCGCTGAATGGCAAGTTCTCCCAAGGGCAGGATTTCGCCGCCGTGGGACATGTACCCGGCGCGGACGAGCAGCGCCGCGCCCGCGCTGCGGGCATTGGCCGGGTTTTCACGATGGGTCTGGATGGGGTATTGAGAAAATTTCATTGGCAAGAATCAGGCTGGGGGTTCGTCGTTGATCGGCGTTTCCACACCAGGTTCAGGGCCCAGGTCAAGATCAACATGGTCTTCCATACGGATCTGTCCGCGCAGGAAAGCCCCATCTTCGGTCACAAAAGAGGTCGTGGTTACATCGCCCCAGACCCGGCCCGTGGCGCGGATTTCGAGCTTCTGGGTGGTGAGGTTGCCGCGCACCGCCCCGGCCACTATGACCGTGCTGGCGCGGATATTTTCACAGGTCACCCGCCCGCTCTCGCCGATGACGAGCATCCCGCGCAGGCCGATCTGGCCTTCGAAGGTACCTTCGATGCGCACGCCGCCCGTCCCGCTGACTTTGCCTTCCCAGATCACGCCTGGGCCAAGTACCGAGGTAATCCGTTCGACCGCCTGGACAACCGGCGGAGGGGTGGTTGCACCTGGGTTGGAGTTTTTCTTAAACATTTTTCACCACTGAGAATAGAAATAGGAGCGCGGAAAATCCGCGCTCCTATTTTATCATCTTGCAGAGAGCTTTTTCGGCTTTCTACTCGGCGCCCGGCTCCGGCGCGGGAACGGCGGCCATAATGCTGAAGCCGCTATCGACGTAATGAATTTCGCCAGTGGTGTGGGCAGACATGCTGGAGCAGAGGTACAGGGCCGCGTTACCCACATCTTCAATCGTGATATTCTCACGCAGGGGTGTGCGCTCGGCAAAATTACGATGCATATCGCGGAAACCGGTCACACCCATCGCGGCCAGGGTCCGCAGCGGACCCGCCGAAATGGCGTTGACACGGATACCCTGCGGGCCAAAGTCGGCGGCCAGATAGCGGGTGGCCGATTCAAGCGCGGCTTTGGCCACACCCATCACGTTGTAGTTGGGAGCCACTTTCAGTGAGCCGTAATAGGTCAGAGTCAGCAGTGCGCCACCCCGGCGCATGAAGGGCTGGAAAGCCCGCGCCAGCGCCACAAAGGAGTAGACACTGATATCCATTGCCAGGTGGAAACCGGCCCGGCTGGTGTTATAGAAATCCCCTTGCAATTCATCCTTGTTGGCAAAACCAATCGAATGGACGAGGATGTCGACTTCGCCAAAATGGTCTTTGGCTTTGGCCGCCACGGCTTCAATCTGTTCGTCACTGGCGACATCACATGCCTCGACGAACTTCGCGCCAAGGCTTTCAGCCAGGGGCAGGGCGTATTTTTCCATCACGGGGGCATAACTAAAACCCAGATTGGCGCCCTGGGCCAGGAAAGCCTGGGTAATGCCCCAGGCAATCGAGCGTTCATTGGCCAGGCCAAAGATGACAGCATTCTTACCGGATAAGAGTCCCATTGATGTTTACCTTTCAATATTATTGATAAAATTTGTCCATATTGTACCAAAAACAGGGACGCAAGTCACGCGCCCCTGCGCACAGTGCTATGGCTTTCTCAAAGTCCGAGAAATGTCGCTGCGAGGCGTTCTTTGCCGAAGCAGTCTCCCGCTAAATGGGCAAAACTGACCTTTTGGAGATTGCTTCGGGCGGAAAAGCGCGCCCTCGCAACGACATCGTTATTTTGTCAAGCGACTTTGAGAACGCCATACGCACAGTGCAGGCAATGAGATCTAAAAAGCTGCGCTCAAAATTGTCTCACGCGCCTGGAGCGGGGAGGTATCCGCGTTCTGAATGGACTGAGCCGCAACATGGATATCCTTCAGGTGTTCGCCCAGATAGATTTGCGCCAGGTCGCGTTTGCGCTCGGAAAACCGGGCATCCTTCAGCAGCAGCCACGAATTGACGATGTAAGCCGCCATATTGACCAGGTCAGCGGCAAAGTAATCCACCACGTCGGTGCCTTTGCTTTTCAGGGTATCAGTGGTCTGTTTGAACAACGCGTTGGCTTCGACCAGTTGCGCCTGGAGCGGGGCCAGTTCCGGGCCGTAATCGGCAGCCGCCCATTCGTCGAGCAGCAGGTCGATGGAATGGCCCAACAGCTTGCTGATGGCCGCCACAATCTGGAGCTGGCTGGTGCCTTCGTAGATGTTGGTAATACGAATATCGCGGAAGTGCCGCTCAACGTTAAACTCGCGCATGTAGCCCACCCCGCCATGGATTTGCATCGCCAGATAGCAGACGCGGTTGCCCATCTCGGTGGCGTAATACTTGACCAGGGGCGTCAGCGTTTCGGCCATCGTCCCGGCCACTTTTAGTTTCTGACGCAGGGCCGGATCGGGAGTTTCGCTCTCGGCCACGGCCTGCTCGTAAGCTTTCAGCTTGTCGACCCAACTGCCGGTCTCGCTGAGCAAGGCGCGGGTGGCTTCGATTTCACCGCGCATCGTCAGCAGCAAACGGGAAACCGCCGGTAAATCGCGGATGGGTTTCTTGAACTGCTGGCGTTCCTGGGCATAGCGGAAGGCCTCGCGATAGGCGGCTTCGGCAATCCCCAGGGCCTGGGCGCTGACCGCCAGGCGCGCGCCATTCATCAGCGCCATGGAATAGCGCATCAGGCCATAGCGGCGTTTGCCAACCAGTTCTGCGGGAGTATTGTTGTAGTGCAGTTCGCAGGTGGGCGAGGAATGGATGCCCAGCTTGTGCTCGATGCGGCGAATGCGGACGGTTTCGTCGCGCTCGACCAGGAACAACGACAACCCGCGGGCGTCGTTCGAACCGGCTTCGCTGCGCGCCAGCACCAGGTGGACATCGGCACAGCCATTGGTGATAAAGCGTTTGACACCGTTCAGATGCCATTTGCCGGTGGCTTCGTCGAGGGTGGCGCGCGTCTGCACCGATCCCAGGTCTGACCCGGCATCCGGCTCCGTCAACACCATCGCCCCGGCCACTTCACCGCGGCTGAAACGCGGCAGCACCCGCGCCTTCATCGCGTCGTCGCCGAACTCGTTAATCGAGGAAGCAATCTCCTGCAAGCCAAAGATGGTCATCAGGCCCGCCTCGGCGCGCGACAGGACTTCCACCATCATCGCGTAGAGGGTTTCCGGCATGTTCATCCCGCCATATTCCCAGGGCAGCATTACACCCATCAATTCGGCCTGCTTCAGAGCTTCGATGGCAGCCTGGGTGGCCGCCGCATAGGTCACTTCGCCGTTCGAGAACTGCGCGCCTTCTTCATCGGCTTCGGCGGCACGCGGCGCAATCACCCGGGCGCAAATCTCGCCCAGCGTTTCGAGCAGCAAACGGTAATTATCCTTGGCATCCTTGTAGTTCCGCGGCGCAGCCGGATGCTGGCTGGCGTATTGATAGCCTTTTTCCTTGATTTCGACGACTTCTTCCAGGTTCAGCCGTTCCAGGCGGAACTGAAGGTCAAGATTATCCAAATAGAAATTTTCAGCCATAATATCTCCGTACGATAAGTTGGTTGAGTAGGGCGATGCACTTTCGCCTGTATCAAAACCAACGACTCCGGGTCTCGAGTAGCCCCGCGAACAACCTGCGGGGCTACTCGACCCTCGTTTTTTTACTTGGCTTTATCGCGCAAGGCGCGAATCAGCAGGGGCAGGACTGCTTCCAGGTCGCCGACAATTTTGTAATGGGCCACCTGGAAAATGGGCGCGTCGGGATCGGTATTGATGGCGATAATTTTGTTCGATTTGTCCATCCCGGCGCGATGCTGGATGGCCCCGGAAATACCCGCCGCAATGTACAGGCGAGGGCGAACGGTCGTGCCGGTCTGGCCGACCTGGTGCTCGTGCGAAATAAATCCGGCATCCACCGCGGCGCGCGAAGCGCCAACTTCGCCGCCCAGGGTATTGGCCAGTTCGCGCAGCAAGTCGAATTTTTCCTGGCTGGCCACACCCGCGCCGCCCGCGACAATCACCGAGGCATCCTTGAGCTTGACAGTTGGCTCACGGATTTCCCGGCTGATGACCCTCAGGGAAAAATCCTCGGGCTGGAAGTGGGGCGTAATCGTTTCGATTATCCCTTTGCGGCCTGGCACCGGATCATGGCGGCGCATGACACCCTCGCGGACAGTCGCCATCTGCGGGCGCGTCTTCGGGTTGACAATGGTCGCGATGATATTCCCGCCAAAAGCCGGGCGGATTTGAAAGAGCAAATCCTTGTAAACGGTATTTTCCTTTTTGGACGTGTAATCGCCAATTTGCAGGTCGGTGCAGTCGGCGGTCAGACCCACACACAGGGCGCTGGCCACGCGCGGAGCCAGGTCGCGGCCCAGCGGCGAAGCGCCGACCAGGAAAATATAGGGGTGATGTTCGCGCACCAGGTCAATCATTACGCGGGCATAAGGCAGGGTGCGGTACATTTCCAATTCAGGGTGGTCCGCCACAAAGACATGGTCGGCTCCCTGCTCGATGACGGTCTCAGCCAGAGCCTGCTCTGAGCCCGGCGAAGGACTGCCAAGCTGGTAACCGCACAGCACGGCGCAGACCCGGCTGCCCAGCGCCTGGGCCAACTCATGACCCTTGGCCAGCAACTCCAGGCTGATCTCGGCGATCCGGCCATCTTCCTGCTCAATCAGAACCCAAACATCTCGTTCGTTTGTCATCCTGGCCCCCTATCCCACAATATATTCCTGAATCAACTCATGCACGAGCGCCTGGATGCCTTCTGGCGTGGCAGGGACTTCTTGGCTGTCGGTCGTTTCGAGCACGACATAATTGATCTTATAAACCTGGGTCGGTGAACCGCCCAGCCCCAACTGCGCCTCATCCACATTCAAATCGGCAGCGCTCCACATCTGAATTTTCAGGTTGCGTTCAGCCAGGTAGGCTTCGAGGGTCTCGGTCGTGCCAAATTCGGGCCATTTTTCGAGTAGTTTGTCATATTCCGCCGGGAGAGCCGCCAGCTTGTACATGATCTGCTTGCGCGCCGAAGCCGGCCGCGGCTGGTTGGCCGAGCCAACAACAGTCAGCAGGCAAGGCAACGTACACTTGACCAGTTCACTCCCCAGGTCGAAAGCACGCTGGACGACAATTCCGCTCTCATCCAATTCGACAATCGACTCGGCGTAGGTGATCTGCGGGATATGCAGCTTTTCGGCCACCTGCGGCCCCACCTGGGCGGTATCCCCGTCGATAGCCTGACGTCCGCAGAAGACCAGGTCGAACTGGCCCAGTTTTTCGACCGCACACTTGAGGGTATACGAAGTCGCCTGGGTATCGGCCCCGGCAAACTTGCGGTCTGAAAGCAAAATGACCTGGTCAGCGCCGCGATAGAGCGCTTCACGCAAGACATTGGCGGCTTGCAGCGGCCCCATGCTCAAAACCGTAACCCGCCCGCCGTAGCGTTCCTTGAAATTCAAGGCCATTTCCAGCGCATTCAAGTCTTCCGGGTTAAAAATTGCCGCCAGCGCGCTGCGGTTCATCGTGCCGTCCGCGGTCATCACCTCGCCGGTGACGTTGCGCGTATCGGGCACCTGCTTGACAAGCACCACCGAATGATACGATCGAATGGGTGGCATCGATTACTCCTTATTTGCAAGGGTATTTGTCTTAAATCGCCAGGGGAGGCTCTTCCACGGTTCTGGCACACTATATAAACCCACACGCGGCCCAATCGTCACGCTTGCGTCAGAAATCACAATTCCCCGCTCGATCCATAGGCCGGATTCAGCGGTGGTCAGGTCGATATCGTTTTGAGCCGAATCGATGCCGAACGCCAGGGTCAGTTTGGCCGGGCCGTTTGTCCAATCAGCCCTTTTGGCCTTTGCACGGCGGGACTCGACTACCCTCAACCCGTCTTCCATTTCGACAGCGCGAATCAGCACTGCCGCGGGGAACCCTTCGGCCTCAGTGACAGCGTTCAGCATCCAATGCATCCCATAAGTGAAATAGACATACGCCCGCCCCGGCGGCCCGTACATGACCTGGGTGCGCAGCGTTCTCCCCGCTTTGGCATGACAGCCCAAATCCGACTCGCCGATATAGGCTTCCGTTTCGGTGATGATTCCCGCTAAGCGGACACCGTCTAATATCCTTACCAAACGGCAGCCCAAAAGCTCACGCGCAACACTTAATGTCTCCTGCTCATAGAATGACTGTGGCAAGGGCAAAATTTCCACTTTATACTCGTCACTGATTACTATTTTTCCAATGACTTCGATCCCCAATCACATCCACCCGCCAGCGATGGGCCTGCGGGTAGTAGCGGAACTGGCAAAAGGCGGTATTCTCCAACCGGAAGCGCGGCCCCTGGAAATTGGGCTGGGGCGCAATCCCCAGAATGGCATAGAGGGTCATATTCAAGATCGCGCCATGCGTAACCACCAGGTAACGCGCCGGAGGCCGCTGGAGAATCTTGTGGAGCGCCTGTCCGCCACGCAGGTAAAGTGCCCAATCGCCCTCGCCAGTTTCACCGACCGAATCGAAAGGAGTCACAAATTCAGGATCCGGAAATTGCACCTGGACTTCGTCCCAGGTCAAACCGGAGCGTTTGCCGTTGTCGCGTTCCATCCAGAGCGGATCGTTTTCAATTGGGAAATTTCCCAACACCGCAGCGACAATTTCCGCCGTTTCGCGCGTACGGCTCAAGGGGCTGGAGATGATTGTGTCGAAAGTCAGTCCCTCGGCTCGCCAGCGTTCCCCCAGCATCCGCGCCTGGGCACGTCCCGTTTCGGAAAGCGGGAAATCGCTCTGACCCTGGAATCGGTTTTCTACATTTCCAACCGATTCGCCGTGACGGAGGAAGGTCAACTGAAAAACTGGTGAATCTGCCATCGTTATTGACCCTCCCGCGGCCAAATGCGTACAATCATCCCATCTGCGGCTTTCTCAACGACTTCCATGTCAGCCACCAGGGCCAGGTCATCGAGTGGCATGAATAGTTCGAAGGGGTCCGGCTCGAACCAGATGTAATAACCGGGTTTATTTTGTGGCCAACCCGCAAAATCGGCCTTGATTTCGTCTTTTGTGCGTTCAACATCCTGTGCCGGGGGCAGAGTCATCGTATGCCGGGTCATCAGCCAGACCGCCGGGGAGATGTTGCTGTACAGGCGGGCCTGCGGCTCCCTGGCAAGCAGGCTCTTTGTTTTCTCGAGGATTTCAGATTCGTGGAATGCCCGAGTGTTGTACTGGTTATAGCCACTCTCCCCTTCAGCCAGGCTGAGCCTGGCATATTTATAGAGTTTATAAACCGGGTAAGATGACCAAAGCAAAAACAAAACGAACAGGCCTATCTGCAAATACTCTCTCCGAAAATGAATATGCGGCAGAATCAAACAGTCGAAAATGAGAAAAATCAATGCCAGGACTGGCACAAAGATAATCACTACATACCGGTCTGAAAAAAGGACCCGATGGTCGCCCGTTTGCATATTGAGCACCAGGGATGAGAAATAGACACCTGACAGCAAAATGGTCGAGATGAGCGCCGGGCGCCGGAATTCTTTTCCAAAGTTGAGCCAATCCTGCTTTTTATTTATCAAAACCAGAATCATCAGCAGCGCTATCAACAAAATGACCGGTTCGGCAAACCCATCTTTTGAAATTGGTCTGTAGGGGAAGAACCAATACATGATTTTGCGCAGGGATTGGAGGATGTTGGTCATCACATCCGCGCCAGCTGTAGTGGAGCCCCCCCACCAGGTTCCTGAGTTTCGGTAATTATGCAGATAAATCCATAATGCGCTGGGGAGCAGGGTTAGGACACCAAAAATCGCTGCCAGCGGCAGGCTTTTCAGTAGCTTTCTCCCATGAGCATAGAGAATGATCAATCCGCCGGTGACAACATGCGTAAAACCTGAATAGCGCAACAGAGGCGCCAGGAGCGCCAGCGCGAACATGGCCGCAAAAGACCACCAGGCGGGTTTTTCGAGGTAGCGTTCCCCGGCAATAAAAAAAAGCAAAGTAAAACTCAGGAAGAGTGGGTCTGAAAGGACGCTGGCATGCATCGTCAGCGAGGAGGGTGACAGGAAAATCACCAGGGAAGAAAGGTAGAAATAAACGGGGCGCCCAACGAATATGCGCTGCAGGAAATAACCGCTCAAAAAAATGTTCAGGCCCCAGAGAAATGCGTTCAAAACGCCGCTGACCAGCAAGACATCTGCCCGGAAAGGCCAAGCCAGCCCGGCAATCAGTACCGAAAGCAGCGGCGGAAACCAAATCAGCGGAGTATCAACATAGTCAATGAGGCCCCGCACTTTGAGCAGGTTCTCAGCCACCGAAAGATAGTGAATCGAATCACCTGCCACCCCGGCACCATATTTCGAGGTTGCCAGGAAAACCAGCCCGATCCCGGCCAGGGAGAGGGTGATCAGAAAAATCCAATCGAAGTTTTTGGGGAGAGTTCTTAGCATAATAAACGGTCTGGGTTATGTCATTTCGAGCGTTAGCAAGAAATCTTTCTCAACTGGGTGGAGGATTTCTCAGTCGCTAGCGCTTCTTCGAAATGACAAACAGCCTCACTTCTTCAACAAATACACCGGCCGCCCCTTGACCTGCTGGAAAATATAGCCCACGTAGACACCGATAAAACCGAGCAGGATCATGATGATGCCGCTGGCAATCAAGAGAATCGCCATCAGCGAACTCCAGCCGGGGGCAATATAAACGTTGGCTGGTTTGGTAATTGCAATGACGAGCACATAGACGATTTGGGCCGCGGCCAGCATCAGGAACAACCCGCCGACGCTCAGACCAATATAGAGCGGCATCAGGGAAAATGAAAAGATGGCGTCCGAGGCCAGGCGCAGCATCTTGCCAAGCGAATATTTTGACTTCCCGGCCATGCGCCTGGGCTCATGATAGGGCAGAATGACGCTTTTGTAACCCATCCAGGCAATCATGCCGCGCAAAAAACGGTGGTATTCGGGCATCGATTTGAGCGCCTCGAGCGCCTGGCGTGACAGAGCGCGGAAGTCTGCGGCGCCAGGTTCGACGTGTGTGCCGCTAATCCGGTTAAGCAGCGAGTAAAACGCCCCAGAGGTGACTTTCTTGAACGAGAAAGCCTGGTTCTCTTCGATGCGCTGGGCCTGGACAATGTCATAGCCCTGCTCGACAAGTGCAATCATCTCGGCCAGCATTCCAGGCGGGTGCTGGCCGTCACCATCCATTGAAATGATCACCTCACCATCAGCGTGATCCAGCCCGGCGGTGAGAGCGGCCTGGTGTCCAAAATTTCGACTGAGATTCAGCGGGTGGACGCGGGCATCCTGCGCGGCAAGGGTCGCCAGCACGGCATCGGTTCCATCAGCAGAACCGTCATCAACGTAGTAAATCGAAAAATCATAGGGCAGCATGTTGATGGCTGCGGTTAAATTGGCGTGTGATTGTTCGATCACGTCGGATTCATTGAAAACAGGAATCACAAGGGAGATTTTTTTTATCATCATGGCACCGGACAAATCCCTAATTCTGACTTGAGCGCGGCCACCGTTTCGGCGGGGACAGCTTCCTGCTGACCAACCCGCTCCCAAGCAGCGCAGAGAGCGGGCTTGAGCAGCGGCATGTCCGCAGCAACCTGGCGGGTCAGTAAACGGGCGTCTTTGACACGCCCCAGGCGGGCATAAGCTTCGATAAACGGAAGGTATTCATACGGGTCGTCGGGAAGCATCGGCACAGCAAAGGCCTGGTCGCCGAGCCTTGCAACCGTTTCCCAATCCCCCTGTTGGCGGGCCAAATCCGCCTTCTGGTAGGTATAGCACCATTTATGCTCTGGTTCTGCGCCGAGCAGGGGAGGCATCCGCAACTGCGGGGCTTCAGGTAAAATCAGCGAAGTGTTCGAGAGCGGCAGGGCGCGCAGGGTGTCCGCGGGAATGAGCGGCAGGCCCAGCGCCGAGGCCAGGCTGACATCCTGCGCGTGCGGCAGGCTCAACAGCCAGCGGTCATAAACGGGGTCGAGGACATGCAGGCAGGAGGGCGCAGCATAGCGCACAACAATCGCCTGCGAGGCCTGTGGATTGGCAAGCATGGTCTCCAGCGTTTTTTCGAGGCGGATGGAGATGAATTGGTATTGATAAGGGAATTGTCTGGTCTTGTGATCGGGCGCATATATCCAGTTGAGCGGGATGGTGAGCGCCTCGTCATCGTCGAATAGGAAAGTTTTGTCATCCTGTGAGAGAACGGCTGTCCCCGGTTCAAGCCCCGGCGCGCGCCAGGCCAATTGCCAGAAAAAATATTTATCGGCCTTAAACTGATCCCGGTAAACATCAGCGGTCTGGATCTGGAAGCCCGCGGCAAAGGCCAGCAAAAGACTGGCAATCAGGAATTGGCGCGGGCGGCCAGGAATCAGATGCAAGATCCCGGCCATGAACATACCCACCAACGGGATAAACGGCAGCGAAAAGCGGTTATCGGGGAAAACGGTGCGCAGGGACAGCCCGGCAATCAGGAAAGGCAGCCCGGCCACGAGCATACCACCCAGCCCGCCCCAGACCCAGGCCCATGGCATGGGAGAGGCTGTCCCGTCATCGGCCATATGGAAGAGCGCTGCCCATCCGACAAGGATGCCAAGGAACACCAGCACATAGACCCAGGTAAGTGAAACGCCCAATTGATCAGCGCCCGGCAACTGGAATATTTGCAGCCAGCCCTGGATCAACACAATATCAATATTATTAAACATGACACTCAGCAGGCCGGTCAACGTGGTGATAGGATTAGCGCTGGCTTCATGTAAAAGCATGGGGGAATAAATCGAGTGCGAATACAGGAAAAATCGCCAGTACAGATAGCCAGCCAGCACAAGAACAAATGGAATTTCATATAGGATTGTGCGTTTGAGGCGTTCTTTCAGAGCAGGAGTTTGCCGGCTCAGAACCAGCCAGAGCATGAACGGGCGCAGAATTTCCTGTCCAAGCAAGTATTCCATGGAAGCCAACTGCATGGCCGATAATCCCAGGGCAAGAGCATACATCCACCAGATTGGCTTCCCTGCTGTTCGCAAGGAACGCACCATTAACCCAAATGACAGGAACAGGAAGCCCTGGAATGTCCAGAAATAGTGATAGGTCATCGCCTGCGGCTGCTGGGTAAAGACCGGGAAAACCACTGCCACACTGGCCGCAAAAAAAGCTTCCACGCGGCGCTCGGGCCACAACTGACGCAGGAACCACCAGAAACAGACCGCCGACAACCCGCGCATCAACAGCGCGTAAGCCTGCCAGCGCAGGGGGCTGATCCCCAGTAGCGGGGTAAGCGCGGCCTCGACCCAGCCACGGATGGGACGGGTACCCTCAAACAGGTCGCGCAAGCCTTGCAAGCCAAGCTGGGAACGGGTCCAGGCAAAAACCCAGTCATCCCAATACAGGCCAAGCTGGTTGAGCAGCGGACCATAGGTCAGGGTAGTCAGCGCAAGCAAAGCCAGCGGGAAGACCCAGGGAGGCAGGGCCTGTTTTCTCATCGATTTAGAGGTCTTCAACCACGCGTAACAGATAGTTCCCATAACTGGACTGGCGAAAATGATTGGCAAGCTCAGTCAATTGCTCTCGATTGATGAAACCCATCCTATAGGCCACTTCTTCAGGGCAACCTATCATCAATCCCTGCCGCTCCTCCACTGCCTGGACAAAGTTCGCCGCCTGAAGCAGGTTTTCGTGTGTTCCGGCATCCAGCCAGGCCACGCCGCGACCCAGGGGTTGGACTTGTAGTTCGCCCAGCTCCAGGTAAGTTTGGTTGACATCCGTAATTTCAATCTCGCCGCGCGCCGATGGCTTGATCTGAGCGGCAATCTCACAGACTTTGTGATCGTAAAAATACAGTCCCGGCACCGCATAGCGAGATTTGGGATGTTTGGGTTTCTCTTCGAGGCTGAGGGCCTTCCAGGTCTGATCGAACTCGACCACGCCATATTCCTGCGGATTGCGCACCGGGTAGGCAAAGACCTGCGCCCCACTGGTTAACTCAGAAGCAGCCTTTAGATAATCCCACAAACCGGTGCCAAAAAAGATATTGTCTCCTAAAATCAGGCTCGAAGGCTCCCCGGCCACAAAATCGCGCCCCAGGATGAAAGCATCTGCCAGGCCGCGCGGCTCGGTCTGCTCAATATAAGCAAACTTCATCCCCCACTGTTCACCCGTCCCAAGCAAACGACGGAACTGGGGCAAATCCTCGGGTGAACTAATTACAAGCACCTCACTGATCCCAGAAAGCATCAGCATCGAGAGCGGGTAATAGATCATTGGTTTATCATAAACGGGGAGCAACTGCTTGCTGACACCCAGCGTCAGCGGATAAAGCCGCGTCCCTTTGCCACCCGCCAGAATAATTCCTTTCATCGCAAGCTCCTATTTCCGTTTTTCGTAATTCTTATCGAGCCAGGCACTGTAACCATCCTGCTCCAGGAGGGCAGCCACCCAATCGGTGTGGCTCAGATACCACTGGACGGTCTCGCGCAGCCCGGATTCAATCTCGTGGCGCGGCGTCCAGCCCAGTTCTCGGCGGATCTTGGTGATGTCCATCGCATAGCGGCGATCATGGCCGGGCCGGTCGGTGACATGCGTCATCAGCGCAGCATGTGGGGCGCCCTCCGGGCGTAATTCGTCCAAAATGGCGCAAATCTCGGTCACCAGATCGAGGTTATAAGGCTGGTTGCCGCCGCCGACGTTATAGGTTTCACCCAACTGTCCATCCTTCGCCACGCGGTAAATCGCCTCGCAGTGGTCTTCGACATACAACCAATCGCGGATTTGTTTGCCGTCGCCATAAATCGGAAGCGGTTTGCCACGGACGGCATTCAAGACCATGAGTGGGATCAGTTTTTCGGGAAACTGGTAAGGGCCGTAATTGTTCGAGCAATTGGTGATGGTTACCGGCAGGCCGTAAGTGTGGAAATATGCCCGCACCAGGTGATCGGACGAGGCCTTCGAGGCCGAATAAGGCGAACGCGGATCATAGGGCGTCATCTCGCTGAAGGCGGGATCGCTGGGCCCCAACGACCCGAAAACTTCGTCGGTGGAAACGTGATGGAATCTCCGTCCGGACATATCCCCGCTTTCCGCCCAATAGGTTTTCACCGTTTCGAGGAGCGTAAACGTCCCCATCACATTTGTGCGGACAAAATCAGCGGGGCCAAGAATCGACCGGTCGACATGCGACTCGGCTGCGAAATGGATGATCGTGTCAATTTGGTGTTCGCGCAGCAGGCGGTTGACCAGTTCATCGTCACAGATATCGCCTTGAACAAAAATGTGACGTCCCGGATCGGGCAAATCCTTCAGGTTTTCGAGCGATCCGGCATAGGTCAGCAGGTCGAGGTTAACAATTTTGGCCTGCGGTTCAGCCTTGAGCAAATAGCGGACAAAGTTCGCGCCGATAAAGCCGGCGCCGCCGGTGACAAGGATATTTTGCATGAAATTCTCCATAGCCAGATGACAGTCGCCTTTAAGGCGACTGTCATCTCAATTTAGAATTTAAACTCCAGGATCGCCTCGATCACCATTTCCTGGTCGGAACTGGTCAGGGCATTGTGGAAAGGCAGGCGCACCAGCCGGTCACTGACCGATTCTGTCACCGGGCAGTCGCCCGGTTGGCCGCCGAACTCACGACCCATATCAGAAAGATGCAGGGGCAGGTAATGGAAGACAGTATAGATACCCTGCTCACGCAGGGTCATGATAAAACGCTGGCGGGTCTCGAGATCAGGCATCAAGAGATAGTACATGTGATAAGCCTGCTCGACATGCGCCGGGATGGTCGGCAGGGTCACACCGTTTTTGACGGCCCAATCCTTAAGCGCCAGGTCATAGGTCTGCCATAAAGCTTTGCGGTGCGCCTGAACCTTGACGCGCTGTTCCAACTGCCCGTAAAGGAAGGCCGCAATCATGTCCGAGGGCAGATACGATGAACCGATATCGACCCAGGTATATTTGTCCACCTGGCCGCGGAAGAAGCGGCTGCGGTTCGTCCCTTTTTCGCGGATGATTTCAGCACGCTCAAGATATTTTTCAGCATTGATCAGGATTGCCCCGCCCTCGCCGCTGGTAAAGTTTTTCGTTTCGTGGAAACTCTGCGACGCCAGCGCGCCCAACGTGCCGAGGAATTTCCCTTTATATTTGCCGAACAACCCGTGGGCATTGTCTTCGACCACAGCAACGCCATGCCGATTGGCAACTTCAAGAATGGTATCCATCTCGCAACCCACCCCGGCATAATGCACCGGGACAATCGCTTTGGTTTTGGGCGTGATCAGCGCTTCGAGCTGCGTCTCATCCAGATTCAACGTATCGGGACGCACGTCGATGAAAACCGGAACCGCCCCGCGCAACACAAAAGCATTGACCGTGGAGACAAAGGTGAAATCAGGGAGGATAACTTCGTCACCGGGCTGGAAATCGAGCAGGATGGCCATCATTTCGAGAGCATGGGTGCAGTTGGTGGTCAGCAAAGCCTTTTTAACGCCAAGTTCCTGCTCCAGCAGGGCATGGCATTTTTTGGTGAATGGGCCATCGCCAGAAATATGGCCGCTATGAATGGCCTGGGTGACATACTCGATTTCGTTGCCAACCGGCACCGGGCGATTAAAGTCGACTCGCAGGGAATTTGCAGGCATAAGTCACTCTTTGGGGCTGATGAATTTGAGAGAATCGGGACCGGCCATGAAGAGCAGGTCCAGGACGGAGACCTGGGGGTCAAATGGGGGGTAAAGCTGTGGATAGTCAGGATAATCGTAAACCATATATTCGAGTGTGATTCGCGCAGCGTCAAATTTTTCTTGCTCGATATAATCGCGGGCCGATGGGCCGCTGATGTAATGGGTGGTGTCAACCTGCGTCAAGATTTGGATCAGGCGGTCGGTTTTCTGCCCGTCGATACCGGAAAGCTCAGAAGAGCGCATGAATTTTGTCCGGGTAATCCCAAGTTCCCGCGCCAGGGCCATCGTCAAGTCGATGGTGAAGTCAGCCAGGAGCGTGTCGTGACGCTGGTAAAACGGTTCCAACAGCGAGGCGTATCGGCGGAAGCAGGGCGACTTGGCATAGGCAAAGGTCAGGGCTTTCCAGTGATTCGCAGCCCAAGGCTTGGCCCAGTCAATTTTAGTATCCTTAATTAACAGTCCTTCGGTCGCCCCGGCGCTGTGAACGGGAATGGTCAGCCACTGTTTGCCCTGGGCAGTTTTAATCTGGTTGCGGTTGCGCCAACCATGTTTATCATACTGGACATCATCATAGAATATGAACAGGTCAGCCTTTGAGATTTGGTGAAAATATCCACGCCAGGGGATGTAGGATGGCTGCAGAATAACGACATTCATTGTCAATCTTTTCGAACCAGGATAGTAAAGTCGTACAATTTGTAATCATGCAGCAAGGCTACATTCTTTGAAAAATTCCGCTTGCAATGATCGAAGAAAAACAATGGGTCGCCGTAATAAAGGTCCGGGCGCATTTTGTCTGCGTCTGAATATTTGGTCAGCATGTTGAACGCAAAACCCTTCTGCGAATGAGCATCCATCTGGTGTAAACAATCGACAACGATCTCTGTCCAGGTTTGATTATCCGTATCCAATTTCATGTTGAAGGTGCCCGATAAAGCCGCATAATCGACTACCGGAACTTCTTCAATACTCGCGGTAAACCAGCAATCGGGGTTATTGGGGTACAGTTCGCGGCCTTTTTCAACCATGGGAAGGGCAATATCGTAGCCAATGTAATGCAGGTCATGCCCAAGGCGAACCAGGTAATCGTACATGGCGCCAAAACCGGAGCCAAAATCAAGCAGGGAATATTTTTTGCTGACATCAATGACTTTGATTAATTGCAAAAAGCGGGTTTCCTGCGATTCGGTTGAGTTATAGTCGACCCCACGCGGTGTTGCGCCATGGGTTTCAAGTTTTTCCGTAAAATAATCTTTAATCTTGCCCAGCTCGTGATGTTCCCGCATGAATTCCTCGCAATGCTATGATCAGAACCACGGAAGAATGCAATTTATTCATCATCCGTGGTTTGAGAAACAGTATAAGAACGGCGTCCGCCAGTGCGCTCAAAAACCCTCGCAAGATATTCACCTATAATACCCAGCGCAAACAACTGCACCCCGCTAAAAATGCTGATCGTGGATGCCAAAAATGGAAAACCGGGAATCGACCAGTCGGTAAAATATATCGCCAGGACGTAGACAAGCACGAAAAAACCGAAGATGGTGAACAAAAACCCGATAATGCTGGCCAGGCGCAGGGGAATGGTGGTGTAACTGGTCAGGACCAACAGGGAAACTTTGATCAGTTTCCAAAAGCTGTAATTCGATCTGCCCGCTTCGCGCGGGGCCTCGTCCACCTGGACAGAAGCAAAGCGGTTTGTTCCCCATGAGAGCAAAACATCCACCAGCACATCCGGGCCATCGTAATGGGCAAAAGCTTTGCGCAAACTGGCTCGAAAAGCGCGGAATGCGCCAATATCCCGCACGGTGCGCATGCCCATGATGGATGAAATCGAACGTTTTACCAGGGCCGCCAGAAGCCCTTTCCACCAGGCCTGCTCTCGTTTGCGAGGCACACCGTAGACAACGTCAAACCCCTCATCCATTTTCGCTAATAAGCGAGCCATTTCTTCGGGCGGGTTTTGCAGGTCGTCATCCATGGTAACAATCACTTCATAGCGCGCTTCGCGAATGCCACAGAGCGTGGCATTATGCTGTCCGGCATTGCGCATGAGGGCAATCCCCCGTACCCAGGGATAAGTTCTGGAAAGCCGCTGAATAACGTCCCAACTCTTATCAGGACTATCATCATTGACCAGGACCAGCTCATAGCGCTCTGCCACCATGGGCAAGACTGCCTGGAGACGTTCTACGAGCAAATCAAGTGTATTTGCGCCGTTATAAACGGGGACAACGACCGATACGTTCATTTCACCACCAGGGAAAATTTTCAGGATTAGATTTTACCACCGGAAAAGCGAAGGGCAGGTCTGAGACCTGCCCTTCGCGAAGTTTAGATGACTACCCCGTGTAATTCTTTCAGCACTTCAAGCGTATGCCTGACCTCGGCTTTTTTCTGATCGGCTGACCAACCGAAATAAGCGCCCATTATTTCGGCCATTTCTTCGACCAATGGCCGGGTGGCTTCACCCAGCCAGGCCAGAGTCGAACGGCGCAGGAGAATATCGTCGACATGGACAGCCTTTTCCCGCTCGACCAGGAATTCGACTTCGCGGCGGGACCAACCGGGACAGGATTTGAGCGGCTCATCTTTGGCCGCTTTGAGATACCTGGCAATTTCCAGCGCACGGGTTCCATAGCGTTCGAATAAATGCTTGGGCTGGAATTCACCCAGCCCGGTTTCATCAGCCACTTTTTTGATGAACTCGATCTGTGCCAGGCCAACCACAGGATAATCCTTGCCGCCGCCAATCGCAATTTTCTTTGTGTCGGCTTTACGAGGCTTACCGAGCAAGTTAAGCAATTTATCAGTCACTTGTTCGCCAAAAGCGCGGTAACTCGTCCACTTGCCGCCCACCAGCGAAAAAACGGGGATTTCACCGGCTTTATCTTCCTTAACGCTGTGGTCGCGGGTAATCTGGCCGGTGGTTTTGGCCTGCATATATTCCAGCGGACGGACACCCGAAAAACGGAAAACTATCTGTTCAGTTGTAACCTTAATCGTCGGGAAGATGCGCGAGACCAGTTCGATAAAGTATTGCTCTTCCTCAGGCGTGCAGCGCACCGAATCAGGATCGGTGATCGGAATGTCGGAGGTGCCAATGATAACCTTATCGTAAAAGGGAAAAATCAGGACAATCCGGCCATCCTTATTCTCAAAGAAAAACTCGTTCTTGCCGATGGCTTCGCGCAGTTCGGGGTGGTTCAGCACCAGGTGCGAGCCTTTCGTCCCGCCGATATAGCGATTCGAAACGCCAAAAGTGGAGTTGACCAGGTCGATCCAGGGGCCAGCCGCATTGACGATGTATTTCGGGGAAATCTCGAAGGTCTCGCCAGTCAATTCATCCTTCAAAGTAACTTGTTTACCCTGCGCGCCCTGGAAAGAGACGTAGTTGAGCGCTTTGGCATGCGGTCCTTCCGCTTCGCCATCCAGGGTCAGTTCGACAGTATAGCGTTCGGGCGAAAGGATTTGGCCATCGTAATAAGTAGCCGTATATTTGATATCATCGTGCAGTTTTGGATATTTTTCGAGTGATTTGGCGCGGCCTTCGAACTTGTGCGGCGGGACCGTGCCCTGCCCCTTGGTGAAGGTATCGTAGAAAATCAGGCCAACTTTGATGACCAGCGCGCCGCGTTCGGCAGGCTTATCAAGCAGGTTCAGGAACTTGAAAGGCGCATTCAGCAGGCCGGAGAAGAGTTTGAACATCGGCACGACAGTTGGGAGAGGTTTGACGAGATGGGGCGCATTCTCAATCATGCGGTTGCGCTCCTGCACAGCCTCGCGCACCAGGCGAAATTCGCCATTTTCGAGGTAGCGGATGCCGCCATGCGCCATATGCGAGGAAGCCGCTGATGCGCCCGAGCAAAAATCGCCGCGGTCGATCAGCAAAACATCCACACCTTGCAATGCCAGGTCGCGGAAGGTGCCAACACCGTTGATGCCCGCGCCGACAATCAATACTTCGGGGGATTTGGATTTCAGGGAGGCGAGCAGATCGGAGCGATTCATGGCTTATTTTCCTTATTTTCATGATGATTGCGAATGTGATAAGATTATAGAACGGGTCTGCACGATTCGTCAATTGAATTGAACAAACGTGCAACTCAGGCGATATTGTTGTATACTCTTTGATGAATAACCAGCACGCTTGTGCAATTGGATTTGTTTGTAGGGGCACAGCGGGGAATTGACGGTAATCCTGGTTGAACGAATCCGCCATGCCCCTACGATTATGCCCATTCGAGGAAAACCATGCCCACCTTCAGCGACAAAGACAAATTGGAAAGCGCCATCCGTGTTGCCCGGCTCTACTATTACCAGAACCTGACTACCGAGGCCATCGCCAGGGAAATGCAGGTCTCCCGTTCGACAGTTTCGCGCCTGCTCAGTTACGCCAAAGAAGCGGGGCTGGTGGATATTCGGATCAAAGACCCTTCTGAACAGCCCCGGCAGCTAGAAAAAATCATTGCAGATAGGTTCAAAATCGAGCAGGTGCATGTGGTGCCGGTGCCTGAAATTGTCGGTGAGGCAGAATGGCTGGAACGCGTCGCGCTCTATTCTGCCAATTACCTGAACACCATTTTCGATTCGAACATGATCCTTGGGATTGCCTGGGGCACGACCACCAGCACTATTTCCAAATACCTCCAGCATAAAGATACCTATCACTCCCAAATTGTCCAGTTGAATGGGGCGGGCAATACGCAAAGCACCGGCATCGACTATGCCAGCGAAATCATGATGCGCTTCTCGCAAAATTACGGCGCGCGCGCTCACCTGTTCCCGGTTCCCACGTTTTTTGACTACGCCGAAACCAAACGTGCGCTTTGGAAGGAGGGCAGCATCAAGCGCCTGCTGGATTTACAGCAACAGACCGATTTGTTACTTTACAGCATCGGGACCGTCAACGCCGGGGTTCCGAGCCATGTCTACAGCGGCGGGTACCTGGAAAAACGGGATTATCTGGAATTGGAAAAAGAAAACATCGCCGGGGATATTGCCACCGTTTTTTTCAGGGAGAATGGCAGCTTCGATCGGATTCCGCTCAATGAGCGTTCCAGCGGTCCCAGCCTGGAGCTTTTCCGGCAAAAAAGGGGAGTTTGCATCGTCTCCGGGCTGGCCAAAGTGCGGGGACTGCATGCCGCGCTGAAAGGTAACCTGATGCGCGAATTAATTGTCGATGAACCGACTGCCCGGCGGCTGGTGGAGAAATACATCGCCGCCTGGCTTCCCACCCAAGAGCATTGAAAACCGACCCTTGGACCAAAGTTTTGGGAATGGCTGGTCTTGACATATCCAATTTAACAACTTATTATATATAAATAATTATATATAATAAGTTTCATAAAGGATGTTCTGCCATGAACGTATCCCCAAAAAGCACCCTGCGCAACCTGCTCATTTTCACCTTCTGCATCATCGCCATCCCCTGGCTGGGGATTGGCCTGGATCTCGGGCGCGGCGCCGACCCGCACGATCAGAACAACAGCCTGGGTTGGCTACTTTTCATCGTCACGCCACTGGTGGTTTCCCTGCTTTTGCGCGCCTTCGCCGGAGATGGTTGGAAAGACGCGGGGTTTAAGCCCGCCTTTAAGGGGAACGGGAGATGGTATCTTTTCGCCCTGCTCTTTCACCCGGTCAGTATTCTACTAATCATCCTGCTGGGCTTCGTCTTCGGAGCAACTTTTGTACCTGAAATTTCAACAACGAAATTCGCCTTGATCGGACAGGCCATCCTGGTCATGTTCATCCCCAGCTTGATCAAAAACATCTTCGAAGAGTTCGCCTGGCGCGGCTATCTCGCTCCGAAGATGCAATCTGTGGTTAGAAACCCGCTGGTCGGACACGTTCTGGTCGGAATCATCTGGCTCACCTGGCATTTACCCTATTACCTGGTACTCCTGCCCCCTGCCATCCTTGAAAATGCCACCAGCCTGAGTTTTGGGTTGTTTATGCTCATGGGCTTGCTGGGTATCATTCCCACAGCCATCGTTTACGGGGAATTGCGGGCGCTGACCAATTCTGTCTGGCCGGCGGTCTTAATTCACATCACTGCCAACGTTTTTTTTGATGCGCTGGTAGCGCAGAAGTTTTTCAGTTTCCCCAACCCGACAGCCGAACTGATTTTCTCCCCGGCTTTGTTTGGAATCGTCGTCATTGCGCTGAATCTGGCGGTTGGGATCTGGCTCTACCAAAAGCGAATGCAAGGAGCGCAAAATGCTTAAATTTGCCCTGCTGGGCGCGCTCAATTATCAACCGATGAGCGGTTACGACCTGAAACAGTTCACCGACCGCTCCATCTCCAATTTCTGGCACGCGGAGTTGAGTCAAATTTATGCAACCTTGAAAGCATTGGAAAAAGACGGGTTGATTACCTCGGCAGCGGTGGAGCAGGCAGGCCGCCCCGACCGGCGAGTTTACTCGATTACCGAGGCTGGGAAACTGGCGCTCAACGAATGGCTAAAAACCCCCTTCACCGAAATCGACCAGTATAAAGACACCCTGCTGCTGAAGTTATTTTTCTCCGCCAACCTGGGCAAAGACGCCATCCTGGCCCAACTCCGCTTGCAGCGCAGCCTGCACCAAAAGCTGGTCGACCAGTACCAAAGCGAAACCGCCGAAATCATCGCCAAAACCGTCAAACACGCCCCACAGTTACGCCAGGACGCCCTGCTCTGGGAAGCTACACGCCGTTTTGGCGAAATGACCGAGGCCGCCTACTTGCGCTGGCTGGATGAAACGATTGCCAGGATTGAAGCCAATTTTTAGCCTTTTGCCAGCGCCAGGAAGACATCTTCCAGCGACGGCTCTCCTTTTTGGATGGAAGCGACTCTGACATTCGACGCTTCCAGCGTTCTTTTGACTTCCTTCTCGCCCCAGCCTTTTTCGACAATCACCCGCAAGTGGTCTCCCGCCAAACCGGCCCGCACCACGCCTTGTGCAGCGGACAATGCATCCAGGCCTGCCAACAGCGGTTCGGCATAGATTTCCCAAATTTCGCCGGGAACGTAGTGTGTTTTCAGCGCAAGTGGAGTATCCATGGCGAGCAGCTTGCCATCGCGCATAATCCCGACTCTTCCGCAGTATTCAGCCTCATCCATATAATGAGTCGTTACCAGAATGGTGACGCCCTCAGCCGCCAGGTCATAGATCAAGTCCCAGAAAGCGCGGCGGGCAGTCGGGTCGACGCCGCTGGTAGGTTCATCCAAAAACAAGAGCTTGGGGTTGTGAACGATGGCGATCCCCAGGGCGAGGCGCTGCCTCCAACCAGCAGACAGGTCACGGGTCAGGGTGGATTCGTGCCCATCCAGCCCAACGTGTTTGAGCGTTTCCAGTATCCGCGCTTTATCTGTAATCCCGTAGACGCCGCCATAAAACTGGAGATTTTCCCAAACGGTCAAATCATCATAGATGGCGAACTTTTGCGACATATACCCCGCCCGAGCGCGGACTTCCTCGGTCTGCCGAAAGGAATCGAACCCAAGCACCGTGGCGCTGCCCTCGTGCGGAGCCAGCAATCCAAGCAACATGCGGATGGTGGTCGTTTTTCCTGAACCGTTTGGGCCAAGATAGCCAACTATTTCGCCTGCATTGACTTCAAACGAAACATGGTCAACAGCTACAAAATCGCCAAAGCGGCGGGTCAAACGGTCAACACTGATCGCAGGCTCAGTCATTTTCTTGCTCCGATAAAGCGATAAAGATATCTTCCAAAACAGGCGGGGTCAGACGCGCATCCGCAAACATGCCGCCGCCCGCCGGAATGGATTTTTTCAAATTCCGGATGACCGTCTCAGCTTGTTTTTCGCCAACGCGAAGATGCAGCCGATCACCAAAAGCGCGGACATCCTCCACGCCGGGCTCCCGGGCGATGATTTGCTTCAGCAAAGGCAACGGGGTACCACGCAGTTCAACAATCCGGCCATCGAGCATGGAACGCAATTGGCCGGGCGTACCTTCTGCGATGAGCTGACCCTTTTTCATGAAGCCAACGCGATGACAGCGGGCAGCCTCGTCCATGTAAGGGGTGGAGATAATCACCGAGACGTCGCCCTCGCCCCTGGTCCCTCTCCCACCCCCCTCTTTCTCTCCCCTCAAATTCTCCGAATTTGGGGGGAGACGGAGGGGGGTCGAGACCAGACGAATCAGCAACTGCCAGAAATCCTGGCGGGTGACCGGGTCGACGCCGGTCGTCGGTTCATCGAGCAGCAGGACTTGGGGGCGCGTGACCAGCGCCGAGGCCAGGCCAAGTTTTTGCTTCATGCCACCCGAAAGCTGCCCGGCAAAACGATCCTTGAATGGAGCCAAACCGACAAAGTCAAGGATTTCCATCGAACGAGGCTCCCACTCATCGGTTTTCAGCCCGCGCACTTCGGCAAAAAAACGGATATTTTCAAGAACAGTCAAATCTTCGTACATCGAAAACCGCTGGGAAAGATATCCCAGCCGCGCGCGGGCCTGTTCGGTTTGTTTTCGAATGTCATAACCACAGATGGAGGCTTCGCCCACGTTGGGAGTCAGCGCCCCAACCAGCAGGCGCAAGGTGGTGGTTTTACCCGCCCCGTCCGCGCCGACCAGGCCGTAGATTTCGCCGGAAGCAACTTGCAGGCTCAAGTCATCGACCGCGACCAAATCGCCAAAAGTTTTTCTTAAATGGGAAGCTTCAATCAGTGCCATAGGGTTTTCTCGCAAATATGTAGGCCCGGCGGCTGGGATGTTCATCCGGGTAAGGGTCGCGCTCGATCGCAGCTTCAGCCGTCAGCCCGGCTTTGGTCAGCAAATCCGTAACCAGGGAGGTTTGCAGGAAGTTGAAGTCGAGTTTGACAGGTTTTTCCCACCACTCGTCGAGGTGGATGGTTTCCTCGCCAACGTGGTAGCTGATCAAAAGCCAGCCGCCTGGTCGCAGGACGCGCCGCAGTTCACACAGCGCAGCCAAAAGCAGGGAGCGCGGGATGTGAATCAGCGAGTAAAAAGCCGCAATTCCGCCCCACGAGGCCTCGGGGAGCTCCAGCGCCAGCAGGTTCCCCTGGAAAAACTCGATGTCGGGATTCAGCTTCCGGGCCGCCGCCGCCATCTTGGGCGACAAATCCACGCCCAAGGCCTCGGCGCCATGATCCTTCAGGTAGCGGGCAATCTGGCCGGGGCCGCAGCCCAGGTCGCAGATTGGCCCGAGAGAGCCGACTTCAGAGATCAACCTGTTGAGCAACTCCCGGTCAAGAGGTTTATAAGCCAGCTCGCCAAAGAATTTTTCGGCGTACTCGTCCGCAACATGGCTATAACCATGTTCGGTATCGCTGAAGTATTCTTCATAATCAGGCATGGATTTCCTCACAGGGAAAAAATTCGACCGAAAGCCAGGGCGATGGCAATCAGCGGAAGTTGCAGGAAAAACCCGGCTGCCAGGACGGGAAGCAGATTTCGCCGGGTGATGAAACCGGCATCCTGGAAACTGCGCAAAGCCAGCAGGGTGAACAGAATGACGAAGGGCGCGGTCAGCAGACCGGGGGTGTAGCCGCGCAGGATGGCCGCCTGCCCGAGGTGGGTCAGACCGTTGCCGAACAGGATGGCAGTCAACACGGCAAAAAGTGTCATGGGCAGGCCCGTATAACTGGCGCGTTTGGCCAGAAGGCAGAAGACCAGGATCAAAGCCAGCAAGAACAGGACGCTCAACGCAAACTGACCAGTAGAAAGCGCGGTGACTTTTAGCAGTTGACCGGGCAGGCGGTCCGCATGGCTGCGCAGGAAGGTGGCCATGGTCATGATTTCTTCGCTATCATGGACAACAAAAACCAGCGGGAGGGTCCAGACCCACCCAGCAAGGTTGCGCCGGGGGCTTGTATCTGAAACGGTCATTTCGAGGCATTCCAGTAGCTAAAAACGTACAAAGCGGTCAGAACAGTCTGGTTGATCCAGAGCGGGAGGGCGGCTTCCAGGGAGAGAAAACCATTTGAGAGACCAACAACCTGGTTGAACGCATTGCCCAGGATCGGGATCAGCGTGATGAGCAGGACGGCTTTGCGTTCGAGCGGCTTGCGGTCGGCCCAGAGCAAAAGCACCGTCCAGCCAAACATCAATGGCGCGCCCATCCCGGCCATGAAACGAAAAGACAGATCGGGGACAAATCCACTCAGCCGGTTGGAAAAGGCGAACAGCGCGGGGAAGAGCATGCTCAGCCCGGCCAGGACGTCAATCACGGCGCCAATCCAATAGCTCAGGCGCAGCCAGAAAACAGGGGGCAACTTCATCCTATTTCCTCCGGGCGAACAATCACGAGGGCCTCGGTCTGGGCCAGTTCTTCGAGTTGCGCGCGCGTCGGTCGTTTCGAGAGATGATGAACGCGCTCCATCATCAACCCGACCATGCGCGGGTGCCGATCCAGTCGCACTTCCAAAAAATCAGCAATCTGGAATGGATCGGTGACAACTTCGGCGCTGCCCCGGAAGCGCCGGGCTTTGACCCACACTTCGACTTTTGGGTTGGCCTGAAGATTACGCACCCAATCGGCCTGCAGGCCGCGCGCCGCGCCCAGGTAATAGGCCCCGTCGATTTCTTCGTACTGCAGGGGCGTGACTCGCGGCTGACCGCTTTTGCGCCCGGTGGTCGTCAGGAGCAGGATAATTTTCCCAACGATTGGCCCCAGCCCAAGCGCATACAGAACGCGATGGATCTGCTGGATATTTTTCATTCTTTGCCAATCAAAGCTGATTGCACCCATCATTCCTCACTCTCAAACCAACAGCCTCAACGCTTTTGCCTTCTGCACCATGACTTGCTTGAACGGTCTCAGCCGCTTGAGCAGGCCAAAGCACGGCACCGGGATGATTTCCTGGTTGGCGCTGCGCCGGGTGGCAGGGGAAATCCGTCCATTCCGGGCCAGTTCGCGCCCGGCCTGCCGGTAAGCGGCATAGACTGCGTCAATTTTTGGGAAGCGTTCGGCAGCCTTGGGATTATGTCCATAGCCAAACAGCCACCCGCCACTGCGGATCAACTCACCCACGTGGGGCGCATCCATAAAACGGGCAAAGATACGGAAATATTCGCGCGTATTCCGGGGCATTTCTGGGTCGAGATTGTCACAGCAAATCAGCGAAACAAATGGCTTGGAACAAACCGACTCGTCCACATGGTGGAAAAACAAGCCGCTGCGGGTGACACGCATTTCATTGACATCACTGGTCCAATAGAGCCGATCGAGAAAGGTCTTCAGCAGGCCAGAAATCCCAAAGACATAGACCGGAGTAGCATAAACCACCAGGTCGGCCGCGGCGATTTTGGCAAAAATTTCAGCCACATCATCCTGATCGGCGTATATGCACTTCAGATAATGCTCCGGTGTATGGCACTGATCACAGGCCAGGCAACGGTTGAGTTTATATTTGGCCAGGGTTACCACTTCACATTCCGCCCCGGCAGCCTGCGCCCCTTCAAAGAGCAAATCGATCAGGCGCCGGGTGTGGCCTTTGTCGCCGCGATAGCTGGCATTCAGCGCAATTATTTTCATGATAGAACTCGTCAAAAGTCGAAAGTCAAAGGTCGGCGAGGTATTCAGGGGTGTCATCCGAAACACGTCGCTGGCGGGGATGCGCTTCGAGGTAAGAGATAAATCCGGCGATTTTCTGGGCAGATTGTTCCGCAAGACTGAACGCGTTTTTGAATTGCTCATCCGAAATATATTTTTGATCGAGCGCAATATACAGTTGCGAACGCACTTCTCCAGCCGAGGCCCGAGCCATCCCCAAGAAATTGATGAATTGGGTATCCGTGCGGCTTTCAAAGCCCTCAGCGATATTGCTCATCACCGAAACAGCCGCCCGCCGGATCTGGTCGCGCAAGCCAAAGTCTTTGGAAAAAGCGGGGAGCTGAGTAAGCCCATAAACCAAATTCGTCAATTCACGTGCCAATTTCCAACTATCAATCTCTTCAAATCGCACAATTCCTGCCATACAAACCTCCTTTCAACCTTTGACCTTCGACTTTCGACTTTCGACAGTTTTTACTTGAAGACCACATCCGCTGGCATGCCGGGCTTGAGGTTACCGTTCGGGTCATCCACCTGCAACTTGATGGCAAAAACTGTCGATTTGCGGCCTTCCGCCGTTTGGACGTTGCGCGGGGTAAACTCGGCCCGGTCGGAAATATGGATCACCCTCGCCGTGAAGGTCTTTCCAGCGAAAGAATCCACCTGAACCTGGGCAGTTTGACCCAGCGTAATCTCGCCGTAACGGTCTTCGGGGATATAAACGGTAATCGTCAAATCGCTCAAGCGGCTCATAGTAAAGACGATGGAACCGGGATTGACCACCTCGCCCGGCTCGAGGTTGCGGGTCAGGACAACCCCGTCAGCAGGGGCAGTCACCACCAGCTTTGCCAGTTGGGCCTCAATCAGCGCCAGGTTGGCTTCTGCCTGCTTGATGGAGGCCTGGGCCTGGGCAGCAGCAGATTTGGCCTGTTCCACGGCTCTCAGCGCCGCGGTGACCGTCTGCGCTTCAGAACCAGTCTGCAGAACGCGCACATAATCCAGCGCGGTGTAATAACGTTCCTCGGCAATGCTGACCTGCGCGCGAACTTTCAGAATTTCCTTGGCCTCATCAGTCGAGAGTTCATCTTTATAGGCCTCCTGGGCGTCTTTCAGGTCCGACTTCGCCTGATCGAAAATCTTCTTGGCCTCATCGCGCAGGTCCTTGTTAACCTTATTCACCGTTGTGACCCAGCGGGGGTCAAGATCCTTGGACTTCAGGTATTCATCCCTTTGGAGCAAAAACAACTGCCGGCGGGTCAGGTCATCGATATCAATGCCTTTCGAGACTCGGTCGTTCAGATTTTTGGCCACCTGGTAATCGGCCTGGGCAACCGACAGATCCGTCTCAGCTTTGATGAAGTTGGCTCCGGTGGTTTGCATCCTGGCGGCCAGCTTTTCCTGGGCCTTGGTCAACGCGTCCTGGGCAACAGCCACTGCCGCCTGGGCGGAGTTGATTTGTTCCGGCTGGCTGTAATACCACAGGGGCAGGGTGAAATCGCCAGATTGGGTCTTGTACCAATCCTGGGTGCGGTTCGCCCGATCCTGGACCATCGCTGCGCTGTAGGTCAGGTCAAATTGCGCCTGGGCTGCAGCCACAGCAGCTTCAGCGGTGGATCCGGCTGATTTGGCGGTCTCCAGGCTGGCAATGGCAACGTTCTTCTGTGCTCCCAGCAGGCTGTCATCAAGACGGAAAAGCACATCCCCGGCTTGAACCAGATCGCCCTCTTTCACCATCACTTCGGAAACTTTGCCTGAAAGCTCCGGCGCAATCGAAATTTCAGCCGATTCGACCGTGCCGGAGGCGGTCAACGCGCCACTTTGGGCAACTGACCCGTTGGCAAAAAAGAAATAGTAGACAGCCGCTGAAATCACCAGCAGTAAAACGACGGCAATCACGGGAAGGGGTGGACGGTTATGTGACATGGGAAACTCCTATCATTGAGTGATTTATTGATTTGGCGATTTGGCGATTTTCAATCATAAAATCACTCAATCACCAAATCACAAAAAGAATCAGTCGAGGCGTTTTCTAAACCTGAGCGCCGCAGCGCCCATGATGACCACGCCGAAAATAGTCAGGGCAATGACGTCGTTCATGATCGCTCCCAACCCAACACCCTTGAGCAGGAGCACGCGAATGATATTCAGGTAATAACGCAAAGGCATCAGGTAGGAAATCCACTGCAAAACGGTTGGCATGGCATCGATCGGGAAGAAAAAGCCCGAGAGAAAAATGCTTGGCAGGAGTGTCATCCAGACCGTCAGCATGGCTTCCTGCTGGGTGTTGGCAATCGTCGAGGCGAACAGACCAACGCCCAAGCCGGAGAGCAGGAACAACGAGGAAAGCAACAGAATCAGCGTTAGTGAACCGCGGACTGGCACACCAAACCACCAGTGCCCAACGGCAATAATCTCAACCGTGTCGAACAATGCCAAGAGCGTGTAGGGCAGGATCTTGCCAATCACCAGTTCCCAGGAACGGATCGGCGTGACGATCAGTTGTTCAATCGTCCCGCGCTCGCGCTCGCGCACCACGGCAGTGGCCGTCAGGATGGCGGTGATCGCAAACAGGATCATGCCAATCACACCGGGAATCATGAAGTAGGCCGAGATCAGATCGGGGTTGTACCAGACGGTGGTGCGCACTTCCACCGGCGGCTGGACTTTGAAATTCTGTCCGTTGCGGGCAATTTTCTCTGCCAGAATGCCGGTGGCATGGTTTTGCCCAATCAGTTGCGCCGCCGAAAGGGCCGTTGAAGCCACGGTCGGGTCGGAACCATCCAGGATAAAAGCCACCTGGGCATTCCCATTCTTCAACCGCGCGGCATAATCTGGCGGGATGATCAGCCCGGCTTTGACCTCCCCCCTTTCGATTAACGTCTGCATTTCAGCCTCGGAACCGACCGCAGCAGCCACGCTGAAGTAATCGGCAGCCCGGTAGGCATCCAACAGGGCGCGGGATTCGGGGCTAAGACTTTGGTCAAAGACAGCCAACGGCACGTTGCGCACATCGTTGGTGGCGGCATAGCCCAGCAGGAACAACTGCATGATTGGAATCACCAGGATCAGCGCCAGCGTGCGCCGATCGCGGAAAATCTGGATGAATTCCTTGCGGATGATGGAGAGCAGGCGAGAGTTCATAGATGCTCCGGGTTGTGAGGTTCCAAAATGCCGTACATGAAAATTTCCATAAAGTCTTCCAAAGTCATCTCGCGCAAGACAGATGGCAAAGAAGGTTCAGACATCAGAAATTCGGTCAGGTAAAAAGCCATGATGAACCCCATAAAGGCGCGCACCAATTGAGGGATGGGGATCTGGCGCACGCCGCTTTCAGGGGAGGCAAAACGCTGGAGCAGGGGCAGAGCCATCGGGAAGATCGTTTCAAAGAGCTTCGGAAAGTGCCGCCCATTGAACTCAACCACCTCGATGAACATCAGCTTGATAAATTCGGGATGTCGCCCCAGCTCTTCCTGCACCATCCGCGCCGCATTCCGCATGAATTCTTCGGTGGTATTGCCCGGCGCGCGCTGAAGCACAGGGAAAATTTGCAGATAGGGATGCCGGTCAATGATCAATTCCTGGAAAATCTCATCCTTGCTGGCAAAATGGTTATAAATGCCGCCCAAGGCCAGCCCGGCATGTTCGGCAATCTGGCGCATCGAAGTGGCCGAAAAACCCTTTTCAAGGAACAGGCGATAGGCCGCGTCCATCACTGCTTGCCGCGTGCGCTCGCCTTTGGTTAATCCGTCATCAGTCATAAACACTCCTAAGTGAACGAACGTTCGTTTTTATTTTACGCCGTTTCGAAACTTTGTCAAGAGGCAAAAAGGCAACTGGAAAAGCCCGGCACTGCGCTTTAAGAGCTCCGTTTGGTAGAATTGCTTCATGCTCCCTATCGAACAACAAAGTCGAAAATTTCTTAAGTACAACGTGCTGGTCAGCATGGCTGATGCTGCTTTTTTTGGAATCGGCTGGGGCTTTGGCTCCTTTGGCACGATCATCCCGCTCTTTTTCGCCCAGATGACCGACTCGGCCATCCTGATTGGCCTGATTCCCGCCATCCATGCCGTCGGCTGGCAGATTCCACAGCTCTTTACCGCCGGATGGGTGGCGCGGATGCGCAAGTACAAACCGGCAGTCATGCTGATGACGATCCATGAGCGGATTCCGTATCTGGGGCTGGCCCTGGCTGCCTGGATGCTGCCCGTTTTCGGGGCAAAAATCGTCCTCCCCTTCGCCTTTTTCCTGCTTATCTGGCAGGGAATCGGCTCTGGTTTCACCGCCAACCCCTGGCAGAGCATGATCGCCAAGATCATCCCGCCCGATTCGCGCGGAACATTCTTTGGCGCGCAGGCCGCGATTGCCAACGTTTTGATCAGTTTTTCGGCAGTTGGCGCAGGTTACCTGCTCGACTTGCTCAACAGCCCACTTGATTTCGTGCTCTGTTTTTTGATTACCAGCGCTGCCATGGGCATTTCCTATTTTTTCCTTTCACTAACCCGTGAGCCGGTTGATACCGAAAAAGTCATCCCTGAGGAAACAACCAATTTCTGGAGTGGGGCGCGCAGCATTTTACGAAAGGATGCCGGCTTTCGCTGGTTCCTGGTTTTCCGGGTGGTTTACCAGTTTGCCACAATGGGCTTTGCCTTTTACATCGTCTACGGTTTACGCGCTTTCAACATGGATGCCGTCACTGCCGGGTACCTGACCGCCGCCCTGACCGTTTCACAAACCATCGCCAACGTGGGGATGGGCTGGCTGGCAGACCGCCTGGGCCACCGTTCCATGCTGATCGCCGGGGCGGTGGCTGTTGCCCTGAGTTCCTTCGCCGCCTGGGCCGCCCCCTCCATCAACTGGTTGTATCTCGTCTTCGTCCTGGCCGGCCTGGCCAACGTTTCTTACTGGACGATCGGGATGGCAATGACGGTTCAATACGGCACGGAGGCCGAACGTCCGATTTACATCGGTTTGTCGAACACACTGATCGCCCCGGCCACCATCTTCGCCCCCCTGCTCGGCGGCTGGATCGCTGACCTGGCCGGTTACCAGACGACCTTCATGCTCTCGGCCATTGGCGGCGTGCTAACGACTATTCTGCTGGTCTTCCTGGTCAAAGCACCAGAGAAGCTATAGTTGGTGTTATCCAGCCAAGGCGTATGAGCATTGCAACAGGCCCAAGCCTAGTACCGCAACTTTATAAAGATGGTGGGTAATCGGTTCTCTTTCAATGAAAAAATGGGCAAAACAGCCCTACGGCTTAAGGTAGTTGCGGCACTAGTTCCAAAAAGAACAATCGCACCTGTAAAAGCGCTGGGACATGTTAAAATAAAATCAGTGTCATTTGTCTGATAAAATAATGGAAAATGGTATTGACTTTGTCAGACAACTTATGTATCCTTAATGGAGGCAACGTGATTTTTACCTGGCCTGACAGGTAGATTTCACCAGAGAAAGGAGCGCGAAAGACTCGGATATGTCCACCGATCAATCGTCCAATTCACCCATACTGCGTCAACTTTTCAAGGAGAAGAAAGATATGCGTCACCTAAACAAACTTGTTGTGCTTTTTGTAGCGCTCGTGCTGGTTTTGAGCGCCTGCGGACCGGCCCCTGTTCCCGCAACTGCGGCCCCTGTCGCTCCTGCCGCCCCAGCCGCAACCGAAGCTCCTGCCGCCCCGGCTGCAACTGAAGCCCCCGCTGCCCCCGCCGAACCGGCAGGCTCGATGCAGATCCCGGATGTTGTCGAAGGGAAGTTCAATATCGGCATGGTTCTGATTGGCCCACATGATGACGGCGGCTGGTCACAGGCCCACTACGAAGGTCTGCTTTACGTTGAAAAAGAAGTCCCGAATGTCCATGTTGCCTACATTGAAAACGTCCCCGAAGGCGCTGACTCGGAACAGGTCTTCCGCAGCCTGGCTCGCAAGGGCTTCAACATGATTATCGGCACTTCCTTTGGCTTTGGCGACCCGATGGAAACCGTGGCGGAGGAGTTCCCCGATGCCATGTTCATCCATCTGACCGGCATCAAATCCAACCAGAAGAACTTTGGCAACTTGATGGGCGCCATGGAGAATATGAAATACTTGGCCGGGATGCTGGCCGGCGCGCGCGCCAAGAAAGATGGCCAGACCAAACTCGGCTACATGGCCACCTTCCCAATCCCTGAAGAACTTCGCCTGGGAAATGCGATTGCCCTGGGCATGCGCAAGACCTGTCCTGAATGCACCATGGATGTGCGCTGGATCAACACCTGGCATGACCCCATCATCGAAAAGGAAGCCGCTGCTTCACTGTTTGATGCTGGCGCTTATGTTGTCTTTACCGGCGCAGACACCCCCGCAGTGGCCGATGTGGCCCAGGAAAAAGGCAAGTACGGCGTGACCTATGACTGGTACGGCTCCTGCAAGGTGGAACGCTGCCTGACCGCCCCGTACTGGGTCTGGGGCCCCGAATATGCCCGGATTACGAAGGGCGTCATTGATGGCACCTATGTCCCCGGTTGGGATTACTTCGATGGAAACACCGGCGCGCTTGGCCTTTACGGTTTCATGGAAGGCGAGGAACTGACCCCCGGCCTGAAGGACCTCGACCCGGCCCTGATTCAAGAAGTCCGCGACACCATCGCCAAGATGGAAAAAGGTGAATTCACCCGCTTCGATGTCTTCTCCGGCCCGATCAATGACAACAAAGGCAATGTGGTTGTGCCTGCCGGTTCAAAATTGCAGCAAGTTGACCTGGATGCCTTCCCAGAATTTGGTTTACCGTGCAGCGTCAAAGCCTGCATGAAGTGGTGGGCCGAAGGCATCACCGCTGAATTACCTCAATAAGTGGCTTTTCAATGACGATGGGGCAGGGCTTTCCGAGTCCTGCCCCTCTCTTAATCAACTGATGGTCGAATACTTTTTAGCAAATCACAGGTTTTGTGAAACCCCAGTTTATAGACGTTAGAGAGCGTCCATCACACCGAAATAGCGCGTGTAGTGTACATTCTCTAACGCCTCCTGATAAATTCAGTACTTCACGAAACTGCTTGAAGAAGCCCGATTTTTTGGGTGTGTGGCGGGCGGCTGCCCGCCACACACCCAAAAAATCGGAAGTTCTCCCAACTTTCGTGAAGTACTGAAATTGAGATTTACTGAATTTCAGTGGCCTGAGATGTTCGGCCCCGAACTTATTGAGAGGGAGTGCCCCAATGGATCATTCCGAACCCAAAACCCCCGCAAACATTCCACTGGTTGTGACCATGAAAGGCATAGTCAAACGCTTCCCAGGCGTTTTGGCAAACGATCATGCCGATTTTGAGTTACGCCAGGGCGAGATTCATGCACTTTTGGGAGAAAACGGCGCCGGCAAAAGTACGCTGATGAATGTTTTGGCAGGGCTTTACAGTGCTGAAGCCGGCATTATTACAGTCAATCACAAGGAAGTTGAATTTCATTCCCCCAAGGACGCCATCAAAGTCGGGATTGGTATGATTCACCAGCATTTCATGCTAGTCCCCTCCCAAACTGTGACCGAAAACATCCTGCTCGGCATGGACGAGCCCCGCTTTCGGATGAATTTAAACGAGTACGACCAAAAAATATCTGATTTGGGAAAACGCTTTGGCATGGAAGTCGATCCCAAGGCCAAAATCTGGCAGCTGTCAGTTGGAGAACAACAGCGCGTCGAAATTCTGAAGATGCTCTATCGCGGCGCTAACGTGCTGATCATGGATGAGCCAACCGCCGTGTTGGCCCCCCAGGAAGCTGACGTGTTATTCCATACCCTGCGGGCCATGGCGGCCGAAGGAAAGTCTGTGATTTTCATCAGCCATAAATTACAGGAAGTCATGGCAATTGCCGATCGGGTCACTGTGCTGCGCAAAGGCAAGGTGACGGCCTCGGGCGTTCCTACCGCAGGTTCAACCCGCCAGGAACTGGCGCGTTTGATGGTGGGACGTGATGTCGTCTTCCAAATGGAGAAAAACCAGCAAGAGGCCGGAGAAGTTGTCCTTAAGGTACAAGACCTCCACGCAGAAAATGACAAGGGCTTGCCAGCCGTGCGCGGGATGTCGTTTGAGGTCCGCGCCGGGGAGATTTATGGTCTGGCTGGCGTAGCAGGAAACGGGCAGAGAGAACTCTCGCAAATCATCTCTGGGTTGAGGAAGTGCACAAAGGGTAGAGTCCTGTTGAATGGGGTCGAAATCAGCAACCAACCCACCCAATATGCGATTGAACGAGGGCTGGCCTATGTGCCCGAAGATCGTACCCATGTCGGCTCTGCACCCAATTTGAGTGTGACCGACAACGTCATCATGAAAAATTACCGCCGCGCGCCAATTTCGCATGGCTGGATGTTGGATATACCCGCTGCCCAGAGTTTTGCAAAAAACTTGAAAGAAGCCTATAACATCATTGTTCCAACCATCGATACGCCGGTGCGCCTGCTTTCGGGCGGCAACCTGCAGCGCGTCATCCTGGCGCGGGAAATCTCAGGGAAACCAGCGCTCCTGGTAGCCGTGCAACCCACGCGCGGTCTGGATGTCGGCGCAATCGAAGGTGTTCACCGACTCTTGCTCGCCCAGCGCGAGGCCGGGGCGGCGATTTTATTGATCTCAGAAGAATTGGAAGAGTTGCTTTCGCTCAGCGACCGGGTGGCTGTGATTTACGAAGGCCGCTTGATGGGCGAAGTGCGCGACCCGGAGATAGAAATTATTGGACTGATGATGACCGGCACACCCTTGGAACAAATTGCGGCTCAAACTGCAACTGGAGTGAAACACCATGTCTGAGTCTACCCCCGTGACATCGCGCAGGAAGTTCCCTTACAAATTTGAATTCGAACCGCGTTTGGAGACACCGCCCGGCTGGCTCTCGCCACTGCTTTCCCTGGCAGCAGTGGTAATGGCTCTAATTCTGGGCGGTATTATCATTGCGCTGGTAGGCGGCCACCCGCTGGCCACCTATACCCACATTGCCAAAGCGTCTTTCGGCAGCATTGGTGTCCTTTCTGACACATTGGTGAAAGCCACACCGATTCTGTTTACAGCGTTGGCCTGCTCCATCGCATTCCGTATGAAATTGTGGAACATTGGCGCGGAGGGCCAGTTCATCATGGGCGCGTTTGGCGCAAGCGCGGTGGTCCTCACCCGTATTTTCCCCCCTGAAACTTCCTCGTGGATTTACATTCCGGCCATGATTTTGGCAGGCATTCTAGGGGGCGCCTTGTGGGGTTTTATCCCCGGTTTTCTTAAAGCGCGGTTCAACGTAAATGAAATTATCAGCAGTTTAATGCTGAATTACATCGCCATTTCATGGATCAATTTCTGGATTTTTGGGGTCTGGTCCGAAGGCGGATTCCAGATGAGCCCCAAATTCCCGCTAACAGCCTGGCTGCCGCGCCTGCTTGATTTCTCGAAGAGCGTCCCATTCTTCCGTGGATTGACCACCCACCTTGGGCTGGCGATTGGCATTGTGGCGGCAATCATCCTGTGGCTTGTCATTTATCGCAGCCGCTGGGGCTATGAAATCCGGCTGATTGGCGATAACGCCACTGCGGCCAACTATGCGGGCATTAACATCAGCAAAAATGTGATCCTGGCGATGATGGTTTCGGGCGGGCTGGCCGGTTTGGGCGGGATGTCTGAAATCACAGGCGTTGTCCATCGTTTACAAACCTCCCCAATTGCCGCCGGCTATGGTTTTACCGGCATTATCGTTGCCTGGCTGGCCAAACTTAACCCGATTGCGGCCATTCTGGTCTCGATATTGTTTGGCGCCTTACTGTTGGCCGGGCGTGAGATTCAGCCTTCTGGCATCCCCAAGATGATCCAGGGGATTATCCTGGTTTGCCTGATTGCGAGCGACTTTTTCCTGCGCTATCGGGTCCGCATTGTCCGTATTGGCGAGGAGGCCTAGCCCATGGATCCCATCATTATTTTGCAGGCAGGCGTCACATCTGGAACGGTGTTGTTGTTTGCCACATTAGGTGAAATATTTGCCGAGCGCTCGGGCGTACTCAACCTGGGCGTGGAAGGGATGATGTTGATTGGCGCCATGAGCGCGTTTAGCATCGCTGTCTACACCGGCAACCCCTGGCTGGGATTGCTGGTCGCTATGCTAGTGGCTGGCCTGATCAGCCAAATTCACGCCTTCATCTCAATTGCGCTCCATGCCGATCAGGTAGTCAGCGGTCTTTCCCTGACCTTTTTAGGCGCTGGCATCAGCCTGGTCTTTGGTGAAGGCCTGAGCAAAGCCGGAACGATCTCGCTGCTGCCCAATTTTTCCATCCCGCTGCTGACCCAAATCCCGTTCTTGGGGCAGATTTTGTTTACCAACCAGAGTATTCTCGTCTACCTGGGCTATTTAATTACGCCCCTGGCCTGGTACTACATCAACCGCACCCGCCCCGGCCTTCACCTACGAGCAGTAGGAGAATACCCTGCCGCGGCAGATGCGCTGGGGATTAATGTTTTCCGGCTCCGTTACCTGTACGTTTTTGTCGGCGGCGTCTTTGCCGGTTTGTCAGGCGCAACCATCAGCCTGGCCATCTCGCCCGGCTGGTTCAGCGAATTGACGACTGCCGGCCA
This sequence comes from Anaerolineales bacterium UBA5195, assembly GCA_002412925.1. GTDB lineage: Bacteria > Chloroflexota > Anaerolineae > Anaerolineales > Villigracilaceae > UBA5195. Next base: position 43,505 of record DHVZ01000099.1, on the reverse strand, counting down.
GGGCTGGATCGCCATTGGCCTGGTGATTTTCGCGCAGTGGGACCCCTTCCGCGCCATGCTGGGTTCGTATGCTTTTGGCGCACTGCGCCGCCTGATTCTGGATATTCAAGGCCCGACTGTAATTTTTGGCCTGGCCAACCCATTTTATTACAACCCCTACTGGGGCTTTTTCCTGCAAATGCTGCCCTACGCCTTTACCGTGATCGTCCTGATCCTCGGCTCACGCGAGGCCATGCGCAAACGTCTCGGCGCGCCCGCTGCGCTGGGCAATCCGTACATCCGCGGGGAGCGCGGCCTCTAAGAAATCACCCGCAGATTATCCGAATTGCCAGTGCAATTTGGACATTATGCGGATAAAATTAAAAACATCAATCCAGCTATCCATGGTTCGGCGGTCGCTGCGGCATATGTCCCGGCGGCGTGGGGACGTGGGTCCTCTCGAAAAGCACCGCTGACCCCCTACCACCCCCTCGTCCCCTCCAATTTGGCGAAGTCCAGCCAGATAGGGAGACGGATGGGGGTAAGGAGCCGACCCTATGAGCCTCTGGAAAGAATATCTCCATCCCCAAACCGTGCAAGCAGCTGTGGAGGCGCTGGCCTCCGCCCCCGCGCCCGCGATTCCCATCGCGGGCGGGACTGATTTAATGCTCGACCTGCAACAAAGCCACCACGCCCCGGTTCACACCCTGGTCGACCTGGCCGGCATCGCCGAACTGCGCGCCCTCGAAATCCGCGGCGACAGGCTCTTCATTGGCGCGGGTGTGCCGCACAACCGCATCGTCGAATCGCCGCTCGTTCAGGAACACGCCCAATCGCTGGTCGAATCGTGCGGGCTGATCGGCGGGCCACAGGTCCGCAACTCAGCCACGCTGGGCGGGAATGTGGCCCACGCCCTGCCCGCCGCCGATGGCATGATCGGACTTTTGGCGTTGGAGGCTGAAGTGGAGGTGGCTGCACCCTCAGGCCGCCGCTTCCAGCCGTTGCAGGAACTCTTTGTCGGCCCCGGCAAATCGTCCCTGAAAGCGGATGAGATCATCGTCGGCTTTAGCCTGCCGCTGATCAAAGCCCACCAGGCCTCGGCCTTCTGCCGCGTCATGCGGGCGCAGGGGATTGCCCTGCCAATCTTGAACCTGGCCGCCTGGCTCGAACGCGACGGCGACAGCATCCGCGCCGCGCGCATCGCCGTTGGACCGGCTGGCCCGGTCCCCTTCCGCGCCCGACAAACGGAAGCGTATCTTGCTGGGAAAATCTTCTCCGCTGAGACCATCGCCGGGGCGCAGGAAACCCTGCTGGCCGAGGCCAAATTCCGCACCAGCCCGGCCCGCGCCACCGCTGAATACCGCCGCGAGTTAGTGGTTGTCTTATTGAAAAACGCTCTTTCAACAGCCTGGGAACGGGCGAAATAAATGCTGGTTGAATAGGGCGGTGATTTTCCGCCCGTACACTTGCACCTAACGCAAGTGCAGGTGTCGAAACCAGCGCTTGCGGGTCTCGATACGCAGCCAAAAACGCTGCTACTCGACCCTCGTAATTCAAGGACTTAACCCATGAAAAAAACTCAACTTTCTTTAACCGTAAACGGCCAAAACTATCAGCTTGCCCCCCTGCCCGGCGAAACGCTGGCAGACTTGCTGCGCAATCGGCTCAAATTAACCGGCACCAAGATCGGCTGTAACGAGGCCGAATGCGGCGCTTGCACCGTCATCATGGATGGCGAACCGGTTTTATCGTGCTCGACCCCCGCCGAACGGGCGGACGGCAAGATCATTTTGACGATTGAAGGGCTGGCCCAGGCCCCCCTCGGCGCTTCGCGCCACTCCCCCCATTTTCAAAGAAAATGGGGGGAGACGGAGGGGGGCCTTCATCCCCTGCAGGAAGCCTTCATCAAACACGGCGCAGTCCAGTGCGGATTCTGCATCCCCGGGCAGATTATGACCTCTTATGCCCTGCTGGAGAAAAATCCCCGGCCCACTTCGGCGGATATTCGCCATGCGCTCAAGGACACGCTCTGCCGCTGCGCAGGCTACCCGACCATCGAAAATGCCATCCTCGCAGCCGCGGAATCGCTCCAGAGCGGGCAGCCGGTGGCAGAACCGCAGGTCCCGCCCTCAGCCACCGAAGGCGCAACGGTCGGGACGTTGAAAATCCGTCCGGATGCCGTGGAGAAGGTGACGGGGGAGGCGATCTTCACCGATGACCTTCAATTCGAGAACATGCTTTTCGCCGCGGTCAAACGCGCAGGCGTGCCGCACGCTTTTGTCCAAAGAATCAATCTGGATAAAGCCCGCGAAGTGCCCGGCGTGGTGACAATCATGACCGCCAGGGACGTGCCCGGCGAGAACATTCACGGCCTGGTGATCCTCGACTGGCCGGTGATGGTCGGCGTCGGAGAACGCGTCCGTTATGTCGGCGATGCGCTTGCGATTGTGGCCGCCGAGAGCCAGGAAGCTGCCAAAGCGGCGGTGGATTTGATCGAAGTGGAATTCGACCTGCAGCCGGTGGTTAGCGACGCCGTCCAGGCCCGCCAGGAAGGCCAGCCGCAGATCCACGAGAAGGGCAACCTGCTCAAGCACATCAAGGTCCGCAAGGGCGACCCGGAGATCGGTTTTGCCGAAGCGGATGTGGTGCTGGAGCACACCTTCCACACCCCGGCCACCGATCACCTGTTCATGGAGCCGGAATGCAGTATCGCGGTTCCCGAAGGCGACCGGATGCTGATTTACGTCGGTTCGCAGATCCCTTACCAGGACCGCAGCCAGGTCGCGCGGGCGCTGGGCTGGGAGGAAAAGCGCGTGCGGATCGTCGGGCAGTTGATGGGCGGCGGATTCGGCGGCAAGGAAGATATCGCCGGGCAGATCCACGCCGCGCTGCTGGCAAATGCCACCGGGCGGCCCGTCAAATTGCTCTTCGACCGCCACGAAAGCCTGATCGTGCATCCCAAGCGCCACGCCACGCAGATCAAAGTCAAAATCGGCGCAAAAAAAGACGGTACGCTTGTGGCCGCCAAGACCGAGCTATACGGGGACACCGGCGCGTATGCTTCGCTCGGCGAAAAAGTGCTGACCCGCGCCACGACCCACTCGGCTGGCCCTTACAAAATCCCGCACGTCCACGCCGATTGCTACGCCATGTACACCAACAACCCACCGGCGGGCGCTTTCCGCGGATTCGGCGTGCTGCAATCGGCCTTCGCCTTCGAAACCATGCTGGACAAACTGGCCGAAACGCTCGACCTCGACCGCGTTGAACTGCGCCGCAAGAATGCCTTGCGCGTTGGCGATGAGACCAGCACCGGGCAAATCCTGCGTGATAGCGCGGGGTTGGTGGAATGCATTGATAAGGTGGAAGCGGAAATGCTGCGCGTCGCCAGTACGGAGTGCGGAGTGCGCCCGGAAGACGTGTTTAAGCCGCACGCCGCACCTCGCACCCCGCACTTAGTCCACGCCTGGGGTTTCGCTTCAGCCTTCAAAAACACCGGCCTGGGCGGCGGCGCGGACGACACCTCCGGCGCGGAAGTCGAACTGTACGAAGACGGCAGTTTCCAGGTTCGTTCGGCGGCGGCGGAACTCGGCCAGGGCCTGGTGACGATCATGCGCATGATGGTCGCCGAGGAGTTGGCCGTCCCGGCTGAACAGGTTTCGGTGCTCGTCATGGATACCGACCTGACACCCAACGGCGGCCCGACGACGGCTTCCCGTCAAACTTACGTCACCGGGAACGCTTCGCGCCTGGCCGCCCAGACCCTGCGCGAAGCGATCAGCGCCACCCTGGCCGAGAAATACGACCTGTCGCCGGAAAAAATCCGCTTTGAGGCCGATGGCGTGCATGTCAATGGGCAGACGCTGACGATGAAGCAGGTTTACAGTGAGATGAAGACCTCGGGCAAAGAGCCGCGTGTGTTGTACGAATATCACGCCCCCGAAACCAAACCGCTCGGTCAGGGCGGCGATATGCACGTTGCCTTCTCGTTTGCCTCGCAAGCCGCCGAAGTGGAAGTGAATACCGACACGGGCGAAGTGCGCGTTCTGCGCGTCATCTCGGCCAACGACGTCGGCCGCGCCATCAACCCGCTCGGTTTGCGCGGACAGGTGGAAGGCGGTGTGGTAATGGGCATCGGACATGCCCTGCTCGAGAATTTCATCACCAAAGACGGCTATGTGGTTACCGACCATATGGCACGCTACCGCATCCCGTCGATTGTGCATACGCCCGAGATCACGTCCATCATCGTTGAAGACCCGACCAAAGATGGCCCCTACGGCGCGAAGGGCGTCGGCGAAATCGTGCTGATTCCAACTCCACCGGCGATCACGAATGCAATTTACAATGCGGTCGGTGTGCGATTCGACAACCTCCCGGTTGACCAGGAAAAGTTGCTCTGGGCAATGAAACAGAACGGGAAGTAAAAGTCAGAGGAAAGAGAAAATGTGCAGGTCTTGCATCTTCTTCTTCCTGAAAGAGTATAATTTCAACCATGGACAAATTCATCGGCTACACCTGTTCGCTGTGCGGGCACGAATATGCGCCCAATGAAATCACCTACACCTGTCCGAAAGACGGCGGCAACCTGGATGTGGTCCTCGATTACGAGGCCCTCCGCAAGAAATATCAGCCGGAGGACCTGACCTCGCGCGCGAACCCGTCCATCTGGCGCTACCTGCCGCTGCTGCCTGTTTCCGCTCCTGCAGGGGATGCGACTCCCCTGCACCTGGTCGGCGGGACGCCAGTCTTTGCCCTGCCCCGGCTGGCCGAAAAACTTGGTTTGAAGCATTTATGGCTCAAGGATGAGAGCCGCAACCCGACCGCCTCGTTCAAGGACCGCGCCAGCGCCGTGGTGGTGACACGCGCCCGTGAACTCGGCGCGGAGGTGGTCGTGACCGCTTCGACCGGCAACGCCGGGGCTGCGCTGGCCGGGATGGCCGCCGCAGTCGGGCAGAAAGCTGTCATTTTTGCGCCAAAGTCTGCACCGCAGGCCAAGGTGGCGCAGTTGCTGGTCTTCGGCGCAAAAGTCATCCTCGTCGATGGGACTTACGATGAAGCCTTTGACCTGACCATCAAGGCCTCCGAAGAGTTCGGCTGGTACTGTCGCAACACCGGCTACAATCCTTTCACCGCGGAGGGCAAAAAGACGGCGGCTTTTGAAATCTGGGAGTTCATGTATCGCGAAGCAGCGGCGGCAACCCGCAAAGCCACCGGCGAATTAACGATTCCATCCAACAAACCGCGCCTGACGATTTTTGTCTCAGTCGGCGACGGAAATATCATCTCTGGTCTTCACAAAGGCTTCAAAGACCTGCAGACACTCGGCTGGATCCCGCACATGCCGCGACTGATCGGCGTCCAGGCCCAGGGTTCAGCCGCGATAGCGAATGCTTTCCACGCCAAGACGGAAACGATCACCCCGGTGCAGTCGAAGACGATTGCAGACAGCATCTCCGTGGATCTGCCGCGTGACGGGGTCAGGGCAGTGCGGGCGGCCAGCGAAACTGGCGGGACGTATGTCTATGTTTCAGATGACGAGATTCTCAATGCCATTGCCGAGCTTGGAACTGTAGGCGTTTTCGCAGAACCGGCGGCAGCCACGGCGTATGCCGGTTTGGTGGCAGCCAAAGCCCAAGGGTGGCTGGATCCAGAAACCCCAATCCTGGTCTTGAACACCGGCAGCGGCTTGAAAGATGTTCGCGCGGCGATGCAGGCCGTCCAGCCTGCCCCGATCATCGAACCAACCCTGGAGGCCGTCAGGAAACTTTTATGAACCAACCCTGGAATCTCACTTTTCGCTACTTAATGGGAACTTTGCTGCTGGTAGCGTTGATTGGATTTCTCGTTTATGCCCGCGAAGCCTTGAAATCGGTGATTATCGCGGGATTTATCGCCTACCTGGCAAACCCGGCAGTTGTGATCCTGGCAAACAACACAAAAATCAAGCGGCGCACAGCTGTTAACCTGGTTTACTTTACCTCGATTGCCTTGCTGATTGCCATCCCTGCCACCTTCACGCCGCTATTTTTTGATGAACTGAAAGGGGTGGCGCAGGATTTGCTGGCCCTGTTCGAACAGATCCAAATTCTACTTGCCATGCCCATCGATTTTGCCGGAATGAGTTTTGACTTGCAAGAGCTGGGTGCCAGCCTGACACATGTCCGCTCAGCATTGCTTATGCCGGTACCCGCCGACGCTTTTCTCTTACTCGAATCAACTTCACGCGGGACCGTCTGGTTCCTGGTGATCATCGTCCTGATCTACCTGTTTCTTTCTGAATGGCATGAAATTCGAGATTGGCTGATTGGCCTGGCGCCCACCGCCCATCAAACAGAAATCGTGGAGCTTTACGCGCGGATTCGCGGCGTGTGGATGGCTTACCTGCGCGGACAGCTCTTATTGATGCTGGTTGTCGGGATTGTTTTCACACTTGCCTGGAGTATCATCGGCATTCCCGGCGCGCTGGTGCTGGGCGTGCTGGCCGGATTGTTCACGCTTGTCCCCGATGTCGGCCCGGCCCTGGCCATGGCGCTGGCAATGGGTGTCGCCCTGCTGGAAGGCTCGAATTGGATTCCGCTGGAGAATGGCTGGGTGACCTTGATTGTTTTGGTGGTTTACCTGGTCTTGATCAACTTCAAGAATCTCTGGCTGCGTCCCTATATCATGGGGCGCAGCGTGAACATGAATGAAGGCTTGATCTTTGTCGCAATTCTGACCGCCACGATGTTGAGCGGCATTCTGGGCGCATTACTGGTGGTGCCGGTGCTGGCCTCTGGCGTCATCCTGGTCGATTATCTGCTTCACAAAATTTTAGGAAAGCCACCTTTCGGGCCTGGAGCTTTGGATTTCCAGCCAGCTCCTGCAAAGCCCCAGTCATCCAGAAAAGCAGCTCATCCCAAGAAAATCAACCGGAATTAACCATGCCCATCACCTATTCAATTGTTGCCCCGATCTACAATGAATTCGACAACTTGCCCGAACTGTACCGACGCGTCAAAGAAGTCATGGACTCAACTGGCGAAACCTGGGAACTGATCCTGGTCGATGACGGCTCCAGTGACGGTTCCACCGGGCGCATCCGCGAACTGGCTGCCAAAGACAACACCGTGCGTCCAGTCATTTTTGCGCGCAATTTCGGCCACCAGATTGCTGTCACCGCCGGACTTGACTATGCACGCGGCGAGGCCGCCGTCATCATCGACGCCGACCTGCAAGACCCGCCCGAAGTCATCCTGGAATTGGCCAAAAAGTGGAAGGAAGGCTACGAGGTGGTTTACGCCGTCCGCTCTGAGCGCGAGGGCGAGAGCTGGTTTAAACTGCTGACCGCTTCAATGTTCTACCGGTTGATTTATCGCATCACGGATGTCAAAATCCCTCTCGATACCGGCGACTTCCGCCTGATCGATCGCAAAGTCGTCGATGTGATGAACATCATGCGCGAAAAACATCGCTTTTTGCGCGGAATGGGCGCCTGGGTGGGTTTTAAACAAATCGGCGTGGAATACAAACGCGCGGCGCGGCTGAGGGGAGAGACAAAATATCCATTCAACAAGATGCTCAAGCTGGCGCTGAACGCCATCACCGGCTTTTCCTATTTCCCCTTACAGGTGGCGACTTATTTTGGTTTTATCTCCGCCGGGATTGCCATCCTGGCCATCCCAATTGTCGCCATCTTACGCATGACAGGCTACCATTTTTTCGAAGGTCAAACCACGACCCTGATCGCAGTGCTGTTCTTCGGCGGGGTACAGCTGATTTCGCTGGGTGTACTGGGCGAATACATTGGCCGGATTTACGATGAGGTCAAAGGCAGGCCCTTGTATATTGTCAGGGAAGCGCCGAAGAAAGATCAATAATCAGTGAATGGGAAAAAGGAGAAGGCTGTGAAGTCTTCTCCTTTTTGTTGAAACTTGCTTCTCACTACCTGCGGCGCTGGATAATGCTATAAACAGCCAGCGCAAATGCCAATGCGGAAGCCGCCCAGGCGCTGTTAGCTACCAGGGGGAATTTTGCCTGTTTGACGGCGATGCCAATCAAGGACCAGACCAGCACAAACAGGTAACCAGCGTCCCGTCGGGTGAGGGCGATCAAAAATCCGGACAGGCTGGCAACCGTGAGCCAGACGAGATAAATGCTGAAAGGCAGATTCACGCACCAGCGTTCAGCGTTCCCAATGGAAGTGCGGCCCACATTCAGCTTGAGATAACTGGCAATCAACGTACCGAGCAAGGCCAGCATGACCAGCACGCTCAGCCCGAACTGGTTATATCGCCAGCAAAAAAAACCAGGCGGCATTGAAAATACCATTCAAGGCGAACAGGCAGCCCAGTTTTTTCAGGCGCAGATTGCCCTGCTGCGCAGGCAAAAACTGGTAGATAGCGAAGATTATCCAGCCGATGTAGATGAGGCCCCAGATGGCAAAGACATAGCCCGCCGGGACGACATGGACCTGGAAACGATCAGAGACTTCGCCGGTGTTCTACCCGTTGAGCGGCAGGGTGTTGGCGAGGATATTGACACTCAATGCCAACGCCACCGAAAGGGCGTTTTGGCGAGTTGGCGCAGGGTATTTTTAGACATGCCTGCCTCCATTTTTGTTATGCAAAGGTTCGATGGCCCTTTTTATACAGAACACCCTTCCGATGATCATCAGCTTTTGAGATAGTTTAGGCGGTTGAATTGATTGGTTGACAGGATGGCAGGCTTTTTTGCCAAAGGTTTCATGCAAGCCGCGAATCTTATTCGTCATATTTGAATACTTCATTGGTTTGCCCATTGAAGTAAAATCGTTCTTGAGACTGTTCTTTCGTCGCAGATAGCAGCGATACATTGTAGGGGTGCGCTCGCAAATGATCTGGAACGGCCATCAGGTCAAGAATAGTCGGCAGGATATTGCTATGACTGGCTCTATAACTGTTATCGACAGGTTTTCCCAATTTCCCTATAATAATTAAGGGGACACGGGCCTCTGGTTTTGTTTTTCCACAGTGCAACGATTGCGCCCCATTTTCCAATAAACTTTGTCCATGATCTGATGTATAGATATAAACTGTTCTTTCAGTTGTTTCACGAAAACGATCCAAATCAGGAATAAGTCTTCTCATGAACCCATCAACATTAAATAGCAAGGCATTGTCGTAAGAGTCAATCAAATTTTCAAGCCATGGATCAGGATGCGTGGAACTCGGTGTCGATTGCCATACTTTTTGGTTTTCAGGATAATCATTTTCATAACGGAAATGAACCCCATATTTATTAATGACAATAAAATTACCTGTGCCTGATCTGACAATATCGCGCGTCATGTCAGCGGCAACAAAGTCACGGTACATCCCCTCATTGCCCAGTTTATTCATCGGGTAGATATGGTCAATATAAACCCGATCGCTGTCAGATAATCCATTCCAGAATAACGTACTTTGTGAATCAAAATAATAGGTGACGTAACCGAATGCTTTTGCATACTGAAAAACGGTTAAATATTGTCTGGTTTTTTGGTAATTGCCACCCTCTACTTCTAAGCCCGTTAATATCAAATGGTTTGAGAGTTCACTGCAAGTTGCACCAGCAACTGCATCCCCCCAATTGTGGAACAAGGATTCATCCAGGGATAATTGTGCCAAATAAGGTGTCGTTGCACGTCGATATCCGTTGACGCTGAGATGGTCTGCCCTAACGCTCTCGTCAATGATGAGCACAATATTATTTTTAGGAGTATCGGGGTTTCCGACCCATTCATATTTCTCGCGCAAAGGTCTGGATAGTCTAAGATAAATATAGTCGCGAATTGAGGCGATAAATTGTGTTGTCGGCGAACCATAATTAATTGCTTCACCCGCCTTTTGAGTGGAATACTTTTCCACAGGAATCCAACTCATCATTACGATCAAAAAAATCAATGTACTGAAAACACCGCTGCTTTCGATCAAACGTGATTTTCTCCGGTACAAGAAAAGAAACGTTCCAAATAACAGGATGGGAATTAAAGGTTTCCATTGGAAATAAAGGCTGGCGGCGCTCAGCCAGGTCGTCAGGTCTGAATTGATCCCCATCTGAATGTCATTTGCCACAATATATCGACCAAGGAGATGTTGAAAACTATATTGGATCAGCAGAGCAGCGGCAAAAAAGACGAAAGACAATATTTTCAGCCAGGAGGGGGCGAGGCTGGATGAATACAAAAATGCCGCCAGAAGCCCAAAAGACACAGCTGTCGTAGCATAAAAAATTGCACTCAAGGCTGGGTGTACAGGGCCAGAGAATCGCGCCAGTTGATAGAACTGCAGCCCGGATAAAAAATATTCATCCAGGGCAGACAAGATCAGCGCAAAACCAAACGCGATAAAAATATTGCTCGTCACGATCTTTTTAAAGGCCAAAAAAAGACGAATATTCTTAGTTGTGTTCATGTCACTCAATTTTACGTTAATTAACGACAACGGCATACAAAAGGCGGCAGCCCTCGCGGACTGCCGCCATCCGATTATCCGCTACAAAATCCACTCCCGTACCCGCTTACAACTTCGGGAACCTGCTGACCACCTTCGCCTCGCCAGGCAGGACACTCTTATCCGCGAGCGTCATCTCGGCCGGGGCTTTGCCTGCTTCCTTGGGCGCGCCCTGGTAGATAAAAATCGGCGTGCCTTCGACAGCGGCACTCAGGGTCAGGTAGGCCTGGCCGGTCAGATAACCGGCGCTGTCGAGTGAGCAGCTTGTCACCCAGCCGATGACCTTGCCACGCTTATCGACCACCGGGTCACCGTTGTGCGCCATACGCTGGCCCTGCTCGCTGAATGTAAAGCGCGCCACCACACCCTTGCGTTCCTTTTCGCGCGCCATAAAAGCCTCGCGACCAATGAACCAGGGTTTGTACGGCTTGACATACGAGCCAAATCCGCCTTCCGCCACGCCCAGGTCTCTCTCTCCAAACCTGCCGGAGCCCAAACCCATCTCGTGACCGTAGAGCGGCAGGCCCGCTTCGGTGCGCAGGCTGTCGCGCGCGCCCAGGCCGATCGGCTTGACCCCAAACGGCTCGCCCGCCTTCATGACTGCTTTCCAGAAATCGGCAGCGCGTTCGGGGTGCACGAACAACTCAAACGCCATTTTTTCGCCGGTGTAACCCGTGCGCGAGACGATCAGGTCGAATTCCCCAATCACTGCATCACACAATTCGGTGCGCTTCAAGGCCATGATACGGCGTTTGGTTTCGGCATCCACGCCCAGTGCCAGTAAAATCTCGCGCGATTTCGGACCCTGTAGAGCAATATCCACACGCATATCCTTCCCGGCCTGCGGATCGCGCAGGTTGCGGATGACCGCGTCATAGCCATAAGTTCGCGCGCCAGGGTGGGTATTGTCGATTCTCACTTTGCCATCGCGCACGCTTTCGAGCCACGTGCGGTCCTTGTCGTCGTTCGAGGCATTCACCACCACCAGGAACTTCTCCACGCCGCGCCGGTAAACGAGCGTATCGTCGATCACCTCGGCCTCGGGGGTCAGGAAATGCGTATACAGGCTCTCGCCCGCGCCCAACCCGCCCACATCGTTGCCGCAAACCGTATCCAGGAACGACGCTGCGTCCACACCAGCCACTTCGTAAACACCCATGTGACTGACATCGAACAGGCCAGCCGCCTGGCGGGTGGCGAGATGTTCTTCCTTCACACCCGTATACTGGACCGGCATTTCCCAGCCCGCAAACGGAACCAGACGTCCGCCCAGGGATTTATGGATGTCATTCAGGCGGGTGCGTTTTAACTCACCCTCAACCTCGTTCCACGCGAAGGCCGGTTTCTGCTCGGAGCTACCCGTTTCCTGCATTCCGATAAACCAGGGCTTCTGCTCGCCCTTGTCCGCCATCCGTTTGTCCGCCTGGGCATCGGTTCGCGCATCCGTGACTACAACCGGGCCGGGCAGGCGGCGCGGATCAAAGTCCTGTTTCCCGTCAAGATTCAGGGAGATATAGCCATCCGACAGATCACGCAGCCAGGTAGCCAGCACGCCCGCATCCGCGGCAGGGACTGCCAACTGGTAGGATTTACCGCCCACGTTGGTCAGCTCGCCAGTGACAACGCCTCTTGGGGTGGCAATCGTCGTCGAAATGGCGGAACCGGGCTTGAGAGCCGAAAGGTCCGCGCTGACAGCGTAGTCCAAAAACTGGCGGACGCGCCTGCCTGCGAGGCCGAAGACACCGGTTGCGGAAACATCATCCACAAAGAAATAATGAGGGTACGCGCTCTTTTCGTATTCGAAATCGACCCCGGCGTCTTCAGCCAACTTCTTGATCTTTAATTTGGCGCTGTTGAAAACGTCGAAACTGATCTTGGCACGGCGCACTTTGCCCTTACGGACGGTATCGACCGCGTGCGGGGCGCAGGCCAGGAGCACATCAGCCATGATATCGGCCAGGGCGCGGGTCTTGACCTCGTCGAACCCGCGCTGGGTGATCCAGGGCGTGCCCAGGCGGATGCCGCTCGGATCGAGCGAATTCTTGTCGCCGGGGATGGTATTGCGGTTGACAACGATCCCGATCAGGTCGAGGATACGGGCAGCCATATCACCGGAAAGCGCCACGCCGTTGGGGCCTTTGATACTGGTGCAGTCAACGTTGACCAGGTGACAGTCGGTACCGCCAAAGGGGATGCGCAAGCCGCGCTTGGCGAACTGGTCGGCCATGGCCATCGCGTTTTTAACAGTTTGGGCCTGCAATTCTTTGAACTGCTCGGTCTGGGCGAGCTTGAAGGTCAGCGCCAACGCGGCGAAAATATGCACGTGCGGACCGCCCTGCTCACCGGGGAAGACAGCCCGGTCGATTTTCTTGGCGATGGCCGCATCGGTGGTCAGCAGGACTGCGCCGCGCGGGCCGTCGAGTGATTTGTGGGTGGTGGACATGGTGACATGCGCATACCCAATCGGCGAAGGCACCACACCCGCAGCGATCAACCCGCCCCAATGCGAGATGTCGGCCAGGAAATACGCCCCGATTTCATCGGCGATTTCGCGGAATTTCTTCCAATCGGGGATCCATGAGTAAGATGACGCCCCGGCGATCAGCAGCTTGGGCTTGTGTTCGAGCGCCAGCGCGCGGACGTTGTCGTAGTTGATTTTCTGGGTCTCAGGATCGACCGCATAATGAACAGCTTTGAACCACTTGCCACTCCGGTTGACCGAGGAACCATGGCTTAGGTGGCCGCCATGCAGCAGGTTCATGCCCATGATCGTGTCACCCAGGTTGACGAGCGCCTGGTAAACGGCGTTATTGGCCGGGCCACCCGAAAGCGCCTGCACGTTGACAAAAATCTGCTCAGGTTTCACGCCATTGGCAGCAAAAGCCTGGCGCGCGCGCGTGATGGCCAGCGATTCAACGATGTCGGCATACTCCACGCCCTTGTAATAGCGCGGGTCGCTGTAGCGGCGGTATTCGGCCAGGCGGCTGTCGTAATCGAACAGTTCCGCCTCGCTCATCTTGCGCCACTCGTCTTCAGGATAACCTTCGGCGTAGATGTTCTGGAAAGCCGAGCCCATGGCTTCCCGGACGGCAAGCGGGGCCTGGCTTTCGGAGGGAATCAGAATCAACTTGCGGGCCTGCCGTTCGGCTTCGAGCTGAGTCAATTCGTAGACTTCAGGGTCGAGGTCGGCCAGGCTGCCGCGGAAAAGGAAATCGGTCATAGCACTCTCCTGTCAAGATAGTCGATCTGTGGATTATCAAACCAACTAGAATTGTAGGCCGGGTTAAGGGGCGGGTCAAGTGAGAAAAGGCATATAAAAAGCAAACGTACAGCGTAATGTCGTGAAGAATTCGCCAACGGAAAAGCAACAGGATTTCACAACAAAGAGAGACTGAAACAGTTTCAGTCTCTCTTTGTTTGCTGTACTCAAGCCTGGATCTTAAGGCAGGGCTTGAACGGCATCGACATCAACGCCATCATTCCCATCACCAGGAGGGCTGGCAGGCGCCTGGATAACAACATATCGATAATCATCTGCCGGTGGATGACTCGGGGCGTTATCGACATCGATGGCGATGCCAGTTTGAGGTGAGGTGGGCGCCGACGCGTCTTGATATAGCACAGATGTCGGGATGGTTTCGTTATCATTTTCCGCCGCGGGTAGACCAAGCGTGGCGGTATCCACGTTTGTATTCTGGTCACGATCGCCATCGCCCCAATTGAAAACCGTATAATTTGGATTTCCACTTGGGTCATTCGAGATACCAATAATGACACTGTCCATGGCAATATATTTAACTGGGACTGTCCCAGCAACGCGTTCATAATAAACCAAGTCTGGGGCAGTCTCTGATGGATTCGTAACATGCACCCAGTTCGCAGAATTTGTCCCCAAGTCAACCACAATATAACGTCCATCGGCAGGCTGGCCCGAGACGAAATTCCCATCGGGAGGTGCATTGACATTTACCTGGGCGGGAACGGATACCTGGACGCCCACCGGCGTTGAGGTAACGGATGGCTCAGCAGTCGCCGTTGCCGTGGCAGTTGCAGTGGCAGTTGCAGTGGCAGTTGCAGTGGCGGTCGCAGTGGCGGTCGCAGTCAAAGTTGCCGGGGGGTCGTCATCAGAATCTGGTTTTTTGGTTTTGGTGGCAGTGACCGTTAGTGGTGTGCCACTTGCCGTAGCTGTTACCGTAACGCTGGTGGGGGTGGCGGTCATCTCGGTAGGGACCGGCGTGGATGAAGCAGCAGCCGTTGGAGCTTGAGTGGCAGTTTCACTTGCTGCCGCCGGGGAAGGGGTGGCGCTTGGGACAAAGACCACCAATGGCACCGGATTCCCATTGCCCCTCCCAGCTTGTGGGGTCAGGAACGTTTCGCTCCAGGCCGGGGGCGTCAGGATGGCAGCCAAGACCGGGGCAATCTCTTTTCCATCCTGGAGGGCAGCATATTGCTGATTCGGATCCATTTGGGAACCCATACTGGCTTTTACATTCCACTGCGGCAAGAACTGAATGGCAAGCTGACCCGCACCCAGCATGAGCAAAATCCCGATTGGCAAGATCAGGGCAAACAGACCCATATCGCGGCGTTCCCGCTCAATTATCTTCATTTGTTGGATAGTCCTTTCACCGGCAGGCGCACATGGAAGGAACTGCCCCGATTTTTCACTTCATCATACCCCGGGCTCTCCACCCAAACACGGCCTTGGTGCGCTTCCACAATTCCACGGACAATGGCCAGCCCCAGGCCAGGACCACCGCCCTTGAATTTTGTTTTTCCAGATGAGTGGAGGATGACCTCGCCAGTCTGATAGAATTTTTCAAAAATCAAATCCTGGTCTTGAGAATCAATTCCAATCCCGGTATCGCTAACCTGTACTTCAACCTCGGGTGTATCCACCTGGTCTTCGATCAATTTGCCGCTGACGATGATCAGGCCGCCATCCGGCGTATATTTAATCGCATTCATCACCAAATGGTAAAGCGCCTTGTAAAGCAGGTCTGGGTCAGCATGGATGGTCGGCACTGATTCGAGTTCTTCGACTTTCAAGGTCAGATTGCGCTCGTTCAAAGCATGATTAAAAACTTTTTGTACTTTTGCCATCACAAAGTCGAGTTTGACATTTCCCTGAACCGTTTGGAGGGTCTTGCTGTCGATCCGCGAAATATCAAGCATGCTATTGACAATCTCATTCATCCGGGAGGAGCCTTCCAAAAGCCCCTGGAAAATCTGCCGCATCTCCGGGTCCGTGCCAATTTTTGCCTGGAGAATCTGGGTGTAGCCATGGATCAGGGTCAAGGGGGTCCGCAGTTCATGAGCAGAAACCTGGATGAAGCTGGCTTTGGTCTGGTCCATTTTTTCCAGAATCTGATTCGCGCGCTCCAATTCAACCGTTCGCTGCTGCAGGCGCTCCGTCATTTCATCGAATGTATTAGCCAGGGTGCCGATTTCGTCTGAGCTGCGGATTCCGGTACGCTGGCTGAGATCGCCTCCTGCAATCGCCTGCGAGGTATGCACCAGGGAAAAGAGCGGATTAATGATCTTGCGCGAGACGAAATAGCCGATCAGCACCACCCCAATCATCGCAATCGCAAACAAAACCACATAAGTGTTGCGGCTGGTCGTCCCTGATTGAAGAACAAAGTTCAAAGGCAGGACAACGCCAAAAGCGCCAATCCGGTCATCGCTCACACGTAAAGAACTGCGCGCCAGGCTGTACCAACGTCCATCGACTAAAAAGTTGGCTCCATTAACGCTTTCGCTTGCTGCAATAATTTGCTGATATTCTTCGGTTGACGTGGAAAGTGTCTTCAGAAACCCCGGCTCGCTGCTTTGTGCGCCAAGCGTTGTAGCAACCGCTTGTCCGTTTTCGGCATAAATAATGACATCTGCAAGAGAAGTGGCTTTGAGATAAGGTAATAGCCTCTCGAGAGAGGTACCAATGACAATAACACCCACCAACTGGCCGTTCGACGAGACCGGCATGGCAGTAAAGTAGTAATAGCGTTCATCGAGCGGGTTGATGCCCAACCCGCGCCGAGGCGGGCTGCTGGGGTCATTGCCTGCCAACAAAACCTGGACAATCGACAAACTGCCCGCCCCCATTTCCTGCGAGGCATCCAAAAAAGAGCCGTCCGATTTCTTGATAAAGTGGAGTAGTTCTTGCCCCCGTAAATTAAGGACGATGACATTTTCAACATCCAACCCGGCTGCCACCGGTTTGGCGAGGGCCGCAACCGCGCTGCGATCCTCCTCTGAAAGCGCATCCCCAAACCCACGCGTATAAGCGATGACGCGCGCGATCTCAATATGCTTGATCTCCTGGCGGGCCACATCGTCTGAGACAACCCGCCCGGCTTCTAATAATTGGTTGGTCAATCTCTCACTCAATGAATTGGAGACCAACCTGGTAACAACATAAACCCCTGTTATTGCAACAACAAGTGTCAACAGGAGGTATGGCAAAATTACTTTAATCCGAATACTCATGCGATCCCCTGGTAAATAGCTAAAAACTTAATTCATATTAAAAAATGGAAATTACTGGCTAAATCACCCAGATCACCCTACCAATAAGTATTTACATCATAATACAAACATAAAGGACATTCAATATGATTCTCATGGCAGATAATCTACAAAACTATCAGTGAACTTTGGAAGTTCACTGATAGTTTTGCATCAACAAGGCGTTTCATCTGTCAGGACTGTGGTTGTGTCCGGCTTATTGGGCACAATACACAAAAACTCAAAAACGTCATCCCCTATGTTCTGATACCAATGCGGCACGTTTTCGGGGATAAAAACAACATCGCCTTTTTTGACTTCAAATACTTCACTGCCAATCCCGACCCGGGCCTGGCCGCCCAAAACATATTGCTCATGTTCCACTGTATTGGTGTGCCGCGGCATCCCGCCGCCCGGCTGCATGGCAAAGCGCCGCAAGGCAAAGTTGGGACCTTCCTGTGCTGAAATGAGCACCTGCTTGATGGTTTTAACGCCCTGCGTAACATCGACTGCTTCTACATCATCTGAATGTTTGACAAACATACCCGGCTCCTTTCTTCAGAACGGTAATGGGTAATTGTACCAATTCTCGATCCCGGAATCTACTGGTTTTCCTCTGGCGTCACAGCCCCGGCGTGGACACGCCAGAGCGCGGCTTGCTGGATGAACTGACCGGTAAACAGGTTCGCGTCGGTGGTGGTTAGCAGCGATTGTTCAGTATCGGCCAGCGTTGCCAACAGGTCAGCGCGGCGCTCGGCATCCAGTTCGGCCATCACTTCGTCGAGCAGGATGACCGGCCATTCGCCGGTTTTTTCCTTCATCCAGGCCACCTCGGCCAGTTTGAGCGCCAGGAGCGTCGTGCGGACCTGCCCGCGCGAGCCGTAGTCGCCCAGGTCAACGCCGTTCGCAAGCAGGCGTAATTCGTCGCGGTGGGGGCCAATCGTCGTCACCCCTCGGCTGATTTCCTCGGGGCGCAGTTTTTTCAACGTCTCAGCATAACCCCGTACAATAGTTTCAAGGTCAAGAGTGGAACGGTCGACGGGCACGTCGATTCGCAAGGCAAACTGACCGTTCGGACGGGGCATGGGGTCATACGCCGGGTCATATGCCAAGCGCAAAACTTCCTTTCCACGAGTCAGGCCCAGGTGGGAACGCGCCGCGAGCCGCTCCAGTTCGTGGATGGCCTGGATACGCCATAAAATAATCTGCGCCCCGGTTTGGACGAGGTGATTGTCCCAGTAGTCCAGTTGCGATTGGTCGCCGCCGCGCTCGGCCAGTTGTTTGAGCAGCGCATTCCTTTGGGTTAGCGACTGATGGTAGTCGCCCAGGGCCTTGGCATAACCGGGCAGCACCTGCGCCAGAACCAGGTTCAGGTAACGCCGGCGGTCTTCAGGGCCGCCTTCCAACACCTGCGACATTTGCGGGATGAACAGCGCGGCGTTGAACTGCCCGATCGCCTCGCTGACGTTGCGCTTGACGCCGTCGAGCAGGATTTCCTTGCGGGCGCGCTGGCCCAACGCCCCCACCGCTTCGACAATGATCCGGACTTCGAGCCGATGCGCCTTCCTGCCGCGCTCGTAATCAGCCACGATCCGCGCCACTGCCAGGTTCTCCTTCGCGGCGACGAAGTTAACCAACTGCCGGTCAGAGTGAGTCTGAAAAGACGTGAAAGTCGCCAGGAAGTAAACCGCTTCAAGCAGGCTGGTCTTACCCTGCGCATTGCTGCCTACCAGCAAAACAGCCCGCCGTGGGACGTCG
Organism: Anaerolineales bacterium UBA5195; assembly: GCA_002412925.1. Lineage (GTDB taxonomy): Bacteria > Chloroflexota > Anaerolineae > Anaerolineales > Villigracilaceae > UBA5195. Next base: position 24,810 of record DHVZ01000099.1, on the reverse strand, counting down.
ATGTCCAGGCGGGCAAAATTGCGGAAGTTGGTGAGCGAGAGATGCTTGAGATACATAAAAACCTTGTCGAAAGTCACAGGTCAAAAGTCGGCGGCAGGCTTTGACGTTCGACTTGTGATCTGTGACTCAGACTTTATCTTCCACCGGCCCCTCGGGCTTCCAGATGCGGGTTGCCAGGTCGGTGAACAGCACGCCGTTCAAGTGGTCGATCTCATGCTGGAAGATGCGCGCCGTCCAATCCTTCAGCTTGAGCGTCACCGGCTGCCCGTAGCGATTTTGGCCTTTGACGGTCATGGCCAGGTGACGTTCCACCTCGCCATTATAGCCTGGGACGGAAAGACAACCTTCGATGCCGGTGATTACATCGCTTGATTTGCGGGTGATCTCCGGGTTGACGATGGTATACAGCTTTTTCGGAGCCTCCGACGCATCTTCTAGTTCTTCATCCTCTTCGTTCTCTAGATATTCCACCACAATCACACGCTCAAGCACGCCCACCTGCGGGGCGGCCAGTCCGACTCCGGGAGCCAGGCGCATGGTTTCGACCATATCATCGATCAGGGTCTGAAGCTTCTCATCGAATTTGGTAACGATCCTGGCTTTTTTACGTAAAACCGGGTCTGGAACAGTAACAACTTCACGGACAGTCATAACTACCTCTACGAATTTCTTGATAACTTTACCAATTATTTGGGCCTCCAGGATTTTCCCTGAAGGATGCAGTATTTTGGGATGTGAGCGCGCCCACGCGCGCTCACATCCCAAAATACTGGTCTTATACCACGGGAGTTATTCTTTTAGCTCTGTATGTTGACCAGCAGTTTATAACTGGACAGCATAGACACCGATTTTACTCCGAATTCGACCGGGGTTGGTTCTTTTCGCGGCTGATTTCTTCCAATGTGCGCTGGTAAACGGCTAACCAGTCAGCCATGCGCTCGCGCTCAGCGGCGCTATCGACATCGCGCTTCTTGGCCATTCGTCCCTGCTGGCGGCGGACAATATCCTGCTGGACGGTGGGCGGGTCGGCTACATCTTCAAAGGCAAACTGCGCGCCGCCTACCATGATGTAAACTGTCCCGTAGTTTAACAGCATCCCTAAAATGCCTTTGCGTTTGTATTCGGTGCTGAGGATATTTTCCAGAGGCGCTGCTTTGCGGTCTTCATTTCCAAATGGTTTGCGATCCACATCTACGATCTGGTCTGGCGTCACCTGGTAAATATCATTCTCCCAGTCCAAATATTTATAGACCGCAACACAGAACAGGGCAAACATGACGAACAAGAAAATGGTCACCAGCCAGGATGAGAGCGGGGAATTAGACCAGAGCGGCCAGGTCAACATTAACAGCATCAAGGAGAGAATTCCGATTGTATACGGGCTGGTATTCCGAAACAAGACAAAAAGATGCTTGTGGTATGTCACCACGTTGCCATCTTCGACCCGCATCCGAAAGGCATGGTGTCTCCAGTCCTGGAAGGCGGATTCTTTCTTCGGCGGTTTGGCTGGGGCGGTTGGAACGGGCTGCGGGGGTGGCTGGTCGACTCCCATCCTGATCCGAATGGCCTTGCGCATCACTTCTTCATTGGCCTTACGCGAACCTTCCCTGGCGCGATACCAGTATTCCTCGATCATCGCCGCAGCCTGTTTGGGATGGCGCACAAAACTCAGACGAATCTGGCCGGTGAAGGTGCGCACAACCACGGTGCCGAAATTCCAGATGCGGCCCCAAAAATCAGTTTCGCTGCTCACCGATAGGATGGTTCCCACTCCCGCCTCGGTGCGGCTGTCATACAGGCCGATCACTTTTTCCAGCCAGATCACACGCTGGTTGGTGACGATGTAATAGTCATTGCCCCAATCCAGGTAGGACCAGAATGCCCAGGCCAGGTCGAGAACCAGCAGGAAACCTCCCACCAATCCAATCGCAAAGCCCAAACCTGGCAATGAATATGCCAGCCAAACAATGCCCACAATCAGAAAAAACGCAAAAACCGGCAAGACCAGCGCGCGTACCAAAAGAAACGGATGTTTGCGCGTCAGGAAATAGATGATCTCGTTTTCTGCCAACCACTTAAAGCGCAACTCTCTCGCCAGCTTGCGGCTCGACATCATAATATCGAAATTTTGGCGCAGCCCGGGAGCTTTGACCATCAACCGGTTGAACGGGGCGCGGAATAAAATCAGCAGGGTCGTTCCGCGTTCGGCTGTGACCGTGGCGTTGCGGCTCCTGCCTTTCAGCAAACCCTGTTCGCCGAAGTAATCCCCACGCACCAGCGAGGCCACCTTCAAGATTTTGTCCCTTGAGCGACGGGTGATATCGACCCGACCCTCAAAAATAAAATACAAAGAATCAGCCGCTGCCCCTTCGACAAAAACCGTTTCGGTTTGATCGAAAGTCTTTTCCTGCAATTCATCCGCCACCAAGACCAGTTCATCATCGCTCAGGCCGCGGAAGAGGTGCAGCTTTTTTAGGAATTCAACGCGTGTAGGAATATCAGGCACGGGATAATTCTAGCACTAATTACAACCTGGTAAGCAATCCGGCTTCACACAATTTGGACAATTGCGCAGCCATACGGCGTAGTTTCCTGCACATCCGGCAGGCGACCATCTATCAGCGCCTGGACTGCCTCTGCGACGTAAAAGCGCTCCGGAGCTGCTGCCTTGCGGAAGGTGACATCGTCGACCGCGCCACGATAACGCAGGATATTGGACGAGTCGATCACAAAAGCCTGGGGCGTTGTCTGCGCCTGCCAGGCCTGCGCCACCCCGCAGCCTGTATCCCGTAACACGAAACGGATACCCCGCCGACAGATGGCTCCGTCAATCAACCCGTCCGATTCGTTCAGATTCGACGCGATAGGCAGAAGCGCCACCTGCTCAGGGAACTGTTCGACAATTTTCAACAGGCTTTGATCAGCGCGCTCGCTCCACGGGCACTCTGCTGACCAGAAATTAACGATGGTGATTTTGCCGCGATAATCGCTCAACCGGCGAATCCGGCCAGTTTGGTCCGGCAGGGAAAAATCAGGGACAGGTCGGTTCATTTGCAAAGAGCCGCGCAAAGTGCTGTGCATGAGGAAATTATACCTGCAAGAAGTGCCATGCACCTTGAAGATGCGTGGCACTTCTCAACATGATAAAATCATCACACTATGAAAAAATGGCAATTTTGGCTTGGTGTTCTGATCAGCATATTTTTCATCTGGATCTCCCTGCGCGGGCTGCGCCTGGGAGAATTCTGGGAAGTCGTCAAAAACGCGAACTACTGGTGGATTTTGCCCGGCATCGCGGTTTATTTCGTGGGGGTTTGGGTTCGGGCCTGGAGGTGGCACTATCTCTTGAAACCCATCAAGGAAATCCCTACCAAAACCATGTTCCCGGTTACAACGATCGGTTACATGGGCAATAACATTTACCCGGCCCGAGCCGGGGAAGTGCTGCGCGCGGTCATCCTGAAGCGGCGCGAGGGCGTGCCGGTTTCGGCTTCGCTGGCAACCATCATCGTTGAGCGCATTTTTGACGGGGTGGTCATGCTGGCCTTCGTCTTCATCAACCTGCCGGAACTCGCCAAGCTGACAAGCGCCTCCGGTTTCGTCGGCAACATCCAGCAGTTGGCGCTTTACGGGACCGGGGCCTTTGTGGCGGCCCTGGTCATTTTCTTGCTGGCGGCCATGTTCCCACTGCTGACCGCGAAAATCGGGCAGTGGTTCATCGACCGGTTCCTGCCGGCGCGCCTGCACGAAAAAGTCAGCGGGATCATGCACAAATTCCTGGATGGTCTCGCTTCACTGCGCTCACCGCTCAATATCCTGATGGTTTTTGTCACCTCGGTCATTATCTGGCTGTTCGAGACCATGAAATACTGGTTTGTGATGCACGCCTTCAATTTCGACGTCAGCTTTTTTGCGCTGATGCTGATGAACGGCATCGTCAACCTGGCAACAACGATCCCCTCCGCGCCGGGCTATATCGGCACCTTCGACGCGCCCGGCATCGCCGTGCTAACCGCCTATGGCGTGGACCAGGCCACCGCCGCCGGGTACACCCTGACCCTGCACGCCGCGCTCTGGCTCCCGATCACCCTGCTCGGCGCATATTATCTGGCCAAAGAAGGCATCAAGTGGTCCGATTCGCTGCGAGCAGAAGCGGAATAAGAGATTTTGGAGTCCATCGGCTGGCCGATGGTTAAAACGACCAAAACCAGAGCGGCGAGCCGCTCGACTTGATGGCCTGCAAACCGGTCTGGGTTATACTTATAGCTGTTCAGTACGTTACAGATTTTGTAAAAAATCAATCTGTGGACGTTAGAGAACGCCCACTACACCCGAAATTCAATTGGATGAAAGCCGATTAACCTTCGCAAGCAAAAGGGTAACCAGATGGCACAAACTGATATGTCTTTGAAAAACAAGGTCAGGGTGCTCATCGCCGATGATATTCAGGAAACCCGCCGCAGCGTCCGGCTGATGCTATCCTTAAATCCAAATGTCATGGTGGTTGCAATCGCCAAGGATGGCGCCGAGGCGATTGAATTATCCAGGGAACATCATCCTGATATCGTTATCCTGGATATCAACATGCCAAAATTCGATGGGTTGGAAGCATTCAAGGAAATCAGCCAAATTTATCCTGATACGGGCTGTATCATCATCACTGCTGATCGCGATACCACCCCGCTGGGCATGGCGATGTCGCTCGGGGCGCAGGAATTCCTACTAAAGCCATTTTCAATAGAGGAGCTTAATGAGGCCGTCAATCGGGTGACAGCCCAGGTTGGCAAAAGCCGCAGAAAGTTACTGGAAGCCGATCAGATATATCAAAAGAGTGAAGTCTATCTGAAACAACTGGCGGATGAATATGCCAAATCCAAGCGCACGGATATTCTCGCTTTAGGTGTTTTTGAGCAATTAGCTGAAAACCCGGAATGTGAACTGCGCTGGCTGCGGACACTCGCCATGCTTTACATCGTCCGGCAGGAATGGGGCAAACTCAAGGCCCTGGCTGACCGGCTGGAAAGACAAGCGCAAAAGCAACCGAAATGATCGGTCAGGGTGACCCGCCGGGTGCAAACTGTGCCGGCTCTGGCAAAACGGACCAGCCAGACAGAGCGACGGATGACCCCGAAGGGTCGCCCCAACCCATGAAGAACGAGGAAACTCCATGAAAATTGCAATCATCGGCGCGGGATATGGCGGCATGGCCGCTGCCTGGGACCTGCGCAAAGCCGGGCATGAAGTGACTATCTACGAATCTGCCGATTACGTGGGCGGGCTGGCCAGCGGTTTCAAGGAACCGGGTTGGAAGTGGTCGGTGGAGAAGTTCTATCACCACTGGTTTGCTTCTGACAAACACATGCTGGGGCTGATCGACGAGCTCGGCTTGAGCGAAAAGGTGCTCTTCCCGCGCCCATACACCGTCATGTACCACGAAGGCAAGTTCTACCCGTTAGATTCTGTCGTTAAGGCAATCCTGTTCCCCGGCCTGGGCTGGGGAATTAACAAAATCCGCTTTGGACTGGTGGGGCTTTTCCTGCGCCTGACGACCAACTGGAAAGCGCTGGAAAAATATACTGTCGACGAATGGATGCGCAAGTGGACGGGAGAAACCGTCTATAAGTTGATGTGGGAGCCGCTGGTGATCGGCAAATTTGGCGAAAAATACTACAAACAGGTCAACATGGCCTGGATGTGGGCCAGACTCCACGCGCGAACCACCCGCCTGGGTACCTTCGAAGGCGGCTTTCAGGCTTTCGCCGACCAATTCGCGGAAAAACTCAAGGCAGCGGGGGTCGAGATCAAACTTTCGGCGCCGGTGACGCATATTCAACGGGATGAAAGCTCCGGAGAGTTTCACCTATCGACGGCTGACGGCGTGGAAAAAGCTGATCAAGTGCTGGTGACGCTTTCGCCAGGAGTCGCCGCTAAAATGGTCCCCTCGCTTCCCAAAGATTATCTCGAAGGGCTGCTCCGCCTGAAGTCGATGGGCGCGGTGGTGCTGACGCTTTCGCTCAAACACCAGCTTTCGCGCGAGGGCTATTACTGGTACAACATCCCGAAGAGCGCCGGATTCCCCTTCCTGGCGGTGGTGGAACACACCAATTACGTTTCACCGGAGAATTTTGGCGGGGAGCACATCGTTTATGTTGGCGATTACCTGGAACCGGAGCACGAGTATTTCCACCTGACCAAGGAAGAACTGCTCGAAAAGTTTGCGCCAAGCCTGAAAAAGTTCAACCCCGATTTCGACTTGAACTGGATCAACAAAACCTGGTTATACCGCGCCGCCTATGCCCAGCCGGTGCCGCTCGTGAATCATTCAAAAAATATCCCGGCTCTTCAAACCCCCATCGAAGGGTTGTATTTCGCCTCGATGAGTCAGGTTTATCCCTGGGATCGCGGCACGAACTTTGCGGTAGAGATTGGGCGCAAGGCAGCACGCTTGATGCTGGGTCAGAAAGAGTAATTCACTCGCGATGAATCTTCAGGAAATCGCCCTACAGCGTCTCTCCAAATCAACGGCCAAACCTATTGGTTTTCCCCACCCGAACCAAAAATAAGAGAGAGTTCACCCGGCATTTATCTGCTGCCTGGTTTCGACGAATATTTGCTGGCGTATAAGGACCGCAGCGCCTCGCTGGATGTGCCGCACTATAAAAGATTGACCCCGAAGAATGGCATGCTGCCTGCCACTATCGCCAGCGCCGGCCGGGTGATTGGCACCTGGAAGCGTTCGTTCAGAAAAGACAAGGTTCTGATCGCTCCCAATCCTTTTGAAACGTTTGGGAGTGAATAGCACGAGGCCCTGGCGGTGGCAGCCACGCGGTACGGAGAGTTTCTGAAAATGAAGGCAGATGTAAGTAAAGGTTAACACAAAACCGCTCTTCTCAGAGAAGGGCGGTTTTGTGTTTCGGGCGGAAGCGAATGATGAGTAGACTACTGCCCGCGTGCGTGCGGGGCAGGGTCCCAGTCACACAGATTGATGCCAGTTGTGGTCTGCCCGCCTCTGACTTGAAAAGTTCTCATCGTGCGATCGGGATTGACGTAGGCACCTTCAAGGTTATAACCTGGCGCCCAGGCATAGGCGTAATACGTTCCATTGGGCAATAAGACGCTGTAGTAATTTTGATTCTCAACAATGGAAAATTGGATTTTTTCCACCGTCCCGGCTTTTTCAAAGTAGAGTGTCATGGGTGGATTAAACTCGCTCGGATAACACAAACTGCCCGTCACTGTGCCGTGAGGCAAATCCTGCGCCTGGACGTTTATATCCACATAGAAAGGAGCATTGGCATGGTTGCCCGAGCCAAAGAGTGCTCCAGATGGATTGCGCAAGCTCCAATAGCCGGTGTAATGACCGAATGACGCAGGGGCAGTTAATGTAACAGAGAGATCGACAGTCTGTCCAGGGGCGACATAAGCAGGCAAACGCACGGCGGTGGTGCCGCCCATTTGGGAACCACTGTTAAAGACCAGTAGATAGTCAGGTGTCCATGTGCAGGTACCGCGATTTTTCAAGCGCCAGATCTTGGTAAAGGTTTCACCCGCTGAAAACCAGGACCCATCAGGAATACTCACATCATTTACGAAAGCCGCCCAATCGCAGTAAGAAACAGGCGTGGATGTGGGAACCGCTGTGTTGGTCGGCGGTACAACTGTCGGTGTGAGTGGAAGCGGAGTCGGCGTAGGCGGGGCTTGCGTTGGCGCAGTTAATGTCAGCGCAACAACCGTTTGCGTGGCCATAGCTTGAACCGTCGCTACCGAATCCACGGGCCGGGTCTGGCTGCGGGAAACCAAAGGTACAGCCAGGATAGTGATCGGGACACAGGCTAAGAGCATCATTGCCAGGGTTCCGAAAATGATCAGGATTGAATTGGTTGTAAGTTTCATAGCGCACCTCCAATGCGATAATTTATGACATCAGAGACGCAGGCAGGAATAAAAATGTTCCCGGCAATTCAGGTAATTATAGGGGAATTTATTGCTTATTGGGGGCAGTGATAGAATGTACCCTTCATCATTATTCAGCCTGTCAACCCTATTCCAAACGCGGCAACTTGCGTTATATTACGAAAGCTATCGCAAAGACCTTCCAGAACAACCTTTTGAAACGAACACAAGGAAATAAATCAGAATGAAACCATCTATTAGAAGTTTACTTGCCGTAATGTTGCTAACAGCGTTCTGGCTTGGCTCCTGTGGCACAGTGACCATTACAGACCTGCAACAGGCAACTGCCCAATTTGAAACAGCTGTCGCTGGGACAGTCACGGCCCAGGTTCCCACCGAAACGGCAACGCCTAAATTCACACAAACCTACATCCCAACGGAGACACCTGTCCCGACCATCACCGAAACGCCCACGCCCTCCCCGATTCCCCCTACCACGGTGATGGACACTTATTGCGACAACTCTGCCTTTGTGACGGATGTGACCGTCCCCGACCACACCATCCTCGCGCCGGGGCAGGTGTTTGAAAAAACCTGGACCTTGCGCAATACCGGCATCTGCACCTGGAAGCCCGGTTACATCATCACATTCGTGAAAGGCGACATGCTGAAAGGCTCTGCCAGGTCGATCAACCAATCGGTTGCCCCGCAAGAGGAGGTCAACGTGACTGTCAAGCTATATGCTCCCAACACGCCCGGTGACTATACGGGCGTCTGGCGGCTGGCAAACGGCAAGGGAGAGGGCTTTGGAGAGTTTGTCAGCGTCATCATTTCAGTCGCAGGCCCCGGAACGGCAGTCCCGCCAACACCCTGATCAAAGCTCTTCCCTTAATGCCAAAGACGCCCTTTCCGCAAGGCGAGGGCGTTTGCCATGTCTCCAATACCATCGCCAGGAATTTTCAGGGGATTCTCATACTCATCCGTTATGATAATGGGGTTAAGAATGCCTTCCGGCCCAGACCTTGAACCAATTGACTGCGCGCTGCGTAAATTCCTATGCCAATTTTCGCAACATATGCCGCCGTTTGGTCCAAAAAACCAGTAATTTACACAAGAAGCAGTAAAGGAATAACAAAAGGAATAACAAAATGAAAAAACAACTAAAAAATATACTCCCTGTCATCACATTTGCGGCGTTCCTGCTGGGCGCCTGCAATGCGCCGACCAAAGTCACTCCCACTGAAACACAGTCGGTAGACGCCATTTATACAGCTGCCGCGCAGACCATCGTCGCCCAGGCTGCGCTGGCCACGGAAACACCCCGACCAACCGAAACAGTTACTCCCACCCAGACAGCCCCGGCAGAGACGGCGACACAGCCGGTTTCTGGAGCGCCCACCTCGCCAGTCTCGCAAAGCGTCTGTGATAAGTCTGTCTATATTTCAGATGTAACCATTCCTGATAATACGGTGGTTTCACCAGGCCAGGTCATCAACAAGACCTGGGCGCTGATGAATACCGGCACCTGCGCCTGGACCACGGCCTACTCGATGGTCTACGTCAGCGGCGAACGCATGGGCGGCAGCGCCACGCTGCTGACCCAGGCAGTCCCTGCCCAGCAACAGGGCAATGTGACCGTCAAGCTGACTGCGCCAACCACCGCAGGCACTTACACCGGTTACTGGCGGCTGGCCAACTCACAGGGATCAGCATTCGGGCAGGTGGTCAGCGTGGTCATCATCGTCTCTGGGAGCGGAACGACAACTGCCACCGCCACAACGGGAGCCGCGACCAGCGCCCCCACAACTGCCGTCGTTGAAACCCCGACAGGGACACCCACACCGACAGAAACCCCGCAGACGTAGGAAGACAGACTCTCACGCGAAAGCCCTTTCCGCGAGGAGAGGGCTTTCGCTTTTTCAAACACCAGGCCAACGCTTACCTCAACACCAATTTGTCGTCAAAGGCCACCCGCCCCTGGCCTTCAGGCTGGTAAAAAAACTATTGTAGTTCACGAAACAGCTCATCGAAGCCCAAAATCGGATATTCTTTCAACTTTCGTGAAATGATGACTGTGCCAAAACCAGATGTGGATGAAAACCCTGAAGGCCTTAACAAATCATTAACTGGGATTTTTGCGATTATGGTATAGTATTTCTACAGTGTGCCGTAAGCAGTAAACAGGAAATCCCATGCCAGAAACCATTCTCGTTGTCGAAGACGAACCCTCCCTGCAAGAGACCCTCGCTTATAACCTGCAAAAACAGGGCTACGCCGTTGAAACCGCCGGGGATGGGCGCGCGGCCCTCGAAACGGCGCGGCGGCTCAAGCCCGACTTGATCCTGCTCGACATCATGCTGCCCCTGCTCGATGGCGTCGAAGTCTGCAAAACGCTGCGGCGCGAGGGCTTCCAGTCCCCGGTCATCATGCTGACCGCCCGCGACGATGAAATCGACCGCGTGGTGGGTCTCGAAATCGGCGCAGATGACTATGTTACCAAGCCCTTCTCGCTGCGTGAACTGATTGCGCGCGTCAAAGCCCAACTGCGCCGCACCGAAACCATCCGCGATGAACTCGATAAGCTCAAAACCAGCGCCCCCGGGCAGGATACGCTGACCTACAGCAACCTGACCGTCAACCGCACCCGCCGCGAAGTGACCCTCGACGAAACCCCCCTGGCTCTCAAGCCGCAGGAATACGATCTGCTGTTGTTCTTCGCCGAACACAAGGGCCAGATGCTTTCACGCGAATTCATTCTCGAGCGCGTCTGGGGCTGGGATTACGTTGGCGACAGCCGCACGGTCGATGTCCATGTACGCTGGCTGCGCCAGAAAATCGAAAAGGACGCGGCCAACCCGGCGCGCATCGTCACTGTCCGCGGCGGCGGCTACCGCTTCGAAGGATGAATACCCTTCCCTGGCTCCTGGTTGTCGTTTTACTAATTACAACGCTATGGATCTTCTGGCGGTATGTTGCCCTGCGCCGCAGCGCGGATCACTACGCCCGCGCCATCCGCCGCGCCGCAGAAGGCGACCTTCCTCCCCGCGACCTGCCCACCGACATAAAAAACCTTGAACTACTTTCCAGCGCTATTCACGCGCTCGTGCAGACCTTTGACATCCGACTTTCGACTTTAGATGCCGAACGCGCCCGCCTCGAAGCCACCCTGACACAAATGACGGATGGCGTGCTGATCGCCGATTCTCAGGGCCGCATCCAGATGACCAACCCGGCGGCGGAAAAACTCTTTGGCGAGGGCGAAACGCTGGTCGGGAAATCCGTCAGCATTGCCCTGCGTCACCATCAATTGATCGAAACCTGGCGCAAATGCCAGCAAAGCGGCGAAGTCCAAAGCGAATCCGTCGAACTGCCTGCCACGCGCAAATTCCTGCAACTGATCGCCATTCCCGACCAGCACGCTGGTGGCGCAATTCTGCTCGTCCAGGACCTGACGCGCATCCGCCGCCTGGAAACCGTGCGCCGCGATTTCATCTCCAATGTCTCGCACGAACTGCGCACCCCGCTGGCTTCGCTTAAAGCGCTGACGGAAACATTACAGGAAGGCGCGCTCGAAGACCCGACCGCCGCGCATCGCTTTTTGGGCCGCATCCAGACCGAAGTGGATGCGCTGACCCAGATGGCCACCGAACTGCTCGAACTCTCGCGGATCGAATCGGGGCAGGTGCCGCTCGAATTGAAACTCATTTCCCCGGCCAAATTGCTCAATTCCGCCACTGACCGGATGAAAATGCAGGCTGAACGCGCCGGGTTGATTTTGCAAATAGATTGTCCTGCCGACCTGCCTCTGATCCGCGCCGACCTGCCCCGGCTGGAACAGGTGCTGGTCAACCTGATCCACAACGCGGTCAAGTTCACCCCGCCCGGCGGTGAGGTGACGCTGACAGCTTCCTTAGAACCCCTCTCCCGCTGGGAGAGGGGCAGGGGTGCTGCCCTGCCTGCCCCAGTACCGCAGGTACAGGTGAGCCTGTCGAAGGGTGAGGGCAATTGTGTCCTGTTTTCCGTGCGTGATACCGGCCCGGGCATCCCAGCCGACGATCTGCCGCGCATCTTTGAGCGCTTCTACCGCGTCGACCGCTCGCGCACCGGCGGCGGCACCGGGCTGGGACTGTCAATCGCCCGGCACCTTGTCGAAGCGCACAGCGGCAAGATCTGGGCTGAAAGCCGCGAAGGCGATGGGAGCACCTTCTACTTCACCATCCCCACCCGCTATCCAGACCCCAACGGCCCCTAAATGGGAAGCCCCGGGTTAAGACCCCGCGTTTATGGGTGTGCGCGGCGGGCAGACGCCCGCCGCGCACACCCATAAACGGAAATTCTTTCAACTTTCGTGAAATACTGATCTTGGAAAAACATGCAAACAGAAAAACTCAAACTTTTATTGCAACAAGTTCAGGCCGGTCAGATGGACATCGATGCCGCCCTGGGCGAACTGCGCAACCTGCCGTTCGAGAATCTGGATGGTTTTGCCACGCTTGACCATCACCGTTCCCTGCGCAACGGTTTTCCCGAAGTAGTTTTCGGCCAGGGCAAGCAGCCAGAACAAATAGCCGCCATCGTCCGGCGGCTCTCGGAACGTAATGACAAAGTACTGGTAACCCGCATCAGCCCGGAAATGGCGCAAATCGCCCGGGCCGATATTCCAGAAATGGTCTATCATGCCCTGCCGCGCCTACTGGTACTGGATCGTTCTGCGCCTGCCGAAAAACGCCCAGGTATCCTGGTCGTAACCGCCGGGACAGCGGATATGCCAGTGGCCGAAGAAGCCGCCGTCACCGCCGAATTAATGGGCAACGCCATTGAGCGCATGTTCGATGTTGGCGTGGCTGGCATTCACCGTTTACTCAGCCAGACTGAAAGGCTCTGGCAGGCGCGGGTGGTGGTGGTGGTCGCCGGGATGGACGGCGCCCTGCCCAGCGTGGTTGGCGGCCTGGTCTCTGCGCCAGTCATCGCCGTTCCAACCAGCGTCGGCTACGGGGCCAGTTTCAACGGCCTGGCGGCCCTGCTGACCATGCTCAATTCCTGCGCCACCGGGGTGGCGGTTGTCAATATCGACAACGGCTTCGGCGCCGGTTCGCTGGCCAGCATCATCAACCAGATGGGAGCCTGAAGATGGATTTCCAAACCGCCGAAAAAAACCTGTCCCCGCAGCTCAAACCCCGCTGGGAGGCGCTGCTGGCCCGTTTCCGCCAGATGGAATCGGCGGCAATCGCCTTTTCAGGCGGGGTGGACAGCGGCCTGCTGTGCGCCGCCGCCTACCGCGCCCTAGGAGAGCGCATGCTGGCTGTGACCGTCCGCTCGCCAGTGGAAGGCTTGGAGGATGTCGACTCAGCCCACGCCCTGGCCGGACAGGTTGGCTTCCCACTGCGCGTTCTGGATTACGACGACCTTTCCAACCCGGAGTTTGCTTCCAATTCCCCCGAGCGCTGCTACATCTGCAAGCTGGTCCGCTTCCGCAAACTGGGAGAATTGGCCGCGGAAGAGGGTTTTGTCACACTGGTCGAGGGTTCCAACGCTGATGACCTGAGCGATTACCGTCCCGGACGCCGGGCGGTGGCGGAGACTGGCGCGGCCAGCCCGCTGCTGGAATTGGGTTTCGGTAAAGAAGAAATCCGCATCCTGTCCAAGGCAATGGGCCTTTCGGTCTGGGACCGGCCCAGCGCGCCTTGCCTGGCGACTCGTTTTCCCTATGGATCGCCGGTCACACACGAGGGGTTGCGCCAGGTGGCAGACGGTGAGCGCTACCTGCACAACCTCGGCTTTCGCGTGGTGCGCGTCAGGCATCATGATAACCTGGCCCGCCTGGAAGTTGCCCCGGAGGAGATCGAGAGACTCGCATCCCTACGGGAACAAGTCACGGCCCACTTCAAAGCGCTGGGCTTCAATTACGTTGCTGTCGATCTGGTCGGTTATCGCCTGGGCAGCCTGAACGAGGTGTTGAAATGAAAATAGCTTACGCCGATTGCTTTTCTGGAATCAGCGGCGACATGTTTCTGGCCGCCCTGCTGGATGCGGGCCTGCCGCTGGAGGTCTTGCAGGACGGAATCGAGAAGCTCAACTTGCCCGAAAAAGTGGAGCTGCACCTGAGCGAAACGCGCAAAGGCGCATTACGCGCCGCCGCGCTGGAAGTGAGCGCTCCTCACAGTCACCACCACCGGCATCTTTCTGACATCCTGGACATCCTGTCAAAGAGCCAACTTTCCGAGCGCGTCCAGCAGACAGCGGGCCGCGTGTTCACTTTGCTGGCCGAAGCCGAAGCACGCGTCCATGGCGAACCGGTCGAACATGTCCACTTCCACGAAGTCGGCGCGCTCGATTCGATCGTCGATGTAACCGGGGCGGCGCTGGGGCTCGAAACCTTGGGCATCGAGCGCCTGTACGCTTCGCCGCTGCCCTATGGTTCCGGCACGGTGGACAGCGACCACGGTACACTGCCGCTCCCGGCCCCCGCCACCCTGGAAGTGCTGCGCCTGGCCCAGGCCCCGCTGACGCCTTCCCCGGCGCAAAAGGAACTGGTCACTCCCACCGGCGCGGCCATCCTGGCGGCCCTGGCCACCTTCGAGCGTCCCAATCTGACCGTCCTGGGAGTCGGCGTCGGCGCGGGCAAGCGCGACCTTCCCTGGCCGAATATCCTGCGCCTGATCGTGGGAGAAACGCCGGCCAATGGAAACTCCGAAATGATCCAGATCGAGACCAATCTCGACGACATGAATCCGCAGATCTTTGGTTACGTCATGGAAAAGTTATTTGCCGCCGGGGCGCTGGATGTGTACTTGACTCCAATTTATATGAAGAAAAACCGCCCGGCTACCCTGCTCGGAGTGATTGCCCGCCGCCAGGATGAAGCCAGTCTGGCAGACTTGATCCTGCGCGAGACGACCACCCTAGGGATGCGCGTCCAGCCGATTTATCGGTACGAAGCCCAGCGCGAATTCCGCGAGGTGGTAACGCCTTATGGCAGCCTGAAGGTCAAGCTCAAAATCGTCAATGGACAGGTGCTCCAGTCCATGCCCGAATACGAGGATTGCGTCCGGCTGGCAAACGAAAACAGAGTCAGCCTGGCCGAGATTTATGCCACGGTAAACAGACAACCGGAATGATGTAAAAAGCGCCACGCACTTCGTAAGTGCGTGGCGCTTGTCATAATCCATCCTTTACCTGTCGTTAACGCCCCGTTTCAGGGGCGTATCAGAAACAATCTTTATAAATGGAAACTTGACTTTAGCCACGGCAAACTACCCCCTGCTCTCCCTCACTTCCCACAAATCTTCCAGCTTCCTCGAAAACCACACCTCAACATATTTCAGCCGCAACTCCGTGACCTGGGTAGCACCAGCTTCAACTTTCTTGGGTTTGAATTTCGTTGGGGTAAAGACCGGGCCTACTCGTCCACCTTTTGGGCACTCTTTATCGGCGTGGTTGTGCTGCCGCTTTTTGCGCTGGGCTTCGATGTGGGCCGCTACCTGTATGCCCGGCAGGAGATCGGGAAAGCGGCGGACGCGGCGGCGGTGGCTGCGGCAGCAGAGATCAACCAGCGCGCGTTCATCGAACAGGGTCAGCTGCATCCCACCCAGGAAACCTACGCCTGGGCGCAGCACTACGCTAACATGAATAATGATTACCTGGGAGGCTTGAAGATCTATCCCCGGATAACCGCCATCCGCATTAACGATGCCCAGGATACGGTTTACGTGGGCGTGGGTGCGGATATCTCGGCCCTGTTTCCGTCTATCGTGCCGCAGGTGGTTGTGGAGGAGACCGGGACGGGGCAGGTCAGGTCGTTTAGTAGGTGAGGATGAGTTTGTTTTGAGGCCGTTTCCGGGGTCTCAGAAAGACCCAGGAACAGGCTGCTTATGTTAAAATCAATACCGGGCAGTGCTGGAACACTCCCGGCGCGGCCCACGCGAGCGAACGCGCGGCAGTGGAATCATATCATATTTTAAGTCGTTCGCACCTGAATTTCAGCGCGCGCGACTTTGCTTTTTCGAAAGCCGCGCGCAGCCAGGCGAGGGACGCCATGATCAAACTGGTTTTCGCAGATAATCAACCTATTTTTCAGGCGGGCATTCGCGCGGTTTTGAGCGCGGTGCCTGACATTGAAATCGTTGGCGAGGCTGATAACAGCATCGATGTCCAGCAATTGGTGGGGCAGCTTCGACCACAAATCCTACTGCTCGATCTAAATTTAGCTGGCCCACCTATGGTTGAAGTTATCAGGGGAGTGCGCGCCAGTCTTCCGGAAATTGCCATACTGATCTTGACCGCTCATGTTCACGATGCCTACCTCGCCCGCATGATGGAGGCCGGGGTCGCGGGCTTGTTGAACAAAAATGTACCCGTCGAGAGGCTGGTTGAAGCGATTCGGCGCGCAGCGCAAGGTGAAATCCTGTTTGACCAGAAACAGTTGAGGCGAGCCGAGCAATGGCGCCAAGAGGCCGGGGAAAAATGGGCGAGTCTGAGCAAACACCAGGAGCAGATCTTGGGACTGTTGGCGCAGGGCATAACCAAAGCCGAAGTCGCTAATCGACTGGAAATCAGCCCAAGGTTAGTGGATTATCACATCGGCAAATTTCTAAAAAAATTGAAGTTCAAATCACTCTTGGATACTGTGAATTGGGTGCACAAGTATTTTCCTGAAAAGTCGGGATCGATAACGGGCTAAAACTGGTAAGTTCAGCAGGTATAAATCGAACAAGGTGTGGTATAACGTCACAAGTTTTGTTTCATGAAATTTTTCATTTAGCACAGAAAGCCTTTTCTTTCAAGCTGCCGATTGGTCATATCGCGGCGGCGGTGTCAGTAGACTTTATTGGTAATCGTGATGCATGTCATTACCTGGGCAGGTAGCGACCGACATTCGTGATTACCGATAAGGTCTTTTTTATTTGCGAGGAACTCAAAACAACCGGCCTGGGGAGGGCAGCATGTGTCATTTTTTGCATTCCATTTTGAAAGCCAATAAAGTCTCTTTTCAACGTTTTTATCATCTGCTGGCGATTTTGCTCGTGCTGATCTCGAACTTTGGAACGCTGGCAACGCCGGCAGGGGCGGCAGGGGCGGCGAGTCTTCCTGAAAAATATCATCCAAATAGCAAGGAGAGCTCTCATGATAACTTCAAGAAATATACAGCGCCAATTTTTAAACATCCTGAAGCCCGCAAAACAAGTATGCCTGAACAAAAGGATCGTGTACCTGCAAATACCTTGTCCGCCTCCAATGATACTTTAACGTTGTCGTATTTCACTATCGGTAATTGGCCAGGGTGGCCTTACTCATCGGTAGATACTTCCAGAATTACTTGTATACAGAATAATAATAGAACTGTGACCTGTCAAGGTACCCTTAGTGCTCATAATGGTAAGCCAGGATTATTTACCTTGGGGGTTGATTTCATGGTCCGCACAATTACCTCACCAGGCACAAAGAGGTTTTATTATTCCTTTCAGACCTCGGGTTCTCCGAGTTCGGGATTCAATAATAATTATGCAGCTTTTCGAATTGGTTCCTCAGTTTTATTCCCGGTCACCAATGGGGGCTATCTTGACTTGAACGTACCAACTACTCCGTACAATTACCCGGACTGGCACTTGACTATATCTACTTCATCCGCCGATTGGGCAGGAGCTTTTTACTTTTCGGTATCACTCGATCCGATAGCGGTGACTGTGCCAAACGAGTCAACTTATTGCGCCGAGGGTTGCGGTGCGTCTTCGCAATCTCAACGGTTTCTGGGTGATCCGGTCAATACAAGAACCGGTGGGCTTTTCTATCCGGTGGACGATCTGGCACTGCCCACATTGGCCGGGGGACTTTCCTTCCGGCATATGTACGTCTCTCTTGCCACTGCCAAATACCTTTCTCCTCTTGGCCCTGGCTGGACGCATAACCAGGATATTCGCCTGGTATTTCCTGCCGATCCAGCTGGGCGCATGGGGTATGTACTATTTAAGGATCACAGTGGGAATATGTACCTGTTTTTGGACAACCAAAACGGCACCTACACCCCTTACGCTGGTGTGAATGGCAGCCTGGTAAAAAATGGGACAATCCCAGTCACCTACACCCTCACAGATTCTTCTCAAAACACATTCAGCTTCGATGAAAACGGGCGCCTGCAGACCAAAACCGATGCGAATGGGAAGGTTTTTAGCTATTCCTATGCCACCGACGGAAAATTGGAACGGGTCACTTCGGCGGGCGATAATCGCTACCTTCAATTTGCTTATTCCAGCGGAGGGAACCTGGTTTCAGTTGCCGATCATACCGGTCGGAGCGTCTCTTTTGCTTATGATAGCGCTGGAAACCTGGCAGCCTCAACCGACCTGCTCGGGCAAACCTGGACATATGAATACGATTCCAGTCATGCTTTAACGCGCGTTCTGGATCCGGACGGGAAAACAAAGGTTCGCAATGAGTATTCCGCCATCGAAGGCGAGCAGGGGCGGGTCACCAAACAATTCGATGGCAATGACAACCTGGTCATGGAGTTGATTTATCTGGCCGATGGAACCATCCAGGTGAAGGATGCGCTGAACCAGAGCCAGGTGAATACCTATAACGAAATGGGAACTCTGACCGGCGACCAGGATGCCGCCGGAAATACAACCACCAAGGCTTACGATCCCAATTTTCGTCCCATCACCATTACGGATCCATCTGGCAGCGCTACACAATTATCCTGGAGCGCCAATGGCGCGAACCTGACGAGTGTCACCGATGCGGCGGGGCACCAGACCAGTATCACATACGACAGCTTGAACAACCCGGTCTCAGTTGTGGATGCCAACAATCACCTGACCACCTATGAATACGACGGCAAGCTGCTGACGAGCACCACCGACGCGCTGAACGGGGAAACCAGCTACACTTACACCCCCGAGGGTTACCTGGCCTCGACCACCGATCCGCTCGGACGCACGACCAGTTATACCTATGATGCGCATGGCCAGCGTATTTCCATGACCGATCTGTCTGGCAATCCCTGGACTTACGCCTATGACAACCTGGGCCGCCTGACCGACAGCACCGATCCGCTTGGGCGGGTGAATCACAGCGAATATGACGCCGCCGGGAGGCTGGTGAAAGCGGTGCGGAACTATGATCCGAATCGCCCGCAGAACGATGAAAATTTATCCAACCTTACCACCACCTACGCTTACGATGTGCGCGGCAACCAGGTGGCCGTGACCGACACCTTCGATCACACGACCCAATACGAATATGACAATGCCGACCGGCTGGTCAAAATGATCGACCCGGCTGGCAACGAAACCGCCAGCACCTACGATGACGCCGGACAACTGATCGCCACAACCGATGCGCTGGGACGCGCCACCACCTACCAGTACGACGCCGCCGGGCGGCAGGTTGCCGTCACCGACCCGGCGGGGAACACCACTCACACGGCATACAACCCGGATGGGACGGTCGCCAGCAGCGCCGACGCGCTGGGGAACGTGACCACCTATACTTATGATTCCCTCAAACGTGTAACAGCTGCCACCGATGCGCTGGGTCATGTCACGCAGACAACCTATGACGCGGTGGGCAATGCCGCCACCACCAGTGATGCGCTGGGAAACGTAACCATCTACGAATACGATGCCCTCGGCAGGCTGATCAAGCAGATCGATCCACTGGGCGGTGTGACAGAAACCTTCTACGATGCTGCCGGGAACCGTCTGCAGACGGTCGACGCGCGCGGCAAGACCACCACCTACGGGTACGATTCTGCCGGGCGGCAGGTATCGGTCACCGACGCGCTGGGCAACATCACCGGCACCGAGTATGACGCCCTGGGGCGGCGCAGCGCCTCGGTGGATGCCGCCGGGAATCGCACCACCTATACGTATGATGCTCTCGACCGTGTGATCGCGGTCACGGACCCGCTGGGACGCACCAGCACGACCACTTACGATGCCCTGGGGAAGATGCTCACCAGCACAGCGCCGGGCGGCAGCACAACCACCTATACCTACGATAACCTGTACCGGCAGGTGAGCCAGACCAACGACCTGGGCGCCACGACAACCTTTGCCTATGATGCGCTTGGCAACCGCCTGTCAGTCACCCTGCCCAATGGCGGCGTGAGTTCCACGGAATACGATGCCGCCAACCGTCCGTTCAGCTCCACCGACCCGCTTGGGAATATCTCCAGCACCGATTACGATGCGGCGGGGCGCGTGCTTTCCAGCACGGATGCGCAGGGCAAGACCACCAGCTATGCCTATGATTCCCTCGGGCGGCAGGTTTCAGTGACCGACCCGCTGGGGAATATTTCCCGGTCGGCTTATGATGCCGCCGGACGCCTGGTTTCCGCCACGGCGGCCAATGGCGTGGTGACTGGCTATGAATATGACGACCTGGGGCGTCTCTCGGCGGTGATCGAAAACTACCGGCCTGGTTTAACCGCCGATCACAAGACCAATGTGCGCACCGAGTATACCTATGATGCCAATGGCAACCGCCTGTCGATCACGGATGGGAACGGGCAGACGACCAGTTTTAGCTACGATGATCTCAACCGCCTGGTCAGCGAAACCGATCCATTGGGGAATACCTGGGAATACGCCTACGACGCGCTCGGCAATCGCAGCCAGATGACCGATGCAAACGGGACGGTTACCAGCTATGCCTATAATGCTGCCCGGCAGTTGACCACGCTCGACCTGCCCGGTTCTGATTCAGACGTGGCTTTCACCTACGATTCCGCTGGCCGCCGCGCCGAGATGACCGATGGCATCGGCGTAACACGCTGGCAGTACGATTCCCTCAACCGCCCGACAACCATCACTGATCCGTTCGGGAAGACGGTGGGATATGAATATGATCAGATGGGCAACCGCGCCGGGCTGGTCTACCCGGATGGAAAAAGTGTCTCGTATGTTGATGACACTGCCAATCGCCTGACCCAGGTGACGGATTGGAACAACCAGGCAACCCAATACGAGTATGACCCGATTGGACGCTTGTTGTCTATCCTGCGCCCGACCCCAGCCAACCCCGGGGCAGGCGGGGTGACTTCCACCTATACCTACGATGATGCCGGGCAGCTTGAGAGCATCGTTCATCGTAAAGATGGTCAGGAACTGGCATCTTATCATTATGAATATGATAATGTGGGCAACCGCAAACAGGCAAACGAGGATATGCAGTTGCCGGCAACGACATCCACGCCTATTGTCACGCCCACAGTGACCTCTACAGCAACGACGACGGCCTCCCCCACCCTCACTGCAACAGTTACCCCAACTGCCACGCCAACGGCTACAGCAACGGTCCATACCCTTGTGCTCCAGCCCAATGGCACGGATGGGGTTGACACCTACATCCTGAAATATTCTTCGTCCACATACGGCACATCCGGTGAAGTGGGGATCGGCGAGAAGAACAATGCGTCCAACAGCGTGGCGCGCAGCCTGATCAAGTTCGATCTCTCTTCCATCCCCTCGGATGCGATAATCGTCTCCGCCAGCCTCTCGCTGTGGACAAGCCAGGATCTCTCCGATAATGACAGCACGGTCAGGGTATATCGCCTGAAGACGCCCTTCAGCGAAACAGACGCCAACTGGAACCAGTCGGCGGCGGGGGTGAACTGGCAATCCGCTGGCGCCTCCGGCGCAAACGACCGCGAAAGCGACTCCATCGGTTCCGCGCAAATCCTGGCCAACGAACCGCTGAATACCGAAAAGCAAATTGCGCTGACCCTGGGCAGCATCCAGGAAGTAGTCAACGGCACATTCACGAACAACGGCTTCCTGCTGGCCACTGACGCAGAACTGAACGACCGCTTCAATTTCAAATCGTCGGATGCCGGTTCGAGCCAGGCCTCCCAGCGGCCCAAGCTGGTGATTCAATATACCTCGTCCTCAACGCCCCCAACTGTGACACCCACGCTTACGTCCACCGTCACGCCAACCCGTACCTCCACAGTTACATCGACAGTAACTGAAACCCCGACGGCCACATCCACCCCGGCCCCGACATTCACACCCACGACCACCCCCACAGACGCACCGGGTGTTTATACCCTCGTGCTCCAACCCAATGGCGCGAATGGGATCGATAACTACATCCTGAAGAGCAGCGCTGCTACGAATTATGATTTGTCAGAGAATATCGGGATTGGCGAGAAGAACAACGCGACCAGCAGCGTGGCGCGCAGCCTGATCAAATTCGATCTCTCTACCATCCCCTCGGATGCGACGATCGTCTCTGCCAGCCTGTCGCTGTGGACAAACGAGGATCTTTCCGATATCGATAGCACGGTCAGGGTCTATCGCCTGAAGACGCCCTTCAGCGAAACAGGTTCCACCTGGAACCAGTCGTCAGTAGGGGTGAACTGGCAGTCCCCCGGCGCATCCGGCGCGGACGACCGTGAAAGCGTCTCGATTGGCTCCATGCAAATCCTTGCCAACGAACCGCTGGGCATCGAAAAGCAGATCGGGCTGCCGCCTGCCAGTATCCAGGAAATGATCGACGGCACATTCACGAACAACGGCTTCCTGTTGAAAACCGACGCCGAGTTGAACGACCGCTTCAATTTCAAATCGTCGGATGCGGGTTCGAGCCAGGCCTTGCAGCGACCCAGGCTGGTGATTCGCTACACCTCGCCCTCGACCTCCCCGACCGCCACTTCCACTTTCACGCCGACCATCACACCAACCCGCACGCCAACCGTCACCCCCGTGCCGGGCGTGATCTTCTCGAACAGTTTCGAGAGCGGGGATCTCTCGGCCTGGTCTTCGGTTTCCACCGCAGGCGGCAGCCTGGGGGTCAGCGCCCAATCCGCTGCTGTCGGTCAGTCTGGCCTGCAGGCCATGGCCAACGGCACAAGCTCGATGTATGTGCGCGACCATACCCCCAACCTGCTCAGGCACTATCGCAGCCGCTTCTATTTCAACCCCAATACCTTCAACATGATCACCGGCGACCGGGTGTTTATCTTCAACACCTCGAATGACAACTTCAGGCTCTCGCTCACCTATACTGCCAACGGCTACTGGCTGCAAACGGAGGTTAGGAATGACGCCGGTGCATACCAGGGGGGCGAATACTTCTACATCACCGATGACTGGCACGCAATCGAGTTCGAGTGGCAGGCCGCGACTGCGGATGGCGCAAACGATGGTTATTTGAAGACCTGGATCAACGAGACCCTGGTGGAGACCCGCGATGGCCTGGATAATGACAGCGAGTCGGTTGATTACATCACCCTGGGCCTGTTCGCCAGCCTGGATGCGGGCATGTCTGGCACGCTTTTCTTCGATGACTTCGTCTCGAAATCGACGGATTATATCGGCCTGGACCCCAACGGCCCGCAGCTCCCGGCGCTGCAAAACCCGCCGGACCTGATCATGGCGGATGACTTCGAAACGGGGAACCTTGATCGCTGGTTTCCGAGCGCCTCCGACGACGGAGACTTGAGCGTCTCCGGCGCGGCCGCGCATGAAGGCTCCTTTGGCCTGCAAGCAGTCATCGATGATACCAACAGTCTGTATATCTCCGATGGCTCGCCCCTCGATACAGCCCACTACCGCGCGCGTTTCTATCTCGATCCCAACTCGTTGAGTATGGCCGATGGCGACTCGCTCGACATCCTGTCGGGCTATGATCGTAGTTCCACCAGCATTTTCAGGGTCTATCTCTACAAATCGTCCGGCCAGTACAAGCTGCGGACCAGCGTCAAGAATGATGGCTACGTCAACACCTACAGCGCCAAATACCCGCTCAGCGACGACTGGCATTTGGTGGAGATCGAATGGCAGGCTGCCAACGCGCCCGGCGCAAGCGACGGGTTCTTCAGCCTGTGGATCGACCATGCCCTGGCAGAGACGCTCGGCAGCGTGGACAACGACACCTTCACCACCGGGCATATGAATTTTGGCATCCTGAGCGGCGCAGACGCGGGCACTTCGGGAACGATATACTTCGACCAATTCGAATCTTATCGAACCAGTGCGCCTGCTCCAACCGAAACACCGACGACGACAGCAACAGAAACGGCAACCCCAACAGCCCTGGGGCAGGCGGAGACTCCAACGGAAACCCCCACGCCCACGGAAACGCCCATCTCCCAGGGCAGCCAGCCCGGCGGATTGAAGCTGATCTCCTTTGCCCGCGTTCATCGCCAGCAGGCTGAAACTGAAACTCCCACCGTCACCGAAACAGCGACCGGCACTGTGACAGCGACGGCGACAGCTACCCCCACCATGACGGAAACCCCCGCCGTTGCAGCGACTGAAACCGCCACACCCACCCTTACCGCCACGCCGACGGTGACGGCCACCCTGACTGCGACACCCATCCCCGGCGGTCCTGTGACCATCGACTACACCTACGACCCGCTCAACCGCCTGACCAAAGCCGCCTATTCCAGTGGCATTACCTACGAATACGCTTATGACGCCGTGGGCAACCGCCTGAGCCAGACCACCACGGTCAATGGTCAATCGTCCACGGTCCTTTACGAATATGACGACGCCAACCGCCTGACCAGCGTCGATGGCGTGACTTATGATTGGGACGCCAATGGCAACCTGCTCTCGGACGGGATAAACACCTATACCTACGATTCCGCCAACCGGTTGAAATCCATCCTCGGCGCGGGGACTTCGGTTTTGTACCGCTATAACGGCCAGGGCGACCGGCTCCAGGAAACCGTCAACGGAACCGACACCAACTTCACGATGGATTTGAATACTGGCCTGACCCAGGCTCTCTCTGATGGCGCGTATACCTACCTGTACGGCAATGGCCGGATTGCGCAAGAATCGCACTCCGCACCTGGCACTTCGCACACAGATTACTTCCTGGGCGATGCGTTGGGTTCCGTGCGCCAGTTGACCGATGCTCAGGGCAAGATTACGCTGGCAAAGATGTATGAGCCATACGGAACTG